>CAWEZB010000039.1:0-367926 GCA_963813425.1 uncultured Bacteroidota bacterium
ACTTTAAGTTTTTGCATGTTAATCGCGAGCTGAGCAATAATCAGGTCTTTACAATTTTTCAAGATCAAGTTATGGCTTTTTTTGGGTTGGCACCTTGGCGGCCTTCACAGATTTAAAGGTGAAGAGTATCGATCTTTTCGTCACTTCAAAAGACACTACCAGCATTCCGGATAGCAGAGTTGAGGAATTGTTTGAAGACAGACACGGAAATCTCTGGGTTGGTACTCACGATGGGGTTGCACGGTACGATCGGGACAGAGATAATTTCACTCGTTTTGAAACACCTAACGATTTTGCAAATCCCCTGGATGTAAATACGAACAGGATAAAAGAAATTGCTGAAGACAGCAATGGCACACTGTGGGTGTCTGGTCAACGTTCAGGGCTTTCATTCTTTGATGAAAAGGGACAAACTTTTATCCCTTTCTTTCACGTGCCACCGGCAATCCCCTTAGAGACTACCAATCTTACTGCGATTTGCCCCGCCAAGGATAATATTCTTTGGATCGGGACACTAAACGAGGGTTTAAAAAATTAAACACCAGGACGAAGGAGGTAACTCACTTCAGACATGATCCCAACAACAAGGAAAGTGTTTCTGGCAATTACATTGCGTCTATTGTTATCGATCAGAAAGAGAATGTTTGGATAGCGACAAATTTTTGGGGCGTCGACGGAATGGTTAACGATGGAGCATCCGTAATTTGTTCACTATAAACACAATCCAAAAAATCCCAACTCTCTTGGCAATGACGATCCCCGCATGCTGTTTGTGGATCGCCAAAACAACGTTTGGTCATGCAATGAAAATGGAGGACTGAACTTGTACGATGAAAAGGATGACGTCTTCTTTTGTTACATGCCGGACCCCTAAATCCTTTCAGCATTTCCAGCAACTCTTATTGGTGTATTTATGAGGATGTCAGGTCGGATTTGGTTGGGGAGTTCGCTGAACGGGATTGATGTTATCGACAAGAACATAACAAAGTTTGATCACTACTATAAATCCTCTCTTGGCGGAGCGAGCATGAGCAATGACATCGTGCGCGCATTTTATGAAGAGGAAGACGGAAATCTTTGGATCGCGACTGATGGTGGAGGACTAAATTTTTTGATCGAAAACGAGAAATTACATCGCCTTATGAGTATGACGCGGGTGACCCACCGAAGCATCAGGTCGAACGCGGTCTTAACCATTTGTGAAGTTAAGGGGATCCTGTGGGTTGGCACCTGGCAGGGGGGAATTAATGTCTTGGATAGAAAGACCAAGACGTTCCGACAAATCGATCCTGACAATCCAAACCTGAGGAGTGTTTTTTACCTGACCAAAGATTCCGAAGGAAACGTTTGGGCTTCTACCTATGGCGGTGGGATCAGCAAAATTGATACGAAGACCGAGCAAGTCAGAACTTACCTTAACGATCCGACAAATCCCAAGCATAAGCAGCAATATTACACCCGTTATACTGGTGGATAGCGAGGGAAATATTTGGGTAGGAACGCAAGACAGCGGCGTAAACTTGATGAAAAAAGAAAATATAAACAAGGGCATCTTTCGACGGTTTGGATTGAACGGCAGCGACTCGCTTTTTCTACAGTCAAAACTTATCAATCACATCTTTGAAGATAGCAAGAAAAATATCTGGATTGCTACCTCGGGCGGATTGACCAAATTCACGTTGTCAAACAGAACAGCAAAATCGTTTGATACCAGGCACGGTCTGGCTACTGATCAAATCAAATCTATTATCGAGGATAGCCATGGCTTTCTTTGGATCGGAACGACGAAAGGCATATCGAAGTATGATCCGGAGAATGAAACATTCATCAACTACGATAAGAGCGACGGATTACAGGATGGCGAATTTTCCAGATATGGTGCATACAAAACACGTAGTGGCGAATTGCTTTTCGGAGGCACAAATGGTTTTAATGCCTTCATTCCCGATAGCATTCAGCAAAGCGACTATATTCCGCCGGTTTTTATAACAGGACTTCGCGTATTTAATAAACCTGTTTCGGTGGGAGATGAAGATTCTGTTCTTCCGAAACACATCATGCAACTCGATGAGATTACGCTGCCATATGCATCTTCCGTATTTACGCTTGAATTTGCTGCCTTGAATTATTTGATGCCGGATAAAATTCAGTACGCCTATAAGTTGGAGGGATTGGAATCACATTGGAATTTTGTTGGAAATCAGACATACTGCCACCTATACAAACCTTGACCCAGGTGAGTACTTGTTCCATGCGAAGGCGTCAAACAGCGATGGAATTTGGCCCGTCGATGGGAAAGTTTTAAAGATCATAGTATTGCCTCCATTTTGGAAAACATGGTGGTTCAGAGTACTCTTTGTCATCTCGTTTGTTGCTGCCGTTTACTTGGTGATACATGCGCGGGAACGGCAATTGTGGAAGAAGAATATTGAACTTGAAGCACGGGTGAATGATAGGACTTCACAGCTTCGGGGCCTTATACGCGAACTTCAGCAAAAGCAGGAGGAAATAGGAACCACAAATGAGGAGTTGACACGCGCGCTGAAGGATTTGGTAGAACAGAAAGGCAAAGTAGAAATTATTAACAATCAATTGAAGTCTGCGCATGAGGAATTGATTACGATCAATAATCAACTCGACGAAAGAGTTCATGAGCGAACGATCAAGCTGGTAAAAGCAAACCAGGAACTTGATCGGTTCGTGTACAGCGCGTCTCATGATTTAAGTGCGCCGTTGAAATCAATTCTAGGATTGATTCAGCTTACCCGGTTGGAGAATAAGAACGAAGCGCTTGTTCAATCATCTTGAACACATGCAAAAGAGCGTCATGAAGCTGGAAGGCGTTATTAATAGTCTGACGCAGTTTTCACGAAATATGGGTCACGCCCTGACTAAGCAGGAGATCATTTTTGATGAATTGATTGAAGAAGTTCTCGATGAACTTAAATATCCATTCCACTCTGACAATGTAAAAATTGTCAAGAACTATCAGAAGACTGCACTTATCACATCGGATTATCTGCGACTGAAAATCATTTTGAGTAACCTGATATCCAATGCGCTGAAATATAAAAACAATGACGCATCACCATCGATTATTGAGATAACCTACGACAACTCGAATGGGTCCAATAGCATTCAGATCAAAGACAATGGTATCGGTATCGCCAAAGAAAATCAAGGGAAGGTCTTCGAAATGTTCTTCAGAGCCACTTTACAGTCAACAGGCTCCGGACTGGGATTGTACATTGTAAAAGAAACTGTTGAGAAATTAGGCGGGAAAATTTCTTTGAATTCAGTCCAGGGAAGTCATACTACTATACTCGTAACCCTTTGACACGAGTGACTGATAAAGCCGCTATTCATCTGAGTGCTCGCACAATCTTTTCCTTCTCCTGTTGTTACTATGGTAGCCAACACTGAGTCTCTAGCCACAAAGGAGGAGAGGAGATGAATGGGGTCAAGTCCATCCCTTGACCAACCTTTTCGACCCTCCGCGGCTCCGAGCCTCCGTGGTAAAAAAAGTCGATTCAATATCCATATTCTTATTTTTCGTCCTACCCAAATCCAGGGCGCCTGTTGAGATCGTAACTGCAAACAGGGATAGACCAATTGGGTTACAATTTACCCGAATTACATTAAGCCTTAACGAAAAAGATGTTATGGAAACTATTGCATTTGAATATCCGAAATATCACACAGATACGGTATCACCTTTGAATCATCAGGACGAGAGCTATTCATCCTTAGAAGATATTGTAACCATTGATTCCCAGATCGAACTGAAGGTCCGTGGTGAATTACCTGAAATTAAAGTACTGAACGCAGCCGCGACTTTCATGGAGCAGAAAATGGAGTGCTACCTGAAACATGCCTTTGAGGAATTCAAATCAGGACAACGCAGCATTTTGGACGGAACCATAAATTTTGATTCAGAACGAAAGGATGGGTCGGCGTTTGAAGAATTGCGCAAATTTCATCTTCAAAAATTTACTGAGCTGGCGGACCTAAAGACTCAAACGCCATCGGAAAAACAAATTTCTTTTTTCAATACAGCCCGGATTCGAAATTATAGTTCCACCGTACGACAGTGAATGGACAAACAGCTTTGTCTCCTTCTCCAGCGCAAATAAGCTATCGGGATCGTTTAAATCGTTTCCGGTTGGCAATGGTTATGGGGCTTCCGGGGTCGGCGTGTTTTTTTCTTCGAGGTCGGACATATGGGTTCGGTTTAATGCGCACTGTCCGGTGTCGTACTCCTGGTCGAATTTTATCAGCGAAGGCGGTGGTTATGCCGCATCGCAGGGCGGGCTGGGCGTTACAATCTATGATGCATCGGCGGGGGTTTTGATAAAGGATGAGCACGAGGTCTATGGAATCAGTCCGGTGGTCGATCCGATCTGGAAATAAGTGGGGGCGGCGATGACTTTTATTTTCAAAATACTCGAATAGGCGAGAATCATTTTAAGATGAAGTCCGGCCATACCTATTTGATCTGGCTGTGGTGTTGGGCATTTGCTGATTCGGGACCAAATGCAGCGGCGTACGCAAATGTTGATTGTAAGGTTCCATTTATGATTGTTGATTCGTCGTCGTTGTGATGAAAACGCTTCTTCATCGGATACCCCAACGGTTGCTTGCCGCCGCCTGGATTTATAAGTGTTGTCAGGTTACATTGGAGCAATCCATTACCGTCGCCAGGGTTGGCCAAACATTGCTTGTTACCTTGGATAGATTTTGGAGGTGATCCAGGGTCCATAACCAACTTAAACCTGGGCAAAATAAGTTTTGGTCTTCACAAATGACCGGTGAATATTCGAAAGGATTTTATTTATATTTATAGGAATGAAATCCCCGTCACAGTTCGTTTTGATTGATGACGACCCGATGAACAACTTGATCTGCAAGTTGACCATCGAGATGACATTGGGCCAAACCGATGTCAGGGCATTTGTCAATCCCGAAAATGCACTCGAGTTCTTTCAGAACGAATTTGCCACGCACACAGGATACCTAGCACTGCTTTTGCTTGATATTCATATGCCGAGCATGAGTGGATGGGAGTTCCTCGAGATGTTTGACAATCTTAGCTTCGAAGTCAAAGACCGGGTGAGGGTTTGTATTCTTTCGTCTTCCATCGATGACCGCGACAAGGAACGGTCTTACGCCAACAAAAATGTGTTCGACTTCTTGGTTAAGCCTCTTACTGATAAGGATATTCTGAGGATCACCGCCATGGAATTGAAAAAGGGCAAACCAATCTAATGCCTCCATCGCTCAGTTAGAATTATTTTCCCCTTGATTAACTGTCATTGTATTGTGTGTTTCCCGATAATTCGGCCTTGACTTTGCATATTGATTATTGAATATTTAAAACACTCAATAATCAATAATCAATAATCAACAAACAATAATCCCTTGAGGAACGTCGTAGTTTTCGTGCGTAAATTTGAATTATGACTAAGGAATATATTATACCAACGCAAACCAGAATTGGACATGTACATTTGAAAGTCTCGGATCTTGACCGTTCACTGGCATTTTATTGTGATCTCCTCGGTTTTGAGTTGGTGACGACTTACGGGGATCAAGCCGCATTTATCTCTGCCGGCGGATATCATCACCATATTGGACTAAACACCTGGCATAGCAAAGGTGCAGGACCGGCTCCAATCAATTCCGCGGGATTATATCATACCGCTATTTTATATCCCACCAGAAAAGATCTTGCCTTTATTTTTAGACGTGTATCTGACGCAAATTATCCGTTCACGGGAGCGTCGGATCATGGTGTTTCAGAAGCGCTATATCTTAATGATCCTGATCGTAACGGAGTAGAGTTATACTGGGATAGACCAAGGAATTTGTGGCCCTTAAAGCCAGACGGTTCTATCGACATGTTTACCAAGCCATTGGACCTCCAGGAATTTTTGCATGAACTAGATTCATCACACTAGAATATCGACTGCAAGTCACCGGACTACCCTAAATAGTAATCAGTGTTCGGTAATCGGTAATCGGTGGCCCTTCGTAGGAAAATGAAGTCGGTAAAATGTAGTTGGTAAGAAGTGGTTGGTAAGAAGTGATAAGCTCTTCGTAGGAGAATATAGTAGACTTTGCGCTTTTTTTAAATAATCTTGCACCCGTTGAGTGAAATGCATTTATAGAAATCAGTTTTTCTTGTGAGAATAATGGTGCGGTTGGCAATTTATTTGAGTGATAGCTGCCTCCCTTTACCGCAGGGTCACGGCGCGCAGGGCCTATGTACATTCTATTACGGAGAGCACCGATTACCTGACCACCAATAATTGTTTGCCATAATCTGTGAGCCATCCTACCGGCACCGATTACCGATTACCTGATAACCGATCACCTAATCGTCACCTGGAGCCATAGACACGATTCACATTTTACTACTTACTTTTTACATCTTACATCTAACATCTCACATCTTACATCTCACACCTAACCAATCTTCACCCGCTGCTTCTGCGCCACGGATTTGTAAATAGCCTCGACAACTCTGATATCCTTTAATCCTTCTTCACCCGGCACAAGCATTGGCGCTCCGTTCATAATGGAAATCGCATCTTCATCCATTTGTTTTGCCTGCTGGCTAGGAATGGTTGCGTTAAGTACCTTTCCATCACTTGTAACGCCTTGGAGACCACTGTAACTTTGGAAAGGTTCGAGCTTATACGAACCGTTGGCGAATTTTGTTTCCAAAGTATTGATTCCGCGGCCGAAGGTCGTTTCACAGGCCGCAGTTACTCCACCAGCAAATTCAAGATCGAAGTTCATCGTCTCTTCCACTTCAGTATAGATCTCTGGTCGGGTTGTAGAGGCTCTGGCAGTAACGGCGATGGGCTCTAAGCCGGTAGCATAACGCACGGCATTTAAAGGATAGGCCCCCATGTCGTACATAGCGCCTCCACCGAGACTTTTCTTTTGTTTCCAATGCGTCGTACGGTCATCGCGGTACCCCGCGGCAGCCGATGCACTGAGTACTTTTCCATAAACGAGTTCTTTCCGAATTTGAATGATCCGTTGGGTGTTGGGTTCATGATGTAAGCGGTACCCGATCGCGAGCTTTACTTTGTTTTTCTTGCACGCATCGATCATGTTTTTGCACTCCAATTCAGTCATTGCCATCGGCTTTTCACACCATACGTGTTTTCCTGCTTTTGTGCACGAATGTTATATTTGGCATGCATTGAGGGTGGCAGCACAATGTCAGTCACATCAATGTAGTCATTGTTCGCAATCGAATCGAAATTCTGGTAGTTGTAAATATTTTTATCAGGAATGTTGTGAAGTTGTTTCCACTTTTCCGCTTTTTCCTGAGTTCCGGTGACAATTCCTGCTAAGAAGCACTTTTGTGTTAACTGCAACGCCGGAGCAAGAAGGTCAGTGCTATAATAACCAAGCCCTACCAGCGCGACCCCCAGCTTTTCTTTTTTCTTTTGAACGAGAATGTTTGATAATGCGTATTGGCTGACCGTAAGGCCGGCAAATCCAAGTGCAGTTTGCTGAATGAATTTTCTTCTATTAGTCATGTTACAATTGCTTTGTTTGCTTTATCGTGATGGACATTCAAGTTAGAGCTTCGTCAGAATTTAACAAACATTATTTGAGCGACTGGTTTCGGCCATGTGAAGCTTTAACTTGTCAGCTACAAGCTTCAAGCAGCAAGCGACTTGCTTGAAACTTGCGGCTAGTGGCCTGTTGCTTCTAACTTGCAGCATTTCGAAATTCATTGTGCCTGGCTATTGTCATAATCCTTAAAATGGTATAAATTAAAGCACCTAAGAAAAAAATGGCAACACTTAGTACATCCAAAAAGAAGTTATTCACTGCTGATTATGAGGTCCACGCATCCATAAAGATGTTGTATCCTTATATACAGACTGCCAGTGGGCTTCAGAATGGTTTGCCGATGACGTTACCATCAACAATAACGATAAGTCATTCACTTTCTTCTGGGATAATGAGGAACATCGTGCGAAACTGGTCGCCTTCCGGACCAATCACTTTGTAAGATTTGAGTTTCTACCCGAAAATAAGGAAGATGAAAATGACCCGTCATACTGTGGAACTGCGTTTGGACTTTAATGAGTTAACGCAATCGACTTATCTGAAGATCTTCGGACTATTCTGATTTTGACGATCAAAGAGAACTGCATTCCTTGTGGGATGGCCTCATTGAGTTGCTGCGAAAAATCGTAGGCGGGTGATTATTTTCTGAAACATCTTGCCGTTCATTTTATCATTGGCCCTATTTTTGAGAAATTTTTCGAAGGTGAATAGGTTTCTGGCCTGCGTAAGGCATTTTGCACTTGGACATGATATCAGCGCCTCGCACCTCAACACTTCGACACCGCTATGAAGAAAATCGACAAACTTGTTCTTGACGCATTCATTGGTCCGTTTCTTATCACATTTTTTGTCGTGGTCTTCATCCTTCTAAACATTAACATGTTGAAGTATTTCGATGACATCATCGGAAAAGGTCTGGACACTTTAATTCTCGGACAATTGTTTTTCTATTTTGCCATTTTTACGGTTCCTACTGCAATGCCTTTGGCGGTGCTTCTTTCTTCATTGATCGCATTTGGAAACCTTGGTGAGCATTTTGAGTTGACTGCCATCAAGAGCGCGGGAGTTTCATTGGTCCGGGTTCTCGTGCCTATATTTTTGTTTGTACTCATCCTGACGGCTATTGCTTTCTACGCAAACAACAATCTCGTTCCCAAAGCCGCGCTGGAAGCGTACAGCTTGTTATATGATATCAAACAAAAAAAGCCTGCGCTCGATTTACGGGAAGGAGCGTTTTACAACGGTATCGATGACATCAGTATAAAGGTTGATAAAAAATTTCCGGATGATGACGCTGCGCTAAAAGGTGTCATCGTCTACGACCACAGGCAAAACGATGGAAATAAGAAGGTGATGGTTGCAGATTCAGGACGAATGTATACGGTTTTAAACGAAAGGTATCTGAAGTTCGAACTTTTTAATGGATATGACTATAGCGAAGGGTTGTCAGGAACAAAAAGATATGGGAGGAAAAAACGGTAACGCTGAATCGTTGACGAAGACGAAGTTCTCCAAAATGCAGGTAGTCTTCGACCTATCGTCATTCCAATTACAAACCACCGATAAAAAGTGGTTTCAGGGCAACCGGATCATGCGTAACCTTTCGGAGTTGGACATGGACATAGACTCAGTCGAAAGGGAAGTGCTGTCGCAGCGACTCAATCACTATTTGTACAAGCCAACCTATTTCAGCTTTTATATGAAAAAGGATTCGCTTGTCATGCCTGAGGAAGTTTATAAACAAAAACTTTTTCGGGACTCGGTCGCAAAAATTCCTTATCGCGATCGTATGAGAAAAGACACGCTTACAAATAAAAATCAGGCTGTGGTCCGCAAAGATTCCGTTGAGATTAAAAAATCAAAGTTGTTGAGGAAAGAAATCACCAGCGCGTCTGTAAAGCGTCAGCATCTTGACAAGAAAAATCTGCAAACCCATGCAACCCTTCTCAAACGAACGTAAAAGTCGTCACCGATTCTGCACGTCGTGCAAAAGTTGATAGTATTCTTAATATACCTTTAACTCGTGAAACCGTTCAAGGCGCTACAAATTTGGCGAGGCAGGTAAAAAGCCAGGTTATGAACGCGAATCTTTCGATCGATAATTTCCGAAAGGAGCTGGCGATATTTGAAATTCAGTGGCATAAGATTTTAGCAAGCTCTTTTGCCTGCATTGCCATGTTCCTCATCGGCGCGCCACTGGGCGCGATCATTAAAAAAGGTGGACTTGGCGTGCCGTTCCTGGTATCCATATTTTTCTTTATTATTTATTATGTCATTACCATGCAAGGGGAGAAGCTTGCCAAGCAAGAGACCGTAAGCGTGGCCGTCGGTGTGTGGGTAGCTGATTGGATTCTATTGGCTGTCGGGCTGATGTTCCTGCGTCAGGCCCGGATCGACGCCCGGTTATTTGAGGCCGATTTTTATCGGGTAGTCCTGGATAAGGTGAAACAATGGCTGGCGCAGAAAAGGCGGGTACGTTCCGGAATTGCGTAGAACTCTGTTGAAAATGATAGTCACAAATCCTTGGAAATAGGCGGTTTCTGGCTTACCTTTGCCCCCTGAAATAAGAAAAAAACATTTTTGAGATGTATTTGACTACAGAAATCAAACAAGACCTGTTCACAAAACACGGATTTGGTAAGAAAAAAGAAGAAACTGGTTCTGCAGAGTCACAGATTGCCCTCTTTACCCATCGGATCAATCACTTGACGGCCCATTTAAAACTAAACAAGAAGGACTTTTCTACCCAGCAAGGTCTGATGAAACTGGTTGGTAAGCGTAAAAAGCTGCTGAATTACCTCCAGAACACAAACATCGAACGGTACAGGGCGATCCTAGCCGACCTGGATCTGAGAAAATAATTCACTAAACATTCCCCGAAGGGAACCCAACAAAGGTTCCCTTTTTGCATTTTAACACGAGGTAAGACCATGCTATTAGCCTACCTTTTAATCACTCATTTTTATGAAACCTACTGTAATTACCAAAACTTGTAAGCTGCCCGATGGTCGCGAAATAACGATTGAGACCGGTAAACTTGCACGGCCAGGCCGATGGATCTGTTGTATTACGAATGGGTAATACGATGATATTGGCCACCGTTGTTTCTTCTCTGGAGGCAAAGAAGGAACGGATTTTTTACCCCTTTCTGTTGACTACCAGGAAAAATTTGCCTCCACCGGAAAAGTACCTGGCGGCTTTATGAAACGCGAAAGCAAACTTTCGGATTACGAAGTGCTCATTAGCCGTCTTGGTTGATCGTGCCATACGTCCTCTTTTCCCAGATGATTATCATGCGGAAACACAAGTGATGATTTACCTGATTTCCGGTGATGAAAAAGCATTGCCTGATGCGCTTGCAGCATTTGCAGCGTCTTCTGCTTTGGCTGTTTCTGATATTCCTTTCAATGGTCCAATTTCAGAAGTACGTGTAGCCCGTGTCGACGGAAAATTCGTGATCAATCCAACAATGGAGGAAAAGAAACGAGCCGACATCGATCTTATGGTTGCGGCATCTATCGAAAACATTCTGATGGTAGAAGGTGAGATGAAAGAGGTGAGTGAAGATGATATGCTCGAAGCATTGAAGACTGCGCATGAAGCGATCAAGGTACAGTGCAAGCTTCAGATCGAACTAACGCGAGGCCGTCGGAAAAACAGTAAAACGAACCTACAGTCACGAAGAAAATGATGAGACCTTGCGCGAAGAACTTTGGAAGCTGATCTATGATAAAGTCTATGCAGCACGCACGCGAACTCAATGCAAGTAAAAAAGTAAGATCTGAAGCATTTTCTAAGATCGTTGACGACTATCTCGAAGCACTTCCGGAAGACACAACGGTCAATAAAGACCTTGTTAAGCATTATTATCACGATATTCAGAAGAAGGCATCACGTGATTTGGTTCTTAATGAAGGTGTTCGTTTAGATGGTCGTAAGACCAAGGAAATCAGATCGATATGGTGTGAAGTTGATTATCTTCCTTCACCTCATGGATCTGCCGTATTTACCCGCGGTGAAACACAATCATTGACTACTGTAACGCTGGGCACAAAGCTCGATGAGCAGATGATTGATGGTGCGATGATCGAAGGTTCAAGCAAGTTTATTCTTCATTATAATTTCCCAGGCTTTTCTACCGGCGAAGTTAAACCTAACCGCGGACCTGGAAGACGAGAAGTTGGTCACGGTAATCTTGCATTCGCGCATTGAAACAAGTGCTTCCTCCGGATGAAAAAAATCCTTACACCATCCGTATTGTTTCCGATATTCTTGAATCGAATGGATCTTCTTCAATGGCTACTGTTTGTGCAGGTTCACTTGCATTGATGGATGCAGGTGTTCCGGTAAAAGGTCCAGTATCCGGAATTGCTATGGGTATGATTTCCGATAGCGAGACTGGTAAGTATGCGATCCTTTCTGATATTCTTGGCGATGAAGATCACCTCGGTGATATGGACTTCAAAGTAACGGGAACGGAAAAAGGTATTACTGCTTGCCAGATGGATTTGAAAGTAGATGGTCTGACATACGAAGTATTGAAAGAGGCATTGCTTCAGGCAAAAGAAGGAAGACTTCATATCCTCAATGAAATGAAGAAGACGCTATCAGCTCCTCGTCCTGATCTGAAGCCTCAGACTCCACGTGCTGAAACCGTTATCATTGAAAAAGAAATGATCGGTGCGGTAATCGGCCCTGGTGGAAAAGTCGTTCAGGATATTCAGAATACAACTGGAGCAACCGTTGTTATTGAAGAAGTTGGCAATAAGGGTGTTGTAAACGTCTTCGCAACCAACAAGAATGTAATGGAAGCTGCGGTAAGGCGTATCAAAGGAATCGTTGCTATTCCTGAAGTTGGAGAGGTTTATGACGGAAAAGTGAAATCGATCATGCCATTTGGCGCGTTTGTTGAATTCATGCCAGGCAAAGATGGCTTGTTACATATTTCCGAAATCAAATGGGAACGCCTCGAAACTATGGAAGGTGTTCTTGAAGTAGGCGAGGAAGTAAAAGTGAAACTGATCGAAGTAGATAAAAAGACTGGAAAATTCCGTCTTTCAAGAAAAGTGTTACTGCCAAGACCGCCGAAAAAGGAAACAACTCCCACGGAATAATCGTTATGAAGTTTAATTGACAGAACTATATTTAGACATTATATTGTTACAATAAACGAAACGTCATATTTTTTAGAGGATGAGACAGCTTAAGATCAGTAAACAAATTACCAACCGTGAAAGCCAGTCACTGGATAAGTACCTCCAGGAAATTGGAAAGGTTGACCTGCTTACACCGGATGAAGAAGTGGAGTTGGCAAAACGTATTAAGGAAGGTGATCAGATAGCGTTGGAAAAACTGACTAAGGCCAATCTTCGTTTCGTTGTTTCTGTTGCAAAGCAATATCAGAATCAGGGTTTGTCTTTGGGTGATCTTATCAATGAAGGTAACCTCGGTCTTGATCAAAGCGGCTCAACGTTTTGATGAAACACGTGGTTTTAAATTTATCTCTTATGCCGTATGGTGGATTCGTCAGTCTATTCTTCAGGCGTTGGCAGAACAATCTCGTATTGTTCGTCTTCCGCTGAACCGGGTAGGATCCTTGAATAAAATTTCAAAAACGTTTTCTGAACTGGAACAAAAGTATGAACGTGAACCTTCTCCGGAAGAGCTTGGCGGAAGTACTGGATGTAACCACGGCAGAAGTTGTGGATACCATGAAGATCTCCGGACGCCATGTTTCCATGGATGCTCCTTTCGTTCAGGGTGAAGAAAACAGTTTGCTGGATGTGCTGGAAAATGACAGCGAAGAAACACCTGATTCAGGATTGATGAATGACTCGCTGCGCAGAGAAGTTCAGCGCGCGTTGTCTACGTTGACGCAGCGTGAAGCAGATGTTATTACACTTTACTTCGGCCTTAATGGCGAACATTCCATGACCCTGGAGGAGATCGGCGAGAAGTTCAACCTGACCCGCGAACGCGTTCGCCAGATTAAAGAAAAGGCAATCAGAAGATTACGTCATACCTCCAGAAGTAAAGCTTTAAAACCTTACCTCGGTTAATTAATTGGATAATTACAGGATATTTTAAGGGTCTCGAATTCCGAGACCTTTTATTTTGTTTGATAAGCAAACCTTATATCTCATGTCAAAAGAAGAAGTAAAAGTACTCATCATCGGTTCCGGACCTGCCGGATATACGGCAGCTATTTATGCAGCACGCGCAGGACTAAAACCCGTGCTTTATACGGGCGCACAACCGGGCGGTCAGCTGACAATCACGAATGATGTTGAGAATTTTCCAGGTTATCCCGATGGTATCAATGGGCCGCAGATGATGATCGACTTGCAGAAGCAGGCTGAACGATTCGGAACTAAGGTCAGTTATGGCATGGTAACGTCCGTTGACTTTTCCGGGTATCCGTTAAAAGTGACCGTTGATGAAAAAGACGAAGTGACCGCGGGCGCTGTGATCATTGCAACCGGCGCGACGGCCAAATATCTTGGCATTCCCTCGGAAGAAAAATTTAATAACAAAGGTGTTTCTGCCTGTGCAGTTTGCGATGGATACTTCTACCGCGGTAAGGAGGTAGCTGTTGTTGGTGCTGGTGATTCTGCTGCAGAAGAAGCAACGTACCTTGCAAACCTTTGTACAAAAGTTCACCTGATCGTACGACGAGATGAAATGCGTGCTTCGAAGATCATGCAGCAACGTGTTGAGAAGACGGCCAATATTGAAATTCATTGGAACACGGAAACGGACGAAATTCTAGGTGACGATAACGGAGTTACTGGCGTTCGCGTGGTCAACAATAAAACCGGGGAGAAAAGTATTATTCCGATCCAAGGATTCTTTCCTGGCGATTGGACACAAACCTAACACCGATATCTTCAAGAAGTACATCGACATGGATGAGACCGGTTACATCAAAGTGATTCCGGAACGACGAAGACAAATGTTGAAGGTGTATTTGCAGTGGGCGATGCAGCTGACAAAGTTTATCGGCAGGCCGTCACTGCAGCCGGTACGGGATGTATGGGTGCGCTCGATGCTGAAAAATTTCTTGTAGCTAAGGAACACGCCGACGTGCAAGAACCGATCGCCGCGCGCTAAACTTCAAACTTGGAACCGGAAACTAGTAGATGAAACTTGACATTCTCGTTCTTGCTGCTCACCCCGACGATGCAGAGATTAGTTGTGCAGGCACCATTGCACGCCATGTTGCCATGGGACACAAAGTCGGCATCGTCGATTTTACAAAAGGTGAATTGGGTACGCGCGGAACCGTAGAAATAAGAGCCGCCGAAGCGGCAGCTGCCGCAAAGGTTTTGGGTGTCTCTGTTCGCGAAAATCTGGGCCTCCGCGACGGATTTTTTGAGAACGATGCAACGCACCAGCTAGCTGTCATTCGTACAATTCGAAAATATCAACCTTCAATAGTATTGGCAAACGCAGTTTATGATCGCCACATTGATCATGGGAGAGGAGCCTCTCTTGCTTATGATGCCTGCTTCCTTTCAGGCCTTGTCAGGATTGAAACGCTGGATGAAAACGGAAAAAAGCAAGCCCCCTGGAGACCGGGGGTAGTCTATCACTACATACAGAGTTTATACATCGAACCGGATTTCATTGTGGACGTTTCGGATTACTGGGACATCAAGATTGAGGCTCTCAAAGCTTTCAAGTCGCAGTTTTATGATCCCCAAAATAGCGAAACAGAAACTTATATATCCAGGCCGGGATTCATAAAAATGATTGAAGCACGCGCCAGCGATTGGGGTTATGCAATCGGTTCAAAGTATGGCGAAGGATTTACAACCCGCCGGTATCTGGGGGTCAATTCACTCTTTGATTTGCGCTAAACGCTGCGCTTAAATTGAATATTGATTTATTGATTATTGATTATTGATTATTGATTATTGATTATTTGGGTATTGTCCGGAATGTAACACTCAATATTCTACACTCAATAATCAACAATCAGCCAGATTCCGACTACACCGAACTTCAAACTAGAAACCAGAAACTAGAAACTTTACGGCGCCAGCCGATGGACCTCCCAAGCGTTTTCTATCTTAAAAAATTGTATTCTGTCGTGTAGGCGGTTCGGTCGTCCTTGCCAGAACTCAATCATTTGAGCATCCACCTGGTAGCCTCCCCATTGGTTTGGTTTAGGAAGGACTGCTAAACCTTCGAATCTCTTTTCAATTTGCTTAGCACGTTCTTCCAATATCGCGCGATTTTCAATAATGGAGCTTTGAGGAGAAGTCCAGGCACCAACTTGGGAACCGCGCGGTCTGCTTTGAAAATATTGTTCTGAGCGTTTATCGTCCACCCGCTCCGCTATGCCTTCAATCCTGACTTGCCTTTCTAATTCTGGCCAAAAAAATGTTAAGGCACACGCAGGATTTTGATGGAGTTCTTTTCCTTTTGTGCTTTGATAGTTAGAATAGAAAAGGAACATTTCATGTTCAATACCTTTTAGTAAAACAATTCTCGAGGCTGGCCTGTTATTAACACTTATGGTTGACAAGTTCATAGCATTTGGCTCGAGGACCTTGGCTTCAACTGCTTCCTGAAACCACTTCTCAAATTGCTTGATAGGGTCAGACAGTATAGTAGAAACATCCAGCGACGCCTTTGAATATTCGCTACGTAGTTTTGATAAGTCATGCATACGCTTGCAATTTGATCAAAAGATTAACAAAGAAATAAAACTTGCACAGGTGAGCGCGAAGTATTTTATTCAAGTATTGAAAGTAGGATAGGTTTCGCGAAAATTTGATATTTTACACCTGGGCATGGAATTCTTTAAGTATAAAAACAAGCTGAAACCAGAGAAGGGGAGGTTGCTTATTTCGGAACCTTTTCTTCCAGATCCGAATTTTGAACGCACCGTTGTTTTATTATGTGAGCACAACGATGATGGGTCATTTGGATTTGTTATCAATAAACCTTCAATTCTTAAAGTGAATGACGTGATTGAAGATATTCGTGTAGTTGAAGATATCGTATTTGTTGGCGGTCCAGTCCAGCAGGACACGCTTCATTTTTTGCATCGGAACACACCCGTGGAGAATGCTGTTAAGATACAAGAGGGTATTTTCTGGGGCGGTACATTCGAAAGTTTAATGGTTGAATTGGATACCGGTAGACTTAAAACGTCAGACATACGTTTTTACTTAGGATATAGTGGCTGGGGACAAGGGCAATTGGATAAGGAACTGGAGGAAGATTCGTGGATTGTCTGTGATTTTGTAACGGATGAACTTTTATTTGATACTGAACCGGCTGCGATTTGGAAAAAAGCCTTGGGAAGCATGGGTGGAAGATTTTCTGTATATTCAAACTACCCTGTAGATCCAAGGCTGAATTAAGGCCTTTTTTAAGTAAATTTACGTTATCTGCCAAGAAATGGAACATTGAACATGGAAATGGAACGAGAAAAAATAGTAGAGCAGGCACATGCGCACGAGGCCGGAGTGGCTGAAAACCATGTCAACAGATTACATTCCGAAGCCGATTTATCTGATCGGGATGAAGCATCAGAAGATCATCATGAACATGATGATCACCATGTTGACTACAGCAATTTTACCAAGCAACAACTTGCTGATTTGATTAAAGATCTGGCCAAAGATGAAAACTTTAAGAAAGTCGATAATGTCCTGCGCGAAATCAAACCGCTTTATGATGATATGCGGGAGAGGGAAAGAGCTGATGCGTTGACGAAATTTGTCGAGCATGGCGGGACTGCAGAAGATTTCGAATTTAAAGGTGATGAGAACGACAATATTTTCGATGCCAACCTGAAGCTTATACGCGATCGCAAAACGCAGTTTTACAAACAACAAGAAGAACGAAAGACCGAGAACCTCGCGAAGAAACAAGAACTTCTCGAAAAACTTCGCGTGCTCTCTGACTCACAAGACACCACGGATCAGTTCGAGCGATTTAAAGAACTTCAGAAACAATGGAAAGCGATCGGACCTGTCTCAGGACCGCAGGCAAAAACATTGTGGGCAAATTACCACGCGTTGCTTGACCGCTTTTATGACAATCAAAGTATTTACTTTGAACTGAAGGAACTAGATCGCAAGAAAAACCTTGAAGCGAAACTCGAACTTTGTGCACGCGCAGAGAAATTGTCCGAGGTTGAAATCATCAAAGATGCCATTCGTGAGCTAAATGAATTGCATCACGAATTTAAGCATTTAGGTCCTGTTCCAAAAGACGATAAAGAGGCGGTATGGCAGCGGTTTAAGACTGCATCGGATGCGGTATACGCACGACGCGATACATATCTTCAAAACCTACAGCAAGAGCTACAGGTTAATCTGGGAAGCAAAGCAAACCTGAGTGACGCGGTTCAGGAATTTGTAAATTTTCAGTCGGACCGTATCAAAGAATGGAACCAAAAGACAAAGGAGATTCTTGACATCCAAAAACAATGGGAGGTGATCGGCGGATTACCAAGAGCGAAAGCTAAGGAAGTCAATAAAAAATTCTGGTCTGCGTTTAAGACATTTTTCAATAACAAAAATGCTTTTTTCAAGAGACTGGATGAGGAGCGCGAGCAGAATCTCCAACTGAAAAATGATTTGGTAAAAAGAGCGATTGAACTGCGTGAGAGCAACGAGTGGGATAGGACATCAAATGAGTTGAAAAACCTTCAGATCAAATGGAAGGAGATTGGTCCTGTGCCTGAAAAATTCAGGGAAAAAGTTTTCAAGGAATTTAAGGATGCATGTGATTTTTTTTTCGAACAGAAGAGAACACAGCATGGAAAAATGGAGGACGAGCAGGCAGAAAACTTGAAATTGAAAGAAGATATCTGCACGGATCTGGAAAGTCATGCGGCCGCGCGGACCGCTACGCATGATGTATTGAAGGAGCTACAGGATAAATTTAACTCGATCGGGTTTGTTCCCCGCAAGGATATCAATACCATCAGAACCCGTTATCATGAAGCTGTTGAACGATTCATTAACAGTATCCCCGGAATCAGCGAAAATGAAAAAGGAAAAATTTCCCTGGAAAATCAGCTAAGCGATTTAAGAAATGATCCTATGGCCGATCGGAAAATTTACCAGAAGGAACAAGTTATTCGCAAGAAAATCAGCAAAATTGAAAATGACATCGGGCTGTGGCAGAACAATCTTGAGTTTTTCTCCCGCTCCCAAAATGCTGAAAAAGTACGGGAAGAATTTAATGATAAAATTAAGACTGCATACGAACATCTCAAGCAACTGAAGGATCAGCTTCGGATGCTCAAGACGGTATAGTTAATTTCTTGTATGCTCGGCCAAAAGTCTCGCTAAATCGTGACTTACATCATGTCGACGATTATGGTGGGCAAGCGATCATACGGAATATACGTTTATCATTTACCCATATTTATGTCAATGGAAAGGTTAAGGGTACCGCACAGCGCGGGCAATCTTGTGGTCGTCACCCTTGCTCGCTGGGCGGTGTCTATCGCGGCAGCAGCTTTATCGTATGAGTATATCGAAAGGCCAATTCTTCAGTATAAGCGCCGCTACCAGTTTCAGGCTAAAACCTGATCGCCTGCCGCCAACTTTCAATTTGTGTAGATACACAATTCTTTTATGAAAGTCATTTTCCAAACATTATATTGAGCTCTTGTATTCGGTTGTGCACATGCAAGATCAATGAAAAAAACATTCGCTCGAGTGGCTGAATGCGTTCAATGTAATCAAGATCATTCCTCGATTACTTTCCTTCCCTTTAGTATTCAATAACATGATTACTCATTTGACATGGCATATTTAAGAATCTTCTGCAGATACCTGGTTGTAACGGCAGCATTATCATCAATTTTTTACGCGAGTGAGGCTGAACCTACCATACATGTATGGGAAATGCAGGAACTAACCTTTACATCTGAACAGGCTTATAGAAATCCGTATACCGATGTTACAGTATGGGTAGAGTTGTCAGGCCCCGGTTTCAATAAAAAAATATATGGTTTCTGGGACGGCGGAAATATTTTTCGGGTTCGATTCGTCGCGACGCAGCCGGGTGTTTGGCGTTGGAAAAGTGGATCAAGTTCGAATGATCCCGGACTAACTGGTAAGTCAGCGTCCTTTACCGCAGTCGCCTGGACGGAGGACGAAAAAAAGCAAAACCCCTTGCGGCGTGGATTTATCAAGGCTTCTAAAAACAAGCATGCATTGATCCATGCCGACAGTACACCGTATTTCATTATTGGTGACACTTGGTTTTCGTGTGGTGCCGATCGGTTTAAGTGGTACGATGATACGGTCAAAAGACCCATTGGTCCCACCGCTGGGTTTAAGGATTATGTGCGCTATCGAAAGGCACAGGGGTACAATTGGATTAATATGATTGCTGCATATCCGAACTGGAAAACTGACGACAGCTCATATCATATGAGATTGTTTGACTCAGCGCGCACGACCTTACGGTCGGCCTGGATGGAGTTTGGGAAGAACAGCGCTAAAAACATGGACAACGAAGGTGGCCGACCTTTCTTTTTTCCGGGCAAGGTACCGGGCTACGAAGATTTTTTTCCTGATATGGACAGCTTGAACCCTGAGTATTTCAAGTACGTCGATAGAAAGATCGCATACCTGAACGCAAATGGATTTATTCCTTTTATTGAAGCGATAAGGCGCGACGTCAGTTTGCTTTGGCAAAAGTACCACGAATGGCCAGGGTCATATACGCGTTTTCTTCAATACTTTTATGCGCGTTATCACGCCTACAATGCTGTACTCGGGCCAGTCCATCTCGATATCATCAGTGGCACTATCAGTCCCGAAGATTTTACCGTAGCGATTAAGGAAGTCGACGAAAAATATGGTCCTCTTCCCTTTGATAATTTGCTTTCCGCAAACGCGAATCCCTCGACCTTTGAAAATTTTGGGGAAAATTCCTGGGTGACGCTCCATCAAATCGGAAACAAACGGGAACATAATTTCTACTGGTACCTCTCGCAGATTTTTTATTCGAAATATCCGAAACCAGCCATGAATGGTGAACCCTATTATGCGGGATATAAAGATGCGCGTGGCGCAGGCATCGGCGTCCACTACCACCTTGGTGCCGAAGGGGGAACTGAACGAGATAGCGAAATTATTCACTCGGCGATGTATGGAAGTTTCTTGTCCGGGGGACTTGCCGGCCATGTTTATGGAGCCGAAGGGATCTGGGGAGGAGATATTGAACCAGAAGCCCCCACACATATGTGGGACGCTTTTCAATGGGAGTCCGGAGCCGATATGAGGCATCTCAGGACGTTTGCTTTTTCAATTGGCGATCGCTACCAGGAACTGGAACCGAACGCTGACCTTGTTACCCCAAATAAAACACATGACTTTTTAGGGTACGATGGCTGGGCTTACTGCGCTCGGACACCGGATAGGAACATTTTTCTTGTTTTTTTTGAAAAGGGGTGTCCTCAATCAACAATACGCGGCATGAAAATGAGCAGCCTTTATCGGGCACAATGGTTTGACCCGCGGGAAGGGACCTGGATCGATGCGAGTGACCACATGCTTGCTACAACGGTGATTGGAACAACTGTCCTGCCTCCGTTGCCTGACAGGCGGGACTGGGGCTTGAAATTAGTGTACGAAGGCCCTGCAGGCGTTGATCCTTCAAGACCAGTGATAGAGCTTCCGCGCGAGACGCGTAAGATTAAGCTTTTTAAGAAATACTGGCCCTATGCAGCGGCCGCAGCGGCTGGAGCAGTCGGCGCTGGTATCGGATTTTTATTTCTTGGATGGCTTCGTCGCCGACGGTAGGCTTTAAGAAACCTTTGATTTCAACTCAATATCAAAGCTTTTCTAAGTTATTTATGGTAATAATTTGCTAGAGAGGATAGTTAATCTATTTTTGCACCGCATTAATTTTTTGCCCACTAGATGCCCGCTTTATTGGGAAGTGCGTATTGATAATGTCTCCTTAGCTCATTTGTAATCAGTGGGTTGAGGATAGAAGGAACTAAAAACCCTCCTTAGCTCATCCGCCCGCTGGCGGAAACTGACTTGTAGTCAGTGAGTTGGGAAATTAAATAAAAGCCTCCTTAGCTCAGCTGGTAGAGCAACTGACTTGTAATCAGTAGGTCGTTGGTTCGATTCCGACAGGGGGCTCTTTGAAAATCAGGCAGTTACATGGGATAGCTGCTTTTTTTTGCCCGAGTGGGGCCGGCAAATCCCCTTGGAGTAATAACTATGACGTCGCCTACCGATTTCGAAATCTTAAAAACTATACGCGATCATTATTACGATGCATTTGCTTCTTTTGACAAGAATGTTCCGAACCGCCTTTCAAAAATTTATGTCCCAATTGATATCGAGTTAATTGCCGAAAAATTTGGTGTCGACTCGGAGATGATATTCGGAAGGTTGTATTACTATTTGGACAAAAAGTATTCTTACAAAAATGAAGACGGAAGCATTGCAAAATTTTTTGTCAACAGTCTGCATTCCGGAAGCTCGAAAGAAAAACACCTGATTAACTTTCCATTGTTAGACTTAATTGTTTCGGAAAACAATACTGAGACAGTAAGTCAAGATCCGGTTGTAGACTTCGCGCCGGACTGGTCTGAGAGGATTCTACTGGCTTTATTTGAAAAAAAGAATACATCTGAATTTTATAATCTTTTTTTGTTGGCGAAAAATGAATCAGAAAAGGACGCCATCAGAATCAAGTCCAAGGAATTACAAAGCAAGAAGCTAATTGATTTTGATCCAAACCATAGTTCATTCAGAAGCAAACCTGATGTTAAAACCAGCGAACGGTCTGAAATTGCCCACGAGCAGAGATTGGAAAAATATCACAACGAATTGGGAGCCAAAATTAATTTGAAAGGCGTAGAACATGTTAAAGTGACTGTACTAAAGCGGCAATTAAATTCATCCCACCAATTTCTTCAACAGTCTTTATCCACTGGCCGCTCCTTATCTCTTTGGCAAAGAATAAAGAAAAGACCCGCAACCAAGATTACCGGGATCATAATCACAATTATTATTGTGTCAATCCTCGCATTTCTAGTTTACTCTTTCGCGTAGCATTCATTTGAAATTTTGAAACGAGGAGGTTCAAGCTGAACGTCGACAGCGTCGTGGCGATCAAGTAGGACTTGGGAATCTCACCAAATGATACCCGAGCTTTGCAACTAATTAATCCAAGACATTTAGGGACTCCTAACCAGTCCATTGGCTCTGTAGCTCCAGAAAATGATATTAAGAGCCGCCCGCATAAGTCAAAAATGCGATGGAGTCTTAAACATTGTTTTTTAGATGGATTGACAGGGCTTATTGAAATTCAAGCAGTTACCATAACTGTATCTACTTTTTTGTTGAATAGGATCGCTATACTCAGCTGATCCGCCGGCAGATTCGAATACGATTGGACGACGATAGCCATTGTCACGGTTATTAACGGTTATGTGCCGCTCGCAGTGTCTTGTGGCACTAGAGTGGAAGCGTCATTACACCGTGTGTTACGGTTTAACACTTAAAAGAGGCACCGACACAATGTATCTTCGACCGCGAAGTCCGCAATATCTGCTATTTATTAAACCCACGAAACGAATATGAAAACTCTAACTGCTATTATCCTATTGGGCCTTTTCTGTAGCCCATTCGTTACAAAGAGCCAGGATGACAGGCTCTATTCCAAGAAAATTACGCCCGAAGAAACTCCCCCGGCGATAAAAGAAGCGCTCAAAAAAGATTTTCCGGAAGCTGTTAAGGATATCCACTACTACATGGTTCCCGAAAATATTGCTAACTCTGAGTGGGGCACGGCGATGAACGAAAGTGTTAAAAGAGGAGACAGCGAGTATTACGAAGTAGAGATGAAAGGATCAGGGGGTGGATTCGTGTACGGACTCTATAATAAAAACGGTGAACTTGAAGTAATGAAAATGGAGGCCAATGAGTTCGATCTTCCGAAGGAAGTAGTAACCCATGCAACCTCTGGCAAGTACGAGGGATATGAGATCCAGTCTCAAAAGTACAAGTGCTATAAGGTGGTGGACAAAAGGACGAACGACGAGTACGTGCAGGTGGAAGTGAAAAAAGGTAATGACACCAAGACGTTGTATTATACCCCAAAGGGTGAATTTATTCAAGAGAAGTAGATTGAATATTTAGAATCTTAATTTTGTATTGGACTCTCTCGACAAAAAACCGCTATCGTGGCGGTTTTTTTCGTTTTAGTGGAACGAGCGCGCCATACGCAGTGCCATCCGTGATATTGCCCCCACGCACTTAAAAGTTGCAATCTATCTTTTCCTCTTGTTATTAATTGACTTTCTCAAGCAACGTTCAGCACCAACTTTTGTCATTGATAATGCTCGTGGTAAATTTCTCCTGTTCTACAAAACCAAAGTTAAAATTTTATGAAAAACCCTTTCCCTTCCTTGCCAGTAACATTTGCCAGTCTAATATTTTTGCTTGGGCCCAGTTTGTCATGTCAGGTGGATAACGTTTCGCTGCATTCTGAAATAGATGCAATTTTTGAAAAGTATAATTCTAAAACGGGTCCAGGGTGCGCTGTAGCCGTGATCAATAATGGTCAGGTAGTTTATACTAAAGGATTTGGTTCGGCTAACCTGGAATACGATATCGAGATTTCGCCATCGACCATGTTTGATATAGCCTCCGTTTCAAAACAATTTACAGGGCTTGCTATTTCAACATTATTGCAGGAGGGAAAAATAGGATTAGACGATGACATTAGAAAGTATCTACCCGATGTTCCAGACTTCGGAAAAACTATTACCATAAGACATCTCATCCATCATACGAGCGGCTTAAGAGACTGGCCACAGACACTGAATGTAGCAGGATGGCGCTGGGATGAAGTGTTTTCCTTTCAGGACATTATGCGCATGGTTAAAAATCAAAAAGAGTTAGATTTTGATCCTGGTACACAGCACATGTATTCTAACACCGGGTATAATTTGCTTGCCGCGATCGTAGAAAAAGTATCGGGCAAATCCTTCCGTGAATGGACGCACGAAAATATTTTTGCGCCATTAAACATGAGCGCTTCGCTTTTCCTGGATGACCATAAAATGGTTATCAAAAACCTTGCTTACTCATATAATCGATCGGGCAATGAGTTCGCCAAGAGTTCCACCGGACTTACTGCCTATGGCTCAAGTTCATTATTTACTACCGTTGAGGACCTTTCCAAATGGGTTATGAATTTTGATAAACAAATCGCTTCAAAAAATCCGGTATACACACGCATGCTGGAAGATGGAGTCCTTAGCAATGGCAATAAGGTCGGCTATGGATATGGTCTTGGATTCGGGGTAGAAGGAGAATTGAAAACCGTTTCACATACAGGCGGATGGGCCGGCTATCGGACAGTTATCATGAACTTTCCCGATGAAAAATTTTCGTGCATCATCTTGAGTAATGCCGCTGATTTTAATTCCTATGGATACTCATTGGATGTGGCCAAACTTTTTTTAAAAGGGAAATTCAAAACAAAAGATCAAACAGTTAACAACATAAAGGAAATGCCAACCCTTAACGTGGATACCACCGTCGCCAAAAAAGCAACGGGGATGTATATGCTGGGCGATGGGTGGTATGTTACGATCACATTAGAAAATGGTCAGTTAATGACACAGGCAAACGGTGAGGATAAATTTCAAATGAAGGCAAAATCTGATTCGGTTTACTGGATTGACGCTTACAACGCTTCAATGACATTTGTGAAGGATATACATGGCGATGTGAACTCACTTCGCTATCGATGGATCGATTCTGCAAAAAGAGTTATACCGCTTCAAGTTGATATCAATCAGTTCGGCAACTACACAGGCAAATATTATAGTGAAGAACTTTCAACCGAATATAAAGTGGACTTCATAGATAAGAAGCTCATGATACATCATATGCGCCTTGGAGATTTTGAACTTCAACCCGATCCTATAACTCCAGATCAGTTTACCAGTCAGGTTGGTATCGTGCAATTTGTTAAAAATGATCAGAACAAATTAACTGGTTTCAGACTATCCGGAGGTCGCGTAAAGAATCTTCGGTTTGATAAAAGGTTTTGACTTTAGAATACAACTTGAGCACATTGCTCTTTGTGGACATAATCCATGATAGTTTTGGACCTCCCATCTAGTCGCGTGTTTTCCTACCAGGTTAAAAAAATTACAGTAACTGGTTCGAGGTGTTGAGCGTGGGTTCGCACGAGCATATCCCTGGTTTCAGGGAGTCATATGGCTCCGATTATCGAGCGTAAAAGAAGAGCCGTAACCTGTTCGAAAGGAGGGAAGGTTGCTTAACAAAATTCTCAGCATTGTTTCCATCTTTTACTTAAACCTCAATTTAAAAGCACGTAAATTGGATAAGTCAACACGGTTGTTATTCAGCACCCTTCAAAGCCCTACAGAATGGGAGGGCGATGATTGTCGTTATATCAATTCAGCCTATGGTGTGCACGTTAGATATGAGTAATAGGATGTTGAATAGCAGGAAGCTTAGTAAAACATTTACAACGATTATTGGCACCTGCGAGCGCTAGGAAATATGGATCCATTTCGCCGCTTCCAAATTAGCACACCAAATCGTCAGGTGTTTTGAAATGCCCCAAGTTTCTCCGCTGTTTAGCGGAGATGTTTTCTGTGATAAGTGTAGTCTAGGACCTGTTACACATCGATCATTCATGGATTTCAAAGTTATTTTTCACTTTGTTCTCCTTTGGATCTGCTGCTCCACCTTTCAAGTTTTCGCTCAGCATAATCGAAATCATATCGAGGTATCGAATGATTTTCTTTTTGTTGTGCCCCAGAGAGTAAGTTGCCATGAACAGATCTATAGAATACTCTTATTGCTAAGTCCCATTAACGATCAAACCACAAAACTTAACTATCATGAAAACAAAACTAATCATGATTTCAAAATTGTCTCGAAGAAACCTGTTGCCAAGCGTGAACAGGCAGTTAGTTCCTGCGGCTTTGCGGATTTCCACCTCAATGCTTCTCATTGTGATTATCAGTTTTTTTGCAAGTTGCGATAACCCAATTTTTGATGAGTTAGAGAAGGCTCTTCATGAGAAGAAAAGTAAGTGCGAGTCAGTGCCCGGACCCGCCCAACTGCTGGCAACAGGCCTGCAGGGCGCGCCTCGGCAGCACCATCGGCCCTGGAGGTGCGCTGTATGTCGCTGAATCCGCTGCCGGCAGAATCTCACGCATAGACCCAAAGACCGGCGATGTCACTACGTTCGCCATGGATTGCCGCTCCAATTGCAGACGTTGGTGTGGCGGTGTGTGTGACGTCGCCTTCCTTGGCGGAACAGCTTACGCCTTGGTCACGCTCGTCGGCCCTGATGTCGGCGGCAGCGATGTGGTCGGCATCTATCGTATAGACGGACCAGATAGCTTTACTGTCATCGCCGACATTGGTGCGTTCTCCATCGCCAATCCGCCGAACACCGCATTTCGTCGTTCCAACGGGGGTGCAGTACTCTATTCAGACCTATCATGGCGCATTCCTGGTGGCGGATGGCCATCACAACCGTGTGCTGCATGTTACACGCGATGGTGAGATAACTGAATTCAAGGCGTTCGGCAACATTGTTCCGACTGGGCTCGCGTTGTCTGGCAATACATATACCTGGCCCAGGCCGGCCCTGTTCCTCACCTTCCAGAAAACGGCAAGGTAGTATCGTTTGGTCCGAAATCGCCCACAGTTACAACCGTCGCCTCTGGCGCCCGATTGCTAGTCGATGTGGAGTTCAAGCGGCCGTACACTCTTCGCACTCTCGCAGGGCTTCTGGGACGGCGCTGAAGAGGGTACACCGGCGGAGCCGAACACCGGCTCACTTGTGAAGGTCAACCACGACGGAACGTTCACCCAAGTCGTCGATGGGTTGGACCGGCCCACCTCGCTCGAGTTCATCAATAACACCGCCTACATCGTCTCGCTTACTGGTGAGATCTGGACCATTGAAGACGTAGATTGTCCGCCTTACTTATGAGCGATTATACTCACGAGAGTCGCTCAGATATTTAGGATGGTTATTGGCGTTGGTATTGCAAGGCAAAGAGATTGGGGCAACCTCGTAACTTAGCGTTCAAATAATTTCCTAAAATTTTATTTCCAAAGTGTCGGATACTTTATGCGACGCCCGCAAATGTATCCGGCACTTATCCTCTCCGCAGGTGGATTCGAATTGTAATCCATTACGTTTTCGATGAGAAGAGCGCTTAGCCGGCACGTGGGGTACAGACGTTGTAAGAAACCGGTGACCTCGCGCAAGTAGTAGGTTAGAAAAATTCTATCAGAATTCAGTACGTCGTATTGGTTCCAGTTGTTGAGCCTTGGTTTACCTCGATGAGTAGCAAGACCTACTACCTATAAACCGTTAGGCAATGAAGAGCGGTGGCAAAAATCGGTCAATTCAATAGGTCTTCGCGAATAATTCAATTAGCAAACAGGTTTTTACATCGCACGCATTTAATATAACTTTGTATCGGTTGTTACCTAGGTATTACTGTTTTGTATGGACCCTCACGGTGTAGGCAATATGTTCCTCGAAAAACTTAAAAAAGAAGTTGACGACAATCTGACCAACGACCAATTCAGCGTCGAAGAGTTGGCAAGAAATATCGGCATGAGCCGCTCACAACTGCACCGAAAATTGAGCACGGCGACGGGTCAATCTGTGAGCCAATTCATTCGCGAATACCGACTGCAACGCGGCATGGAGTTGCTTAAAGAAGGGGAACTAAGTGCGGCTCAAGTTGCAGATCAGATTGGCTTTGGAAGCGCTACCTATTTCAACAAATGCTTTAATGAGTACTATGGTTTCCCGCCGGGAGAGGTAAAAAATAGAATGACGGAAAGCCCTGAAGACCCTAAAGTTTTGGAGCCAACTGGAATTCCGGCAAAGCCATTTAGAAAAAAGACCCTTTACCTCAGGCTATTAGCTGGAGTCCTTCTGTGTCTGCTTATAGGCGTTATATACTTGAATAGCCGAAACCGGTCTCAAGTTGCCAACCGCGACGACAAGTCCATTGCTATACTTCCATTTAAAAATCTCAGCGAGGATCAACGCACTGAATACTTCAGCGAAGGAGTCATTGAAGCAATCCGTACGGGTCTTGCTCAGGTAGCGGAGCTTCGCGTCATATCAAGAACGTCAGTTGAACAGTACCGCGAGAGCGCTACACCAGCGCGTGAAATTGCCCACGAGTTGGGGGTCGCAGCGTTGTTGGAAGGAAGTATTCAAAGGGATAACAATAAAGTACGTATCGACGTGCGTCTGGTCGATGGCATAACAGAAGGCCAGATCTGGGCAAAGAGTTACGATCGGGAATTGCAAGATGTTTTTGCCATCCAAAGTGAAATAGCCCAATCAGTAGCGAATGAGCTCAATGCAAAACTTTCTCCGGAAGAAAAGTCGAAACTTTCGAAGACTGATACGGAAAATTCAAAGGCGTATGACTTGTATCTAAAGGCCATCTACGAATACAGGACCTACTCTAACCAGGGAGCCCACAATTCCATCGAACTTCTGACACAAGCTATTGCGTTGGATTCGAATTATGCGCGGGCCTACGCATTCCTGGCCAACGGCTACATCGGCCTCGCGGCGATTTGGGGCGCGGAGCTAAGCGCTCTCGAGGCCTTGCAGAAAGGAAAACCATTTATTGATAAAGCGCTGGCGTTGGATCCTCATCTTGATGAAGCGCACATGCTCAAGGCGTTTTACCTGTTGTACAATGATTGGGATTTCAAAGGCGCCGAAGAAGAATACAAACTAGCCATCACCGGGGACCATCCTGACGCGCTTGCCTTATATGCGGACTACCTCAACTTTGTTTCAAGGCATACGGAAGCGATGGCGTACGCAGAGCGATTAAATGCAAAGGATCCCTACTATCCCAATAGCAGAATTGTATTGACGTACGTCTACAACAAGCGCTTTGAGGAAGCACTAAAATTTTCTGAATCGAGGGTAAAGATGTTTAATAACTATTACACGCTAGACGCGCATGGTTTTCTGCTGCTGAATATGAAGCGATACAAGGAAGCCATCGTCTATTTTGGCAAAGCCATCGACCTGGAAGGAATCCGATACCCACGCATGCTGGGATGGATGGGCGCGGCATATGCGAAGGCAGGGGATGTTACCAATGCCACAAAAATCATAGATGAATTGAAAGCACGCCTTGCGAACAACGACAAGGGATCAGTTGCTTTTTTTATTGCCGTTATTTATTCTGCCATGGATGAAAAAAAATCAGCCCTTTCGTGGTTAAAGACTGCCTATCAAAGTCATGACATGGAAATGCCATGGCTGATGACAGAGCCTCAATTCTATAACCTGCATGACGAGCCGGAATTTCAGGGGATAGCCAAAAAAATTGGTTTTCACTAATTCATCTTTCTCACCGTTCGACGCTTTTAAACCGCGAAGACGCAAAGCAGGTTTCTTCACACGCATTTTGTCAATTTCAAAGTGCTTTATTTCTCCCTGTTTCCCATTCTTTGCGCCTTTGCGTCTTTGCGGTTCAATCTGATGTCAGGAATCATCGGAGTGTCCCGTTTTTATTGACTCGATTTCAACATGAATTCAACCTTGAAAAAAAAGTTTAAAGTCTTTGCAACATGCGTTGAATTGAGATTTTAGGCGCTCGATCCATTTTTGAAAAACGAATGCAAATCGATTTTCAAATGCTGGATTTTATAAACAGGACCATATTAATCTTAATCGTATGCTGCCCAATTCTGACATTCGGCCAGGCAAATGTCCGGGGAAAGATATCGGATCATCAGCAAAACCTGCCGTCGGTCACAGTACTTCTTCTCAGCGCGGATTCGACTATTGTTCAGGGCGTTGTAACGGATGGTGTAGGGGAATTTGTTTTTGAAAATGTCTCAGCTGGCGACTACATAATTTCAGCGTCCATGGTGGGGTATGCTAAATTTTATTCGTCGAGACTAAAGGTGCAGCAGGAAAACGTCACCGTGTCTGATATTATCCTGGAAGAAGAGGTTACAGCATTGAACGAGGTTGTTGTAAGGGAAGATAAACAACGCTTTGACCAAAAGATCGACAGGCTTGTCATCAACCTGGAAGGCAGCATAACGTCCTCCGGTAATACGATTCTGGAAGTACTACAAAAATCTCCGGGCGTGATAGTGAACCGGCAAAACAACAGTATCTCAATGAATGGCAGATCCGGAGTCAGGGTGATGATCAATAACAAAATGATGCAATTACCATTGGAGGCTGTCATCCAGATGCTGGATGGAATGAATGCAACCAATGTCCAGAAGATTGAGCTTATTACGGCACCCTCATCGGAGTTTGATGCCGAAGGAAATGGAGGTATTATTCATATTGTAACAAAGACCACGACAGACCTTGGCACGACTGGTTCTTTCGGCCTCATGGTGGGCGCACGTTGGGCAGAAAATCTGGGTGCAAACTTTAACCTCCATCACAGGCATAGACGCTTTGCATACTTCCTTGACTATTCTATTGTAAGAAACCACAACCTTCACATCGCCAAGACGCACCGGCGTTACCTCGACAATGATTTCGTCCAGACTGTATATAACTATAGCCCCCGCGAGAACCTGACAACGCAGCAAAATCTCAGCGGAGGATTTGAATGGAGTCTTTCCAAGAATACTTCTGTTAACATACTGTTTACAGGGTACAATAGAAATTGGAGTTTGACAGCCCATACCGATGATGTGAATCACGTTAAGACGGATTCAACAGTATTGACAGGCACGAATATTTATGAATCCAACATTTGGAAAAGCGGGACCGGATCACTCGGTCTGAAAACAAAAATAGATTCCAGAAGTGACATTAGTTTTAGTGTGGACTATCTATTCTATCATAATGATAACCCTTCAACGTATGATAACACAGTATATGTTGAGCAGCAAAATAACCCGGCGTTCTCCAGGATCGATTTAAGTAAAACGACTCCGATTCATATTTTCATTGCCCGGGCAGATTATCAATATGAAATTTCACCTTCGTTTTCGTGGGAAGCGGGTGTAAAATCCGTGACAACAACGCTGGACAACAATGTTCTGGTTCAACAATTAGTAAATGAGGTGTGGAAAACAGACCCAACGTTTACATCCTATTCGACACTGAATGAACGTATTTATGCCGGTTATTTTTCAACGAAGTGGCACCTTGGAAACCAGCTGCAAATCAATAGCGGGCTACGCTATGAGTATACGCATACTAATATTGGCTCACCTACGGAAAGGGATGTGGTTAAAAGACGATATGGTTATTTATTTCCCAGTTTATCATTGAAGAAAAAACTAGCGTCAGAGAAAGACCTTGAATTTTCGTATACGAGAAGAATTACGCGCCCAACATACAACGATATTGCCCCGTATGTTTTCTTGTGGGGGCCTAATACCTTCTCCGCAGGAAATACATCGTTGTATCCAGCCCTTGGAGACGCATTGGCCATTGGCTACCATGTGAGAGAGCTCGCGATTTCCGTTCAATACAGCCACGTCGGGAATGAGATTACGATGATGCAGCCTGAAGTTGATAGCGAGAATAATCTTATTTACCGTTCCCAAAATTTGAAGTATTTAAATACGTTTGGACTGACGACTACGTATTCTGTTTCAATAACACCCCGGTGGGAGATACAAGGCAATCTCACGGCGCAGTACCAGATCGGAAGGACAACATACCTGGCACACAACGAGAGACTGCATCTTTATGGACTGAACCTGAATGTGATAAACCAGTTCAAATTGCCACGAGACTTCGCTGTTGAAATTTCGGGAATGTACCAATCAAGTTCCCTTTCCGGGATCTCTCAATTTTTACCAATTGGGTCACTCAATGCGGGTCTTCAGAAAAGCTTTGGGGAGAAAGGCATCTTACGATTGTCAATCGACGATATCATGTCGACGAATAATTGGAGAATTAAAACCAAATCACCTGAAAATAACCTGGATTCGTATTTTGGTTATAACTGGCACAACCGGTTTATCCGGTTAACCTATACGAGGAGTTTTGGAAACACAAAGCTACGCTCAGTTAAGCTTAAGTCCGGCTCAGAAGAGGAGCGGCGGAGAGCGGGAGATTAACCTCGCGTCCATGTCCAACCCGCGAGTGGCATTTTTATTGCCGGACATGTAGCATCTTATGATTGCAACATTGTCAACAATTGACGATGTAACAAAGCCCAATTTTTTTGAGTTAGGCATGGGAATAGTTTTTGCCGTAAATGTTATCGCATGACTGGCGAAAAAAATATTCGAGAATTACCCGACACCATAATCACTATAAATACACCCGAAGACGCTCGTTATTGGTCTGAGCGCCTTTCAATTTCTCCTTTTACTTTGTTTCACTTGCTGAGAACTGTGGGAAATAGCCCCATGGCTATTGTGGAATTTTTACACAAATCGGAATCCATACCTTTAACGAAAGCGACAAAGTCAACTAAGGAATTCACCATATTGTAAACGGTATTTGAGTGTGAGAGCTTTAAAATTTCGCAGCATCAGTTCACTAAAGCCTTTGCCTAAGCAGTCATTGCACAGGGTCACCATTAGATCCGCTATCCGTAAGATCATACCCTTGATGGGCATCGGTAAATATGTCGGCAACTTTTTCGGAGTATCTTGCTTTACCAGTACCATCGGCGAATTAAAAAATCGGGCCGCCATCGCCATACCCGGTATTGGGATTTTCATTCATCCGAAGGATGCCAAGAATATATCCTTGCTACGTCATGAATTTGGTCACATCCTTCAGGCAAAAAAATGGGGTAAGTTATTTTTCTATCGCTTTATTGCTACCGAAAGCATCAATAGTGTCCGCCGATCAAACAGAGATTCTTCATTTAATCATCAGCATACCTGGACGGAATGGACTGCCAACCGGCTATCGTATCATTTTTTTAAACGTCCTGATGATTGGGATATGAAGACCTATCCCATATACCCACCGTTGGATTATCGCGATGGCACTGACATGCCGGAGTTCTTGCGATTCAACAAGCCGACTGTGATGATCAAGCAGTAAAAGATTCGGCTTCATCACCTTGAAAAGCTTTTAAAATGTTTTGAAATCCAATTTGGTGTGTGGGACCATAGCGTTAGTTTTGATTTAGTTCCCCGTATGACCAAGCAAAGATCCATAGGATTTGTAACCGTTTCAATAGTATTTTCAGTTGTTATGAACCTCCCACTAGAGGATGGGTTAGGTCTATTTGCATTAGTCATGATCGTTCTTCCTCTGATTTTTTCGTTGTGTTCATTGATTATTTATTTCCTATTGAACGCTTTGGACACCGACTTCAGAAATATAGCAACGGTTTTGGCATGTGGGATTAATATTTATTGCGGCCTGATGTTAAGGCTGAACCTTCCTGTTCCATTTGAATGAGCTATTTATTAGCGAGTCAAAAAATGAGTCCAGATGTGATCGAAATTAATGCCGTCGTTGTTATCGCTCTAAGATTAGCGACGGGAGCTTGAATTATTCGAAATGATTTTTCGAAAAATGTAACGATTCCTGCTTCCCCGAATCTAAAGAATAAAGTCTTATGCTGGCCAACGTGACCTTACTTGCCGCCGATCGGGACCTAACCGATGAATTGATTATTTCCAGAATTTTGCTTGGAAAGCGCGAATACTATGAGATCTTGGTTCGACGATACAACAGCCTGTTTTACAAAACGGCGCGGGGGATCCTTTCCAAGGAAGAAGACATAGAAGACGTGATGCAGGAAGCCTATATCCGTGGTTTTGAAAAATTGCATCAATTCCGGAAGGAAGCGAGATTCTCCACCTGGTTGGGACGGATATTGATTAATTGCGCCCTGCAACATCTCAACAAACTGAAGAAAAAGCATCATGTCAGCATCGAAGCGCTGGAAACGGCGGAAATTGATAATCTTCAGGAAGAAAATTCGATTCCAGATAATCCGGAAGTAAGCGATAACCTGAAAAAGGCTTTGGAATCGGCGATAGGCCATCTTCCCTCCAAATACAGAGTGGTTTTTATATTGAGGGAAATCGAAGAAGTTTCCGTGGCCGATACAGCATCCATGCTTGAAATCACCGAAGACAATGTTAAGATCCGGCTTCATAGGGCAAAAAATATGCTCAAAGATATGTTAAGGACTCAAGCCGACTCCCTCGATATTTTTGCGTTCCATGCGTCACGATGTGCGCTCATCGCAGCTCGGGTGATGCAGCATATCGATTCCCGGATAGTCTATCCGTTCGGAAATATTCCAAGGCAGCCATTATCGTCCTGAATGGCCAAGTGATTCTGATCCCTGTTAATACTAAGCCTGCCGATGCAACCAAGCTTGGCGTTGTCCTACATGCCTTTCCCTTAGCACAGTAGGGAAAACGTTAGCTAATGCCGTTAAAGGACAAATATTGATATTCCAACCATTTTCCGAGAGGCACAGCGCATACGCTTAATTGATTTTTAGGAAAAAAGAGTATTTTCACTCTGCCAAAACCAAACCACATTTTTTAACCCTAACCAATCGTGAACTTGAATCCCACCCAATTAGAACATTTCAGAAATCTTGTTTCGCTTTCTGCGATCGACGGTAAAATAGAAGAAGTCGAACGTGTTGCCCTTGCTAAAATTGCCTACGAACAAGGCTTGCCCCTCGAAAGATTAAACCTCATGTTGAATCGCGCCAGTGAATATATCTACCTGATCCCCCAGAACACCGAAGAGAAGGAGAAGCAGTTGGAAGAGATGATCAAGCTCGCTTTGGTAGATGATGATTTTGCACCCGCCGAACTTGAGCTTATCGAAATGGTCTCCGATCGGTTGGGATTTACACGCAAGGAGCTTGGTGTAATTTTGGAGGCTCACGGCGGTCATAAGAGCAATAAGGAAAGCTGACGCTTTCTGACAACACACTGTAGCTTAGATTTCATTCATGTCCCGTAACAGCCTTTTGCTTAAGGACATACCTTCCATGGTCTCAAATTAGCCTTGAAGAGACTGCCAAAACTTTCTTCAGCTAAAATGACCATTCAGCACTTCTTTCCTTCGATAATGCCGGATTTTATGGTAATTTTGGGCTTTGTTGCCGCGAACGCATCGGGGTAAGGTACAGTAGGATTTAGAAATCATTTTTTGCTGCCACGAGGATAATTTGCGGGTTAAAATCAATTCATTATTAAAGTTCAAGACTGCTGGTCGATCATGAGGTTTGTGTTTATCATTTTTTGCGTGATAGGGGTGAGCGGAAGCCTATCAGCCCAAAATGATTCGCTAAGGTTTTACACGACCCAACGCGTCGTCGGCGAGCCTCCTAAAATTGATGGTCGAAGTCTTGACGCTGCCTGGGACCAGGTGCCCTGGGGTGGTGGCAATTTCCGGCAACGTTCACCGGACGCAGGGGCGGCTGCCTCTGTCCAAACCAACTTCAAAATATTATACGACGACAAAAACTTATACATCCTGTTTAAGAATCTTGACCCCGAACCGGATAAAATTGTAAGCCGTATGTCGCGGCGGGACGGATTCGAGGGCGACCAAGTCGAAGTAAACATTGACAGCTATAGCGACAAACGCACAGCCTTTTCGTTTTCAGCCTCCGCTTCCGGCGTTAAGGGGGATGAGTACGTATCGAACAATGGGGGCAACTGGGACGTAAACTGGGACCCTATCTGGTACTTGCAAACCAACATAGATGAAGACGGATGGACTGCTGAAATGAGAATCCCATTAAGCCAATTGCGATTTGCTGACAAACCCGAACACACATGGGGTTTGCAAATCGGAAGAACGTTTTTCAGAAATCAGGAACAATCCAATTGGCAATACATTCCTCCGGATGCGACCGGTTGGGTGCACTTATTCGGCGAGTTAAGGGGAATTACAGGGATCAAGCCTCAAAAGCAAGTTGAGATCCAGCCGTACCTGGTTGCCAAAACGGAAAGCTTTCAAAGGGAAGAGGGCAACCCGTTTGTTACGGGGAAATCTTCCGCAGCCGACGTTGGTCTTGATGCAAAAATTGGCATAACGAGTGACATCACGTTAGATCTAACAGTCAACCCTGACTTTGGGCAGGTTGAGGCAGATCCTTCTCAAGTCAATTTGAGCGCCTTTCGCGTTTTCTTTCAGGAGCGACGACCATTTTTTATAGAAGGGAATAGTACCCTGAATTTCCCTGTAGGCTTTAACAGTAACAATCTCTTTTATTCTCGTCGCATTGGAAGAACACCTCAGAACAGCGTTGCAACAGACGAAGGGGATACTGATGATGGCGTAGCGGAGTACGTAAAACCCAATCGCTACACCACCATCCTTGGTGCAGCAAAACTCACTGGTAAAAATAAAAAGGGTTTTTCCTGGGGTATACTGGAATCAGTTACCGCGCCTGAACACGCAACAATTGACAGCATGGGAGTCCGGAGGACCGCGATGGTTGAGCCGTTGACAAACTACGTGGCTGGACGAATGCAGCAAGACATCAACAAAGGAAACACCGTCGTTGGCGCAATGCTCACGAGCACGAATCGTGACCTTAGCGATGAGAGTCTGCAATGGCTTCATAAGGATGCCTATAGCGGGGGAATAGACGTGGTCCACAACTGGAGTAACCGAAAGTATTTTGTCAGCGCTAAAACTGCCTTTAGCAATGTTCAGGGGAGCGAGAAAGCCATCGCGCTGACACAGAATGCCCCGGAACGATACTTTCAAAGACCTGATAATAGACACGCGGATGTTGATACAACACGAAAATCATTAACCGGCACTGCGGGCTCGGTCGTACATGGAAAACGTGGTGGGAAATTCATCTATGAGGTAGGGTACAGTTGGCTATCCCCTGAACTTGAGCTCAACGACATAGGATTTCTTGGACAAACTGATGTGATGACACAATGGACGTGGCTCCAATATCGTATACTTAATCCAGTGGGAATATTACGGTCGGCGAGGATAAATGGAGGACAATCCATGGGCTGGGATTTCGATCAACGCAATACATCGAAAGGATACGATGCCAATGGTTCGTTGCAATTTAAGAACTTCTGGTCGCTGAGTGGAGGCGCCTCCTTTTCGTCACACTATCTTTCCAATGCCAACCTGCGTGGGGGCCCTGCGTTGCGATATCCTGGCAGCTATAGTTATTGGCTTTACGTATCCACTGATCAACGCAAAAAACTTAATATTGCCCTAAGTCCTCGCGCGAGCAGAGGGCTTGAAGACTATTCGCAAAGCAAAGGCCTCGATATCTCATTCAATTATAAACCGATAAACGCCCTGAGCATTTCCTTAGCGCCCAGCTTTAGTCATAACAAAAACAAGATGCAGTACATCAACACTGGAACGGTAGGAGACGAAAACCGTTATATTGTTGGTGAAATTGATCAGACAACGGCAAGGCTATCGTTACGAATGACTTATATGATAACACCAAACCTGTCGGTACAGGCATGGGGCCAGCCTTTCGGCACGTCCGGCGAATACAATAATTTCAAATACATCACGGACGCAAACGCGTCTGACTTTAACAAGCGATTTACGGAAATTCCCGAGGCATGGATCAGCCTCAACGACCAGGATGAGGAATATGCGATCGATGAAAATAGCGATGGAACACCAGATTACAAATTTCAAAAACCTGACTTCAACATTGGTCAGTTCCGTTCGAACATGGTCGTTCGTTGGGAGTACATTCCCGGATCAACGTTTTTCCTGGTATGGAGTCAGGAAATGAATGGTGATTTTTATGATCAGTCCGGAGCGCTCCCGGTACGCTATCAACTCGATTTCCCTGATAAGGCGCACAATATTTTTATGCTGAAATATACCTATCGCTTTATCCTTTAGGGTGTTGATGTGTTGAGGTTCCAGGTGCTGACGTTGTGCGCGTCGCAGAGTTTATTTGGCGTCGGTTCTCCCTTATGAGTTATGGTCCGTCGCTTAGGATTAAGGACGTATCGTTCCCTCCCCACGAATCAGCCACTTGTAGGAGGTCATCTCGCGAAGTGCCATAGGTCCACGCGCATGCAGTTTTTGGGTGCTGATACCAATTTCTGCGCCGAGCCCAAATTGAGCTCCGTCCGTAAAGGCCGTTGATGCGTTTGCATAAACAACTGCGGCGTCAACGTTCTTCAAAAAAACATCTATTGCATTTTGATCCTCTGCAACTATAGCTTCGCTATGCTTGGAGCCATATCTAAAGATGTGATCCAACGCCTCGTCTATGCTTTTGATGGTTTTAATGCTCATCTTATAATCCAGAAATTCCGTTCCAAAATGTTTCTCTTCAGCAATTTCTAACAATTTGTCTGGGTATTTCTCGTTTAGGGTACTAAAAGCCTTTTCGTCCGCGTATATGCGGACATTTTTTTCTGCCAGCCTTTGAGTAATTGCAACCAAATCGCTTAACCGGTTTTCGTGAATAATCAAGCAGTCCAAGGCGTTGCAAACACTGACCCTTCGCGTTTTCGAGTTGAAAACAATATCAGCGCCCTTCTGGACGTCGCCGCTGGCATCAAAATATGTGTGAACGATACCAGCACCGGTCTCTATAACCGGTACTCTTGAATTGTCGCGAACATAGTCGATCAGCTTCTGGCTTCCACGCGGAATTATAATATCAACATACCCAACAGCATTAAGCAATTCTTGTGTGGCGGCCCGATCTGAAGGCAGCAACGTAATGATGTCAGGATTGATGCCTTGCCCAACCAGTACTTGCTGAATATGGTTGACAATAAATTTATTTGAATATTCGGCGTCACTTCCGCCTTTAAGAATGCAAGCATTACCTGACTTAAGACACAATGCAAATACATCAAATGTGACATTCGGCCTGGCTTCGTAGATTATCCCCACAACACCGAGGGGGACCGTAACCTTTTCCAGCAGGAGTCCACTCTTCAACGTTCGCTTTTCTAAAGTAAGATGAAGAGGAGAAGGCAACGTTGCCACATTTCGAAGATCGCTGGCAATGTCGCGAATACGTTGTTCTGTTAGTTTGAGCCGATCGTACTTCGGATCGGTTTCTGGCATGCGCTCAAGATCCTTCCGGTTTTCTTCAATGATCTTGGCTGTACTCTTTTCCGTTTTATCAGCCAGGGAAGTTAAGATTTGATTCACCTTTTCCTCCTTAAGCAATGTCAGCTTTCTACTTGCCTCTTGTACCGACTTAAATATACTTTCCAGCACGTTATGTAATTCTAAAGTTTATTAATGCAAATATAGATGATCGTAATGGATCAAGGCCGGCTGGTTTTTGAGTCCCAATACTTCTTTTGCCTTTTTGTACCCGTATCTGGCAAGGCCCAATCCAATTTCACTATCTTTTTCATCTACAATTCTGATGATATCTCCCTTTTTAAAATTTCCAATGACCCGCAGTATGCCAACCGGCAGTAGACTATGTGCTTTTTCAAGAGACAATAATACTTGTCTTGCGCCTTGGTTGATCACCACTTTCCCTTTTGGTTCTTCATATGCGTGCGCCATATATTTTTTAAAATTGGACGTCACTTTCTTGGCCGGGAAACGAGTTCCAATTTCATCGTCTTGCATAATTCTGAGGACAATGTTATCGGTTCTTCCATTGGCGATATGGACAGGAATACCCATGCTGGCAATTTTTTCAGATGTCTGGCACTTCGTCATAATGCCACCGCGGCCAAATCCGGATTTCTTCCCAGTCGCAATTTGTTGTAGGTTGATTTTTTTAGGATCATACGTGGTGAGTATCGAAGTGCCTGGTTGATCGGGATCACCGTTATAAATGCCATCGACATTTGTGAGAATAATTAAAATATCGGCGTTCATCATGGCGCTTACCAATCCGGCCAGTTCATCATTGTCGGTAAACATCAGCTCGGTTACCGAGACCACATCGTTTTCATTGATAATGGGAACAATTTGATTACTCAACAACGCCGACAAACAATTCTGCATGTTCAAATAGTGGGTGCGGCTTTTAAAATCCTCTTTCGTTACCAAGACCTGGGAACAGAGCATTTTTTGTTCATCAAAAATGTCTTTGTACAGTGAGATAAGTTTAACCTGCCCGATAGACGCCAATACCTGGCGTTGCACCACCGTGTCTGCTCGCTTTTGAAAATGATAAAGGCTTCGGCCTGCTGCGACTGCACCCGACGAGATTAATAGCACCTGGTTACCCTGTTCCTTTAAAACTTTGATCTGTCTCGAAATATTTACAATAATTTGCTCATCAGGAAAACCTTCCTTATTGGTGATAACGTTTGACCCAACCTTTATAGCAATAACTTTCTTTTTAGACGTACTCATTTTTTTTGAGAATGGGGTTCAATAATACGCAAATTTGGGAAACCGTCTTTAGTCGGTAATCGGTTATCAGTAATCGGGTAATCGGTGGCTCTCCGTAGGAAAGGGTGGTTGGTAAATGTGGTTAGTAGTTGGAGTTTTCAACCAATTGCGTTAGTGCGTGTAGTCAGTTCCTGGCACCATGGCTATCGTGCCCTCGTACCTCGTAAATCTTAACCTCATACCTTGTACTACCGATTACCGATCGCAGATTACCGATTACCAAATACGGCCAACCTCCGGTAACCGGATACCGTTCACCAAGTCGAGAGTTAGTTAATTGGAGTTTTCTACGTTAATTCGCAATAAATTCAATACTTGCATGAGGGGCATAAGCTTTTTACTTTCGATCCTTTTACTGTCATCATTTTCACTGGCCCAACAACAACCCGACGTTGCGCAGATCAAGCAGAAACTTAAAAAGCTCAATGTACTGACATCTGTTTTATATGTGGCTGCGCACCCGGATGATGAGAACACGCGCATCATTTCGCTTATGGCGAATGATAAGCTGGCAGAAACCGCATATTTGTCCATGACCCGGGGAGATGGTGGCCAAAATCTGATTGGACCTGAAATCCGTGATTTGCTCGGGTTGATCCGTACACAGGAACTTTTGGCAGCCAGGCGTATCGACGGTGGTCAACAATTTTTTACAAGAGCGATCGACTTTGGTTTTTCAAAGTCTTCGGATGAAACTTTTAAGATCTGGAACAAGGAAGAAATTCTTTCTGATGTGGTGAAGGTATTCCGGCAGTATCAGCCTGATGTTATTATTACTCGTTTCCCTGCCGATGCGCGTGCCGGACATGGACATCATACCGGGTCCGCCATGTTAGCACAGGAAGCCTTTGATGCCGCCTCGAAATCAGATGTATTTCCGGATCAGGTGAAAGCGTTGGGAACCTGGCAGGTTAAGCGGTTATACACCAACACCGGCCGCTGGTGGAATACTACCATCAATGAGCAGACGCCTGGTATTGTGGCGCTGAATGTTGGAGCCTATAACCCACTTTTAGGTAAGTCTATTACTGAAATCGCAGCTGTCAGCAGCAGCCAGCACAAAAGTCAGGGGTGGGGTAGGCCTGGACAGCGTGGGTACGACGCAGAATTTTTGGAATACGTCAAAGGTGAAAAAGCGCAAAAGGATATTTTTGAAGGTGTGAATACGACCTGGAGTCGCGTGAAAGGCGGCAATAAAGTACAGCCGCTGGTAACGAAGGCAATCCAGACTTTTGACGCCGAGAACCCTAGCGCAAGCGTTGCTATCTTGTTCCAGATCAGAAAGGAAATTTTGAATCTGGAAAAAGGTGTTTGGAGAACGCGAAAGCTTAGAGACGTCGAGCAACTCATTCAGGATTGTTTGGGTTTATTCGTCGAAGCGAAGGCCTCGCAGTATTGGATTTCACCGGGTGAAGAAGTAGAAATAAATACCGAACTGGCAAATCGCTCCGGGGTCGAAGTTGTGCTTCAACAAATTTACGCGACAGACATCGCGTTTGACTCGACGTTGTCGTTTGCGCTGAAGGATAACGTGGCAACTACTTTCAAAAGCAAGAAAATATTGGCGACCTCAAAATCATATTCGGATCCTTATTGGCTTCGAAACGCGCACGAGCAAGGATTATTTAACGTGACCGACAAATCCAATATTGGAAAACCTCAAAACGATCCGGCGGTCACCGTTTCTTTTAAATTAAGAATCGGAGAAGAATCATTGGTGGTCACTGAACCCTTAATATATAAATGGACGGATCCTGTAAAGGGAGAGTTGTGGCGCCCGGTAGAAGTTGTCCCACCGTTGTCAGTGGAAGTGATCGAAAAAGTATTGATGTTTAGTGATGACCAGCCACGAGATTTAAATGTAAGGATCAAATCTTCGAGCGGGAAAGGAATGAAAGGCGTGTTAAAACTTCAGCTTCCTCCAGATTGGCATTCAGAACCTTTATCAGCCGACTTCGAGTTGAAATCCCGGGGAGAAGAACGAACCGTAAATTTCAAAGTTTACCCTGGTAAGAGTGAATTGACTTCCACAATTCGTTCCCTGGCTGAAGTTGACGGAAAGAAATATGAACAGGCGATTCAAACCATCAGCTACGATCACATCCCCACGCAGACGTTCCTGCCAAAGGCAGACGTAAAAGTAGCTCGAATAAATCTCAAAAAGGAAGGTCAACTGATCGGATATATTCCTGGCGCAGGAGATGATATTCCAACGGCGCTTCGCACCATGGGGTACGAAGTTTGGGAAATGAAGCCGGAAGAAGTAACCCGCGAAAATCTCAAACGCGTTGATGCGGTGGTTCTGGGCATTCGTGCTTTAAATGTTCATGACCGGATCCGGTATTTCATGCCAGTACTGATGGAATACGTTAGGCTAGGCGGGGCGTTGGTCGTTCAGTATAACAACAATGGCCGCCTTGAAACTGACAATTTTGCACCCTTTCCAATTACGCTGTCGCGCGACCGGGTTACAGATGAGAATGCGACAGTGAGAATTCTTAGGCAAGACCATCCGTTGCTTAACATACCAAATAAGTTATCCGAAAAGGATTTTGAAGGATGGGTGCAGGAGCGAGGATTATATTTTCCCGACAAATGGGATGCAAATTACGAAGTAATATTATCGATGAATGATCCAGGTGAGAGTCCAAAAGATGGCGGCCTGTTGATTGCCAAGTACGGCGAAGGACATTACATATACACTGGATTATCTTTTTTCCGGCAGTTGCCCGAAGGTGTTCCCGGAGCCTATAAATTGTTTGCTAACCTTGTGTCTAGTGGTAAATCGAAGAAACCTAAAAGTTAAGCAGCCTTTCATATTGAACTCTCTTTACACCTGATGATATGAGCAAAACCCATCTTGACGATAAGCCTCCTGTTTTTAGGTCATGGCGCGGCTGGTATTGGCTCGTGCTTGGTGCGCTTTTCGTTCAAATCGTACTTTTCTTTTGGCTCACAAATTCTTTCAAGGGGTGACGGTAATGGCATCATTTTATCAAATTAATTGAAATGAATTACCTGGATTGGACTGTCCTTTTTACAACCGTTTTATTCATTGTCCTTTACGGTACATGGAAGACGAGAAAGACCGCAACCATGGAGGGTTATCTCAAGGCAGACAATTCAATGAAATGGTGGATGATCGGCGCCTCGATTATGGCGACGCAAGCCAGTGCGATCACTTTTCTATCAACGACAGGTCAGGGCATGGTGGATGGCATGCGCTTCATTCAATTTTATTTCGGTCTACCCATTGCCATGGTTATTATTTCTGTCACAATGGTACCCATATATTATAGACTAAAAGTTTTTACAGCGTATGAATATTTGGAAACCCGGTTCGATGCAAAAACGCGGTCGCTCGCTGCATTCCTGTTTTTAATTGGTCGTGGTGTTTCTGCCGGGATTACAATCTTCGCGCCTTCATTAATATTATCGACGATTTTACATTGGCCAATCGCCGTTACGACATTCGTGATTGGAATCCTTGTAATTATTTATGTTACTTCTGGTGGAACGAAAGCTGTGAGCCTCACCCAACGACAACAATTGGCTGTTGTGATGACGAGCATGATCGTCGCAGGTATTATAGCGTTGAATAAGTTACCTGATCATGTTTCGTTTGGCGACAGCATTCAGATTGCAGGATTGTTGGGCAAGTTTAACATGATCAATTTTCTTCCTGCTGACATTGAAAACACATTGCCGGAGGGAGTGGCTTCGGTAGGCGAGTTAAGCCTTTGGCAGAAGGTGGATTTAATATCGAAAGACCGTTTCAACATGTGGTCTGGTCTACTGGCAAGCGTTTTTTTGTTCTTGTCATATTTTGGAACGGATCAGTCGCAGGTGGGGAGGTATTTAGGGGGTGTCTCCATTACTGAGAGCAGGCTCGGGCTCATGTTCAATGGACTGCTTAAGATTCCCATGCAGTTTATCATTTTGTTTATCGGTGTCCTCGTCTTTGTATTCTATTTGTTTTTTCAACCGCCTGTATTCTACAACCAGGTATTGCGCGATCGTGCCTTACAAACATCGATGGCTGATTCAGTGCGTTTGATAGAAAAACAATTTGCCGATGTTTACGCTAAAAAAAGGGTTGCCGTTGACGAAATGGTAAAGGCAATTCAGCAAGAGGATGACAAACAAATCAATCTGCATTTAGACCAGGTCAAGGGTTTCCAGGGTGAGGAAGGTGTTTTGCGAAGTGAAATGAAAAAAGTAATTGCAAAAGCGATTCCAAATGCAGAGACACAAGACCGGGATTATATTTTCTTAAACTTCGTTCTCGGCTATCTGCCGCATGGCATTATCGGTTTATTGCTCGCAGTAATTTTCTTAGCCGCAATGTCCTCAATGGCAGCCGAACTGAATGCATTAGTTTCAACAACCTCGATAGATGTTTACAAGCGATCGATTAACAAACATGCTGATCCTTCACATTATTTAAAAGCGTCCAGGTGGTTTACAGTAGGGTGGGCGGTACTTGCTATGATCTTTGCAATGCTAGCCAGCTTTGCGGAAAACCTGATTCAGCTTGTTAACATTGTTGGTTCATTGTACTATGGAACGCTGCTCGGAATTTTTTTAGTGGCTTTTTATATAAAGAAAATAGGAGGTACAGCCGTATTTTGGGCGGCGATCTTGTCTGAATGTATTGTCGTGTATTGTTACCGTTATACGGGCATTGCTTTCTTATTATACACCGTAATCGGATGTGTAGCGGTGATCGTGGTTTCGTACTTGATCCAAAAAATGCTCCCGGCCAGGCAGGTGCCGCCCAGCTAGATCTATTGAATTATAGGTAAATCATCATTTTTATTTTACGTTTAAAAAAAATGATAGAAATTCATTAACTAATTAAATTAGTTTTTATCTTTGCTATGAACTAATTATATTGGTTTATGGTAAGACTTCCTCGTGACGTAGAAAACTCCTTTGAAGAGATTCACATCCAAAAGATCTGGGTCATCCTGGAGGAAAAATTCTCATTTAACATAAAAGGGTGGAAGGAAGATTTTACTAAGTATCTGGACGGTCAATCCAGACAAATATCCGAGCGCCAGGCATTTATTGAGTTTGGACTAAAAAAAATACAGCCCGTTTTAAACAGCATTTTAAAGCGCACAGATTACCATCCAACCTGGATCAATTTGATGCGATGGGTCGTGAAGAGTAAGTAATCGGTTATCGGTGGTCAGGTAATCAGGTGGCTCTTCGTCGGACGGAGGGTAGTTGGTAGTAGTAGTTTGTAAGAAGTAAGTAGTAAGAAGTGGTTAGTGTGATTCGCCGCTTTGTGAACCTTCGTGCCTTAGTGACTTTGTGGCTATGAATGTAGATCTAATTTGGTGGCATTTTGGTGAACAATAAATTAAACCTTTCTTGGAGAACCTTACGACTTCGGAAACCTCGAACCACGGACGTTGGCATTACAAGAACTCTAACCACAAAGTCACAAAGAGCACAGAGTTTCACAAAGGAAAAAGAAACCCTTCTCCGTGTAGCTTTGTGAACTCCGTGGCTCTGTGGTGAACAATACTCACGTTATCCTAGGCGAACTTCGAAAACTTCGAACCTCAAACTTCGAACTTCAAACCCTATAACTCAAACGTAAATCCCTTCTCCGTCAGCTTATCATAAATTTTTTTATCGAACCGGTATAGGCTGGCTGCGCGATGAGAAACATCGGTTTGTTTTTCTTTACAGGGAACTAACAGATTCATCCTCATCAATTTTCTTCTAAAATTTGGCTTATCCAATTTCTGATTCAGAAGTGCTTCATATAACTCTTGCAACTGTAACAATGTGAATTTTTTAGGAAGGAGGTTAAACCCGATGGGCTCATGTCTTACTTTATGTTTGAGATAATTCAGACCCTGTTGTAAAATTTTAGTATGGTCATACAGCAGCTCTGGTACACTGCTGATCTTAATCCATTTTGCATCCGCCGCGGTAAAACCAGCGTGTAGCGTATAGTCTTCATGTTTGATTAATGCATAGTACGCGATGGTAATTACCCGCCTGGTAGGATATCGATCGACATTTCCGAAGGCTTCCAATTGTTCCAGATATACATTGTAGATGCCAGTAAGGTCTCTCAATATGCGCGCTGCCGCTTCATCCATTCCTTCGTTGTATTTGATCCATCCACCCGGCAATGCCCACTTACCTTTACTAATTCCTTCACCATGCTGAACCAGCAGAATTTCTAATTCACTTTTTTTAAACCCAAAGATTAAACAATCAATGGAGAGCGCGTCAATGATGGAGTTGGATGAAGGAATCATTTGTTTTAGCTGAAAAGCTGAAAGCCGAAAGCTAAAAGCTTTTCAGTGTACAGCTTGGGTGGACAAAAGGCTATCGATTGGCGATTGCGGAGCCTATGCTTTAAGCTTTCTGCTTTTACCTTTAAGCTCCAAACAATCGTTGCCAAATATAAAATTTTAATTACCTTGTAGTCAAATTTACTATAAGTTATTATTTAGAACACAAGACACTATGGCTCGCTACTTATTGGGTTATGATTTGGGAAGTTCTTCAGTAAAGGCGTCACTTGTTAATGCAGACACAGGACAAGCAGTAGCCTCGGCACAATCGCCCGCGGAAGAAATGCCGATGTTAGCAGTTAAGCCAGGCTGGGCCGAACAAGATCCTGAAATGTGGTGGGAGCACCTTGTAAAAAGTACCAAGGCATGTCTTCAAAAGGCTGGTGTAGTGGCAGGTGATATTGCTGCCATCGGAATATCCTATCAGATGCACGGCTTAGTCTGCGTAGACAAAAATCAGAAGGCGTTAAGACCTTCCATTATTTGGTGTGACAGTCGGGCCGTGGAAATTGGCAATGAGGCATTTAGACAACTCGGTGAAAAATATTGTCTTGAACGTTTACTGAATTCACCAGGCAATTTTACCGCCTCTAAGCTTAAATGGGTGAAGGACAATGAGCCCGAGGTCTACTCCCAAATTTATAAAGTGATGTTACCTGGTGATTTCATTGCCATGAGATTGAGCGGTGAAATCGTAACCACCGCTTCGGGGTTGTCTGAAGGGATGCTTTGGGATTATGACAAGAATACTTCGCCAGAGCGGCTACTTAATTTTTATGGCATAGATGCTTCACTCTTGGCCGACGTCGTGCCTACTTTTTCCGTGCAAGGAAAACTAAAAAAATCAATAGCCGAAACGTTGGGACTGAAAGGAAGGAACACCAATCGCCTATCGCGCTGGCGACCAGCCTAACAATGCCTTTTCGTTGAATGTGCTCAACCCGGGCGAGACAGCAGCCACGGCAGGAACATCCGGTGTTATTTATAGTGTAACGGATAAGAATGCTTACGACACGAAGTCACGGGTAAATACATTTATTCATGTTAATAATCGCGCGGCGGTCGGGGCAACCGGAGCAATCCTCAGCTTCGGAATGGCGTGTTACTTTGCATCAACGGTACAGGTATACTCAACAGCTGGCTGAGAAAAAATATGAGAAGTGCTGGCGCGCCTTATGAGTATGATACCATCAACAAGATTTCAGCAGAGGCACCGGTCGGCGCTGATGGACTCGTCGTTCTGCCTTTTGGAAATGGAGCGGAACGTGTCCTCGAAAACAAAAACATCAACAGTTCCTTCCATGGATTGAATTTCAACCGGCATCAGCAGTCGCATGTATTCCGGGCAGCGCAAGAGGGAATTGTTTTTGCGTTGAAATATGGATTTGATGTTCTGCAGGACATGGGATTAAAAACAAATGTAATTCGCGCCGGAAATGCGAATATGTTTTTAAGTCCGTTGTTTCGGGAGGCTTTTGTTAATACGATAGATGCACGTCTGGAATTATACGATACCGATGGAGCGAAAGGGGCAGCATTGGGAGCCGGTGTAGGCGCTGGTGTCTACGACTCTTTTGAGGAAGCTTTTAAAGGTCTAAAAGTAATTCGCTCTGAGGAACCTTCCGAAAAATTAAAATCGCCCTATGCCGAGGCATATCAACACTGGGTAAAACACTTACATTCCGCAATCTAATTTTTTATCTAATCTTTAATATAAATACAACTACAAATGAAAGCTACACTCGGCGACAAGACCTACTTTAAAGGCATTAAGCCCATCAAGTTTGAAGGCGTTGAGTCAGACAATCCGCTTGCGTTTAAATACTATAATCCAAGACGCAAAGTTGGGAAGAAAACAATGGAAGAACATTTCCGTTTCGCTATTGCATACTGGCATACCTTCTGCGGAACCGGTGGCGATCCATTTGGACCGGGTACAAAAAATTTTCCATGGAATCAGAGTTCAGATGCTATGCAACGTGGATACGATAAGATGGACGCGGCGTTTGAATTCATCACAAAAATCGGAGCACCATTCTATTGCTTTCATGACTATGACCTGGTAGATGAAGGTGCTACGTTAAAGGAGTCAGAGTCCAGACTTCAAAAAATTGTCGAGTATGCTAAACAAAAACAAAAGGCATCCGGTGTAAAGCTCCTTTGGGGAACAGCTAACTTATTTTCGCATCCTCGCTACATGAATGGAGCCTCTACTAACCCAGATTTTAATGTCGTTTGCTGGGCAGGCGCTCAGGTAAAGAACGCCCTCGATGCAACGATCGCATTAGGAGGATCGAACTATGTGTTCTGGGGTGGAAGGGAAGGATATGTTTCATTGCTGAATACGAATATGAAACGCGAGCAGGAACACCTTGCAACGTTCCTTCACATGGCAAGAGACTATGGAAGAAAGAATGGGTTTAAAGGGACATTTCTCATTGAGCCAAAGCCAATGGAACCTACAAAACACCAATACGATTTTGACGCTGCGACGGTAATTTCGTTTCTTCGCCAATACGATTTGATGGATGATTTCAAATTGAATATCGAGGTGAACCATGCTACGCTGGCTCACCATACGTTCCAGCATGAATTGCAAGTGTCCGCAGATGCAGGATTGCTGGGAAGCATGGATGCAAACCGCGGTGACTATCAAAACGGATGGGATACTGATCAGTTTCCGAATAATCTGTACGAGCTAACTGAAGCAATGCTGGTCATTCTTCAAGCAGGCGGGTTCAAGAACGGTGGTGTAAACTTCGATGCAAAGACCAGAAGAAACTCAACAGATCTCGTCGATATTTTCTATGCGCACATCGGAGGCATGGATTCATTTGCACGTGCCTTGTTAACAGCACAAGCCATTCTGGATGATGGAGAATTCCTAAATCTTCGAAAGGAACGTTACAGCTCTTTCGACTCCGGAAAGGGAAAACAATTTGATCGGGGAAGGTTGTCCCTGGAAACTTTAAGGACGCTCGCCCGTACGAACGGCGAGCCTGAACAGATCAGCGGCAAGCAGGAATATTACGAAAACCTGATCAACAAGTTTATTTAGACCTGGAACCAGACGAACGAAACCGCCTGCCTTTTAAGGGGTAGGCGGTTTTTCCATTTTTGGACGATAAACCTACTTTCCAACCATTGTCACGCGTTATCCTGCACCTTGCCGTGTCCGCCTTAGACACGTCGCTACTTCTACCTATCTTTGCAAAAATAATTCTGATGAAACTCCTAACGGTTTTTTTCCTCATGGCGACAACTGTCGTTTATGGACAGCAAACATCCTTTGGAAATTTCAAGGTCATGGAACAAGAAATTATCTACCAAAAAATTGTTCCCCTCGACACCATAACAGCCGCAAAGCTTGAGGCCTATTACAAGTCACTTCCTTACGTATCGAATCTCAAATTGAACGAAAACAGCGTAGAATTCGAGGTAACTGATCTTATCGTCGACTATAAAAAATTTCAGTTCACACAAGTCGGAACGCCTTCAATAATTCAAACGGGGAAATATAGTGGAAGCGTGGAAGTTGGTGTAAAGGATGGGAAGTACCGGATTACCTTTCACACAATTCAGCTTACGGGAGATATCGGCTACAAAAAAATTACCGCTAAAGATAATCTGACGAGCTATGCCTGCAAAAATAATGGTACTGTGCTTGCCCCGGACTGGTGTCGCCCAAATATGCTAGGGTTATTGGATCAGGCGTTTACGGATAAACTCCAATATCAGGAGCCCAAGAAGAAAAAAAACAATGATGATTGGTAGAGCTGTCAGCATTCAGCTAACAGCTTTTGCGGTGTGAAACGCCCATAGCGTTGGATATAGAATCATTGATATTTCTGAAGAGCGTCTTGGCTTGACCCATTTAAAAGTTCTCCATCAACTGCCACACGTACTTGCCTCGTGCGTCAATGGCTCAAATTCGTTAACTTTAATTTTTGCTGATAGAACCATCTGCGTGGCGCTTTTGGATAACATCAACACATAGAACATCAACACTTCAACACTCAATGAACATAAAAGTAATTGCGTTCGATGCCGATGATACATTGTGGGACAATGAAAATTACTTCCAGGAAATAGAAAAAAAGTTTTGTGAGCTCATGGAGGAATATTTGCCTCAACACAGCACGGCCCGGGAATTGCTACGCATCGAAATAAAAAACTTACCACTGTACGGCTACGGCATCAAGGCCTTTATGCTCTCGATGATCGAATCCGCCATGACGATTTCAAACAACACAATAAATATCAGTGCAATTGAAAAAATCATTGGATACGGACAAGAGCTTCTTCAAAAACCAATTCAAAAACTGGAAGGTGTCGACGAAGTTTTGCAAAATCTAAAAGGACGTTACAGGTTGGTGGTCGCTACAAAGGGCGACCTACTCGACCAGGAAAGAAAACTAAAAAAATCAGGTATAGAACATTACTTCCATCACACTGAGATTATGTCGGAAAAAGGTGAAGACGATTTTCGAAAATTAATAAAGCACCTCGACATACAGCCTGAAAATTTTCTGATGATCGGCAATTCACTGAAATCAGATGTCTTGCCCGTCTTGAATATCGGTGGCCATGCATTTCATATTCCATATCACATTACGTGGGGACACGAAAAGATCGAACATGAGGTTAAACATGACAACTTCAAACAGTTCACCAAGATCACTGAGATTTTGGCGCATTTATAGCTTTTTCCAAAACCATTTTAGCTAAACCAAACACCGTCCAATTTGTTTGGTATTCGGGTGTAGATATTATACAAACGTTAATAGACAGCGCTATGACTATTTTCAGTACTTCGGTGCCCATATTGTACGCTAATTTGTGTCTTTTGCTGGGAAGGCTGGTTGTTGGCATATTCATGATGGTTCATGGATTGCCCAAACTCAACAAACTCACTTCCGGCGAAGAGATCAAATTTGCAGATCCATTCGGGCTTGGCCCAATGATTACGCTCGGACTTGCTGTATTTGCGGAAGTCATCTGCGCAATATTCATAATCCTTGGTTTAGGAACCCGGCTGGCGTCTATTCCTTTGATTGTTACCATGGCAGTAGTAGCTTTTTACGCACATGCCAGCGATCCGTTTGCCGTAAAAGAAAAGCCGATATTATTTTTGCTGATATTTCTTATGTTTCTCGTTTTTGGAAGTGGCCGGTACTCAATCGACCGCTTGATTACTAAAACGCCTATGCAATAAATTCGTCGTACTGCTATTTCTTAAGAGAAGAAAGGTATTCTACCAGGTCAACCAGTTCCTGTTCAGTCATCGAGCCAGCCAGTGCCGGCATTAAAGAACGTTCACTTTTACTGGTATTCTGTATTTTTGTTCTGGGATGTTTGACCGGCGATCCTCCCGGTGTATTGAGAACAATTTCATTCTCGGTTTCACTCGCAACGATCCCCATAGACTCAGATCCATCGGCAAGCGTGACAAGCGTACTTTCGTAGCCAAAGCTGACACCTTCGTCCGGATAGAGGATAGCTCGATACAAACCTTCCTTGGAAAGTTTGTCACCGATCAGAGAAAGTTCAGGGCCGAATTTTACCCCATCTTGCTTGACCTTATGACAACTCACGCAGTAGGCCTTAAAAATCAATTGACCATTGGTGGCGTTGCCGGTAGACGCCATCAACTGTTTGATGGTTGGCAAGTTACTTTCTTTAGTAGATGGCTTCGAAAGATATAGTGCCGCTTCACGTTGAATTCGGCTGCGGTACACATTGAATAGCACACCAGCAGCGGCAGGTTTCAGGGCGTTTTCAAAAGTTGATTCTTTCACAAGCGCGAGTAACTTTTCTTCGCCTGGCCAACTGCTTCCCAATACAAGGACAGCTGTTTTCCTTGAACTTATCGTTTGAGCCGTGTCTTGAACAACATCGCTAATCAAGGCAACGATTTCGGGGCTACCCTTTCCCTTCAGACTCTTTAACAATCCGGTTGAGGAAGAGTCTTTGGCTTGAAGCGCCTTTTTCAAAAGGTTTGTTTCCCCAAATTTTACTAACAGGTCGGCGGCGACAGGGCCAGCGCCTTGGTCACTTTGACGAATCGCCAGTTTTAGCAGTTCGGCCTGCTTATCTTTTAAAGAAAACTTCTCGACAAGATTCACATAGGCAACCGTGCCTGCTGTTTCCTTAAGGGCATCCTCAAGTGCCTTTCGCATTGTCGGCGTAATCTTAACCTGGTTGCCATCCATTTGCCGCAAAGCCAGCACGGAAAGTGCTTTGCCATCCGGACGCTGCAGGGAAATTAAAGAAGTGAGCACAGATGTTTTCGACTTGTCGGTATGAAAATCGAACGCGCGGAAGTACCTCAGATACAATTTTGGTTCCGTTGTAATTCTAATGATTTCAGCCAACAGGGGCAACGCATACTTGGACCTGGAGCGCCAAATTATGTCCTGGTGCGCTTTGTTGTTTATGTCAACATTTACCTTTTGTTGCCACGTTTCAAAAAATAGATCGGCATGTAAATCGGACGCAATACCGAGTGCTTCCAGGTACCATCGGTCTTTGCCATCATGCTGTTTCGCCAATTCAACCCATAGGTCCGCTGCCGTTGCTGTCGCCGTATACCGTAGTGCAAGTGCCACCTCGCGCCTCACCGCCGCATTGTCGTCATGTACTACAGATGACAAGTGAGGGACGACATCTGTTTTGTTTTGGGCAACAGCCCGCACGGCTGCGATACGAATGTCAATGTTTCGATCTACCAGGGCTTTTTGCAGAAAGGCATCACTTGAATCGCTCTTAGCAAGTATCCATAATGCGCGCGCGCGATAAATATCATTTTCGGATCGCCACAGGTCTTGAACTGCTGGCAAGGCCTCACTACCATCTTCCAGCAATTTTTGAAACCCGAGGTAGTGTGTTTCCGGATTGGGATTTTTAAGGGCATCAATGGCTCCGGCTGCCGTTAACAGGTCTGGAGCCTCGACAACGTAAGCACCTGTTTCGCGTGCTACACGATACACCCTGCCCTTAGAAGCGTCGGCCGCTGCTCCGCCTCCCAGGATAGGATCGTACCAGTCGGCTATAAATAGCGATCCGTCCGGACCAGTAGCCACATCGATAGGCCGAAACCACTTGTCCTTACTCTTAAGGAGATCTTCGATTTCCAGTGTGTAACCAGCGCCTTTTCTGGCTGGCACGTAAGCGCGTACGACGTTGTGGTAGGCCTCGGCGTGGATGGGAGCATTCCGAAAAACAGGAGGCAACGAATTGCCCTCGTAAAACGTCATACCAGCGGGGGAACCGGCACCGGTAATCAACACATTGGGGACAACGCCGGGATCGCCTTGATGCCAGTGCCTTTCGGCTATGGTTTCTTCAAGATTGATTCTGTTCGTGGTCCACGAAGCCCTGGACATTTCGTCCAGGAAGCCATAATTGCCATAGTACATCACAAAATTGACCCGGCAGGATTCATTTCCATCATCATCATTATCCGATTGCCAAACGTTACCATATGAATCCACACAAGGTTCATAATTGTTGCGAAAATTATGACCGAGCACCTCGATGTTTTTTCCATCGGCCGTGCATCGAATTACCATTCCACCGAGATAGGGATCTCCTGATTGTGAAATGGTAAGTCCACCTTTTTCCAGCAGTGGATTTCCTGCATTATCGACAATGTTGCGCGTATTATTGCCAATCGAAAAATAGATCATTCCATCAGCCCCTGGCGACATGGAATGTGTGGAATGTTCGCCTTTACTCATGCGGGTGAAAAGGACTTCCTTACTTTCCGGCACCAGGTCTTTATTTGTATCAGTAAAAATGAAAACGTTGGGGCTGCACGTAACGAACACTTTGTCACCTAACACCATCACTCCCAAGGGAAGAAGCAGATCAGTGCCTTGGTAAAAAACTGTGCGTTTATCTGCCTTGCCATTGTGATCTGTATCTTCCAGAACCACAATACGATCCCCTTTGGTATCCGCTTGTTCAGGCGCAACATCGTAGTTATAGGCTTCACATACCCAAACCCTTCCCATAGCATCCACGGTGATATTTGTTGGGTTTGTCACCATCGGCTCTGAAGCAAATAACTCCACCTCGAGACCGTCCGCCACCTGCATGCTTGACAATGCATTTTCTGGCAATCTTTTTTGGTCCTCCGTAAGCAGATCAAAATTCTTGTTGTTTCGCGAGGGTCCGCAATTCAACAAAAGGAGCGACACGAAAAAAAATAATACTTTTTTTGCCATCCGCAGGTGAGATCAGGCTTGAAACTCGTAAACTTTATCAATTATTAACACTCTTGTTGGACAAAAAATTTATTTCAGCGTGTAAGGTGAGCAACACTGAGCAGTGTGACTGCTTAGTCGAAAGCGCAATTTTCTAAACAAGTTTTTCAAATCCTCAGTATTTAAATGATCCATGATTACTTTTGATTGTTCCAGCAATATTTCATATGGATGATTTCATAGCAGCGCGATCACAAATGGCCTTATCGCTTGGCTTCCATATTGTCTTTGCCTGCATCGGTATGGTGATGCCGTTTTTTATGGCCGTGTCGCATTACCAATGGATTAGAACTAAACAGGATGTTTATAAAAATTTGACGAAAGCCTGGAGCAAAGGAGTCGCCATTTTTTTTGCAACGGGTGCAGTATCGGGTACCGTACTGTCGTTTGAGCTTGGTCTACTTTGGCCAACGTTTATGAGGCATGCAGGTCCGATATTTGGAATGCCCTTCTCTCTCGAGGGTACAGCATTTTTTATTGAAGCTATAGCACTAGGCTTTTTTCTGTACGGATGGGATCGTTTTAATACGTGGTTCCATTGGGTCACTGGTGTTGTTGTTGGCGTCAGCGGGCTGGCCTCTGGAATTTTAGTCGTATCGGCAAACGCCTGGATGAATAGTCCCGCCGGATTTGATTTTGTTAACGGAGAATACCTCAACATTGATCCTATAGCAGCGATGTTCAATGATGCCTGGTTTTTTCAAGCCTTGCACATGACCCTGGCGGCGTTTGCTTCCACGGGATTTGCCGTGGCCGGCGTTCATGCCGCGATGATCCTGCAAAAGAAGAATGTCCTTTTTCATTCTAAGGCCTTCAAGATCGCTGCGATCTTTGCTGCCGTTGCTGCCTTGCTCCAGCCCATTAGCGGAGATTTCTCCGCCAAGGATGTGGCGCGACGGCAACCTGCGAAGCTGGCAGCCATGGAAGCTCACTTTTACACGAAAAAATCGGCGCCGCTAATCGTGGGGGGAATCCCCGATGTAAAAAATAAAAAAGTCGATTTTGCCATCGAGCTACCGGGAATGCTCAGCTTCCTGGCACATGGCGATTTTGAATCTGAAGTCAAAGGGCTTGATACAGTGCCAGAAGACCAGCAGCCGCCGGTACAAATCGTTCACTACGCTTTTCAGATCATGGTCGGCTGTGGTGTTGTCATGATGATGGTATCCGTAATATTTTTTGTGGCAATGGCACGGAAAAGATGGTTTTATTCGTCCTGGTTGTTGAAGCTATTTGTACTAGCCCTTCCGTTAGGATTTATTGCTGTAGAAGCGGGATGGACCGTCACAGAAGTGGGACGACAGCCGTGGATAATACAGGGTGTCATGCGGACCGCCGATGCTGTTACACCAATGCCAGGGATTGCATGGTCGTTTTATTTGTTCACCGTGGTATACATTTCGTTAAGCGTAGCCGTGATTTATCTGCTCCGCCGGCAGATCAAAATGGTCCCCATTCTATATGACAAGGGTTCCGATCCTTCAACATTACCTTCCTGACCATGGAGTACGTCGTAATCGCTTTTCTCTATTTGGCAATTTTGTTATACGTGCTTTTGGGCGGTGCAGATTTTGGTGCAGGTATCATCGAATTGTTCACTTCGCAACGAGACATTCGGCGTACCCGCAAAACGTTATATCATGCGATCGGTCCTATCTGGGAAGCTAATCATATGTGGCTTATCATCGTAATTGTAATTTTGTTCGTTGGCTTTCCAATTATCTACAGCGACCTCTCGGTTTACCTTCATATTCCGTTGTTGATCATGCTTTTGGGAATCATTGCGCGGGGCACGGCTTTTGTCTTCCGCCATTATGACGCCGTTAAAGATGAGATGCAGGAGCTTTATAATAAGGTATTTGTGTGGTCAAGTTTTATCACGCCATTTTTCCTCGGCGTTATTGCGGGAAGTACAATTTCAGGCCATATAAACAAAGAAGCTCAGACGTTTTTAGATGCTTACATTTTGTCATGGCTCAACTGGTTCTCTTTAGGCGTGGGTCTTTTCACGGTAGCGCTATGCGGCTTCCTTGCCTCTGTTTATTTAATAGGCGAAGCGGACAACGAGAACGACAGGCAGCGGTTTATTCAAAAGGCAAAACGCACAAATATTATTGCTGTGATGGCGGGAGTACTCGTATTTGCTGCGGCAATTGCCGATGAAGTACCATTGTTTAATTGGGTATTCGGCGAGCCGGTAGGATTGATTGCTGTAATCGCAGCAACGCTGTCGTTGATCGTGATGTGGAAATGGATTCATACAAAAATACTCCTTATTCCGCGCGTACTGGTTGGGTTTCAGGTGACGATGATCCTTCTGGCAATCAGTTATGCACATTTTCCAAATTTTGTAATTATTAAAGGGGGCGAAAATCTTTCATTGTATGAATACATGGGGCCGCTGAAAACCATGTGGGCATTAGGATGGGCACTGGTCATAGGAAGCGTTTTCATACTTCCCGCACTGTTCTACCTCTACTATAGTTTTCAGAAAAAAGAGAACGGAAGTTATTGACTGGAGCGTCGATTTAATCGGGCAAAGGTGCTAGGTTCTACATTTAAGCGCAGAGGAAATGCGGAGATTTTGTTTATCGAGGTTCACGCAGAGGTCTTCTTTTAGCTCTGCGGCTCATGCATTTGGCCTCGGGATTCTTTCTCAGCGATGAAATAACACATTTCCAATGAAGTGCAAAACATTGGCTACAGACCTCAACTTCAAACCTCAAACTTCGAACCTGAAACTAAAAAGATTTTTTAAGAAGCGCACTCTTGAAATATTTTCCCTGTCTTGAAGGCGTAAAATTCCAATCTGTAAAGAGCATCGGTGACCAGTTTGGATCAAATACCCAAACGGTATACGATATTCCTTTTTCGCTGCAATACTTGGTAATCGCGTCACCGTACGATTCGTCGCTGATGACAGGGACATGAGCTCCTTTGTCATCCGGCCCGCAAAAGCCTATTTCCGTTAAGATCAAAGGATATTTATCGGCTACAAATCCCCAATCTTCCGTCCATTGTTTTTCCCAGGGTTTATTGCGTTTCATCGGGTAGGGGTGACTAACGTAACCAATTCCTTCAGCGCTAATAGGATCAGTGGCTACCGGTTTCAAATCATACGCCCAATTAAATCCGCCCACCAGGGGTACCGTTATTGCGCCGTGAGCGCGGATAATACCGATCATTTCCTCGACGAGTGCCTTCCATTGCGGCCATGTGCATTGACCAAGTTGTCCATTGTAGATGGTGGGCTCATTGAAAAGCTCGAAAAATGCCACAGTCGTATTGTCTTTATATTGTTTTGCCATGGTTCGCCAGAATTCAAACGTTTCCTTCTGGGTAGTTTCATACATATCATTTTGATACATCTCAGTTCGCAAATTGCCGATGCTATGCCAGTCGATAATGACATACATGCCTGACTCCTTTGCCCAGGCAATTCCCTGATCCAACAGTTTAATGTAATTTTCTTTGCCCTGTTCCCGCCAGGCTACGGGATGAACAGGAAAACGCGTGATGTTAGCACCCCACTTTTTCATTTCCTGAAAGTATTCTTTATTCCAATGGCCATCTTTCACTAACTTGTTCGGATCGCTGGTATCAAGTCCTCTGAATACAATCTGGTTTACCATCTGCTGTTACAAACTTATTACCTTTTACGCCGATACGACTCAATTCGTCGGACTGCGCATAGGCGAACGTCGAAACTATTAAGGCTAAGAAAAATGATAGGCAATAGAAACGATATGCTCATGATTACTGATGCTTTTTGAAGCCCTTAAAGTAATAGAAAAAATCGGTTATAAGGATTAACTTTTTCGCTATGTGAATTTTTACGTAAATAGAACACTTCGAAGCTGCGATTAACCTTATCTAGTTCAATGCAGAAAACCTATCAGCTCATCATTTCCCTGAGCACATGGATTAGTAGTTTTGTTTCATGTTATGGGCAGCAACAAACCATCGATAGCGTCGATGCACCATGTGCGCAACGGACAGCCAAGGGAATGGTCAACGTTTCCAACCGACGCAAAAGAAAAAGAGCTTTCGATACATTTTCTTTCTCATGTCAATGAATCCGACTACACCATTTCGTTCCGGCAGTACGATGTAAAGTTAGATTGGCGTGTAACACTTAATGGCAGACCGATCGGAACATTGGTGACTGATGAACAGGATATGATCTCCTATCTAACCGTGCCCAGGGGTACGCTTCATGAAGGTGAGAATGATTTACTGTTCAAATGCAACGAATCTATTCCCGACGACATACGCGTTGGCGAAATAAGGATAGATCGTCGGCCGCTGAAGGAAGTATTATCGGATGCGTCAGTAGGCATCCAGATCTTTGACAGCAAGACCGGGAATTCTATGCCGGCCCGAATTACTATTGTGAACAAGGATGGAATCCTGCAGACGGTATCCTCGTCTTCTGCCGAGCACTTGGCGATACGACCGGGCGTTGTATACACTGCGACTGGCAAAGCCTCACTCAATTTTCCTGCCGGTGCTTATAAAATCTATGTCGGACGTGGATTTGAGTACGGGATTGATTCTGCCGACGTATTGTTAAAAGCCGGCGATCGTCTTGAAAAAATCTTCCGGATTAAACAGGAGGTTTCAACCGACGGCTGGGTGAGTTGTGACACCCACATTCACACCTTTACGCACTCGAAGCATGGCGATGCCACTGCAGCAGAGCGGGCCATCACCCTTGCAGGCGAAGGAATTGAATTGCCTGTCGTAACAGATCACAATATTCATGTGGACCTTCTACCAGCTGCCCAGGCAACTGGTGTGGCCAATTATTTTACACCGGTTGTGGGCGACGAGCTCACGACGAAATTTGGGCACTTCAACATTTTTGAGACTTCGACTTCGGCACCTGTAATTGATCACAACGTGCAAGGATTGGAACGATGTGAGTGCAAAAAATCCAGGCTAGCGCTAAGCCAAAAGTGATTGTTCTGAATCATGCCCGCGATATACACCAGGGTTTTCGTCCATTTGGGCCTGAAAGACATTTATCAAGCGCGGGGGTAAGCAACGATGACTGGCTTTTTCCTGCGAATGCCATGGAAGTAATTAACTCCGGATCACAGCAGACTAATTTTATGAATCTGTACAATGATTGGTTTGGAATGCTGAATCATGGCGTTCATTTAACACCTGTTGGATCAAGCGATTCGCACGACGTAAGCCGGTACATTGTTGGACAGGGGAGAACCTACATTCAAGCAAATGATGGTGATCCTGGAAAAATAGATGTTGATGGAGCCATCAACAATTTTCGCGATGGTAAAGTAATGGTGAGTCTTGGATTGTTAACGAAGATACTAGTTAACGGTCGATACAGCGTTGGAGATTTGGTGCCATCGTCCGACAAGCTTACCGTTGTCGTTGAAGTCCATGGTCCCGGGTGGGTAAAAGCTGATCGCGTGAGCCTCTTCGTAAATGGAGAAAAAATCCGGGAGGAAAAGATTGGGAAATCAGGCGCTGGGCTGAAATGGAAGGCCACGTGGGACCTGCCAGTGCCGAAGCATGACATCTTTCTGGTGGCCATTGCTGAAGGACCTGCAGACCGAATGCCTTATTGGCCTATTGCAAAACCCTATCAGCCTTCCTCGGCGGACTGGACTCCGAGGCTCTTAGGTTCAACCGGTGCAATTTGGATTGATGGTGACAAGAATAAAAGACGCGATGCTGCCTATGACTACGCGAAAGCCATTGTGAAAACATCTGCGGGCGATATTCATGAAATAATAAGGCAGCTAAATGAGTACGATGCAGCTGTCGCTGCGCAGGTAGCCGCCCTGTTATGGAAGGCGAAGGTTGATCTCAATTCCGACGAAATTAAAAAATCTCTGACGAACGCGAAAGTGGAAATCAGGACGGCATTCGAAAAGGCCATGGCAGAAATAAAATCATTAGAAACAAAAGCCGATCACTAATGCGTTCGACCTCCAAAGCTTTCCGCTTACTCGTATCTCAAAGACTTTACGGGATTTGCCCTCGCTGCTTTTATAGTATGGTAACTTACTGTTAAGACCGCAAGGAGTAATGAAACAACTCCCGCCAAAATAAAAATGAAAACACCAATGTCGGTCCGGTACGCAAAATTGTCAAGCCATCTGCTGCCAAAGTAATACGCCACAGGAACTGAAATAACAAATGCAATCAACACCAGCACGGAAAAATCCTTTATCAGCAACGTTACCAGTTCGAAAGTAGTCGCTCCATTTACCTTTCTCACGCCTATTTCCTTCTTACGATTTTCGGTGGCGTAGGACGACAAGCCAAGGAGCCCCAGGCATGCAATGAAAACCGCCAACACAGAAAAATATTGAATCGTCCGGCTAAAGTTGTCTTCCTTCAAGTATATGTTGTTGAAATTGTCATCCATAAACGAATACCTGAAAGGATTTTTTTCAAATTGATTCGTCCATTTGGATTGAATAGAAGCGATCGTGGCAGGCAAATCTTCCGATTTAATTTTGACTGAAAGCACATTTCCCCCCAGGATAATAACCAACGGCTTAATAGGAACATAGAGCGGCTGATAATGAAAATCTTTTACCAGTCCGATCACTTCGCCGATTGCCTGATTGGGCCCAGTAACGCGATTTAGACTTTTACCGGCAACATCCGTTCCCCATCCTAATGCTTTTGCCGCCGATTCATTTATGATGTAACCGGCGGAATCGGTCGAACTTCCAATTTGAAATGAATGACCTTGAAGAAACTCCACGTCCAATACCTTTTCAAAATCGTGGCCCGCAAACATAACACTGAACCACTGTTGCTCCTCGGGGGGCGTACCTTTTGGCGCAAAACCATTTTCAATAACTTCTTCCTTTCCTGGCACGCTTCCTCCCAATAAACTGACGGCTTGTATTTCCGAATGCTTCAGCAGCTCAGATTTGAATGCGCCAAACTCGTTAAATTGATTGAAATCAACCATGGCAATCTGATCCTGGTTGAACCCCATATCCTTATTATGAATGTAATGGAGTTGCTTGTAGACAATACCGATACAAATAATGAGGGATATAGAAATAACGAATTGACTTACGACAAGCGCTTTCCGCAAGAAGTTTTTGCTTCCCATGGTTCCTGCCTTGCCCTTCAACGCTTCTGTAGGTTGAAATGACGACAGCACAAATGCTGGATAGCTCCCTGCAACAAGTCCGACGCCCGTGCCAAGGACCAACAGCCCAATTAGCAGCGGCGCATTTTGAAATAAATTGACAGATATATTTTTTCCCGTGAGTTGATTGAACCACGGAAGGGCTAGATAAATGATGCCAAGAGAAATAAAGAGCGCCAGAAAACTTGTAAATACTGCTTCGCCCATGAATTGAGAGATGAGCATCCTTCTGTGGGCTCCCAATACTTTTCTCAGTCCAACTTCCTTCCCTCGTTTCGCGGCGCGCGCAGTGGCAAGGTTCATGAAATTGATGATCGCTATGAGTAAAATGAGAACGGCGATGAAGGAAAATAAATATACATGTTGAATATTACCGTTTTGTTCGAACTCAAGTTCGAGGTGCGAAGTCAAATGTACGTCGTTGGCTTTTTGCATGTGCAATTTCAAACCCGTATCGGAAAGGTTGGCTGGAAAATGAGCTTTTACAAAAGCGGGCAGCTCTTTACTTATTTTTTCTGCGTCCTGTTCACTGTCTACAGTAAAATACATCCAGGCTGCTACCCAAGTCCACTGTGTTTCAAAAAACGTCGGATTGTTGGCAAAAAAGCCTTTGAAGGTCTCAAATGAGGCAATCATGTCAAATTGGAGGTGCGTATTATCAGGCAGATCTGGGATTACGCCAATCACTTCCAAATCAACGAAGTTGCTAAGGTTAATACGTTTACCGATCGGGTCTTCATCGCCAAAGTATTTTTTCGCCGCCGTGGCTGTCAGTACCAATTCATTGGGACCCATCAAAGCCTTCGCCGCATCTCCTTTAAGAAAGGGAAACTTATAAATCTCAAGGAATGAATGTTCTGCAAATATGAAGTTGTCTTCAAAATATTCCTCATCCTCTAGTTTCAAAACAGGCGCCTGGCCCCAGCTCGAGGGCCGAAATATCAATGCTGCATTCGTCACTTCCGGAAAGTCATTCATCAAATTGTTTTTGGTAGGGAAGGGCACCGTTGCAGATTGTGATAAGTGCGGTCCCATAGGAAAGTCTTCGACCAGCCTGTATATCTGCTGATTATTTGTGAATGCCTTTTCAAAACTCAGCTCATCTTTCACAAACAACAAAATGAGGATGCAAGCCGCGGTGCCAAGCGCAAGCCCCAGGGTGTTAATGAGCGAATAGTATTTCTGTTGAACGAAATTGCGGACGGCGATCTTGAAATAGTTTCGGAACATAGGATAGGGTAAAGAGGGCAATAATTTACTAATTCTTTAACGAGTTCACAGTGCTAAAGGATGCTAAAACTTGTCCTCGAATTAAAATAGATATTCAAAACCGTCGCGGCCAAAACGAAAAGGAAATGGCAATTGTCCAGATTTTCTTTTTCAGCGCGTCATAAGGAGAAAATCTTAAACAAAAGTTTTATGAAGATGAGAAAATTAAAACTGGTAACGCAACTGTCAGTCGATGGATTTCTTGCTGATACCTCGGGCAAAACTGATTGGATGGTGTGGAATTGGGGGCCGACATGGAATTGGGATAAAGAGTTGCAAGAATGGTTCATAGACTTGACCATGTCGATCGGATGTATTCTGCTGAGTAGAAAAATGGCTGAGGAAGGATTTATTTCACATTGGAAAAAAGTAACAGAAAGACCAGATGACCCTCAGATTGCATTTGCCAGGAAAATTGTAAGCACGCCTAAAGTCGTTTTTAGCAAGAAGCTTCAGGAAACTGACCCGATGGTTCTCAGCTGGGAAAATGCAACGCTTGCGCAGGGGGATGCAACAAAAGAAATCAACCAACTTAAGGCCCAAAAAGGCAATGACATTATTGTCTATGGAGGCGCTTCCTTTGTATCTCACCTTATACGGAATCATCTTGTCGATGAGCTGATCTTGATTGTTAACCCCGTTGCGCTGGGATCCGGGATGAAAATATTTCATGAAAAGACCGACTTAATATGCGCAGGCAGTCGGTCATTTAGTTGTGGAGTTAATGTGCTGACTTATAATGCTTAACATTAGTCCTTAAGTTTCGAGACATGGCTAGCCGAGGTGCACGTAAACAATAAAAGATCTAACCTGTTAAAAAAATAATGAGCCAGATTAACCCTTAAATCCTTCGCTATGGAAAGGCATCAATTTAAGACCATGATCAATGCCTCACGAGAGAAAGTGTGGCAGACGCTTTGGAATGACGACACGTACCGGTTATGGACCTCTGCTTTTGCCAAGGGGTCGCGCGCAGAAACCGATTGGAAAACCGGGAGTAAGGTGCTTTTTCTTGACGGTAGAAATCGTGGGATGGTGTCAATGATAGCAGAAAATACCCCAAATGAGGTGATGTCGTTTAGACATTTAGGGATCTTGAAGAATGGTGTTGAGAATTTGGAAGAGGGAAGGAGAAAGGGATGGTCCGGAGCTATTGAGAACTATACACTCAGATCCGTGAATGGAAGAACTGAATTAATCATCGACCAGGATGTAACAGAAGAAGACGGGGAACACTTTTTATCAATGTGGCCTACTGCTTTGGAAAGGCTGAAGGCATTAGCAGAAGGACCAGCAATTAACGAACTGGTTGGAGAGAACAAGCACTAGCGAATTAAAAAATACAAACCTGCTTAATTAAAAAAATTTAGTAGCGCTGAGTGATGATTTCAGCGCTATAATTTTTTAAGGTGTGCTGGTTTCCTTTTTTCACGAACGGTGCAGCTGCAGCTAGAAACTTCAAACCCGAAACTAGAAACTAGCTGGTTGAGTGTTTGTCAACTTCAGAAATATTCAACAATCAATAAATCAATAATCAATAATCAGTTTAGGGTAAATGGCCGCGGGTTCAACGCTTGGCTACGGATCCCTGATTATTGATTATTTCGTGTTGAATATTGAGTGTTCAAAACCAAAAACTAACCCATAAGGAACATGTGAATGAAGGCACCAGACGGAGAACGATACCACGTGAGACTTTGTGAACCTTGGTGTCTCCGGGCCTTAGCCGAAATATTCAACAATCAACAATCAATAAATCAATATTCAGTTTTAGTGTAAATGGCTGCGGGTTCAACGCTTGGCTACCGGATCCCTGATTATTGATTATTTCGTGTTGAATATTGAGTGTTCAATACCAAAAACTAACCCATAAGGAACATGCGAATGAACGCACCATACTGACAACGACAGTCAATGGCAGAATAATAATCCTGGTAACATACCATTCATCAGGCACGTCTAACCTCGCAAAATTTGCTTCTAGTGCGAGGATTGGCGCCATTGCAGGATCAAACAGATTAAAATTCGATACTAGATCGTGCAACCTTCAGCAATTTTGTAAGTACTATTGTTTATTGACTTTCTTATGATAAAAAATTACCTCCTCATCGCTCTGCGCAATATCCGGCAAAGTCCGCTATATGCGTTTATCAACATTTTCAGCCTTGCCATTGGACTGACTGCCTGTATGGTCATCTACCTATTCATCCGGGATGAAAGAAGTTTTGATGCTTTCCACACCAAAAATGAAACCATTTATCGCCTTGATGAAGTTCAAAATTTTCCAGGCACCAACCTTCAGAAAGTTGCGTTGTCCATGCCGGGGATGGCACCCGCGATGCTGAAGGATTTTCCGGAGGTGGCGAACTATACCCGTTTCATGTGCCGGCCAAAGCAGTTGTTGGTCAAAGATGAAAAACGTTTTCTTCTTCCATTTCTCGCGACCGTTGACAGCACCTTTCTAGAGGTTTTCGATTTCGAAGTGAAACAGGGCGATCGCCTTACGGCGCTTGACGAGCCTTATAGCATCATGATCACGGAAAAAACCGCTTTGAAATTTTTCGAAAGTGCAGAAAAGGCGATGGGCAATACCGTTACTTTCCGCGACAAGGAGTACAAGGTTACAGGAATTCTAGGTGAGGTTCCCGAGAACTCTCACATGAAGTTTGATGCGTTAGCATCGATGACGACCGTCACTTCCGAAGAAAAAAACTTCAATGACCGTTGGGGAAGCAATTTTTTAAATACCTATTTGGTTTTACACGCCAACACAGATATAAAGGGGCTGGAAGCAAAATTTCCCGCCTTCATGAGCCGTCACATGGATAACCCGGACATTAATAAATTCTATGTGTTGTATTTACAACGTCTCCAGGATGTCCATCTTGCTTCTACCGACATTGAACATGACTACAACAACTACAGAAAATTTAATGGCGAATACCTGGACATATTTTCGATTGTTGGAATTTTTATCCTGCTTATCGCCAGCCTGAATTTTATGAATCTCACCACGGCTCGGGCTTCGCACCGTTGGAAAGAGATTGGTGTTCGAAAGACGGTAGGGGCAAAAAAATTGCAACTCTTTTTGCAGTTTATTTTTGAATCTACTGTACTTGCTTTTTTTTCGCTGATACTAGCCGCTGCGTTGAGCCTGTTTTTTGTTCCGTTGATCAACGCCGCACTGGATCGTCAGCTCTCGTTACTTAGCTTTCTGGACAATCCGATCAATTTGTTTTACTTATTGATGGTGACAATAGGCCTTGGGTTGATAACGGGAATTTATCCTTCATTTTACATGACGTCGTTTACCATGGCTCGCGTTTTAAAAGGCGGGAACAAGGGAGCCGGACGATCGATATTTCGCAGTGGAATGGTCGTTGTGCAGTTCGGATTGGCCCTGGCGATGATTGTAAGCACCCTGATCGTTATTCAGCAATTGTCTTTTATGCAGAATAAGGACCTCGGATTCAATAAAGAGCAAATGATGCTGGTCGATATGAATGGCGAAGCCAACGAAAAATTCGAAATCCTGAAGACAGAGTTAAAACGTAGTCCGCTTATACTAGGTGTTACGGCTAGTGGCCAGCGACTGGGCGAAAATTTTCACCAATCAGGTTTCAAGGTTAAAGGCGATACAGGGGTATTTAACATTACGCCTTCAAATGTAAATGTGGACTATGAATACCTTGATGTGTATGGCATCAAACTAAAAGAGGGAAGAGGTTTCTCGAAAGATGTTGCCACGGACAAGGACATGGCATTCATCATTAATGAATCGTTTGCTAAGGAACTTGGCATCAAAGATATTACTGGAACGCCGGCAGGACATAGTTGGTATCACAATGATTCACTTGGAACGATTATCGGTGTCGCGAAAGATTTTAATTTCAATTCCCTTCACTATAAGATCAATACATTACAAATGTCCGTACACCCCGAATGGGGCTATGATGAAATGTCCGTTAAAATTGACGCAACCCGCGCAGATGAAGCCATTACGTTCGTTAAAAAATTATGGGATGATCATGTTTCTTATCCTTTTGACTATTCATTTCTTGATGAGCACTTCGAAAAGCTTTATCGCACTGATCAGCAAATGAGTTCGGTTGTTGCTATCATGGCTGGCCTTGCAATCTTGATTTCCTGTATGGGCCTTTTTGGACTTGCTGCCATTACCACATCGCGAAAAATAAAAGAAATTGGAATTCGAAAAGTACTTGGGGCAACGGAAGCTCAGATTACGGTTTTGCTTTCCCGAAATTTTACACTTCTATTGGTAATTTCTTTCGTCATTGCCAGTCCCGTTACCTATTGGTTACTGCTGAAATGGCTGGAAAGTTTTGCATACCGTATTACCATTAACCCCTTACTGTTTTTCCTCGGTGGATTTGTGGCGTTGACAATCGCTTTATTAACGATCAGTTATCATACTGTTCGTTCCGCGAGAAGTAACCCAGTCGATTCACTGCGGTATGAGTGAGGCGAGGGATTTGGGTTGAAGTTTTAGCCTGCCTGCGGTAGGCGCAAAGGAAATGCAGGAGTTTTTTTTGAGAAACGCAGAATGGTCGCTCAGCGCCCTCTTGCATTTAACCTCGGTATTTCTCTGCGGTAAAATTTCGACAGTAAACATTTTCAACATGACCAGACAGAGAATAGCGCATATTGCTTTAGTTGTGCACGATTACGATGATGCGATCAACTTCTATACTAAAAAGCTGAATTTTAATCTCATTGAAGATACCCGGCTAAGCGACACTAAACGATGGGTTCTGGTTGCCCCGCCAGGCGCCAATGAATGTTGCCTGCTGTTAGCCAAAGCTGCGGACGATAAGCAACGGGCTTCGATCGGGAATCAAACGGGCGGCCGTGTATTTCTTTTTTTGTATACGGATGATTTCGACCAGGACTATACACAAATGCAGGAAAGAGGAATTCGTTTTGTGAGGCCGCCAAAAGAAGAGGCGTATGGGACAGTCGCGGTATTTGAGGACTTGTATGGCAATATGTGGGATCTGTTACAACCGCGCGACAGCAAAAGCGAGGTACGGTGAAGGAAATGTTTTCGGTCGAAGTTTAAGCGCAGAAGCCGCAGAGGGAATTTGCGCCTGAGAAAAATCCAGAGAAACCACTTTCACGCTCAGCGCTCTCATGCACTCAACCTCGGTATTTTCTCTGCGGTAAAAAGTCGACTAAATTTTTTACACAACATAGTTTTGCGTTTCTTGTTTCCTTAAAATAACTTCATTCGTTTCCCGTTAGGACCAATTTGCATTTTTGGCAATCTTGTTTTGTCAGATGCATCACCATTTAATCCCTAAACCATGAGTGAACAATCCAAAAAACTAGCCGGCATTCTGCTTATTATTCTACCTACTGTAGCATTTGGCGGTACCAGCTTACTTTCCTTGTTAATCAATGACGCTTCTGGATATGCGGACAATGCGTTACGACAAGACCTGTGGCGAGCCGGGCATGCGCACGCAGGCGTGTTATTAATTTTATCATTGGTTATTCTCCGGTACGTGGATGAGGCGAAGCTCTCAGAGAAATGGAAGATCTTTGTAAGAAATGGAACGCCTGTGTCAGCAATTCTCATTCCTGCCGCATTTTTTACTTCAATACTTGACCCTGCAGCAAAAGAACCGAATGCGTTGATCAATTTAGCTTATGTTGGATTCGGTGTACTTGTTACCACATTAATTTCTCTGGGAATAGGCCTGGTGAGAAAATGATATTTAAATTTGCATGTTGGCAAAATTTTCTGCAACCCCGTGTTTAAACCTTGAAGCCATGAAATTTCCAGGGATAGGTAGAAGAAAATTTATTAAGGACGGCTGCCTGCTCGTGGCCGGTGCTCACTTCGTTTCGGCAACTTCGAAGGGGGTAGGTCTGCAAGGGACCATCATGACCGTAAGGGGACGTATCAACGCCGATGATCTCGGCTTCACACTTTCACATGAACACATTCTGGTTGATTTCATAGGGGCCGAAAAGGTTAATGAAGGACGATACAACGCTGATGAAGTCTTTGCTACTGCCTTGCCATTTCTCAAAGACGTTAAGCAAAAGGGATGTAGCACATTTGTAGACTGCACACCTGCTTATATTGGAAGGGACGTTCAACTGCTACAACGCCTTTCAAATGCTTCGGGTTTGAATATTGTTTCCACGACTGGGTACTACGGCGCTGCGCAGGAGAAGTACCTGCCCCAGCATGCCTATTCAGAAACCGCAGAACAGTTAGCAGCCCGATGGATTGATGAATGGAAAAATGGTATTGATGGAAGCAGTATAAAGCCTGGACTGATAAAATCAGGCGTGGATAAGACGCCACTTTCAGAAGTCCAACAGAAAATAATTGATGCGGCTGCGCTTACCCACCTGGCTACGGGCTTGACGATTGGAATTCATACGGGCAGTGGCGATGCTGCGAATGAAGAGCTTAAAATTTTGGAACGCCGTGGCGTTGCACCTTCTGCAAGAATTTGGATTCATGCCCAAAACGAAAAGAATCAATCGTATCATATTGAGGCTGCGCAACGTGGAAGCTGGGTGTCATTTGATGGCGTGAGTCCCGATCTCTATCGATGAGAACCTGCGTTTTCTGCAAATGATGAAAGACAAAAAGCTGTTGGATTCTGTTCTGGTTTCCCAGGACTCCGGCTGGTATCATGTAGGTGAACCCAAAGGCGGAAAATACAATCATTACAACTGCATCTTTACGGATTTTATTCCGGCATTGAAACAAAAGGGTTTCACACAAAAAGAAATCGACACTATTTTCATCACAAATCCCGCGAAAGCGCTAACAGTCAAGATCAGAAAACTTAAATAACATCACGCGCGGTTAAGTGGTAGTCAAATCAACTCAAAAAAGTATTTGTCGAGACTAAGAGTAAAACAATAATTCATGGCGGGCAATGCAGACATGTATTTCATAGAGATGGCCGTCGATCTAGCGCGTCAGGGGGTTGCACAAAATGAAGGCGGGCCATTTGGCTGTGTCATCGTAAAGGATGGTCAGGTCATCGGGAAGGGAAATAATAAAGTTATATCCACCCATGATCCTACTGCCCACGCCGAAGTTGTTGCTATTCGGGAAGCCTGTCGCCATCTAAATTCGCATCAACTTGAAGGCTGTACGATCTATACGTCCTGTGAACCTTGTCCTATGTGCCTCGGTGCTATTTATTGGGCACGGCCCGACCGCATTGTCTATGCTTGTACCCGGGAAGATGCAGCCGCAATAAATTTTGATGATGATTTTATCTATAGGGAAATTCTAAATCCTATTGACCAAAGAAAAATCCCGACGAATCAATGCGGTCGAGAGCAAGGCCTCGAAGTCTTTCGTCTGTGGTCGGAAAAGAATGATAAGATTGGCTATTGATAGCACTTTAAGCTTTAACCTTTCTGCTTTAAGCTATTTTGGAAGGCTTCATTCCAAATTTGCGCTTAAAAGCGGTGGCAAAATGATTGGCATTTTTATAACCGACAACGGCAGCCACTTCGCCTACATACATGCCCTGATCATACAACAGATTTCGCGCGTGCTCCATCTTGAGGTTGTATAGGTACTCAATGACAGGTATGCCAAATATTTCCTTAAATGATTTTTTCAACTTGTTCTGATTAATGCCAAATTGTTTTGACAAGTCAAGCAGCGAATGATTGTCACGGAATGTTCTATGCAGGTGATCACGGACACCATAAATGATATCCCTGTCGCGGGTTGTTATGTTTTCTTTTCTCAGAGGCGACTGCACGAACGGTGTCAGTTGCATGGCTATGAACTGTTGCAAGCTTCCTTCCATCATTAAATTACCCAGTGAACCTTCGAGAGGACATTCACACATCGCGGTTGCTAGCCGGTAATGAGCCGGCATCAACGTCGATTTCATACCGAAGAACTCACGCTTCAAAATCTTCTCTTTTAAAGGTCCGGTGAGGGGATCACCACTATCCAGCAACGACGAAAAGTAATCCGCTGTAACCTCCAGGTAAAGAGGTTTAGTAGTTTGCGCGTCGAATCGATGAAGTTCTGGCAAAGAAGGATTGAAGGCCATATACGATTCGCCGCCGCTAATATGTTTGGATGGCGAAAAATCTGATTCGCCGAAAGCGGCGACGCCACCTCGTCCACTGTCAAGCATGTAGAACCCAATTTTATCGATTAGGTTGTCCTTCGCCTCAATGATGGTATTGTATTTAAAATGGAGGTCGATCTTGCTCATGGTAAAAAAGCGTCCTGCGAGCGTGTCTACCTTCAAGCTTCCAATTTCCGAAGTTGCCTTCATTAAGGCACGTCTCGGACTTTCAGCGTAGATATTTGGGATTTCATCAACAACGAACCTTTCGTAAAAATCAGCTACCGTAGCTCCGTTCATTGTTGAAGGCGTTGTGAGGTCAATGGTTATGTCGTCAAACGGTGAAGGGTGGCATTGGGTTGCGCGTTTTTTAGCTCCGAACCAATTTTTGGCCTGTCGAAGGGTTCCAATGAGCGCTTCTCATAAAACTCCTTTTCGCGTACATCTTAAATCCTTTCGCGTAGATCTCAGACAAAAAGCTGATCGTATAGGGATTTAAAAAATTCTAAGTGTTGATGTTACGATAAATTGAAATTTAATATGATTAGAAAAATTTTTAAAATAATAAGTATTTCGATTGGGGTCCTCGTAGGGATCCTTTTGATCGCATATGTCTTCATTTATTTTGACATACGATCACGAATAAATAAAAAATATGACACCAACGCTGAGGCTATTGAGGTCAAGTACGACTCGGCATCTCTTGCTTTGGGCAAACGCTTGGTCAACACGCGCGCCTGCACTGAATGCCACGGAAAAGATCTCGCGGGTGCGACCCTTGTCGAAGATGGTTTGATAGGCACCTTTGCTACGAAAAATATTACAAAGGGAAAAGGTGGATTGCCCCCAGATTTTGCAATATCCGATTGGGTGCTCGCCATGAAACACGGATTGAATAGAGATGGAAAGCCTCTGTACCTCATGCCTTCCCATGAATTAAGTCAACTTACAGAAACGGACATGGCCGCGATCATTGCCTATTGTTCTCAAGTCCCGCCGGTAGATCGGGAGCCTAAAGAATTTAAGATCGGACCGTTAGGATACGTCCTTAGCGGGTTAGGCCTGATCCCTTTGCTCCCCGCTGAGTTAACGGACCATCAGATCCATTTTGCGAAGGAGATCAAACGGGATATTTCCGCCGCCTATGGCAAATATTTATCCACGATCTGTATCAATTGCCACGGACCGAATTTGAAGGGCGGGGAGTCTCCTGTCCCGGGTGGAAAATATGTTGCCGATATCACTTCCACTGGGAATCCAGGGAAATGGTCACACGAGGAATTTATCACAGCGCTGCACACAGGTGTTACGCCTGAAGGAAAAGTGCTGAAGCCAGATGAAATGCCATGGACAATCACGAAGTCTTTCACCGAAGATGAGCTTACCGCACTTCACCTGTATCTTCGGAGCATTAAATAAGTGCTTAGTGTTTAGGTGTTTAGGTGTTTACGTTCGCTTTTAACTAAGCTTGCAAGCCGGACGAAATGCGCCACCTAAACACAAAAACACCTAAACACGTAAACACCTTACGAAAGCCGTTTGTCTAATAAAGCCTTTGTATATCTGACAGCCGTTGCCTCCGTCCAATTTTCTGGCATTGGGTAAATTTTTAGCAGTCATTTGTTTCGAAATCGTCAACGAAACAAATGAACCATGGCAACTTTTCATTTATCTGTTAATGGAAAATCATATTCAGTCGATGTTGATCCACAGATGCCGTTACTTTGGGTTATCCGTGATTTCGTAGGACTCACGGGCACGAAGTATGGATGTGGCATGTCACAGTGTGGCGCTTGTACCGTTCACCTCGACGGGAAGGCAGCGCGTTCATGTTCCATACCAATATCAACAGTTAGGCAATAAGAAAGTTACTACGATTGAGGGCTTGTCGCCCGATGGACGGCATCCGCTTCAACTGGCATGGGAAGAAGTGGATGTACCACAGTGTGGCTACTGTCAGACAGGTCAAATCATGAACGCTGCAGCGTTGTTGAGTCGAGAAACCGAATCCTGCAGATGAGGAGATCATTGCGGCAATGTCTGGCAATTTGTGCCGGTGCGGCACCTACCCGCGAATCAAGGAAGCAATTAAAAAAGCGGCATCGATCAAAAATCAAAAAGGATGAAACGAAGGGATTTTATATATACCACAGCGCTCGCGGGTGGGGGACTCATGTTAAGCTTTCAGGCAAGTATTAGCAGGGCGGGATCAAGGATGCCTTTGCCTGCGGCGGAAGGGGTGGAAGAACTTGGCGATTTTATCAAGATAATGCCCAACGGCGATATAGTGTTCCAAGTTATCAAACACGAAATGGGCCAAGGGGTTTCCACCTCAATGGCCCAAATCCTGGTGGAAGAGCTGTGTGCCGACTGGGAAAAAGTTAAAGTTGATTTTCCACTCGTCAACATGGCGAGGTACGAGAATGAAAAAAACGGCGGGTATGGCACCGGAGGAAGCTGCACGCTGACTTATGCATGGGACCTTATGAGAACTGCGGGTGCTACCGCGCGACAAATGCTGATAGAAGCCGCTGCCGCCCAGTGGAAAATTGCTCCAACAGACTGCTATGCGCATAACCACTACGTGATCGATAAGCGATCGGCAAAAAAATTATACTTTGGCGAGTTGGCGAGTCTGGCCGCCAAACGCTCGATTACCTGAACAGGTGAAGCTAAAAGACACCGGTGATTTTAGCGTGATCGGCAAAGGGAAACCCGCCAAGCTTGTTCCACTCATGGTCACAGGCAAACTTAAATATGGATTGGACACCCAGGTTCCGGGCATGTTGTACGCCGTGATCGCAAGATGCCCGGTATTCAAAGGTAAGCTGAGAACGTTCGATGCCTCGAAAGCACTCAGAGTAAAGGGTGTAAAAAAAGTATTTTCCACGGCACCCATCAGCGGGCTTCAGCTTCACGCTTACTTGCCTTATGATATCCGCGCCGGGGTGGCGGTGGTGGCTGATTCTTTTTGGGCCGCACAGAAAGGGAGGGAGGCGCTACTCATTGACTGGGACGAAGGTCAAAACGCTCAATACTCTTCCGGGGATTTTGAAAAGCTTGCCGAACAACGGGCAATGCGGCGCACCGATCCGACGGGTTACATCGGAGATGAAAATGCGATTTCCGATCTTGCCCACGTCCGAAAAACGCTGCACGCGTCTTATGTGTTTCCGCACCAGGTACATTCTTGTATGGAGCCGCTTAACTGTACCGCGCACATGCATGCTGATGGCTGTGATATCTGGACAGGCTCCCAGGCCCCTAACTTGATCGTCGAAGAGATGGAACGGGTGTTTCGTATTCCGAAAGAGAAAATTAAGGTCCAGCTTTTTCCATCAGGTGGAGGATTCGGCAGGAGGGTTTACCCCGATATGGCGCTGGAAGCAGCTTACATTTCCAGGGAAGCCGGTAACCTACCGGTGAAAATGATATGGACACGCGAGGATGACCAGCAATGTAATCTTGCCCATCTGTTTCAGCACATGGAATACCAGGCTGCAATTGACATGAACGACAAGCTGTATGCATGGTATGAGAAAGAGATGGTTACCTATACATGGGCCGCGAAATATGCCGATCCGCAATTACCACAGATGCTCTATGACATACCCAACATAAGACTGGATTCCGAAAATATGATCCAGGATGAATTGGTTCACTCATCTGCCTGGAGGGGTGTGGTCTGTCATGGTAAATTTTTAAGCGAGTGCTTCGTCGACGAGATCGCAGCCAAGCTGAAAGTGGATCCGGTTGCCTTCAGGCTATCCATGCTCAAAGAAGGCCGCGACGTTTTTGTGGGCGGTGAATATGTACTTTCGAGCTCCCGGCTGATCAAGGTCATCAAATTGGCGACGGAAAAGGCAGGATGGGGCAAGTCGTTGCCACGAGGAAAGGGCATGGGCATTGCAGCCGCACCCTATGGCAACAGCTTCTGTGCCGTAGTGGCGGAGGTAAGCGTATCGAGCCAGAAGCTAAAAGTGGACAAGATCACGATAGCGGTCGACTGTGGTAAACTTGTAAATCCGTCCGGGGCGAGTAACCAGATCATAGGCGGAATTGTATGGGGTCTCACGGCTTTGTTCTATGGTGGTCTTCCAATACGCAACGGCCGGGCTATTCAAACAAATTTCCATGAAAATAAACTACTACGAATGAACGAATGTCCTTCGATGGAAGTACACTTTGTCGATAGCCAAGAGGAAAAGCCCTGGGGCATTGGAGAGATATCGAGCCCGCTAGGGGTTCCCGCTGTGCTGAACGCGATCTTTGCAGCTACGGGTAAACGAATCAGGAAAGTACCTATCGTTTTAGAGGACTTAGAAAAAGTTTGAAGTTTGAGGTTTGAAGTTCGAAGTTGAGCGCTTCCGCGTTCATTGCTAAATCGATGGGGCAGAGGAGCTTTCCTACAGAAAACCCACTATGAGAGCGCAACTTCGAACCTCAAACCTCCAACTAACGTGTAGGACTTTCGATATTCAAGGTGAAACTCCTTCTCTTACTATCCAACGAATGGCCTAGTATCGTATGCTTTTCTACTGATGCCCTGCGTCCTGGAGATGGAACGCCTGTAATTTTTTCAATCGCTTCGCTCAGTAATTCTTCGCGGGTGTCACCCAGAGGATAAATGAAAAGGCCGTTGTCCTCGTTTTCAACATCAGGAGAAAATCCGTTACTATAATCGGATTGATTAAGACTGTTATACACCTTTACAACGATAGGTTGCATGCCCCAGGTGTTCTTGGGATCCGCTTCGTCATAAATCGAAATAGACCCAACATTTTTTCCGTAGGTAACATCACCGATAAGAAACACATCGAGATAAGGATTCAGTCCGTTGATGATTAGTTCGCTCGCAGACGCTGTGCGCGAACCTGTAAGGATGTAAAGCCGCGCCCCTAATTGGTCGCCGACGTTCTGAGCTTTTGCTTTGAGCTTGCTGAACAGGAACGACTCACCAGCGCTAGGGTCAGACAGAATTTCACTTTCGACCTGTGTATTATATTCTCTCCTAAAAAATATTTTGTCCTCGGGACTCGGTGCAATGAGACTGGCGAGGTTGTTTGCCGATATCTCCGATCCACCACTGTTAAAGCGAAGGTCGAGCACAAGATCGGTAATTCCTTTTGCCTTGAAACCAGCAAAGATGTTATCCATCTCAACGTCATATTTTCCGGTTTCTCCATCTATTCCTGACGCAAAGAAATTGTAAACATAATAACCAATTTTCTTGCCGCCGACCTCTATGACCTTGCTGAGATAGTTGGGATTCTCACTATACACTACAGTAGAAATTGAAATGGTTTTGGCGACATCAAATTTCCCTTCCTCAACCAAAAGCGGCTTATAGCTAATACTAAACGTATTATCTGTGATACCTTTCAGTACTGTTCTATAATTTGTGGTGTTTAATTGCTGGCCGTTTACCTGAGTAATGGCGTCACCGCGTTTCAATCCTGCATTTTCAGCAGGAGAGCTGGGCTTAATATATAAAATTTGCGCCTGTACATTATCGCTTCCATCCTCCTGATACAACACAAATTCAAATCCAGCCTCTTTGCTAATGCCTTTTAACGAATTCAATAACTCCTGGTAGTCTTCCTGTATCCAGGAAAAGCGGTCATCGTCGGTCAATAATGATTGAAAGAATTCATCGGGATTCAAATTTTTATCAGCCGCAGCAGGCAATTCATTCGACCATAAATACCAGAATTCCATCTTGTCCAAGATCCAATCATTCACGTGCTTATTGTTTTCATTATCAATTTGCTGAGATGGCTCATCATTGTCATCACAGGAAAAGATGAATACAAAAAGTGTGACAATAAAGACCGAACCAAGGGTGTGGTAAATGGATTTAGTAAGATGAGCCGTCATAGATTTTTAGCGCTTTTTCATGAGCATAACGAAATAATGATGCCCATATATACAAGTACTTCCTAAAACCTTTGGAGCAAAAAAAGTTCCAAAATTAAATCAGGGAACGGGGTTGAGCTCTCGAAGGCAGTATTTACGCGATATTTTAAATGCATCGCATTCCAATAAGGGTCTAATGTTTTGATGATAATAACTTTGTAAGGCCTTTGTACCAAGACATTTTTTAGCGCGGAGGGAATACCGAGGTAAAATACAGGGAGGTACGCTGAGAGTGGAATTGGTTCACTCTGGATTCCGATAGTGCAAATTCCTCCACCGACTCTGCGTTAAAATTTCGCCCTGGTTCTATAGAGAGTGATCACTGAGAATGAAAAAGCTCAGGCTTGCTCCAATATTTCTACCCGTGCGTAGAAATCTCGAAAATTTCTCTATTCAGAGGACGCTGAGCACGGCCAAGCCGTGGTAAACAAGAGCTTCGTGGAGAGTGTTTCGTTTTTCTTCAATTTAACCTTTGAAAGGGTTGAACTTTCCTACGAAGCTTATCGAGCCACGGCTTGGCCGTGCTCAGCGTCCTCTCATTATAGATTACTTTTTATAGAACCGACCTACACTATCTCCTCGGCGAATTAGTTCTCTCTGGATTTTTCTCAGCGCAAATTCCTCCGCGTACCTCTGCGCTAAAAAAATTCCCTAATCATATAGAAGGAAATCATGAGATTTATATGAGATGCGCTGTGGTTCAACGTCGCTATTCCTCTGCGGACTCTTGCATTTAACCTCGGGATTTCTCTGCGGTTAAATAAGCTCGATATGAAACCCGCAAACATCTGCCTACGGAGTGAAACCTCAAACTTCAAACTTGAAACTTGAAACTAATTTTAGGAATCTGGCTAAACAACTGATTTCTTAACTCATTTGCTTCTTCCAATGCTTTCTTTCCTGCGGCTGTTAGATAGAAAATTCGCTTTCGGCGACCACCGCGTTCACCCGTTGGTTCGCTCATTTTTGAAGTCACAAGACCTTTATCTTCCAGTCGTTGCAGCACTGCATGTACCGCACTGATATTAAGACTTCTTCCCGTCTGCTTTCCAATTTCATCCATTACGGCCACGCCATACGCCTTTTTATATAAAATTCCCACCGTGAGTAAAATAAGCTCTTCGAGTTCGCCAAGGTTGGTCCCTTTCATACTATTTGTCTTTAAAAATAATGCTATTCATTTTTCAATACCTCTGCCGGATTATTATGCGCTGTGCGCAGAGCCTGATAAGCGATGGTGAAAAACGTTATACCAATGGCGGATGCCCCCGCAAATACAAACAGCTTAGGATCAATATCCACCTGATAGGCAAAGGTCGCAAGCCATTTTTTCATCACGAAGTAGGCCAGGGGAATAGCAATTGCATTGGCAATCAAAATCAATGTGAAGAAATGCTTCGAAAACAGCAGGAATATTTCCGAATCCGAGCTGCCCAAAACTTTGCGTATGCTCATTTCTTTTTTTCGTTGTTCTGCTGTGTATGTTGACAAACCAAACAATCCCAGGCAGGCAACGAGGATAGACAACCCGGAAAAGATGAGGGTGATCTTGCTCATTTTGTTCTCGGCTTTGTAGAGCTTTTCAAGGTCATTTTCCAAAAAGAAATATTGAAATGGCCATCCGGGCATTTGTACTTTCCATTGCTGTTCCAACCATGCCAATGTCTCGCGCGTATCATCGCCTGTGATGCGTACCGCCATGTACTTGATAAATATGTCAAAGGCCCGGTCCTGCGTATCTAGATTTAATACCAGTGGATGGATGGGCTGGTGGCGTGACGCGAAATTAAAGTCTTTCACAACACCCACGATCATGCCGTCGGAACGGTTGTCAAATTTCTTACCAATAGCTTCCTCGTTGGATTTCCATCCCATCTGTCGCACAAAGGTTTCGTTGACCAACAATGCCAATGAGTCGTCGGTATGGATATCTTCAGAATAGTCTCGACCCGCTACCAGGGGAATGTCAAAAGTCTTGATGAAGTCGTGCCGGATGGTAAGTCGCGGAAATGGCTTTGATACTTCCATGCCTTCAACCAGCAAATTACCAACTTGGTGTTTTGCTCCCACAATTTCCTCCACGGCGGTGACACTTAAAGCATTTGGATTTCGTAAGAACTCATTCCGAAGTGATAGATAGTTTTTTGCGATAGGGGTCCGTGATACGGGTATCATCACCACGTTTTCACGGGCAAATCCAGTATCGCTATTCTGCAACATCTCCAATTGGTCGATTGCTACCCCTGTACCGATAAGCAAAATTATGGAAAGGGTAAACTGAACCACCACCAACGCTTTTCTGAACCCGCTTCCTTTTTCCTGACTTCCCAGTGACTTAAGGGCAGTAATGGGTCGGAAGGATGATAGTACAAACGCAGGATAAATTCCGGAAAGAAAACCAACACTCAACGGAAGTAAAGTCAACAATGCAAGATAAAATGGTTCTAAAAGAACTGTGATCTCCATATTTTTCTCCGCAAACGCATTGAAAAACGGAAGTGCTAACGCAACGACCACGACAGCAATCAAAACGGAAAGCAAGCACAGCATGATAGACTCAAAAAGAAATTGACCGACCAACTGAAATTTTTGTCCCCCCAATGTTTTCCGCATACCGACTTCCTTTGCTCGTTTGGCGGCCCGCGCCGTGCTGAGGTTAATAAAATTGATACAAGCGATCAGCAACACGAAGAAGGCGATGGACGCGAACACATATATCGTCGTAAGGCTGCCATTGGGCTGTATCTCATAATCCATTCGCGATTTAAGATGTATGTCTGTCAATGGCATTAGTTCCATTGTGATGTCGTTGCGCACAAATTCGGGAAAATATTTTTGTACAAACGCAGGCATGCTGGCCTGCACCTGGCGGACAGCTTCTTGATCTTTCATCAGCAGGTAGGTCCAGCATGGATTCCAGTACCAATGCCAGCGTTCTGGAACAACTTCGTTGAAGGTTTCGGGAATCAGGGTCTGAAAGGAAACAAGAAAATCAAATTGAAAATGTGCGTTTGCCGGAATATCTTTCAGGATACCCGTCACCAATAAATTTTGCCTGCCCTGGAACCGGAGGAATTTACCCATGGGGTTTTCGTTGTCAAAGTATTTCCGGGCCATACTTTCTGTTATAACGATTGACAGAGGCTTGGCTAAGGCGTCTCTGGGATCGCCTTCCGCCAGGGGAAAATCAAACAACTCAAAAAAACCAGAATCTGCGAAGAATAACCTGGATTCATTAAATTCCTTTTTGTTGTCGATGGTGGACAGTGCGAGCGTAGGAGCTTGAAAATTGAAAACCCGGACTGCCTTCAGTATTTGTGAAGGGTGATCATTCAATAACGCTTGAGCTACAGGAAATGGCTGACTGGCAGACCGTTCACCTACACCTTCAGACTGGAAAATCTCGTGAATGCGATAAATGTGATCGGCTTTTGAATGCATCCTGTCAAAACTGTATTCGTCTTTGATGTATAGACTGATCAACAGGAAACAGGAGATCCCTATTGCCAGTCCAAATATGTTGAGGAACGAATAGCCTTTTTGTTTGACAAATCCTCTTTTGAAAACGGTAAAATAGTTTCTGTACATCATAAAAGCATTGGGTGAAGATGTTTTAGAACGTTTGATGTTGGACCAGCGAAAAAAGCGCAACACATTCCAAATGAAAAGGAAATCAGCAACGCGCCTATTACGAAATCTCAGGGTACGATCATAAAGCTCGTAGGCATCGCCTTGAATCGCTTCCAGCCGCGAAGGGTTGCAATACCATTCCAGGAAGTGGTCGGCCCATTTCGGTGGAGAGCGCTTTATCATATAGTTTCTACAAACGTGAATGTAACGCATATGTTTCATATTTGTAGAATGAATAGTTGGAAAAGTCATCCGCCAGCGGCATGGCTCTATTGGCAGGACTCAATTTCCAAACGTCTAGCGGGAAGAAGCATTCGTCAATTTTATCCGTCCGGTGATCATTCAGATTTGTGTCATTTTCTTCAGATGCCGTTTTTCGATTGATTAAACAAATCAAAATTATGAGGCAAACGAAATCCATAGTGTTACTTTTGGTCGTTATCTCATTTGCTCCCTTTGTATGGTGTCAACCTAATGGTAAAACATTGGCTGGAGCACCTTCCGGAAATGGTCAGGGAGGAAAACGGGGCACGGTGGTTACGGAACACATAACCTCTGAAGTTCTTAAGGACAATCGCATTGGTATCGACCCCAAGCGGAGCATATCGGTATACCTTCCGGCAGGTTACCAGGAAAGTAAGAAATCATACCCAGTGATTTACTATTTCCATAGTCTTAATTATAGCAACGAGCGTATGTTCGGTGCTGGAAGTTTAGCCCAGGCGTTGTTTGATCGGCTAATTTCGAATGGGCAAATTAATGAGTTCATCCTTGTTGCTCCAAACTACAGTTCTCCGACACTGGGAAGCTGGTATGAAAACTCATCCACCAGTGGCAGGTGGCTGGATTTCACGATCAAAGAAGTCCTGCCGTATATAGACAATCATTTCCGCACCATCCGGCATCGTGACAGCAGGGGCCTTGCCGGGGACTTTATCGGTGGATACGGTGCGCTAAAATTCGCGATGCTCTATCCGGATCTTTTCAGTGCTGTTTACGCCCTTCACCCAGTGGGTACTGGCAGTGGCTTGATGCCAGCACAGACAATGGTCAATTGGCCACGGCTTCATAAAGCCAAGACATTCTCTGAGCTTTGGAGTGATCAATATGCACCGGGCTTTGTATCAATGGCACAGGCCTATCTTCCCAACCCAGACCGTCCGCCGTTCTATTGCGATTTCGTCGTTGAAATGGAGAACGGAGAACCAAAATTAAATGCAGAGAACATTCGTAAACTTCAGTCGCGCTTTCATCTTGATGAGCTGCTGAGAGAGTACGGAGACAACCTAAGAAAAATGCGCGGAATTGCGTTCGATTGGGGACGATATGACAGGACACAGGGTCACGTCTACTCCAATCAGGCCTTTACAAGAAAGCTCGACCAGTTAGGGATAGACCACATCGCTGAAGAATACAATGGCGATGTCTCTGAAAAAAATTGGATCGAACATGGACGAGTCGAAGATAATATGCTCCCATTCTTCAATCGCCACCTGGAATTTCGGCAGCCTTAGTTTTTTACCCTGGCATAAGGGTTGATGCGCGTGGGAAACCGAAGCACTCTTACGCGCCGCAGCTTTTTGTCAAGTCGTAAATGCGTTTCTATCACAAAGCGTCGGTAATCGGGCCAAGTCTTTATCTCTTTGTCGAGCCGTGAACGCATTTTATCCTTAAGGGCCAGCATTCCGGCATATTCATTTTATATTTGGGCACATTATAATTTTCTTTGATTCATTGAATGAAAAAATCAAGCAAGTTCACACGAAGGGAATTTATTAAAAGCGGTGCGGCAGTGACGGGTGGATTGTTGATTTCATTTCATGTTCCTACTTCGGCTATCAATCTCCTGCCTGAAAATCAATCAGCATTTCCTATGAATTCGCTTTTAACAATAGGGGCGGATGATAGTATTCATATCACACTATGCAAAGTGGAAATGGGACAAGGTATTTCAACAACCTTGTCGATGTTGATTGCGGAAGAGCTTGATTGCGATTGGCGAAAAATTAAAGTCGAACCTCCGCCGTCAGGAAAAAAGGATGACCTTGAAAAGGGAATTTTTGTATTGAGTACAGGAGGTTCAGACACTACACGTTCCGAATTTGATCCGTGCCGAATGGCCGGAGCCACCGCCCGCGGGATGCTGATCATGGCAGCGGCCAAACGGTGGGGCGTGGACCCCGCCAGTTGTAGCACAAAAAATGGACTTGTTATGGCGGGTAAAAATGAGCTGCGGTATGGAGAGGTTGCGTCTGAAGCTTCCCGTCTGCCAGTTCCTTCCGTCAAACTTAGGACGCCTGGCGAATGGAGGCTAATAGGCAAACCACAAATGCGTTTGGATCTTTCCGGCAAAATTAACGGAAGCGCAAAGTATGGGCTGGATATTCAATTTCCTGGTTTGTTAACGGCAGTAGTAGCCCGATCTCCGGTGTTTGGTGGAAAAGTTAAATCCTTCGATTCTACCGCGGCGAAGGCGGTAAATGGTGTTCGACATGTGGTAGAGGTGCCTTCGGGTATCGCGGTCGTTGGTGATCATTACTGGGCGGCAAAATTAGGCCGGGAGGCATTGAAAGTGGAATGGGAGAGTGGGCCTACAGGTATTGAGGATAGTAAGGCACTCCAGGAGCGTTATAGCAAATTGTCATTGAGCGCAGGAATAATCAGTCAGCAGAAAGGAGATGTGTCGGTCAGTCTGAATAAAGCAGTTAAAAAGGTCGACGCCGAATTTATACTGCCGTACCTTGCCCATGCTCCAATGGAACCGTTGAATTGTACGGTAAAGATTTTTAAAGACAAATGTGAGATATGGTCGGCTACGCAGTCACTACTGCTCCATCAGGCAGAAGTAGCCGAATTTTTGGGCTTAGATTTGGAACAAGTCGTGTTCCAGACTCCCTGCATCGGAGGAAGTTTTGGGAGACGAGGTTCATTTGGATCCGATTGGGTGATGGAAGCCGTGCATATCGCTAAGGCGTGTGGAGAACCTATTAAATTGGTTTGGTCACGCGAAGATGACATTAAAGGAGGCTACTACCGCCCGGCTTATTTACACCGCGTTAACATTGGTCTGGACGGCGATAATTTTCCCGTTGCGTGGCAACATCGCATTGTTGGGCAATCCCTTTTTATTGATACGCCCCTCGAAAAAGACATCGTTGCTAACGGCATCGACTACAGTTCGATAGGTGGGGTACATGGATCTCCGTATTTCGATTCAATCCAAAATCATTCCATCGAACTGCATACGACCTCATCGCCAGTTCCTGTTTTAGCGTGGCGGTCGGTTGGTCATACGCATACGGCGTTTGTAATGGAGTGCCTGATCGATGAGCTCGCATTGTTGAGTGGCAAAGATCCCGTTTCCTACAGACGCACGTTGCTAAAAAATCATCCACGACATCTTGCTGCGCTTAACCTGGCCGTTGAAAAAGCGCAATGGGATAAACCGCTTGGAAATGGAATATTCAAAGGGGTGGCTGTGCATGCAGCGATGGGGAGTTATGTTTCACAAGTTGTCGAACTCTCTATTGAAAAAAGTAATATTCGAATTCACCGGGTTGTTTGTGCCATAGACTGCGGGCTTGCTGTAAATCCGGATGGTGTTAAAGCGCAAATGGAAGGCAGTATCATCTTCGGCCTGACCGCAGCACTGTACGGTGAGATCACATTGGAAGAAGGAAAAGTAAAGCAGAGCAATTTCCATGATTATCGGATGCTACGCATCAACGAAACGCCAGCCATCGAAGTTTACATTGTTCCCAGCCACTGGAGAAATGGGAGGCGCTGGAGAGCCCGGAGTTCCGCCCGTCGCACCAGCGTTGGCCAACGCGCTGTTCGCGGCGACTGGAAAACGAATCCGGAAATTACCCATTCGCCCCGACTCTTTTTCGAATTAATCGGGCAAGGATTCCATTCTTGCTACTGAATTTACGTTTTAACGCTACTTAATTTTCTGTAGCATTTTTGCCGCATGCAAATTGTGCGGATCGATTTCGAGCGCTCGCTGGTAACTTTTTAAGGCAGCTTGTTTGTTCTAGGTTCTCAGTTTGTCGATTTTTGAGCGGAGTGATTACTTCAACTTTAGTAAAACAAGTTGTCGGCCAGTTTTAAAATCCCTTTCACTATCGTTAAAATGAGTATTAGTAGGAGCAAGACGTTCATCCATGAACAATGGGATGTCCGCTTCTTAATATTTGGGTAACTTTACTTTGATATAAACATATTTTTAAGATGCCATAATCCGCGGGTTGCTATAAAATGGTTTCTTACATTTACGCCACATCAAAATTCTTGTTTTAATGGATTCGCGCAGAGAATTTCTTAAAAAGGCAACCTTGCTTTCAGGTGCTGCAGGTCTACCTGGTTTTCTTCCTTCCTCGATTGAACGCGCCTTCGCTATAAATCCAGCACAGGGGACAACTTACCTGGATGCAGAGCATGTTGTGATTCTCATGCAGGAGAATCGCTCGTTTGATCATTGTTACGGTTCTCTACAGGGTGTTCGTGGCTTCAGTGATCCCCGTGCAATGAGGCTACCCAATAAAAATTCTGTATTCCTCCAGACAAATGCCAAAGGGGAAACTTTTGCTCCCTTCCGTCTGAACATCAAGGACACCAACGCCACGTGGATGGGCTCCCTTCCACACGGTTGGACAGACCAGACGGATGTACGCAATAATGGTCGATGCGATCAATGGCTTGAGGCCAAGAAATCCGGTCACAAAGACTATCGTGATATGCCACTAACATTGGGATATTATGATCGCCAGGACCTTCCATTTTACTACGCATTAGCGGATGCTTTTACGATATGCGATCAGAATTTTTGTTCGTCATTAACAGGCACCACACCCAACCGCCTTTATCTGTGGACGGGTAAGATAAGGGAAGATGCCAACGCCCAGGCCAGAGTTCGAAATGAGGAAGCTGATTATTGCTGTGAAGCACAATGGAAGACTTTTCCGGAAAGACTGGAAGAAAACAATATCTCCTGGCGGATTTATCAGAATGAAGTGAGTGTAGGCGTGGGACTGGAAGGAGAAGAGGATGCCTGGCTTGGTAACTTTACAGACAATCCTATTGAATGGTTTTCGCAATATCAGGTCAGGTTCGCGCCAGGTCACTTGAAGCATCTGCCAAAGGAAATTGAAACACTAAAAGCAAAAATTCTGGAAGCTGAAACAAAGCTGAAGAGTATGCAAGCTGGAAGCGAAGACTTTGTTCAACTGAAGGGAAGAATCGAAAGGATGAAACAAGAGCTGGACTTATCGCTTCTGGCCATCGAGAAATATACGCCTGAGAATTACGCGAAGCTATCTGCGAGAGAAAAGGCCCTGCATGAAAAAGCATTTTCTACGAACAGCAAAGATCCCCATTATCATGATCTCGCAACCCTGAAATACAAAGACGGAAGTACGGAGCGTGAGATGAAAGTCCCCAAGGGTGACGTGCTGTATCAATTCCGGGAAGATGTGAAAAATGGAAAGCTTCCCACTGTATCATGGCTGGTCGCGCCTGAAAATTTTTCCGATCATCCCGGTGCGCCCTGGTATGGAGCATGGTACTTGTCAGAGGCGATGGACATTCTAACCAAGAATCCAGAAGTGTGGAGCAAGACTATTTTTATTCTCTGTTACGATGAAAATGACGGATACTTTGATCATGTTCCGCCGTTTGTTCCACCGGTGCCGGATCGTGAACGGACAGGACTTGTTTCAGCGAACATCGATCTCCGAACCGAACATGTTTCGCTTGAAAAGGATTTGGAACGTAAGCCGGCGAAGTATGCGCGGGGTGGACCCATCGGACTTGGCTATCGCGTTCCACTGGTCGTTGCCTCGCCGTGGAGTCGTGGAGGAGCAGTATGCTCACAGGTGTTTGATCATACTTCGATATTGCAATTCCTGGAAAAATTTGTTAGTCATAAAACAGGAAAGAAAGTTGAAGAATCCAATATCAGCGATTGGCGACGTGCGGTTTGCGGAGATCTTACTTCTGTTTTTAAACCTTATATCGGTGAAAAAATCCCGCTTCCGAAATCCCTGCCGCGGAATGAATTTGTAGAAAGTATACACAAAGCACAGTACAAAAAAAATCCGTCCGATTACCACGCTTTGACGAAAGACGAAATCGATCATGCTAACCGGCAACCCAATAATTCGGTCTTACCCAAACAAGAAAAAGGCACAAGGCCATCGCGTGCTCTACCATATCAGTTGTATGCCGATGGCAACCTGACTCCCGAAGGAAAGGCTTTTGAAATTAAGCTGACTGCGGCGAACGATATTTTTGGGTCCCGGGCTGCTGGATCGCCCTTTCATGTATTTGGGTATGCAGGCGAGTTCACACATCGCTCATACGCGGTAAACGCGGGCGATACACTGAAAGACATCTGGAATAAGGAAGAATTCGCGAACGGCCAATATCATTTTCAGCTGCATGGTCCCAATGGTTTCTTTCGTGAATTTAGAGGAAGTATTAATGATCCGACGATCGAAGTAACCTGTCGTTACGAATCGAAAACAAAAGGTAAGCTGACGGGAAATATCGAGCTAATGATTGCTAACAGATCGGCAGAGTCAATTACTGTTGAAATCAAGGACAATTCCTACAAACAGGTCAGCCAAAGTAAAACCATTACCAGTGGCGCCAGTGCAAAAGTGGTCGTTGATCTTAAAAAGAGCTTTGGATGGTATGACACTTCCCTCGTGCTTAAAGGGAAACCCGAATTTGAAAAACGTTTTGCCGGCCGTGTTGAGACCGGCGAGGAACGCGTTAGTGATCCTGCCATGTAGGGTCGTCTATATGGTTTCACGCAAAGGTCGCAAATGCTAGCGCAAGCGTCCCGCTTGTGCTCGTCTCAACGCCAGCGTCCGCTGGCAATGCCACCCAATTTTTCACTATCTCATCATGCTGGATAATTTAGCAACAACCGAAGTGACGAACTACTTCCCGGGAATCTAAATAACCCTTTCCCTATTCACTCCTCAGACTTTTCCCCGGATTTTCCCACGCAGCCTTGATCGATTTATAGCCGACGGTAATGACAGCGATCATCAGAGAAAAGATACCCGTTACGACTATTGTAAGCATCCCAATCTCAGTTTTATAAGCAAAGGATTGAAGCCATTGATTAATCGCCCAAATCGCCAAAGGCGTGGCAATTACAAAAGCAGCCAATACCAGTTTTATGTACGTAGAAGAAAGCAAGGTGACGATCTGAGCTGTGGTGGCACCCAAAGCCTTTCGTATCCCAATCTCCTTCGTTCGTTGTTCCGTCATGAAAGAAACTAAAGAAAATAGTCCGAGGCATGCCAGCCCTACCGACACAACGGCAGCAATAGTGAACAACTGACCTCGTTTTGTATCCTGACGATAAAAATTATCGAGTCTGTCGTCAAGAAAATTGTATTCGATCAGATGTGCCGGGTCGATTGCGCGAAGTATGTTGTCCATGTCTTTGAGTGCGCTTTGGGCATCGCCAGGCATGAGGCGCACGCTGAAATAATCGATGCTGTGAATGGGGTTGTTGCGGAAGGCGAGCAACATCGGACCAATCTTTTGATGCAGAGATTGGAAATGGAAATCTTTAATAACACCAATAATTCTCCCTCGGAATGGTGTGTCGAGGGCTTCATCATCGACTGAAAAATTTACACTTTGGACGGTCAGACTTTCGTTGAATGGATTCGCAAAGCCGAGTTCCTTTGCAGCCGTTTCATTTATTATGAATGACGCTGAGTCGGCTAAAATCTCCTCTGAAAAATTTCGTCCGTCCAACAATTTAATGTCAAAGGTTCTTAAGAAGTTGGCATCAACACCCATGAAATACATTTTTTGCAACGCTTCTGTGCCTTGTACGGCTACGCCTACTTGAGGAAGGTTTTTCCACTCACCAGGCACACGCGACGAGACCGTAATATCTTTCACAAGTGGGATCTTTGATATCTCAGTCTTAATAACATCGAAACCTTTCCTGACCAAACCACTGTTGATATCAAGTACCACCAACTGATCTTTCTGGAATCCAAGATCCCGATTGCGTATGAAGTTGAGCTGCTGCCTTGCCATCAATGTAGAAAGGATCAGCGTAATGGAGAGCGCAAATTGAAACACCACCAGTCCGCGGCGTATGACCACCGCTTTTTTTTCCCGCTGTTGAAAATCCCCTAATGGCCATTGCGGGTTTGAATCGCGAGAGATAAAATGCCGGATAACTTCCCGACAAAAAACCTATTAATAAGGCAAAACCTATCAACGCAATTATCACGCGAACATCTGTTAACAAATCGAACGATAGTTGTTTCCCTACAAAAGCATTAAAGCTTGGTAAAAGGATAATGATCGCCACGACGGCTATCATTAACGCTGCCAAACTAACTAGACTGGATTCCGTAATAAACTGCCAGACTAATTGGGCGCGGCCGGCGCCAGCCACTTTTTTGACACCAACTTCCTTGCCCCGGGTAATGGAAAGCGATGTCGATAAATTAATATAGTTAATACAAGCGATAGTAATAATAAACAGTCCGACCGCGCCAAAAATATAGAGGTAATAAAGCGCTCCGGGATTTCGAGCATAGCCACCGCGTATATCAGCCGAATGAAAATGAATCTCGGATAAAGGCTGAAGGCTGAAGGAGGTCTTGGGAGTCTTGGCATCACGATTCTTGTTGACCGTTTCAGTTATAGCATTTTCCACATTACTTGCATCGATGCTGTTTTTCAGCAGCACGTAAGTGCTGAATGAGTTCGAACTCCAGTCACTGGCGCTGACTTCTTTATACCAGTCCACACCAGAAAAAGTTTTCAGGGAGACAAGAAGATCGAAACTTAGGTGGGAGTTTGGCGGGAAATCGTCCAGGACAGCCGTTATTTTAAATGGTTGGTCTGCGCGGTCCGTACGGACAAATTTATTGACTACATCGGCCGTTCCGAAAAGCTGTTCAGCAGCGGATTTGGTGAGTACAATAGCGTTAGCTTCCGCTAATGCATTTTCACGCGATCCGTAGAGTACCTTAAAATCAAAGACGTCTAGGAAGGACTGTTCGAAAACCGTAAAATCCCGATAGATCTTATTTTCGTTTTCATCAGAAAAGAAATTCGCCCGACCAATCCCAAAAATTCTTACGCCCTTTTCTATTGACGGCAACTCGTCGCCTAAGTCTGCTAAGCGAAAGGGTACATTACCAAGCTTAGCGATTTTTCCATCCGTAGATTCATTTTCGATGACACGATAGATTCGGTCGGCTCGACCGTGCATATTTTCGAAGCTCAGTTCATCAAAGATGTAAAGGCCTATAAACAACACGCTGACAAAACTTAGGGTGAGCCCCAGAATATTGACGGCCGAGTACTCTTTGTGTTTTGAAAGGAAGCGTGCGGCGATGCGAATATTTTTTATAAACATAACTATAGGTTTTATCGTCTACAGGCTAAGACGGCTAAGGTTACAACTTTGGTGCTTGAAACCCGAATTTATTTTAATGCGCTCCCTTAAGACTCAAGTAAATGCATAGCCACAAAGTCACCAAGACACAAAGTTTCCTTTAGATTTAAATCACTATCGAAGGTTAATTATTAATCATCGTAGTGATTTTCTTTTTTGGTCCTTTTTTCTTTTGTGAAATTGTGGATAACGTTAACACTGACTGAGGCGAATTTGACAAAGGTGCAGGTTAGCGACCTATTTTGTGATTCAATCCTCAGTCAGTTTTCTAGGCAAGCATCAAATAGAAATTTAGGCTTATGACCTATTATCAAGGAATTGATTGTGCTTAGAAACGTTAACGGATTACTGTCTGTAACCTAACCCCAAATTAATGAAAACACGTTATTTTTTAGGGATTGACATTGGAAAGAATAGTTTTCATGCTTCCCTTACAGTTGAGGGTCAAAACTATTATGGCCAGGAAGTAAGCAACAATACAACAGCTATTAAAAAGTACTTCCAAGAGTTAAAAGCGAAATTCGGGTTCAAATCAGATCAACTGATTGTTTGCATGGAGCATAGTGGAATCTATTGCTACCCTTTACTAGACTATTTCACCAAACAAAAGGTTAAGGTATGCGTAGAGCCAGCACTGCGCATTAAGCAATCACAGGGAATGCAACGCGGGAAAAATGACAAGATTGATTCAATACGGATAGCAAAGTATGCATGCAAAAACGCAGATGAGTTGAGATTTTGGCAACCTAAGCGAGAGGTTTTACAAAAGCTTCGTGCTTTGTTGGTGGTTAGAGAACGGTTGATAAGGGCCAAGATGACCGAAAATGGATTTGACCTCAGCGAGGCTGAAAGCACTGAGTTTCCTTTTGGAATTTAGATTGACTATTTTATATGGAAGGCTTCACTGATGTTCCTTCTCTTGAAAAATCAACCGCAAAGACGCGGAGGCGCAAAGAATTTCCAGTTATGCTGGCTTATTTTTGAACAGATCTTTGCGTCTTAGCGCCTTTGCGTTTTAAAATTGATCAGGGTCTTGGCGATTCAAGCTAACCAGCGTATTCGCCGATTTCTATTGCATTTCTTTGGTGATACGCATGTATTATATACATTTATAAATATTATACCCTTCCTCATTCATGAAAGGAACATACCTGGGAGAATTTGAAGAAATCGTTCTGCTCGCTGTCGGCATCTTACGCGACAATGCCTATGGCGTTTCTATCCGGCAGGAGATAGAAGATCAAACACAGCGCAATGTTAATATCGGCGCAGTTCATACTGCGCTCCACCGGCTGGAAGAAAAAGGTTATCTCTCTTCTCAATTTGGCGAAGCCGAGGAGGTAAGAGGTGGAAAGCGGAAGCGGCTATTCACACTTACTGCGGCCGGCATTAAAACGCTCCGCGATGCGCAAGCAATCCGTAAGCAGATGTGGTCACAGCTTCCTAAGGTTATTCTTCAACAAAGCTAAGTCGCGCACGATGTGAAACACGAGCCCCCTGTAAAATAGCAAGAATTCAAAACGTTAAAAAAATTGATTTCAGTATTTTCCCCAAGGCTGCGAAGCGTCAGTCTCCAACGATAGGAAATCGCCCCATCCGTTGTAATTGTTTGTAACGAAATCTTGTCGACCGATGAAACGAAATCCAACACAACCAGAAACTTATCTGCTTACTGATTTTATTTAGTCTGCAGATCTCATTTGCGCAAAATCAACCACCTGTCTTTCCCAAAATCACTGGCTTAACCAACGCCACAATTTCGCCTTCCGGAGAGCTGGAAATTTTTGCCTCTAAAACGTCCTCACAGCATGACTTCGATTTTTTAGCAGGGAAGTGGACGATGGACAATAAAAGACTAAAGACGCGGTTGAAGAACTCCAACGAATGGGAAGAGTTTGTTTCAAAAGATGAGAATTATGGGACGATGCTTAATGGCATTGGCAACATGGATATTTATAAAGCAACTTTTGACGGGAAAGCTTTTGAAGGCTTAACCATTCGGTTGTTTAATCCCCAAACAAGACTATGGAGTTTATATTGGGTTCCCAGTACGACTGGGGTTATGGACCCACCTGTCGTCGGTTCCTTTGAGGGGAATATCGGAATATTCTATTGTAAAGATGTATATCAGGGGACACCCGTTTTGGTCATGTTCAAATGGGACAAGACGGACAAGGATAATCCCGTTTGGAGTCAGGCATTTTCACCGGACAATGGCGTTACGTGGGAGTGGAACTGGACGAATACTTCACACCGAATAAAATAAAAGATTAAGGATACAGCAAGTATTTTTTCCGCATCTCCTTATACTCGCTAAGGCCAGGCTCCCAACTGGCACGGATCTCATTTTCTGGTTTTCCATCGATAATCTGCTGTCGGAAAGCTGCAACACCGATAAGTCTTTCTATTGTTCCCATTTCCCTGCTAAGGCTGGAGTCAAAGAATTTCTCCTTGAAGGGGTAAGCATTATAAAGTTCAATCATCCATTGAATGTTTATCTGTTTACGCTTCCGAAGTAAACTAACATCATAATTACGAAGATCTAACCCATAGCAAACCTGATTCATGTGCAAAGGCGTTTCGGCCATTCCTTTAATGCTGATCGGCGTATAAGAAAACTCGATAAATACCCTTTAGCTCGGGGCTGCCCAGCACGGTAAAGGGAAAGTAGGTTCCGCGTCCGTGATTGAGATAAGTACCTTCAAACAGGCAGGTGGAAGGATACAACAAAACCGCCTGTTGTGTATTTAAGTTAGGCGACGGGCTAACGGGTAGGGTATATGGCATATCATGGTCATAGTTAGCAACTTTAATGACCTTCAGCTTACATTTTACTTTATTAGTAAGCCATCCTTCGCCGTTGGCCATCTGGGCAAATTCGCCAACGGTTAAACCATGCGCAGCCGGAATGGGGAACATGCCAATGCCCGATTTGAATTTCATGTCAAGAATAGGGCCGTCAATTAAATATCCATTGGGGTTTGGCCGATCGAGGATCAAAAGTTCCTTGTCGTTTTCATGACAGGCCTCCATGAGTCGAGACAATGCATTGATATTCGTATAAAACCTGACGCCTACATCTTGTAGGTCGTACATCATGATATCGACATCGGCGAGGTCTTCTTTCGTTGGCTTGTTTTTTTTGCCATACAAAGAAATGATCGGTATGCCGGTAGTTGCATCCTTTTCATCTGCGACTTGTACTCCGGCGCTGGCCTTGCCGCGAAAGCCGTGTTCAGGACCAAACACTTTTACAATGTTGATACCCATGCTTTTCAGACTGTCGACCAGGTGCGTCTTGCCAATGATCGATGTTTGATTCGCGAGAATTGCAACCCGCTTTCCTTTTAACAACGGAAGGTATTGATCTACCTGCTCGGCTCCCGTTAAAATCTTTTTTTCAATTAAAACTTTTTCTGAAGCTTTTTCAGTGGGGGTACAGTTCAGAAAAAATGCTGCGATAATTAACGCAAGTGAGTGGAATCGTTTGTTCATGATCATTGTCGCATAAAAATACGCGAGAATATGAATTTTAAAAAGCAACATCTTACAACGCTTAAAAGGACCCTGGGAAACGCACGAGCTTTCCTACCGGCAACCTAAACACTTAAATACTCAAAAACGTAAACACCTAATCACATTTTTCCCTCCTCATGCTTTCATTTTAAAAAAATAGTTTTAAATTTGTTTCATTATGAAAACATCATCAACGTTCCATATCGCCGCTATGATTCGCCTTCGCCAGGATGTGAAGTGGAATTTATGCGCCCGGGAATTCAAGATGTGTGTGAGATGAAATTAACCTCCTCACAATACAGAAGCCCGGGCAAACACCCGGGCTTTTTTATTGACCCTTGACTTAAAAAAAATGACATTCGAAAATATACATACCAACCTTAAACGCGAACTCATCCGCACCTTTGCTGTGATGGATGAATGGTTCGACAAAGAACATCCGTTACGCTGCTATAAACCTTCGGCAGGAGGTTGGAGTGTAAATGAGGTGCTTGAACATGTTATGCTTACCAATCATTTCTTGCTGATCCTTATTGAGAAAGGAACGGTCAAAGCATTACAGAAATACGACCCAACGTTGCACGGCGACCTGGTGCCATCAAATTATTCGCTTGGCAGTCCTGCATTACAGGAGATCGCCAATCCTAAGGCGTTTCCATGGCAACGTCCGGAGCATCATCAGCCTACAGGACAAAGATCGATACATGAGGTCAGGCGAGAGGTCAGAAATCAACTCGACAGGTGTTTGATAACCCTCGATCTGCTTCCCAACGGTGAAGGCGTGCTGCATCATACCACAATGTCTGTAAATGGACTTGGCAAGTTAGATGTGTATCAATACGTTTACTTCCTGTCGCTGCACGCGCAACGACATCTGCGCCAGATGGAAAAAGTTGAAGAGGAATTTATCAAGTGTTTAAGTGTTTAGGTGTCTTGGTGTTTATGTTGGCAGGTAGGAAAGCTTTGCAAGATTAGTTTTATTGCAATAACGTGGCTGACAGAAAACGTAAACACCCAAACATTTAAACACCTAACACATTGCCAGTCTCCTGCGGAATTGATTTTGGTACCTCTAATTCAAGTGTAGCGATTGCCAATAAGGGTAGCGTTACCCTGGTGCCTGTGGAAGACGATCAGGTAACAATCCCCAGCGCCATTTTCTTTCCTGAACGGGGGTACCATCCTGTTTTTGGGCGTGTCGCCTTGCAATCATTTTTTGAGCGACGGAAAGGAAGGTTCATGCGTAGTTTGAAGCGCGTCCTGGGAACTTCGTTGATGAGCCACGGTACACTGATCAACGGTAAGTCAATAAAGTTTGAACGGATTATCGGCTCATTTTTGGAGAACCTGAGGAGAAGTACGAATAATTTTGCCGCTTGCGAAGTTGAGAATGTCGTCATGGGTCGTCCTGTACATTTTGTCGACAACGACCATGACGCTGATAAAAGGGCTCAGGAAGAACTTCGGAGTATCGCTCAACGGGTGGGGTATAAGCATATTGAATTCCAATTCGAACCCATTGCTGCAGCGTTTGCCCATGAGATAAAAGTTGAAGGTGAAAAATTGGCCATTGTCACAGACCTAGGAGGGGGGACATCCGATTTTACCGTTATTCGCTTGTCGGCCAAGTATGTGACGAAGCCCGATCGAACCTCTGATATTTTGGCGAACACCGGTGTACGTGTTGGAGGCAATGATTTCGACAAAGACTTAAGTCTGGCAGCGATCATGCCAGAGGTGGGATACTTGAGCACCTACGGAAAGAAACATCTTGAAGTTCCCTTAAAATATTTTCATGACTTAGCCGAATGGAGCAAAGTCAATTTTTTATACACACCAAAAGTTTTGTCCCAAGTCCGGCAATATCTGCATGAATCGCACGACAAAAAAAGATTTAGAAGACTGTTAAGCTTGTTGGAGCAGGAGCGGGGCCACAGTCTGTTGGCAACAGCTGAAGAAGTTAAGATCGGGTTAACGGAGACATTATCTCACTCAGCACACTTCGATTTTTTGGAAGATGGGCTTACCATTACCGTCGACCGGAAACAATTTGAAAACGCGATCGAAAAAGGGGTTCAAAAAATGGTTCTGGCGGCAATGGAATGTTTAAAGAGAGCTGGCGTAAAAGAAAACAATATCGATCTTGTGATTCTTACTGGAGGGTCTACAGAAGTGCCGCTGGTGCAATCGGCATTCAAAAAAATGTTTCCACACGCTGCTGTTGCCGATGAAAATAAATTATCCAGTGTGGGCCTTGGTTTGGCGTATGATGCTTCGAGGAGGTTCGGAGGTTTTTAAGTGTTTAAGTGTGTACGTGTTTAGGTGTTTACGTTCCGGAAGCCCGGTGCATCAAGCCAATCCAAGCGGGGTGGCGTGTGGCGACCATAACGTGACCGCGCCTGTTAGTGAGGAAACTCAATTTTCACGCAAGAGAAATGGAGCATCTTTGTTCCGATTTATACAATTAACGGTTTTTTTGCTTATTTAAATTGCCTTTTTATGAAAGTCAACGTTGTAATTCTATCGAATATCTTATGATGAACTACCAGGAAATTTGCCCATGTGAAGCGTTGAATACGTACGTCAAATGCTATTACCTGTATGACTCTTCTCTGGAGAATTCTTTTGTGGACACTGTCTTCCCAAGCGGTTATACGGAAATTATTTTCAACCTTGGCACAGGTAAATGGCAGACTTGCGCCACGGACCAGTTTGTCACAACGCCCTCGATTGAATTATGGGGGCAAATTATTAGGCCTTTGACCGTGCGTTCCATTGGCAAAAATACCATGCTTGGAATTCGCTTCCTTCCCCACGCAATGTCCAGCTTTGTCGAAGAAAATATAGACTCATTCAATAACCAGGTAATCGACTTCAGGGATCTCTCCGGAAATGCTGTCAACTCGCTTCATGCAAAGTTGTTGGAGACTAATGCTTTGAAGAAAAGGATTAACCTGGTTGAAAATTTCCTCTTGACCAGACTTTCGTCAAGTAAAAAGAAGAATAGCAAAATCGCGGTAGTGAATAGCATTATGCGCGAATTGAAACACGAAGATTTTTTCGATAATATCGAAAATGTTGCGTCGCGTTATGGTATTACATCTCGCTATCTGCAAAAATTGTTTCTGCAATACACTGGCCTCACGCCGAAGCTATATACTAAGATAAATCGCTTTCAAAATAGTCTCCGGCTCGTGACCCAAAACACCAACTCACTTACTTCCATTGCTTATGACTGCGGGTATTTTGATCAGTCACATTTTATCCGTGAATTTAAATCTTTTACGGGCCTTACCCCAACGGGCTACACATCCACTGGTTCCCCCATCACACTTGCCTCGCAAAATAATTAGGTAGTTCCGTTTTATACAATGTTACGGCTAATGGCCATTCTATATTTGTCTCACGAACAAAATAGAAAATACTATGTCAACCAAACTTCAAAGATTTAAGGCATTACATCTCGCCTCGGAACTGTTTGTTTTACCCAATGCCTGGGACGCAAGGAGTGCGATCGTTTTTCAAGAAAAAAAGTTTCCAGCCATTGGTACATCCAGTGCTGCAGTAGCCAACAGCCTTGGCTATGAGGATGGAGAAAACATGCCCTTTGCAGATTACCTGTTTGTGATCAAACGAATACTTGCTTCCGTACAAATACCCTTGACCGTGGACATGGAAATGGGATACGGGAAAACAGATGACGAGATCGTTGCCAACATTATAAAGTTGATCGAATTGGGCGTTGCAGGAATCAACATTGAGGACTCCGTGATTCAAGCATCAAAACGGCTGCTGAGAGACGCCGAAAAATTTGCTAAGACCATCGAATACATAAAGAATAGACTTCAGTCGCAAAAGCTTGATCTCTTTGTCAATATTCGTTGCGACACCTATATCCTTAACGTTGAGAACAAACAAAAAGAAACGATCTCCAGACTCCGGCAATATGAGTCGACAGGTGCAGACGGCATTTTTCTTCCTTGCATTAGCAGCGAAGAGGATATTGCCGAGGCCATATCGAATACCAAACTTCCATTGAACGTCATGGTTATCCCGGGACTTCCTGATCTGGAAAGATTAAATAAACTGGGCGTAAAGCGGGTAAGCATGGGGCCATTTATGTTTCAAAAGGTTTACAATAGCATTGGAAATCTATCTGAAGCTATCACCGCGAGCAAAAACGTTTCGCCTATACTTTCTTAAGGCGCACATGGGGCATCAGAGTAAGGACGTGAATATAAAAACCGCAAAGGCGCAGAGACGCAAAGAGTCGTCAATGTGTAGTATGAATCTCTTAATGCCTTTCGAGGTCAGCAGGTTCGCTGTTTGAGTGGTACGCACAACGCCCTTGTTGGGTGTTCTTCACCAACAAGCGCACGCACGCTAAGTACTACCAACGTCGCCAATTGAATTTATCCGAGAACTCTCTCAACCAATAAATTAATCATAACTTAAAATTTCAAAAAAATGAATCTACCAAAAAGAGCAGAAGATGCGCATGGCGTTCTTGCAGCAGCCTTCAATACCGGCAATGTCGCCACCGTGTTAAGTATGTATGACTTCAACGGCATCATTGTGCCAGAACCTGGGAAACCTGTGTCGGGCAAAGAAAAATTTGAGGAAGCCATAAAAAGTATTCTTTCGATCAAAGGCAAAATGGAAATCAAAACCGTTTACTGCCTTCAGACCGGAAACTTAGCAGTCGGTCGGTCAGAATGGAATATCACTGACGGCGGAGAAGTGAAAGTCAGTGCGAAAGGGATTGAAGTTATGAAGCAACAACCCGATGGCACCTGGAAAATTGTGATCGATCACGCCTTTGGAGCTTTGGAGAATATGGTGGCGTAAATGTTATTTTCAGGTTCCTGAAGAAAATGGCCGGTGACGATCGGGCGTTTTTTTGCAATATTTTTCTTCAACACCATAGGGTTTGCTATCTTATTTTTTTTCTCAACATAATTTTATCGTAACTTTCTTTCCTCCTAACAACGAACGCCGTTGGCCAGACTCGTTTCTATATTGAACGTCCCCCCTTGCAGCATTGGCAAAATTGTTGTGACCGCTTGCCTTTTAATGGTTACTCTTCCAGGATTTTCGCAACGGAAGTATTATGAATTTAACAACCCGGAAGCGCTAAAGCTGAATAACAAAAGGATTGAGCTTTTGACATCGAGGACGTGGGAGTTCAAACAACTTGATGTTTACATCCGGGAAGATAAGAGTACTTATTACCCATTCCTGGAAAAGTTGGTTTATAAATCTGATGGAACCTATAGTTGTCGGCAGTTGACGGGGACATGGAAAGTGCAATACAGCCGATATCTCGTGCATACAGCAGCCAACGATCAAGCAGGTCCAAGAGATCCTGTGTTGGGAATTTACGCTGTCACGCAACTGAATGACAGTAGCTTGATTTTGACCAAGCTTCAATCCAGTGCTGGAGACATGAAGCGCAGCCTTACCTTTAACAAATGGAAAGACGCGCCGATTGATAGTTTTAGAAAAGTTTTTAGCCAGAATGAACCCGTTAATTTTTACGTGCTTCCCCAGCGACACAGCGTACCCACAGAAAAACTATCTATGATTGATTCGCTTGCATTGGTATTCATTAAAAATTCTGGAACCCATCGTCGTGAAAGCTCAACGATTCAATCTTTGAATCCCTACTTCAGGCAATACGTTGGTTACATGGACAAAGCTGGGCACCACATTGTATGTCTGAACGCATTACTAACGTATCACAGCAATTGGGCAAAAGATATTATCCTACCGTCGCCAGAGGTTAAGGTCGAGGGCTTCCGCGTTTTCGTAGATCTCACGAAACAGGAATGTTTTGGGCTCAACCTATATGGAGATTAAGTGTACGGCCGGCGACACCGTTGTGACCCTCAATTTTTGCTCCTTGTTGAGAAATCTGGAAAGCAATTTTTATTAAGCCAAGTGAGATGAGATTATCTAATCTAAAAGTTTATTATTGTAATCTAATATACTCATCACAGTATTATATGCTAGTGTTCCTGGTGTTTTGAAAACAAGCGTTTGATATCCATATTACGACGGCTTCAACACCATAATAGCAACGACCGCCACGGCCAACGCAAAAAGTGTGACGCCGATGACCATTTGCTTTTTTTCAATGGCCCTATATTCCGGAGAATCTCCTCCATATTCCTCGACAATCTTAATTTGTTTCCTAAGCGTCGGAGAATAAAATCCGAATGCCAGAATCCCCATGATGGAAAATAAGATCAGTGGATAAAGGATCCAAGGGACTTCGAGAATGTTATACCCCGCGATATACGCCATTGCAAATCCAGTGATCAATGCAAGGCCATAGCACGGATTGGCTACCCGGTCATCCATGAGCTTGATTCCCCTTAGCGAAAAGAGCAGATGCTCTTTTTCCATCTTTCCTTTTACCAGCCAAACGATATATGAGAAATTGAAACCTACGGCGATAATGGCGGCGAAGACATGAACAAACTTTAATATCTGATACATAGCGCGCGATTTTGCTGCTAAGGTAATTCAGGACGCTTGAATCACGAATGGGGAGCCAAAAAACTAGCCAGGTTATTTTGGCAATAATATCCAGCCGGTAGGATCCTATCCATTATTATAAGCAAAGCATTTTTGTCAGCGGCGGATGATAAAATTACCGATGTGACCATTACGAGGCAGATTAAAAGGAGGTAGCTCGGAAAATGATACAAGGATACCTTCTAAAATCCCGTGATACCCCTAACCGTCCGGTCTTGATATCCAGCATATAGATAAATGAACTACTTCGTGATGCGTCAAACATTCCGGCAATGGCTGACGCCGTGAAATCATTGTCTGTCACATCATCCGGTGAATTTTTGGACAACCTTGGATTTGCATCAAAGAAGAAAGTATTGTGTTTCTTTTCCAATTCGAAAAATTGATGGTGATACAAAATATAAAGCTTGTCCTCATGCGCGAATCCAAATAGTGTTGGAACCTCTGTGACCAGGTCTCCGCAGATCGTTTTTACAGGTGAGCTGAATTTTATTTTACAATCAATATCAATCGACGGTGCGTTGTTTACGAACTCCTCAAAGGTAGCATAATAGCCTTCCTTAAGTTTTTGATCCTTCATAATAGGCATGGATAGTGGGTCACGCAGGCTTACCGTTGGGTCAGTTAGTTCTTCAAGGGTAAAAGTTCGGTCCGGACTTACTTCATTCTTTTGTTTGCTGAAAATGATAAATGCTGTTCCGATAACGTCCACAATATTTTCCGCTTGCATGCCGTGACATCTAAACCTTTTGGCTCGACGGAGGCAAAGACGCTGTTAACATAATAATATAGATCATCGTGACGAATAAAGAAATCAATATTGAGTTCCGCTTTGGCTGTTTCTTTCCAAGTCAAGGCGTTTTCAGAAATTTTAAGAGCAGTGATGCGCAGGGACAGTCCATTGTGTTCTTTGTAGAGTCCGGAAGTTTTTAGCAATTCCTCGATTTCACCTAAGCCTGGCTTTTCAAATACGGCAAAGTTCCGTTTGTTATTCAACCCGGTTTGAATGACACCGAGACTATTTTTGTCCTTGCGCGCGTCAATAATTTCCGATACTGTAAAATTGATTTCATTCGTCTCGATCTCAAAATCATCCAGTGATATTTGATAGAATTTTTGCGCCAGTGCATCAGGAATGGATGCGATGAAAAAGATAATTACTGACAGCTCTTGCCGCGCGATGTAGCCCACTATAGTTCATACCGGTGTTGTTTTAAAAGCCCATCTTTAAGGTAGGGAGGTAAATCGCAGACGCGCCATGACGGAAGTTTTGGAAAATAAAGTCATCCGTCATCAGTTCAAAAAAATTTGGAGCCAATTGCCACATTTTGTCAACTAAACGTGATAATTGTTACCGTTCTGCGAACTCATGACATAACTGGGAATGCAGTCTCAATTTTGAACTACACATTTTAATCTCAAATGGTTTTTATTTTGACTCCGTTTTCGCGCCACTGACAGTCTCAATTGATCAATTTGTGAATGCACAATAACTCTTCTCCTGGCACAGAAGAGGTAGGTTTTAAGGGCTACATTTTTATTGTTTGTCTAGTCATTACGTTGTACAACGTGATTGCTACAAATTTTTGATATTGCTCCGTTGTAGTCAATTTATCGAATCCCCGATTGACGGATCAAGTGTATCGTCGTTCGGTCACGCACAACTGCGGTCGAAGGTGAACACCTCTTTTATACGTCATACGTCTTAAATCGATCAAATTAATAACTTAAAGACGTGGCTTGAATTTAGTATATACGCTTGAGACCTAAATAGCTTCCTATGTTTTGGATCAATCTCGCGGTCGCATGGCGCAACATCGTTAGGCATAAAACGTTTGCGCTTATTAATGTATGCAGGTCTCACCATCGGATTGACCTGCGCACTCGTCATCACCATCTTCGTTCGTTATGAGCTAAGCTTCGATCGCTATCACACCAAATCGCAAAGCATCTACAAAGTTGTTCAGGAGACAAAAATGGGTGATGAAATGCACTACTGGGGTACAACGGCCTATCCGCTGGCTGAAGCGCTTAGGAATGACTTACCCGAACTGCCGCTTAGTAACACAGGCGAGTGGCCCGGTAAGCCGCTTCTTCAAGGTCCAGGATGACAAGGGAAACATCACGCGTTTTGAAGAACCTTTTGTTTTGTTTGTCGATACGTGGTACACGAAGGTCTTTGACTTCGAATGGATTCAGGGCAATCCGGAAACTGCACTTCACCATCTTAATTCTATCGTTCTCACGCGAACGCGTTGCTGAAAAATATTTCCCAGAGGCTGTGATAAAAAAATCGATTCTTGGTAAACAAATTTTCCTGAATAACAAAGATGCATTGACCGTCACAGGGGTCATTGAAGATGCTCCTGCAAATACTTCGCTTCAATATTCGGTGCTGATACCGTACGAATTTTTCCGGATCAACAACCCGTATAATTCTTCGAACTGGTCTGGAAATTACCAAGGAACCACATTTGTCGTAATGAATGAAGAAAGCTGCGCGGCACAACTGGAAAAATCTTTTATCGACTGGAAGAAGAAGTATCTGAAGCCCGAAGACGACCACCGTATAAACTATAAACTGCTCCCGCTGACGGAATCTCACACAAACGAAACCTACAGCCATGCACCGCAGAGTTATAGGATGCCATTAAAATTCATTTACTCAGCCATTGGCATCGGTTTATTCATGCTGCTCATTGCTGCTATAAACTTCATTAACCTGGCAACAGCGCAGGCTGCCGGACGCGCGCGCGAAGTAGGTGTGCGCAAAGTACTTGGAAGTACGAGACTGGGGCTGATCAAACAATTCCTTCACGAGAATATCATCATTGTCCTGGTCTCCATTATTTTTTCGCTGGTGATAACACAGGCGCTCCTTGGTGAGATAAACATCATGTTAAGCCTTATCCGCCTGCGTCTCACGCTTGACCTTTTGTCCGTAATCCTGGCGGTGGGAGTGGGGGTGACGGTCATCATGCTTTCTTGTCTCTATCCTGCTACGGCATTGTCGTCGTACCGGCCGGTGGAAGCGCTTAAAGAACAAGATTTTACATAAGGCAGGAAATCTTTCCTTGCAACGAATGCTGATCGTATTCCAGTTCGCGATCGTGCAGTTATTTGTGATTGGGACGCTCATCATCGGCAGCCAGATGAATTTTCTGCGAACAAAAGATTTGGGATTCAGTAAAGACGATCCTGTCCTGGTAACGAATGTCAACGAACTTGAAAGAGGTGAGGCCTTCCGGCAAAAGTTGCTGCAGCACCCTGCGATAAGCGAGGTGAGCTTGTCCTCAAGCACGCCCGTTTCCGAATACAATCATCATTATGGCACGAGCTTCCGTTTACCGGGTCAGCGCGAAGAAGATGGAAAAGGCGCTGAGGAAAAAGGCGTAGATCTGAATTACTTGGAGTTTTTCAAACTGGAACTGATCGCTGGCAGGAATTTTTCATCTGTGCAGCAGAACTTCAACGAGTTCATCGTGAACGAAAAGCTTGTCAGCGAATTGAACCTGACACCGGAACGGGCGATCGGTCAGCGACTGATCATTAACGAGGGCGAGGCTGTAATCGTAGGCGTGGTCCGTGATTTCCACAACAATGCACTTCAGAAAGAACTATCTCCCTGTGTTCTTCTGAATTCTTCGCAGTGGCTGGAACGGGCCAACATTAAGATGAATCACAGGGCTGATCTGTCAGAAACGGTAACATTTGTTGAGAAGACCTGGAAAGACTTCTATCCTGAAGGAATTTTCAACGGCGTATTTTTGGACGACGTGCTAGCGCGAAATTACGCGTTAGAGGAACTGATCTTTCAAGGGTTTACAATTTTCTCCGCACTGACGATTTTTGTTGGGTGTATGGGATTATACGGGCTGTTATATCTTTATCACGCTGCGCAGAACGAAAGAGGTTGGAATCAGAAAAACGCTTGGCGCCTCCGTTAATCAGATCGTTACCATGTTTGGAAAGGAATTCGTGATCATGGTTGGCATATCATTTCTTATTGCTGCGCCATGCTGTTACTATTGGATGAACGAATGGCTCAGCGGATTTGCATACCACGTCGATATTTCCTGGTGGATGTTTGCCATCGGCATCTTGCTGACTTGGTTGATCACAATTCTGACGATCAGCTATCAAACCGTTCGCGCGGCCAATGCCAACCCGGTAGAAGCTTTGCGGAACAATTGGAGTTGAGCAAGGCTTTGGCTAACGGTCGTGACAACAAGCAGTTCGACGCTCCTAGGAGGAAAACCACAGCGCTGTTTTCAATCCCATGGAATCGCGAAACGTCGGGCCAAATTGCCGGTCAACACATTCACCTCAAATGTTCCTGAGTATCGATCTCCTCTGAATAGCACTTCGCCATCAACTTTCCATACGATGTCGCCAGGGACGATGTCACGAAAGTCATTTGTTTTTTGAAAAGTCTGATACGAGACATTCGTGGGATCCCATTCGAGCCGAAGAGAACTCTTTTTTATCCGGTGTCCCCGACCACGGCAGATGTTTAACGCTTGTCGCCGGGTTATCCAGGCTGAATCATTGGGTGACGGAATATGGATAAGACCACGCGTTTCTTCACCTGGAAGGAATTGTCCTGCGGAGTCGAGTGTAAACGCGATGACGAACGTTTCGCCTGAGAATTTAGGATGTCGAAAGTCATATTGGATAAAAATGAGCGTTGGGTTTTATGAGTTTACTTTTCTTTGTATTGAGTTTTACATATCGTTGAAAAATTTCTTCGCCCAGAAAGTAGGCTATGATGCTGTCGGCAATGTCTTGATGTGCATAACGCGGTGGTTGCTGCTCGCCAAGTAGAAGCATCGGCAAGAACAAAAAGGAGAGGAGTGAGGTCTTCATGCGGGGAGAAGTTAATCAAAAAGCATTCCACAGGGAGAAATATTAGGTGTGTGAAAATTGCTATCCATGTTGAGTAGCAAAGATTTACAACAATTGATAAAAAAATGTAAATTTTGGATATGCCTTCAGTCAAAACTGTTGATGAAATGATCTTAAGCTTGCCGGTAGAGGAGATGGCGATCGTGAAGCGTTTGCGCGATCTTGTATTGGAATGTCTTCCGCTGGCAACAGAAAAACCATACTACGGATTGGGTGTACCTTACTATTCACGGCATCGCCAGATATGTTATATTTTTCCGTCTTCAGCGCTTTACGGTACGGAAGATAAGAAACACGAAAAAAATGTAACACTGGGCTTTTGCCAGGGCAACAAAATGTTCAATGAAAATAGTGTGCTAAAAGTTGAGGGACGTAAGCAGGTTAGGGTAATGTATTTTTCATCTCTCCGGGACATTAAAGAAGATCAGGTTCGGGCATTGTTATTCGAGGCGAGCATGATTGACGATTCTTTTGGAGCTAAAAGCTTAAAGTAAAAAGCTTAAAGCTGTCGCTCGAAAAACTAGCGATCTTATCTCAACTCGCGCCTAACGTTTTCTACCTGGCTTCGCATGATGTTGAAGAACCGCGTTCTTTCCTTTTCAGAGGTGTTGCTAATCAGCGTAGATTTGGCAATGAGGTTATCGAGGTAGGCCTCGGTCTGCTGACAAAAAGGTTCTTGAAACGTGAGTAGCAGATTAAGGGCATTCTGGTTGATATAAACGCTTCTCGTCTTTCCCATTTTTGCAAGGACAGTATTATCGGCAATAAGAATATCATTCTTGAAAAGTTTAAAAAGACCTCCTGAAGATTTAAAGCCGGAGCAGGCTTCCGCTTCTACGTCGGCCAAAACTAACAGGATCTCGTCGCACAAATGGTGACCTTCCTTAGGATTGTCAAAGAAATTGCATTCATGATAAAACTGAACTTGTTTGAGAATGTCGAAGATAACTTCCTCGTTCCATATTTCCGTGCTGGGAAGGCTCGAGTATTTTTCAAATACCTTTTCTGCCGCGTGCAATAGCGACTCCGGAACAACGCCAGGCCTATACTTTTTTTTCTCGAAGCCAGGATATCCAAAAAGGGTCTTCATCCAAAAAAAATGTTTAAAGGAGGACAAATCCCTACGTCTGAAATAATGGAACACCGGTATATCCTTGGCTGAAAAGATGAGTTGCTTTTCCTCGAAGCTACTAAGATGATCCAGGTTCTTTAAGACCGAATTCTGCCATTTTTCAATGTCATAGTTGTCAGGATTCACAACTCTCCTGTGGAAGGTGACCATTTGCGTGTTCGCTGAAAGCAAATCATCAAGTGAAATACCGAACCTATTATAAAGGACTTTGATCTCTTCCAGCGAAAGGAGCGTCTCGGCCCTTATCCGTCGGTAAGCACTATCCCGGCTGATGTTCAATATCTCAGCCAGTTCATCTGCAAAGGAAACATTTTCAGGAAGCCGGCCACGCACACGATCGAGGTAAACGGTTTGAATGCTTGGTTCGCGTTGGCTCATCCGGGTGATAGACTAAAAAAGCAAGAACTATAGATCAACCTACAACTTATAATTGATAATACAAGCGCAGTCCAGGCATGGCGGCCGGCGTTGTTTCAGGACATAGATATCTTCTTCGTTATTTCACGGGTCAACCTTTACGCTTTCCAGTTTTTTAGGAAAGCATTCATTTCGACGGCGTCTGTGAACTGGCGCATTTCGAGTTTGTCGAGTGTTTGGGAAGATCGATTCTTGATATTTCCGCCGGAGACTTTGGCCATGATTTCCTTGGGATCCAGCAACTGCGCGTGAAATAAGATTTTGCCTTTCAGGTGTTCAACCATCCCCGGAAGTAGAACGTCGACGACCCACTTTTGAGAATTAACACCGATAATTCCCATCTTCCTGATATCGGCAACAAACTTTTGCGTTTTCAGCTGCCTGAAGCTTTGCAAAACGGCCGTGTTGATTTGAATAAAATGGTCATCGTTCTGCACCTTGTCCAGGTATTCGAGAAATAACGTATCGAGTTCGGGATTGTAGTAAACTTTTGCAGAAGCGTCTTTGTAAAATTCTTTCATGGTAGTAAGAAATCCCGAAGATACGGCAGAGCGTCGACACCTGTTGCTGATATCCGATAAACGACAGCCACTTCAAATAATGTGTATTTGTCGCTGGATCAGTGGAAGAAACGTGGATCGGCTGTCAGCTCAGGATCAGCAAAAATCGGACAAGACCTAAGTGTTGGTAGAGCCAATCATTAAAATAAATTGTCCGCAGCCGGGCAATAAAATCTTACGCAATTTCAAGAAGCAAGCGATCCTTGTGCTTACCTAGTAAACGACGACTCGCTTCTGACTTGTGTTATTGCCCTCGTTAAAAATCGCCAGGTAGACACCCGGTGGGACGTGTGTCAGTTGGATTTCGCCGGTCTCATGAGTTGGGTAAGCCACGGCCGTAAACACCAACCTTCCAGTTATATCATAAATGCTTACCGTGCCTCGATGTATTCCCAAATCAATCGTAAAATGACCCGTTGATGGATTTGGATAAACTGACCACCCTGTCGTCTGGTCTTCTATTCCCGTCACAAGATCTTCTGGCAAATGATAGATATCCGATGACTCGGAGCAATAGCCTTTTGTGACCATGACACCGTATGCACCTGTTTCACCGTGATAAGGAATGGAGCGACTGTTTGAGTTGAAGATGTAAAAGCCATTTTTGTACCACGCGTAATTGCTCCCGTGCTCCTCGGCCACCTCTAGTCTGTCGTTGATATGTCGAACATTGGTGTCGATAACATTTTTTCGCACAGTCACCGTGATTGGCTGGCTTTCACATCCCGACAAAGTTTGTGTTGCGTAGTATGTATTATCTGTGGCACCAACTATCAGATACGATTGGCGAGCGAGCAACTGGTTTTTATTGGCATCTGAATACCACTGGATGTCTTGTCCGGCAGCCGTGAGGTAAAAGTTGCCCGAAGTGTACTCGCAATATTCCACCAGCGAAGTTGTTGCTGGTGGTGGCGGAGTTTCATAAATAGTAATGGCAACTCGTCGGGCGATTCCCTCGTAGCCATCTATTTTTTGCGTGACATACACCACCTGTGATTCGTTGGGGTGAAACGAGCCAGCAGCGATCAGATGTGCTCTCTCCTTGTCGCTATACCATTGGATGCTATTGCCTTTCGCAGTGAGCGTTACTACGCGGCCGCACTTATAAATCAGCGTATCATTGATCAGCGGTGGGGGTGGCAAAAATATGAATGTCCCTTCGATAGAAAACTCGGAACCACGGTAGGACTGATCGACCGCCTGCACCTTCCAGGTATAAGATCCGGCGCGAAGATTGTTGACAATGGCTTTGCCTGCGAACCGCCCAGCTTCTAGACGCCGACGTGTGCCTGTCACGGGGTCGATAGGCGCTTTTAGTATCGCCTTGCCACCGCGGAACAGAACAATATCATGGGTCAGCCCTGTTTGCGCGGTTTTATCGTCGGCTCCATCGGTCCAGGCAAGGTGCATTCCAAGCGAGTCCTGAGCCGCGGACAAATTGTGAGGAATAGCTGGTGCAGCATTCACAGGCCCCGTATTAGCATCAATGATCTGGTTGACAAGGACCATACTGAGCGGCCTTTCACCAGACGTATATTGGTAGGTGATGTATCCCGAGAGGTAGATGTCAAGATCACCGTCGTTGTCAAAGTCAACGATGCCTGAGTGATGGAGACTAAAGGTGTAGTAGGGCAGCTGATATTTGTCAAATGTACCATGGCCGGTATTTCTATAAATGGTCGCACCTGGCGATATGACGGCCATATCCATATGGCCATCATGGTCGAAATCCGCGGCTGGAAATGTATTGTTGCCGGACGGCAAATCATCTAAAACCTTTTCAAATTCCAACATTCCATTTTTTAATCCCAGGTTCTTGTAGATTTTCCCTTGTGTGTAATAGCTTCCGGTAAGCAAGATAATATCAGGGAGACCATCGCCATTATAGTCAGTTACAGCCACTTGATTGTCGTAGGCAGAAAAAGTAATTCCGGACGAATGAGGTCCTCCGGGCGTATACAAGTAAAGTGAATAAGAACCGTTTTCACTGCGAATAAAATCCTCGTCGCCGTCGCCATCAAAGTCGGCGCTCGCCACAACATAACAGATGTTGCATGGAATGTAGTCGGTCGTGTAATCACCTGCACCATTATTGCGCAGGAACTGAGGCAAATAGTTGCTGCTGATGGTGTGATCTGTCACCATTAAATCGAGATCATTGTCCATGTCATCGTCATAGGCCGACCTGATCTCGTATGCGTGTTGTGTAAATTCGTTTGTCACGGGCGTAAATGTTTTGTCGCCGTTGTTCATGAAAATCTCGGTCTTAAACGCGGGGTCGTCCCAGCCGTATCCATGCTGATAAAGATCCAGCTTGTGATCAGCGTTAATGTCAAAGAACTTTAGCGATGCCGTTGTGGGAAGCGTAGACGGGGTGATATCATCGCGGACCCACCCGGCCGGCGTATTTTCAAAGACTGCCTTGGTTATTTCGGCGGAATGATCGGTGATACTACGGGCCCCGTTGATCAGGATATCCATTTTTCCGTCTTGCGTATAGTCTGCAATATCCAGCGAACCCCACATGTTTGGCAAGTTGGTATCTTTTAGAACCCACATCAACGTGCTCCATTCGATATCGTTCGACGGTGCAGTGGTCGTGCTGTTGGATACTTCGATAATGCGATATTGATAGCGTTTGTTGTATTCGAGATTTTCATCTATGAAGCTGAGTGTACCCGCAGGCAGCTCTGTCAAAACTTCGTACTCGCTCTCAGGTGTCTTGCGTTCGGCGATGACCTTCTGCTCGCCAAACGTGCTACCTGTCCAGCTTAGTTTTATTTTATTCAGCAGAATGCGATCAACCTGCAGGTTGGTGGGACCTGCTTCAACAGAAACCAAAAATTCCCCCGACCACGCCGATGACGCATAAGCAGCATCTATTGCCTGTACCCGTATTTTGTATGTTCCCACCGGCAGATCCCGGATCGTATAGGCTGTGCGATATCCAGCGTTGCCAGGTGCCAACCGCCTTCTGAAAAAACCGCTGGCATCCGTTTCACCGTGGAGCGTTGCCTTGCCGTTGGAATCTGTAATCCACAGGTTATAACTCAACATATTAACCGGCGTTTTGTCATCGGTTGACGATTGCCAGCTAATGTTCAGCTTCCCGAAAGAAAAAGCTGCTGAGAGCGACATTGGGACAGAAGGGCGTGCATTTGTTGCTCCAAGTTTGTCCGCCTGATTCAGATAGAAAAAGTTGTATCCCTGATGCTGGTCATCGTTACCAAGTTTGACGACGTCAAGGTCACCATCGCCTTCCATATCAGTAAGCGCGAATGAACTTTCCCAATGCTCGTCAAGCTGAAAACTTCCTGATTCGAAAACGGCGTTCCCTTTATTTATTGCGACGGACGTCCGATAACCGTCGCTCATAACAAAGTCAGGGAGCCCGTCAAGATTAATGTCGGCCATTTTTACGATCCAGGTATTGACCGAGTACGTCTGGTGGATGATTTGCTTGGGACTGAATTGGAAATTTGCAGCGCCTTTGTACCACCGAAAACCTCCATCAGAACTTCCAACATAATCGGTGATTCCATCACCGTCCACATCCAGGAAAGCCAAAGGCGTAGAAGTCAAAGTTGGAAACTCCTTAACGAACGTCATTCCATCACGATTTATAAAAAAACGCAACGGCTCGTATTGTGTACCGGTAAAACAAATGTCCTGGAAGCCGTCGTTATTCAAGTCAGCAATATGGAATTGCCCCAGTTCTCCATAATCACCGTCTGTAAATCTGAATTTGTTGACAGTAAAATTCCCATCCTTTTCCTGAATCAGCAGTTCATATACATTTGGGTTTCCAACTCCGTTGCCAACAGCATGACGGTATAAAATGTCACGCCGGCCGTCGTTATTAAAGTCGGCTACTCCGGCTTGATAAAGCGCCAGATACGGGTTCGTCTGAAATCCAAGGGTCAACGTACCATTTTCATTAACCAGCAACGCCAGTTTCTGACGGCCATAATCGCTGCCCAGGATAACGCAGAAGTCTGTGTCTCCATCGTTGTCCATATCCAATGCGTCAACCACTTTGTTAAACTCAAACTCATAGGGGAGCGTGGGTAAAATAGAAGTCAAATCCGGGAAGTTTCCCGTGCCATCATTCCGGAAATTCAGGTCGCTGCCATAATGATCCAATATCCGGCCCATGAATTCAAGATCGTAATCTGCGTCAAGGTCGTAGTCGGCAGCATGGACGGATGCGTTGACAATGTTGGGTTCATGCGTTCCAAAAGAAACAGGAACGAACTGGGAGCTGTAATAGGTAACCGTTTGGCTGGGGCCAGAATAAGCGCCCGATGAAACTGACTTTACATAATACTCGTAGTATGCATTCTTTTGTAGCGATGCATCGGTAAAACAAAAAGTGCCACCAGGAAGCGTTGCAATTTCCTCGGGAGCAGAATTATTTGATTTTCTGAAAACGACAAATGACTCGGCACTACCGGTAAAGTTCCAGCAAAGTTTCACAGTAGTCATGCCAGCGACTTCGAGTGTAAGGCCAGTGGGAGGGGAACCAATTTGAAATGCGCCCGCCGCAGAAAATGCCGATGTGCGCCTCGCCCTGTTCACTGACTGAACGCGCCATTCGTAGTTTCCGGGTGGAGGATTGTACACTGAAAAAGCCCCTGATGAAATCAGGAATGGGTTGTCCGTTAATAAAAGTTTTCCCGCCGTTGTTGTTGGATTGACGCGAATGATTTTCCCATCTCTTTTGAATTCTATATTGTATGCAACATTACTTTGGCCAATCCAGCCAAGGCTGACATGGTTACCGATTGTTGCAGTAAGGTTTCCAGGAGTGGCGGGAGGGGACACAGCAACGGTACCGGTATTGATCAACATGGTGCTGGTTTCCTGAAACAGGTTTTGGTTAAACACTTTCATGTGAATATCCAGGTCCATGTCTCCGTCGAAGTCTGTCAGGTGAAGTGCGTTGATCGTTACCGTTGACTCGAACGAATTGGTTTTTGAAAAAGAAAGCGTACCGGTTCCAGCGTTCTTGAACACCATAACCTGGTATTCGTTGTCATCGTAAGAATATCCACCCATGACTACGTCTGCCCAACCATCATTATTGATGTCGCCCGACGTCGCGACGTTCGCGGCTATGGTGCCGAGCGAATATGGTGCGGCAAACTGCAGGTTTCCATTGATCATCGTGTTTAGCAACACGACGCATTTGCCTCGTTTATCGTCTGACGCAAAGATGTCAAGTTTTCCATCATTATTGGCGTCGAAAAGGAACAGCGACGCATTATCATGAACTGTTGGCCCAGGTTCGATACCGGGCTGGAAATTTCCATCTCCCTGATTCAGAAAAACCTGAACCGCGTTGCCGGTATACTCACTATATCCGAATGTGGAAAGGATGTCGATTAGTCCGTCGTTGTTAATGTCACCCCAAATCAGTTTTCGGATTCCCACGGGAATTTGGTACACAGATTCCGTATAGATCTGATTGGTGTTTAGATATATCTTCCCTGTATGCACAACGTCCAAGTCGAGATCGCCGTCAACATCCACCCAAAAAAGCGGTCCGTACTCATTATCGTTGAATTGAATATTGGTTTCGTGAATTGAGAAGATGTTGTTGCCGTCATTTTCAGCGATAGCCACATCGTTGTAACGAGCGAACAGGATATCGAGGTCGCTGTCGTGATCATAATCATTTAATTCAAAACCGATATCGTTTGCCATGAACTGCCCTGGAACGGCGACAGTTGTGGCAACGAAAGACCCGCCATTGCGGACATGCAGCGTACCGCCAAATTCGTAGCCGTATTCCAATGCGTCTGTATCGCCGTCACCGTCGAAATCTGTCCAGTAATATCTGGAGGAAAAATTTGTCTGGATGCCGGTCTCTTCCGCCTGAAAGGTCTGCGCTTCGACGGACGTGGCGAGTAGTATACATAACAGTATGGAGGCCAAAAGGCATTCGAATCTGCCGACTGCTTGTTTTTCATTGTTGAGCTTAACGGGCATATAAGAGTTCGTTTATTGCTTGACGATCTTCCTGGTTATCTTTCTTCCGTTGCCATTGGTGATCTCCACCAGATATAATCCAGCTGGCAAATGCTGTAATTGCAGGGTAGATTCCTGCAACGGGGCTAGCGCTCCTTTGAAATATTCTCTGCCGGAGCTGCTGTATAATTTCATCGACAAGGGCTCATTTCTTTTTGAAATGATCCTTAGTTCGCCGGGCGTGGGATTCGGATAAAGTGTAATGATATCGTCAGCGTTGTGTTCCACAGAAAGCTGGACATCAATTTCGACATCGAGGTTTTCCAAAACACGGCATCCTGAAACAGGATCAGTTACCAGCACAGTTACGGCGGCATCATATTCTCCAAGTTCCCACGTGACGGTGGATCGGGGAGAATCCTCGTTGGTAAAAGCTTTGGCGCCGGTGACATCCCATGTATAAATCAAGTCGTCCGGAAGGTTGCGCACTTCGTACGCCGCTGGTGGCGATAATGATTCAATAATTTCAGGTCCGGCAAGGTCGGGTAGTGGTAATGAAACTACTTTAATAGATTGAACGCGAGGTGTACTGACCCCACATTCATTTAAGCTGTTAATCGTAAAGACATATTCACCTGCATGGGGAAATTGAATAAAAGCACTAGTGCCTAGATCATTGACTACGGCTCCACCTGTCACATTCCATTGATAAGTGCCCGAGTTATTTTCGGACAGGTGATAGATATATGAGTCGCCTCCGCAAACAATTCCGGGACCTACAGCGTATCCAGGCTGTGTGGGTTTTTTGTTGGGATTGCTGATTTGCGCCACATAGCCATCCGGACCAACGAGGTAGATATTGCCGTGCTTATGCTGAATACCATATAGTCCATCGTATGAACTACCTACTCCTAGGGAAATTTCCTCCCATGTGACTCCACCGTCGAATGTTTCATAAAGGGTGCGATGTCGCGTTGCCGCATAGCCATGGAGTACATCTGTAAAATAGATATCAAAGATATCGCCATAAAAGTTGGTGTACATGATGGTCCAGGTAATGCCGCCATCGGTAGTCTTGCTGACTTTTCGTCCGGCTTTATAACCTGTATTTTCATCGACAAAGAATAGTGTAACGTAGGGATCTACTGGCTCGTCCAGATTTCGTGTATAGAGTTCCGACCATGTGGTACCACCGTCCACGGTTTTTACCAGGCCGCCAAAAAGCTCCATGCGGTATCCAACCGTCGCTGAAAGGAATTGCATGTCCTGCGCATAGAAATCGTAATCGTATGTCATCAAATCCCAGTTGTCACCTCCGTCCTGGCTCCTGTATAAGGCGTAGTCGCTATACGAAAAGATCACATCATTAGTCACAGGATACAACTGACCGGCTGGAACATAATGCGGGTCCGGCGAGGATGTTGTCACCAATACTTCGTCCATCGTCACCCCGCCGTCGGTCGTCTTGTAGATAATGAAGCCATCGGAAAGCAGACCGTTGTGTTCGTCAAAAAAATGAAAACTGTAGATCGGCTGCGGCGTCCACTCAAATTTTGTCCAGGTCCTGCCTTTATCAACGGTCTTATAACGGCCGTTCTGCCCCAGCAATAAACCGACATCCTCGGTAAAGAAATCAATTTTGTAGAAATTGTCCGACGCCAATTCATCCAGTATCTCCCACGTTGCGCCACCATCTGGAGATACGTTGAGCGACCGGCCAAAGCCCTCCCCATAGGTGAAGGCTTGAACGGAAAATATTTTTCCAGCAGGGGAGCGGCTTACACCCGTCATTCGTCCGGGTCCGGGATGATTCGTTGCCTGTGTCCATGATTCGCCACCATCGGTCGTGATATATAAGAGCGGAGAATAATTACCCCCATAGATATATCCATTTCTTTCGTCTGCGAATTCTACACGTGAAAAATAATCTCCTGCCACCTCGGGAACGCCCACCCACGATTTGCCGCCATCGCTTGTCCGATAAGTGTTGTAGTAACTGGTGATAAAACCGTGTTTGTCATCGGTGAACCACATCCCTGTCCAGGCGGGATTTGTTCCCACGTTGACGTACTCCCAGGTGCGACCACCGTCCGTCGTTTTATTAAGGACTGTTCCACCTCGGAAGGCGAGCCCATTGTTTTCGTCGAAGAACCAGGGTTGCCGGAATGCATCACTATAGCTGCCGACATGGCGTATATCCCAACTGTGGCCACCGTCAGGTGTGTATGCAAGATGTCCATTGGGTCCCGTAACAAAGCCTCTTTTATCGTCCAGGAAAAAGGCCGTGACGTCCTCGTACGAAAGCTCAAAAGGTAGGTAGAGCTGAAACCAGGTGGCGCCATTGTCTTCTGATTTAAGGAGGGTTTGTCCGGTGATGTATCCGGTGCTTCCTTTGAAAAAAATGCGGGAAAGCCAGCCCCAGCGTCCGCTGTTCAGCACGTCCCAACTTTCGCCCTCGTTGGACGAGCGAAGAATCCTGCCGTCATTGGTAATGGCAAACAGTTCTCCGTTATCGTTAAACTCCGTGTCGGTGAGCGCGTAGTTCATGTTCTCTGCAACGTTGTCGCACGAGATGGGTATGGGTACCGTTGGAACGTCGATTATTTTGACGGTGAATGTCTCCTCAACAGAAGACGCGCTTGTAGTCGCTCTTACTCTGACTGCATATAGGTTTTTTTCGCCCTGATCAAAAGATAGGTTTGTCTTGAGCTGGTTACCTTCAATCATAAAATAAGCGTTGCCTTCGTCGCCTTTGCCTTCACTTAAGGCGTAGGTTACTGGTCCCGAAAATCCCGGCACTGAAAGTGAGCCGACGAGCGTGGGGGCAGGTTGCATTTCGTTGACAACGGAGCTACTAAGCGTAATCGCTTTGGTCGTGAACCCGGCTGCCAACGACTTGACTAGTGTTCCATCAAACGCCTTACAAATTTTACGTTGGTCTGTGGCCTTGAGTTCGCCCCGCAATTTTATCGAATAGCGAGGCTCATTCAGATCGTTTGAATTGACAATGATCTCGCCGGTTTTTTCTCCAAGCGATAGCGGATTGAAATAGACGTCGATGGTTACTTTTTGGTCGGGTTCTAAAAACTCGGGCAGTGTACCCTTGACATAAAATTCTTTTCCCGTCACAAACAACTGTGACAGTGCCAACTCCTTGTAGCCGCCGTTATGAATAATGAGTGGCAGGGTGATACAGTCTGTCTCCACAGGACTATTCAGGTAGAGTGTTTCTCCACTGGCGATGGGGTTGTTGTAAATTGTGGATATGCTGATTTCACCTGCAGGAGCGCTATTCCATAACGTGGTACCGCTATAGGAACTACCCGTGACAAAGTAAAGGATGCCAGATGCATCAGTGAGAAGGTAGGAAGGAAGACTTTGTTTGGGGTCGGGATAAGTATACCGCCGGGTTCCAGCGGCCGTTCCATCTGAATTCCATAGTTCACCACTGCTTCCGTATTCGTTCATTGACCCGCAAAACCAAAGCAATTCGTTGGAAACAACCATCGGGGTTCGAAGGGATTGTTCATGTCTCGATACCCTTACGTCATGAACCTTTATTGTGCCCGATGGTGTACCATCCGATTTCCACAGGGAGTACGCTCCGCCCTCACTGCTCCTGAAATAAACGGCATTTTGGTATTCCGTAAAATGGTCCATTTCTGAACCGTACATGTGCGGCATCCAGTGAAATGACGTAAGCATTTTCGTGCCGTCGACAGTTCCGTCTGAGACCCATAGCTGGTCCGCTGGATCGTTGGCGCCATTGCGGATGCGCAAGCTGAAAAAAAGCTTGTTGTCAACCGTTAAAAAGTTATCGAATTCCTGGTCCCCATACATCGGAGCCGAAGAGGTGAAGACCAATGTCCATTCGGAATTGACTTCATCATAGCCATACAATCTGATGTCCTGCTCATAACTGCTGGTCCGAAATGCAATCAAATTGTCACCGGCAGCATATAGCGAATGAAATGAAGTGTTGCCGTCGATATGCTCGGGTTGTGGGATCGTGGTTACCGTTGTACCGTTGCTACGACGAATAATGTTCGGTTCAAAGAGCGAATAATAGAGATACTCGTCGCTAACGGCCAGGATAGACGGCCGGTAATAGTCCAGTCTTTCGACCAATGTGGTTCCGGCCGCGGAGCCATCCGACTTGTATAAGCCACCTTCAATCGTGAAGTATAGATAATTTTTGAATACCACCAGGGAACGTGGGATACTTCCGTTGACGTTCGCGTTGAGATCGGTTACGAGCGCGGTGCCTTCAAGTGTTCCGTCGCTAGACCAAAGTTCGTCGCCGTGTTCATGGCTATAGGCAGTAAAAAACAAACGTCCTTTAAAGCTTACGAAATTCTGCGGAGACGATGGGGTTGGCCCCGGCTGGATATCCTTGACCATAAACGTGCCGCGTGGCGTACCATCGCTTATCCACAATTCCTCACCGTGAGCAGGATCGGCGGCGGCATAAAAGACTTTGTTATCGACCGCCATGCAAACACTGGCGGATTGAATTTTTTTTAACGATTGCTGGGCTACTGTGACGCCAAAGGCCAGGCACAGTACTGGGGTACATAAATTTCTCATTCAAAAAACGGTGGTAAAGGTTCGGTCTATAGTAGGTGGTTTGGTTTAAATCTTGAACGGTTCCAATTGGACGCAATTCTTAATTTGCATGAAAATAGGGAGCCTTGTTACAGTAGGCAATGACAAAAGTCTCGCGCAGTGATGTTCAGTGTCTTTGCTAAGTAGGTCCGGTAACGATTGTGTAGGGCTGTAAGCTGTATGCTGAAAGCTGAAAGCCTGTCTGCCAACAGGCAGGCTCTACCGGTTTACATTAAAGAAAACGCTCAGGCCGTTCACGATATCAAGCGCATATCTAGAATAGACTGCGTAAATTCTTTTCATTATGTTTTTGATAAAAAACAACGTGCTGGCTGTTAAGGAGAGAGCGAATAGGACCGTATGTTGACGATTTAAGATCATAGCACGATACAACGTAGTTTAAAGCTATGGGTTACGGGAAACTTTCGGGATGACGAAAGTTGTCAGGGGAAGGGTATTTCGTCATTAAATGTTATTTAACATAATATAAATTATATAACTACGACCGGCGCTTTTGTTTTGGTTTACGCGTTGCCTCACTGCATGCAGCCTCATAATCCCCCTGAATCCCGTTTCAAGGTTCCATGGTGGTCTTAACGCGGAATCTGCCTATCGCACCCACCGCACATAAGTAAAGCACTCTGGCACATGCGAATCCCAAACGCCGTGCGGCGACCATGCCCATCCACCTGAGTCATCTTTGCTGGCTTTGTACGTTGAACCGCGAGAAGTCAATACGCAGATATGGTTTTGGCGGTAATGAGCGACCATCCGCCCTGGCCAAAATGTTTAATCCTTTCCATGGAAGCGCCAGCTCTACAGTCCAACCTTTGTCCTTGTCACTGCTGTCATTCAAAGTGCCATCAACGTGAACGGCTTTCTGCAGCCCCGGATAGTCCCAGCTCCAAAAACCGATGCGCTTGCCGCGGGGGTGGTTTTTGAACCCCACGCCGTTGAAAGGTCTGGCAAGTGAGTCATTGCGGTTAAACTCAGGCATTGATGCATAGCCGTTCCGTTGGAAGGCATCCTCCCAGAAGAATAGCACTTCGTAGATCGTGGCATGGGCGTTGATCTCAAATTCATAATATCCGTCCCCACCTGCAATAAAGAGCTCGACATCGTTGTCACGGTAGATCGGGGCATCGCGTTCCGTAAGGGTTGCTTTGACATCCGGCTCCTCGATCCAGTAAGCCACATACAAATACTCATCATCCCATATTACCGCAGCGCGGGTATCGTAATGGGCTTTTGTTCTGCTAATCAAGTCCCGAAACGGTACCGAGCGGGCAGCATTCTTCCACAGTGACTCGTCGAGTTTCCCGTCGATCAGGGGACGATGTGGCGTATATTTCGCCTTATAGTGAGGAATAGCGGCATCAGGACAAGGGAATGCATTTTGAATTAGAGAATCATTGATGAAATGGTTTTCAGAGAATCCTGTTATAACGATGCTTCCGCCAAGGACGGAAAGGCAAAAGAAAATTCGTTTCATCTGGGCTCTACCTAAATTGCCTGCTAAAATACGACCTCAGTGGTTGCCATGATGAACCAACTACAAGGCCATTTGGCCAGCTGTCATTTTATTAAACAGTATTACCGACTTGGAATAACGCATCACATTCAGCAAAAACGATGAGCGGCAAACACTCCCTTAACCTTCTTGAACTTCGCCCTGTCATTGCCGCCTACCCAAAGCGTGTTGCGCGTAAACTGAGTAATTTTGATAGATTCAAATTTATCCAATCAATTAAAGCATGCACTATCTAAATAGGATATCCAAACTATTATTTTCATTTATAGTCTTTGTATTATTTTTTTTGATTCAAAGTGTAAACGCACAAATATCCTTGCCGGAAATCCCAAGCGAATTGACTTTTTGCGGTGAGCCTGTTCCGTTGGATGATCCGGATATAAAAGAAAGACTTGAAAAGGAACTTATTATTAATATGAACAAGCACGCTTCCACTATTCTCATATTAAAAGAAAGTGGACGATGGAAATCTTACCTTCAAGCAATGCTCGATAGCGCAACGGTACCCCAAGAATTCTTTTATCTGGCCGTTATTGAGAGTGAATTGGATCCTATGTCTCGCTCAAGCGCAGGAGCTACAGGATTTTGGCACTTTACGGAAAGTACAGCCAAAGAATATGGTCTTGAGATTTCGGATTATGTGGATGAAAGAAGAGATGCTGAAAAATCTACCCGGGCTGCATCCGAGTTTTTGAAACGGGCATACAAAAAATTTGGTTCGTGGACATTGGCAGCTGCAGCTTTTAATCGAGGATCGACAGGAATTGAAAATGCGCTAAATGGTCAATACACCAACAACTACTACCAGCTTTACCTGAACGAAGAAACAGCTCGGTATGTATTTCGGATTCTCGCCCTGAAACTGATTATTGAAGATCCGGAAAAATACGGCTATAGTCTATCCCCTTCTGATTATTACCAGCCGGTTGAGTATAAAACTATTTTTATAGACAAATCCATTCAAGATCTACCCAAGTTCGCAAAATCGTTAGGAGTCAGTTACCAAACATTAAAAGAGCATAATCCCTGGATTCAAAACACCGACTACAAACTTGTGTTAAAAGAAGGGAAAAAATATAAAATAAGAATACCAGCAAAAAAGGATTAGGTGTAAAAGCATTCCCGCTAATCAAGTAATGGAACCGCAAAGGCGCAAGCGCAAAGAAATCAAACCTATTTGACAACTCCTTGCGTCTTGGCGCCTTTGCGGTTTTATGTATTGCCCGTTCACCCTCATTATTCGTAACGGTATCACCAGGCACATTCAGATGTTGAGTGGTTCATACAACTTCGTATGTATGGACGACGCGCCCGTTGTAAATCTATCTCATGCTTTCGTTATGAATGACAGCTGCAGCAAAAGAACAACGACCGTAACCACTGCCATGAGACTTATGATGAGAAATGCGATCGCCTTGCCTTTAAGATCCGGGTGACGCTCCGGGATTAATTCAAGCACTTTGAACAGCGTCTTTGCCGAGCGCCAACAAAAAACAATGAAAAGCCCGAGACACACCACCAGCCCGGCAGCTTGCGCGCCGGCCGTTCCCTGGGAAATAAAATGGCCGATTGTAATGGCGATAACGCCGGATAGCCCGCCCGAGACAAGCGCGGTCTTTGCTTTCCATCCGATCAATATGACGGACGCGATACCACAAAGGATCAGAAAAACACCGTAGTAAAAGAGTAATGCAGGCACAAACATTTGGCTAGAGTTTTGTAGAAAGTTAATCCATAATTGAACCGCAAAGACGCTAAGGCGCAAAGAAATGCAAGCTATGTTTTGGCAACTCTTTGCGTCTCTGCGCCCTGCCTGCCGGCAGACAAGCTTTGCGGTTTATTTATTCCTTACCGTGTTACGAAAACGCAGTGAAGGCTAAGTATCTACTTTTTCTCCAGCTTCTCCAACTCACTTATTGTCCAATATTTTTTCCTTCCATTAGTCTTATCCCGCACATCCTTTACATGATCGTCGCGAACTGTTGAAGCATCATCGCCAAATGAATATCGAACATAGCTTAATACGGAAGCAATCCACTCATCATCGTTAGCTTCCATCGACGGCATGACATCGGGGTAAACCTTGCCGTCAACGGGGCCTGACAGTCCGTGAAGCAAAATCCTAATTACCACATCACGGTCATCGCTGCCGACACGTTTGGAACCATACAGCGGCGGCGCCAGCATTTTATGCTCCTTGTTCAATACGCCTTTGCCGTCAATCCCGTGGCAGGTAGCGCAGAGTTGCCTGAAGGTCACCGCGCCTTTCGATATCAGCTCGCGTGAATACGGTGACTTGCCAGCAATTTCAGTCTTAAGTTTTTTAATGAAATCAGGTTCGTTACCAACGTTGAGACTGGTGGACGCCAGCGCCTGCAGAAGCTTGTTTTCACCGTTGCGTTTCTTTATTTCCTGAAGCAGTGCCTTACCCTCATTCGATTTGTTATAACGCAGGGACAACACCAACTGAATCCGCACGTCACCACTGACATCGTCTTTCAAAGCTTGCAATGCTGTGAAGATTTCGTCATCCTGCGCTTTCAAATAATCCTCGCTTAGCCATACCGCTGTTTTTCTGACCTGCGGATTTTCATCCTTAAGCGCCTTTCAGTAAAATATTCTTATCCAATGCATCCAATCCTTTTAGTGTCCACAATGCATGGACCGCGGATTCAGCTGATTTTTCTGATTTACCTGAGGAGAAGAGGTTTTCGATCCAGGAATAGTTGTTGGTTGCCATCTTTTCCAATTCAGGGACGACGGATTTATCGGCGCGTAGTAGGATCAGTTTTTGAGCCGTGCTCCTCCACCATCCGTTGGGATGTGTGAGGTGTTTCACCAATTCGGCGGAAGTTTCCTGCAACATCTGCGGGCGTTGTCCGGGTTTGTCACCTTCGTAAACTAACCTGTAAATGCGACCTCTGCCGAAGTTTTCGTCCAGCTTCTCGCGCTTGATTACCGGCCGCAGGAAGCTGCCCTCGCGGGTCCAATTGCTTTCCTGGATGATACCTCTGTACATGTCGACAATATACAAGCAACCATCTGGGCCCGTAGCCATATTAACTGGCCGGAAATTCATATCGGTAGAAGCAAGAAATTCATTCTGATGGTATGCACTCTTGAGAAAAATCTGACCGTCGCGGTTAATTACTTTTGCTCTACGGATCAGTCTGCCGACGGGTTCGCAGATAAAAAGGTCGCCACGCACATCTTCCGGAAGATGGTCACCCTGAAAAATTACCTGACCGCAGCTTGCCGTAAAATGATTTAACGTACTGTCTGGACGAAGTCTTTCGAATCCGCCCTGAACATCCGGTGTAGCCATAATGGGCCACGTTGCATCAAAGTCGTCCATGAGCTGATCGTCCAACTCAAACGAACCATAAGCGGGATTTTGTTGAAAGCCCAGGGCTGCCACCTCCCCTCCTGCGCTTGAATAATACAGCCGGCCGAAGTCATCATGTGTTAGACCCCACTGACCCTGAGGTGCGTCTAACAGGGAGTCCACGAGAATTTTGTCATTCTTGAACTTAAAGCGCACGGGGTTCCTGGAGTTGTAAATCCAGTTGTCGATATTCCAGATCAGTCCACTGGCCTGGTGTTCAAGATTTCTGTTGTCTGCCTGGTCGTCATCATACAATAAGATCTTTTCATCCGCAGTACCGTCTCCGTTAGTGTCTTTATAACTCCACAGGTCATAAGTATAAGTTTCATTTACCACCAATCTATCGTCTAAGGGAAGGATCATCCGCGGCAAAACCAGACTATCGATATAGACGGTTTTTTTATCCATTTTCCCATCGCTATCGGTGTCTTCCAGCAACAATATTTTCCCCAAGGGTTCTTTAGTTCCCGTACCGTCGACGTCCTGCATGTAGGTGCACATCTCCGCGACGTACATTTTTCCATTGCCATCCCACGCGATGGCTACCGGCTCATTCAACATCGACTCACTGGCAACCAGCTCAAGTTTGTACCCCTCTGGTAAATTGAATGATTTCATACTCTCCTCTGGTGATAAATAAGCAGCCGAAGGGTTGGCAATAATTTCCGGTTTTACGGGTTCCTTGCTTTCAGGATTGCGTTGGTTATTATTGCAACTGGCAAGGGATACAAATAATAAAATGCTTAAACACTTCAACGGGTTTGTCATATTGATCTTCTTATAATTGGGCAAGATCGCAAATATTGACCGGAAAATAAGGCGCAAAATCCGTCAGGGATTGCGCTAAATAAGTAGGGTGGCTTGAGGTATTGCCGCGCTTACGAGTTGACTAAAAATCATAATTTTTATAATTTTGATTCGGTGAGAGATGACCACCAACTCCAAAAACCGGTTTAGAGGCTTTTATCCGGGGCATCGGGAGCAATGTCTATAAGACTTAAAAATTCTATTCATTAGAAGTGCCTGCCTCATTTGTGGCTCTCTCACTTTTTTTACCCTGGTCGCTCTAATTTTTTAAGGCAGAGGCACGCTGAGAATAAGTTCAACAAAAAAATATGTTAACTCTCCTTGAAAAACTACTCAGGCAAATCTACTCGTCACGAGACCGCAGAGACGCCCAAGCCGTGGTCGATACGCCCTTCGCAGGAAAGGTTCGGTGATTCCTCCGTGGCTCCGCGACTCCGTGGTAAGGCTAGTATACAAAGATTGACAATGGCCCCAGCGCAGGTGTGCATTGAATATTGATTTTATTGAGTGTTGAATATTTATTAAAAAAAAACACTCAATATTCAATAATCAACACACAATAATCAACAGGAGGATTTAATCGCGCTGTATGCTGATGTAAAGTTCTTCTACTTTTTTTCGCGCCCAGGGAGTTTTGCGCAGGAACGTGAGGCTTGACTTGATGCTGGGATCAAACCGGAAACATCGGATGTCGATGACACTGCCCAGGTCTTCCCACCCAAAATGTTCGACGAGTTCAGTCAAAATCATTTCCAACGTTTTCCCGTGAAGTGGATCCTTTGCACCCATGGTGATAAAATTAAAAAACAAAAATAGCGAACATCTTGCATTCCAAATTTACTTTTTTGCCAGCAAAGTAAACTCCACGATCACCTTCCCTACGTTAAAATTAGAGTATAACAACTTGACCAGACTGCGACGATCCATCTCAAGGGCGACATCAAAAGCGTGTTGGAATTTGTCCGACTCGTAGCCCAACGCTTCTATGACATTTAACATATCGGTATCTGCTCGTCTTGCTTGTAAGACGACTGCTATTTCCTTCTCAAAATTCATTTTATGAAATATGGGAGCTTCGCGAACCTAGGATCTAATGGATAGTCGATTTCATATTCTTAGCCGCTTTTAAAATATGTCTTCGGCTCACCTGTCCTATTAGCATGCCGTTCTCCACGATGGGAAATCTTCTGATCGGTGAATTTAAAAATTCGATGGCTGCCTCCACAACGGTGGTCTTGGGAGAAAGTGATTGCACTTTGGGTGTCATGTAGTCCGAAACTTTTCTTGTTTCAGGGGGCATGTTATAATAGGCCTGGTCAACGATCAGCCGAAGACAATCTTTTTCAGATATAATTCCAACCAGGTGTTGCTGATCGTCTAATACTGGCGCGCCCGCAATTTTTTTACTCACTATCGTTGAGATAACATCCTGAATGGGCTGATCAGGTTTAAACGTTATGAGGTTGCTCAGCGGCACCATATATTTTTCAATTGTTTCGTGGGCTGGTTTGATATCCATGGCTGATGTGTTTTTATTTCGACGACGGGTTTTACCAAGTGGTTGATTTAATATTCTGTGCAGCACGAAGGATCTCCCTCCGGCTTATTTCTCCAATCAAAGCTCCATTCCTGACCACTGCATATCTGCGAATGGGTGAATTAAGAAATTCAATTGCCGCTTCAACCACGTTGGTCGTAGGCGAAAACGTGTAAACTTTGGTTGACATGTAATCAGAAACTTTCTTGTCCTCCACTTCCAGGTTGTGGTAAGCCTGATCGACAATAATACGAAGGCAATCTTTTTCCGAAAGATTGCCCACCAGGTGACGATGTTCATCCAACACGGGCGCACCAGAAATCTTCTTTTCGAGGATAATATTAATGGCCTCATGTATGCTCTGCTCCGGCTTAAAAGTTGTCATATGGTTTAGATCAACCATATACTTCTCGATTAACTCATAATTCGCTACGTGCAGATTCTTTTTTTCGAATTCGGGCTTAAAGTTCATAGCGTTGTGGTTTAGTTCTTACTTGCGAACCTGATTTTCGCGCCTAAATAAAGCTACTGAATTCCCATTAGATAACCTATGCCTCTCACGATCAGTCGGGTCAGTTTTTATTGAGGCTCATTGAACGCCTGTTTATTATGCACGCTTCTTGTCTAACGCCGATAGCTATGCTGCCGATGCTCAGGTTTCAGAGATTCAGCCAATAGGTAATTTTGAACACAAGCGCCTTGTTTTTACTGGTGAAATGGTTCGGAAAGTAGTTCTCTGTATAGACAACAAAAATATCCGAGGCGGGCTTGTAGCGCCATTGAAAGCGTGCATTGAGATTTACGTTGTCCAACAGATTGTTGTATTGAAAATATGTGGTGAGGAAAATCTTGTCTGAAAGTGTGAGGTCAATGCGCGGGCCGATCAGGAATATTTTCTCTTCTCCATACTCGTCTGGCAGCTTTACATCATTGTAATCAAACAGAAGGCTTACGTTGCCATACGGCTGATAACGAACATTGAGTTGTCCATTCACATTGAAGTTAGTCCCGTTATAAAACCCTCCGTAAGTAGTCTTGAGTATAAAGTTGAAGATGCTCCTGGTGTTGCTGGTGAACGAGGCCGTTGCCGTTTGCCAGTTGTATTCTTCGCCAGCCAGGAATGGTGTGTATTCAGACCCGACAGGACTGAAGCTGTTGGTTAGCTTTTGGAAGATGTAGTTGTAAGACACCTCCAGGATTGCTGTGTTGCGAAAATTCCAGGTGTACGTGAACAGGTAATCCCTGTCAACAAGTGTGCCGTCGGGAATATAGGTTTGGTTGAGTAGCGTGCTGGGCCCCATCCATACAAGTGATTTGTAATCTCTGTAGAAACGATAGGTCACGCCGCCGTGAATATTGACCTGGCCGGGATAAACGTTGGCGCTTGGGACAAACCCCGCCTCCGCATTGAAATTTTTTCCGACGTACGTAGGCTTGAACCGGATGTAAAGCTCGCGCGTGGAATACTCGAGAAACGTACCAACGGCAATGTTTTCCGAATCACTAAAGTTGTCGTATGACGTTGCGAAAAAAGAGCTGTTGTGCCATTTATTATCGGGACTTAGCATTTCAAGATCAAAGGCAAGCACGCGGTTGAAGTTGTTCTTTCGCAGCACCGTGTCGCCGTCAATGGTGGTTGGTTTGAAAATACTTTCGTGAAAGTATTTCGTCGAATCTCCATCACCTACCTGAAGACTTTCCTTATTTACAAACGTCACCGCGACACTGGACTGTCGCCAGAAGTTGCGTTGTACGGTGGCCACAGTGTAGTTTTGCGCGGGCAGGCCGACATCCAGTTCTTTTTTTGTTTGCATGTTCAGGACGCTGAGCCTCCACTTTTCATCGAGCGACCCGCTTACCCGTGCGCCAAACACAATGGGAACTTTTTGATAAAATCCGTTGGAGTCACGAACCAGTCCTATTCTTCGTGAAAAAAAAGGTCTTGCCTCGGGGAGCCCGGCGCGGTTGAAGAGGTCGCTGTTCTCCAGAAAAAACTGCCGACGCTCTGGAAAGCGGAATTCGAAGCGCGTAAGGTTGATCACTTGTTGATCCACCTCCACCTGCGAGAAATCGGGGTTGAAAGTCAGGTCAAGATTAAGTGACGGTGTGATTCCGACCTTAGCGTCAAAGCCACCCTGAAGATCTGAAGAAGTTTGTTTGGGAGTGGTCTCCGAATCCTTTGACGTGCTGCCGGCGATATAAGGAATAAAGGAAATGTTGGTACGTGCCGGAGGTATCGGGTCATCCCAGATCAGCTTGCCGGAATAGGCGAACATGCCGGTCTGGAATTGAATTGGCGTACGAATCCAGGAAGACCGGAGGTTTCTTTTTTTATCCGAGCGGTCAAAGAGAATGTTCCACTCCTTCAGTCCGTCTTTGTACCTGAAGCTTTTCCACGGAATGGCATACTCTGCGATCCACCTGTCGTCGTATCGCACAACGATAGAGTACCATTTGTTATCCCAGAAGCTGTTGAATGCATCGGTGCCAGCCCCACCACCGGAAATTGTACCTTCCCTTTGTACGCCTGCCGGGGTAACAGCAAAGAAAAAACCATTTAGCCCGTCATTATAAGGACCGATGTTTACACCCACATTGTCATTGAGTGGATAGTCGAAGTCCCTTCTTAGTGAATTAATCAAGTCCGGGGTGCTGTCGTCCATGCATACGAAGGAGACGTAGAAGAATTGATCATCAAACGTCACGCGTGCCTCGGTCTGAAATGGTGATTTGATCGTGTCAACCGGAAAATTCAGAAACCAATCTGCTGCCACCTGCGCTGTCTTCCAGTCATCTTCTTCCAGTTTGCCGTCGAGAACAATCTTGCTTTTTGCCTTTTTTATATGCAAGGGTGTACCGGGCTTATTTTGCGCACATAAGATAAACGGAGCGAAAACGAAAATCAGTATGAGTGCTCTCATCGGCCCGGCATTAGGTGGGGGATTTCAAATTATTCCGTTTAGGGAACAAATGCAAAACAGGATGGGATGAGCGGAGTATCGATTCAAGTGATCCTGTCCCTCCTACTTGCGCTTTTAAGATTTATCGTTCTGCTACTACATCGGCAAGCATGGCTGCTTTCAAAGCCAGCATAACATGGAAAGATTTATTTCACCTTTTCCCAAACTTCACTAACAGGATTTCCCGTAGTTCCTTTACCCTTATGGTACCAGTCTGCTCCATTTAGTTTATAGTCAAACGTGAGCGATATTCCTACACGGGAGTTGTCGCGCGAAAAAAAGTGAATGGTTTCTGTGTATTGATTGTCTTGAAGCTTGTAAGTTCCGCCACCAGTACCCGAGCATTGTTTGGTCTCGGAATTGAAGGCCGCCCACTGAAAATAATTTCCAGAAAGGATTTTCATAGTCTGGCGAGGTGACGCTGCACCCCGGCGTTGGCCGGGTACACCTTCATCGTTCACGCGCGCGCCGAAACGCCATGCCCCGCTCAACGCAGTAGATACGTCATCTACTTTCTTCCAGGTCTCCACATGCTGATGTCCATTCGCCGAGATAGTGAGTTCATCATTTTTAAGAGAGAAATCATAAGTCAAAGGCTTGAGGACTTGTGTACTGTCGCTAGTATGAAAGTCCAGTACTTCGGTATACTCCGCTGCCGTTAGTCTTATAGTTTCCGCCACCAGCTTTCACAAAGGCACCATCTGCAGTGTGTATGGCAAACATGAAATATCCATCACTGAAAATTTTAATGCACTCTTCTGCAAAAGGTTTTCCATTGTAATTGACCAGCTTCCAGGCCCCCGTAAGGGCTTGCGCACGTGCTCCTAGTGATGTAAATATTAGTATGACTAATGCAGAGATCAACAAGCCCGAATTCTTAATAATCATTGCGGCCTCACATTTTAATTGCTTTTTAAAGGTACTTAATCGACTTCAAACCTTCTGCAGGTAATCTGAAGACTCACCATTTGTTTGATCCCATAAAAACTCCGATATTTCTAACGCAGGCAATCCCTTGTAATCAAATGTAACCTCCTCTCCTGCTGTTTTTGATATTCTGTTTATAGTACTTTGTCTCAGGTAATGGAGCATACAACAGCAGCTGTCGATCAACGCAAGCTAGACCTGGACATAAGCAAATTGCCCAGTGGAATTTACATCCTGCATGCAGCGCAGGAAAAAATTAAGCGACAAGTCAAATTCGTAAAGGAGGATTAACGAATTCAAAAAATCCGTTGACGTTGCCTGCCTCGATTTATCTAAATTTTCACGCCAAGGGTGCAAAAATGAAATTCATTAAGCACGCAAACAGGTGCCTGCGGCCTTTGCGTGAAACGGGAGCCTAAATTCGGATGTGCATTATAACGTGGCCATATCAATGACAAACCTGTACCGTACATCTCCTTTTACCATGCGGTCATACGCTTTGTGAATATCTTTGATGTCAATCATTTCAATATCTGAAACAATGTTATGTTCGGCACAGTAGTCCAGCATCTCCTGTGTTTCGGGCAGGCCACCGATACCTGAGGCGGCAAGACTTTTTCTTCCGTCCATCAAACTAAATGTGGGTACCTGACTTGGTTCGGGAGGTATACCCACCATGATGTGTGTGCCGTTCGTTTTAAGCAACGATAAGTATAGTTTAAGTTCGTGTGGTGCTGAAACGGTGTCGAGAATAAAATCAAAAGATCCTTTTGCATTTTTGATTTGTTTTGGATCTGAAGTAACTACAAACTTATGAGCACCAAGTTTTTTTGCATCTGCTTCCTTCGAAGGTGAGGTGCTTAACACCGTTACTTCAGCCCCAAAGGCAACACCAAATTTAACAGCCATATGTCCAAGTCCGCCTAATCCTAACACGGCAAGCTTGTGACCTTTACCTACTTTCCAATACCGGAGCGGTGAATAGGTCGTGATGCCTGCACAGAGCAGCGGTGCCACAGCGGGAAGCGATAATTTTTCGGATATAGACAATACAAAATCCTGGTGCACAACAATGGTATTGGAATATCCTCCGTACGTTGGCGTGCCATCTTTTGAACGAGAGTTGTACGTACCAACGGACCCATTAGTGCAATACTGTTCTAATCCTTCCTTGCAATTATCGCATGTCCGGCAAGAATCAACAAGGCAGCCCACGGCGGCAAGATCTCCAACCTTGAATTTTGTTACCTCCTTGCCAACTTTTACAACTCTTCCAACAATTTCATGGCCCGGCACCATCGGGAAAATTCCGGGGAACCATTCGTTTCTGATCTGGTGAAGATCAGAATGGCAAACACCGCAGTATAATATATCAAACTGAACATCGAAGGTCCCAACGTCACGTCTCTCAAAATTCCACGGCGCTAGATTTGTAGTCGGTGTGGCTGCGGCATATCCTTTTGCATTGATCATGTTTCAAAATGGTTATTCGTCTGTCTTTTTGATTGCGGAAAATAATTGGCGTGGCGTAAATATACACACTCATCAATAGTTAATCTCTACTATCTTTTTATCCTGAAGCTTCTGCATTTGTTTAGGCACGATCTTGAGGATTTCCTCTCTTAACGTCTTGATTAGTTTAGTTTTAATGTGATCCCTATGCGTCACCAGACTTACTTCGCGCGCGGGACTTGGCTCTTTCAATCGCTTCACCAGCTTCATTTGAGGTTTGCTGAATTCCATCACGGCCAGTTCCGGTAGAATGGTGATGCCATCACTTTTGTCAACCATACGTTTTAGCGTTTCGATGTTTCCGGTTTCATATTGAAAATGAAAATCGGTACTCTTTCGCAATTCACACAAATTCAAAACCTGCGAGCGAAAACAGTGGCCTTCTTCTAACAGCCACAGTTGCTCAGGATCTATTTCGTTTGCCAATACATACTTTTTATCGTACAGCGCATTCTTCTTGGATACATACACGAATAATTCCTCGTAGAAGAGCACGTCTTCTTTAATGGATGAATCTTTCAACGGAGTGACTACTAAACCACAGTCAAGGCGATTACTTTTTAACTCACTGATGACTTCTTCTGTGATCGTTTCTTTGATGATAAGATTTAGTTGTGGATACTTTTCTCGCATTTGTTTGAAGAGCGGCGGCAACAGGTAAGGCGCCAGCGTTGGAATAATGCCAATGCGGAGTTCACCTGTCATGCTGTCTTTTTGATCATTGATAATTTGTTGAATCATTTTTGCTTCACGCAGAATGATCCGCGCCTGAGCAATAATGCCAGCGCCAATTTCAGTCGGTATAACAGGCTGTTTGGTCCGGTCGAATATCTTCACGCCCAGTTCCTCTTCCAGTTTTTGAATTTGCATGCTCAGCGTTGGCTGAGTAACAAAACATTTTTCCGAGGCCAGTACAAAATGACGATAGGTATCCAATGCAACAATATATTCGAGTTGTGTTAAAGTCATAGATAATAACTATAAGATTATAAAAATAATCAATTTGATTTATTAGAACAACTGCCGTAATCTTGAAACAGATTAAAAAAACTCAATTCATAAAGATCACCAACCAATAAAAAATGGAAACCAATGGCTCAATTACTCAAAAATCATTAAAGACTAATGGCAGCGAAGCAAAATGTCCGTTTCACAATGGAGCTTTAAAGCAAATCGCAGGCAGTGGAACGCAGAATCGTGACTGGTGGCCCAATCAGTTGAAGTTGAACGTTCTTCGCCAACACTCTTCTCTCTCGAATCCTATGGGTGAAAAGTTTAACTACGCGGAGGAGTTTAAGAGCCTGGACTTTGCGGCATTGAAGAAGGACCTTCACGCCCTGATGACTGACTCTCAAGAATGGTGGCCCGCCGACTTCGGTCACTATGGCCCGCTGTTCATCCGCATGGCATGGCACAGTGCGGGCACGTACCGGACTGGTGACGGCCGTGGTGGCGCCGGTGCTGGTCAGCAGCGCTTCGCTCCTCTTAACAGCTGGCCCGACAATGTGAGCCTCGACAAGGCACGCAGACTTCTTTGGCCGATCAAGCAGAAGTATGGCCGCAAAATTTCATGGGCAGACCTGATGATCCTCGCCGGCAATGTTGCACTTGAATCCATGGGCTTCAAGACCTTTGGTTTCGGTGGTGGACGCGAAGATGTTTGGGAACCGGAACAAGATGTTTATTGGGGTTCTGAAACCACTTGGTTAGGTGGTGATATTCGCTATGCGCATGGGTCCGAAGGTGTACAGAAGAATGGAGGAGTCGTTTCATCGGACGACGATGCGGACGGAAAAATACACTCTCGCAATCTGGAAAACCCGTTGGCTGCTGTACAGATGGGGCTTATTTACGTAAATCCTGAAGGTCCTGACGGAAATCCTGACCCGATAGCAGCTGCGCGCGATATTCGCGAGACATTCAAACGGATGGCGATGGACGATGAAGAAACGGTTGCGCTAATTGCTGGCGGCCACACTTTTGGCAAGACACACGGTGCCGCTCCTTCGACTCATGTAGGACCTGAACCGGAAGCTGCAGGTATTGAAGAGCAAGGCCTCGGCTGGAGGAACAGCTTTGGCAAAGGTTCAGGTGGCGACACTATCACCAGCGGCCTCGAAGTAACCTGGACCAGTACACCAACCAAGTGGAGCAATAACTTCTTCTCAAACCTGTTTAGTTTCGAATGGGAGCTGACGAAAGGTCCAGGTGGTGCACATCAATGGAAGGCAAAGAATGGCGCAGGTGCAGGTACAATTCCTGATGCTCACGACAAATCAAAACGTCAGGAACCCAGGATGCTGACCACTGACCTTTCCCTGAAACTTGATCCGGTTTACGAAAAAATTTCAAGACGCTTCTTTGAAGATCCCGATGCATTTGCCGATGCATTTGCAAGAGCATGGTTCAAACTCACACACCGCGACATGGGTCCGCTCGCACGTTACCTTGGTCCCGAAGTGCCTAAAGAAGAATTGATCTGGCAAGATCCTGTTCCTGCCGTTAAGCATAAACTCATTGACGATAAAGACATCACTGCCCTGAAGAACAAGATACTGGCTTCAGGACTGACGGTATCCCAACTGGTATCTACAGCATGGGCTTCAGCTTCCACATTCCGTGGTTCTGATAAACGCGGTGGCGCTAATGGCGCACGCATTCGACTGGCTCCGCAGAAAGATTGGGAAGTAAACAATCCCGCTCAATTGTCGAAAGTACTGAAGATACTGGAGGGAATTCAAAAAGAATTTAACAACGGAATGCTGGTGGTAAACAGGTTTCGCTTGCAGATTTGATTGTGCTGGCTGGATGCGCAGGTGTTGAAAAGGCAGCAAAGAATGCCGGTCACAATGTAACAGTTCCTTTTACACCTGGAAGAATCGATGCCACGCAGGAGCAAACTGATGTTGAATCATTCGCCATACTCGAACCGATTGCTGACGGATTTCGCAATTACATCAAAGGCAAGTACACCTTCCCTCCTGAAGCATTGCTGATCGATAAGGCGCAACTATTGACACTTACTGCACCAGAGATGACGGTTCTTGTCGGCGGAATGCGCGTGCTGAACACGAACTTCGATCAGTCTAAACATGGCGTATTTACGAAGCGCTCCGAGTCACTGACCAACGACTTCTTTGTGAACCTCCTTGATATGAGCACAACCTGGAAGGCGACATCAGGCGCTGAAGTTGAATTTGAAGGCCGTGATCGTAAATCCGGCGAAGCAAAGTGGACTGCTACACGCGTTGATCTCATCTTCGGTTCCAACTCAGAATTGAGAGCAGTGGCTGAAGTTTATGGATGCGCAGACTCGCAAGAAAAATTCGTGAAGGACTTTGTGGCTGCTGGAATAAGGTGATGAACCTGGATAGATTTGATTTGGAAGCTTAAAGCAGAAAGCAGAAAGTAGAAAGCTAGCTCGTGCCTCATAAAAGGTTCGTGCCGATAAATCATTAAGCATTAAGAGGTGGCGTCATAAGGGCCACCTTTTTTCTTTTCTGTTTTTTTTATTTCATTACTCCGTCATCCCCTTTTTTCAAAGCCGTCATTTTTGTGTAGCCACTCCGTAGTTTCGGGATCCTTCGCCTAGGCGCGCATGGCCAACGCTTCGCTCTGGATGACGGCCATTAAGGGCGCACTGCGTTGCCCGTGGACTTCCGGCGCGACAGTACTTTGCCACCGGTTTGAAATGTGATCTTTCTTACGAAGCCACGATCACCTTTGTATGGAATGCATAAACTTTTCGATCGATCACTTGTAGTATCTTGAATCCCGCCAGGGATAGAAAGATTTCGAGTTCGTCGGCGGTAAAGGCCCGTAGTTCCGCTTCGTCGAAGCCGATGGCCTGATAGCCGGCCTCTTCTTCTTTCATGAACGTTGACTTCCAAATCCAGTTCCAGCTGTTATCAATACGCCTTTCAAAAATACTTTCGCGCTTATACCTGACGTTGTCGATGACCACTTCATGTAAAATGACTTCGTGATCGTCGATCGATGGAATAAAGTTTTTGGCGTCAATAAAATCAAAGATCAGCACTCCCCCATCTTTCAATACATTTTTGATAGATCGGAAGGTGGCGATCACATCAACGTTGCTTAAGATGTAGGAGATGCTGCGCGCGGTGATGATCACTGCATCGAATGTAGATGGCAGGTTTATCTCACGCATATCCATTTGGTGAAAATGATGTGACGGCAACTCCTTTCGCGCATATTCCAGCATCGGCATGCTGACATCGATGCCGGTGTATGCGTATCCATCTCTCAAAAATCGTTTGGCAAGCTGTCCCGTACCACATCCGATTTCCAGGATATTATTGACGCCATTTTTATCGAGCAATGTCTTTATAAAATTGATACTCTTCATCATAGTCGATGAACGACTGATACATTTTATGGTATAGCTCAGCGTAAGTGGTATAAAGCTGCGTCATAGTTGCAAGTTATGATAATTGCGAAAAATGTTTTTGTCTGCCTGCTGCAGAAAAAGCTAGAGCACTCTCTACGTAATGCCAAACGATTCTACGGTGCTGCGTCTTACCTGGGCCACTCCGTAGCTTCGGGATCCTTCGCCCGAACGCGCATTCCACCGCTTCGCTCTGGATGACGGGTCTAAGGAAGGACGCGCGCTCCGTTGCATTACGATTTTCCTTACATTCCGTGAGACTGTTTGTCCAAATATCCCTCTACCATGTAATTTTAATAGTGCACTGTGCTTGGGTTTACATTCTCACCAACAATCTTGGAATACGGGCGTCAAACGATTACTTGAAACAAGACTGAATCCGGAGTGGTGTGATCTGGCTGGGCGCGCTGCAGCGTTGTGATTGTTTCGGCTTCTCGCCCTCTCCTATGAAACGTCATCCAGAGCGAGGGATGTGTAAACGGCCATGCGGGAGCGAAGCCTGCCTGCGGCAGGCAGGGATCCCGGGGCGGAACTGCCCAATGTTCAACCAGCGCCTGACTTTCGCGTGGCCACTCCGTAGCTTCGGGATCCTTCGCCCGGCCGCACATTCCATCGCTTCGCTCTGGATGACGGCCATTGAGGCGGGGCGCACTCCGTTGCCAGGGACGGTAATGCAAAACGTTCATAACGGCAGTAGAAACCGCCAAAAAACATGGACTCCATCTGAATAATTTTCGCCGTTTGAGTGTTTACCAGGATACTTAATCCGTTAACAAATTAATGCAGCCAGACCTGATTGCAGGCTGTTGACAAAAACGATATTTATTCAATAATTACTTATTGATAATCAATTGTTTAACATACGAATATTAAACTAAAATATGTCTCTTAACCTTTTCCATAAAGCGGTTTCTAATTGGTTTAAAAAATCCTTTGAAACGCCGACTGAAGTCCAGGTAAAGGCCTGGAAGGCGATCAAGTCCAACGATAACACGTTGATTGCTGCTCCCACCGGTTCCGGAAAAACATTGGCAGCTTTTCTTTCCGCCATTGATGATCTGATTCAACAAGGCATTAAAGGAAATTTGGAATCCGGTACCCAGGTCGTATACATCTCACCACTTGAAGGCGCTGAGCAATGACATCGAACGCAACCTACAGTTTCCCCTTGACGGGATAAAAAAGGAATTGCAAACAATGGGTCTACCTTCCATCAGCATCGACGTGATGGTAAGGACAGGCGATACGCCCATGGCCGACCGAGCTCAGATGATCAAACATCCGCCACATATTCTGGTAACAACGCCCGAATCATTGTACCTCCTGCTGACCAGCGCCAACGGACGCAAAATGCTGAGCAATGTTCACACACTAATCATCGATGAGATCCATGCATTGGTTGGTGATAAACGAGGTTCGCATCTTTCGCTATCCGTTGAACGACTTGAAGCCCTGGTACAGAAGAAGCTTCATCGAATCGGACTTTCTGCTACGCAAAAACCTGTTGAACAGGTCGCGAATTTTCTCACTGGAAATTCCGCAACGGAAAAATGGATTGCAAGATCATTGATGCTGGCCATTCCCGTAAGCTTGATCTCTCCATTGAAATCCCCAACTCTCCACTCACTGCTGTGATGGCGAACGAAGTGTGGGGAGAAATATATGACAAGCTGATTAATCTGATACAGTCGCATGAAACCACGTTGATCTTTGTTAATACCCGAAGACTTGCTGAACGTTTGTCGCACAACTTGAATGAAAAGTTGGGACCTGGCTTTGTATTGGCGCATCACGGCAGCATGTCAAAGGAACTACGTTTTGATGCCGAGCGAAAATTGAAATCAGGCGCACTCAAAGCCTTGGTTGCAACGGCATCGATGGAGCTTGGAATCGATGTAGGCTCGATCGACCTGGTTTGCCAGATCGGCGCGCCGCGTTCCATTGCTGCTTTTCTGCAGCGCGTGGGTCGTTCAGGTCATAGCGTACATAAAACTCCTAAAGGAAAAATATTTCCTTTGACAAGCGACGAGCTGGTTGACTGTGCTGCGATCATGGATGCCATACAACGGGGAGAGCTCGACCGGATCATCATGCCTGACAAGCCATTGGATGTTCTGGCACAACAACTTGTGGCAGAGATTTCTTGTCAGGAGTATTCCGAAGACGACCTGTTTGATCTGGTAAAAAAAGCCTATCCCTACCGCGACCTTGGCCGGGCAGAGTTTGATGAAGTAGTTACAATGCTAGCGGAAGGATTTACCAGCCGGAATGGCCGGAGAGCAGCCTATCTCCATCATGATATGGTGAATGAAAGGATTACTGCTCGCAAGGGCGCGAAGCTAACGGCGATCATGTCAGGCGGCGCGATACCCGACAATTTCGAGTACGATGTGATGCTCGAACCGGGAAATATTTTTCTCGGAACGTTAAATGAAGATTTTGCTATCGAAAGTATTCCTGGCGATATTTTTAAACTGGGGAATAATACCTGGAAGATCCAGCGCATAGAAAATGGAAAAGTGCGCGTTGAAGATGCTGCAGGGCAACCGCCGAACATTCCGTTTTGGCTGGGCGAAGCACCGGGAAGAACCAAAGAGCTTTCGTTCGCTGTTTCACGCTTGCGTGAAGAAATCACGGACAGGCTGGGCGATCTGAGCTCCCTGAGTGATACGGACGAAAGTAAAAGAGACACGACATGGAAAAATGAAGCACTGGAATGGTTGACGAATGAGAAAAAGATCTCCCCGGAAGCTGCCGATCAGCTGGTCGACTATCTGGGCGCCGCAAAGGCGGCGTTAAAGTCGATGCCTTCACAGACGACCCTTGTGATGGAACGATTTTTTGATGAAGCCGGTGACATGCATCTGGTCATCCACTCTCCTTTCGGAAGCCGCCTGAACAAAGCGTGGGGTCTTGCCCTACGAAAACGCTTCTGTCGTAAATTTAATTTCGAACTCCAGGCTGCAGCCAATGACAATGCGATCATTTTATCATTGGGCTCTACACACAGTTTTCCCCTGGAAGAAGTTTTTGGCTACCTGAGCCCGGAAACCGTGCGCGACGTTCTGGTGCAAGCATTACTCGACGCTCCTATGTTTGGTATACGTTGGCGCTGGAATGCGTCCCGGGCGTTGGCTGTTGTACGCAGAAGGGCGGACCGAAAGGTTCCCGCACAACTTCAACGTATGCAGTCAGAAGATCTTGTGGCGCAGGTTTTTCCTGATCAGCTTGCGTGCCTTGAAAATATTCCCGGTGATCGCGAAGTACCGGACCACCCACTGGTAAAACAAACTATCCATGATTGCCTGTATGAAGCCATGGACATTGAAGGGTTGGAAAGCCTATTGAGAAAAATTAAAAAGAAGGAAGTAACACTTGTCGCTCACGATTTGAAGGAGCCTTCTCCCCTCGCCTATGAGATCGTCAATGCAAGGCCTTATGCATTTCTGGACGATGCACCTCTTGAGGAACGCAGAACGCTTGCAGTCAGAAGCAGGCGATCATTGACGCCTGCGGAAGCAAATGATCTTGGCAAACTTGACCCTGCCGCCATCGAAGCTGTTAGGGAAGAAGCGTGGCCACAAGCAACCAATGCGGATGAACTGCACGATGCACTTTTACTATCTGGATTTATCACAACAAAGGAAGGAACTGAAAATCATTGGGAAACTTATTTTGAAGAGCTTGTTCACAACGGCAGGGCCACAGCCCTCGAAGGCGGCCAGGTATTATGGATTGCGACCGAGCGGGTGCCATTTTTTCAGAAGGTATTTCCCGACGGAAAATTAAGACATCCTGTAACTGTTCCAGAAAGGCTAAGTCAAATTAACGCTGATAAAGATCCATTGGCAGAGATCATTCGTGGACGACTGGAGATCACTGGCCCTGTGACGGCCGAAGTTTTAAGCGAGCTCCTAGACCTCTCCAAAACTGAGATCCTTCAGGCATTATTGAAATTGGAAAATGAGGGCTTCGTTTTCAGGGGAAAATTTACAGGACCTCTTGAAGAAGAATGGTGTGAGCGTCGATTGCTGGCCCGCATTCACCGTTATACCATTAAAAAACTGCGCAGCGAAATTCAACCGGTTTCTTCTGCGGACTATATGCGCTTTGTTTTCAGGTGGCATCAGCTCGAAAAGGCAAACCTGGCACAAGGTCCAACAGGACTCGAGCATGTGTTGCAGAAACTCGAAGGATATGAAGCCCCAGCCGTAGCGTGGGAAAGTGACATACTACCCGCTCGGATCGCGGACTATGATTACCAATGGCTTGACATGCTTTGTGTTGCGGGCAAAATATCCTGGGGACGTTTCCGTCCTTCTGTAAATCAGGTTAAAGACAAAAAAGCAGTGAGTCCGATCCGGACAACCCCTGTGACCTTCATCAACCGCAACAAATTAAATGTTTGGAAAAATTTCGTTGCGGCTGAAAACAACGAATTGAATTTGTCTGCGAAAGGAATGCAGATCTATGAGGTATTGCAAAAGCAAGGCGCGTCGTTCTTTGATGACCTTGTTTACAAAACAAAATTATTTCCTTCACAGGCAGAAGATGCCTTGGGCGAGCTCATTGGCGCCGGCCTTATTACTTCTGATTCTTTTACCGGATTAAGAGCGTTGCTTGTTCCTGACAAATACAAAACCAACGGAAGCCACACACGCGATCTGGAAATATTTTCAATGAATTATGCCGGACGCTGGTCTGTTTTAGGCTATGAACATAACGAGGATCATCAGCGGCAACAAGAAAATATCGAAACCATTGCCTGGGCTTTGCTCCGGAGATATGGAATACTTTTCAGAAAATTGGCAGAACGGGAGAACCTGGCCCCACCCTGGAGAGATCTTGTTCGGGTGCTTCGAACCCTTGAAGCCCGTGGACAAATACGTGGCGGACGTTTTGTTGAAGGCTATTATGGCGAACAATTCGGCTTACCAGAAGCAATCGTAGAGCTTAGAAATGTTAAAAAAGAAAATAAGCATGATGTACTCATTTCCATCAGCGCGGCTGATCCACTGAACCTGACGGGAATCATGACACCTGGAAGGCGCATACCGGCTTACTCCGGAAACAGAATATTGTACCGAGATGGAGTTCCGATCGCAGTGCGAGAAGCAAACGAAATTCAGTTTCTTGTTGAACCCGAAGCGGATAAAAAATGGGCGTTACAAAATGCGTTGATCCAACATGAGGTTGCTCCGAGGTTAAGGAAGTATCTGGGTAAGGCAGTTTATTAGATCTTCCATGAAATAGTCCTATCTCCTATGAAAAACGTCATCCGGACCGAGGAATGTGCGCGCAATACCCGCACGGAGCTAAGGATCCCGAGGACGAACCGCAGAACGTTCTACGGGCTGCGTCCTTCGCCCAAACGCTCTTGCCGGCGCTACGGAGGGAGTGCACGCCGTCAACTTTTGGTCTTTAATGCAAGCACTATTGAAGGCGGACATCTGGTACAATACCGAATCCGCACCATTGATTTTGCATGTTCAGTTCGCCCAGCCTCTCCTGTGAAAAACGTCATCCAGAGCGAGGATTACGATTCTATGGAGAGGGTGCACTCCGTAGGCCACAATTCTTTACTTCGCCCCTTTTTCTTTTAGGATTCGGTCAAAAAATTCACTCATCTGGCGACTGGTTTCCGCTTCAAGTGCCCCGGTCCAGCCATGACCACCACCTTTTACAATGATGAGTTCATGTGAAACGTTTGCCTGCGTAAGTGCCTGCTCAAACTTCTGTGCCCGTTCAACGGGACTATAGGGATCGGTATCGCCATGAAACATAAGTACAGGCGGGTCGTTTTTATCAACATAAGGCAACACAGAAATTTTTTTCAGTATTGGGTCTTCAGTGTCATTGGTGCCAGTAAAATCGGCTATCACCTGTGGTAATGATTTGTTATAATAGCGTTGAATTTCCGCTTCCAACGCAGGAGTCAACTGCCATGTCCTCCCAGAAAAATCGGTTGCCGAATAAAAGCTCACCACTGCCTGCACACCACTGGAAAATGATTGATAGCCCCCGGCACCCTCCAGGCCATCAGTTGGATCTGTGAAACCCAGCATAAGTGCAAGATAGCCCCCTGCAGATTCGCCCATGACCCCAATACGATTAGGATCAATATTAAATTGCTCGGCATGAGCACGCAAAAAACGAACTGCAGTTTTAACATCTTCAACCTGCGAAGGCCATTTAAATGCAGGAGCAAACCGGTATCCTACCGAGACTGTTACATAACCGGAAGAAGCAAATTTCTTTAACCAGCGATGCATATGCGATTTATCACCCTGTTGCCATCCGCCGCCATGAAAAAAAATCAATGCTGGGTAGGTACCTTTTCCTTCAGGTAGTTTGGCCATATCCAGTTTAAGATCCACGTCTTGCACCCTTCCGTAGACAATATCTTTGGTGATGCTAATTTCATCCGTTGATTGCGCTTTCAATGATAATGATTCAAGCACACACAGAATCATGAATAGTACCATAGAGTTATGTGTTCGCATACCGTTCGTTGGGATTAAAGCAAAGTTGCTGAAGTCACTAAAAGTTAACGGAATGGAAAATATTTTCCAATTAAGATGAAGGCGATCCAATCAACATGATTTTACGAATACCCGCTGGGTAATATGATCTTGCTTATCAGAGAAGGAATGCGGCCCTCTAGACGAGAACGCACGCGATCCTTATGATCATAACCATTATCTTGCGCGCTGGAGGTTTTAAGAAACGTCTTTATTCATTTTTCAGAATAGTAGCCGGATTAACCAGCGCGGCCTTCAACGTTTGACTACCGATTGTTATTAAGGTGATTACTAGAGCCAACGCTCCGGCAATAAGAAACGTGAAAATCGTCATTTCAATATGGTAAGCAAACCCATTAAGCCATTCGCTCATGAAGTACCAGGCAATGGGCCAGGCAACGACGTTTGCCACTATGATCAGGATCAAGATTTCCTTGCTTAGCAATTGAACGATACTCGCAATCGGAGCGCCTAAAACTTTTCGGATGCTTACTTCCTTGCGCCGCTGAAGTGTATTGAACGTGGCTAATCCAAACAGCCCCATCGACGCGATGAAGATGGCAAGCACTGCAAAGATGATGAACAATTCGTTTTGATTTTGCTCACCTTTGTATTCCCACTTGTATCTATCCGCCAAGAATCTATAATCAAAAGGCCTTTCAACCACAAATTGATTCCAGACTTTTTCCATATGCGCCAGCGCTGCTTCCATTTCTGATTCCGATACTAATACAGATACCCTGCTAAAACTTTTTTCGCCATGAAACACCACGGGAACAATTGGCTCATGCAATGATTCAAAATGAAAATCCTTAACCACCCCGATGACACTCCCTTTTACCATTCCATTTTTTAGCACTTTGCCGATAGCTTCCTCATTGCTCCAGCCCACCATTCGTGCAGCCGTTTCATTGATGATAAACGCCAGTGAATCATCCGTCTTGACGTCGCGTGAAAAGTTTCTTCCACTGACAAATGGAATTTTATAGGTGGCGAAAAATTCGTGGTCGATCCTGACATCCTTCATATTAATCTCAGTGGCGACTAAGCTATCACCCTGTTCGACGGAGGTTCCGCGATAGGCCAGTAATCGGTCCGTTGGAATAAGGCTCGATCTTGTGGCATTCAAGATTGCAGGATTTTTTGTTAACTCATTATAAAATGCGTCATAGTGTTCCATTATTGGATTATCATATCCAATCATCACAACCTGGTCTTTCGCGTATCCTAATTCACGTTCATTCAGAAACCTTAATTGCTGATAGGTTATTAACGTAGCGATGATCATGATAATGGATATCGAAAACTGGACCACCACCAAAACTTTGCGAATACCACCACTCCCCTTTGTAGATCCGTTTTGTCCCTTTAAAATAAGCGCAGGCTTGAAAGCTGAAATAATGAAGGCTGGATAGAGGCCCGCCAAAATTCCCACCAATGTCATGAATCCTAAAATGATAAAAATGGTGGAAGGCGTTGCATAGTCTGACAGTTGGATGGACTTGCCAGTAAAATCATTGAGCCACGGCATTGCCATGGTGATAAATACTATCGAGAGGAAGAATGACAAAAATGCTATAAGAATGGATTCACCTAAGTGTTGTGTGATCAATTGCCGCTTGAAGGCGCCCACTACTTTTCGTAATCCTACTTCTTTCCCGCGGGTGGTAGCCCGCGCGGTGGACAGATTAATGAAGTTGAAGCATGCGATCAAAACTAAAAAGACGCCTATCGCACTCATGGTATAAACGTGATTAATACTTCCATTACCCTCAAGCTCAAAATCGAGATGGGAATGTAAATGAATAGACGTTAACGGTTGGAGGAAAAGGTTTGTCCACGAACTTGGCAATTGAGGATTTCCAGGATCTCCCATGTGCTTGTCAACAAAAGCGGGAAGTTGTTCTTCTGCTTTCCTGGGATCAAATTGCTCGTCGACGAGAATATACGTACTAAAATTATTTTCCGACCAGGCTGTCTCTAATTTTTCTCTTCCCCAAATCCTGTCGTCGTTCAGCGTACTAAATGAAATCAGCAGATCCGGATGCCAGTGCGACTGCCTGGGGAAGGCTTTGTATACGCCGGTTATCTCAATGATGGCATCATTGATTTTTAGTTGCTTTCCAACAACATCTTTTGTCCCAAAATATTTTTCTGCAGTCACATCAGAAACCATCATCGTAAACGGTTTTTCCAGCGCTGATTTTGTGTCGCCTGCAACTACAGGGATAGAAAATATTTTAAATATTGATGGTTCTGCGTAGTAAGAACTTTCATTGCTCAACCGTTCCTTAAATTTGCCATCTTCTTCAATACTCAGCGGTTCATAGCAATGGTGAATACGTCCGGACTCCTTGATCTCCGAAAAGTCATTCTTTAACAGTGGGCCAAAAGGCGCAGCGATAAGTCCGAGGTGTAGGCTTACACTTCCATCGGGCGAAAGAAAGTTTCGGGTTACCCTATAAATATGATCTGAATTTTCGTGATACCGGTCATAGCTCAATTCATCGTGAACAAAGATGCCGATCATCAAACTTCCTGTTAAGGCCAGGGCAAGTCCCAGGATATTGATGCTACTGATTAATTTATTCCGCGATAATAACCTCAGTGCGATTTTCAGGTAGTTATAAAACATAGGTCAGCAAAAGGGATAGTCAATTTGCGTTATGCTAACATTGAGCCAATTCATTTTTCAGTTCCATAAACCGCATTTCAGCGCTATTAAATGTACGGTTTAAGTAATTGGTGTCCGATAGCGAACTTTGAATCGTTGTCCGTTATCAGTTATCCGTGAATCCCACGCGAACTGGTAATGTGTTGTTTTTCTCGTCTCCAGCCGGCACTATTGAAATTATTCTGATGTCTCGACGAGAGCCAAGACGCACAAACCTTGCCTCCGATTAACGGATAACGGATAACGGATGTAACTTAAATCACCGATGCACGTCGCTGCTATAGACAAAGCACCACGCTAAAAAAATTCACTGAACTTTCGAAGATGAAGCAACGCCCGTTATCAATTACACTCATCAGTTACCTATTCATAGGCGCAGGTGTAATGGGCATAATCTATCATGCTTCAGAATTGAAAGATCTTGCCACTCCAGAAGTTAGCTTGGTCCTCTTCGTCAGGATGCTCGCAATCATTGGCGGTATTTTTACGCTTCGTGGCGCTAACTGGGCGCGGTGGCTTTTAGTTGCCTGGATTACCTATCATGTAATTCTCAGTTTTTTCCATTCCAGCGCTGAAGTCATTATGCACTTTGTTCTTTCTATTGTAGTAGTCATTTCGTTATTCCATCCGAAGGCCAATAGGTATTTTAAGGAAGTGAGACGGTAGCCACATCCGCCCTCTCCAATGAACGTCATCCCTGCCTACCGGCAGGCAGGCTGAGCGGGAATGTGCTCTTCGTTGCCACGATGATTGCATAAGAAACACGTTTGTATTTGCAGGTTTCTTTTATATAATTGTAAAAAATACACTTTTCTTTTTTCTTACCCTTTTGAGTACCCTTCTCAAAAAAAAATATGACTATTAGAATATTATTCCTTTGCTGTAGCATGCTCTTTATCGCAACCATGAGCAATGCGCAGGAACCAGCAGCTCCTTCGATACCTCAACCAAAAGTTTTTGACCCTAAGAGCCCTCCCATCCATGATCCCGTCATGGCAAAAGATGGTGATACGTACTATGTCTTTGGAACTGGCCCAGGCATCAGCACGCTTTATTCAAAAGATTTGAAAACCTGGCAAAAGGGTGAACCTGTTTTCGACAAGAACCCCGAATGGGTAAAAGAAGCGTTGCCTGATTTTAAGGGAGATATTTGGGCTCCGGACATCATTTTCTACCAGGGAAGATATCATTTGTTCTACGCCTGCAACGCCATGCCCGGAAAACCACATGCCGCAATAGGTCATGCATCTACCCCTACCCTTAATCCTAAGAGTCCCCAATATAAATGGGCAGATCATGGCAAAATAGTTCAGTCGGTTTTGAACCGAGACATGTGGCAGGCCATCGATCCCAACGTAATTGTAGATGAAAAAGGGAGTCCGTGGTTTATCTTCGGTTCATTCTGGGATGGTATCAAGGCAGTAAAAATGACCGATGATATGATGAAATTGAAATGGCCTGAAGAATGGCATTCTATCTCGCGTCGTCCCAGCAACCAAAAATTATACACTTATAGTTTAGAAGACAGCCAAACCGAAGGGGCTTTTATTTACAAGCATGGTGATCACTACTATCAATTCGTCTCCTTTGATATGTGCTGTCGTGGCGTAAAAAGCAACTACCACATTGTAGTAGGAAGATCCAAATCTGTAACGGGACCGTATTTAGATAGAGCAGAATTTTCTATGATGGACGGAGGAGGAACCGTGATAGCCATTGGCGATGGGAAAAAATGGGCCGCCTTAGGCCACAATTCAGTTTATAATTTGGATGGCAAGGAATATCTTATCGCTCATGGCTACTCGATACCGGATGGAATTTCAAAGCTAATTGTTACAGAATTGAAATGGGATAGCGAAGGTTGGCCGATCGTTGAATTGAAATAAGTGGAGCCTTCCCTCCTATGAAACCGTCATCCTGCCGCGCCCGACAATCGGCGGGAGCAAAGAACTTGTAGTGAGCGGCACCTGCGGGCGCGAAGGATCCCGTGGCGGTAACGCCGAGCGTTTTTAAGGACATTTTGCATCGAAGGGTCCCGCTAAAACGTTACAAAGTTGTAAATTCAGGCCTATGGTCATGAGAATATTCGATAATGAGTTTCTTTATTGTGAACTGGACGATTCATTACCGGTTTTACGACACTATTGGAAACATGCGACTCCAGGGGAGCAATTTAAATTGAACCTGCTTAAAGTACTGGAAGAATACAAAGTGCTAAGACAATCTTACAAGGGCCTTGCCTGGCTAGCGGATACGACACAACTCGGCGAACTTGATGAGAAGATGGAAACCTGGTTGGTTGAGGAATGGGAAGACCTGCTTTTTGGTAAAGCAGGGGTAAAAATCCACGCCGTCATTTTGGGAGAAAGCATCTATGCCGACTATCCCATGGAAAATTTTAAGCAGGATGCCGAACAAAAATTTCAGGCCTACAACGTGCACCTGGGTGTCTTCTCGAACCAGGAAGAAGCGTATTCATGGATTAAAGAGCAATTGCTAATCGTTAGCTGAACCCGACTGGTAGGTAACGGACAAAGCTTCATTTTACCACGGAGTATACCAATGACGGGTCCTAATGTTTTTGAAAAATCACCTAGCAAAAAAGCCCCTTGCATTAAGATATTTTTTAGCGCGGAGGGAATACCGAGGCAAATACAATTGAGGAACGCAGAGCGTCGACAATACTCATGCATTTCCTCTGCGTTGAATTCCCCACAGCGGTCTGTGCGCTTAAAATTCCACCAAGGTTATATAGAAGACTCGGAGGCTCGGAGAGAACCCTTCGGGCTGTCCGTTTTCGAATGGGCCAGTTTCGGATGCGAACAACCACGATTAGAAATAGTCCTTTCTCGAGCCTAACATCGCGTGGCACCTTTCTTGTGAACGAGGTGTTGCAGTTTGTCACCCCTAACCTTAACGCGATGTTTCAAAACTATTTTAAAATAGCTGTCAGAAATCTCCTCCACAACAAGAGCTTTTCCATCATCAATATTGCAGGACTTTCCATAGGCATGACCTGCTGCCTTATCATCTTTCAATACATCGCCCTGGAATCGAGCTTCGATGAGTTCCACCAAAGCAAAGAGAATATCTACAGGGTATTGCAAGCTTTTGCACGCGGAAATGACGACCTCGGCACAGGGCAGTCTTATACCGCGCAGGCATTGACACCGGCGCTGAAAGATGGCGTCCCTGAAATCGTCCATATTACGCGGGTTCACTCAGACAATGCCCTCATCTCCAATCCAAATACGCCGGATAAAGTTTTTGAAGAAGATGCTATTCTCTATGCAGAGCCTTCATTCATGAAGATGTTTACTTTCCCGATGGTGACTGGCGATTTAGGCACAGCTTTAACATCCGGAACAATGCTGATCTCGGAATCTGCCGCGCGAAAATATTTTGGCAACGCAAGGCCTGAAGGCCAGGCACTCACTGTCACGGGAGCCGTGAAGAAGATGTTTACGGTGACGGGCGTTTTTAAAGACCCTCCTACGAACTCTCATCTTCAGTTTGACATGTTATTGCCAATGGAAGATCTGCTGAAAGGAGAAGAATACCTCGCAGAGCCCGAAGGCGGCTGGAGCTGGAATAATTTTACGACTTACATTGAACTTCATCCCGATGCAAACATTGCCGATGTAGAGCAGAAGATGACAGGCGTTTATATGAAACATCGTGGCGAAGTCATCAAGCAACAAGGGGGCCGCGTGGCGATGCATGTTCAACCCCTCCGGGATATCCACCTTAATTCAGAAATCGAGGGGGCGGCAGATGTTGTAGCCGGCAGCTATCGCACTGTTTATTTCTTCCTGGTGATCGGCCTTATCACCCTGGTTATTGCTTTGGTTAACTATATCAACCTTGCCACTGCGCGGGCCTTAAACCGTTCGCGTGAAGTTGGTGTGCGCAAAGTTGTCGGGGCAAGACGCGAACAGCTGATGGTCCAGTTTCTATATGAATCCAGCCTGACCATGCTGAGCGCCGTTGTTATCGCACTTGCAATAACAGCCGCACTAATTCCATTTGTAAATGACATCGCGGGAACGCAGCTCACCTTAAAACAATGGAGCGATCCGAAATTCATGGTCGCGCTTGGAATCATCGTGTCAGGCGGAACATTATTAGCGGGACTATACCCCGCGTTCGTGCTCTCTTCCTTCAGGCCGGGAGCGGCGCTGACGGGAAAGACTAAGTATGTCGCTTCGCATCTCTGGCTGCGCAGGGGCCTTGTCGTTGTCCAATTTACGGCATGCATCGTGCTGATTGCGGGCACAGGGATTGTCTATAATCAGCTGAACTTCATGCGAAAAATGGACCTGGGGCTTGATCTGGAACAAGTGGTTGCAGTCAGCGGTCCAAGGGTGTTGAATGAAAACGTCGATCGCGCTACTGCCATGTCAGGTTTTCTGAATGAGATACGGACGGTTGCAGGTGTTAAAGGGGCCGCCCTATCCTCGTCGATACCTGGCCTGGGTTTCAATTGGAATGGCGCAGCGATCCGGAAAGCAACAGATGATCCAGCCCAGGCGTTGCGCGGTGTTGCAACGTACATTGATACAGCTTTTGCAAGGTTATACGGTCTTGAACCGGTTGCCGGAAAGGAATTCTCTGACGTCACGACTTCAGAAGAATCCCAAGACGCGCCGTGGAAGGTGATGATTAATGAGACCGCTGCAAAAAATCTTGGTTTCCCGTCACCTGCGGAAGCCGTGAACGAACCGCTGGATATCGGCGGCTACGAAGCGGTCGTGATAGGTGTATATAAGGATTTCAAGTGGTCATCAGCGCACCGGGAACAGCAGAATGTCGTCTTCGGGCGTTCCACTACCGGCGGTCAGGTATCGGTTCGTTTAGCGACAAATGATGTTGGTGACGTTATAAAAACGCTACAGGCAAAATATAATATACTTTTTCCAGGCAATGTCTTCCAATATAGATTCGTGGATGAAACCTTTGACCTTCAATACCGAAACGACCAACGCTTTGCAAAGCTCTTCAGCATATTTGCTGGCATGACGATATTCATTGCATGCCTGGGACTTTTTGGTCTCGTGGCCTTCACCGCTCAGCAAAGAACGAAAGAGATCGGTATGCGAAAGGTCTTAGGAGCAACGGTTGCTGGCATTGTAATGCTACTCAGCAAAGATTTTTTAAAGCTTGTGGTTTTCGGATTTGTATTGGCCGCGCCGATCACATGGTATATCATGAGCCAATGGCTGGAAAACTTCGCTTATCGAACCGACATCAGCATTCGTATCCTTGTGTTGTCTGGCCTCGCTGCCCTGCTTATTGCATTGGCGACGGTGAGCTGGGAGTCCATGAAGGCCGCGCTAGCCAACCCCGTCAATAGCCTGAGGAACGAATAATGATCTTACGGACATCAACTTGTTCTTTAAAAAGATCATTCAAACCTTCTGAAGATCAAATATTTAAATCTAATTATTCCTTTGAAGGGTTGGAAATCATCGTGGCCCAAGCTCAAAGGATGGAAAGCACGAGATAAAAAAAAACTTTCGACCTTGTCCATTTCCCTGTTCCTGGTTGTCATCAGGGCGTAAACAAAAAATTCAAAAAAAATGGAAACAAGAGTAAATATCTTCGAAAAAGGAGAGAATGGAATGAAGGCACTGTTCGGAATAGGAGGCTATCTGAGAAAGTCGACCATCGAGCGCAGCCTGATGGAACTGATCTCATTTCGTACTTCCCAACTGAATGGCTGCGCGTTCTGTCTCGACATGCACGCCAAAGACGCCCGTGCTGCTGGCGAAACTGAACAGCGTATCTATTCATTGAGCATGTGGAAGGAGATGTCTATTTACACAGAGCGCGAAAGAGCAGCCCTTACGTGGGCCGAAGCTGTCAACAATCATCACGTGCCGCAGGAGGTCTACGAGGAGGCTAAAAAGCATTTGTCAGACCAGGAATTGTTCGACCTGACACTTGCCGTCGGTATTGGCGCCACATGGAATAAATTGAACATAGCTTTTTCCCCGTTAAAACCCGGGTCGTACACTGTAGGTCAATTTGGTTAAACCGTATCTTTGAAAATCATGGAAGAATTTCTTTTAATATTCCGGAGAGAAGTCACCAGCAAGGAGAACCAACCCTCGCCAGAGCAATTGCAAACGCAAGTGAAGCAGTGGCAAGACTGGTTCGGAAAGCTTACTGCGCAAAACAAGATATCGCGCCCGGTGCAACGTTGGGATCGCGATGGGAAGATTGTTCGGTCTGATAAACACGTGATCAATGGTCCGTATGCCGAGATCAAGGAAGCGATTGGCGGAATGATCTTCGTGAGAGCAGCAGACTACGATGAGGCTGCTGAGGTCGCTAAGGGTTGCCCCGTGCTCGAGGTCGGTGGTAACGTGGAGATCAGGAAAGCTGTCACTCCCGAGAGCCATTAAAATATGAGCGATCATGGGCACGACCTGATACCAAACTTGTTTCGTACGGAGTACCAAAAAATTGTAGCGGTACTCGTGCGCAGGTTTGGAATTGCTCATATCGAAATTGCAGAAGACATCGTGAGCGACACGTTCCTCACGGCAACCGAGTCGTGGAGTTACCAGGGCGTACCAGATAATCCTACAGCATGGCTTTATGCGGTTGCGAAGAATAAAACCAAAAATTACGTAAAGCACCATTCGATCTTTGAACAAAAGCTCGTTCCGGAGCTGAAGAACAATATGCCGCTCAGCGAAGAAGAAGAGCTAGATCTTTCGCATAAGAACATTTCCGACAGCCAGTTAGCAATGATCTTCGCTGTGTGTAACCCGGTAATTCCTCCGGAGGTACAGGTTGCATTGGCGCTCAACCTGCTTTGTGGTTTCGGTGCGCAGGAAATTGCTGATGCATTTATTACGAATAAAGAAGTCGCTTATAAGCGGATCAGTCGTGGCAAGGAGAAGCTGAAGGAACATAATGTAAAGGTGGCGCAGCCATCAATTGATGAGATCAATGACCGGCTGGATACCGTGCTTACAACGATCTACCTACTGTTTTCAGAAGGCTACTATTCGACATGTCAAAACACAAATCTGCGAAAGGATTTTTGCCTGGAAGCGATGAGGTTGAACTATTTGTTGATTCAAAACGCCGCTACCAACAATCCGAAAATCAATGCGCTGATGGCGCTGATGTGTTTTCATTCATCGCGATTCGACGCAAGGGCTAATGATGAGGGCGAAGCGATATTGTATCATGAGCAGGATGAACAGAAGTGGAACCAGGAGCTGATCCAACGCGGAGAGTATTTTCTGAACAATGCTGCGACGGGTGGGCAGCTGTCGAAATATCATCTCGAGGCCGGCATTGCATACTGGCACACTCAAAAAAATGACACCCCTGAAAAGTGGAAGAGCATTATCGGCCTTTATAACAGCTTATTGTCCATTCAATACTCCCCTATTGCTGCGCTGAACCGGGCTTTTGCTATCTCTAAGGCGAATGGGAAAAATGCGGGAATTCTAGAAGCAGAAAAACTTGAGCTTAGCGATAATCAATTTTATCATTCCCTGCTCGGCAATTTGTATACCGGTGTGGATGATGCCAAGGCATTGAAGCACTACGAAGAAGCGTTGCGTCTGGCGAATTCAGCTGCTGATAAAGCAACGATACAGAAAAATATCAGAAACCTGGGACAATGTTAGTTTGAGGTTTGAAGTTTGAGGTTCGAAGTTGATCGTTTAGGTTCAACGCGTAGGAACCATTACATGTTAATGCTTGCCTACGCTTGAACCTAAACGATCAACTTCGAACCTCAAACTTCAAACTTCGAACTTATACCTTTTCATTCCAAAGCCACTTCATCAACAAAAATTGAAGGCTTGTGAGTTTTTTGAAGTAGATGCCACGTGGGCAATGCCTTGACATTTTTAGCTTTCAGGCGCACAAAACGGACAGACTGCGGAGGAAAATCAATCTTTATGATACATTTTGCTGATGGCCTTACCTCCTTAGGAAGAACGTTTACGGCGCTGCCTAATTTTGCCAGATTCTTTTCATCTTCTCCACCCCAGACCTCCACTTGCTCAGGTGCAAAAACGCCTTGTCCCACATCTTCCAAAAAACTTAACGTCAGTTGAGATAATTTTTTTGAATTATTAAATTGAAAAAGCAGTTGACAATCGTGATTGACAAAGCCCAGGTATTCTTTATCGGCGCGATCGAGGCTGCCAGCTTTACCGTCCACTAAGGTACTGTCCATCTTACCTGAATATTTAGGGTGAGGTTTTGTTTCAAGTACTATCCGGTCCGGTTTTATTCCCACCTTCAGCAACGGGAAAGTGGCAACTTTGCTGTCCACCCAACCTTCCATCGTGGCCTTGAATTTGATTTCGCCTGAATGGCTCACGGAAAAAGGTTCGCTGTATTGGTTTGCTTTGGCAGTAGGCTCTGTGCCGTCTAACGTATAGTAATATTTTACTTTTCCCCGTGATAACTTAACTTCTACGAATGCACGTTGACGGAAAAATGAACTATCAATTTTGACGATAGGAGTCGTAAGTTGCGCGTTGTACACAGAATCAGTCAAATCAAATTGAGTATTGTATACTTCAAGTTCCGGACGGGATTTTTTTAAGGATGTAACTGATTCCTGAGAAACTGCTGTGTTGTATAAATATAATTTCTTCAAATTTTTCCAGCCGGAAACCTCATCGAGTGCCTTAGCGCTGATTTTTGTTCCGGACAGATTTATGACATCCAGAAAGCGGAGATCTTTCAGATGCTTTACACCCTCATCACCAATGGCAATATTTTGAAGGTGTAATTTTTGGACGTGCGGAAATTGCTTTAGATTTTTAAGATCATCGTCTTTTACTTGAGAATTTCCCATATCGATCGACACAACCTGATTGCCAATATCTTTCAGTTCCGTTAGATCTTTAGCGGAGAAATCTTTTTTACTTCCCAGGAATACTGCGATGTACGGTTTGGTTGCGGAGATTTGTTGTACGGTCCTGTACGGGTGTATTTAGCTCTCTGATTTCATCCTGATCCGCGAAAGAAATGTCCAGAAGATCCACACCTGTCTTTGGATGAAATTTTGAAAGCATTATGGTTTGTATGCTATCGACTTTGGGAAGGTTCACATATTTTTGATGCGCAACGGCTCCGGTATTGATCCACCAGCCAATGAGTTTGATCTCCTCCCGATCCAATTGCAGTTTTTCCTTGGGCGGCATGTGCAAAGAATCATTCATAGGAAGTAAAAGATATTTGTACAATAAACTTTCTTCTGCCTTGCCGCCCACTATTGCGTCGCGCGTTTTCCCTCCCTTCATCATACTTTGATAGTCGGTGAGGATCAGATCATTCTTTGCCCTGTTTGCGTTGTGACAGTTCAGACATTTTTCATTGAGTATCGGCTGGATCACGTCCCTGAACACGATGGCGCTATCCGCATTTTCTATTTCAACAATATTCTGATGCTTTTGAATTGGCTCGGTTAAAAATCCTTTGCCGTGCGTTACTTCGGATCCCACATGACCTGCCACAATAAGGCATATAGTACTTACTCCCAATATTCCATAGTAAAATAAAAGCAGCCGGCTTTTCCTTCAACCAAAGTATCAGTACAGCCAGCAATGACACGGCAGTGCCCATCCACTTATGCAGCATTACTTCCTCGCCCAGATAAGATCCTTCCTTGTAAAGAAAAAAACCAAACAACGCAGTGAGTGCCGCACTTAGCGCAAATAGATAGAAGACATACGGAGTAATTTTTTCTGCTGCTGAATGCTGAAAGTTTTTTCTGGTGATCAGGTACTCCAGAAAAATTCCGACGAAGATTAAAACAAGCGGAAAATGGAGCACAAGTGGATGCATCCTTCCAGTAACCTGCAAGAAAACGGGCAGCTGAACTTTATCCTCAAACATTAACAGAAAAATTAAAAGGACATTTAAAAAATAAATCAGGTTTAGAGCAATCAGTCTGAATCGAAACATCCGGGAACTTCACGTTATAAAGATGAAAAAATAATTTTAGGCAGGGACTTCACGTTACGCAAGAATCCCTTTAACGACATGACCGCTTACATCAGTAAGCCGGTAACGTCTCCCCTGGTGTTTATAAATAAGTTTTTCGTGATCATAGCCAAACAGGTTCAGCACGGTAGCCTGAAAGTCATGCACATGAACAGGATCCTTTACAATGTTGTATCCCAACTCGTCGGTTTCTCCGTAGACGATTCCAGGTTTTACACCTCCGCCGGCCATCCAGATACTAAAGCAGCGGGGATGATGATCACGTCCATAATTGTCCGTTCTTAAATGTTCCCTGACAATAGTTGGTGCGGCCAAATTCTCCACCCCAGATCACCAGCGTTTCATCCAGCATTCCGCGGTTTTTCAGATCCTGTACCAATGCAGCAGAAGCCTGATCAACATTCTTAGTAAAATTACGAGTTCTATCAGGCAGATCGGAATGAGCATCCCAACCCATGTGATAAAGTTGAATGAAACGAACACCTCGTTCCGAAAGACGTCGCGCGAGCAAGCAATTGGCTGCGAACGTTCCGGGCTGAAGTGAATCGGCGCCATATAATTTAAATGAGCTTTCGGGTTCATCAGAAAAATCCATCACATCCGGTACGGAAGTTTGCATTCTGTACGCCATTTCATACTGCGCAATTCGCGCAGTAATTTCCGGATCACCAAATTCTTCTTCCTGAATGCGATTTAGCGAAGCAATATGTTCCAGCATTTTACCGCGGCTTTCTTTATCGGTGCCCGGAGGGTTTTGCAGATACAATACCGGATCCTCTCCTGACTGTAAATGAACACCCTGGTGAATTGAGTCCAGGAAACCATTACCCCAATTGCGCGAAGCGAGCGGTTGAATATCTCCCTTACCACGGGATAGCAATACGCAGAATGCCGGCAAATTTTTATTCTCACTTCCCAATCCATAACTCAACCACGATCCCATGCTTGGTCTGCCAGGCTGTTGATTGCCCGTTTGAAAAAATGAAACTGCAGGATCGTGATTGATGGCTTCTGTATGCATACTCCTGATGATGCAGATATCATCTACAATTTTGGAAGTGAATGGCAGAAGTTCGCCAAGCCATGCTCCATTTTGACCATGTTGATGAAAATCAGTGAAGGAAGGTATGAGCGGAAATGATTTTTGCGATGGAGGTCATTCCAGTGAGGCGCTGACCGTTGCGCACAGAAGGAGGCAGCTCCTGTCCCTGCATTTTCTGCAGCAACGGTTTATAGTCAAAAAGCTCCAACTGTGAAGGCGCTCCACTTTGAAACAAATAAATTACTCGCTTAGCCTTCGGTGCAAAGTGTGTTACACCAGACGGCAACGTTTCTTCATCATCGCTTTTACCTCTGAATAAATCCGGCACCAGCAAAGAGCCTAAAGCCAGACTTCCTATTCCAACACTTGCGCTGGAAAGGAAGGTTCGTCGATTTATGTTTAAAGAATGTCGTAAGAATTCGTTGGACATAAATGTTTCTTTTAAGATTTACTGATGGCCTCGTCTAAATTATAAATGATGCTTACCACGTGCATCATGGCAGCACATTCCACGAGGTCAAGTTTATCATTTTGTGGATAAGCACCGACCTGCAAAAATTTCTTTGCTTCCTCAGGATTGGCACTGATAGCGATCATATTCTTCCTGGTAACCTTTTAATAAAATTTCTACTTCGTGATCTTCCGGATGCCGGCTGATAATTTTCCGGAATGCCAGCGCTGATCTTTTCTTCAACTGGCAGGGATTGATCTTCTACGAGTTTTGATCCCAATACTCTTGCGGCTTCCAACAGCTGCGGATCATTTAACAGGTTGAGTGCCTGAAGCGGTGTGCTGGTGCGGACTCTTTTTACTTCACAAAATTCTTTCATGGGCGAATCAAAGATCAGCATCGATGGTGGCGGAATAGTTTTTCGCCAGTACGTGTACAAACTTCTTCGGTATAATTTTTCACCCTGATCAGCGATGTAGTTCGGTTCACCTCTGCCTTTAATGCCGACAGAAATAGCTTCCCAAAGTCCTTCCGGTTGATAAGGCTTTACACTCGGGCCACCTAATTCATCGTGGAGCAAACCGCTGGAAAATAAAATATTATCTCTTATCATTTCTGAATTGAGACGGTAGCGTGAACTGCGCGCCAGGTAAATATTATCCGGATCTTTTTCACGAAGTTTCTTAGTGGAAGCAGATGACTGCCGGTAGGTGGAAGACATCACCATTAATTTTAACAATTATTTGATGTCCCATCCTTTTTCTCTGAATTCTACTGAAAGATAGTCCAGCAGTTCGGGGTGAGTGGGCAAGCTCCCTTGATTACCAAAATCATCCGACGTAGCCACTATGCCTCGGCCAAAAATTTCCTGCCAGAGCCGGTTTACGATGACCCTTGCGGTTAGTGGATTTTCAGGAGCAAACAACCATTTCGAAAGGCCCAGTCGGTTTGTACCAAACTTACTTGTATCGTAAGGCATTATTGCTGCCGGCGCGCTGGAGAACACTTCTACTTTTGTCGGTGCATCATATACTCCCCGTTCCAGCACAAAAGTTTTGCGTGGCTGATCATCGCTCATCACCATCACCTTTACGGTGTCTTTTGCACCAATCGTTTTTTTGTTGATAAAATTTAGAATTCCATTCACGTCAGTTTGAGTAATCGCAATATTGGGTTTTGGAAGTTCTCCATAGTTGATCAGTCCTTTTTCATTGGCCTGATTGAAGAATGAATAAATGGAATAAAAATCCTTTTGAGCAATGGGATCATACTTATGATCATGACAACGGCTGCACTCTACGCTGATACCAAGAAAAGCTTTGCCAAAAGTATTCGTACGATCAACTACATATTCGGTGCGATATTCTTCCGGAATGACGCCACCTTCCTGCGTGATCTTATGATTGCGATTAAATCCGGTGGCAAGAATTTGTTCACGGTTGCTTCAGGTAAAAGGTCACCGGCGAGCTGCCAGGTAACAAACTGGTCGTAGGGTAGATTTTTGTTGAAGGCATGAATCACCCAATCGCGCCATGGCCACATCACTCTGGGTAGATCATCCTGATAACCATGCGAATCTCCATAGCGACTTACATCCAGCCAGTAATTGGCCCATCGTTCACCATAGGCAGTGGAGGCAAGCAATTCATCAACTACTTTTTCATACGCTTCAGGGGAATCGTCTTTCAAAAACTTGTCGACTTGTTCCAGCGTCGGAGGCAATCCCGTCAGATCAAAACTTACGCGACGGATCAAGCGCTCTTTATCTGCTTCTTCGCTTGGTTCGAGATCCATTTCATGAAGCTTGGCCAGGATAAAATGATCTATTTCATTAACACCCCAATCGGATTCGACTTCAGGTACTTCAGGTCTTACGGGAGGTATAAATGCCCAATGTTTTTTGTACTCAGCCCCCTGTTCGATCCACTTTTTAAGAATATTTTTTTCCTCTTCGGTGAGCACCAGGTTGGATTCCGGAGGAGGCATCTGGAATAATGGATCTTCGGAAAATATTCGCTTGACCAGGAAGCTTTCTTCTGCGTTTCCTTTAACGATCGCAAAATGATTCGAATCGGATTTTAGCGCTTTAAATGCACCTTCCTCCGTATCCAAACGGAATTCAGCCTGCCTTTTTTTTACATCCGGTCCGTGACAGGCAAAGCATTTATCCGAAAGAATTGGCTTTACATGGTAGTTAAAATCAATCTTTCCTTTTTTCGAAGCCGTCGTTTTCCCCGGCATTTCTATCAGCGCACGATTGCCAGATTAGTGAGCTTAATAAAATTGAAACAGCAGCCACGCCTATTACTTTCATCAGGATCAGGTTTAAAGAGCTCAAAGGCACCAATTTACAAATTTAGGCAAAAGCGTTAACTAAAGAATGGTAAAGTTGACGAGCGGACTCGATGTTTAAATTTAGTCTGTTTTCAGTAAGAATTACCTTCTTTCTTGTAACCGCATCCGACAATTTGTTCCTGTTAAACGAATTAAAAAACCACGAAGTCCCTTGTATTTACCTCCGTAACTCCGCGCCGTCTATATAGCTTTAGTGGAATTTTAAGCGCGGAGACCGCTGAGTGAATTCAACGCAGAGGAAATGCATGAGAGTATTGTCGACGCTCTGCGCTTCTCAAATGCATTTGCCTCGGTACTCCCTCCGCGTTAAAAAAATATCTTAATGCAAGGGGCTATTTTGCAAAGTTATTTTTAAAAAACATTAGGTCCCTCTTATGGGATACTCCGTGTAATGAAAAGGATGTCAATTTTTCCCAAACCCCAAATATCCTAACTTGACATAGCGTGATTTTTAATCTTGACCGACCAAATGAAATGAGAAAAGCCGCCTACCTATCTGCTACAATTATTCTTTCGAGTTTGCAAGGGTTTTCCCAAGCAGTACCAGACGCCGAGGTCTTTACCGTAATTAAAAGGCCTCAGGCATACGGGCCGAAAATCACGTCATTATTGCGAGACCAAACCGCGCTGGCCTGGAAACAAGATAACGTGCGCAGGGAGAATTTAAGAAATATCAAAACTGAACAAGAGCTCCTGGCTATGCAGAACCTCACGAGAGAGAAGCTCCTTGCGATGATTGGTGGACTACCTGCGGAAAAAACTCCCCTTCGCCCTCAGATTCTGGGCAAAATCCAAATGAATGGATTTCATATTGAAAAACTAGTATTTGAAAGTGTGCCCGGGTTTTATGTCACTGCGCTCGTATACGTTCCAGAAAATGGTGCGGCCAAACATCCAGCTGTGCTGGTTGCCTGTGGCCACTCACCTATTGGCAAGATTTATTATCAGGCGTTGTGTCAGCGACTGGTTCAGCGCGGCTATTTTGTTATATGCTGGGATCCTGTGGGCCAAGCTGAGCGCAGTCAGTTTTGGGATAAGGCGCTGCCAAAAGCCGTTATAATCTTGTCTGTGGCGAACACGCTGTACTTGGAAATCTTGCCTACCTCGCAGGCGCTAACTTAATTCGCTGGCAAACCTGGGATGGTATCCGCGCGGTCGACTATTTGTTGACGCGCCCTGAAGTTGATGCGAATCGTATTTCCGTTACAGGCACCAGTGGCGGCGGAGTTCAGGCAACCTACATCGGCGCGTTGGACGAAAGAATTAAAGTGGTTGTGCCTTCCTGTTATATCAGCTCGCTGCCAATGCGCGCCTATAACCGGATCTTCGCTGACCCCGATAGCGATCCTGAGCAGGATCCCGTATGGAATGATCTCTGAAGGTGTTGATCACGCCGGGCTTCTGCTGTTGATGTATCCTCGTCCAATCATGATAGCATCTGCGGTGCTTGATTTTTTTCCGATCGAAGGTAGCCGAAATACCTTCCGGGAAATTTCTGAATTGTATGATCGTTTTAAAATGAAAAATCGCGTCGAGATGGTCGAAGGATACCACAAGCATCAGTTCTCTCTTGAAAATCAGGAGGCGGCGCTCAAGTTCCTTGATCGTTTCAATAATATGCCGGCGAAAGAAGGATTGCCTTCCGTTAAGGAACTGGAGGTAAAAGAACTGCAATGTACCAAGACAGGACAGGTGCTACTCGAATATCCGAACGCGAAAAATCTTACGGATCTAATCAAGGAATATTTTCTCAGCCATCAGAACAAAGAAGTTCCTTCGGTTTCGTCACGTTACTTTGGAAAAGGTTATCCAAACATCAAGACGTGGACCGTTTCAGAATACAAGACACAACCTGAACTTGGCAATATCAGCTGGCAAAAAAGTAGCCATTATGAATCGGGGGAAATTCAGATTGATCACTATGTACTTCATCACAGCGATGGTCTTCAAATTCCGCTTCTTTATTTTCATTCTGCGAAAAATCCTGGCGACAAGGCACTGTTGTGGGTTGACTTAAATAGCAAAGTCAGTCAAGAAGACTGGTCGAAAGTTTCAGACCTGGTTAAAAAGGGAGAGAATGTTATTTCATTTGATTTTCGGGGAACCGGCGAAGACCGGATGAAGTTTGAGGCGACGTCATCTGAGTATCTGAAGTTCGCTGTCATGGATTCTACACAAATTTACTTCAACCCGTTGTCAGGTGTTTTTGCAAATTATGTTTACAACTCACTGCTTACCGGCCGTCCATACTTTTTACAAATGATCGAGGATACTGAAATTGTCAGTCGCTTCGTCCGATCGCATTTGAAAGTAAAAGAAATAAAGATCACGGCGTCAGGGAACGCGAAGATAGCTTGCGCGTGAAATTGTTGAAACCTTAACTGATATTAAACCCAGGAGCAATGAGGATGTTAACGGCGCTAAATGGTCCGACCTTGTCAAGGAAGAACGTGAACTGTGGCCGATACATGACCTGCTTCCGGGGGGAGCGTTTATACGGTGAGGTGAAAGCAGAAAGCAGAAAGCAAAAAGCTTGTCCGTGCGTCATGCAGGTTTCGAGAGAGAAAATGTATATTCCTTACTCTCCTATGACACCGTCATCCTGAGCGAGAAACGTGTGACGGCACTGCGGGTACCGAAGGATCCCGTGGCGACAGCACTAGCGTTCTATCATCCTGATCACTGCCTTCGTTACGTCAGAAAAATCTTTAATATCGTCGTCAGAAATGTAGCCTTCTCTAAAAAGTTCCACAACAGTTATTAGCCAACGAGATCCTGACAGTCCGTCGTAGCGTCTGGCAATGGCATCGTCTTTTTCGTCCACAGCCTTAAATAATTGATGATAAGCTTCCTTATTAGAAGCGAATTTTCCTGCCTGCCAATCCTGCATGATAGCCTGGAAATTTTCAAGTCCCTCCTTGAATTCCGCTTCCATCCCCTTGTCTATACAGGCTCGTGCAATTTTCTTCTCACGCTTTGAAAGTTCATGAAACATTTCCTTTAAAATTTTGTCATTACAAATATTCTAAAGATCGGAACTAGATGGAAACGTATCGCAAACATTTCACAAAAAATAAAATCATTCTAAAATGCCAAACATTCACCATGAGCTACTGATCGCGGCTTCGGCTGAAAAAATTTACAATACAATCACGAGCGAGGAAGGCCTATCGGCATGGTGGACACCAGACGCAACGGCGAAACCCGAGCGTGATAGCATTGCGCGTTTTCCCTTTGGATCCTACTACTTCAAAGAAATGAAAATCATTGACCTGCAGCCGTTCAGGCTGGTTAAATGGATCTGCCTGACGGGCGCAGATGAATGGATTGGGACTACTATTTCATTCGAACTTGAACCAGGTGATAAAGGAACCTTGCTTAAGTCTCATCCCGAACTGCAAGGTCAGATTGAGCAACAAACCGGTGATCATGGAACGCTATTGATTTTCCATCATGATGATTGGAAAAAATATACACCGATGTTCGCTGAATGCAACTATACATGGGGCCAATTCCTGCGAAGTCTAAAATTGTTATGTGAAACCGGGAAGGGCCGGCCGTATCCCAATCAACATCGCATTGACCCTTGAAGAAATACCGCGAGATTCCGGTTTCGAGTTCAACCTCGCACCGAATGCTCAAGTACGGGAAACGTTAGCGTTCGACCGAGAGCTTTCAGAATCAATGTTTAATTCACAACTTTGTTTTTTTTGTTCCGAGTGGTTACTTTAGCCGCTCAATAAATATTCACTTTTTAGTCATTCGGGAAGGAAGGTTTCCCTTGTTTACTATCGCATGAAGATTCTTGTTAGCAGTATGGCCTTCTTTCCAGACCACAGTGGAATTCCCTTGTATTCAAGTGATTTTGCCTTTTATGCCGCGGAAAACGGCCACCAGGTCAGCGTCGTAACGGGCTTTCCTTTTTATCCATCCTGGAAAAAGAGAAAAGAGGACAAAGGTGTATTATTCAGGACCGATCATCATAAGAATGTTAAAATTTACCGCGGATATATATATGTACCTGCGAAGCCAACTGGGGTTAAGCGTATTCTTCAGGAAATATCTTTTCTATTTTTCTCTTTCATTAATTTTTTTCGCGCAGGCAAACAAGATGTGGTGGTTCTTTTCGTCACACCTGTTTTGTTAGGGGTGATGGGTTGGTTTTTCAAGAAAGTTTACGGCGCCCGGCTGATCATCAATATCCAGGATTTCCAGGTCGAGGCAGCAGACTCCCTTGGGATGCTTAATAAGCTCCCCATAGTACCCCTGATGCACTGGCTTGAAAAGCGTTCATTCAAGGGCGCGGACGTAGTGAGTTCTATCTCTGACGGAATGGTAAACATTTTAAAGCAAAAGGGAGTCGAAGAATCCAAAATATATTTATGGCCGAACTGGATTGATGTTAATGAGGCATCTGCTCTTGGTGCTAAAGGGGAATTTAGAAGGCAATTTTCGATTCCAGATAATAAAACGATTGTTGCGTATGCTGGCAACGTTGGCGAAAAACAGGGATTGAGTACGCTCATTGATCTCGCCATTCATTTTAAAGACCGGGAAGACCTGATTTTCCTGATCATTGGCGAAGGCGGAGATCTAATGAATTTAAAGGCCTACCACGCGGAAAAGAAAGCAGATAATGTCAGGTTCCTTCCTTTTCTGGATCCGAAAGGTTATAAAAATTTTCTGGCTGACGCGGATGTTATCTTTATTTCACAAAAGAAGATACCGAAGGATATCTATTTTCCTTCCAAACTCCTGGGATTGATGGCAGGAAAAAAATTAATATTTCTTGCGGCGGATGAGGAATCCGAATTGTACAAAGTATTAAAAAACAATGATTTGGCTTTGGTTGGTAAGATTGGTAATTTGGCCGAATTAAAGGAGTGCATGAATCAACTTCTGCAAGAAAGTTCGGATCTCAATCGGTTGAGGGAAAATGCCTCCGCCTTTGTCAGGCAATTTGACAGAAAATTTGTACTCGAGAATGTTTTAAAGAAAATCGAAAGTTTGTGAAACTATGAAAAAAATAATTGTAACTGGCTCAAGTGGTTTAATTGGTAGTGAAGTTGTTGAAAATTACTGCATGGCGGGTTGGGAAGTATATGGGGTTGACAATAACATGCGTGCGGACTTTTTCGGACCCAATGGGGATACCCGTTGGAATCAGAAAAGACTTCAAGGCCAGTACAAGAATTTTTCGCATATCGAGTTGGATATTCGTAACCGCGCTCAGGTAATCAGCACAATAAAGGAGATAAAACCCTATGCTATTGTGCACACGGCTGCGCAACCGAGTCACGATCTGGCAGCGTCACGGCCATTCGATGATTTTGATGTTAACGCAGTGGGTACGCTAAATTTACTTGAAGCCACCAGACTGGCGAATCCTGAAATCATCTTCGTCCACATGTCAACAAACAAGGTGTATGGTGATGCGCCTAACACACTGAATTTAGTTGAAAAAGACAAGCGATGGGATTATGCCGATAAAACTTACTATGACGGTATAAAGGAAACTTTCACAATCGACCAATCGAAACACTCTGTCTTCGGGGCGTCGAAAGTGGCTGGAGATATTTACGTTCAGGAATACGGACGTTATTTTGGAATGTATACTTGCTGCCTTCGCGGCGGATGTTTAACAGGTCCTAATCACTCTGGGGTAGAACTTCACGGATTTCTAAGCTATCTCATCAAATGTAACGTGGTGGGAAAACAATACAATATTTTCGGCTATAAAGGCAAACAGGTAAGGGACAACATCCATTCCTACGATGTAGTTAAATTTATTGAAACGTTTATCAACAATCCACGGAAAGGTGAAGTATACAATATCGGAGGAGGAAGAGAAAATTCCATTTCCATTCTTGAGGCCTTTGATCTCATAGCTTCTATCTCCGGAAAAAAGATGATATATGAATACGTGGATCAGAATCGCGCAGGAGATCATATATGTTACATATCGGATCTGTCGAAAATGAAAAGCCACTACCCTACCTGGGGTATCACTAAGGACCTCAAGACAACCTTTCAGGAAATATTCCAAAGCTGGCAAGGCAAGCAGGAAGGCGCTGTTGCTTCTCACTAAAAATCAGTGTGAGATTGTGACTCATCCGTGGTGTTGATCCCGTGCGATACATATGTCACATAGCTCGATGATTGTTTGTCGCTACGTCACAACCAAGGATTGTGTCACCAATCCACATTACAATTTCACTTAATTTTCCTCGTCCAAGTTCATTCCACCCATCTTCGACGACATTGTCGGACTTTCGGGTAGCGATGGATCCCATTGCGGTCGCACGAGTGCTCAACAAGAGCCAGCATTTTAGCATAGCCACTCCGTAGCTTCGGGATCCTTCGCCCAACCCGTATGCCACTGCTTCGCTCTGCATGACGTTCTGAGGAGAGCCCTTGCGCTCCGTGGCCTTACCGCGCTACCGCATTTGGTTCTACCTGTCAAAAGGCGAGGGTGACGATGCTGCCCCTCCTGTCGTTACCGGCTCGAAGACATTATCGGACAATCAGCTGGGAGCAAAGGATCCCGCGCCAGTTAATGCGGTCATTCTACAGAGCAAGCAGTCTTACTTATAGAAAATTTCCTTTCTGGAAACAAGCGACCCGGATTTATAAAATGTTGTAATTAAAGTAGGATATCCCCTATCGTCGTATTCATACGAATATGACTCCGGTCTAAAAGACGGAAATGCACAATTAACGTAATTTGTGTTTTCCGTGAGCTTGTTATTTGCCGATAAGTTGGTGAGCAAGTAATCGATATATCCCAAATTTTTAAAAGGATTAATGCCATCATCGTAGGTATACTGACCATCGCTACACAATTGTGAGCCACGCGTTGTTTTGTCTGTCACAACATTTCCATCACTAACATAAAATTCATATTCAAAACTTCCCCCATTAGAGAAGGTATACGAAACTTTGGTGGACTGATTTGTTTGATCATATGCGAAGTTCGCTTCTGAATTTATTCCAATACTGGTGTTAGTCTCCTTAATTTTTGAGACCCTGCCATCAGGCAAGTATTCATAAGCATCTTCCAGGTAGGGGTTGGTTTCACCAGGTAAATAGCCAAGAATTTTACTTAGCGCGTTGTCTGAGTAAATGAAATCAAGATATCGCAGTTCATGAAAGGATTTTAAATCGGGATTGTAACTTAATACACGAGATTTAGTCAGTTTGCCGGATGAATTATATTCATAAGTCACTTTGAGTGCGGGCTGAAATCCAAGGTCCGGAAAGTCATACGATTCCACGTAGTAATCGAGTTTAGGCTCGTGAGCAATTATAGGATCTTCTGAATGGCAACCAACCAAGATAAATATCAAAAAAAGGTAAGCGAAATGTTTTTGCATAAATAATGAATTTAGTTATCGACAATCTTTCGTTGTTAAAAATGCGCGGCAACTTATAAAAATGTAATGTGAAATTGGCTGACTAATTTGTCACACACTTTTTTACACGTATGACGTAGCTGGACGAATTTGAATGATAAAAGACGGTCAATAAGGCAAGAGGTTTGCTAATGCAACATACTTACGATTCATTGCAACATTCTTACGTTTATCTCCCTTTGTGTTCCATTGAGATCTTTAAATTCTGTCTTTCAGGCGATAACTTCGTTGTATTAAAAATCACATCAATCAGTAGCAATGCTCAGGAATTACCTCACCATTTTCATGCGCATCTTAATGAGACAAAAGGTGTACAGCTTTATTAATATTTTCGGATTAGCAATCGGATTTGCCGCATCGCTTCTCATCATGCTCTACATCAACGATGAATTGAGCTATGATAAATTTCACAAGGATGCCGACCGGATTTACCGTGTAGGCATTGGAGTTGTACTTAAGGGTGAACAGTCGGATTTCGCCGTCACAGGATCACCGGTGGCCGAAGCGCTTTATAATGAATCTCCAGGCATTGAATCACACTGTCGTTTCTGGCAAAAAACTGCGACGCCAATAGAATATGAATTTAGAAATATCAGCGATCAAAAACTGATCATGGCTGATTCGAACTTCTTTTCATTTTTCAGCTTCAAAATACTCGAAGGTAATGGTCAGACAGCGTTAACTGGTCCTGATAAAGTGGTATTGTCAGAAGATATGGCGAGGGCAATTTTCGGAACGGAAGAAAAGGATTTTAAGACGCTCATTGGAAAACAGATTTTCATGGGCACAGATAAAACAACCACGGAAGTAACGGCGATATGCGCCAACCCTCCAGCCAACTCACACTTTCATTTTGATGCCGTGCTCTCATCTGAAAGTAATCTTTCATTAAAAAACGATTATAGCTTTACCAGTCTGGATTGTTATGCATTTATCAAATTGAAGCCTGATGCAGATGTGGAAATAATCAGGGGGCAATTGCGACCATTCTTGTTAAAGTATTTAGTTCCTCAATTTGTCGCGAATATCATTCATATGGATTTTGATGACTGGGAAAAACAGGGGGAACGTGCTTATTTCTTTCTTACACGCATTACCAACATTCATCTTGATTCACATGCTATCACTGAATTTGAACAGAATGGAGATCGATCATATATATACATGCTCCTCTGCATTGCCTGCTTCATTTTAATTTTGGCTTGCCTCAATTTTATAAACCTCACAACGGCACGGGCATCGAGCCGGGCAAAAGAGGTAGGCATAAGGAAAGCAATTGGGGCTGTACAAAAGAAATTGATCACGCAATTCATGGGTGAGTCATTTATTTACACTTGTCTTGCGTTGCTATTTGGGCTGGCACTTGTTGCGGTCACGCTGTCATCGTTCAACGAACTGACCACAAAGAATTTCTCTTTAGAACATTTAGTTTCACGTAACTTCATCGTGGGCATTTCGATCCTGGTTGTAATGATTACGCTCATTTCCGGAAGCTACCCGGCTTTCATTTTGTCTTCGTTTGCACCGTTATACGCGTTAAAAGGAAAGAACATTTCAGGTGGCAGCAACTCAAAGGCTCGCAGCGGCATGGTCGTTTTTCAATTCACGGTGTCAGCTTGCTTCATCATGGCCTCCATCATGGTGTTCAAGCAAATTGAATTTCTCCAGAACCAAAGCACGGGATTTAACAAGGAGAATATTGTATGTATTACAAATACGGTCAATCTGGAAAGCAATCTGACTGCCTTTAAAAATGAAATCAAATCCCATGAGTCCTTTATTGATATTGCCTATAGCAGTCAGATACCTTCGGAAATTATTACTGCGACTGGTTACCGAAAAAAAGGGGTTGAACAATGGAGTGCCGGGTATGAATATTTTGTGGATGAAGATTACCTCAATACGCTCAATTTAAAGATGGCCGAGGGCCGCTTTTTCTCCAAGGACTTTCCTTCGGATAGTAGTGCAGCAATCATAAATGAATCTGCAGCCAGATTGTTTGGCATACCTAACCTCGATCAAAAAGAGTATGTGGAAGAGGCAGGTGAGCCGAATGCTTTGGAAGTTGTGGGAATTGTAAAAGATTTCAATTTTGAATCTCTCAAATCAGAAATCAGACCCCTGGTGATTCTGTATGGCGGACAGTCGCGAGCGCTGATCCGTGTTACCACAGGAAATTTGCACGATAAGATTGTTCATCTGGAAAAAATATGGAAGAGGCACGCCAGTGCACCGTTTGAGTATTCTTTGTTGGATGAAAAGCTTAACGCACAGTATCAGTCGGAGGAAAAGCTAAGCCGCATTGCACTCGTCTTTACCGTGTTGTCTATACTTATTGCCAGCCTCGGGCTGCTTGGGCTGGTCACCTACATGGCCAGTCAGCGAACGAAAGAAATTGGCATACGAAAGGTATTGGGCGCGTCGGTCCACCAAATTGTTTTGTTGCTTTCAAAAGATTTTCTGCGACTCGTAATAGCCGCTATCCTTATCGCTATCCCAGTCAGCTGGTATGGCATAAGCCGATGGTTACAAACTTTCGCATATCGGATAGATTTTAATTTCGTGGTAGCGGCCGCGGCCGGAGGACTGGTTATATTAATTGCGTTGCTAACCGTGAGCTACCAATCCATAAAAGCAGCGATGGGAAACCCTGTAAAAAGTTTGAGGAGTGAGTAGCTTGGGGATCAAAGCAACAATTCCGTTACAAGAATAACAATGGCGGTTATCAGCATCATCCACGCGAATGATAAACGCAAGTAATAAGCGGGAATCTTTGAGCCGACAAGATTGCCCAGCAACATTCCCACTGAAGCCAGGCCAGTAATCGTCACCAGAAATATCCAATTGATCGAATAGTTCATTACATCGCCCAGAAAGCCCAGCAATGAATTGAAGCCGATTATGAGCAACGTGGTACCTACTGCAATCTTAAATGGCAAACGGGCAAAAACGATAAGTGACGGAAGAATGAGAAAGCCGCCACCGGCCCCTACAAACCCTCCCACTATTCCGGTGGTAAAGCTTACAGGAAGCAGAAATTTCAGCCTCTGCTTACCGTGATCGTTGTAAGCCCATTTATGTTTCAGGAGAATCATGAGCGATGATGCGATTACCAGGGCAGCAAAAACACTCAGGATCAACGCGCGCTTTGTTACGAGCAGGCTATCCCCCAATAATACCGCTTCCGGTATACGCGGTATTATCCATTTCCGGGTCGTGAAGATCGCCACGACTGAACTCATGCTGAAGATCATGCCGGCACGCAAGTCAGCCCGCTGTTCCTTTTGCTTTAACAAAGCGCCCAAAAGGCTTGTAGTCCCTACAATAAATAATGAGTAGGACGATGCTGTGACAACATCAAGGGAAAACAGATAAACAAGTATTGGCACTGAAAGCAGCGAACCGCCACCGCCCATTAAGGATAGAACAATCCCAATCCCTATCAATGCTAAATAACCAACAAACTCCATCCTGAATTTTTTTTCGTGAATTATTAGGTTGCCATTCTTTCTTTGAAATGTTTGTTAATTGCTTTTATCGCACTTAACTGATAAATCAATGGGAACGATTAGCGAGATCAATCCACCGCGATACATGGACCCATCGGGTTTCTCGTTGGCGATTTGTTGCAGTACGGCAACCTGTACTCTTGCAGATATCGATTGACTTATTACCCAATCAGGAGATGTGATTGCCAGACTTGCCGAAACAAAATGTGATGCTTTGTTGAACGAATGAGTATACCACGCATAGGCGTCCAACTTGAATTTCCGAATCAACATGGTAGCGTTCGCCCTGTTTGCAAGCGAAGCTTTGGAACAATTACGAATAAGATTGCCGACCAGCGTGGAATTTTCAATCGCAAGCCATCTGTTAACAGCGACTCTCACAACAATACAAGTCCACGCGTCAGAATTATCATCCATGAAAGAATGAGACTGTCTGAAAAAATAACCGACGTAAGGTGTTAAAGTGACTGACTCATTTAGCTGGAAAGGTTTAAAGATACCGACCGTAGTATAGTTGATGGAAGAATGCATATCCGCGAAGTCGACATTTTTGTTTATGAATGCGTTGATCGGCTTGGTTTTAAATGACAAACCTATTTCCCCGTTGGAATGATGATTGAAATAACTACCACTAAAAGGTGAATGCCCTGTCGAGTGAAACTTTGCAGTTAATAATAATGAGTAAGGCTGCTCCTGATCAGCCTTACTCACCGGTTGTTGCGCTATGCACTTAAATCCTAACGCCAGGCAGCATGAAAAAAATAAACGACCAGCATTTATCATAAACTGTAAATTCCAATATGCGTTGTTAGATTTTCGGTGCGAATAAATTATCCAGCGAAAATGTATGCGCAGTCGTGTCGTTCGGCGCGTTCCAGTGCCCAGATCCCCGCCGGTACGATTTGAATTCCAGGAAGGACACCACTCACCCATTCTTTGCGCACAGCTTCCGGATCGAGTCCCATTTTTTTGGCAACCATTCCGCTGTACACTGAGAGGGCGAGATTACATACACAAAACATGGCACCCCTGTCCTGCATCTTTTTTATTCCATCAACTCCGTTAATGGGGAAGTCACCATCAGTTGCGTTGTAGTAAGGATTTCTGGTAGCTGGTTTTTGGGTCCGGTTGTCGGTCACATTAAAAACTTCGCCAAGTTTGTACTTGCTCCACAAGCCATCTTCGAGTGCAAAGGGTATAGCGTTGTGACGGAATACGCAAACCGCTGTGATATCGCTGTCAGCGGCTCCGGTCTGGTTGTTCGTTGCATAAAACCCCCACGTCCAGATAATGCCAAAAGCATTGTTCGGTTCAGAGGCATCAAAAACTACGCGATGACTTCCCTTAATTTTTTTGAACCAGCTTTCTGCATCGTCAGTCCCAGATGTGAAGCTCATTGCATTGCCCTTAAAGGTAGCGCCCATTGCTGTTAATCCCGCGCTTGCTCCAAGTGCAAGTGTTCCAATAAATTTTCTTCTGGTGTTTTTTTCTCGTGTCTCCATGATGATTTGTTTTTTGGTTAATGATTTAATTGAGATAAGTAGGTTTATTACCATACCTGTTTACAGTGAAGTGACTTTGGGGGTAACTACAAGGGCGGCCATGGTAATGAGCTGTTGTAACGAAATCCCCCAATTTGGGTCTGTTGCAATGACTTTAAACTTTTTTTTTAAGCTGTAACTCCTGTTGTAATTGCTAGAACTTATGTTGCACGGAAAGGATTTACCTTATTGTGATTCCAAAATCGCGGCCCGGAGTTAAATTTTTTAAGAACTTTTTGAATGAGAGAATCTGGTACGCGATGACTTTGTAGACTACCAAAACTTGAATGAATTGTGGAGTTACGATGCTCTCATTTGTTTGGCTGACGCAGTTCAATGACATTCCATTTAACTTGACTATATTGATATATACTGCCGAGCCGGGTGGATAGAAAGGTGGTGAGAAGATGCAAATAAGTACCTGGAAAATAATCGGCCGGGCTTGTACTATAGCCTGGCTGGTCAGCTGTTGCACGGTAGCTGAGAAATCACAGGACCAAGCAAAAAATTCCGGACACGCAGAGATTCCCCTTGACGTTACGAAGGCGATAGAAAGGGAATTTCCGGGAGCGGTGCCGTATGCCATTGCGATCGATACATTGCTTCAGCATTTATTTCGCGTTGGTATTACCACCGAACAGATTCTATGGGGACAGTCGACCTGTGTCGATGATATTACAAACACAAAGGAAAAGTCAGTCCATCCAGAAATTAAAGGGCCTTTTACCTTCGGTGGTTTAGGAGGGATTCCTTTTACCGGCGTCACGGGTCTAGATGCATTTGCCCATCATGTTCCCGATGATGGTACAGCATTGCTATTTGTAGGACCTCACATCGGATACCAAGCTGGTGAAGGATGGGGCAAAATCCTCCGGCACGGGCAGCATCACCCCAGCAGTTGTTGTGGAGCGTTGTTTGCCGCACTCAGTAAACTCCAGAAAAACGAAATAAAAACCCAAACTCCATCTGAGGACGACTACCAGGAGCAGACCATCGAACAATTAGCGCTTCGGCATCAAAAAGAAATCCTGTCAGCAAAGGAACCCCTTGTAGCGTTGACAAAAGTAGTTTCCAAAGAAGCGGAACAAAAGATGACTGAATACGCACAAAAAGTTCACGAACGACATTTCGCTTTCGCCGTCGTTGTCGTGGGGGTTATCATTAATACAGACTATCAGTTTGACGATTACCTTTGGATCGAAAAAATAGCCGTCAAGGACATAAAAAAGAATATCTGGATAGAGGGGAATATTTCATCTGAACGTCGATGAGCTCCGTAGAGGGTTATTGATTCCATCTTTGCCCCTAATCCACACAAGTTATAAAATGCTTACGGCCTGTATCGAAAATTCCTATCTTGGCGAAGCTACGTTCGGGAGAATCCCTCGTATCTGTAAAAATCTAAAATGAAATTTGTTGTAGTTACGCTGTCATACTTTTTTACCCTAACGACGATGGCACAATTGAAACCCGTAAACTCAGGTGTATACAAATGGGCGGACCATCCTGTGACAACGAGCGCAGACCGTGAATCAAGAAAAATCCTGGAAGGTACCTCAACCCATCTCGACTATCTTGAAATTCACGCAACGACTCAATTCCCTGGCGCTAAACCCAGTACTGCTCATGCCAATGATGATATTGAAGAATGCATCATTGTTAAAGATGGGTTAATGAAAGCCACGGTTGAAGGCCGGAGCACTGTTTTGGGCGCCGGCGGAGTAATTTTATTGATGCCCCGGCAAATGCATTCCTTACAAAATGCTGGCGACAACAACCTCACGTATTATGTGATGCGTTACAGGTCCAAAAAGAAAATGGATTTAGAAAGAGGACAGTCCGCTGGAGGAACCTTGATGTTAAACGCCGATTCGTTGGCCTTCAAGGCAAATAATCGCGGGGGCGGACGACGTTATTTTGACCGGTCTACCGCCATGTGCGAGCGATTAGAAATGCATATGACCCAACTCGACAAAAAAGGTCCAAGCCATGATCCGCATTCCCATGAGGAAACAGAGATAGTTTTGGTTTTATCTGGCAAAACAGAAATGACCATTGACGGAAAAGAATATGACGGTAGCGCTGGAGATTTTTATTTAATTAAGTCTCAACTGATGCACGGCGTTAGAAATGCAACTAGCGACCCGTGCTCATATTTCATCATGATATGGAAATGAAGCAAAAAGCAAAAGGCCTAAAGCAAAAAGCTAAGGCGTGCCTCACAAGAATGTTCGAGGCCTGTGCAAATGTCCAAAGACCTTTGTGTAAATGCAACCGTCTTTCTGCTTTTTGCTTTCTGCTTTCTGCTTTCGTCCTGTCAGCAACAGAAAGAAGCTAATGATCATCGTTCCGATTATGTTTCCCTGATCGAAAATGACTCGCTCAACAGACTTGATGTTTTTATTGATGGAAAATATTTCACCTCTTACCTATATGCTGATAGCATTTTGAGAAAACCAGTGCTGTTCCCTTTGACGACAGCGAACGAAGTCAGAGTCACACGAGGATATCCATTTGCGCCGAACGCAGGCGAGAGAATAGATCATCCCCATCACTACGGATTATGGTTCAATCATGGTGACGTGAATGGCATCGACTTTTGGAACAGTTCTGTGGAGCGTAAAAAAGGTGATCCGCGATATGGAAAAATCAATCATGTGAAGTTTCTGAAAAAGGAATCCGGAAAGACGGGTACGTTGGAAGTAGAGAAGGAATGGCGGAGCAGCACTGATACGTTGGTGTTGACTGAACGAACCCAATACGTTTTCGGCGGCGATGCAAACAGGCGCGTCATTACGCATACCACTACGCTCACTGCCCCAGAAGCGGATGTCTTGTTCACGGACTCCAAGGAAGGATCGTTCGCGATGAGGGTGCGACGCGAGCTGGAAATACCAGCTGATGATTCGACGGTTCTTTTGACCGAAAACCTTACCCCTTCCGGTGAAGTTGTAAGTAAGGAAGGTGTTTCTGGACACTACCGTAATAGCAATGGATTGGAAGGCTATCCTGACGTCTGGGGAAAGCGAGCCAAGTGGATGCAACTGGCTGGTATCGTCAACAACGACAGCATCTCAATTTGTATTTTTGATCACCCTGAAAATCTCAATCATCCTCCGCACTGGATGGCCCGCGACTATGGATTATATAGTGTAAACCCTATGGGAAGTAAATTGTACACCGAAGGAAAGGAACAACTTAATTTCAGACTTAAAAAGGGAGAATCGGTAACATTTAAACACCAGGTTGTGATCATCGATGGAACGAATCCCGCACCCAGCGAAGATTGAAGCCATGTACAATGAATTTGTCACGAGCATTAAATCGCAGTAAGACCTCAACCCTTCGTTTATAATTCCCTGCCTGCGATAGGCAGGGAAATTATCATTCAGGAATATCGAACAGGGAATATCCCTGCCTGACCGTCAGGCAGGATATCGAACGATGATCGGATCCGGTAGCGCAAGGGTTGCTAAAAATTGAAAAATTTGGATGTTGGATTCAATTTTCAATATCCCGTCTTCTTTTAACGCAGATGTCACCAGGAAATACTACAGAGATATGCGGGAGGTATCGGGCGCTCCGTTTCTTTGGCGCGGATTTCCACCGGGGTTTCTGTGCTTAAAATTTAGAAGTAGGTTTCAACTATCTTTAGGACACCAAGCGTAGTTCGAGATTCGTAATTCGGCATTCCCTGCCTGCCGGCAGGCAGGGATATTTTTACCTGCTCGACATTTTTATTGCTCGGCCATCTCATTCGCCAGCGCTTTCAATTCTTTCCACTCTTCCAGGTCTTTTTCCAATTTTTCTTTGTGCCTGTTTTTGAACAAGCCAAACTTAAAGGCAGCAATAAACATTATCCATGTTATCAATATCATGATGGCTGTATCGATCAACGCACCGACAATACCTACGCGCGCAACTTTATTGGGTAGAAATGAAAATGGTACCAGAAAGCCGACAGCAAGAAAACTTAGTCCAAACCATTTTTCAAATCGTTTATTGCGATCATAAATCGCCACAATTTCCTTTACATAATGATCAATAGCACTTTTTGCAGAAAGTCTTGCAATGGATCTTGAAATGTGCAGCAGATTAAAAAATGCTATGACCACGCCTATCAATAATAACAAATAAGGTAAGTACTGAAGGGTATACTTAAAATCAAAAGGATTGCCTGCAAGGATACCAAGCAGTGCGATGGTTTCAACGCTCAGCACAACATAAAACCCGTTGTACATGCTTTTTATCTTATCTACCGTGGTAATTACACGCGATGAAATGATACGCTCTACCAATGTTTGATTAAAAATTGCTGCATGCTGAATTTTTTTATCCAAACGTTCCCATGATTGTTTTAATATTTCCAGCTCCATATTCCTATCGGTTTATTATCTTGTTTGATAATTTTATTTTGATACGGTTAAGTCGTACGCCAACGTTGGTACGAGTCAGGCCGGTGATCTCACTAATCTCTTCGTAATTTTTTTCTTCGAGGTATAAGAGAATGATTGACTTGTCAATCCGGTCAAGATTTTCAATGGCTTTAAAAAGTTCTTTTAGCTGATCTTCTTTTTCACTGCTGTCGTTCAGGTCAGGAATGTCAATGCCAGTGAGCGAGACCTTTCCACCCAATCTCTTTTCTTTTCTGAAGTGTGTGATCGCGGTATTCAGCGCGATGCGGTACATCCATGTGCCTATCGTGGATTCCTGACGAAAGCTTTCCAGTGATTTCCACACCTGCAATACAATTTCCTGGAAGAGATCTTTCCTGTCTTCAGGATCATCACAATACAAGTGACATACTTTATAGATTAGTCCGCGGTGATTATTAAGTATGTCTACAAACTCCTTGCGCATAATTTGTCTGCTCAGAGCTTTAGTATTGGATCAGTGGGAAAAATTACAGAAGGCAACGAGAATATTGTTCAGTTCATTACTTAGCCTGGATATGCTGCTATTTATGTGCACACAACGTCTTTTTGGCACGTTGGATTAATCCTTTCCTTGTAAAAAATTAAAATCCCTCATCCACTCGGCAAGTCGCGCCGGCCAGCCGGAAACCGCGCCATGATTATCCTCGCGCAATCCAAAGCCGTGTCCAGGTTTGCCATAGATGTGCAGCTCCGCGGGAACGCCGGCCTTCTTGTATTTCTCAAACAGTTGTGCCATGCCAAGGGAAATATCATCGCGGTCATTATAACCACAAACAATGAAAATGGGCGGTGAATCTTTGGTGACTTCAAACCTGGCAGAATTGCCAGGATAAATCAAAGCCTGAAAGTCAGGGCGACAAGGCTGCCGTTCGATTAGTGTCCGAAGCAGTTCCATTCCCGTTATCAAAACGCATAGCCGATAATGCTGCAACTTCACCACCTGCTGAAAATCCCATGACACCAATTTTATGAGGGTCGATCTTCCACTCATCGTGCCCGGCTTCTCACATAGCGTATAGCCCGCTGGATATCCGCCAGCGCATGCTCATCAATGGTATAGGTTGAATTTGCTTCTCGCGCCAGCCGGTATTTGAGAACAAAGGCAGCCACACCTCGTTCCATGAACCAACGCGCAGGATTGTATCCTTCGTGATCTATCCAAAGTTCACGATGGCCGCCGCCCGGCGCGATTATAATAGCCGCACCGTTAGCTTTATCGGCTGCAGGCAGGTATGGTGTAATGGATGGAGCGTGAATGGATGAGATCACATGCTCTCCTTTTTCCGTGACACGCACGTTTTCTTTGCCAGTTTTACCTTCCGATCCAGGCGCTCCCTTTGGCCAAAGCAGAATTTCCTTAGGGTTTTCTAACGGCGACATCGCCGATAACAGGATCATCACCATGCCAAGTGGCCAACGCAATAATGCATTTTTCATTTTGTCGGATTTAGGATTCAGTAAGGTAAGTTGAGAACTCGATCCTGTCAAGAATTACAGATTTTCATTGGATTTAAGGCTCACAATTACCAAATCATGAACAATCCTGCAATCCTATAATCCTGATCTAATCCTGATCAATCCTGATCCTAGTCCACTTTAAGTCCATCCACAGGATTTAGCTTTTATCACCTTTTTGATCTGCGTTGAAATTGTGAACGACCAATACGAGAATAAGGATGGCAACTGCTATGACTGCGCCCGAAAAATCCACGGGCATGTGATACGCAAAGGAAGAATCGAATACGAGCTTTACCAATAGGTAACTTAGCGGAGCGCCAATGATCAATGCAACACCAAACAAAATCACATATTGACTGGTGATTATGCCCGTAATATTTTTTACACCGGCTCCCAATACTTTGCGTATGCTAAATTCCTTTAATCTGGCTGCGACAGTTGAGGGTTATCAAGCCATACAGGCCTAGGCTCGCCAGGCACACGGCGATAAAGGCGAAGGTGATCCATACCTTTCCATGGTTTCCGATCTCGTGAAAATAGTTTCCCCAAACATCTTCTTGAAATCCGCCGTCGAAAGGCACCTCGGGAAAGAGTTGCGCCCATTTTGCCTGCAGTGTTTTGTATGTCTTGATTTCTGATCCACCTCTGACCTTGATGGACAAATACCTGTAGTCTTTCTTCCCGGCAACATTGAAAATCGTCGGATGTAACGGCGTATAAAAATCCGAATGGTGAAAATCCTTAACCACACCCACCACTTCGTATTGGACGCCAGCAATCTTAAATTGTTGCCCGATGGGTCGCGCCCACCCCATATTCTTAACGAGCAATTCATTCGCCACGATAGCTTGCTTGTCACTTCCCTCATGGTCGTTGAACATTCTGCCTTTCAACAACGGGATGCCCATGGTTTCAAAATAGTTGGCATCTACCGCGAACTGCTCAACCTCAAGTTCGCCATCAGGAAATTGTAGAACGGCTCCGGTATTGCTTTTTCCAAGGTGATCCTTCGATCCTGAAATGGATAAGACATCAGGCTCCTGCGTCAACAAAGCATGCAGTTCTTCATAGGCAAACTGATCCGGTACAATGGCATATAGTACATCCTGCTGATTGTATCCCCAACTGCGTTTAGCGAGGTAGCTACTGTTTTGCGTAAACATAACTGCGCTTGTGAGGAAAATGCAAGACAATACCAGTTGGATACCGAGAAATGTTTTTGTCAAAGGATTTTTTCTTCCAAACTGCACGGATCCTTTAAAAATACCCACGACGTTAAATTTTGAAATATACAACGACGGGTAGATACCGGATGCGATACTGGTAAAAAGCAAAACAGCAGGGAGGAAAATCCAAAGTGTCAGATCATTCAAGCGAAAGCCCATACTGAAGTGCCACATGTTTTCAAAGCCAGGAATGAAAACCGTTAATCCCAAAATAAGTCCTATGACGACAGCAACGGATGTGATCACCATATTCTCAGATAAGAACTGCACGATAACCGTTCCTCTTTTTGCCCCAATGGATTTTCGAACACCGATTTCCTTTAATCGCTTTCGTCGCGGATACGATGGCAATATTGATATAGTTAAGGCAGGCAAGCGTCAGCATAAATATCCCGATTACCGAAAAATACATGACGGTGATATAATCGCTTCGCGTACTCCTCGAGATGTGGTCACGCATGTTTTCCGTTCGCTCGTGCAAGGTGGCCAGCGGCTCGAAAGCAAAGGTGGAAATGGCGCGATCCGGTTCAACGGCTTCGTTTTGCAAGTGTTTGTATTTTTCCATTTTTCCCCCGATGGCACTAATGTCTTTGGGATTTTCAACTTGTATTAGCGTCGCGTTGACAAGCGCACGCCAGTCGTGAAAGTCGTAGCCAGGTTCGGAAGTACGGAGGTTTTCAATGTTGATGAGAAAGGAAAAATCAATGGTACGAGCTTTTGGAAATTCCTTTGCCACTCCCGTGATCTTAAAGGCTTTGCCGCTGTCTTTATTAACCTTCACCAGGATATCGAGGCCGATCGGGTTTTGATCCCCGAAGTATTTGTTGGCCATTTTTTCGCTTAGAATAATGCTGTTGACATCGGAGAGCGAAGTGGACGTTCCCCACTTTAATGGGAAGGTGAACATTTCCAAGAATGTAGGGTCCGAATAACGTACACGTTCATGAAAGACCTTGTCTTCATACTTCATCACCACGTTTCTATCTTCAATGCGACACACACTTTTTATTTGAGAGAAATCTTCTTTCAACATTTCAGCGAGTGGCCGGGGTGTAGTTCCATATTGTTGCCGGGTGCCTTCTCTGTCGACAAAAAAAGTAGTCAGGTAAACTTCATTTTTATGCTCATGAAATTGATCCGTACTGTAGGTCCATCGTGCAAAGGCGTAAAAGAACACGCAGAGGCCGATGGCAACAGCCAGTCCAAAAACATTTATGAATGAGTTTAGCGGGTTCTTCATCAAACCCCGCGTCGAGATCTTAAAATAATTTTTGAACATGGCGTATTGATTTAGATTGTTGAGCACTCCGAGATTTTTGATTAATGCGGGTCTGAGCAGTTTGAGCATTTCCCACGCATAAATTCGCTTTGCTCTTTTGAGGGATAATGTTTCGGCGTTGTCATGAAAGAGCTCTTCCATATCGCCTTCGATCTCTTCCAGGTATTCCTTCTTGAGAAAAAACCTTAAGAACTTTAAGGGCCATCGTGGCGGTTTCGTTTCGCTGCTTAGTTTCATATTGCTTTTAACTCGGGTACCAGGCGCGGTATGGCGTCCCAAAGCCCAGCGCGTATCTCTTTCATCTCGGCAAGCACTCTATGCGCATAGGGAGTCGCTGCATATATGCGCTTACGCTTTCCGCCTCTTTTCTGAGTAGCTTCTCCAAATCTGGATGTGAGAAAGCCTTTTTCTTCCATGCGCTTGAGCGCCGACTGTATGGAACCTACACTTAGTTTTTCTTTAAGCCTGTCTTCAAGCTCGCGTTTTATTTCCACCCCATAGGCGTCTTGTTGCAAGGCTGCAACGGTAAGGAGCACGAGCTCTTCGAACTCTCCTAGCTTTGTCTTCTTCATAGGCCACGATATTAGTCGCAATTGCAGTAAATATTAAGATATCTTACGCAATTGCAGTTTATATGTTTCCAAAATGTTGAATTCGGCGGCTCGACGAGTGGGCCAAAGAAGGAAGAAATATTCTTTGGGCAGGCCAAATAATATTCTGTTTTAATTTATAAATTATTATAAATCAATCATTTAATATTCCTGTAATCAAGTAAAATAATACCATGAGAAGCACTTAACGGCCTGGAGTTTTGGAAAATTGCTGATGTCGGTTGCTGGTGTTGGCCTTTTAAGAAACGGGCTTCATTTGCTGAACACTTCGATCAGTACATCGGCATCGTCAGTGATATTCATCACGTACGCATTTTTATCTTTGGGATGTTGGCGAGGAAATACACGTTGATCGTCGATGCTGGGAGAAAGATCACGTTTTCTGAGAAATTCACTCCACTCCTTTCGGTCCTGCTCGCGTAAGGGTTCCTTCGCGTTGCTTGTTCATCATTTTTATCATGAAGGGATCACGTGAGTTGCTCGTCCAGCGAGTCGCATCTTGCCTTACTTCCACCCGGTACTTACCCGCAATGGGGCCCTGGCTACTGGGCACATTGAATTTGCCGAGTTCGCCTGTTCCCGTATTGTTGATGTACACGACTACCGGCGGTGCGCCAGCCTCGTCAACAGGCGTTAGTATCACCATACCTTTTACTAGCGGTTTACCGTCCAGCCGCACAATTCCTGAAAGGGAAACCTGAGGCTTGTCGATCAGAAATCCGCCTACAGCCAGCCAGTTAGACATGAGTGTAGTCCATTCACCCAAAACAGGATCGCCCGTTGCAAAGCCTGACCCGTGAACGCCATTTCGGAAGAAGTGTGATTCCACGGGAACACCGGCCTGAAACAAACGTCCATATAATTCCAGCATTCCTTTCAGACTTCCTGCATCTTCTGCCGTACCATACATGAACGTCGGTGGTACATTGCTAAGGGTTGCAGAATCCACATTCGGAGGTATACGCATCGCTCCGTATGCGAGAATCATAAAGTCAGGTTTTGTTGGTTGGCGATCCAGCGGGTCCGTTGCGCCGGTCTGCCCTTGTACGACGTTCAAAGCCATGTCGGTAATTAAATGGGCGCCGGCAGAAAATCCGACGGCTCCTACCCGATTCGTGGAGATGTTATACTCCGAAGCGTGTGACCGAATGTATTGAATGGCGCGTTGCCCGTCTTTGACCCAATCAATCCGCGTATAAATAGGTTGTAGTCTATACCGGAGTAGAAAAGCAGTAATACCATGATTTTTGAGCCATTGTGCTACCAAAACACCTTCGTGATCTACTGCGCGGATGGTGAACCCTCCGCCCGGTACCACCAGCACAGCCGCACCATTGTGTTTAGACGTCTCGGGAATAAAGGGTATGATCGCAGGCTTATCTTCATCGGAAGTTCCGGTGGCACCGGGCGCCCCATTCGGCCATAGCAGAATGGGGTCGGGAAGTTTCTGTCCAAACGCAGCGGAGATTGTAACAAGTAAAGCGAGTTGGATAATGAAGGGGGAGAATTTCATATAATGTTTGAGATATTTAATGTCTTACTGGAGATACCACGTATCACGTGCATCAATATACAGTAAAGAAAAAAATATCGCTTAAAAAAGCTCGCCCATTATAGTCCCTTGTGCAACCTTCTCCGCTGGCCGTTTGATTGAACAGCTTAAATATTAAACACCGCTATTACCGGCGCATGATCAGGCGCTATATCACCAACACGCAAGAGCGGATTGTTTGTTACACTTGGTAAGTGTTCCCGGAAGTCGACCAGAGCATCGATGATAGGCAACAAGCGCAGATTATTTTGAAGGGGGAGCAATTCCTCCGATGCATAGATCTGATCCAACATCTCTCCTCTACCGTTGTGAATCCGGGAATACCTTCGAGCGGGATCTAGTATGGCATTGGTCAGATTGAATAAACGCTGGTCATCACCCTGGTCCGCCATATTAAATCCTCTGGTTCCGATTTCACTACCGGGAGGTCCGCATAGAGTGAGGGATGTCTGCGCCTCCGGTACATCATTAAAGTCGCCGCAAAGAATCAATGGGTTATTGACATTCCCCTCCAGGAAATCGCTAATCCTGTCGCGCAATGTGACAGTTTCAGCAGATCGTTTCAATAGCGCAATGCCTGCCACCTGTGCGCGTTCATCCTCATCTCTCGGTTGGAACGAACTACCGCCGACGCGTGGAAAACTGAGCAGCTTCGATTTGAGATGCGCGGTAATAATGTCGATGTTCATCCCCGGATGTTGAACTCTGATCCGCAGTGCGCCTCTACTCATGCGTGTAATCGGCACGGTACCAGTCGCAGTAAGATCGAAAATAGTCAGATGCCGGACCTGCAGGGAAATCGACAATATCTTCCCTCGCTATGATGGGTCGATTTGAAAGAAAAGCTACGCGTATATGACGCTGGTCCGGGAAATTCGATATATCACGGTGCGGGTACCCGCAGGCGGTCTGTAAGTCAAGGAGCGGTTCCAGGCCACCAACCTCTTGAAGGGCAACTACGTCCGGGTTGAGCTGATTGATCACCTGAGCAAGAAGCCCCAGCTTGTCGTTATACTGCTGGAATGCCTGAGGCGTTGCGGTTTGACTGGGGCGGAAAAGATTTTCCACATTCCAAGTAAGTACACTAAACATAATTATTAAGGTTTTGTGTTTGAATTCGTATCCATTCTCCCGCCATAGGCTATGACCAAAAATGTCGCACAACGAAAATTAAGAGAGAGTGATTGGGTACAGTAAAAGTAAATAGAATCATACCGGCATAAAATCCCAGTTTGTAGTGATTCTTCTGTGCGTTATCAGGTAATTTTCAATGAAGCTCGTCAAAGAGGACACTATCGCAAAAAAAATTTGAAGATCTGGCCGCCACTACCCTAGCAAAGCCTTCCATCGACAATCAATTTCAGTTGCGCTGAAATTGATCTAAATTAACAGCAGTCACAACCTTCATGTCATGAATTATCGTATTCTCATTTTCGTTTCGGTTTTTATTTTCTCGTCCTGCAAAACAGATAAAGGCACCGATGTACAGGAAACCGAATCCAAGCCATCGTTCGAGATCCATCGCGGAACCAATATTGCACATTGGTTATCGCAAAGTGAAAAGCGCGGTGCGGAACGAGCAGCATTCTTCACACAAAGAAGATATTGCATTTATCGACTCCGTTGGGTTTGATCATATCCGGTTGCCGGTTGATGAAGAGCAGTTGTGGGATGAAATGGGAAAACGGCACGAAGATGCCTTCACGTTACTAACAAATTGTCTAACCTGGTGCAGAGATGCAGGTCTTCGTGTCGTGCTCGACCTTCATATTTTACGTTCCCATCACTTTAATGAAAAAGAAAAAAGACTGTGGACCGATCCAAAGGAGCAAGACAAATTCATTCAGCTCTGGAGGGACCTTTCTGAAGTCGTGCGCCAATGGCCAAACGATATGCTGGCTTACGAGTTTATGAACGAACCTGTTGCCGATGATGCGGAAGAATGGAACCGGCTGCTCAGCCGTGTAAGAGATTCCATCCGGAGTTGGGAACCTGACCGTGTACTGGTAATCGGATCTAACCGGTGGCAATCGGCAGATACCTTCGACCAGTTAAAGATTCCCGCAGACGACAAAAATATCATTCTGAGTTTTCATTTCTACGAGCCATTTCACCTGACACATTACCAGGCATCCTGGACGGATCTAAAGGACTTCCAGGGTGAAGTCCATTACCCAGGTCAGATTGTTGCGAATGGCAAAACGCCTGAAGAGCAAAGGGTTTATAATAGGGATACACTGGAACATATGATGCGTAAACCTCTACGCCTCGCGGAAAGCTTGGGCCTACCGTTGTATTGCGGTGAATTTGGGGTCATCAACAAAGCTCCGGAAGGAGATAAGCTGGCTTGGTACAACGACATGGTTGCTATTTTTGAAAAAAGAGGTATTGCTTATGCCAACTGGAATTACAAAGCCGGATCGTTTGGAATTGTCGACGCGAAGCTCAAACCCGATGTTCCCATGACTGAAGTCCTCGTTGGTAGGAAATAGCGATCCTGCCTTGGGATAACGATTAACCGGATAACGGTCTAATCAAAGCACCTTCCAAACACGAAGGATCACTGAGTCACGTAGACGTTCTCCAGTACAAATAAAAATAGAATCGTTTATCCAGGCATATTTTCCAGGCGGCGCCTCAAATGCCGGCACTGCACGAAAGTAATACTGGCTCGCATCAACGTAGTTCGCCACGCGCAATTTTGGCCGTTACTTCTGGCGAAGCAACACGAACCCCAACGTTCTTGATGTATATAATGACACCATCATCTGTTTTGAATTGATAGTGCGCTTCCAGTTCCGACACACCATCTTTTCTTACCACCTGCCAGTCCGCGCCGCCTTTGATTATTTCTCCTTTGATCAATGGACCTTCCACCGTTCCGCCGATAATAGGAATAATCCTGCGCGTTCCATGCGCTGTTTCTCCCACCACAAGAGGCGGCTCGAGTTTGACGTTCAGCGTACAAAAGAATTCCAATCGCGGTGCATCCTGCGCATACGCAATAAAATTCAGGGACAATAAAATCAGCAGTATAGTTTTCTTCATTGGTGGCGATGAATTTTGATATTGTCTTAAAAGTAAATAGAATTTTAATTCAACATTGCAACGACGAAAGTGAAACCGCTGTTGAAAAGGGATCCGGATAATTTTTCATTATCATAGGCGATATTGCCTCATAATTTAGAGAGTTCATTATACATTATGTAAATACAATTATGAGTGTTATGGTTACAGCACCTGAACTGATTCTTGGGTTTCGAGCTGAAAAAATGTTATATTCATGGTATGAAAAAAGCATTGTCGAAGTGGATTTTGATAGAACTGTCAGTTGGATTAATCCTCCTCATTCTATTCATATTGAATGTCATCTGAAGTTGACATTTGAGTTCGCCGAATTCGTTTGTTTGATCTTATAAAGCTCAACGCGCTTTTCCTTTCATCACCGCCTGCATTTTTCCATCCCAGTTTCCGGCCAGGTCCATAAAAATTCACATTGAAATTGTGGCTAAAGATTTCGATCTTTAGATAGGACCTACCCCGTGTTGTATGAAAAAGTGTTGTACTATCCTCATTTCTATTATTCTTTTTGGAACCCTCTGCCGGGCCAATGCTATTCTGATTCCGATGGATGAAGCTCAGAAAAATCATCTTAAGTCCTATGGCATTGCCTTCAATACACTTCAACGGGGTGGCTATTTGGATTGGCTGCTGAATTACAGGGGCGGGAGTTTTCTCATCCCCTATGATCAGGACGTTCATTCGGAGTGCATCGTACGTGGAATTTCGTTTGAGGTAATATCCGATGCCGTTGTGAATTCCATATTGAAAGAAATCGAATCGCCGGCAGTTAATATGAATGTTGTGCGTTTGGAAAAATCGCCTCGCATTGCCGTTTATTCCCCAAAGGGTGATTATCTGAAAGACGAGACGGATGCAGTCATACTCGTGCTAGACTATGCCGAGATTCCGTATTCAATTATCTACGATGAAGAAGTTCTCAGCGATCAACTGGCTCGTTTTGACTGGCTTCACCTCCATCACGAGGATTTTACCGGACAGGCTGGACGCCACCTGAGAGCAGAGTCACAATTAGAGGCTGACCTCCAGAAAATTACTGCCAGCAAACTCGGCTATGCAAAAGTAACGGAGATGAAGCTGGATGTAGCAAAGAAAATAAAGGGGTTCTGTGCCGGCGGCGGATATTTGTTTGCCATGTGCTCTGGTGCCGAGACCTTTGATATAGCCCTTGCTGCTGACGGCGTGGACATCACGGAGAGCATGTTTGATGGAGATGGCGCCGACCCTGACGCGCAGGCAAAATTAGATTTCAACAAGACCCTCGCCTTCGAAAATTTCACTATGGAACCTGGAACCAGCCGAAAGTTTTCGGACATCAATACGGGCTGGGGCGACTACTGGCAACGTAGCAGCGATTTTTTTAGCCTATTTGAATTTTCTGCCAAATGGGACATCATTCCTTCGCTCCTCACTCAAAATCACGAATACAATATCCGCGAATTCATAGGGCAGACAACAGCTTTTAATAAATACGTCGTAAAACCTTCTGTTTTGGTTTTGGCCGAAAACCGGAAACTCCACAATGTTCGATACATCTATGGCGAACTCGGTCGCGGACATTGGACCTACTACAGCGGTCATGATCCCGAAGGAAATCCAGGCCAATGGCGGGAACCTGTCGATCTGAATCAACATCCTAATTCACCCGGCTATCGACTCATCCTGAATAATGTGTTGTTCCCTTCGGCTAAGAAGAAAAAACAAAAAACGTGATTAGGATTCTTAGGATTAAAGGATTGTAGGATTGAATGCGATGCATTCAGCCTGGACACTCACAGAAATAGCCGAGGAAATCCTACGCTCCCAGAATTCTAAAAATCTAATCCTATCATCCCACCATCCTATAATCCTAATCAGCCTTTGTAATTCAGATTGAACGCTCTTTTGAATTCAAGACTTTTGGCGCCAAAATTAATCAGAAGGCCACTGGCCAAATTAAACGCATGACAATAGTTGATCGCCTGTGCCAAATGGCCATCGTCTAGTTTGATCACTGCTTTCAATTCCACTAACATTTTGTCCTCAACGAAAAAGTCAACACGCCTCGTACCGATCTGGATCCCATCATAAAAGATTTTCATTTCAAGCTCTCGTGCATACTTCAATCCTTGTTTTTTAAATTCAATGGCCAATGCCCTTTGATAGATCGCCTCCGGAAACCCGTTGCCTAAAGTGTTGTGAACTTTCATTGCGCAGCCAATAATGGCATGGGTCATCTCTTTATGTTGCATAACGGTAAAATTATTATTCTTGTAATAACGATGATCCAAGATAACCCATTTGCCGAAAGTTAGGAACTCCACCAGCCCCTTGAATTTTAAGACGTTGCATTCCCAATATCCTACCCCGCGAACCGGCAGATCCCTCCTTTTGGTAATCCTATCATCATAAAAATCCAATAAATCCTAATAGCTGCTGACAGGGGGTTGTCACTAAGAGCAGTGTTTCTTTGAATAAGTATTTCAAAAAGACTCTCTATGCAACAGCTGACATTATTTAACAACCAAACTGGGCGGTCTTTGACACGTCCAAATAAACGACGTAAGAACGCCCGCTCTAACCAGGTTGGTGCCTTGCGCTGGGACCTTTGGACGCAGGAAACAGAAATGGAAAAAGAGATGGCATTGTTTTTTCTGGACATACGGAATTTCACGCCGCTTGTTGAGAAGCATCAGGCCATAGACGTAATTCACATTGTAAAAAAACTATTCTCCAAGTTTCAAAATATTATCCGCGTCCATCGTGGCCAAATCATTGAAACTTCTGGTGATGGATTTTATGCTGCCTTCGGGTTTGATCGCGGTGCCAAAGAAGCGGTGAACGCATCGGTGCAAGCAGGTATGGCAATTTTGGAATCGCTGGACAATCTGAACATACAATCTTTTGAAAAAAACATCGGTCAACGGATCGATGTTGGCATTGGTATACATGTCGGAAAAGTCGCAACGGGTAATCTTCACCTCGGGTCGAAAGATCATTTTGTTGTCATGGGACATCCTGTCAATGTGGCTTCCAGACTGCAATCGGCGACGAAAGAGCTAAACAATAATTTTATTATATCATCAGCCGTTTTCAAGATGTTGAAAAGGCCCCAGCAGAATAACAATGCGGTTCGGGTAAATTTGAAAGGCGTGACACGTCCCTGCGAATTGCACTTGATCGGGAAGGCTTATGCTGCATAGGCTTTATTTTTTTTGCATTAAGGGCGAAACCATGTAGTGACAGCAAGAAATGCTAATTCACCGTCTTCAAACTTCGCCTTAACATCTTCTGAATTAGTAATTTATGTTCTTTTTGCTAAAGCCAAAAAGAACATGACACGGCCGTTACGCAAACACCGTTAGGCATTTTGACGTCCAAACTTTTTTGCATTCAGAAAAAAATGAATTGGAAACCCTACTCGAATGAAATTACTTCTTCACCAGTTTCAAGATCGCCTGTTGATTCTTAACGATCAGGTCAAGTGTCTTTTGATTCTTTAAAATACTGTTCTGGTTTTTGATGATTGCTCGTTGATTGGCAAGAATGGAACGCTGATTGTCTTTCAAGGATTTCTGGTTTTCAACAATAACCTTCTGATTGCTTTTGATCACATTCTGATTTTTCAGGATGACGCCCTGGTTGCCTTTGATTTGTCCTTGGTTACTAATAACCAGCTTCGTGTTTTCTGCCATGTTAAATTTGATTTAGTTTATTGAATTGTGTTTTGGAAATTTAGAATATTTTGAATCTATGTAATTTCGAATTCATTATCAACTATTGAAGTTCTTACATTTCCTGAGGCTCATCTTCATTTTTTTGAATCGGGTATTGCTGCGGCATCAATAGCAGCGGGCGTAATAGCTTCCGGGACGAAATCACGATCAATGATTTCATTCATGGGAATCTGTTTTGTAAGAAGTCCCATCTGCAATCCCATATTCTGAATCATCTGAAGATCTTCGTCTGTAGGTGTCAGGTTAACATAGCTCACGCGCGCGGGATCAGATGTCAGAACATAATTCAGTACCTTCTCATCCTGGCGGAAATAAGGTGACACCAATTTCGCGGCCTCTGCCCGATGCGTTTCTGCCCATTCGCCAGATTCAGCAATGCCTCTCACTAAATCCTGAACGACACCAGGATTGCTTTTGATCAGATCTTCGTGTACCACCAGCGCACAGGAAATAAAGTTCGGCCAGATATCTCTCGCATAATAAAGCACACGGCCGATACCATCAAGTTCCGCCTTTGCACAAAACGGTTCTCCTACAAAGTAAGCGTCAATGGCGCCGGCTGCCAGAGAAGTAGGCATATCGGGTGGCGGTAATACCACAAAGGTGATGTCTTCCTGCTTCATGCCATGATCGGTCATGAGTTTATGAAAAACAAAGTTTTGGTTACTGAACAGACTTGGGACGGCCACTGTCTTACCTTTCAAGTCTGCCATGCTCCTGATCTTGCTGTATTTACCGACCACCATCTCAGAGCCATCGCGATGACCAAGGTAACATATCTTGACAGGCACACCTTGCTCACGAAGTTTCATCGCCAATGGTACGATCATAAATGTTGCCTGCACCTGCTTTGCTTCTAACGCACTCACTACTGTCGGGAAATCGGAGAATACCCGCGAATTGAAATTTGTATTTGTCTGCGTTGTCTTGGATGCATAGTCCGTAACAGGACAGGTAAGATGACAGGTTACGGGAAGAAAGCCAACAGTCAGTTCACGGGTTGCCTTCGTATTGGATCCTTCATGAATGACTTCTCTTGCGCTAGCCACTCCCCTGTTGCTCCAGGGTCGGTAACGAAGAAGCCCAAGAACGGTAATGACGACTACTACTCCGATAACAAGACGATTAAACGTTACTTTCATAAGGAGAGGAAGTTTTTGGAGCGGCGATCATGCTTGTGTATCAAATATAGTTGAATTTATACGCTCCTTGCCATCTCGGTTCGAAGCATTGTCGAGTGAATTCAAGCCGAGCTCGTTCAGAATTTCTTCCATTGCATGGATCACTGAGGGGTCTGTAAGACCCCGAGGTTTACGCGCCGTGATATGCAACTCACGACAAATGGTTGCCGGCCGGTTCGATAATACCAAAACACGATCGGCCAGTTGCGCGGCTTCTTCAATATCATGTGTGACAAAGACAACGGTGCGTGGGCGTTCCGCCAACAAACGAATCAACTCCTGTCGCATACGAAGACGCGCCTGATAATCGAGTGCCGAGAACGGCTCATCCATGAGCAGTATATCTGAATCACCCGCAAGCACCCTTGCCAGTTCAACACGTTGACGCATGCCTCCTGATAACTGATGTGGATAATGATTTTCAAAACCTTCGAGGCGGATTAATTTAATAAGTTCCATTAATTCGTTTTCACGAGGAACGGCACCATTTGTTGAACGCAAGCCCATAGAAATATTTTCAGCAACGGTGAGCCATGGAAAAAGACCATCCTGCTGATAGACCGTGCGAATAATACCTTCTCTCACAATATTTCCTGAAACAGGTTTGATATGACCCGACAATACATTCAACAATGTTGTCTTGCCGCATCCCGAAGGACCGACGAGTACGACGATCTCACCAGGATTAACATCGAGACTCAGATCGTTCAGAACTGCTACCGTGCCATAGCTATGCGAAACATTTTCCAGGACCAGCCTGCTTGTAAACTGTTTATCTTTCATAACCCCACCGTATCCCTGGAAGTTTTGTCAATTGAGAAAGTAAACGATCGATGCCCATGCCGAGCAGGCCAATAACGATCATATAACAAACGGCCGAATCCAGCCTTAGACCATTTCGTGCTTCCCAGATTCCATATCCTAATCCATCCTGGCATCCCACCATTTCGGCAGCAACAATTACTACCCATGCAATACCATAACTCACGCGCAGTGCTGTAACTATCTGCGGCAACACGGCAGGAAAAGTTACTTTAGTCAAGAGCTCAATGCCACGGTAATGATAGTCATGTGCAACGCGAAAATAGATACTGGGAATTGTTGCAACGGCCACCATAGTGGCCAGCGCAAGGGGAAAAAAGGTAGCCATGAAGATGAGGAAGATGGCAGGTTTGTCGCCGATATGAAACCAAAGTATGGCAAATGGTATCCAGGCAAGGGGCGAAAGAAAACGGAAGAAGTTAAGCATCGGTACGATGGCTTGTCGTGACTTAAGATGCTGACCAAGCCATAAGCCAAGCGGGACACCCAGAATTACGGAGAGCACAAAGCCTACGGCAACTCTCCACAAGGATGCTATGATGTCGTTAACCAGCCGCCCCGCCAGGATCTCTTCCCGAAAACTGAGCAGGACAGCTTGCGGAGAGGGAAAAGCGTAAGCGGGAAACAAATTTACATAGGAGATAAAAAACCAGAGCAGCAATACTCCAATGAGCACGATGATTGGTAAAGTAAAGCGCAGTATGGGGGCCTTTATCATAGATTACGAACATTCTGCGTCGATTGGACAGAATTGGATCGAAAATAACAAGAATAAGGAAGATTTCACCCATGTGAATATATTGAAATGGCCTCTTCCTTTAGAGATAAAAATGACACCGGACTTTACGCAATCGATATAGGGTTAGGTAAGGTTCGACGCCGTTGTCATTCACACCCTTTAACACTTGGCTTGTAGCCATGGCGTTGAGACTTCTTAAAGCAACTGACAATCAACAGCACCTTGTCGTATAACGCTGTATATCGTCCACACTTCCTGGCTCCGCAGCCGCATGGCTGCGCTTTTGGAACGCAACTGAATTTTATCCGCGCATGCCCGTTCCAGGCCAAAGATAAAATTAGGTTGCTTTTCCAAAAGCTGGGAGGATAATTAGTGCGTCCGCCAGGCACTTCTCGATAAGCTATAATCGTTCGTGTAGCAATTGGCATCAAGTCGAGTATATAACGTTCACCGTTTCCCCACTTCCGCAATGAATCCCCAATTCTGATGTTGTGGTCTGCCCATCGCATTGAATCCTTTTCCAAAAATCACGGCATCACCTTCCGAAACAAATATCAGCTCGTTATCCCCTTTGTTCAAATGCAGTAGGATCCTTTCCGTGCCGCTCGAAATTCTGTCGAGCTTGTATTTCTCATAGTAGAAGAGTTCTTTGCCATTCAAAAAGATTTTCAGTTTTCCGATGAAATCAAAATACAGAACCATGTCTTTGTTTTCTTCTGCTTTCAAAGCATGCCGTGCGATGATTACGCCGTTGGGATTCGTTACGTACCGCGAAATATTGATAATGTTTGCTGCATCGGGTTTTACTTTTGTCCACTTGGCAGACGGTGTTGTTGGATTCAAGTCGAGCGTTTCATTCCGCGGAAACTGTTCGGAAATTTCCCATTCGTTTAAAGTTTCAGGAAGCTCATACACCGCGATATTGGCGAAGTAGGACTCGCCAAACATCGTTCTTAGCAAAATGTCACCGTCATTAAAATCAGTATCCACAAGATTTACTTCCATTTGCGGGTCCTTGCTATTGTTGACAAAAACTTTCAGGATGCTTCCGCGAACTTCTAATCCAGCATGAAACCATTGCAGCTGTTGAAAGTCGGCCTTGCTTTCGTATCGCGGATAACTATAAAATACCCAGCTTAGCGAGCCGTTATAGACGGGAATGTATTGGATGGCCTCCTGCGTGCCTCCAGCGCCGTGTCGAAAATACAGGAAGTGATAGTTCTGCTGATCCTTTGCACGGAATCCGATTCCGGACATTACGCGTCCGGCTATGTCACACTCGATTCTGAAATTTTTGTAACGTTGACCCTTCTTAATTGCGATGGCCATCTTTTTTCCATCCAGTTTGATACTCGGCTTCCCCAGAAAGACGGTATCCTTTAAAGTTCTTGGTTCATAGTTCTCTGAGTAAACCGTCCAATCGTTTGGAGATATCTTTGCTGACATCTGAGCGTGAGCAGTAATTGTAAGCAGACAAATTACGATGGCTGAAAGCTGGATTTTGAAATGCATAGACGTGTTGTTGTTTTTCTGGCAATGATCATTATCCTACATTTCAAGGCCGGTTCATTTCGGAGTTTTTTTGCAACTGTTTTCCAACTTTTTTAACCATATTTTTGAATATGAATGAGTTAAATGAAATTGATAAGTCGCTCATGGAATCCATCAAGACTAAAACTGAACATCTTGCAGGTCTTTCGGGAAATGCCGATCTCAGCCAAAAAGATTTTGACTTTCTACAGTATTACATTCAGGAAAAGACTGGCGAAGCGCTTAAGCCTCACTACGCTCAAGAGGATCTGGCGAAAGGAATACCAGCGACTACCACATTTGTCGACACTCAATATGTTGTCACAGATCGCTTACAACGTCGACTGGCACACGGCAAAAAAGCAATGGCTGGAGGAACAAACAACAAACAATATTCCTATTGCGCGTACGACGCCAAAAAATAAAAAAGTGTTCAACACTTGGTATGGAAAACCCTAACAGTTGTGGCTTGTTGTCGCGCTTGTGGGATGTTTATATTTCGAATCAATCCAACCTCGGATACTCGCAATGTTCAATTCTCCGCACAAACAACAAACGGTCATACGATTCCAAATTCAGTCGTGTTTTCGTATGATGTTAATGATCTTCAGCGCAAACCGCTTTTATATTCAACAAAGCTGGGATCCTGCCAAGATGGTTGAAATATCGCCGAACAATAAAAAGCAAACCGATATCTATTACGAACCTGGTTATCATTATGCAAAGCTGCTGGGCGATGAAAAAGTATTAAAGGAAATACCCGGTCCATATCAAATACAACGATTGGTATGTACGCTTTCGTTATCCGAACAGTGAATTGGTACAGGTTAAGGAGACAGACCTGCATACAACCGGGTATTTAGGTGTAACGACGCGATTACCTTCAACGCTTCAAGCCGTTGGCCACAAAATTTCAGATGGGTTATATGTTGTCTAAGGATTTCAATTTCCAGGCAGATGAATTTCAACTGGAGGCAACAGTAAAGTTCGATTCCAGTTATGCTCCCGCCTGTCCTATGGTGAACCTGTTGATCAAAGGAAATAAAGATTACGCATGGATCACGTTGGGCAACAAAGGATGTGAAAGCAATCTGGGCGTAAGAGTTAGCGACACTTCCGTTAACGGGAAAACCAACGATCTATCCAAACTTGGTATTGATGCATTCTCGTGGCAGAAACTTCATGTGAAACTATCGAACGGAACATTTACCTTATCGATCAACAATAATGTTGTGCAGGAGAGCGCCTACACAAAATCGCTTGGCGAACTGAAAGAAATTGACTTCTTCTTCAACGGTATCGGCAGCATTGCTGACGTTCGAATCGGTGATGACAGCGGACATGGGATGATATCGGCAAAGTAAGTCTGCCTGATACTATAGATCTTCTAAAAGATGTCGATAATCTCTCCCTACCGGAATCGACACACCATTCAATTTCAACCTCTTCAGCAGTATACGACTCAATCTTGTCTATTGAAACGATGAAAGATCTATGAATACGTTTAAAAAGATTGCGCGGCAAAAGGGCTTCAATTTCATGGGTGCTGATCTTCGATAAGTATTCCTTTTTTGTAGTCACTACCTTCACATACTCTCGCTGACTTTCGATGTAAAGAAGATCGGAGAATAGAATTTTCACTTTCTTTTTCTGCACATTGAGAAACAGACCAGCCTGCGCTGAAGCTTCGGCTGGCATCGGGCGCATCGGACCTCGAACGTCTTGCCAGTGCGAAGTTTTGCAATTTTGTTCACTGCCACCAGAAAACGCTCAAACTCAATTGGCTTTAGCAAATAGTCGGTCACGTTAAGTTCAAACCCCTCGACGGCATACTGATGATACGCTGTAGTAATGATCACTGCCGGCGGATGGGTAAGCGTTTTTAAAAAAGCCATGCCTTTTAGTTTAGGCAGGTGGATATCCAAAAAAATAAGATCAATTGTATTGTCTCGCAGAAATTCTGTGGCCACAATAGCATCCTTGAATGTTCCTTTCAGCTCCAGGAAAGGATACTTCGCGAATATAATCCGACAACACCTTTGCAGCGAGTGGTTCATCTTCCACAATGATGCACTTTATTTTAGACATGACTTGCCAGATTGATTTTTAATGATGCAGTAAATACAGATTCACGATGCTGAACAGATAAATTATAATCGGTATACAGCAATGCCAGCTGACGTCTTAGATTGGTTAATCCGATGCTCTCTTTTACCCGCTCATCTGTGAAATGGACTTCAGCTGAATTTTTTACAACAAACTGTAACTGCCTGCTCTTAACTGAAAGATGAATATCGACAAAAGGATGGTTTCGTGTTTCTGAAACACCATGTTTAAAAGCATTTTCCACCAGGGGTATCAGCAATAAAGGAGGAATCGATTGTTTCATATCCTCAAGGTCATGATTAAAATTGACTCGCAGTGATTCATCGTATCGTAATTTTTCGAGCGCAATGTAATCGGTCATGACTTTCAGCTCCTGTTCAATCGCGATGTATTCGCCTCCGGTTTCATATAGCATGAAACGCAATATTTTCGAAAGACGTAAAATGGATTCAGGCGTAAGGTCTGACTTATCTCTCGCCAGCGAATAAATATTATTCAGGGTGTTGAATAAAAAATGCGGATTGGTCTGCGACTTGAGATAATTTAATTCTGCTTCCTGTTTTTCAATACGAAGCTGCTGTGCGGTTTCTTTTAATTTTCTGTAATCATAAATATGAAGGGCGACACCAAAAAAGAAAACGGAAAAGAAGCTGAACGGAACGAGGTCTGACAAGTTCCTTGTATACGTCAGCGTACGACGTTAAAGAAACGTAAAGATGCAACCCGGCCCCTATTGACTTCCAGGCGTAAAAGCCAAAGGAATATAACATCATGTAAATAAATAAAAACACAGGTACGAGGACCATCCGTCTCCACCTAAACTTGATATAAGGAACGCTGTGCTCGAAAAGGATATAGTTGATCACCACAACATAACAAACGAGCCAGAGGTTGTTCAAGGAGCCTTGCAGAAATGTCGCGGGGTTTTCAACAAGTTCTCCAAACATCGACAGACCCAAGTACACGGCCGCGATCTTTATGTAAATCTTAAACCGTTCTTTGTCGATGGGTAACTTCATTTGATAAAGCTAAAAGTAAAAAGCTTAAAGTAGAAAGCGACTTTAAGCTATCAGCTTCAGCTGACAGCTTACAGCTGAAACTCGTACCTTACCTCGTTGACATAAAACCGTTATTGGTTTACGATATCCGGCTGTCTGTTGACGTGGCATTAAATTTTTTTTATCCCTCCGTATCTATGGTTAAAAATCATCAACTATATGAAAAAGAGTTTACTCGTCCCCCTGTTCATGTTATGGATAACGCTACACGCCACAGCGCAGCAAGACGCTGATGCCGGCCAATGGAAAACATGGTTTATCGTTTCCGGAAAGGAATATCGTCTAGCGCCCGCCACCGGCCTACAAAGACGAAGTAGCCCAAGTTCTTTCTGCTCAGAACAAACTCGACGCCGCCGGCATGCAAAAGATTGCTTTCTGGAATGCAGGTGCTCCTGGCTACCGCTGGTACAATATGATGTTTAAATTATGGACGTCCGATATCACTGGCAATGGAGCATTAGCGAACGCATTAATCGGCACAGCCATCTATGATGCGACCGTCGCTGCATGGGATACGAAGTACGCGCATAATCGTCCCCGTCCCTTTACTGTCGACAGCGACATAAAATTGTATGCACCCAAACCTGAGACCCCTTCTTATCCTTGTGAGCATTCCGTCGCAGCTGGCGTAGCGGTGACCCTCATCTCCCACTTCTATCCAAATTTGACGGATTCAGTCAATCGCATGGCCCAACAGTTGATGGCATCGCGCGTGGCCGCTGGCGTAGCATTTCCAAGCGACACGCGGGCAGGTTTTGAGTTGGGAAAAAAGATCGCCGCAAAAGAAATCGAGCAAACAAAAGATTTCCTTAACAAAAAACAATTTGATGGAAAAATTCCGCAAAAGCCAGGGTTATGGACTGGGAAAAATCCAATGCTACCAATGGCAGGACTCAACAAAACTATTGTGCTCGAAAGTGCGAGTGAGTTCAGACCTGGGCCTCCACCCGATTTTGCCAAAGACATGAAAGAGCTAAAAGATTTCAAACAAACTTTTTATTCGCAAGCCAATGCATTTTACTACGCAACGCAGCCCTACAGGCCATGATCTTCTAACCAAAAAGATCTTCGAATACAACGTACATACTAATCCACCGCGGGTAGCAAGAATCTATGCCGCCGTAAATGTTGCGTACTACGATGCCTTTACAGCCTGCTGGGATGCTAAGTATACTTACTGGGGAATACGACCTGATCAATATGATTCCACGTACAAACCGTTGATGCAAAGTCCACCTTTCCCTGGATATCCGTCAGGACATGCGATGATGAGTGGAGTCGTAGGCGAACTCTTCCCATATCTTTTTCCATACGACAAAGACCTTGTTTCTGAAAATCGCCAAGGATGGTGCAGAATCACGTTTCCATGCGGGCATACATTTCCGCAGTGATAACGACGCAGGATTGGAGCTAGGTGGAAAAGTAGCGGCAAAAGTCGTAGAAAGATTAAAAGCGGACGGCGCGGGCGATGTGGGTTTAGTAAGTGTTAGTAAGAGGTGATCAGTAAAACGGTAATCAGTAGATCGTCTGAATTGGGATTGAAGGACTGAAGGTGAGCGCACATTTTATTTAAATACCATCATCCTACAAATTCTACTTCAGACGATTAGAACTCAGCGAATCAAATAGGCACCGTAAAGGCCACGTGGTCAACGATGACGCTAGGCTCGAATGATTTTTAATTCGGACAACCAGAGTAAAGACTAAACAAACTGCGCAACTGGCCAAGTTCGTAACTGGTCACTGCAATCTTTCCATCAAACCCTGGGCAGCCCGCAAAGTACTTTTCGAGTTGATTTTTATACTCTTCCAGATGGAGTTCCCGCTTAACTTCGTTTCCCGAGACCTTCGCCCACACGTGAAATCGTTTATAAACCAGGGACTCAAGAGATGCGCCTTGATCCGCGATTAAAAAATGCTCTTTGTAACTTGGCGACTTATATCGATACAAATTCTTTTTTCCAGCAACGATCAACTCTGCAAAAATACTGTCGTTTGCAAATTTCGGCCGCGAATCTTCAAGGTCAAGCGTGCCGTCTAGGTGATTCGATACTTCTAATTTCACTCTTGCACTAACAAAAGTTCGGTTATCCACATGAAAGGACGCTATCTCGGTAGGCCAATATTTCTTCGTGTCGTTGTTACGCTCTGTAACAATCCTATTGGGATTGGTATCCCATTTTCCCACCTTGATCATGCACGCAACGGTATCGCCATCATTCGTCACGATTTTGCCAGCCATATATTTTTGAGCCAAGATATGCCCGTAAAGAGTCATAAAAATGGCCACCATCATTATGTGTTTTGGTCTCATCCGGTTTATAAATTTAAGATTGTTACAAAGAGTATTTTTGCATTTTAACTAATGCTTCTTGTGTATGGAATTTCTCACTTATTAAACTCCTATCAACTCGGCAATCGTCGTTTCGAACTCCTTGTGTATTTCGCTACCGATAGATCAACTTGCCCACAACCTGCCGGACCTTTAGAAGCCATGTAGCTTCATTCGTGGTGCCAATAACTTAGCAACTTGTCCGTATGCCTTCTACAATATAATAGTATTCATAGGCATAAAAAAAAATTAGTCGCAGCATGTAAGGAAATCAAATAAATTCAATCGGATGTCTATCACAATTGGGTAAAGCGATAGAATTGTATACTATAACTCTGCTTCGCCAATTAACTGCGGAGGATGAGAAAATCACTCCCTGAAAACCTCTATGATCTTTCTATTAATTTCGGAACAACCAACAAATTATTTGAACTCCTGAGCACATTTTCCGGGCTCTTCAGCACCTGTGCTTTTATTGCTCTTCATATAAGTTTGTCATAGATATCGACAACAATGAATTACTATGGAAAATCAATTTAGACCGATCATGGTATTGTCATTAACTTTAATGTTAAGCTGTGATGAAATTCCGTTACAGAACGGTGGATAATGAAGTCGTTATCGCCTGGAATAATATTTCCTACAACATTGCCCACAAGCACGATCAGTTCTACTCATTTACTGGCGTGCGTGCACTTACAATGGTTCATATTGCTGTGCATGATGCCCTTAATGCCATCGAGCCGGAATATGAATTTTATTCTTACAACGAAAGGGCGCCGAAAGCCGATGCAACGGTGGCATCCTCTCAGGCAGCATTTCAAGTTTTAATTGAGGTCTATCCTCAACGAAGAGACACACTTGAAATAGAATTAAACAGATGGCTTAGCACTATTATCAGATAGCGAGGCAAAAACGCTTGGCATTGAATTAGGAAAAAAATCCGCGGCTTCCATCCTGGCCCTACGCACCAATGATGGTTATGACAAGAATGGAACCTACACACCTGTTGTCAAGCCAGGATCTTACCAGTATACTCCTGGATTTAATTGGGTTTGGATTCCAGATCTTGTTGCGAATAAACCATTCACGCTTACATCTCCTGCTCAATTGAGGTCGTCTCCCCCACCTGCTCTTACCAGCAAGGAATACGCTGATGCATACAAGGAGGTACTTGCCTTCGGCCGGGCAGGCAGTCAGGTGAGAAATCAAGATCAGACTAACTACGCACACTGGTGGGCTGAATTTGGCGAGCATGGTTGGAACAGGATCGGGAGAATTACCGCCGCACAACGAGCCCTTTCCCTAAAGGAGACTGCCCGTATGTTTGCAATGATCAATATGTATTTGTACGACCTCTACCTGGCTTCATTCGAAAGTAAATATTACTATAACACATGGCGACCGTATACAGCAATTCACAACGGGGATAAGGACGACAACGCAGAAACAATTGCTGACCCCAATTGGGTGCCGGAGATGGTCAACGCCTCCATGGCCCGAATACCCTTCGGCGCATGCTGCTGTTGCTGCTGGTGAAGCCGAAATCGTTAGTCATGTTTTCGGTACTTCGGAAATTTCCTTCACAATGGAATCGGTAAGCGCCCTTCCGAATGCAAAAGTCCGAACCTATCACAACATTGATTCAGCTGCGAATGATTGCGCTGATTCTAGAATCATGAACGGATTTCATTTTCGATTTGCCACAGAGGCTGGAAAAAAGCAAGGTCGGGAAGTTGCGAAGCATATCATTGAAAACTATCTGCGTCGCCTATAGTCATTGAATATGGTGAGTACAGGTTATCAAAGACTTCGGAAAGATGTTTGTGTTTTTGTAACTTCCTCCAAGGATTCCGCAGTGCCAGTAGATTAATGTGAACACAAAATCATGGAAAACCTACACGACTCCGTTGTTAATAGCAGTCATTTCCAAAAATTTCAAGTGGATGATTTGCTTTTTGTTGAATTAACATGTGTCACCAATGAAATCAAATCCGAAATCTGGTCTCACACAAATTATTTTGCCTATGTCCTCGGCGGGAGAAAAATGTGGAAGACCTTGAAAAATGAATATCTGATAAATAATCGGGACTTGATATTCGTAAAAAAAGGTGCAGTCTCGGTATATCAATATTTTGAAGATCAATTCTACGTGCTCTTGGTTTTTATTCCGGATAATTTCATCGCAAAAGTGATGAAGAAACATGGCGTGACATCGAAATCATTGAAACCGGTTTTGAGAGAAGAAACAGATAATGTTATCATGCTTAATCCAAATGAAATATTTTCAGCTTACTTTGACTCGCTTCTACTGTATTTCCGACAACCCAACCCACCGGCTAAATCATTGCTAAGTACAAAACTCGAAGAATTAATTCTTAAGTATGGTGCACTACGGAACGAACCCTGAAATAGCACACTATTTCAGTGAAGTTTGCAGCAATGAAAATTTGTCCATGCAGCACGTAATGGAGGCGAATTTTCACAAAAAGTTATCGCTAAGAGAATTTGCACGTTTATGTGCAAGAAGCCTTTCGGTATTCAAGCGAGATTTTTCAAATCTTTATGGGAGTTCGCCCGGAAGGTGGCTTACTGAAAAACGACTCGAGTACAGCAAGTATTTGCTTGAAATCACAAACATGGATATCGATGAGATTATTGATGAAAGTGGTTTTGCAAATATGTCACACTATATACGCGCGTTCAAAGAAAAGTTTGGCATTACGCCATATCAATTTAGAAAGACGAGCAACGAAGTCTGGTCCAATCGTTAAACCACGCAATTTCGGACTCGAGATAACTTCTGTTATTAAATTCCCTGACAGTAGAAGATCACATGCATTTGGGCAGTCGTCCCTTAAACTCAAACATATGAAAAGACGCGAAGTGCTTTCTGTTTTGACTGCTTTTCCAAGTGGAACAGCCGCAATTTTATCTGGAGCGAAGACGAAAGCGACGTTTGTCTTGGTGCATGGCGCCTGGCATGGAGGTTGGTGCTGGAAAAAAATTTCTGCCATTTCTTGATGCTGAGGGTCATTTGGTTTATACACCAACGTTGACGGGCTTGGGTGAACGGTCTCATTTGCTTTCGAAGGAAATTGATCTAGAAATGCATATCCAGGACGTTGTTTCCATGTTGGAATATGAAGACCTGACGGAGGTTATTATGGTCGGTCACAGCTATGGCGGCATGGTCATAACCGGAGTAGCCGACAAAGCAAGAAAAAGGTTGAATCATATTGTATATCTCGACGCTTTTTTGCCGGAAAGTGAAAAGTCTTTGCAGGATTACGTTTCTATTTCTTTTGAAGACATCGCCAAATCAAAAGGCAGTGATTGGCAAGTACCTTTACTTGGGGGAAGTCTAAAGGGCCTGGGTATAAAGGAGCAAGCCGATATTGATTGGATGACGCCTCGAATTGGATTACAGCCGCTTAAAACGTTCACACAACCTTTACATCTTTCCACGCCACGCGACACATCGTTGAAGAAAACTTATATTCAACTCACTAACGATCGCCCCCATTTTAACGATTCCCTCGACAGAGCAAGACGTCAGGGATTCCAAGTTTATTCTTTGCTCTCAGGTGGACACGATGCGATGGTTACCCAGCCGTCCGCATTAGCCAAAATTTTCAACGCCCTGGCATAAAATGGATCTGCACACGCCAAGCCGGGGCAATTAAGATACTTGGCCACGCATCAAACCTTTCAATTGTTGAAACGCCTGGCTGAGCAAACCCCAAACACTCAAACACGTAAATACCTAAACACGTCATTTCCCCGACAATGGAACCAGCTTTGCTGAAAGGTTTGGATCTTTCATGTCTTTGTCGAATGGGAACATCGGCCGGACTATACGCTTAAACGTCAGGCGTTCCAGATCCTGATCGACGCCGCCAGGTGTCAATGCCATGATCCAATCCGCGCGCATATCGTATAATTCCGGTACCAGGTATCCGAGCTTCACGACAACGATATCCGTTTTGCGTGGATCTAACCCCAATCTTGTGAAATCAGCTTCGTGATGATAGGGTTTACGCTTTTTTGTGACGATAACATTCACAGCTTCCTATTTGAATTACCACTTCTGTCTCCGCATGTTGATCTCCCTGCACGATTGCCTTTACCACGCCCTGTAATCGCATTGGTGGAGCGTATCGATTGTCGACAGCCGCACCGGCATGCCCGTCAACCTTCCCTCCTACGCCTGCTTGTACCGCTTTTTCCACCAACTCGGGTCCTGGAATAGAAGCATAAATTAATGAAGGACCTTTTTCCGTTTTGAACTCAGGTCGTGCAAGAATTTCTTTTAAAGTCCATGTAACATCCCCGGCACCGCCAGCCGTGGGGTTGTCACCCATATCACTGATCATAAAAGGTTGTTTGTCGCTGGCAACAGCCTTGTCAAGGCTTTCCTTGAGTGAGGCAACTGGCGCTATAAATTCAAACTCATTTCGTACATCCCAGAAGCTTCGGGCAAGACTCTCTGCTGTCGACGTTACAGTTTTCTGGTCGTCGCCGGTAACCATTACCACGGCATGATTGCGTGGTTCATCCGCCCATGCATAGCCGATCCAAATCGCCGCATCGACGACGCCAGGCTGTGAAGCTGCCGGTGCCACCTTAGCATATAAACTTTTGCCTGGATCTACCCTGGTGCTTGTTTTTTCTCCTGGCAACAGGATGGGGACAGCGACATAGGCTTTGTATGGTGGCTTGCCTTTTCCGCTTTCAATCCTCGACAACAGATTATCGACTGCACGTTTGTCTGATTGCACGGCATCTTCATGGGGAGCCATTCGATAACACGTGATGATGTCGCTGTTTTGTGCCAATCGTTGGGAAACATTTCCGTGCAAATCCATGGACGTTGAGACAATCGTCTCGTAGCCGACTACTTCTCTTATCCTGACGATCATGTCACCTTCCGGATCGTCGAGGCCCACTACACTCATCGCCCCGTGTATATCGAAAAAGACGCCGTCATAGGGAAGGTTTTTCTTTAGTCCCAGTCCAACATTTTAGTCATCAGCGATTCATAAGCCTCCCGGGTAACAATGCCGCCGGGCAGCGAACGTCCAATGAGAATCGGAAACCACTGAGCTCTCTTATAATCAGCCGAATCGCGCGCAAGGAAATTATAGGAAGTGAGAATGGTATCTCCTACCCTTGCATGAAAAGCTTCTTCATGGGTAAGGGCGGGTGAAAATGTACTGGACTCAATAGCAAGGCCAGCGATGGCGATGCGGGGAAGCACTGCACTTGACTCACTTGCTTTTCGACACCCAACGATAGCTATACCGGCTATCACAAATGCGTGGATGAACAATATTTTTCGCATACTAGATCTTTCCGTTAATATAAAAATCAAAAAATTGATAACGCATCTGATGATAACGTTGGCCATTTGACCGGTTGGTCGCAATTTTAAAACATGCTTAGCAGGTCGATTAACACTCACGACCGCACATGACTCGCATATAAATCTTTGATCTGACTAAAGGTCTCTCGATTTAATCTCCGTTCCGGACCTTTAACATGGTCAAATTCCTGCATAAGCTCAGAAAGTTTTTCTTTTGCCAATTCCATCTTTTCGATCTTGAGGAGGAACTTACAGTACTCCAGCCGATGATAATAATTTGAAAATGATTTATCCATGTCGGCAAAAATAGTTTCGGCCAAAGCAGCCTGACCCGTCTGATAGACTGACCAGGCATAAGTCACTCTTACCTCCGAATTTTTGAAGGTCGTTTCAGATTTAAGGTTGTCTCCGTATTGAACAGCCGCGTCGTAATCTCCATTCATAAAATGTGCGTTCAACAATTTCATCCTCAGCGAAGGATCTTCGCTCATAAACCCTTGCAAGGAGCTTTCATACAATTGAATTGCATCAACATAGCGGCCAATGTTGACATATTCATCAGCGAGGTTGATTTTATTCTTGACACTGTCACTAAAACGCAAGGCCTTCTCCAGCTGTTCTGTTTTGTAATTACTGATCACGGCAGCCTTTACATTTTCCTCCAGGCTCTTAATGGTTGATGCACTATTAAAATTTTGCACGAGGTAGATGATACAACCAAATAATGGAAAAAACAGAATAAGCCAATACCAACGTTGCTCTACATTATTTCGATACGCATGATAAACACAAAATGCCTGAAGCAGGAAGACGGGAGTATATAGGCCTAACATAGGGTTTAAGGAAACTGAAATTTAGTGAAATTTAATTGAACCACGAAGGCTCGGAGGCACGGAGAGAGGAAGTGGTACAGCTGATCTTCGTGTTTTTTCGCGCCTTCGTGCCTGTGGTAAACTGCACTTTCTATTCCAATTAATAGTAAACATTTGAATTTCCCGACTGCGCACATACTATTGCACCAACGGCATAATTTCAAATACCATCGGCGTTAGGCATGACATTCACGTTGTCGGTCTGTCAAGCAGCGATGCATAGGATGAATCGATTTTTCATTTGCGCAAACATTTTATCTTCGAAAATAACGACAGAAAAATCACCATTATGTACAGAAGAAAATTCCTACAGAATGCATCGATGCTGGCAGGTTCCATGATTATCGTGCCTTCTGTTTTAGCCAAAGAAAAAGAATACTCATTGATGAGTGTGCTTGGTCCCATCAAGCCAGACGAATTAGGAATCACCCTGATCCACGAACATGTTATGGCTGATTTTATCGGGGCGGCTGAAACGGGCACGCACCGTTATCAGCCTGATAAGATTGTAGAGAAAGCACTTCCCTATCTGCTCGAGTTGAAGAAAGCGGGATGTAGGACGCTCATCGATTGTACACCTGTTTACCTCGGAAGAGATGCCAGGGTTTTGCAACGTGTTGCAAAGGCAAGTGGACTGAACATCTTTACCACCACCGGATATTATTGCGCGGTAAAACAAAAATTTTTACCGCCGCATGCTTATACAGAAACTGCGGAGCAACTCGCTGCGCGTTGGATTGATGAACACAAAAAGGGCATCGAAGGATCCGGCGTTTACCCGGGACTGATTAAAACGTCAGTAGATGAAGGTCCACTTTTACCGGTATGTGAAAAAGTTTTGACTGCTGTTGCAATCACGCATTTACAAACAGGATTAAGTATTTCCGCGCACACGGGAAACGGCGAAGCAGCATTGCAAGAACTTGCTATCCTCAAAAAAGCAGGCGTGCATGCCAGCGCATTTCGCTGGGTACACGCACAGAATGAAAAAGATAACCAAATTCATTTGCGAGCCGCGAAGATGGGTGCATGGATTGAGTTTGATGGAATCAATGGATCGGAGCCGGAGAGTATTACACACCACGTTGCATGTGTGAAGTTCATGAAAGAAAATGGTTTCCTAAATCAAACATTAATTTCACAGGATGCTGGTTGGTATTGGGTAGGCGAACCCGATGGCGGCGTGTTCCGTGGCTACACGGCTATTTTTGAAAAATTCATTCCCGCTTTAAAGAAGGAAGGGTTTACAGACGATGAAGTTGAACAACTATTGGTTCATAATCCCCGCGAAAGCCTTACCATCAAAGTCAGAAAAATTTAGGGAGGACAATTCTTAAATAGCGATTAAAAAAAAGCCATCAAATGTGATGGCTTTTTTTTCGAGTAATGATCAATTATGCGGTTGCGCCTTGTTGGTATTCTTTCGACCGCTTTTCCAGTTCTTCTTCGTCCACATCTTCGACGTGTGTGGCAATCCACCACTCATTTCCCCAGGCATCTTTTACCCCGGATGAGCGATCACCATAAAATTCATCGGTGGGCTCTCGTAGTGAAGTACCTTTTGCGTTGATGGCATTCTTGTAGGTTGCATCTACATCATCCACATATAGGTATAAGTCTGCTAGCACCGGCCGGATATTTTTCTGTCGAATCACTGACCATGATTTGTGAATCTCCAATCTGCACACCAGCGTGCATGACTCTCCCCTCTTTTGTTTTCATTATCGCAGTAGTCTTTCCATTAAACGACTGTTCGATAAACCGGATCAACTCATTTGCGCCATCCACCACCAGGTATGGTGTCACTGTATGCATCCCTTCCGGAATCGCCTTCACGGATTTGCCTTTCTGATTTTTTGTTTGATTTGCCATGATGATTTATTTTACTGTCATTTAAAAAACTAACCACCCTCTAACCCATTTGTTCAGTCCGGTATTATTATTTTGTTAAGGAGACTGGTAAGCTGTCGCGAATCACCCTTCAGTGGTGGAACTTTGCCTTGCCAGTATTCATTGTGTTGATTATTATGACTGGCACCGTCATCTGGGTACTTTGGAAAGCAGCGAAGAGTAATCCGATCGAGGCGCTGAAGTAGTAATTAATCTGAAGTTGTCTAAAGTTTCGATCGCATCCAACTTCACTTCTTCCACAGCTTATCATTAACGACGCGGTCGATTACCTGATCTCGATAGTTGCGACTGATGGGAATACGTGTGGACTGCAGTAGGATTTCATTGTTCTCGATAGCCTCAATTTTAGAAATGGCAACAATAAATGATTTGTGTACTCGGATAAACGATTGATTGCTTAGGTTTTGTTCTACGTTCTTCAGCGGAAGCAGCGTTATGTATTTTCCCTTTAGGGTAAAAATGGTAACGTAGTTCTGCAAGGCTTCTATGTAGAGTACATCACGAAAATAGATCCGCTCAAACTTTTGCCCGCATTTAACAAAAAAATAATCTGCTGCACCTCGATCTGTCATCCCCTACAACGGCTGGCCTGTTGAGAAGTTGATGATAGTCTTTCGCCTTATTTATCGCCATGAAAAAACGACTAAAAACAATAGGCTTGACAAGGTAGTCCATAACATCCAACTGAAATCCCTCCAGCGCATAGCTGGGATAGGCTGTCGTAATAATAACCATTGGCAACCGCTGCGCAGTCTTCAGGAAATCGATTCCATTCATCACTGGCATTTGAATATCGAGGAAAATCAAATCAGGTGAATGCTTCTCGAGAAGTTGCGCGAGATCCAGCGGATTGTTGCCCATCCCCACCAGCTTTAGAAAATCAACCTCGGCAACGTAGTTGGCAATACACTCTCGTGCCAGCGGCTCATCGTCAATGATTACACAGGTTAGTGCCATTCGAAATTTCGTTACGCGATCTCCATTGTTTCAAATTCCAATACCTTTTGCTCAGCAAGCGTCAAGATCAGACTCACCTGAAATTCGTCCTGCTCCTGCTTTATCTTTAAGTCGTACTTTCCAGGATAAAGCAAGTCCAGCCTGCGTTGAACATTCTTCAAGCCAATGCCGTGATACGAAACAGCATCCGTCGAGACCTGACTTTGCAAAGAAGTACTGTTTGAAATATTGAGATACAATTGACGGTGATCAAAATGAAGATCCATTGTAATCCAATTGTTGCTGTGCTTATGCTGTGATACGTGTTTGAAGGCATTCTCAACAAAGGGCATGATGATAAAAGGTGTGACCGCTAAATTGCTGTCCTCCGGTCTTTCGATGCGAAAGGTCATTTCAATATTTCCATCCTGACGTAATTTTTGTAATTCAATAAAATTTTCAAGATAGGCCAACTCCTGCGTTACGGGAATTTGATGTTCATTGCATTCGTAAAGCTGATACCGCAGCAGGTCGGAAAATTTGGCCAGCGATTCAGAAGCCATCCTCGGATTTTTATGAATCAACACAAATATGGAATTGATCGTGTTGAACAGAAAGTGTGGATTAAATTGCGCCTTCAAGAATTTCAATTCCGTTTCGAGTTTTTCCTTCTCCAGCAACTGTTCCCTTCGCCTTGCCTGAATCCAATTTTTGGTCAACTTAATGCTCATGGCCAACGTCATGCTTGCCGCTGTGGATGGAAGTGCTCCGCTTTCGAAAAGAGAAAAGTAGTTGCTTGGATCCATGTGGTACATCTCCTGGAAGGTCTTGTCCGATAACCAGGCACCTATATAGTAACCTGAAACAATGAGCGCCGCTGTCGTAACGATCGTCAAAAGAAGGAAACACAAATACTGCAGGTAACGACCTTTTTCCAGATACTTTGGAATCAGGAAATAGAGATTGAAATAAACCCCTATGGCCTGAAACACCATATAGAAAAAGAATTTGAATGCGGAAGGTGTATAAAAAATACTATTGGCGACATCCAACGGACTGCCAATCCTCAATGTCCACCAGGTATAATGGTACACAAACCAGAACGGCAAATGATAAAGTTTGTACTTGATCAGCCACCCATATTTTGTTGTGCCAACGTTGGCTAACCTACCGGTTGTCATTGTCTTTAAAAATCATTTACCAGGTTACATCTTTAAAGTTAAAAATATTTTCTGAACGCAACCTCACCCAAACAAAGGATTTATCAATTGCTTCAGAATTTAGTCGTACATCCCAATGGCACGGAAAAGTTTCAATGAATGATCGGCTTCCCTTCTCCAAATCCGAATGTTCTTTCCCAGGCCTACACCGGATGAATCTCCATTCTTCCAACTGGCAATATGACTGGCATATTCAATGACGAAGGTCCCCAGATTATCAATACGGTCATTTCGAATATCAAGTTCTTCAAAAACCGGCAATTCTTTTACGTGCATCTTTATGTACTCATCGATACTTTTTTTTCCCTGGCAAATAGGATGATTACTTGGCCATTAATATCGCGTCATCAGCAATAGTATTGGGACCACGTGTTCGCATCGTGTTGCGTAACCGTTGCATCAAGCAATCGGTTGAGTGCCGCCAATTCAAAGCTGATATTGCTCTTGATCAGCACGTTGGGCTGAAAGGCCAGGTGTACAGAAGGAACCTCGTCAACTCTTAGCGCTTCATGAATTTCACCGTAGTATTGATCGTAATTCCAGGCTTCGGTTATCAAGGATAAATCCCCATTTTTCGATCTCTGCCCAGAGATTCAGATACTTGCCATACGAGCATCTGTTGCTTACCCGTACTTTTTGAGGTGAGTTGAAAGGTAAAGGTTCCAGTCTCTAAAACCTGCGTACCAAGGTCAAGAATTTCTATTTCCTTTCTGGCAAAGTTTTGAATGGTAAAACGGTCTAAGATAGTCTTATGGTAAGTAAGTGCATTCTCTTTACCCATTATCGTTTTTTGAAAGGGAGGCATCAACCGAACGGTATCGGAATAGTAAACTTGGAACAGCTCGGGCTTGTTTTCCAGCATGCCTTTGCTATAGTCCGATCGGAACTTCTTTAAGATAGTTGATGACCTTGTTCATCAACGGTCATCGCTAGGATTGGCTGAATGCATCGATCAGTGCACGATTAATAACATCAGCATTAAATGGAATTTGAATGATCTCATCGTTGTCAGTTTTTATTCAAGGTGATTATGCGTTCCAATTTCACGGTACAGCCTCAATGATTTGTCCTCCTGCCGTTTCCAGATGCGAATACCTTTTCCCTCGGTTCTTCCGGAGATAATTCGGCACACTCCATTTTACTTTGAACATGTCATACTCCAGAATGTATTCCCCAAGCGTTTCAAAGTCATAGGTATAGCACATGATCGAATCGATTGTCACGGTACCCCTGCTGCTGTATTCAATCAGGTACGGTTTTATTTGGTCCATTCCTGTCACCGTCGTGTCTGCAAAGGGATAGAACGCTTCCATCTTTCATAAAAAATTCAGATCGTAGATTGCCATCTCTCGTTCGGACGCCTTTTTCCATCAAGGCGTTATAAGCTTTTAATTCAAACGGAACTGTCTCGTTCTGACTGGATATCAGATTCATCTGGCTGCGTTTTGTTCATCGAAACAATCAGCGATTCAGGATGCTCTACTGGATGAAAGAACCCAAACGCTTCGCCTTTGAGCTTAAAGTTGCCGTCCGATTGATTCTCCCACACCATCCAGTACTTGCCGTTTAAAGATACTAAGCGTATCTGTTCTGGAATCGGTGTATTCTTTTTTGAAAGACGCCGATCTCAACGATCGTGTTGTCCATGTGAATGAATTCATGGGTTTGACGCTGAAATGTTACAATATTTTGGCGATTGAAAATTTCGCGATAAAAGGATTTGATTTCCTCCCGTCCGTGAAGCGTAAGTTGATATTCAGGCATGCTGATGGCATGATCGTCATAGTATTGCAAGAAAGTATCCAGACTATCCGTTGTTTCCAGATTTGTGAGCTTTTGCGTGAGATCTTGCAGTTGTTCCTCGACAATCTCGTGCTGCATTAGCGTCTCGGTCTTTTTCTTGCTGAGCAAGAGTATAACAGCTGGAATTAAAAGTTCAAAACAAAGTGGTACATTTTCATACGATGATGCGATAATGCATCGAAAGTACCATGGCATTTCATTGGGAGAAAATGAATTTGACCACCTGCAGTTCGAATTTACGAGATGCATTCTTTGATAGGATTACCGGAAAAGGACTAAATGAAATTGAATAGACCTCACGAGCTATGGAGGCATGTCTTCTGATGCATTGGTGCGAAATTTCGTATCTTAAATCCATCGAATTTACAACTACAAAATATGGGTCAGACAGAATTCCTCCTTACATTGGCACTTACCATTGTTTTGACCTCGCTCATTGTAATGGGTGCTAACTGGATCAAGAAAAATAAGGAAAAACACCCTGAACTTTATAAAAACAGAGGCTTCATCGGCAGCATCGTTTACCTCATCCTGAACTTAGGGGATCTCCGATAATTGAACCGAGCGGTTCGCGTAAAGTAAATGCACAGCACTTTGAATTCCATCATCAAAGATCATAGCCTCCTGTGCACGAAAGGCATTGATTTGCATAAGCATCATATTCGTCAAAGGCTGCGCCAGGTTTTCCAAATAAGGTAATGATCCTGTCAATTCTGAGATTGGCGCTTCAGGATCAAGCGTAATGAACAATCCTTTGCCGGCAATTTCTTCCATTTTAGTGACTCTTCCCTCAATGGAATCCACAACCTGGTCGCTATTGAAATAGAAAATTTTTCCAGTCGTTTATTTCGCAATTTCTTCTGCTATTATTTCTCTGTAAACATACTCGACCGGTGAATATGAAGATTCCATTTGCTGCTTAAGTTTTTTACTGATTTCAAAATAATGCATCTCGCCCTAACTTTTTACCAAATACTTATCCAGCCATCCCAAGATAATCTGTCCGCATCTCCGGCAATTCCTCATGCGGACAATCAAAAAGTTCGATCCTGCAATCTTCCACCTTCCCTGCTTTTGCATAAAGGGGTACTAAGTAGTCACGAACTTTCTCAACGCCTTTGGGTGGTGTAAGATCATCAAAACGTCCGTTGAGACTCACGTGCGGACGAGGTACTATCAATTCATTAATTGTTTTCGTTTCAAAATGTTTCAATAATGAAGGAACATAATAATAAATACCATGCCCTTTTAAATTATTGGCCTTCATCAGCTCGTCAAAATCGGTCATGCAACACAAGTCAAGACAAGTGGTAATCCGTGTGTCCAAGGCGGAGAGCCACCAGGCTTTGGTAGCGCCCATCGAAAGACCGAAAACCCCTACCCGACTTGAATCAGCCTCCGGTCGCGATAACAAATAATCGAGCGCTTTCATTTCATCGAAAAGCATCATCCCAAACAGTGTTCGTCCTTCCCAAAGCATCTTTTTGAAGGCGTCCATTTCAGTGTTTGCTTTCCTTTCACCAAAACACCAGCTGTCAATGGCAAGGGTGAGAATTCCTTTTTGCGCATATACAGGCGCATAGGCAGGCATTACAGAACGACCGTTCAGCAACTCATCTTTGCCAATATTATAAGTCCCGAAATGTGCGTGACAATACAGCATACAAGGAGCCTTGGCTTTGATTTTATCTGGCACAAGCAAAATACCGGGCACACGTTCCATTCCATTAAAATCAAAATCCAGGTATTCCAGCGTATAGCCATCATGTTGCTCCTTTTTCAACAGTTTTGGAGGCTTTGGGGAATAACCTGTGGGCAGGTCTCCGAGCAGCGAAAATAGTTTTTTCCGCTGCGACTTTTGATCAAGATTAAATTTGGATTCATTTTGTTCCATAGCCGTGACAGCATTTAAAGGTGAAAGCATACCCGCTGCAGAAGCTGCTAATGATTGTTGTAAAAATTTCCTTCTGGGATAAGGCATACGGATAATGGTGTTAAACTTTACAATAATAAAAAAATAAACACTGCCCTATTACCAATGGCACAGGTACAAGTCAAAATCTATTCCATGATAATGGTGGAGGCACGATGCAACAGCTGCAGATCAGTTTTACGATTGCTGATGGTCAACCAGAATTACCACGTTACCAGCCTTCAAACCCGCTTCGACATACCGATGTGCGTCCGCAACCTGGTCCAGCGAGAAACGCTTATCAATGACGGGTTTTACCTTTCCTTCTTCGATCTGCCTTCTGATGAACTCAAAAGCTTCCTTGTGGTATGCTGGCAAATTGCGAAATAACTTTCTTATTGCTTAACGAAAGAAGTAAAAAGTCCTCGCAGCATTCCAGTAAGTGTAGGATTGCCCAATACATATCGTCCGTTTGGGTTCAGCGATTTCACGCTGCGCGAAAACGAACTTTTGCCGACGATGTCGATGATCACATCATAGGTTTTGCCATTTCTGGTGAAATCCACTTGCGCATAGTCGATGACATCATCAGCACCCAAATTCGCGTAGCATCGGTAATTTGTTTATGCTGTCAACGCAGGTTACGAGGGCACCGTGTGACTTGGCAAATTGCAGCGCATAGGTTCCGATACTTCCACCGGCGCCATTGATAAGTACTTTTTCCCCGGCTGGATTTTTGACCTGTCGGTATAAAATGTAGTCCGTTTATTCCGCCGGTCGCAATTGTTGCCGCCGTTTCATACGTCATTTTCTCCGGCATGAACAGATTCGGGTAAGATTCCGGAATGGCTAAATATTGGGCATGTGCGCCCAGGCGTATCGTGGTGGGTCCAAATACAGGGTCGCCTTTTTTAAATCGAGTCACCTTGTTTCCGACGGCTTCAATTTCTCCTGCATACTCCTGTCCAAATATTCCCTTTCTTGGTTTTGTTATGCCTAATATGATTCGCAGCAAAAGCCAGAACAAGATTGGAATATCGAATCTGCGTATTTCACAATCGCCAGCGGTCACTGTAGATGCATGGATTTTGATCAAAACTTCGTTAGCTTTTGGAACAGGTTGTGGAACGTCAAGAACCTGAATGACATCGGGCGATCCGTAGCGAGTACACACAACTGCTTTCATTTTCAGAAGATTAAAGTTTAAACAGCGCGTTCAGATGACTACGGAACTAGGACGAAAGACGCTGGAGTCCATTAAAATGTTACAGTATTCGAATGTTATCCAAATTGCGTTCTTTTCAATCTATCGCCAAGTTAGACCCAGCTCTGCGGAGGCATTTCGAAGCCAAGTCAACAAATGCCTTTTTTGCTTCTATTAAAACGTTTGCAGTAGTATCTTTGTTAATTATTAAAGGGAGTCTTACCCATATAAGAACGCTATGCCGTCTATCATTCTTTAGGAAAAAAGCCCTCGAAGCGGCACACGATTTTTGAGAAGCCAAACGGCGGCTATTACTATGAGCAGCTGTTTGGAACAGAAGGGTTCCATGGAATGGCATCGCTTCTCTACCATACCCATCGGCCGACAGAAGTAAAACAGGTAAAAGAAGTGATCGATTTGACGCCAAAAATAGCGCAACAAAAAAGCCTTGTTAGCAGAAAGCTCATCGGATTTGATGTTGCGCCTCAAGATGATTTTTTGGAAAGTAGAACGCCATTGCTGGTCAATAGTGATGTTCACATCGGCGTCATTGCGCCGCGAAAATCCATGACCGACTACTTCTATAAAAATGCTTCCGCCGACGAGTTACTCTTCATTCATAAAGGGTCTGGAAAACTGAAGACGCTGTTGGGAACGATAAATTTTAAGTATGGTGATTACCTGATCATTCCACGTGGCATGATTTATCAGATTCATTTTGATACGACTGATAACCGACTGCTTTACGTAGAATCATTTAGCCCAATCTATACACCGAAGCGATATCGAAATGAATTCGGACAACTGTTGGAGCATGCGCCATATTGTGAGCGCGATCTGATTCTTCCAACCGATTTAGAAACACACGATGAACAGGGCGACTTTCTCATCAAGATCAAAAAACAACACAATCTTTATCACTACGTTTATGCAACGCATCCTTTTGATGTCGTAGGATGGGATGGATATAATTATCCCTACGGATTTTCGATACACAACTTTGAGCCGATCACGGGAAGAGTACATCAGCCGCCTCCCGTTCACCAAACTTTTGAAGGTCACAACTTCGTAGTCTGTTCATTTTGTCCCGAGGTTATATGATTACCATCCGAGATCGATTCCTGCGCCATACAATCACAGCAATATCGATTCAGATGAAGTGATCTATTACGTCGATGGAGATTTTATGAGCCGCAATGATGTATCACAAGGACATTTCACACTTCACCCAGGAGGTATTCCTCATGGACCACACCCTGGTGCAATGGAGCGAAGTATTGGAAAAACGGAAACAAAAGAACTGGCTGTGATGGTGGATACATTTCATCCGCTGATGATAACGGAGGCCGGTATGAAGATAGATGATGGAAAATATTTTAAATCCTGGCTGGAGCATTAATAACATTACGGACGCCAGTGCCTGGCGACTCAACGTCTGCCGCAATTGCAAAAATGGCAACAAAAATATCAACCCTTCAACACCTGCACAGCAACATTAGCCGATGATTTTCTTCCACTCCTGGGGACCGATTACATTGAGCTATACGTGGGTAATGCGAAACAATCTGCACATTATTACCAGCACGCATTTGGGTTTGAACTCGTAGCGTATTCAGGACCTGAAACAGGCCAGCGCGAATTTGCTTCTTATGTTTTGCAGCAGGGAAAAATCCGGTTGGTGCTCACCACGGCATTAAGTCACAAAGGGCCTATAGCAGAACATGTACAACGCCATGGTGATGGGGTAAAAGTTCTGGCGCTGTGGGTCGATGACGCGGCAAAAGCTTATGCTGAAACGACGAGGCGTGGCGCTGTTGGTGTTGCACGACCAAAAACTTCGCGTGACGAATTTGGGGAAGTAGTTACCTCATCTATCAAAACTTATGGCGACACCATTCACACTTTCGTAGAACGCAAGAAATTATTTAGGACCTTTTCTTCCAGGATATGTTCATGCGGAAAGTCCGTTTCAAACTACGCCCATTGGCTTGAAATATGTAGACCATTGTGTTGGCAATGTTGCGTTGGGAGATATGAACAAATGGGTAAAATTCTATGAAGATGTGATGGGATTTAAATTGCTGATCACGTTTGACGACAATGATATTTCTACAGAATACACAGCCCTGATGTCAAAAGTGGTTTCAAATAAAAACGAATACATCAAATTCCCAATCAATGAGCCGGCGGAAGGCAAGAAACGTTCACAGATCGATGAGTATCTGGATTTTTATCAGGGCGCTGGCGTACAACATATTGCTATTGCTACCGACAATATTATTCACACCGTTACTGAACTTAAGAAGCCGGGGCGTTGAATTTCTCACCATCCCTTCCACCTATTATGATGATCTGTCTGCAACGCGTAGGTAAGATCGACGAAGACCTTCAGCCCTTGCGTGACCTGAATATTTTGGTGGACCGCGATGAAGAAGGATATTTGCTGCAGATCTTCACCAAGCCTGTAGAAGACCGTCCAACTTTATTTTTTGAAATCATTCAGCGGAAAGGTGCGAAATCATTTGGTAAAGGGAATTTTAAAGCGCTGTTCGAAGCCATTGAGCGTGAGCAGGAAATTAGAGGTACATTATAAAAAAGTTTTCTGTGGACAACGCAACCATTAAGGCAAGGCGAATCGCTTACGTCCTGGATCGATATACCGGCCGATTGCGACTTTAGCATTTACAACATTCCGTTCGGAGTATTTAAAACCTCAAGCATTTCACCACGTTGTTGCACGGCGATCGGTAATTATGTTGTCGACCTTGTCGTGCTGGCCGAACAGGGATACTTCAATTCAATTGGTATTTCGCCACTGACTTTCCAGCGATGAATACCTCAATGCGTTTATTTCGCTGGGAAAAGAAAATACAAACAAGGTAAGAGAACGATTGATCGAATTGTTTTCCGAGGACAATCATGAGCTTCAGCAAAAGCGCGACCTACATCCCTTTGTTTTTTATAAACAGGATCAGGTGACGATGATGCTGCCCATCAAGATCGGTAATTATACAGACTTTTATTCGAGCAAGGAACATGCAACTAATGTTGGCGCCATGTTTCGTGATCCAAACAATGCATTACTTCCCAACTGGAAACATTTACCGGTAGCCTATCACGGACGAGCATCGTCAATCGTGGTGTCTGGTACACCACTAATCCGCCCACAGGGACAATTCAAAAAAAACAAGGACGACGTTATCCCAACCTTTGGTCCTACGCAGGCCCTAGACTATGAGTTAGAACTGGGCTTTGTGATTGGAAAAAATTCGATGCTCGGTGAACCAATCGCCATTGAAAACGCCAGCGAATATATTTTTGGTTTTTTATTGTTCAATGACTGGTCTGCACGCGACATTCAAAGCTGGGAATACGTTCCGTTGGGTCCTTTCCTGGGTAAGAATTTCATGTCATCAGTATCACCCTGGATCGTTACAACGGAAGCACTAGCTCCTTACAAGACGAAGGGCCCGGTGCAGGACGTACCTGTACTGCCCTATCTCAAGTTTGAAGGAGACGGCAGTTATGATATTGAATTGGAAATTGAACTGCAGCCGGAAGGTGAGCAAGCAACGCGCATCAGCCGGACGAATTTCAAATATCTGTACTGGAACGTCGAGTCAGCAGTTAGCCCATCACACCGTGAATGGATGCAATGTATGTATTGGAGATATTCTTGCCTCTGGCACAATCAGTGGGCCGGCGCGTGATAATGCCGGCTGCCTGCTGGAACAGACGCGCAATGGGCAAGAACCTGTTACCATTAATGGAACGACCCGAAAATTTCTTGCATGATGGCGATACAGTAATCATGAAAGGGTTTGCTGTCAAAGACGGCAAGCGTGTCGGGATTTGGTAAAGTGGAAGGTAAAGTCATTGCGAGCAAGTCCTGAACAGTTAGTAATAGAGTAGAATAATAAATGCACTTTACCACGGAGCCACGAAGGCACGAAGAAAATGTCAACATCATTGTAGCACGCTGCGTTCCTCAGTGCCTCCGACGTCTCCGTGGTTTAATTAACGATTACACTACAATGCCCACGATAGATCCGAAAACAGCGCCCAATCAGAAAGATCTTCACGACCTCCTGCTGGGTGCTGTGGCTCCAAGACCCATTGCGCTGGCCAGTACCGTTGACCGTGAAGGTCACGTCAACCTGAGTCCCTTTAGCTTTTTTAATATCTTCAGCACCCGACCTCCCGTCCTTGTATTTTCACCATCGCGGCGCCAACGGGATAACACTACGAAGCATACGCTGGAAAATATATTAGAGACACGAGAAGTGGTGATAAACACGGTAAGCTATTCGATGGTGGAACAAGTGTCACTGGCGAGCTTCGAATTCCCGAGGGGCGTAAACGAATTCGTGAAAGCGGGACTGACGGAAGTCAAATCTGAGATGGTCAAGCCACCACGCGTGAAAGAATCTCCCGTTTCCTTTGAATGTAAGGTGTTGGAAGTTAAGAGCCTTGGAACAGAAGGCGGAGCCGGAAATCTGGCAATCTGCGAAGTCATTCTCATCCATGCTCAGGAGTTTATTTTTAATGATAAAGGCAAAAGTCGATCCTTGGAAAATTGATAACGTGGCGCGTATGGGTGAAAATTATTATTGTCGCGCGAATGGCACAAGCATTTTTGAAGTTCCGAAGCCCGGTCTACCCGTGGGAATTGGCATCGACCTTTTGCCACCAGAGATCCGAAACAGCCCCGTATTAACGGGCAACAACCTTGGACGCCTTGCCAATATCGATAAAATGCCGACGCTCGAGGAGGTAAAAACCTTTGCTCAGAATTTTAATTACAAACTTATTCAGGGAAACGGAGAAGACCGCCTCACCTCCATCCATAAACAAGCTCAGGTCTACCTGACTGATGGAGAGCTGAAAAAAGCATGGCTTCTTTTATTGAGTGCAATTTATCAGACGGAACCATGGAGTTAAACGAAGTTACCAAAAAGCTTCCGAAGCATTTGTTGCAGTTTGTTGTTGATCAGCCCTACAACGAATACACGCCCGTAGACCAGGCGGTATGGCGCTATGTCATGCGCCAGAATTACCATCATCTCCAGAAGGTTGCCCATGAATCATACGTCAAGGGATTGAAGCTTGCGGGAGTGGAAATTGAACAAATTCCCACCATGTATGGTATGAACCGCATCCTGAAAGGGATCGGCTGGGCTGCAGTGGCAGTGGATGGATTTATTCCACCAGGAGCATTCATGGAGTTCACAAAATACAACGTACTGGTTATTGCGGCGGACATCCGTACGCTCGAGCACATTGAATACACACCGGCCCCCGATATCATCCACGAATCGGCCGGTCATGCGCCCATCCTAGCAATGCCTGAATTTGCCGCTTACCTCAAAGAAATTGGTGAAGCTGGAAGCAAAGCCTTTTCCTCTAAAAAAGATGTAGAACTCTACGAAGCCATCCGGCATCTATCAATCATTAAGGAGGATCCGAACACCAAACAAGATGAAGTCCATGAAGCAGAACGTGTCATTGAAAAGATACAAAGCAACATGGGCGTTCCCTCTGAGATGGCGCTTATTCGAAATCTGCATTGGTGGACCGTGGAATACGGATTGATCGGGACGTTAGATAATTTCAAACTATATGGCGCTGGTTTGCTCTCTTCAATCGGTGAAGGTATGAGTTGCCTGAGCGACCGCGTGAAGAAACTCCCCTACACGCTGGATGCAATGCATTACAATTACGATATCACCAAGCCACAACCTCAGTTGTTTGTCACACCTGATTTTGAACATCTCACGTCTGTCCTGGAAGAATTCAAAAAGCTGATGGCATGGACAACGGGGTGCCTTCAAGGCGTTAGAAAAGCCATTGAATCACAACATACCAGCACCATTGTTTTCAGCTCAGGCCTGCAGGTTACCGGAACGTTTACAAATGTAATCGAGGCTAACGGGCAGGCTATCTTCATTCAAACTGAGGGACCAACGGCTTTAGCCGTAAACAATACCGAGTTGGGCGACTACCCAAAGGAACATTTTGCCAATGGTTTTTCGTCGCCGGTTGGCAGGCTTGTTTCATCCATTGCAATAGAGGACCAGACCGACGAGGAACTGAACAGCAACGGCATAGAGATCGGAAAGTCGGCCTTAATGAATTTTGAACACGGTATCGAGGTTGAAGGCCGGGTCATAGAGATCATACGCCGGTCAGGCAAAGTCGTCGTGATAGAACTCCAACATGCCACGGTACAGCGTGATGGTAATATTATTCTTGTATTACCCTCCTACGCTATGGCTGTTGGAGAAAAAATCGTATCCGCCTTTGCAGGCCCTGCCGACGTGGAAGCATTTGAACCAACGGTAATGGTACCACACGAAAAAATGCACAAGATTACTTATGATGAAAAAGCATTAAAGCTTCAGGAGCTATATGGGATAGTGCGACAGGCACGCCGCGACGAAGATCTGATATCACGTCTGCCTTTCATTTGGAAAACTGCGATTGAAGGTTTTCCGGATGATTGGCTTTTGTCTCTGGAAGTTCTGGAAATTTTGCATGGCAGGGATTCGTATCAGCAACACAGCGAGGAGATACGGAGATATCTTGAGAAAAAAAGGCAGATTCAGCCCGATCTTGAAAAATTGATTACGAACGGATTGAAGTTGTTGGGGACAGAAGCTATCCGAAAACGTTAGGGTAGGATTACCGGAAGTGTTCACGCAAAAGGCCGCAAAGATTGAAACCGCAAAGGCCGCCAACATTTTTACAAAGGCAACAATATCAGATCGCCTTATCGATGGGAAAGGCTTTTCCGCTAAATGCTTTAACATTTGTCCATTCCATCGAATCAGCGGACCAAAACTCATCCGTTGATGGCAGTCCGAGAGGAAGGAACGCAGTTGTACATAAATATAAACTACCGGTGGAAATGTAGGTTTCCCCAACGCCAGGCTGATGTCCGGATAGTCCAATCGTTAGCCACCCTTTATTATCGAAAGTATTGGGAGCATCCATCGTCTTTTTTATCACGGCGGTTAAAGCACTTCTTACTTGTGCTGGCGGCAGTGAAGGCGGCAATTGTTTTTGCAATGCCATCTGCGCAAGATGTTGGAAGGCGCCGCACCGGTATGCAATCGATCTACCCGTCGCTGGGAATGTACCCTCCGGAGAAATCAATCGCTCCTGTACTTCCGCGTAGCGCCTGGCACGCGTTGTAAAAAGCTGGTATTGATCTTTCAATTCACCTGTCTCTTCGAAAATCGTTTTTGATACGTCCAGCAGGAAGGGCTGTATCACATAGCTGTTATAGTAATCAAAATGATAACTCGGCCCGTCACCGTACATGCCATCGCCTTTATACCATGCTTCATGTTCTTTCAAAGCATAGTCGATCCTCACGGGGTCGTAGTCTTTCGAAAATTTTAACAGTGCAGCTTCTACCATTGCGGTGAAGAGCAACCAGTTGCTATAATAAGGTTTTGTGACCCGGGTGGAACGCAATGCATTGATCAGGTTTGTCTGTGTTGATTGATCGAGGTTTCCCCACAGTTGCTTCGGTGCCCGGATCAGCGCATGCGAGAGAAATGCTGCGTCAACCAACGGTTGGGCTCCTGTCGTAAAGTTCATAAAGTCGGCCGCGGAAGGTGTGACGGCATTTCGTATTGACGAAGTTGCCAGCTTGATAAACTTACCCCTTGACTTTCCTTCCGGCGTGTCGTCTGCGCCGAGCTCCAGCCATGGCGCCAATCCGGCGAGACTACGGCCGAAGGCTTCAAGGTATGTAACCTTTTTTCTATTCTCATGGGTATCACCAAATGCCTCCACCGGCATCTCCTTCTTCAACATATCACGGCTCAGAGAGTCTAAAAGAGGTGTCACGATACGCGATAGCGTCTGTACCCAATATGCCCTTGTATCTTCTTTCGAAAATGGCTGCAAAGAGCTTATCAATAAATCCTTTGTGCTAAGGATTGAAAATCCTTTGATAAAATTTCTTCTAATCATCGTTGCGTTGTTGAAAGAAAATCTTACAGTACGCGCCGTGCTGTTAATCCATCAAAGTAAACACTTTATCACGTCGTTGCATGCAACGCGTGTTAGAAAATAGTATTTTCTTCAAGCAGCTTTTTCGGGAATCTTAAATATGATTTTTTAAATAGGCACCCGTGAGTGACTGCTTTGCCTGGACTAGCTGCCCGGGTGTGCCCTCAAAGATTACCTTGCCGCCTTTGTTACCACCTTCGGGGCCCATGTCGATTATCCAGTCTGCGTTCTTGATTACATCAAGGTTGTGCTCAATGACGACTACCGTGTTCCCATCATCAACCAATCGATTCATAATCTCCAGGAGATGCGCGATGTCCGACATGTGCAATCCGGTGGTTGGCTCATCCATCACATAGATACTGCTTTTTTTGTGGAGCTCGCTGGCCAGCTTGATCCGCTGGCATTCACCTCCAGACAAAGTACTCAGCGGCTGCCCCAGCGTAAGGTAGTTCAGCCCAACATCACTCATCGCCTTTAGCGTATGGACGATCTCTTTGGCATCAAAGTATTCCAGCGCCTGCTGAACGGTCATCGCCAATACGTCACTGATCGACTTACCCTTAAGCTTATAAGCGAGGACTTCATCTTTGAATCTTTTTCCGCCACAGATTTCACAAGGCGTCTTCACTTCATCCAAAAAAGCCAGATTGGTATAGACCACGCCGAGGCCCTGGCAGTTTTCACAGGCACCTGCCGAGTTGAAGCTGAACAACGACGGACTAACCTTGTTCGCAGCAGCGAAAGCCTTCCGTACATCATCCATCACGCCGGTATAAGTAGCAGGATTGGATCGCGACGAAGTTCCCACCGCAGATTGATCGATCATAATCGCATCAGGGTGCTGCTGCAGAAATACATGATTGATCAGCGAACTCTTCCCGGATCCTGCAACGCCTGTCACCACGGTAAGTATACCGGCCGGTATTTTCACGCTGACATTCTGCAGGTTGTTCAGGTTGGCCTTGGAAATCGTCAAATAACTTTTGGACCGCCGGAAATGCTCCTTTAGCGGCATCGACTGTTTCATATGTTTCCCGGTCAGCGTCGCGGCTTTGAGAAGCCCGGGAAAATCCCCTTGATAGACAATATTTCCTCCCCCGCTTCCGGCCAACGGGCCCACGTCGACAACATGGTCCGCCACCTTTATTACATCAGCGTCATGCTCGACCACAAGCACAGTATTTCCTTTGTCACGAAGTTTAATCAGGAGTTCATTCAAGCGGTGTACGTCCCGGGGATGCAAACCTACGCTCGGCTCATCGAAGACATACATTACGTCCATCAAGCTACCACTAAGGTGTTTAACCATCTTAATGCGCTGCGATTCGCCCCCCGACAGCGTGCTGGTTTCGCGGTTCAGACTAAGGTACTCGAGACCGATATCAATGAGATATTGCAATCGCTGCACTAACGTGTTCACGATTGGCAAAGCAACCGGATCCTGTATTGTCCGAAGGAATTCAACCAGTTCGTCCACCTCCATGGCAGAGAGCTCAGCAATATTTTTGCTTTTGATTTTGCATTTCAATGCGGCCTGACTAATTCGTGCGCCTTTGCAAAGCGGGCAGGGACCGTTGGTAATGAAGGGTTCCACTGTTTTTTGCGTCCGCTCGGACATGGTTTTTACATCGCGTATGACATACTTATTGTTAAATTTTGCAGCCACCCCATCGAATGTAAAATTGATAATCTTCCCGGCAACTTTTGATTTAACCTTATAGGGCTCACTGTAAAGAAGCAATTCCATTTCCTCTTTTGTGTACTTCGAAAGTTTCTTTTTGTTATCAAAGAGACCTGATTGCGTGCAGATCGTCCAGTACCAACTTTCAACAGCATAGTCGGGAAGAAGGATAGCCCCATCGTTAAGTGACTTTGACTTATCAAAGGCTTTCTCTAAGTCCAAACCAACCTTTCTACCGATCCCATTACATTCTGGACACATCCCTTGCGGGTCGTTAAATGAAAAGAGATTGTAGTTGCCGACATGAGGCACACCTATCCGGGAAAACAGCAGGCGAAGTACCGTAAAAATGTCCGTGATCGTTCCTACCGTAGAATGGGATCCCCCACCCAACCGTTTCTGATCCACGACAACAGCCATGCTGAGATTTTCAATGCCATCAGCATCAGGTTGAGGAAAACGTGGCAGGAAATTACGAACGAACATGCTGAAATTTTCATTCAGTAAACGCTGCGCTTCTGTGGCGATTGTATCAAATACAATAGAGGATTTGCCGGAACCCGATACACCCGTAAAAATCGTGATCTTACGTTTGGGAATACGCAACGATATATTCTTGAGATTGTTCTCACGGGCACCTCGTATTTCAATGTACTCTTGTGGCATCGTGTTTTGAAAATTTTGTAGTCAATAAACAAAGTTAAGGCTCAACGCTAAGACGATCGAGCCCAGATATGCTCGGGAAATGGAACAGGCTTTCTTGATGTTATATCAATGTGCACGCCGACCATTCTTCCCTCTGCGACCAATGCTTCCGTTTCAACGTTGTACATCTTATGTACAAAAACAATAGCCTTTTGTTTAAATTCGAGCAACTCCGTTTTGACATAGATCAGGTTGCCTGAATTTAATTCCTGAAAGTATTTGAAGTTTTGTTCTGCTGCAACCATGGCTTTTTCTTCTTTTTTTAAGTAAGAAGGCGTTATGCCGAAATGAGCAAAGAAGTGCCAGGTCGCTTCATCAAATTTGCCAACATAGTGCATAACATTCATATGTTCATTGAAATCGCAATGCCAAGGGTAGACTGTTCCTCGATATGTTTCAAATTCCGTCATAATTTTGATTGCATACTCAAGTCTCTACGTGATGGCCACATAAACGTTGCCCGCAGTTCAATGGAAAGTTTCGAAATCTCTTTTCAGTACGTGAATATTGGCGTGTGACACACCTAGACGTCTACTTTCTTTGTAAAAATAATGCTGTCCAGGCTCCACGCCCCGGGACCGGTGAAGAGAAACAAAATTCCAAAAAGAGCAAACATAAAAGGGTGCTGCTCTTGATACCAGAAGCGCCCCTCTCCGACAAAAAACGTTATATAGGAAAAGTTGCCAATCATGATCAACGCGCCGATTCTGGTAAACAATCCTAGTAATAGGAAGATGCCAGCGATGAATTCAGACCCCTTGCCCATGTATACCAGGAACTTCCCATAAGGTCCTTTAAACATATCCCACTGCAAGTAAGTGTTCATGGTTTCAGGAGTAAAAATTTCAATGCCGTGATATAGCAATAGAAGTCCCACAACGATCCTGAGAATAGCAATGCCGTTGTTTAGAAAAACAGAAGAGGATGAAAAAAATGAGGTCAATGGCTCCTTCATGACGAAAGACATTCAAAATCAGATGTCGTGGATCAATTTAAGGATGTTGCGTTAAATTTTATGTCATCCGATCGGAATTTCTATTCATATCTCAAGGTCTCGACAGGATTGACACGCGCTGCCCGTATCGTCTGCGACAATATGGTCGATAGTCCCAGGAAAAGCATGATGAACAGGGTTATTGAAATTTCCACGATGCCGATCTTAATGTGATAAAATTGTTGCGTCTCTAAATAAAGTTTCTCGAAAAACACATAGGCAACAGGGATTGCAATGACGGCCGCAATGATCATGAGCTTAACAAAATCCCGCGAAAGCACAACGGTGATGCTCCAGGCCGTGGCTCCCATCACTTTCCGTACGCCTACTTCTTTCATTCGATTTTCAACCGTAAACACAACCATCCCTAACAGTCCCAAACAGGAAATAGAAATTGCAAGAAATCCTAAAAATCCACAAATCTTGATCATCGAGAAATAGACCGAGTAAGCTTCCTTGATCTCGTCATCAAAAAACCGCGCCATGAATTTTTTCCCGCCCCCTACTTTATCCCAAGAAGATTCCATCGCCGAAAGTGTTGATGACATTTCGTCGGAAACCACTTTTACATTAGCGAAGTTAAATTGTGTGGGATCATATCTGAAGAAGAAACTTTGAATGGGTGTCTGCAGATCTGCGTAATGAAAGTCCTTTACAACACCAATTATGGTTATTTCTCTATTCCTTTCTACAGTATACGTCTTGCCAATGGCTGCTGCAGGTTCAGGAAGCTGAAGGGTTCTTAAAAAAACCTCGTTTATGATCACATGATTCTTGCTAACGGGATCATCAATGAAATTTTTTCCAGCCAGCAACTCGAGGTTCATATTAGATATAAAGTTGTCATCCACAAACATCTGAGCCACTTCAATTGAGTCTTCGGTGTCTGCCTTCAACCAGGTGTTCTGACCGGATGACGTACCAATAATTCCAGATGACATGGACAACGACTGGATAGGCGAGAGTTTTGAGAATTCGTTTTTGAAAAGTTGAGGATCTACACCCTGCAGTTCCACATCGAGGATATTCTCCTGATCAAACCCGAAATCATAGTTCAGGGAATAGCGATATTGATTCAGCACGACTACAACGCCCATTATAAAGCCAAGCGACAAGGCGAACTGGAAGACGATCAGAACCTTTCTAAAATTCAGTTTAGCAATACCTTTTCCAATAGGTTTGCTTTTCAATGCTTCGATTGGGTTCAATTTTGAAAAGTAAACTGCCGGTATAACCCCGGCAACAAATCCGACGAATAGGGCAAAAAGAACGAAGAATGATATCGTTATTAACGTCGGCGAAAGATCCAGGGAGTCGGCGCCGACAATCATCGAGAGGAATTCTCCGCGCACCATCACGAATATGTAATAAGAAAAAAATAATGCGATTAACGTAATGATTACAGTCTCTGTGATAAACTGCGTAAAGATTTGACTTCGTTGCCCACCCATGGTTTTGCGCAATCCAATCTCCTTCATCCGCTTCAATGCCCGAGATATGGAAATATTTGCATAATTAAAGCAAGCTGGAAGGAGGATCAGCAAAGTAAGCAGGGTAAAGATCGCGAGCGGAGCATATCCCCAATCCGGACCGATCTGATTGTTTAAATCAGGGCCAGGTGATATATCCATTAACGCCTGCAACTCAAACCATACCGAATAGTTCTCCTTCGTTGTGTAAAATGATTTTGGTATTTGATTTAAGAATTGTTCGACTTTGCCGATAACAGATGTTCCAGATAATAACAAATATGTATACGACTTCCGGTATGGCCACAAGTCACCTTCTACCACAGTGGCACTATTTTGCTCCAGGGTTATCCACTTTTGGTAAGGAAGCAAAAATTCAAATTGCATGTGGGAATTTTTGGGAATGTCTTGAAGCAGGCCGGAAATCTCCAAGGGTCCTACTCCAGTGAGCTCCACAACTTTTCCGATAGGGTCGCCGTCTCCGAACAACTTCGCGGCTGCCTTGGGGGTAATCAACACGCTATTCTGACTGGCAAACGGATTGCTTCGATTTCCCTTAACCAGCGGAAAGCTAAATACCTCCAAGAAATTATCGTCAACAAAATATCCGTGAATGGGTATTTCACTTGCGCCCATCACAATATTCCCCGACAATTTATTGATTCTCACAACGGCGTCGATACCGGTCATTTCGTTGTGAAGCTTGTCAGCCAGTACATTTGGTGCCGTTGCGAACTCCCGTAATTTCCGCTGATCATCTACTTTCGTGATCACCCGGTATATTCTGTCCTTGTTCTCATGAAAATTATCGTAAGTCCAGAGAAATGACAGCATGGCAATCAACAACAAGCTTATTGACATTCCGATGGCGAGGCCGAGGACGTTGAGGACTGTAAAAAATTTATGTTTGATGAGATTTCGTCCTGCGATAGTCAGGTAATTTTTAAACATCGCTGGGCTAAAAGTTCGTGATGATAAGTAATGATACGCGGCTTTCTTTTTTCGCCTTTCTACTGAATAGGAGACTAATAGTGAAAGAATATGCTTCCAATAATTCAGCCTGGCTCGCCACGCCCGCATGTGCTTGAGATCGCGATAAAACAATTCCTGTGAATCACCCAGTAGGTCTTCGATGACCGCGTGTCCACAATACCAAAGCAATATTTTTTCCGCTAGACGCGGTGGATGAATATCTTTATTTTTCATTTGGACAGGGACAGCGTTGCTTTCGAAAGTTTCCACAAGTCATCACGAAGGGCTTTCATTTGGTGCAGCGCAACCTTACCCTCATGGGTAATTTCAAAATATCGCTTGCGCCTCCCTCCTCGCTCCTGGGTTGGTTCCCCGAGCCACGATTTCAGATACCGCTTTTCTTCCAGACGGCTGATGGTCGAATGAAGGGCCCCAAGACTGATGGTACGGTTGGCCCTTTGGTCAATGCTTTCTTTTATAGATATGCCATACGCTTGGTCTTGCAGGCTGGCAATCGTCAGCAGGACAAGCTCTTCGAATTCTCCGATGTATCCTTTCATAGATATTACTTATACTGAAATGTAATATGATATGTTTCTATTTTTAATAAAAAATAGAAAATATTTTACCAAAATATTAGAATTGGACCGGATTAACGGGAAATCGAAAATAGGAAAATGACCGAGACGCCAGGATGGTGTACCTACCGCACGGCAATTTTTTTGCCAGCTAATTTCAGGATAGCCTCCAATGATTTTTTAATATCATTTTCGGTGGTCTTAACGCTGGAGACACTGATGCGCATCGCAGGCCGCCCCTTCCAAACGGTACCGCCACACCAGCAGGTGCCGTCGGATTGAATTTCTTTGATAATTCGATTTGTATCATCTCCGAATGAAACGAGGACTTGGTTTGTCTCCACCTTATTTAGGACTTCAAAACCGGCTCCCTGCAATTCGTGTGAAAGATATTCTGCAAACACGCAAGTGCGTGTTACCAATTCGTCGATACCATCTTTGCCAAGCGTTCGAATTGCTGCCCAGATATCAACGGCGCGTGCGCGCCTTGAAAGTTCCGGTGTATAGTGGTAAGGTATCCGGTCACCAGCCTGGTCAAGATAGTCCCCGTGGATACTCATAGCTTTTCTCAGGTCGTTACCATTTTTGCAAATGACGAGCCCGCTGTCATAGGGAACATTCAGCCATTTGTGACCATCAGTCGCCCAGGAATCTGCAAGCTCATAGCCTTCGGTAAGGTGTTTTTTTAACCCCGAAGCTCCTGCCCACAATCCAAACGCTCCATCGATATGCACCCACGCGCCTTCTGATTTCGCACGTGCGATCACGGCGCCATCGTCCAGGCCTCCCGTGTTCACGTTCCCGGCTTGTAAGCATAGAATAGTCCTTTCGTCGAGCTTAGGAATCAGATCAGTGCGGATACGTCCGTTGCTATCCGAGGGAATCCGTACTACTCTTTCACGGCCGAGGCCTACCATGCTCAATGCTTTTAACAAGCTGCCATGGGCTTCCTCCCCTATTATGACAGTTATTGGTGGAGCGCCAAACAGCCCCTGACCTTCAACATCCCAACCTAATTTCTGTAAAATGGATGTGCGCGCCGCTGCCAGCGAGCAAAAATTTGCCATGGTTACACCTGTAACAAATCCGACCGATGAGCCCTTGGCTACTGGCAGTATTTCCGCAATCCACTTTTCAACAACTGTTTCAATTTTTGCGTTGACAGGGCTGGTGGCGAGAAGACCAGCATTTTGGTCCCATGCACTAGCGAGCCAGTTGGCCGCCAATGCCGCGGGGTGCGAACCTCCAATGACAAAACCGTAATAACGGCTGCCGTTGGAAGCCACGGTGCCTGGCGAGCCGTTCTCATCCAGAAACTCAATTGTTTCAAGCGCGTCTACGCCCTGATCGGTGAGCTCTTCATCAAAGACATCTAAATTTTTTATCGCTTGTGCTGACGGTGCCACATCACGAAGCTCAATAGCCTGAATATAGTCGAGGGCTTTAATTGCGCCTGCCATCAGGATCTTTTTTTCGAACTGGTTCATACGACGTTTCTTTAATGGTATTTCTGCCACATTGGACATCAATGATTTTAGAAGTGCTTCAATGCATCGCGCAGTATCTCCAGGACTATCACGACTGCAATGCCTGTCCCCACTACCAATGTAACAATCCTCCACCGAAGCTGATTGGGTTTAGGTTGATTATTCATGCTGTACAACATTATTTTAAATTTTAAATTTTGATCACGGTTATATGGTCACCATTCTTTGCAATGGAATGGCATAACATGCCAAACTATACCAACTGAAGGGAGATTTTTCATTGCGCAAATGATTTAAGAATTTGAAGTCTTGATGGGTCGCTCCATCGTACAAAGATGATCAGGGATCCAGCAATTGGACTCAGGAAAATTCCCTATTTTGATTTGTGAGGTTCCCTATTTTAGAACGCCGAGCTTTTGCGCTTCAAGGACAGCTTTGGCCCTGGAGTTTACTTCCAGCTTAGAAAGGATCGCTGATATATGATGGTCAACTGTTTTCGGGGAGATAAATAGCTTGTCGGCAATTTCTTTGTTTTGCAATCCATCACGCAACAGGTTGAGGATGTCAATCTGTCGACCCGTGAGTTGCCCTGGATTATTGAGCGTACTTTCACGCGGCCCTCTTGAAACATGCTTGACGCCTTTCAATTTCATCTTACCTCTAAACATATTGGTTGTGGCGACCGCTCCAAGGTCATCCAGCATTTGAAGCCCCAGCTTCTGCTCTCTTTCGCCACCTTCGAGTAACGAGAGCGCATGTTCGTAGGGACACCCTATCGCCTTCCATGTTTCAGCTGCTGCGTTCCAATCTCCTTCGAGATCCGGCTTATAACCTGACACATATGGTATTTTGGGGTTATTAAATGTTGGCATACCACATTTCTTTTTCCAATACATCAAGTCTGAATAATACCATGGACTGCCAGGCCCCGAAAAGTACGTGCTTTCTACCTGCTCAAGCTCCTCCAATGGAATGGGACGTCCCGTCAGCCAGCACAACTCAAGTTCCGCGGTTAAAAGAGGAATGATTCGCTGCAGTTCTCCCGTATTTTTTGCCAGCTCTTTTCCTTCTTGTATCAGCTCCGCTGCTTGTTCATATCTTGCATACCTCATATCCAGGCGCGTCAGTATTCCCAGTGTCACGAGTTTGACAAGTACATGGTGCGGGTCGGATAGCAGTTGTCTGCTAAGGCTTTCCGCTTCTTTCCATCCTCCGGTCTCAAATAATAATCTTGCTTTACAACTAAGCATGTAATACGTTAGAAAATCCAGGTCACGTTCTTCACAGTATTTAATTCCTATATCCAATGTCTTGAAGGCTTTTTCGTATTTTTTGATAACCAAAAAAGTATAGGCAAGATTGATGTATGCTCTCGCCGCGTGCTCATGCGATCCATTTTCTAAAGCGATGTTGAGGGCCTGGTTTAATTTTTCCTCACCCTCTGCCTGGCAAAATACATTCCGGAGCAGCACAGTACCCACATTATTTAAGGCATGAGACATTATCTCTTTCGCGTCGACTTGCGTTGCCAGCGCAATAGCTTTATTTCCCCAGTGCAAGGCAGAGGCTTCATCTTCCGATAGCATCCCCAGTTGTGCCAAGTTGCTGTAAGCAAGCGCCCTTTCTTTTGTGGGTAAGCTTGACGTGCGTTCCAGCACTTCAATGGACTGATGCGCAAATGTAAAAGCTTTCGGCTGATCCCCCGCAAACCACCATAACCTCGAAAGAAATCGGAGCGCATCTCCTTCTTTCAATAAATTATTTTGTTTCCGCCAAATGTCGAGTGCGCGGTTTTGTGAGGCGATGGCATCTGCCACCTGGTAGGTGAGATAACATTCATAAGCATATCGGTCACAAAGATCAGCCAATTCAGCGTCCTCCCTACTGGCCGCATAATCGATTGCTGTCGCGTACAACTTAACAGCTTCGCGGTGAGAGCCGATAACCGACGCTTCGCGAGCTGCCTTTGGTGCAACTATCGCCACTATTTCGCCCTCATCAGCATACCGCGCATGGTGCACCAGTTGTGCAAGATTAACGGAATCTGCAGGACCTTTCTGAATAATTTCCACCATCTTTTTGTGAAGGCTTTTACGCTTAGCCGGTGAAAGCAATTCTTCTATCGTAATTCGGAAAAGTTCATGCTTAAACGACAAATAGCCAGGCCGGGAGATAATTACACCTGCGACAATACATTCGTCGAGGGTGCTTCCAAAATCTTGTTCAATTCGCGCCACAATATGCTGATCAATCCGTCCGGAGGGAAGAATCGACAACAGTTCCCACAAAGCCCGCCGCTCTTCCTTGTTACTATAGAACCGCGCAAGTATTGAGTCCTTGACACGCTCTGGAATTTCGGAATTACCAGCTGTTAGGATTTCCATCACATAAAAAGGATTGCCATTGGTCAACTGAAAAAGTTGTTCGCCAGAGAGATTACCTTTTCTCGAGGCAAGCTGATCAACCAGCATTCTTGAAAATTTTGTCAACGGGATTTTTGAAAAGTGTCCCGAAGGTATGTCGCCTAGAAGAGTTGCCAGCGGATGTCGTGTATGGATCTCATCGTCCCGGTAAGTAGCGATAAACAAGCAACGAAGCCGATTGATACGGCGAGCCAGGAACTTAATGAGATCCAACGTAGCCTCGTCAGCCCAATGGATGTCTTCAAACACCAAAATCACAGGTTTCTCCGAATGCGCTAATTGCTTGATCAGCGATGTAAATATTATCGGTCTATCTTTTTCATGTATCAACAATTCAGCAAAGTCGTGATCCATCTCTTCAGCAATGTCGAATAGTGGACCAAGCGGTCGCGGTGTGAACAGGGAGTCACATGCACCCGTATAGACGAACGCTTTATTTTGTTTTGAATCCACCCAATGGTTTACCAGCGAAGTTTTTCCAATGCCAGCTTCTCCAAATAAAAAAATAGCCTGGCCTTTCCCATTTTCAATATTGGAAAAGTGGTCATCAAGGATCGCCAAATAGCTATTTCTTTCTAGTAACTCCATATTGAGGTAGCAACAAAGGTAAGCATTGGCCGTGTACCCTGTTAAAAAATGAGGGACACTCAGGCATACGGATGCCTCCTGGAACGAGTTGTCATTCGCCGGTTTCCAGGTGTAACGAAAATAGTTCAGGCTTCCTTTTTTTGAAATGCTTCGGAAAGCCTATCTCGGTCTGGGTTCCAACCCCACAGGATCTAACACTGGCCTCACTTCGATTATTGCCATTCCCATCTTGACCAGTGGACAAGTTTGCGCAATGGAAATTGCTTTCTTCAAATTTTCAGCAAGAATTATAAAATATCCCGCTATTCCTTCTTTTGATTCTATAAATGGTCCATCGGTCAATACCTCAGTTTTACTTACGATGCTTCCGGATATTGCCAATGGCTCTGAGTGAACGTGATGACCTGCTTCAGTCAGCGATTTCGTCCATTCAAACATTGCATGCATGTCGGCAAACCGTTCTTCGTTGGTGCAATGGCGCAATTTTTTCAAATCTTCCCGCATGATCAGCATAAATTTTTCCATGAGTATAAGGATTGGTTTAATTTTTTCATCGCAAATCCAAGGCAGCAATCGTTTGAGCGCAAGCAGATGAATTTTCCTGTCAATATAATAGATAGACATCCATCGTTTTGAATTCCGGACATCAGCATAAAAAAAATTCCAGGTGGTCATACAACCTACAACGGTGTACCTAATCATTTTTCGTGGTCTAATAATACAATTGCGGCCTCGTGATCACATTCAACCCAAAAACAAAACAATCCGTTTTCCAAAGAAATATCGGTCTTCGTAATACATAATTAATATTCATTCCCGATATTTCTACTGCATTAACCCCCTCTTTTATGCCTTCATCCTCTCTCCCGCGAGTTGCCTACTTCTGTATGGAGTATGCCTTGCACAGTGATTTTAAAATGTATGCCGGCGGACTTGGTATTCTTGCTGGCGACTACATGAAAGGGGCCAGGGATCATAAGTTCCCTATCGTTGGCATCGGCATCAAATGGAAACAAGGATATACGGATCAGAGAATTACATCGGAAGGAAAGGCACTTGACACCTATCCTATATATCAATATCCATTTTTAAAAGAAACGGGGGTTACGGTTTCTGTAACAATTCGTAAGCGTGAAGTGAAATGTAAAGTCTGGCTGTGCGATAAGTTCCGAAATGCTCCCCTATACCTTCTCGACACGGACGTACCGGGTAATGAAGATGGCTGGATCAGTGGACAGCTTTACGGCTGGTTCGGAGAAGAACGCATCGCACAGGAAATGGTGCTTGGCATCGGTGGAGTAAAGGCGCTTCGTGCCCTAAAGATTCCCATTGATGTTTATCATTTCAACGAAGGTCATGCACTTTTCGCAGGCTTCGAATTGGTCCGGGAAAAAGTAAAAAGTGGTAAGTCCTTCGAAGCGGCGCTGGCGGCTTCCCGGCAGCAAATTGTTTTCACAACTCATACCCCCGTCGTACAAGGAAATGAGTCCCACTATCTGGATCGGTTGATGTATATGGGTGCTGACAATGGCGTTTTTACTAAACAACAATTAAAGCAACTTGGCGGCTCGCCGTTCAATATGACCGTTGGTGCTTTACGCCTTTCACGAAAATCAAACGCGGTCGCACAGCTGCACGCTGCTACTGCAAATAAAATGTGGGAGAATGTAAAAGATCGCGCCGAAATTGTTGGAATCACCAACGCAATTCATCTTCCAACATGGGTTGATAACAGAATCGTTCGTGCGGCCAAAAATCCTAACAATGAAATCTGGAAGCTCCATCAGGAAAACAAAAAGCAACTGCTTCGAAACATTTATGAAAGAACCGGTGTCAGATTAAAACAGGATGCGCTCTTAATTGGATTCTCCAGAAGGGCTGTTCCGTATAAGCGAAGTGATTTTATTTTCAGTGATCGATCTAAAGTTGACACACTCTTTAAAAGCGGAAAACTTCAAATTGTATTTTCGGGCAAAGCGCATCCCCTGGACGACGGAGGAAAACAAATTGTAGCCAACATTGTAGCGCTTACCAAAAAGTATCCGAAGTCGGTGGTCTTTTTGGAAAACTATGATATGAATATTGGATCAATGTTGGTTCGCGGGTCGGATGTATGGCTGAATAATCCACGGAGACCTCAGGAAGCCAGCGGCACTTCTGGTATGAAGGCAGCCATGAATGGCGTATTGAATTTAAGCATACTGGATGGCTGGTGGCCGGAAGCATGTCAGCACGGAAGAAATGGCTGGCAGATCGGCGATGGATATGAAAATAAAAGCGAAAAGAAATTGGATGCTCACGATCAGAAAGCTCTATACAAAGTTCTTCTGAATGAAGTGTTGCCAACCTATTACGACGACAAGAACCAATGGATTGACATGATGAAGCAAAGTGTCCTCACAACGCATAAGGCATTCGCGGTGAAGAGAATGCTTGAGGAATATTATGAAAAACTATACATTGCCTGAGTGGCGATGAAGTATCTGGTCAAAATTATTGACGATGAAAACGACGGATGAATTTAAAACGGTATTCGCGCCTCACCTTCAAAGTAAAAATGTTTTGGTCGGCATGGAGTTTTATAAAAAAGCATTTAATGCCGTCGAACTCCGCAGGTGGAGCAATCCTGATGGTAGCGTGCACGTTGCTGAGATGAGCATTAATGGAGCGATGTTTCACATCCACGAGGAAACAGGCAGAGAAGATCAATTGAGCCCCGAAACTGCGCATACAGTAACTTCTCTCATTGGAATATTTGTTCCTGATCCCGACGCGATGGTAAAAAATGCTATAGCGGCGGGGGCCAAGTTATCAAGTCCATTAAAAGATTATGATTATGGCTACAGGCAGGGCGTTGTGACAGACCCCTCGGGACATCAGTGGCTTATTCAAAAAAAAATCTAACGATTGAAGATTTTAGATTTACGATTGTAGATTGGGTGTCACAAGTACGTGTGTGCATTTGAATGCATTTCACGCAAAGTTCGCAAAGACGAATCCGCAAAGACCGCAAAATTCTAGATTTTACAGGATTACTTATTGTGAAACCCGTGACTAGTTACCGGCTATTCTTAAAATCTGCATCTGCAATCGTAGGTTCAAAGATCTAAGTTTTTGGCGGCCTTTGCTAATTGCCTTTGCGGTCATTGCGTGAAACGGATTTAAGTGGAGGCGTTATCGACGAGCAGAACCTGGGTTGTGCTAGCAATCTAAAATCGTCAATCTAAAATCTAAAATCATAAGGTCTCTAATCAGCAAGCAGTTGTTTCTTAATTTCCTGTAGCTCCGCTATTTTTTCTTCACTTACTTTCGGGTACTCCAGATTCATCTGGTCCAACGCCTCGATAATGGCAGAGGCCACTGCGATTCGAGCGTATGATTTGTTGTCAGCTGGAATTACATACCAAGGAGCGTCCTCTGTAGATGTATTTTGGATCATCTCTTCATAGGCAATCATGTAGTCCTTCCAATAGCCACGCTCGCGCGCATCAGCTGCACTGAACTTCCAATTCTTGTCGGGATCGTCTACCCGTTCGATGAATCTCTTTTTCTGTTCGTCCTTTGAAACATTCAAAAATATTTTGATGATGAGGGTACCGTTCCGAGTTAAGTATTTTTCAAAATTGCGAATGTCTTTGAATCGTTTTTCCCAAATGTCCTTCGTTACAAGTTCATCCGGAAGCTTTTGTGATTTCAGTATATTTTCATGAACCCGAACAACGAGGACTTCTTCATAATAAGAGCGATTGAAAATTCCAATGCGACCACGCTCAGGCAAATGTTTTTGACATCTCCATAAAAAATCATGATCAAGATCTTCTGGACTTGGAGCTTTGAACGACGATACCTGGCACCCTTGCGGATTAACGCCTGACATGACATGTTTGATGGCTCCGTCTTTTCCGGCGGCATCCATCGCCTGAAAAATTACCAGTAAGGACCATCTGTCCTGTGCATAGAGAATGTCTTGCATTGCAGCAAGGGCATCAACACCCAGTTGTAATGTTTGCTTGGTAAGCGGTTTATCGTCTGCGCCCAGGTCTAAACTAGGCTTTGAATCATAATCCTTGAGCTTAAAGTTCTTTCCGTCGCCAACGCAATATTTTTTTGAGAACTTTTTAGCTTGTTTAATTAATTCCTTTTTGCTTAAGGACGATAAATTCTCAAGGTCGGCTTTTCTTTTTTTGTTCATAGATAGAGATTATTAATGCAACAATCCATTTCTCGGACGGTGCAGGTCATTACTAACTCCAGTTGTTCAAAGAGCACTTCATAAAACGGGAAGCAACAAAATAGGAATTCTTTACCTCCTTTGCGTCATAGTGAAGGCAATATCTTCTTGAGCGTTAAGAAAATGAATAGGTCGACGTTCAAAAATACTGTTAGTCAGGTTATTGAAAATCCTCGTTAAAAGGAATTACTGATTTTTATGTGTGGTCGTATTAGCCACTAAGACCCGAAGGCACTAGGTTTCACCAAGGAATCCCGGAGAATTCCATTTTCGCGTGCGCAACATTATCAGGCAGTAACACTGAAATCCTTAATTTCTGTAACCTTTCAACATCCTATCATCCCTAAATCCTATCATCCCTAAATCCTATCATCCTAGTCACTTTCTAAAAATCACTGGCCCATTCGCATCGTAGGAATGCTCCTTCAGCAACTTGTACATCGCCGCGCCGGCCAATAGTACGGAGCCGTATCCATGTGGACCGGTGCCAACGGGACGCTGATAATAAAAAGCTGCGTCGAATGCCATCGATGTTCCTGCACTGGTTCCTTCTACCTGACCTGAATCATTTACTTTGCTGCTAACGGCATTCCATCCCAATAATGCCGCAGGTCCATACGCTCGCACGTCAAGCCATCCCTTGTTGATACCATGTGCCATTGCATAAGTGAACATTGCCGTCGCTGAAGTCTCCAGAAAAGAATCACTTCGATCCATCAATTGATGCCAGAGACCAGTCGCTGACTGCAACCTAGCCAGACCGTGGCAATATGCTCTGAATAATTCCAACACGGACTTCCTGTCCGGGTGATTCTCAGGAAGTACATCCAGCAACGCAGCGATTGCCAAGATAGCCCAGCCGTTAGCACGTGCCCAGTAATAAGCCGGATGAGGATCCATGCCTTCCACCCATCCATGCGCGCAGACACCTTTTTCCCCATCGAACAGCCGCTTCGAAAACAAACCAACTTGTTTAGTGGCCTCATCAAAATATTTTGACTCACCGGTCAGCTTTCCCATTTGTGCCAGCGCAGGAATTCCCTGGTACAGATCGTCAACCCATACCGAATTCGGCATCGGCCGGTTTCTGGCAAAGGTTCCATCTGCCAGCCGATACACTTTTGTCATTATGAAATTGATGGAATTATCAACTTCAAAACGAAGCCCGGGCGCTATGCTTTTTTGTAAGGCCTGAATCATTGCTGCGCACATTGATCCGGTATCATCTAATGATTGAGGATCCAAAAAATGTTCCATTGGATTCGATTCGCCAGGAAATGCTTTTTTATGCGCTCGGAAATAAGGTGATGCCTTGGCGATAAAGTCAAAACGGCTGGCAACATAGTCTGTAAATCTTCCATCACCAGTCGCTTCACTTGCAGATAACATGGCTGCGTAGGTCAAACCCCATTCGTGCGAGCTGATGTTGTAAAGCGTTTTTAAAAGGCTTGCTTCCTTTACTGGATTCTTCAGATCAATGATTTTGTCGCCCGTCTTCGAATTGACAATTCCAACAGGCGTAGACTGGTCAACATATGTCAGCACACGATCCATTGTCTGTTTCACATCATTCGCCGAAGTTTTGCCATAAAGAGTGGTAAACGCTACAGGACCTACCGTTGGGCTTTGCGCCAGCAATGAATAATGAAACAAGCAAATTATTGTGTAAACAGGTAGCAGACTTATTTTCATGGGCGACTTTTTTATCAGCAGAATAATATCGGCATATTTTTGATTACTCATGGGGGAATTTGCAGAAATCCTGGGTGATGACCTCATTTTCGTTACTGATCACATTTGATTCTCCAACAATGCCATCTGACATTTGTGAAGTCATTTCGAGTTTTCATCATGCTCATTCGGAAATTATCGAAGGATAATGTGACCTATTGGATTGGTATTCCAGCATATCCCGTAAATCTGTTTGTCGATTATTTTATGGTCTGCCATGGCGCCCCCACGTTTAGCGAGGAGTACATTTTCCCCAGTAACCACGCTGAGATTTTCTTTAACCTTGGTGATGTGAACTATGGCGTTGGCAGTCCAAAAAACGGGGAATTTGTTTTCAGGGAAACCGTTGTCTCGGGCATACGCGACTGCCGCCTCACGATCAAACCTGGAAAAATTTTCAGTCTTGCAGGCGTGCGTTTCAACATCTTCGGTTTTCAAAATATTTTTAATATTCCATCGAACGAATTCACGAACCAAAACTTTGATGCTATTGACGTTTGGAACACCAATTTGCTGCTGCTTCACGAGCAAATAATGGAAACTAGTTCGCCGACAAGCAAAATTTCACTTCTGGAAGATTGGCTTAAATCAAAAATACAATTGCACAATCTTCAAGAAGCGAAAGTCTGGAACAAGCTTTCACCCAAATTGAAAAATGCATCCCTCCCACTCCAGCCTTATCTAGCGTCCGTGATGGGGTATAGCCATAAACATACGATCAAGCTTTTCAAGGAAAAGTGTGGCCTCCCTCCCAAGATGATTCAGCGGATCTTTCGTTTTAACAATGTACTGATGCATGCCCAGACTTCAGGCCTGAATTGGACGGCGTTAAGCCACGACGCTGGCTATACCGATCAAAGCCACTTCATAAAAGATTTTAAACAATTTACCGGTCTTACCCCAAAGACTTTTTTACAGCAACGTCCTAAAGACTGGATGCTGCTCCGGGAAAGCAGGTAATTTTTTTACAATTCTGTCACTGCCACATCCATTTACTTCGAAGTAAAATTTCTCCAATAATTCTAAATCCATTTATTATGGACTATAAATCCGTTCTACACCTCCATACGATGGTGGGTGTATTAACCTTGATCATGTTTTGGACTGCTGCCTTTGCCCGGAAAGGTGGAAAAACTCACAGGTTAGCCGGCAAAGTTTACCTGATATGTATCATGCTGATTCTTGCTTCCGTGATCCCAATTACCGTTATTACGTTCGAACGCAAGGGCTATGCGGCAGCATTCGGGCTAGTATTTTTGTTTGTGATGACGTTTACTGCCGCATGGGTAGCGCGGCGTTCCATCACCTGTAAAAATAACCTTCCGGGCTACAGAAATTACACGCTTAAGGGACTGGCTGCTCTGTTGACGGCCCTTGGCATTTTTCTTTTGTTTCTAAGCATTAAGGGCGGGTCTTTCCTGTACTCTTTTTTTGCCTGCACGGGAATCGCATTGGCGGGGAGCATGTGGCATCTCATCGTCGCCCGCAACGTTAAACCGAATTGGTATCTCGTGCAGCACCTTAACGGCGTGGCTTTGCTTTTTGCTGCAACGCATGCATCCTTCTTACGGTTCGGGCTTACGAAATTAGTTCCTGTAATACCTGACACCCCAGAGTTTAACACAGTAGCCCAAACGTCGGTTATTCTTTTTGCACTCCTGCTACGCTTGACAATAGGATCACATTTTATTACTCGACATACAAATTATCGCTCCACGTTGGCCTAAGCATTGTCTGGAGATGACGCCAGATAATCAACCCTCTCTACTCCGATTGCAAACTTTTAGGTGGGTCGGATCTTGTGTTGCTGAGGAGGTGCATTAAAAAAATATAAACAAGCTGTCCAATACCCGGCTCAGTTTTTTCGCTTGGACCTGCGACATTCAACACGGCAATTGAATTAGCTTCTATCCATTTCCTTGCACGCGCCAGGGATAATGGATCAGAAGGATCTTCGATTGTACAAGGTTTCTCATAACGAAGGCAGCATTGCCTTGCAAAATTCGTCCCTGGGTCAAGGGTTACGATCGATTTTGTCAGGATTAATATTCCATCAGAATCTCTCACATTCCATTCAGTGCGAAGCGAACGAGGTATGCCTGGCGCGTTCTCGCTTCTTTCAATGGGAGTTTCTTTTAAAGGAAATTCTTCAGGGATGACGCCATCTTCACAAATATGCCCTGGCGGACACCAGCCATCGACGGGAATACGAAAGGCGATTGCAGCCCTTAGGGCTCCCTGGTCCACTCCTGTCTGACCTCCCGATATTATTTTCTGAATTTGGCTCATAATCATAGAATATAACATGAAAATACTTGAAGTTGAGATAAACCAGAATCTCAATCGTGACGTCCATCTTCGATCAACATTTTACGCAAGCGAACAGGACAAAACCTTTTTTGTCACAAATTCGCACTGCTTAGTTGGCATTTCTTGGCATCATCATTGGAATCCAGGAATGAAATTCAGTAAATGATAATCAAAGTAAAATGAAGAGGATTTTAAAAAATATCTGCATCGCCCTGTCGTTGGTCTGCTTCTTTTCTTTTGCAAATAGGTTATTTGCCCAAGGGGCATCCGTAAAATATCACGTTCTCATCGACGTTGCTCACGGCCAGAAATTCTGGAATGACCCTGCAGCTATGGCTGGAATGGATCGCAACTTTATTGAAAGGGTCAAGTATATGACCGCAGAAATAACCAAGACTGCGACATCCGTGAACGCCGATGTGGGTTATATAAAAAACAAAATAAAACCTGCGGATCTTGCAAAATGTGATTTGCTATTTATCCACCTGCCTTCTTTAAAATATGATGTTGACGAAGCGAAAGCCATCAATCAATATGTTCAAAAAGGTGGCAGCCTTTTCCTGGTTATGGATGTCGACTATTGGTCAACGCTGGAACAAACCAATGTAAACTCTATTATTAGTCCGTCCGGTATAACTTTTGGAACGGATAGCCCAGATACACTCACAGGAGGTTACACGAAACCGAGTCCAATCACTGATGAAAAACTAAAGGTTACCTATCATGGGGGCCGAATGGTAAATGGCGGAACTCCTTTCTGTTATAATAATGATGCGAATCCATTCGGGATGTTTGCGAGTTCAGGCAAAGGCAAGATGGTAGTAATGGGCGATGGTATGGTGTCGTTATACATGACGAGCTGGAAAGATGTAAATGACTATCAATGCAGCGAATTCATGCATGATGTGTTTGGCTGGCTTCTCAACTTGTCTAGAAATAGAAAATAATTTGCTTTTGCAATTTCTCCAGCCTCTCTCTGCGTATATTCTCTCCGCGAACTCATCGCTAAACTGCAATTGACTTTTATTTAAACTATGAAACATCTCTCGTCTCTGTTATTGCTTGTCTGCTTGTGCACTGCCCTCTATGCTCAGCAAATACCAGATCTCAATTTCAAATATGAAGTCAAGCAACCCCTCTATCCCAAATCCAAAGGTCCCGTAATTACGCTGGATGAAGCGCACTTGAACTTTCATACCCTCGACGGCCGGTACCTTCCGTTTGGAAAACTCCTGTCTGATGATGGATATGTCTTAAAACCTGGAAAAGAAAAATTTACGCCAACCTTTCTTGAAACGACAAAAATTTTAGTGATCGCCAATGCTATGGGTGACACTGGGGAATGGAAGTTACCCACGTTACCGGCTTTCACGGCACGGGAAGTTGCTGCCGTGCAGCAATGGGTCGAAAATGGTGGAAACCTCTTCCTCATTGCCGACCATATGCCCTGCGCTGGCGCTGCCGCAAATCTCGCGGGAGCATTTGGATTTAATTTTATAAACGGCTTTGCGTTCCGACGTATCAATGCGCCTGAAATATTTTCAAAACGATTAGAAAATCTTTCATCAAATCCTATTACCAACGGCCGAGATAGTCGCGAAAAAGTGGACAGCGTTGAAATGTTCACGGGCTCAGCGTTCCTACCTCCCGCCCAGGCGACCGTAATCACCAATCTGAGTGACAACTATGTGATTGAATTGGCTTCAGTTGCCTGGCAATTCAATGAGACTACACCAAAATTATCGGGCAGAAATTTCGCGAATGGAGCTATGCTCCAGTACGGAAAAGGAAGAGTGGTAATCTTCGGCGAAGCTGCCATGTTCACCGCGCAACTAGCTGGTCCGAACCAAAGTCCTATGGGCATGAATCAGCGCTCTGCAAAACAGAATCCTCAGCTGCTGTTGAATATCATTCACTGGCTCGATGGAAAGTTGTGAGTTCATGAACATAAGAAATCCGACTTCTTAACGTAATTGGCGGTATACCAGATTCGCACATTCCCAACTTTTCGTACTTTCTAATAGTGTAAGGCGCATGTTGCAACCATTTTACCAGGAATTGCAACATCTTTTTCTGGTGGCTGGTAGAGGAACACCCCCATTTTCCGTTTCAAATTCCAGGCTGGAAATAATCCCATGAAGTATGAAAAAAATTTCAATTGAAGCTGAGGACGGATATCGCTTGAGCGCACTATTTGGTAAACCGGCTGACAAACCGGGGGGCATGATCATCATCAGCGCCGCCACAGGAATCAAAAAAGAATTTTATATAAACTTCGCCAAATTCTTAATCAGCCACGGATACTGTGTCTTGCTGTACGACTATCGTGGGATTGGAGAGTCCGCACCCCTTGATCTGAAAACATCTCCCATTTATATGCACGAATGGGGCACGCAGGATATGAACGCAGTCCTGGATTATATGGTCGATGAAGGATACACAGGTGTTATCTGGCTTGGTCATAGCATCGGAGCACAACTCGTCGGCCTTCTGAAAAACAAAAACCATGTTCGAAAGGTCATTTCGATTAATGCTGCACTCGGCTACTGGGGTTATCTATCCGGGCCAATGAAAATGGTGGTGTGGTTGCTGTGGTACATTATTGGGCCGATGATGATTAAATTTTATGGTTATGGCGTGATGAAAAAAATAGGCTGGGGCGAGGACCTTCCCCGAAATGCACTTCTGGAGTGGAGATCATGGTGTATTAGCAAAACCTATTACATGGATTTCTTGAAAAATCGGATTCAAACCGATCGGTTCTATAATTTCACCATACCCATCACAGCAATTTATACAAGTGATGATTATATCGCAAATGATAAGACCGCGTCGCTCATGATGCAATTTTTTCCTAATGCGCCATGCGAGTTAATAAAACTCGAGGTCCACAAATTTACCAGACATCGCGTCGGTCATGTAGGCATTTTCCGCAAACGCTTTGAGCTCGCACTTTGGCCATGGTTGCTGCAGACCATTCACCGGTCAAATGATTAGCGTCTCCTTAAAAGGATAACTCGTTTTCGTTCTCTTACGTTACAACTGATTTTAGCCCTGTTCAAGTGATGAAATATTGGATTGCATTTTTTTCCTGCCTTCTGCTACACGATGCGTTGAGTCAGGTGCATATCGTGGACAGCCTGGAGGCAGAACTCAAAGTCCATCAAGAAAAAGACACCATCCATGTCAATATTCTCAATGCGCTAAGCTCTCAATACCAGTGGCTTGATTTTAACACGTCGCTGCGATACGCGGAAGAGGCTCTAAAGGCGGCTGAGCCAATTGAATTCCAGCATGGAATTGCCACAGCCTGCTTTCGGCAAGCGCATTGCTATTGGGCCCTGGGCGATAGCGAACGGGCCATTGAGAAAGCATTGCGGGCGGTGTCCATTGCCGAGAAAGGAAACCTTATCAACGTCCTTGCTGAAACCTACAGAATACTGGCAATCAGCTACCGTGATCAGCAAGAATTGGCAAAGGCTGTGTCGTATATCAGACAGGCTGAGACGATTGCAACGCAGCAAAAAAACTGGGACCTTCTGGCAAGGGTCTATAATCTTGCCGGGGTTATCGATTACACGCGAGAATTGAAGGACAGTGCGCTCGCCTATTATACCAAGGCATTACTGGTGACAAATGAACACATCACAACAAAATTTCACCTATCACAGGTGCTTTCGAATATTGGCGAGATCTACCTGGAGGATGATCCAGATAAAAGTCTTCAATATTTCAATAAAGCATTAGCAAGTGCAAGAGAAACCAGAAACAAATCCGCAGAGGCTGGAATCATTTCAGATATCGGCAGGGTATACATCAAGAAAAAAAAATATGACGAGGCCAACGGATACCTGCAGGAGTCGCTGGGGTTAGCACGTAAACTTGGGCTGAAGCGAGTGAGCAGGCACGTTTATTACGCACTCGTAGACTTGAGGCTTCGCGAAGGAAAAACCACTGAAGCCTTTAACTACATGCGATCATACTATGATGTTCGCGATAGCCTTCTCAATGGATCGAAAACGAGACAAATCGTCGAACTCGAAACGCGTTTCGAAAAGGAAAAACAGGAACAACGGATTCAGCTCCTGGAACAGGAAAAAACAATTCAAAGTCTCTGGACAAACGTACTTATAGTCGGATCTCTTCTGCTGGTGATGGCGATAATCACGATCTACAGGCTGCATCAACTTAGGGCTGAAAAGGCACGACAGCTACTGGAAACACAACAAGCGTTAAATGAAAAACTGAAGGAGACGGATACATTAAAATCCCGGTTCTTCGCCAATATCTCGCATGAATTTCGAACGCCGTTGGCGCTAATTCTCGGTCCTGTGGAAGAGCAATTGCGGAATGAGAAACTCCCGACGGGTCAAAGAAAAAACCTCGGCATGATACAACGAAATGCCCAAAGGCTGCTCTCACTGGTCAATCAGCTGCTAGACCTGTCCAAGCTTGAAGCCGGCAAAATGGAACTCTCGGTTCAACAAGGGAGTCTGGGAGAATTTCTACAGGTACTTACGGCTTCTTTCGATTCCCTGGCAGAATACAAGCAGATTTCTTTTACAAAAAATATTGGGTCGGCGGAGACACAGGTTGGATTTGATGCCGACAAGGTCGAGAAGATCGTTAACAACATTCTTTTTAATGCATTCAAATTCACTCCGGCGGGTGGCAAAGTCATTTTTTCCTTCCACGTGTTTGCCGGAAAAAAAGAAGTGATGTTATCTGTCGCTGACACTGGCAGAGGAATACCCAAGAATGAACAAGCCAATATTTTCTCAGCATTTTACCAGCTAAAAAATGATGGTGAAGAAGGTCAGCCTGGAACTGGCCTTGGATTATCCCTTGTAAATGAATTGGTGCGCCTATATGGCGGAAAGATCACGCTAAGGAGCGAATTAAACGAAGGTACTTGCATCGATGTGCTGTTGCCAATGTTAGCGTCACCAGAAGTGCCTGAATCCCGTACGGAACGGCCGATAACAGAACGCGTCGACAAAGCTATTCATTTAGAGGCGCCAGATATACAACCAGCCGTTGACGTCATCGGCGATGAGCGCGATTCAATCCTGATCGTCGAAGACAATACAGAGCTTCGAAATTTTATCGCCTCAGGCTTCAGGCATCAGTTTACTATTTTATCAGCAACGAATGGCGAGGAGGGTTATGACCTGGCAACGATTCACATACCTGATTTAATTATTTCCGATGTGATGATGCCCAAAGTGAACGGATTAGACTTTACCAACAACATCAAAAAAGATGAACGCACGTGCCATATACCGGTGATCTTGCTAACGGCAAAAGCCGATAGTGTTTCGCGAATTGAGGGACTAAAAACAGGCGCAGACGATTATCTGGCGAAACCATTTTCGATGGAAGAGCTGCAGGTCAGGGTTCACAATCTGCTGGACCTACGCAAGCGACTCGCCGAAAATCTAAAAAAAGAATTAGCTCAGCAGCACCAGCCGATTTCAGAACCCGAAGAGCCATCGCTGGATCAAAAGTTTCTGCTAAGGGTCAAATCAGTTATCGAAGCAAATATTAGCAATTCAGTTTTTAGCGTGGAAATACTTGCCGGCGAAATGAATTTGAGTAGAGCTCAGCTGTTCCGAAAAGTAAAAGCGTTGATCAACATCTCTCCCAGTGAGCTGATCAATGACCTAAGGTTACAACGTGCAGCATATCTTATTCGTGCAAAAGCGGATAACGTGGCACAGATTGGCTATGCGGTGGGATTCAACGAACAATCTTATTTCTCTAAGCGGTTCCGTAAAAAGTATGGCGTCTCTCCAAGCGAGTACGCGAACTAATTTGCAACGAGATTATCGGTATACGAAACGAAGTTACGCGCAGCGCTTCTATCTTTTTTTCAACTTTGAACGTGTGAGTGATTAAATCGGAAAATTTTATGATCAGAAAAAAACTAACCTCTCTTGGCGCAGCCATTCAGAAATTGGCGCACCGTTACGTAATAACGCCTTATCAGAATTCAGCACTTTTTCTCTTTAAACTAAGTCGGTTCCGGAACGACGACTTTTATTTTTGGTAGCTTTAAAAAAAACAGTTCCGAATTTTTACCTCTGGCTTAGAGATTCAGGAGAATGTAACCCAAATGGTTTTAATCGAGGGTTGGCGGATGTACCGGACCTGAAATTTTTTTACCCTAAATTACGTGACAATAAGGGATACATTCTGACCATGTCGAAATTAAAAAAAAGTTTTACCAGGCTGGCCCTCGAAATTGAAGAGAACTTTGATGCGCTTGCATTAGCACTTAGAAAAAGGCTTCGTGGTGATGATCCATTGCAGATTATTACCTATCGCAGCTATGGAACATTGAACCGGTTGTACGTAAAAGGTCGCGTTCTAAAGGAAAAGGCAATTAACAAAGCATCCGAAAAGGACTCCGTCTGGAAAAATCTCGTCGCCATGTATAAGCGTTTTGAAAGCGATGAAGTGCCACACGCCCGTTTAAAAATAAATTTTCAAAACGAACTATTGAATGTCGCTACAGATGATGAAGGATATTTTGTCGCAAACCTCTTTACGACGACACCACTGAACTGGGAGAATATGTGGTACGAGGTTGACGTGGAATTAGTCGAAATACCGATTCCCCATTTGTCACCGTCAAAAGCCACAGCCTACGTCCTCGTGCCACCGGTCGATGCGGAATACGGAATCATCAGCGACATCGACGATACCATTGTAAAGACTACCGCGACAAATTTGCTGGCGATGGCGCGAAACACCTTTCTTCACAACGCCCACACACGCCTTCCATTCGCCGGCGTTACCGAATTTTATAAATCGCTTCAGCTGGGCAGAAACGGCAAACGTAATAATCCATTTTTTTATGTTTCGAGTAGTCCTTGGAATTTATACGACCTTCTCGTCGATTTTCTGGATATCAATGATATTCCGGAAGGACCCCTGTTACTTCGCGACTTCGGATTGGATGCCAATAAGGAAAGCGCAGATCACATGGGGCATAAATCCAAGGAAATTAAAAACATACTGTTGGCCTATCCGCACTTGAACTTTGTCCTGATCGGCGATTCGGGCCAGGAGGATCCTAAAATCTACAGGGAAATCGTAAAAACATTTCCAGGTCGGATCCTGGCTATATACATCCGTGACGTACAATTAGCAGATCGGGAAAAAATTGCAATTCAGATTTCCAGCGAACTTGCTGACGAAAAGGTTGAAATGATTGTCGTTGATAATAGCGCTGAAGCTGCCGAACACGCTGCCGGAATAGGACTTATTTATGCTGATGCCATTCCACAAATCGTGGCCGATAAAAAACAAGACAAAGGAGAAATTTCAGGAAAAGAATCATTAGCATGACTCCTGACATTTCTCCAAATGTTCCATTTTACTTCACTGTTACGCCTAGTTTGTTCTGAATCTTGCTAAGCGCCTCTCCCATTAGGTCACCATCCTTAAAACGAATCGTTTCGTTCAACTCGCCTTCTGATAAAAGAATGGCATATTCCAAATTCCTGGACACATTGTCGTTGGCCTGCGCCACGGTCAAAATATTTTTTGTATTCTCGATGGTCTCTCTCGATCGTTTATCCATTTCAAAAGCCCACAATCCGCAAATGAAAAATATCACACTTGCCAATATTCCATGGATTATGAAAGTTTGAAGAGACATATAACTCAGTTGTGTAAAAAAGATCGTATTGGGAAGATTCGCTTCAAATTGCTGATACTGAAGATATCCAAAGACTGCGTGATGTGCAACCACGACGACTGCAATCGGGATTTGAGCCTTCCAATTTTGATAGGTGATCATCAATGCAGAAGCGACAAATGCAAAAAAGTGCATTTCGAACATACCATGCATTTGGTAAATAAACTGTGCCATAAAAACGCCTAGCATGGCGCCAGACACATAGTGGTGCACAGTACCATTGGGGAGCAATTTTTTTGTGAGAAAATATGTCCCCAGACACAAGCCTCCGACGACAATGGCGATGAGCCAGGTGTCGTAGTAAGAAGCCAGCAGTAGGCCAAGGAGAAAATGTAATCCAAGAAAGATCTCGATTAACTTATCGGATCTTTTCTTGATGCTTTCCCTGAAGGAGCGCTCGAATTCCTGAGGGTCCATAGTCTGAATATTTCCTATCATAAAATCACTTTATTACAATTTCTAAAATAAACTAAACATCGAACCTTGAACTGTGAGCACTTCATCTGATGGAAGTGAGCAACCAAAAGGTTCTTTCAATGCATATTGCAATGCCAATGGTAATGGTTCATTCTTTAATAAATGACCTATTGCCAATTCAGCAAATTTTGTTTCTTTCTTTGTACAATACCTGGCTAAATTATAATTGCCTTTGAAATAGATTGTAGATTCTTTGTCCAGCAGAACTCCCTGAGGCGTAGCGTATATACCGCACTTGTCAGAAATGCTTCCATCCTTATCAAGAATGGTCGGGATATCCAGGCCGTATTTCGTATTGAATCGATCCAGGTCGTCTTCATCTTCGGATTGAATAACGACATAGAAATTTACGTCGTTGCCAAATTGCTTCGCCATGCTTTCAAAATCCCTCATATTAAAACGTGAGCAGGCACAATCAAAATTGAAAAAGTGCAGAAGCGTTGGCTTGCCAGCCGTCGAAGGGATCTCCTTCAAAAGGTCCACTTTTGTACCAGCTTTTACGTCTACGAAATTTACGGGAACGGGTGTCGGCAAAGCATATTGAAGTTCTTGTTTCCAAAAGACCCAGCCAATGAGTATCCCTGCCGTTGGAATGACAATTGAAAAAAGGATCAGCTTACGTATCGTAACTGTTAACTTCATCTAAAACTTAGGTAATTCTTTGCTGTAGTCTGTTTTAACCAGTTGCCTTATGGCTTCGATAATTTCCTCATTGAAAAGGGTATCGGCGTTGATGCTGGCTGGCGATATTTTGTGCTTTAAGAACAATTTCATTTGCTTCATCGCTATGATTCGCCAACTTAATGGAGGTAAATTACGATCTACCCAATGGATAATGACTTCAGCTTTTGTATGCATCTAATTTACTTACTGCCTTAAAAACATTTTAAGGCCGATGTTTTAATATGTATGTTGGGAAATAGGGCAAAACATGTACCTCTGAATTGTTCGATCTTTTTGCCACCGTAAAACCAGTATTGTAGATGTTTTACGTTCAAAATTGAAAAAGAGAATCCAGAGTTGGGAAAACTTCCCAGGGATCAATACCCTAATGTAACGGTTGGCATTGGGAACTAGAAAAGTAGCGCCATCTGAAAACCAACAGAGGCTGTACGATTTAGCATGGCCTTTAACATATCGCGTCAAAACAAACAATTGACCAAAAACCTTACCTAAGTTCAAGGCCTTCACATGCAAAAAGCATGGCCTCATGACGAGAAATGCAAATCAGACACTCAATCGAAAGCAAAACAAAATTGACAAAAAGTGTTATTAAAGCACAACGGACATATTCTAATGGATATCAATTCCAATTTGCTTTGAGGCAAGTGGCTTCAAACCTTTGCAGTCTTCCATCCTCCTCTTGAAAACAACCACAGTGTAAACAAGCCCACGGAAGTTTCTGAAATAAATACTCCCCAAAATACACCTGAATGCTGCCATCCAAGCTTAATGGCTAAGAAATAAGACAGCGGTATTTGAATCAGCCAAAAAAAAACGAGGTTGATCTTCGTCGGTGTTTTCGTATCACCTGCACCATTGAACGCTTGTCCTGATACCATCCACCAGCCATACACAAGATACGAATACGATAGTATCCTCAGCCATTCTGCGCCAATGGAAATAACTTGTGCATCATCCGTAAAAATGCGCATAAGCCTCTCGTTAAAGGCAAAATAAATAACGGAAACAACAACCAAAAAGATCATGTTATAAAAGCCAATTTTCCACACCGATGATTCGGCACGTTCAGGATGTCCGGCGCCAAGATTTTGTCCAACCAGGGTTGCTGCGGCATTCGATAATCCCCAGGCGGGCATGAGCGTAAACATCATGATGCGCAAGGCAATGGTCGATCCGGCCACCGCTTCGCTGCTGACATCGGAAAGTATGCGCATCAAAAAAATCCACGACGTCATGGCCACGATCATTTGTCCAACACCACCCAATGAAGTCTTGACAATGTTCATGATCGTCTTTCCATCCCAATAAACTTGTGCTGCTTTTACTTGGATGTGCTGACTTCCTTTAAAGAGCGACCATAATTGGATGGCTACACCAGTTGCGCGCCCAATAAAAGTAGCAATGGCAGCGCCTTCTATACCCATGGCTGGAATAGGGCCCCAGCCAAAAATCAGGATGGGATCTAAAATCATGTTGACTCCATTGCCAATCCAAAGTACACGCATGGCAATGGCTGCATCACCAGCACCGCGAAAGATTGCGTTGATCACGAACAGCAAAACGATCACAAAATTTCCACCCAGCATCCATTGCGTATAACGATAACCATGCTCGATACCCCAGGCATCGGCGCCCATCAGGACGAGCAGATCTTTGGAAAAGAAAATTCCGGCAATCATGAAAGGAATTGAGCATAAGAGGCGCAAGAAAAATTGACTGAATAGCTGCTGCTCCCGCGGCTTCCTTGTTTTTCTCCCCTATTCTCCTGGCAACAATCGCCGTAACGGCCATAGCAAGTCCCATGGCGAGGGAATACAATAAATACAGGTAAGTTTCCGTTAGGCCTACCGTTGCAACGGCAGAAGCGCCCAAGCTTACCTACAAAGTATATGTCCACATACAGCAAAAGTGGATTCCATGATCAATTCTAAAATCATGGGTACGGCCAACAAGAAGATTGCCCGTTTAAGGTCGATCTTTGTATAGTCGGCTTCCGTTCCGCGGATGGCATCTTTCAGCGCCTGCCAGTTGGAACTCGATGGTAGCGGTTGGGCTATCTCAGCTGTAGCGTTTTCGTTTTGGTTCTCTAACATCAGCTTTAACATTTATGGGGACGCAAGATCTTGCGTCTTCACACAAATCGTTGCAATCCTCAACATCCATAATAAATTTTGTACGCGCGTGGCACTAATCAGGTTTCTAATTTCACGATTATATCCTGTTTACGGCACGATTATGCAAACTTAAGGACGTTAAATTTGTGTGAAGGGGGTAAATACGACATTATGATAGGCCAATCACGGCAATCCTGACAGGAAACGTTCAGATATGTTGTTTGAATATCAATTCTGCGGACGCGATGCTGGATCGTTTGCCGTCGGAGGCTTGAGCTGCAGCCTTGAGTTGTTCGAAGTATGATCGCCGCCTTTTCAGTTTGACCTGCTTTTTTTGCAGCAACAGCAGCACCATATAACCCATTAAATCTCCCAGCATGTCGTTTGAGATCGGCTTCATACGCTTCAAGCGCCTTAGCAAATTCTCCATGCTCCATGTACATGTCGCCGAGCAGTTCCCTGGCAGGTATAACTTCGCCTGGCGTAACCGAATGCTTTTCTGTGGCGTCTTCCATGTCGGCAGCTTCGGTCATCAGGCGAATAGCATCTCCTTTATTCCCGGCATAAAATTGCATCCATGCTTCTGATGCTTTGATTTGAATTTGAACCTGATTCGCCTCATAAGCTTTTTTGTTCTTCAGCAGTTCTGCATGGTTTTTCTGTAATTCGTCCAACGATGCCTTGGCTACATCAGGTTTGTGCATATGCACCGCGCCGAGCACTCTTCCGAAGGAAACTATTGAGCGCTCCCAGCTGTAGTCTTTCCATGGAAAGTTACCAGGGCTTAATTCCAGTGCTACAGCTTCCGACCAGCTCTTTCGTTCCAGGGCATAACGGGTGGGCACGGCGGCCATGGAATAGGCAACTTTAAAGTCTTGCGGGAAGACAGAAATCATTGATCGCAGGTACTCCAATTGTTCCTTGGCCTTATCATCCCGTCCCTGCTGCAAATACGCATACACCAGGTAATCCAATCCGTGAAGCTCCTCATCCCAATGGCCTTGTATACCAGAATTTTCCGCGTAACACTTCGCGGCAGTCATGGAATTAATATTAGACTGAGCCGATTCTTCCCAAAGGCCGAGTCGCGTAAAAATATGAGAAGGCATATGCAACGCATGGGCTGATGATGATGCGATGGATGCATACTTTCTTGCAGCGGACAAACCCAATTCCGCCAGTTCCGGATAATCGTAAATGTGAATTAAGTAATGGGCAATTCCAGGGTGATCGGGTTGGCTGGCAAAAATGGTGCTTAATAGTTCGCCTGCTTTCCGCTGCTTCGTGAATGTTTTGTCTTTTGGGTCGGATGCCGCTTTTAAGGCAAGGGCGTAGAATATTTTCGCTTCGTTATCAGACGAATATTTTTGATAAATTTTTTCAGTTGCATTTTCAAATTTTAAAAGACGGGCATTGTGATCAAGCGTGCTCCAATTGTCATAGAGTGTTGCGGCTGCTTCCAGGTAATCGGACTCCCGCTCCGATTTACTTTCAATTGAACGGGCGAGTGCAATCGTCTTGGATCCCTTCTCCAATTCTTCTTTTGTGGGAGGTGCCCACAATGGATGGAAATTGCTCATCGCCACGCCCCAATACGCCATCAAACAATCCGGATCTTCATCAATAACCTTGGCAAAAACTTTTTCTGCCTCGCCATACTCAAAGGAATGAAGTAAGGCAGTAGCAAGGTTAAAATTTGCACGCACTTTCTCGGAGCAGGAAAGGCCAAATTCAACTTTCCCAAATTGCGTCTCTCCGTTCCCGCAGAGCGCTATGTCGCCTCTGACAAGATCAATGGATAGCAATTCGCGTTTGAATTGTTCCTGGTTCTTTTTTCCGTCACAGGAAAAAAGCATCAGAAAAAATATGACAAGGTACCGACGGGTATTCAAAAGCTTCATGGTATGTACCACTTTTGGTCAACCAAATGTTCTCATCGAATCGAACGATGTTTTGCAACATCTAAATAAATTTATGAGAATATTCTGCGACAGTCAAATTTAATGGTAATCAAAGTCGTGACATGTTCTCCCGATTTTCGGTGAGAAGTTTTATTTTTCTTCTTTCAAAACGTTTTTCAGAATGACGATGGGATGAAGTTCAGCTGGGTCCTTGATCCTGCCGTCTTCATATGCGCTCCATTGGCTATTAGCAACGTAAAACAGCGTGTTATTATTAAGGGACCCAATGGTTGGTTCACCAAATGCCGGGTGGGCATTGTCGACGTATTCGTACCGGGTAAAACTATTTCCCGATGCATCCAGAAAGTGCCGGACAACGCGGTTTGGCTGAACGCCATTTTGTATGGTTATTAATGAATTCTTATAAAAAAGAATTCCGTCCGTGCCTTTTAAAGACAGATCATAGGGCACATTTAATTTTGACAATTCCATTTTCTTGACATCCAACATAAAAATTCCTTTGATATAGTCAGCGATGTACAGCAGGTTGTCATCGTCCGAAAAGCAAAGTCCCTGAATGCTCCAAAACTCTTTGGATGAATAATAAGGATGAAGTTCACGACGCGGTCGGATCATATTTATAAATGACGTTGTTTTTCGAATCAGAAACGTAAGGGATACCTTTTGAATCCAATACAAGGTCACCAAAAATATGATTGCGGAGCGTATCGAGAGGGCGACACATCTTCACCATCATGCCCGTTTTAAGATCAAACTGAAACAACCCAGGCGCCAGGGTGGAATCGTAATGCTGCATTTCTGGTATAGCAGAGCTGCATGCCCAAAGGATTCTTTTTTTCGCATCTACCCTTAATCCAAAAATACTGCCCATCCCATATTTCTCCGGCGTTGTGAAGTCAGAGACGACTCCCTTATTATTAATCTTGATTATTTTCCTTTTGTGAATGCTGCCACCATATATTGTTTTATCTACGGGATCAAAGGCAACAGACTCCAGGTGGAGTTGCCTGTCTTGAATTAAAAATCCCGTATCGGAGTGAATGACTGCTTGGCTGAGTTTTTCTTTCAACCGAATCAGTTGTTGAAACGCAGGCAGTGTTCTGATTGAATTTAGGTTCGGATCGTCGAGATTGTAGCCGGTATTGATATTGAGCGCCTTTGTCAAAAATGCGATGGATTCATCGGGTTTGTCGTTTAGGGCAGCTGCCATCCCGGCATACCATAAAATTGTTTGATGGTAAGGATGAAGCGCGTTCGCTTTTTTAATCAACGTATAGAATTCGGGATAGTGCTTCTCCTCTAGCGCCTTCTTCGCTTCATTATAAAAATGCTGGTAACCCTGAGCTAATGAAAAGTAGGTTATCAGGAAAAATCCTCCTGTGAGAATTAGGGAACGTGCAAACATAAAAGAACAATATACAATAATGACGTCGACTTTTTGTTGCAGAGATAATTGGAGGTTTTGTTTCACGAACCAGAGGTATAAACGATTTTACTTTGTCGTTCTCTGCGCTTCTCTTGCATTTAACCTCGGTATTTTCTCTGCGGTAAAATGTCGACCAAAACCGTTGCGAACAACACTCATGTGGACCCGTGAAGCACAAGCTTCATGATAATCCAACAAAAATTTTAAAAAAACTGTAGTTTTTTGATCCTTGTTGTTACCTATAGATTAGCGAATCAAATTACAATTAATGGCTGATTCAACAGACGACGTATTTATTCAGCAGATAAACCAGAATCTGGGCATAGCGCATAAGATTTGCAGAGTATATTTCTCGGATGCAGACGATCGCGAGGACGTGTTACAGGAGATGATGTATCAACTGTACAAATCGTACCGAAGTTTTGATGGGCGTTCGAAATTTTCTACGTGGATGTACAGCGTTTGCCTGAATACAGCACTAACCTATAGACGGAAGGGCGTCAAGCAGAAATATGAACCACTCACGGCGTCACATGATCAGCTCGCAAATCCGCCAGTCAGCAATAAGGATGAAGAGATCACCTTGCTATTCGCGGCCATTGCCACGCTGAGTCCGCTGAACAAGGCGATCATCCTTCTCTACCTCGAAGACATGAGCTACGAAGAAATAGCCGAGATCACCGGGCTTTCTAAATCAAATGTTGGCGTACGGCTGGTGAGAATTAAAAGGGATCTGGAAACTGACATGAGAAAAAGAATTAAATATAACGAAGATGTCAACCTTTGAAGAATTAAAAAGAGTGTGGGACACAAATCCGGAAACCACTCAGGAGTATAAACACTACGACCACGAGACACTTGGCAACATTGTTAAATCACGAACAAAGAAAAATATGAAAAAAATCATGCAATATTTCTGGGGAGCGTTTTTTTTACAGATCGTCGTATACGCACTATTAAGTCACGTGGTCATCAAATATGGAGGCGACACTAAAACATTATCCTTCGGCATTGCAGGAATGCTCTTGTACCTTCCATTCACCATCTTACTCATGAAAAAATTCAAGCAGATGGCCATTGTCAAACCAGCGCATGCCAATTCCGGAAGGTCCCTTTATCAGTATGTATTCCAGCAGCGTGCACTGCTTCAGAGCTTTTATAACTTTAAAAAAAGCTACGAGCTTTTACTCGTTCCATTGAGCACAGGAATTGGTGTTTTCCTCACCTTCAAACTTTTTGTGCCAGGGGGCGTCGAAGAAAACCCAACGGGTGCAATTATCACATTTTTGATCACGATCTTCAGCATGATTGCGTCGGTTCGCTTGGAAAACAAGAAAAGTTTTGAACAACCTCTCCAAGAGTTTAATCAGCTGTTGAATGAGTTCCAAGCCGAAGAATAGTATTTGCTTAGCAGGTACCCGGAAATAATGCCGGGCGAAATTCGTCAAAATGGCCTGGACATTTCTTTGGTGTATGAGCGAAGGAAATGCTCAAAATATTGAAAAACTGTCCAAAACGGCCAGCAAAATAATATTTGGCCCGTTTCAAAAATATAGGTGTTGCTTTAAGATAAAACATATAATATATTATAAATCAATGTATTATTGCAAATAAATGATGTGTTAGTTTAATATATGATCAGAATAATATTTGGCGTTTGCTTCCGGGAGTCTTTTGAGGATTGAGATGTCTTGCGAAGAAAATAGTGCCTATCTCCTAAGGGACGCAGCGTCAAGATAGCTTTGACGGTTCGGGAAGTTTGGCGACGAGCTTCTTCAACTCCTCTGAAGAAACCTCATTGGCAATTACCTCGTCAAGGCCTTCGTAGTTTTTTAGTTTCAGCGCCAGTTCCTTCATCGCCCTGATCGCGATTTTTAAAAACCCTGGTCCCAAACTAATACGCGCCACACCAATTTCCTTAAGGGTTTTAAAGTCAGGAATTCCTGGAAAAGCGATCACATTCACTGGGCAACGAAGAGAAGCAACCAGTTTAGCTAACGCATCCTTATCCTTCATTGCAGGCGGAAACAATCCGTCGGCACCGGCATCCAGGTAGGCTTTGCCACGTCTTAATGTTTCATTCAGTTTTTCTTCTGGTGTGATAAATCCTTTCCCTCTCAGGTACACATCCGTACGTGCATTGATAAAAAGGGGAACATTCATGCTCTCCGCGACCTTTCTTACAAGACGAATTCTCTTGGATTGCGCCTCAAGGGAGAAAAGCGCATCAGATTGCTTGTCATGGTCCTCGAGATTGATACCAACGATGCCAGTACTAATCACCTGCTCAATGTTTTTTTCTAATGCTTCATCGGAGATGGCATACCCGCTCTCGATATCCGCCGTGACCGGTACTTTGACACTAGCTGTGATCGTTTTTAACCGGATCAATACGTCACGAAAAGGAATATGCTCTCCATCTTCATATCCGTTGGTTAGCGCTACGGACGCGCTGGCGGTCGCTACAGCGGGGTAGCCAAGGCTTTCCAGCAATGCTGCGCCGAGAGGATCCCAGATGTTTGGCAATACCAAAATCTCTGATCCTTGATGGAGCTTTTTAAAGTGCTCCGCTTTGACTTTTTGTGACGAATCCATTACCAAAAGATTTAATATAGTATACCTTGCAAGGTCTCTACCTTGCGAAGCCTCGACCTTCAAACTTCAAACTTCGAACCTGGAACTTTACCCTAATCCACATCCGCCACCATATGGGTCGTAATTGCGATCCGGTTCCATCCGTTGATCGTAATGATTGCAAAAATAATCTGCGCCAGTTTTTGTTTTCCTAAAATTGTTAAGGCTTTATTGTAAAGTTCGTCAGAAATTCCACTCCGGTCAAGTGCGTCACATCTTCTGTGAGTTTTAAAATCACCTGTTCCTCTTCTGTGAAGAACGGAGTTTCCCACCATGCGCTCAACGCATACAACCGTTGTTCTGTCTCCCCTGCCTTTCTGGCGTCTTTCGTATGGTCATTAATACAATATCCGCAGCCGTTTAATTGTGATGCCCGTGTGCGAATCAAATTCAAAATTTTGGCGTCGATCCCAAAACTGTCGATTTGATTCTCGGCTTCCATCATGGCTTTGTATACCCTTGGCTCTTCGTGCTTAATACTCATTCTTGCTTTCATATAGACATTATTAAATGTTATTACGAGTATAAAGCTCGCATTTTATTGGACTATCATTGTAGACCACATTTAACATATTTAATAGTCCAGTGTAGAGATTTTTAGGACAGACTGAAGGGCCATTCTGATTGACGATTATTACTCCTACTTTGTCAACTTAAAAAAAGGCGTTATAGTCGCACAAGCAAATTTTGACTATTAATGTGGAACTAGTTGCGTCGAAATTTTAACGCCGAGCTACGCTGAGAATAGGCCCAACAAAAAATATGTTAAATCGCCTTGCAAACTTCTGCGCAAATCTACTCGACACGAGATCGCAGAGACGGCCAAGCCGTATTCGATAAGTCCTTCGTAGGAAGGGGTACCGTGATTTCCTCTGTGGCGTCTGGGTCTTCTATCGAACTAGCCTATATGTTGCGCAGCAGGCGTGATTCTATATTGGCCGACAAGGGTCTAATTCATCTAGCAACACTTACTTCTGTGCCGGCGCGTTGGCCCGAGCCAAATGCGGGGGTGGCCCGCCGCGGGCGGAAGCATATTTGGCTCTTGATTTTTTGGTTCTTTTGTATCAAGACAAAAGAACGTAATGGTCCAAATGACTGAATACAAAAACCAGATTTCGTGATGCGAGTGACTTTCATGCAAAGTTATTACAGACAAAACATAAGCCTTTTATTGGGATACTTCGAGTAAAAATAGGCTAGGTACAAAGAATTGACAATGGCTGGTCTTAGTTTACAATCGTAACTTTACAAAGTACGAATACTTACGAATCTTATTCGTTCCTTAACTTTTCAACGGGATTCAAATTTACAGATTTCATGGTCTCATAGGTGATTGTCAACAATACCGTTATCAGCATCAACGCCCCACCGATCAAAAAAGGTAGCGGACCAATGGAGACTTTATATGAGAACGTCTCAAGCCATTGGCGTCCAAAAATAAAACTAACGGGAGCGGCCAATAAGAACGCGACTGCTGCCAGCTTTAGGAAATCTCTTGATAGAATGTAAAAAACTTCATGAGGCTGAGCGCCTAATACTTTTCGAATACTGACTTCTTTTTCGCGCAAGTGATTGATGTATGCCGCCAGGCCGAACAAGCCCAAAGCAGAAATAAAAATCGCCAGTAATGAAAAGTATTTCATGAGCGTAACCATGCGTTGCTCCCTTGCGTAGTTGAGATCAAGCCGGTCATCCAGAAATTGATATTCGAATACCATCTCGGGAAAAATCTTTTCCCATTTCTCTTAATCCAATCTATCGATCCAGGAATATTACTGGCATTGAGTCGCAGGGAAAATACGGTGAACTTGCCCGCCGATACCTCCAGTATGAGCGGACGCAACGGCTGCTGGAGGCCCTGGAAATGAAAATCCTTTACCACTCCCACCACGGTACCTTGTTTGCTCAGGAGTTCTATCGACTGGCCAATAGCTAGTTCGGGACTATCCCACCCCAGCGTTTTTACAGCCTGCTCATTAATAATAAAGGCCTGGAGATGGTCCGTCCCAAATGCCTTGGAGAAATTTCTTCCTGCAATCAACTCCATCTTGTAGGTTTCAAGAAAGTCATAGTCAACGGCAGTTGCAGCAATAAAAACATTATTCTCGGGTTTGATTTTGTCTGTCACCACCAGGGCGTTTACAGCTCCCGCGCCCTGGTAGCGCAGAAGAAATAGAAACTGACTCGACTTTAGAATTCACCAGTACCTCATTTTCAAAATTATTCATTCGCGACCTTAACGGTCCGTCTACACCTCCGCCCAGAATGGAATTCGGTGTATCGCTGAATAAGGGAATCGTAAGCATGTGATCACGTTGAAAACCCAGGGGCTTACCCCTAACAAAATCCATCTGCTGAAAGAAAATGATTCCCATCACCACCAAGGTAACGGACACGGTAAATTGAAATACAATTAACAGCTTACGCAGTAAAAAGCCCTCCGTGTATCGGTGCCCTTGAATACCCTTCAGGACAACGGCCGGCTGAAAACGTGTGACATAAAAGGAAGGGTATAATCCTGCGAGGAACGCGGTGACAATAAAGAGCGCATAGAGGCCAACCATCAACTTTGGAGAGAAGAGATCACGAAGTGTAAAGTGTTTAGCTGTTATCTCGTTTATGACAGGAAGTACCGAGACCAACAGGCTGAACGCTAAAATAAATGATAACAACACCAAGGCACTGGACTCACTTAGAAACTGTATCATTAATGATGATTTTTGCGCTCCCAAGACTTTGCGCACACCAATTTCTTTCGCCCTTTTTAAAGAATGTACATTGGAAAGGTTTATGAAGTTTATACAAGCCAAGAGCAGAATGAGGACACCAATGGAGGACAGAATATATAGATCACGCATGTTGTTTGTCTCTTCGGCAAACGAAAAATCAGAGTGCAAGTGAATATCCTGCAAAGGTTGTAACGCCAACGTCACGCCTGCGATGACCCGCTCGTCCGCGTGTCTGTTCTTTAACGCGTTTAACTCGGCTTCCACGGCCGATGGATCTTTGTTTGGTTTAAGTAAAATATAAGTTAATAACGGATTGTATAGCCAGTCCGTTCTCAAGTACTGCTGCGTCTCAGGCGTTTCTTCGCTGTAGTATAGGTCAAAATGCGCCAGCATGTTGATCGCAAGATGGGATTGATCAGGATAATTTTCGATCACGCCTGAAATCGTCAACATGTGGTTGCCTTCGAACAAAACATCGCGTCCCATTGCGGCCTCGACAGATCCAAAATATTTTACAGCGATCTCGCGATCGATGACAAGTGCACTTGGATCCTTTAGTGCCGACTCAGGGTTTCCCTTAATAAACACAAAAGAAAGGATCTTAAAAATGGATGCATCGGCGAGGAAGAAATGTTCTTCTCTGTATTTCTCAGGGGTTAATGTCCTGGTTTTGGAATCCATCAACTGAATAGAAGCCTGCCGGGCGAAAAGTCGCGCGACGCCATCCAGGCCTTCAATATTCGATTTGGCAAATTCGCCGAGCGGGGCGCTGGTAGTAAAATAGCTATTCTCGTTTCCATCAAAGTGCGTGACCGTGTTTACGCGGTAAATCCGGTCGCCTTTCTCGTGAAACCCGTCGTAGCTCAACTCATCCAAGATGTGGATGTAGATGGCCACGGCTGCAGAAATTCCAAGGGAAAGCCCAGCAATATTGATAAAGGTATAAAGTTTGAATCGCAGGAGGTTGCGCCTCCACAATTGTATCCAGTTAGCGATCATGTGAAGAGTTTAGGCAAGAAAGATGCAAAAAAAAGAATGGCTATGGTTCACCCCAGCGACGGGATATCACCCATTTGGATTTCCAAAGCTGCAAAATTTAGATGCACCATTAATCTTTACTGGACTATATTAGGGGAACCAAAGTTAAAATCAAGTAGTCCAATGGATCCATTGAAACAACTTATTGTCATCGACAAATCATCAGACGTTCCCGTGTATTTGCAGGTAGCCAATACGATGATCATCTGCATCCGCCAGGGGAGGTTGAGACGCGGGCTAAAGCTTCCAGGGTCGCGCCCATTGGCGGCAATTTTGAAAATTCATCGAAAGACTATTCTTGCAGCTTTTGACGAACTCATGGCGCAGGGATGGATTGAAATGATTCCGCGCAAGGGAACGTTTATTGTTAACGATCTTCCCGACATCAAACCTAAAAAACTCAAAGGCGACGAACTTATCGAAGGTTATCCCAAGACAACGGGATTCGCCTTTCAACACACTGAACTCACGACCTTTCCTCCATCTAATTCTAATTCCGCTGCGTTAGTCATCAACGACGGATTTCCCGACGTCCGCCTGGCGCCAACGGAAATTTTCTTTCGCGAGCTTCGCCGTTTAGGAAAGCAAAGATCGTTTCGTAAATACTTTCACTATGGAAATCCAAAAGGTCCTGACCCCTTGGTGGAAGTTCTCACGTCATTTTTAAGTGACACCCGTGGACTCCCGATCAGCACTAGCAACATCATGATCACCAAAGGTGCCCAGATGGCAATTTACCTGGCAACAGATCTGCTGATCAAGCCCGGCGATAATGTGGTTGTTGGCGAACCGAGCTACTTTGCCGCCAGTCTCGGCTTTCAGCAGGCTGGGGCAATTATTCACCGGGTCCCTGTTGACGATTTCGGAATTGACGTAAGCATGATCGAAGCGGTGTGTAAGAAGAAAAAGATCACGTTGGTGTATGTTATCCCCCATCACCACCACCCTACTACTGTAACACTCACACCGGAGCGGCGTATCCGGTTGCTGGAACTGGCGGCCAGATATAAGTTTGCCATTATCGAAGACGACTATGATTATGATTTTCATTATACAAGCAATCCCGTGTTACCCATGGCTAGTCTGGACCATCATGGCAATGTGATCTACATTGGTACGCTGAGCAAGACGCTGGCGCCGGCGATTCGAACTGGTTTTATCGCAGCCCCGGAAAATTTCATTAATGCCGCCGCCTACCGAAGACGTTGGATCGACCGGCAGGGCGACAATCTGTTTGAAGTGGCACTTGCCGAGTTATATCGCAACGGAACTATGGCGAGTCACATACGGAAGGTGGTTAAAATATATCATGAGCGCCGCGATCATTTCTGTGCGTTGCTCAAAGATAAACTGGGAAATCGTATCACATTTAAAGTACCCGATGGCGGTATGTCCGTCTGGACGACGTTTGTTGATGCCGATCTCAAACAAGTGGCGACTAAAGCGGAAAAGAAAGGCTTAACCATGAGTGATGGAAGGCTTTATAATCTGGTTAAGAATTACAACGCCACACGTCTCGGATTTGCTTCCCTAAACTTAAATGAGCAGGAAAAAGCTATTGAGATCCTGAGCAAATGCTAGCGCAAGCGTCCCGCTTGTGCTCAGGTTTTTTCAGCGTCCGCTGAAACTAACCGGCCTTACCTCACCGTCCGCTGAACCATATCATCATATTTTTATTTACGCCTGACAGCTTCGGCCTTCCATTACCCTCCATTCAGCGTCCGCTTAAAGGCTTTGAAGTTAGAACGCCCCGCAAATATTCCTGATTTTTTTTCAACCGCCCCTGTCCCATTGCGACTATTTCTTATGTTCGCTAACCCGTTGTCTTGATGTTATGAGTCGAAAATATAAAATCAACAACCAGTCCAGCATTTATTTTGTGACGTTTACAGTCATCGACTGGATTGATATCTTTATTCGTGATCAGTATCGTGCTGTTGTCGTCGAGAGCATCAGGTATTGTCAGGAAAACAAAGGCCTTGAAATCTACGCATACTGTTTTATGACGAGCCATATCCATTTAATCATCGGTGCGAATAGCCTGTTGCCTTTAGAAGGAATAATCCGAGATTTAAAAGCGTTTACATCCAGACATATACGAAAGGTACTAGAGGATGATCGCCAGGTTAATGAAAGTCGTGAATGGATCCTTAAGCGTATGTACTATGGTGGCAAACACAATAGAAACAATAAAGACTTTCAATTCTGGCAACAGCATAGCCATCCTATCGAATTAAATACAGCTGCCATCATCGAACAAAAACTCGCCTACATTCACCTTAATCCAGTTGACGCTGGCTTCGTTGATGTTCCTGAATGCTGGACTTATAGCAGCGCCCGCGACTACGCCGGTATCGCCAAAGGACCGATTGAATTAATTTATCTCTAGCGCAAGCGTCCCGCTTGTGCTTAGGTATTTTCAGCGTCCGCTGAAATTAAACCGCCTTAAGGCTTTTCAATACCCTTAGTTTCCTTCAGCGTCCGTTTGAAACCCTACGCTCTGCTTTTTAGAATTGCATCCATGGGATCGTCACTAAAACGCTTCGCTAGCGCAAGCGTCCCGCTTGTGCTAACCTTTTTCAGCGTCCGCTGAAATTAAACCCGCCTTAAGGGTTTTCAATATCCTTAGTTTCCTTCAGCGTCCGTTTGAAACCCTACGCTCTGCTTTTTAGAATTGCATCCATGGGATCGTCACTAAAACGCTTCGCTAGCGCAAGCGTCCCGCCTGTGCTAACCTTTTTTCAGCGTCCGCTGAAATTAAACCCGCCTAAGGGTTTTCCGGATCGAGCTGAAAACCATCTCTGCAATTACACTCGCTTCATGGGTTCATTGCAAATGCCAGCGGACGCTGGCCCAATGTAAGCACAAGCGGGACGCTTGCGCTAGAAGGTTACACCTTTTGCCGGAACGAACTCAAGGACGGTGGAATTCATGCAATAGCGTTTGCCTGTCGGCTCGGGACCATCATCGAAAAGGTGTCCAAGGTGCGAGCCGCAACGGCCGCACAACACTTCGATACGTTCCATGTTATAAGAATGATCATCTTTGTAAACGACACTTGTTTTACGTTGCGCTTTAAAAAAGCTTGGCCATCCACAGTCGCTGGCAAATTTTGCATCTGATCGAAATAAGTTGTTACCACACACCGCGCAATAGTAAGTTCCGATGCCAGCTGCATTCCAATATTTTCCCGTAAAAGCCCGTTCTGTTCCCTTCTCGCGTGCGACATGGTACACCTCCGGAGGAAGGATCTTTTTCCATGTTTCGTCCTTCACGTTTAGTGTAGTAGTATCGGTCCTCGAGTAGTAGGGGTTTTTTGGTTCCTGGAAATTTGATTGATTTTTAATTTCCGAAATAGTTATCGCTCCAGGCGTAAAGACAGCATCCGACAAAAAAGAAAGGAAAAATACGATCAGCAAAGTATTCATAGCACAGAAGTTATAACCCCAACAGAGGTCGAGCAATATTAGTTTAAATTATATACGATAAAATAGCGTCCGCAGATTTCCAATGTGGGAATTTTAGAATTCAACCGACGGATCACATCCTATCTCCGAGTGCGGAAAAGTTCCATTCGGAAATATTTTATTCCCAGCGAAAAACCCGGATTGCAATAACGTAAACTATTACCAGCCAAATAGTCATTCCGACGACATCCACAGGTATTTCAGCCAGGCTCACGCCTTCATTTGCAATTTTACGAAGCCCATGACTTACATAGGTAAGAGGAAAATAGTCGGTTATACTTTTAAGCCATGTTGGAAACCCGTCCCTTGAAAAGAAAATCCCGGAAAGGAGCAGCATGGGGAGTTGAATCAGATTGGCTACCGGAGCAACCTGCGTTTCATCTCGTGCCCACCCGGCTATGGCAAAGCCAACGCCCAAAAAAATCAGGATTCCAAAGATGCATACCACAATAAAATTGAAATAGCTACCCACCATGTGGAAATTGAAAAAATACGTTCCGAGTCCCACCAATATCCCTGTCGTTGCAAGGCTGATAACCAGCCGTACAAGAGCTTGTGCGAATACAAAATATCTGGGATGGACAGGTGTAGCTTGAATCCTTCGCAAGGCTCCACTCGCTTTCATGGCTACAAAACTAAAGGCCACGCCAAAAATACCCAGTTGCATGATTGTCATTGACAAGATGCCGGGAAGAATAAAATCAAAGTATCCGAGATTATTAGTGGTGACACCTTCGCTTTTCACGTTAAGCAACGTCGGCGAATTTGTGAACTGATGGTCAAGGTCGTTCACAATTTGTATCACTGCCAGGTTAGCCATCTGTCCATTCTGTGGCTTAGATTTATTAAACCGCGTTTGAATGGTGCTCGCCATCGGTTTCCCATTCTCTGGAATTCCAAAATTGGAGGGCACTATGATTTGAAGGTCAAGATTGCCTTTCCCGAGGTCCATAGCAGCATCTTCTTCCGCAGTTTCAACGATCCTAAAAGCTTCAATTTTTTTTAGGTTGTCAATAAATCGCTTTGCAATCTCACCTGTGGAATGGTTGGTCAATCCAATTTTTAACGACCCACCCCTGCCTTGCGAAAGGAAGCCGAAAATACTCATCAGGGCCACGGGCAAGAGCAACGAAAAAAATATTGCCCCTTTGTTCCTATAATACATTTTCATCGAGGCCTTTGTCAATGCAAAAAAAGAACGGGCTTTCTGATTCATGTCAATCGCGCAATGTTTTTCCCGTCAGGTCAATAAAGACATCCTCCAATGTAGCGGGCGGAACTTCTACATGAGGTTTAAATCCACGCGTCAGCAATTGCCTGATAAGTTCCGCAGGTTTGTCCAGCGCAACTATTTTTCCATCATCCATGATAGCAACACGATCGCAAAGGACCTGTGCTTCTTCCATGTAGTGCGTGGTCAAAATGACAGTGGTGCCACGTTTTTTAATCTGCGAGATCAGGTCCCACAAATTTCTCCGGGCTTGCGGATCAAGACCAGTTGTAGGTTCATCTAAGAAAATCATGACTGGCTGGTTTACCAACGTAGTGGCAATGGAAAACCGTTGCTTTTGGCCACCGGAAAGGTTTTTAACTAAAAAAGCTGCCTTGTCGGTTAGGCCGACTTCGGCAAGTAAATCTAAAGGATTTGTTGAGGAGCCATAGAGATCACGAAACATTTCCAATAATTCCGTAAGCTTGAGATTCTGGAAAAATGCGGAGGATTGAAGCTGAATTCCAATTCGTTGTCTAACCAGATAAGGATGCTCATTTGTTTTTATACCATCCAAAACTACGGTTCCGGAAGTGATCGAACGAAGTCCTTCAATCATTTCCAAGGTGGTGGTTTTCCCAGCACCGTTTGGCCCGAGAATTCCAAAGACCTCGCCTTTTTTGACCGAAAAGGAAACCCCTTTTACAGCTTGCACACCGTTGTCGTATGTCTTTGTGAGGTCGATTACATCTAAGATCATGATTTCGCTGAGAATGCTCTGCTCGTTACGGGAAACAGTTCAAGTTGAATTGGTTGATGTTTTGGTTGAGCAATTACAAGAATTTTATTCAACTCAAATAATTTTTTTTGAGGTTCTGGAAACCACGATTAAGGATGCTTCTGGATATTTGTTTTTGATTTGATAGACATTGAAATTATCCTTCGTCACTTCCATCGGCCGCTAACGGCAGTGTATAAATTCTTTTCCCAGTAGCATTTGCGATTGCATTTCTGATGGCCGGCGCAATTCCTAGAATAGGGGTCTCTCCCGCTCCCAGCGATGGTATATCTTTCCGGTCAAGCATCACAACCTCAAGATCAGGCGTATCGCCAAAGCGAGGTACGCGATACTTTGAAAAGGATGCATTCAGAATCTTGCCATCTTTAAAATCTACTCGTTCAAACAACGCACCACCCAAACCCTGGATAACAGCACCTTGAATCTGATTTTTCAGATGTTCCGGATTAATAATGGCACCGCACTCGAATGCCACGACCACGCGCAAGACTTTGGTTAGTTGATTCGATGGGTCTACAGCGATCTCCGCACAGGTTGCTACATAGCTTCCTTTTTCGTCGCCGCAGCCAATTCCAAATCCATGGTTTACGACCGGCTTTTTAGAACTCCACCCAAATTTTGAAGCGGCGGCTTCCAATACGTCTTTCATTCTTTGCTCCTGCAGGTTTTGTAGCCGGAACTGAAGAGGATCCATCTTCAATTCGAGGGCAAGATCATTCATAATGGATTCACGGGCGAAGACATTTGCCGTGGCTGCTAATCCCCGGTAAGACCCTTGACGCAACGGGGAGTCCATGCGGTGAAATTGAATCTTTTTATTGGGAACTTGATACGGCGTCTCAATACCAGACCCACCCGAATTGAAATTGTGAAACTCCCACGAGGTTAGTTTTCCAGCTTTATCGGCCGAGGCTTTGATGTCAATGACGCCTGCGGGACGAAAGTAGGCCCAAGTAAATTCTTCTTCGCGCGTCCAAACGACTTTGACAGGTTTACCAGCCCCCTTTGCTAAGCGTGCCGCTTCGATGCCAGCTTCTCCGGTATGTTTGCCTCCATATCCGGATCCTGTATCCGGTTGTATAACACGAATATTTTCTTTCGGAATGCCAAATATTTCGGCGAGGTCCTCTTGCACACCAAATGGACGCTGTGTTCCCGTCCAGACTGTAAGCTTATTACCCGTCCACTGCGCTACGCCCGCACGGGGTTCCAATGGAGCATGTGCGATATAATCGATCATAAAACTCTTTTCGATCTTCACATCGCTTGCCATAAATGCGCTGTCCACATTACCGGCGCTGCCTTGATCATCGCCGTTCTTTTCCGCATGTTTTCGGATATAGTCGAATATTTCATGGCGGGATGGCTGGGCTATTAATTTCCATTCAGCCTTAATCGATTTGAGTGCTTTATCCGCTGTGCTGACATGCTGAGCAACTACGCCAACGAAGTCTCCGTCTTTCACAACGGTAACACCAGTCATACTTTTATCCGCGTCTACATCCGCAGAAATAAGCGTCGCACCATAGGCAGGTGCGCGCAAAATTTTCCCGTGCAACATGCCTGGCAAGTTCATATCTGACACATATTTGTGTTTGCCAGTGACGAAGGATTCGCCTCGAACTTTCTTAACTGAAGTACCAGCTATTTTCCAGTCCTTTACTGCCGTAACTTCAACTTTATCATTTATCGGTTTCAGGAGCTTTTGCCCTTTCGCTAACTTCCCGATCTCAATTGACTGCTTCGTTGAACGGTTCTTAACAACACCCGCTTCCATGAAGACCACACTCCGGTCTACTTTCCATGCCGTTGCTGCCATATCAATAAGTAGTTCTCGCGCAGATGCCGCCGCTTTTCTTAGTTGTGGCCCCATATAGGGAATCGATCGGCTGCCAAAGGTGCCGCGATCATAGGGTGTAAGTTCAGTATCCCCTAACACCATGTCGATTTTATCCAACGGAACAGGAAGTTCTTCAGCTACTATTTGTGCCAGCGAGGTACGAATGTTTTGTCCGACCTCCGCTTTACCCGAATAGATTGTGACGGTACCATTTTCTCCCACATGTATCCATGCTGCAACCTGATCTTCAGGTACACCGTCGGTCAAGGTCTTTCCGATGGCATTAGTAAGTGAAAATGTAATGGCTATTCCGCTTCCCAATACTTCAAAAAAAGAACGGCGATTCATGGTAAAATGGTACGATCTTTTTTCCGTTAACTCGTATTGTTCCGGCGCTATTGTTTCCCTTTCAGACTTTTTCATAATCATACAGTTGAAGCTTCACGAATAGCTTTGAGAATGCGAGGATATGTCCCACACCGGCAGATATTACCCTGCATGAACTTCATGATTTCCTGCTCAGAAGGATTTGCATTCTTTTGAAGGAGCGACAAAGCAGACATGATCATGCCAGAAGCGCAATAGGCGCATTGAAAAACATCCGCGTTAATGAATGCAGTTTGTACGGGGGCTAACTTACCATTCTGCTCCAGTCCTTCGATTGTTGTGATTTTCTTTCCGACAACACTGCTCGCCTGCGTAATACAGGAACGCACAGCCTTGTCATCAACGATCACAGTGCAGGCACCACACGATCCCTCGCCGCAGCCATATTTGCTACCGGTTAAGTCGAGGTATTCACGCAAAACGGTCAAAAGGCTTTCATCTTTTATTCCTTCAACCGTATATTTCTTATTGTTTATTTGCAGCTCCATAGGCAACAAGTTTGACTAGTTATTTTAACACTTACGCCGAATTTTTTCACTAAACAGTTCCAAGTCAACTTCCCGAAAGTTCAAAACTTTCGGGAAGTTATTTCAGGTCTTGTGACTAACGGAATGTCTATCCGCATTATTCCTTCGAAGGCTTTGCTCCTGGCAGCCGGCTTTTTAACCAGGCAATTTGACCCCTATGGTTTGATTCATGTTCACATACGTGAAACCATTTCCAATAGGTATTTAAGGGCCGTTCCTTTGACCATTCCGGATCAATTGCCAGCAGCCATTTATCGTCCTTCTTTTTCAATTCCTCTAGCGTCTTCTCTCTTACGGCCGTTATGGCGTCAATATAATATTGTACATCCTTGCCTTTGATATTTTGGCGGCCCTCATCTCCCAACGACATGGCCGATCCCCAAATCTTTTTTTCCTCATCATTAAAATCCTGGCGGCCCTCAAACGTGTTTATCTGATAAAATTTTTCCGTGGCACCAAGATGTAAAATCAATGCCCCAATGGTATTGGAATTTGCATCGTGCAAATGATCCAATTCTTTCATGCTCATGGTCTTCACCATATTTACAATAGTCGAACGGTTATAATTTAGCATGGATACCAACGTCCCGACCTGAGTAGCGTAACCTTCCATTGGACCAATAACAAAAACGCTGTCAGCTGCGAAGGATAATTCACTTGCATCAGCAAAGTGGTTTAGACCCGTGAGTCCCACCAGACCCGTAGTAATAGCAGCTGACTTTTGGATGAAATTCCTTCTGCCCATCGAGTTGTAACTGTGTTTCATTCTAGTTTTTTTAAGGGTAAGTTTGAGCCACAACTAAAGTTAAGGGATAAATCAGATTTTTTTACAGCCCAAAAGGTTATTCTTAAATTAAGGAACAACGTTTTTTTAAGAAACAACGTTTTGAAAACTTGAACAGCGATTCAGCATCCACATTGATACCTTTAACAGCATGGTTGAAATCATTGAATACCAAGACCAATACGCGGGTGATTTTAAAAATATAAACCTTGAATGGCTCAATAAATATGACCTGACGGAAGAACCCGATTTGCTAATGCTAAATAAGCCCAAAGAGACCATCCTTGAACCAGGCGGCGCAATCTTTCTGGCCAAAAGCAAAGCGGAAATTATTGGAAGCGCTGCGTTGATCAGCGCTCATGATGGTATCTACGAATTAGCAAAGATGACGGTAGTGCCTTCATGGCGAGGCCGAGGCGTCAGCAAATTATTACTGGAGAAGTGCCTGGAAAGAGCAAACTTTTTGAAAGCAAAAAAAATTGTATTGTTTTCCCATCACAAACTTCAGGAGGCTTTACAACTTTACAGCAATTATGGCTTCGTGCACGTCGCTGTAACAGACAGCCCGTTTGCAACAGCGGACATCAAAATGGAACTATTGCTTCCTTAAGCTTCGGACACCCATAAATGATTGCGCTAGTTGATGCCCAGGCGTTCCCTCACAATATCGCTTTTGGAATAGCCTATTCGTTGTGCTATGACATAGAGTGAATCCTGCCCATTGATTTTAACAGCGCCCGTATATACCGACCAGGCATCCTTCGCTCTAAATTTGTAACCAATAGATGCGCCAGGGGTTGGTGACGACAACTTCACGCTCCCTCCTTGGCGTAAAAGTTTTGGGAATTCTGTTTTCGGAGCCTGGTCCTGACCATTCCACCAATTCTTCACCATTTGTGCCTCGGGTATTGCACTTAAATCACCGACATCTTTTATCCATTCATCATAAGCCTGTCGGAGCTCCTTCAGTTTGTTCGCATAGGCCGGATCATCAGCAAGATTTTTGAATTGCCATGGGTCAGCTGCACAATCGTATAGTTCCTCAGCCGGTTTAGTTGGACGGAACCATAACATCTGTTGTTGATTCAACCGCCCCTCTTCCTTCATTTTAAGAATCACGTTCATCATGGGCTGCTGCAACCTATACCCGATATTCTGGTAGTATGGCTTTTCAGGCATATAGTTGCGCAGGTATAAAAACTGTTTGTCCCGGATTGAACGAACCCTGTCATACTCAGAATCCATTCGGTCACGGGCTGCAAAGACGTACTTTCGTGGCGTGCCTTTGGCAGGTCCCAGGAATGCCTGACCTTGTAAATAATTTGGTATCCCACAGCCCGCGAGCGAAAGCACGGTCGGCGCAAGGTCAACAAAACTTACCAACTGGTCATCTACGATTCCTTTTTTTGTCCCGGAAGGATTTGCTGATTGCCAATTCTTTCCAAATTTAATGATCAAGGGAACTCGGGTGCCGCGGTCATAAATTTCGCGTTTCACAAAGGGCAGTCCATCGCCATGATCCGAAAAGAAAAAGATAATGGTGTTTTCAGAAAGCCCATCTTCTTCCAGCTGCCTCAGAATTTCGCCCGCTTGCTGATCCATAACCATCACATTCGACAAGTGTCGTGCAATATCCAACCTTACTTCAGGAACATCGGGATAGTAAGGTGGAACGTCAACATCTTTTGGGTCTACCAATAACGGTTCCTTTGCACGCGCCCAAACTTGGGATTCATGCGTGACCATCAGATTAAAAACGGAAAAGAAAGGCTGCTCGGCATTTTTTCTCTTTCTCCAGTGAGCGGTCGTGCTACTTTCATCCCAGACCGTCGGTGGAGCCTCAAATTGATAGTCTTCCTTAACGTTGTTACTGCAGTAGTAGCCAGCGGCACGAAGATATTCCGGAAAACATTTGACAGCTTCCGGGACTAATGCAGCGTATCCAACGTAATCCGCCGGATAGGCATCTTTGTTGGCAGAGAGTTTAGCCGTTCGCATATGCTGCGTTCCGATGGATTGCTGATACATACCCGTAATAATGGCGGATCTGCTCGGTGCACATACGCCTGCCGTTGCAAATGCTCTTGTGTAGCGAATACCTTCAGATGCGAGTTGATCGAGGTGTGGGGTTTTGACTTGTGAATCGCCATAGGACATCAGGTGTGGGCTCATGTCTTCGCATGTTATCCAAAGGATATTAGGTTGCGGCTTGCTCTTCTTGACCTGAGCCTGACCCTGTTCTACCACCGCTAGGATCAACACCAATAAAAAGAACCGGTAACTATTCATATCGCATGCTATTGTCCCAGAGGCTGAATGTATTGGAAACAATCACCAATCTTAAAGCAATTTTAAGCCGAAAGAAAAGATATTTCTGAAATTCTATCAAACGTCCATTGACGATTTTTAATTACCGCAGGAGATCGATATTATGCATTGTTTTAACTGAAAATTATGATCCGTAAAAAAACCAATGGTTTGTTAAATTTTCTACTTGTTTCAAGTCTGGTAATAGCGCTTACCGGATGTTCCGGAGGAGGAAACTCACCTGGCGTTTTAGTGTTTACCAAAGTTAAGGGATGGAAACATGCCTCTATACCGCACGGAATAGCAGCCATTCAAAAACTCGGCGAAGAGAATAAATTTTTTGTTGATACAACAAAAGATGCATCGGCATTCAACGATGATAATCTTAAGAAATATCATGCGGTAATTTTTCTGAACACTACAGGGAACATTCTTAATGCGGAACAGCAAGCAGCTTTCGAGCGATATATCCAGGCGGGTGGTGGTTTTGTTGGGATACATTCTGCCGCTGCAACAGAATATGAGTGGCCATGGTACAACAAGCTCATCGGCGCTTTTTTTTCAAGCCATCCAATAAATCCAGGTACACGCAAGGGTGTCATTGATGTTTCGAATAAGAATCATCCTGCCACGGCGGCGTTGCCCGATCATTGGGAACGCCAGGAGGAATGGTATAATTACAGGTCTTTCTATCCGGGCATAAATGTATTCGCCCAGTTAGACGAAAATACTTACGAGGGCGGCACCAACGGCACCTTTCATCCCATCACGTGGTATCATGAATACGACGGCGGCCGCTCATTTTACACCGCTGTTGGTCATGAGGATTCCAGTTTTAGCGAGCCGCTCGTGATCAGCCACATTCTGGGTGGAATCAAGTACGCGATGGGCGACGGCAAAAAAGACTATAGCAAATCACGGGCGGTGACGGTACCCGAGGAAAATCGGTTTGTTAAGACAGTGTTGGTAAATGACCTGAATACACCCATGGAGCTGGCAGTTTCAAACGACGGCCTCGTGTTTTATAGTGAACTTAGGACGGCCAACTTGTACGTCTACAATACAGCAACTGGAAAAAATTCACTTGTCCATCGTTTCGATGTTTGTAAACGCGGCGGAACAGGACTTATTGGAGTTACACTTGATCCTAAGTTTGACACGAATCGAAATCTCTACGTCTACTACTCCCCTCCAATGGATGGTGAACCCATAATTTTTCGTCTATCACGGTTTACTGTTACGACAGACAACACACTTGATCTTACCTCGGAAAAAGTTTTGTTGAAGGTTCCCGTTGAGGAAAATAGCGGCGCTCATCATGGCGGGTCCCTTGCATGGGATAAGGAAGGCAATCTTTTTCTTTCCACCGGCGACAGCTCCACCCCTTTCCCGGCGAATGGCTATGCGCCACTGGACGAACGTCCTGAAAAGGAATTTTTCGCGATGGATGCTCAGCGCAGTGCATCCAACACAAATGATTTAAAAGGGAAAGTTTTAAGAATTCATCCGGAACCTGACGGAACGTATACTATTCCTGAAGGAAATCTTTATCCAAAGGGGACGGAAAAGACCTTGCCTGAGATTTATACCATGGGGTGCAGAAATCCCTATCGCATCGCCGTCAATCCAAAAAGTTCTGTTCTGTATTGGGGTGAGATCGGACCCGGATGCTGGAAAGGACAGCGTTCAGGGACCACGAGGTTATGACGAGTTTAACCAGGCCAAGAAGCCAGGTAATTATGGATGGCCATATTTTGTCGGAAACAACGAAGCGTACGCTAAATGGGATTTTGCTACCAACACTGCAGGCCCAAAGTTTAATCCGCAATCCCGAAAATAATTCCCCGAACAATACAGGCCTTAACAAACTGCTGCCTGCCACGGCTGCAATGATCTAGTATCCCTATGCGCCATCAAAAGAATTTCCGGAGCTTGGACAAGGTGGAAGGAGCGCAATGGCAGGAGAATTTTACACTTACAACAATGAATCATCTTCGGCAAAGAAATTCCGGAATATTATGACGGCGCCTTGTTTGTGTTTGACTGGATGCGAAATTGGGTTTTAGCGCTTCGGATTCGACCAGGATGGAACTTCCTCGAAGTGAACCTTTCATGTCATCGACTGGAGATTTCCGCAGGCCGATTGACCTCGCCTTCGGAAAGGACGGTATTATGTACATGTTGGAGTATGGCTCCGTTTACGGCGCTGATAATGATGATGCACGTCTTGTAAAGATCGAATATCACACGGGCAACCGTGCGCCTATTGCAGAAGCTGGTATTCCTGATCCAGTCGGTCCGGAGTGGCATTCAAAGGTTTTTCTGACGAGTGAGCAAGCTTCGCCTCAATTTGACGAGATCGCTGGTGACGCACCATTAAAGGTTTCGTTTGCGAGCAGCAACTCCAACGATCTGGATGATGACGATGTTCTTTCTTACGAATGGATATTCGATGAGAAATCGAAATCGACAGATGTCAGCCCTTCCCATACATTTAGTGCACCCGGCGTTTATCCTGTCGTTTTAAAAGTAATGGATAATCATGGCGCGTCTGATTTGGATACAGTAGTCGTAAAGGTGGGCAATACAAAACCAACTGTCGAAATCGCGAGCTCCGACAACAAATCATTCTATTGGGATCACAAACCCTTTCGATATGTTGTAAAGGTTGTTGACAAAGAAGATGGAGGTATAGATCCGAAAAAAGTGTTGGTTACTTTTGACTACAATAAGGATACAACGATGCCAGCGCCAACGGATGCCATCGCAAGACCCAAACTTTTTCAGGTGCCTGAACCTATTCCAGCAGGCTATGCAAAAATTCTTTCCAGCGATTGCAAGGCGTGTCACACGATTGATAAAAAATCTGTAGGTCCCACGTACACCGGCGATATCCGAACGCTATAAAAACAACGGGGATGCCGTATCAATACTTACAAAAAAGATTATCGCGGGTGGTGGCGGAAATTGGGGAACGGAACACGTGATGAGTGCTCATCCGCAACTTTCAATTGACGAAGCGACGGAAATGGTAACCTTCATTTTGGCCATCACAGACGTAAAAAATAAGAAGAAGATATTGCCATTACAAGGATCGGTTTCACTATCCTCTCATAAACAAGATGAGGCTGGAATTTATACCCTCACAGCCGCGTATACCGATACAAATTCCAGCGGTGCTACAACGCTTAGCGACAGTGAAATGATTAAGTTACGCAGCGCTAAAATGCGTCCGATCGATGCCGATGCGCACGTGGGCATTGACCGCTGGGGAAATAATTTTGGTGAAGCAAAAAACAAATCCTACATCCTCTTGCGAAACATTGACCTTACGGGAATAAAAAGCCTTACGTACGAGTACAGCGCAGAAAAGCGAAGTGGTGAAATCGTTGTTCGCATCGAATCGCTAGGTGGTCCTGTCATTAGCAAAATTGACTTTACTCCAACAGGTGGAGAGAACAACCATCAAACCCTTATTTCAAAAATAGAAAAACCAATATCTGGTAGACACCATGTATATATTATATTCCAAAATCAAGAAAAAACCATGGATGATCTTTGTAAGTTGTGGACTTTCAGCTTTAACAATTAAGATATATTCATGCTCCGACATTATTGGAACACTGCTATCCGAAGTTTATTCCGTAATAAACTATTCACCTCAATCAATAGCATTGGCCTTTCGTTAAGCATTGCTATTTTTTTTGCGTTGAGTGGCTACGTGGCCTATCAATTTAGTTATGATAAGTTCTACGACAATGGTGAAAGAATTTATCGTATCAATTACTTCGAATATCAGAATGCCCAGCCGGTTTTGCAAAGCGCACGTACCCACGACCGGACAGCACTTCTTGTCCACGAATACGTCCCGCAGGTCGAAGCAGTCACCCGCGTTTATAATGAGAAGGCCTACGTCTTCACGGAAGACATCCGCATTGTGGATCAGGATATGCTCTTTGTTGATAGCTCGTTCTTCAAGGTATTTCCAGTAAAACTGCTCAGCGGTTCTATGGATAATTCGCTAACGGCCCCAAAGTCAGTAATGATTTCCCAATCGCAGGCAAAAGCATATTTTGCTGAGGCAGATCCGATAGGCAAAACGTTGTTCTTCAACGAACGATTGCCCTTTATTGTCACGGGCGTGTTTGAGGATATTCCATCCAATTCATCCATCGATTTCGACTTTCTGTTATCGTGGTCAACCATGCCTTTTTACGGATGGATCACCAAAGACGGTGAGTTTAAAGAGCCGTGGACTTTTACTTTTGTAAGGATCAGAAAAAATGTGACAGACATAGAATCCATTAACCAACGGCTGACAGCCATGGCCAAGGAACACATCACAACGTTGGAGAAGCGTGGTCACACTGCGCGTCAGGAACTCCGTGCTTACGAAGATCTTCATTTGGAACCAATCCTTTCAGGTGAAATAAAACCTACGGTCAGCCGGACCCTGCTGTACACGTTGATCTCGATGGCAATTTTTATCCTGGTGGCCGCGTGGATCAACTATATTAATCTATCGTTGGCGCGTTCGTTGGAACGGGCTGACGAAATCGGCGTGAGAAAAGTTTTTGGCGCGAACCGAATGATTATCAGCGGCCAGTTCTTGCTGGAAGCGTTTATCCTTTCCGTTGTGACTTTCTTAATTGGTCTCATTCTCTATTCCCTTTTCTCAGGGCCCCTCTCCTACCTGCTCTTTACAAACGTGCAATTTGCGTCACCGGGTGCTACGCAATGGGCAACGTACTTCCTCGCCTTTATCACTGTCACCACGCTGGTGGCCTTTTACCCGGCATATTTTATTTCCAGCTACAAACCGGCGCTTATTCTCAAAAATAAATTGGGTGGTGGTAAAGGGAAGGCTAATCTTTTGCATCAGTCTTTGATGGTTTTTCAATTGTTTTTGGCCGTGGGTATTGTCGCAGTGACGTTGATTGCCGGACGTCAGGTCAAATTTATGCGTGAGTTCGACGCCGGGTTTAACGCGAAACAGACGATCACCCTGCGGGGGCCAGCCTCGACGAATTCCGATTCATTAAGAAAGACTCGATTTATCACTTTCCGTGATGAAGTACTCCGACATCCGGCATTTGTTTCCGGAACTTCCACCATGAATATTCCTGGAGAAGAGATTCGCTTTCACGATGAGGGCGTTCATGGCGTTGGCGGAAATTCAGAAAGAAAACAATCGTTTTGGCTGATGTGGATCGATGAGGGGTATCAGGAAACTTTTGGGATGAAATTATTGGAGGGCCGAAACTTTACAGCAAATGATTCGCGTGAGACGTGTTTGATAAATGAAGCTGCAGCGTTGGCGCTTGGTTATGAAAACCCTAAAGACGCAGTCAATACAACGCTCGTCACGAGCCAACAGAAAAGACTCACAATTGTCGGACTTTGGAAAGATTACCATCATGAGTCCGTTCGCAAGTCAGTTGACCCAATCATCTTTATACATAACCATCCGCATGAATATGGATATTATTCCTTTCAGGTTCAGTCAACCGCCAGCGACTATCTCCCTGTGCTACAAGAGATCTGGAAAAAGCATTATCCCAACGATACCTTTACTTACTATTTTATGGATCGATTTTTTGAAGCGCAATATAAGGCCGATCTATTATTCGAAAGGCTTCTGGGTTTATTTAGTTTTATTTCGATGACGGTTGCTTGCCTTGGGTTATTCGGTATGGCTACACTCGCAATGGTAAAACGCACAAAAGAAATTGGCGTGCGAAAAGTTTTAGGGGCCAGCGTCTGGAACATTATTATCATGCTGTCAAAAAGTTACATTCGATTGATCATCATTAGCTGTGCGTTTGCATTTCCTATTGCGTATTATTTTACGCATCAATGGCTTCAAGGTTTTGCATATAAAATCGACATAAGCTGGTGGATGATTTTGTTGCCGGGATTAATTGTGCTTGTAGCGACATTGCTTACTATTTCAAGTCAATCACTTCGAGCGGCGCTTGCCAATCCTGCAAAGGTTTTGAGAGATCAGTAAATCTCTTTTTATTGATGACCTGATCGCAAGCAATTTTGACTATTTTTAGCGTTTATTTTTTGACGGATCCGAATGCGCTATCCTTTTAACTTACACACATTCAGTACAGTAGTGTTGATTTACCTGGTGTTTTGCTTTCAATTCAGCACCGGTCAGGAGTACTTTTCTTTAGCAGATAGCAATGCCGTCTATCGCCTCGATTACCACGTGGATGTATTTCTTGATTCTACAAATGCCATCTCGATTGAACAAATAGTAAAACCAGAATTTCAGCAAAGAATTCAGACGCAGTACACGGCCTTACATTCGGATATACGAAATCTTCCATCTGGCTAAAAGTTCGAACCAAGACAAATTCGCCGACCACCCAATGGTATCTTGAAATTCCTGCACCGTTCATAGAGTACGTCGATTTCTATCAACTGCAACAAGATGGAATGTGGCAACATGCACCAACCGGATATTATCGAAAACAAAGTGTAAAGAAAATATCTCACACGGGCCATGTCCTGCCCCTCGTATTCGATGCTAGTTCAGAAAATAGTTGTATACATTAAAATTTCCGGTCATAGTCCGAAAACATTTCCGCTGTTTGTGATTGAAAAGGAAAAATTTCATCAGAAGACGAGAATGAGAAGATATCGGCTATGGAATCTTTTATGGAATCCTTATCGTGATGTTTTTCTATAACTTGCTCCTCTACTTTTCACTAAAGGAAGTCAACTACCTGCTTGTACGTCCTGACGATTGTCTGCACGTTTGTTATTTTTTCATCAGCATCTGGTTACGCGGGAAAATTTCTTTGGCCCGAAAGCCCCCACCTGAATTTCTATGCAGGGAGAATGTCTATGGGAGCGTTGACCATTTTTCTGGCAGTCTTCACTATACGATTTTTTGCAAGTGAAAACGGTACTCTAAGGTCATGTATTATGCGTTGCTCTCGCTCATCCCATTGGCGATCATAACGACTATCCTTGTGGCAACCAACCTTGTTCCTTCCGCGGCAAATAATCTGATCTCCGTTGCGACCATTATATACATGACAACCGGCGTTGTGTGCAAACTGAAGGGAAATAAAACCGCGAAGTATTTCATCGCCGCCTGGACCATTTACCTTTGTGGTGGATTGCTTTTAACCTTACGCAATAGCGGTGTGTTACCGTTTAACTTCTGGACTACGCATTTTGTCGAGATCGGTGCTGCATTGGAAACAACGATCATTGCCTTTGCACTTGGGAGATCAATATCGCCGGTTTAAAAAAGAAAAGGAGGATGCACAGCACCTTGCGTTAAAAGTGCAACAGGAAGCGACCGAGGAGCTGGAAGTTAAAGTGAACGTCCGTACCGAACAACTTTCAAAGGCCTATGAAGAATTGCATGCGACGCTCGAAAAAAATCAAGAGCAAACGGAAATTATTCAAAATAAAAACGCTGAGTTAGATACATTCTTTCATCGCATCTCGCACGACCTTAGGGGTCCTATTTCCGCTTTGCTTGGTTTATCATTTCTCGCGAAAGTAGATATAAAAGATCCTGTGGCCCTTGACTATATTGATAAGCAGGAAAACCAGGTCGAACGCCTGAATCATATCATTAGCGGATTGATTAATTTGACCAGGTTGAGTCACGGGGACTTGGAGAAAGGAAAAAATTGATTTCCATAAAATGGTTGACGAATGTATTACATCATTCAACAGTCTACCCAATTTTGAAGCAATAGCGTTTAGAAAGGAAATTCAATCGGATATTGAATTTTATTCTGCATGGACTCTCCTGACTGCCATCATGCAAAACCTTCTGGAAAATGCTATTAAGTATTCCAGCAAAAGCTCGCCCTTCGTGATCGTTCGGGTGTTCTCCAGCAACGAAAATTTATTTATCGAAGTCGAAGATAACGGACAGGGCATACCTATTAGAACACCAGCCTAAAATATTTGAAATGTTTTTCAGGGCCACAAAAAATGCTACGGGTACCGGCCTTGGCCTTTATATTCTAAAAAGATCTGTTGACCGGCTGAATGGAACGGTGAGTCTACAGAGCGAGGTCGGCAAAGGATCGACGTTTACAGTCAAATTGCCTTTCTAATAAATTCAAGGTCATAACTTCCCTTACTCCTTACGAATGGGTATCGTGCCGAAAGCGTAAACGTTCACTTCAATACGGGCTGTCTTTTCAACTGCGGAACATATTCAACAAAAAACATCGGTATGTAGAATTCAGGTTACGCCAGACGCCTCACAATTGACACAGAATCGCGTTAAAAATTGAGGCACAAAATTTAATGACATTTTAATTAACTCAATAAATTGAAAGGATCGGGCTTCTGAAATTTTAGTAGAATGAACATTTAGGTAGTAGGGCACATCAGTTGAGGGTCATGATTAGAGGGGTTTTAAGAATTCCGGTAATCAGCCGGAATTCTTTTTATTTTGGATCATGCTTGGCTAAACTCTAAGCCTGTTCATTACGTCTATAAGTGCCTGAACGACCTTTTCAGTTTGTGCTCGATCAGGATTTTCGTCCCAGCTTCCTTCCAGCGCGTTTCCGCCCAATATAATTCCGTCCTTTCGGGGAATGGCATAACCATTTTCAGTGCTGATCCTATAATTAAAATCCGGTTGTGGAATGAGAAATGAAAGTTGTCCGGCGATCGGCATCATATCCTTGTCGTCGAACAGTGCCATCGATCCTAGACCAGTGCAATTAACAATACATTTTTCCTGTAAGCGCATCGACATCTTCCAGCGATTTAAATTCCTTTATCACGACTTTCCCCCCGAAAGCCAGGAAGTCGCTGAGATGTTTGTTCAAATAGGAAGGAATGTTAAAAACCAGAGTAGTCTGCTTTAAAATTTTATCGACATGAAACGGGTGCTCTTTGTGCTCTAATATATGGCGCTCCGGCAACAGTCCAGGTATACGCAAGCGTGCATACCGGCCGCCACCATTATCCAACGGTTCCGGCTCTGGATCAAATTTTTCCCGCACAACATAATTATCGATCCAGGTAACGATATCATTAAAGCCTAACAAGTTCTGATAGGTTCTGAAAGAATACATCGCAGCCTTCTTCCATCGTTCTTCAAATTCAGGCGTCAGATATTGTGTTTCCAATAATCTTGAAGCTGGCGACCAGGTACCAGTTGCTTTGCTGGAAGTTACCAAGGGTGGAAGGGCCTTTGTATAAATCGTTGCCTGAAATCCATGATCCTGCAACGTCCTGGCTGTTGTAATTCCAACAATTCCAGAACCCATAACAGCAAAGGATTTTTCTCCGGTTGTTTGCGCAAGATCGGTGGCAAGTTTAGCCGTTCCCCATGAAAGTGACCACCCGCTGCCACCGTGTCCATAGTTGTGAATGATTGTCTTGCTTCCAAGTTCCTGTTTTTCCACCCTGAATCCTTGTCTTACGAAAAGGACGCAGTCCAACGGTTTCTTTTACAATCCTGTCCAGCGAGATATCCAATTTCGGATATCGCTTGAATTTGTTCGACGCGATCAAATTACGATCGATGTACTTTTGTGAGAGCTTTGGGGATGTACACGCTGCGGACAGACCGGTCAGTAATCCGGCGCCTAGTACTCCCGATAGTTGTAAAAATTTTCTCCTGTTGGTCATGGCTTAAGGTTTAGGTTAAATTTTTTCACATTTAGGTGTTCAATCAGGCGTCTTTATAAATTTAAAATGATTGCATAATTTCTGCACTTTTGCAAATCTTTCTCATCAATCGTGTGCGCTTTCAGATTTTTTTAGCTAAACTGAAAAATTTGGCGCAGCGATTCATTTTGTTAATTGATAGACTACTTAAAAACTTCATTAACCTAAACCCATCTTTATGAAAACGATTTCGCTACATCGATTCAAGTACATTTGCTTGTTGCCTGCATCTCTGCTCAAAAGGTCCAAATGCAGAAGACAAAGTTATCTATCGCGGAAATCCATCGTGGCAATTTCTTCATCGTGACATTCCTGGGAAAAAATATTTCGATTCTTCAGGTACCTTAGGACCGTTTGACTCAGCTGCAGTTGCGGGATCAGAGAAATATGGCGATACCAAAACGCAGGCATTGGATTCTGGAAAAATTCAAAGCTGATCTCGTAAAGAAGGCTGGCTCAACAACATATTTCATGCGAGTGTACGTTGCCCCGACAAACGACTGGTAAGATGGATTTTAAGGCGGGTTTGATGCTTATGCCTATATCTTCGGAACAAGGAAAATCCTGAACAAGCCTTCAACGATCTACCATTGGCATTGCACATTAGTAAATCCTGATCGCTTTATCGAAAGGGATGACAAGAAGCTAATCGACCTATCGAGCTATTCCGTCCGTAACGACTTCACCGGATTTACCGATGCGGCCTTGAACGACTGAAAACTTACAGTGACCACAGCAATCAACAGCGAACACTGACGCCAGCTATAATAAATATTGAAATGCTTACGGGTGTTTTATAGGCAAAGTTTTCAAGCCACTGATGAATTCCGTATAGCGATACTGGCACTGCAATGATAAAGGCCATTAGTACCAACCGAATAAATTCAGAAGACATCATGGCCATGATCTCATTTACACTTGCACCCATTACTTTTCGTACGCCTATCTCTTTAAATCTTCGTTCAGCCATATAAGTGGACAGACCGTACAGTCCAAGGCAGGAAATGATCATTGCGATAACGGTGAAGCTGGTGATCATCTGTGATACTCTACGATCGTCTTCATATTGTCGTTTGATGTCTTCATCGAGAAAGGAATATTCAAAGGGTGTATCGGCATTGATTCTCTTCCAGATGTTCTCAATCTTTCCAATGCTTTGTTGAAATTTTCCAGCCTGCTATGTCGAGGACCATGTAGTCATGCTCTGAAACTTCCAGCGGCAAGCGAAATAACATGGGAAAGACTTCTTCTTTAACAGTGATTTGATGATAGTCATCCATAACGCCAATAACTTCATAAGGTTGTTCGCGTTCCCTGCCGGTCGCTGTACAGATTTTGTCCGATGATCGTCTTGGGTTCAAAACCCAATTGTTGTCACGGCCATGCGGTTTAAGATGATTTTGTTTTGGCTATCCGCTTCTCGATTTTCGGTAAAATTCCGTCCCGCAATCAATTTTATATGCAGAAAATCAATGTAGTTGGGCTCTACCCAATTATTTTTGATCATGATGGCCTTCTCCATGTCTGAACCTTCCGGATATAAGCTGAAATCTGTCCAGATATAGGAACCAGGCGTGTAGTTCGTACCCGTTACATCCCTCTATAGAAGATACCTTCAGCAATTCATTGTGAAGTATCTCATGATTTTTGCGAGTAGATTCCGTGCGCAAAGGTAAAATAACTTTTTGCTTAGCCTCAAAACCGAGGTCTTTCGACCGCATATAGTCCAGTTGTTGCGAGATTACAATCATTCCGCAGACCAGTATGATGGCAACAACAAATTGAAACACAACCAACGACCTGTCGTAAAAAACTCCCGGAATTGTTTAAGGCACATTTTACCTTTCAGCACTTTTGATGGTTGAAACGACGACAAATAAAAAGCGGGATAACTTCCAGCTATCAACCCTGTTATGACGGTAACTATAACGGCAAGCGCGGACCCAAAGAAAATCACTTTGTCGGCATCGAGGGCAATTTGCTTCATAGTCAATTGATTGAAAACCGGCAACGTGATTTGCACCAATATCAAGCTCAGCACAATCGCGATGACGACAATGACCATAACTTCTCCTAAAAATTGAGTTATCAGGGAACTCCTATAGGCGCCGAGGGTTTTCCGCAGGCCTACTTCATTCGCACGCTTGCTTGCTTTAGCCGTGCTAAGGTTCATAAAATTAATACAAGCTATCAATAAGACGACGCCGGCAATGGAAGCGATAACATAGAGATAAGCGACACGGGGGCTGGAATCTCCCGAGGGGGTATATAAATAAATATCTTTAACAGGATCCAATCCCAAACTCTTTTTCATTCCGAGGGCCTTAAGGTCATCCGCACCATGCTTTAGAAAAACAGCGTTAATTTTCGGCAGTACGTTTTCAGCGGCGTGCCCTGGCGTCAATTTGATATAAGACAATAAAAAATTCTGGCCAGCCCATTGATCCGTTACCTCAGGACTACGCAAGTACTCAGCCCACCCGTTGCTGGTCATCGACACAAAAAAGTTAGCGTGTATATGGGAATTGTGTTGTTTATCAGCCAGAACACCAGTTACACGAAAATCACTCGAAGGTCCACCTTGGTTTATATGGATAACTTTGTTAAGCGCGGATTCCTTTCCAAAAAGTTTTGTCGCAAGCTTATCGGTAATGACAACGCTGTTTGCTTCTACTAAGGCTTTCGTTGGATCTCCTTCTTTAAAACGGTAAGTGAAAATTTTGAACAACGTAGAGTCCGCGATATATCCGTCAGATTCGTAAAATTGATTGTCTTCATATCGAATTAGATTCTGTGAAACGCCGGGAGGATTTACTAATCGGGTAACAACTTCAATTTCTGGAATTTCGTCCTTTATCCCCCACACGATCGGCGCCGACGTGCTACGCATTACGCGATTATCAAATTTCTCTCCCATGATCGATGTGACGCGATAAATATTGTCCACATCGGCATGATGCTTGTCGAAGCTCATCTCATCCTGTATGTACAAGGCCAGCAACAAACAACAGGTCACGCCCACGGACAGTCCGACGATGTTAATTAATGTGTAAACTTTGTCGCGCGCCATGTAACGAAATGCGATTTTGATATAATTCTTAAGCATGAAATTGTTGTTTTGCGAATTCTCATTTTCCAACATCGAGCCATTTCTAGAATACCTTGATTGGCACGTCTCTTTGTAGGTTTCAATTAGAAATGGCGACCAGTATTGAACGAATGTGTTCGTAGGTGAACAGCATGCCATCGAGTTGTTCTTATTAAAAGATCACAAGCAGTTGATACTTGACGCAAATGCCCACCAAAGTTTGTCGGATTTACCCAACATAGGCGTTTTGTATTGCCATTATCTTTGAATCGAAATCAAGGTCGGGTTCCTAAATTCTTAAGTAACTTAAAATAATAATCGTATGAATATTTTTGTCACTATCCTGCTCATCCTCGCTGCGATCATCATACTTCTTTTATTCATCGCGTTATTTACAAGCAAAACGTATTCTCTAAAACGAGAGATACAAATCGGTAAGCCGCTGCAAGAGGTATTCAATTTTCTGAGGTATCTGAGAAATCAGGAACACTTCAGTAAGTGGGTTATGATGGACCCTAACATGAAAAAGGACTTTAGAGGAACGGATGGATCAGTTGGCTTTGTTTATGCCTGGGACGGCAACAAACAAGCCGGCAAAGGTGAACAAGAACTTAAAGGCATCAGGGACGGAGAACGCATCGATGTTGAAGTGCGCTTTATAAAACCTTTTGAAGGAATTGCCGATACACCTTTTACAACAAAATCCATTTCAGAAAATGAAACGTTGGTAAGCTGGGGCATGACCAGCACATTAAAATATCCGATGAACCTAATGTTGTTGTTCATGAACATGGACAAGCTCCTCGGAAAGGACCTTGAGACAAGTCTCTTAACTTTGAAAAAGGTTTTAGAAAAGAAATAAGGCTTGAGAAACTTTTCCAGGCAAGATTATCATTTGCCTTCAATTAGTGGATTCGACACATACTCCTCCTCCTTCAATATGGGTAGCTGAACGGATTTTATTTCCAACTCTTCCAGCAGAATTGCTTCCGGCACAATGTAAGAGCCTGCACCCCCTCGTTGATTGAGGTTCTGAAAGTCAGGTGCGCTTAGATTATGAGCTACGTACTTATCTGACGCGCCTAAAATTCGTTTTAGGGTTTTAAAATTAATTTCTTCATAAGCGGCGTTGCGCACGAGTTCCTCTTTTCCATCTTTCAGCGAGACTCTATAAACGTTCATCATGCCCATTAATGCAGGAGAATTTCTGATGATGAATGCATATTCGAGACCTTCGGCCTTGGCTTTTGCAATGAGTTTTTCTTTTAATTCTTTTTCAGAACTTTTTAGCGACGAAATAACTTCCAAAACACCAGGGCCTGCACTAAATCCATTGGCCGTCTGCGTCGACTTTGTTATTGTCCGGTCGTTCAATAAATTTTTTAACACACCATTTTCAACAACGATCAGTTCGTCGGCGGGTACAATTCCTTCATCATCCAGGTCAAACGATGCTGAAAGACTGGTGCCGTTGTATGATTTTAATTTTGGCTTGGCTTTGATTGTAAGCGACTCGTGTAAAATACTCTTTCCAATTTTACCGTCCATCAATGGCTCCGCCTGATATTGAAAACCAGTTAACCGTGGAATGGAATTGCTCGCCACGATGTTTTCTGGTCCATTGAAAAGTACATTGGAAAAAACGTCCGCTACGACTTCGCCGATAAGCAAAGCTGGGCCGCTATACTCATCTTCAAACTTAGGCATGCGCAATTGGTTCTCAATATTGCCGATCATCTTTTCGATCTCGTTCTTCAGCTCAGCCTCAGACGGCAATTCGTCAGGTAAAAATGTCTGATGCGAAATTTGATCCCATGCGAATTCACCTTGTGCATTTTTTAGCTGGCCTAGCGACATGAACGAAGTTTCACGAAATGGAATTTTTGCAATCACGCCCTCGCTGTTAACGATGTATTTGTACCCCTCTGTAAATTGAAAAATGACGGTGGAGTTCTGAATCGACGGATGTTTGAGAAACAGCCCCGATAAATTTTTAAGTTTTTGTTCCCACTGGGATTTGTCAAACGAGTACGGGCTCAAGGTCGAGATCAGTTTTAGGGGGGTTCCTTTTGCAAATGAACGGTGTGGAATATCGGATAAGGGCTTGCCACTTTCCTTTAAGGTTTGCTGATGTCTTTGAAAATGCCGCGCGGCATCCCGATACACCTTATCCGTGCTGGACCAAAGCGAACGTCTGATGCCCATGTAATCATCGTCAAGGGGTAAGTGAATTTCCAAGGGCCGTTGGCGCGCTCGTCAGGTTATCTTCAAGACTCTCATCGTTGAAAGCATAGTCACCCACGAGAACACGAGTATTTGACTTGAAGCGAAAAGGTTTTTCACTGGAACGAACAATGGAACCAAGAGTAGCCGTGATCGTATAGCTTTTTTGATCCTGAATCGAATACATGATGAAAAATGGCTTATCATAATCCGGCAGCTTCAGCTCTTTCATATTTCGTGTAAGCTCATCCTGCATCGCTTTGAGTATGATGTCATCAGATTGTTCCTGCGCGTAGGAAGAAATAGTTGTCGCTATAGTCAGGAATAAAGTATAATGGAAAAATCTTTTCATTTAATGTCGGTTACAAGTGGCCTATTTATTAGCGGAAGGTCGCTCGAGAATATTCTTTTCAATTTGGGCCATTGGCTTCTTCTGAGTTTCAATTCTTTTTACAAAAAGGGATGGTGAGATGGCTGTAACAGGAACACTTCCTGATTCGGCACCGCAGAAACCGGTGAACACTTCATTTTTATCATCTGCTGCCTGAATGGCGGCAAACATCGCCAATGGTGTTCCTATTAAATCAACCCCACGCACCAGTTCATCGGGACGCCCGTCGGTATATACACGGTAAACTTCCGTCGGAAATATATTAAAGGCATTGGGCATGTATCGGTTTGTCGTTGTAAAACCTCCGACAACATCCATAAATAAATAACCGTACGGTTTGTGTAGCTTTTTGCATTCAGCCAATAGCATCTTTCGCATTTGACTCATGGAAACTGACTTTGTATTTTCAATAAGCAAGTTCGACTGCCTTGATACGGCCTCAGCGCCAGCTTGTGCACGACCGTGACCATTTGAATTTGAAAAATTCTCGATTGGCGTTCGTGACATTAGAAAGGATTTTAAAACACCATTTTCAACAACTTTTACTTTCTGTCCCACAATCCCTTCGTCGTCGAATTGATAATGTCCATTAAGTGGTTGGCCGTTAAAAGTAGAAAGTGTTGGATCGAATGTTACGCTCAATGATTTGGGCAACACCTGCTCCTGGAGTTTACCCTTAAAAGTTTGTCCATCATTCTTGTCTTTAAGTCTATGACCTTCCACCCGGTGTCCGAAGATCTCGTGAAAAAAAACGCCGGCAGCACGCGAATATAAAATGGCAGGACCAGTGTACGGCTCTGCTACAGGTGCAGTACGCAAGAGATTTAATTTTACAATCATCTTTTCAACATCCAGCAAAACGGATTCATCTGATGGTAATTGAGAAGGTTCAAGGGCGAAATATGATTGGTGCAGCGGCACGATGTCTCCATCTACCGCGCGGATCGATCCTCGAATCGTCAGGTAGGCAAAGGTTCTGTTTTGAACAATGCGAGCACCTTCTGAAGTGACCAGGTATTTTCTTTCTGTGCTTACCTCGAGGGAAGCTTCCGCGTCGATGATGTTATGATGATTTACAAATGGCGCACTGAATTTTTTTATTTTTTCCGTCCAGGCAGGTGCATCAAAAATATTCTTGAAATCCTGAAGTGGTGGTGCTATAAAAACCTCAGCCTTCTCTTTGGAAAAATCATCAATGGATTTCTCCTCAGTCTTGGGCGCGTTTCGCAACGCCTTAAAAAAATTGAGCGCCTGGCGATATGAGCTTTGGGTTTGTTCCCATAAAATCAATTTTATAGCCTCTGGCTTGTTGTCTAGCGGTAGCTCAACGGCGTCGCCGGCACCAGGCATATCGTAAGCGTCAAAGTCCTCGTGGTTGCTGATTGGATGTGAGCTGTCGAAACTGTAGTCGCCAACTTTTAACTCGGTCACCAGGATGCGGGATCGATCGGTATCTGAACCGGTCAGGCTTCCAAATGAGGATGACAAATATCCCGACTGAGTGTCATAAATTCTGTACGCCAGGAAATAAGGAGGTAAATTAAGCTTTTTGAATTCAGTCATCTCCCGATTCAACTCGGATTCGACAATCGGCAAGAGGGCATCTTGCTGTGCCTGTCCAAGGCTGTTCGCCGCAAAAAATATTAAGGTCGAAAAAAGTATTAGCCTCTTATGCAGAGAAGTCAAAAGGCCGGGTTTTAAATGTATCATGACGAAAAAAAATATAAGCTAAAATAGTAGTAAGACTCAGCCATTTGATCAGGTACTTCCCTTAATTCCTTTTATATTCAATAAGTAACTTAAATTCTAAGATAACCAGGTTAGATTCAAGGAACTCCAGGAAGGACAAAAATAGTCACTAAATCAGATTTTTAATAAACAGGAGTCTCAAAGAGCCACTACCCTACTTTAATACCATAATTTTAATCGAATTGCTCATGGTTTCTGACGAAACGAGCACAAAATACAAACCTGTTGTCGTCGGGTGTCCTCGGTAATCCTCGCCATTCCAAAAGACGGTATTGACACCTGCTAACGCCCATTCATTCAACAACCTCTTAACCACCCGTCCTTGCGAATCATAAATGGTCACGTCCGCGTGTTCAGGTTTGGGCAGATAGAATTCAATCTTTGAGTCCGTGGAAATCGGACTCGGGTAAATCCTGACATCCATGATATTTTTTGTTTCCTCGGCGTCGAGTATTTCTGGAATATCTTCGCCCGAAACCTCGATATCATCAAAGAAAAACTCAATGCCGGTCAACGCGTTCTGCTCTGCAACAATTTCAAAACGATCAACCGCTGACCAGTCGAACTTATTCTCAGGGTTGAACCATGCATTATCCCAAGATCCTTTTTCCTGAAGGTCACTCAAGGGAACGGTAACTTGATGCCATTTATTATCCCAGCTCGTCACGGTTTCATCAACAGTCATTCCCATTCTCCAGGGGTGATCCGAACTTCCGGTTTTTGTATCTACAAATCGAATGTCGAAACTCGACCCGGGTGACTTTCCCCGGACCCAAAACTTTATTTCAAAATTGTGATCCGGCATTAACGAAAGGTCGATGTTCGGATTAAAATCAAAAATTATAGCATCGTATTGATTGACCCCGGTCCAATAAGCACAATATTGCCCGTTCTGTTGGGCGCCGTTGTTGTAGTAATCAAGCGTTCCTGTGTTGACACCATTCGTTGCGACAATTCCATCCCCGACAAAGTCATCATATATGGTAAAACCATTCCTCAATGGCTTTATGTAGAACACCTCTTGCGGCGGCGCTTCCAGATCAAGTGAGTTTAGCATCGGCACATTCAAATCGTAATCAAACAATTCATTTGAATTTTCCTCGAAAAGCCCGAAGCCGCCTGTGTAATCCCAAATCGTCCAGGGAATACTTTTTTGATCGAGATAATTTTTCACCTCCTTATACCATCCTACCCGATCCGTTTCGTTGCTGTTTGGCATGTATACACCAAACTCTCCGCAAAACACAGGTACGTTACGGCTATTTTTAAAATTCACAGCAATATCCAGGAGCTGTTTTACCTTTGATACCGTTCCATCGCTCGCATAATTGTTGTAAGCGCTCTCCACCCACGTGCCATTAAGACTGTTCGGCAAGCCAGGCATAGAAGAGGCTTTATATGGAAAAGGCATGTTGCTTAGTGGAATCAGAGAGGGTTCTACCCAACTTGCACCCTGATGTGTAAATAAAAATGGATCGTAAAAGTGAAATGTATAAATCAATTTAGGATCTGCATAGTTCGGCAGGTTTGCCAGCGTTGTATAGCTATTGTAATTTGAACCACCGACGATGACGTAGTGATTAACGTCTTCCTCCCGGATAGCGTCAATAACGGATTGTTGAATATTACCCCAGAGGTTATCCGAAATCCCATGAGGTTCATTCAATACTTCATATAAAAGAAAATCGGATCGGCCTTTGTAATGCGCTGCTAATTGAGACCAAACTTTTATCAAAATATTTTCTACATCCGGATTGGTCGATACCGCGGGATCAAAGCTGTGATTGTCAAGGATTAAGTAAATATTCAATTCCTCACTCCAGCTTACTGCTTGATCGAGAAAATCGAGGAAAAGCGGATCTAGCGTATAGTCTGGCGTGCCGCTGGTCATCGCGTGCAGGTTGATAGGCAGCCGAATGACATCACAGCCCAGGCTTTTAATATTTTGAAAATCCTTCTTCGTGAATTTTGTAAACTGGATCTGGCGTGGTGATGCCGCTTGAAACCAGTTAGTGAGATTTACGCCTTTGTGAAACGGGACCTGCGCTGAAAGCATGAACGAGCCAAGACTTATTAATAGAATAAATACCTTACTTGCTGCCCCTGTGTTCATCTGTTGCGTATCATCGCAAATGTACAAAATATTCATTTTCAACAGGTCAGCGCCATGGGCATTCAGTCCTGAAGTTTGGCAGAAGTTACTTCCAGCTCCTATTTGATAAGATTACAACATTCCTGGTGAGGTTTCCTTGACGTCATCGAACATAATGGAAAATTAACGGAAAAGAATATTTTCCCTATCGAGCTCAAATTTCTCGTGTCTTCCTAACTTCTTACCTATTTCTTTTTGGTAAGCACGATTATAGGGGACTGAAAATGCTTGGCAAAGAATTTAGGGAACGACTCCTCAAGACGGAATAACATATCGAGCATCATGCCGCCTAATTTATTGTCAGGTATTAATCTTTTATGAATATTGGCATTAAACGACCGGGCGGGAAAAGTTTTTACGTCGGCAATATCGCTGAACCTGTTCCACCATTGAATAGGATTCATATGTAGGTACAGAGGGTTGTCCTGTTCCTCAGACTTTCTAAAAATGCGTTTAACTTTTTTGAAGAGGCGCTGAGCCGGCGTTATAAACAAGACAGTCGGATTACTATAAACGACAATTACCGGTTTACCTGGCTTAGTAACATGGAGCAATTTACGCACTGCTTGTTCTTGTTTGTCCTTATCAATATGATAGATGGTATGAACACTTAATGCGCAATCAAAAAAATTTTCCTGAAGCGGGATATCAAAAAAACTGCCATGCAAGAATACGCCATGATCCCCAATCCTCCCTTTTGCCATTTCCAAGGCCGTAGAAGATAAGTCGACACAATATCTCTTCTCGAAATTCTTTGAGTAGTCCACATAATCCTGAAATTCTATGGGACCGGAGGCCATATCAAGCATGTTCACACCGCTATCTGGAATGTGCCTAGAGACTCTTAGACGGCACTTATGAATGTACTTCTCGCTGTGCGTTCTTAGGTCCTCGAACATTATTGCATCGACAGATAATCCGTCTATGGTCTCCCATCCTACCGTATTGTAGAACTTGGAAACGATTTCTTCAGCATGGTCCATAATTTATGCGTTTAAAGAATTTAATCCAAACGAGGAATAAATTGAGCACTCCGCTCCAGTGTCGATTTTTTATCGGCTAGTGGCTATTCAAAGGGGCACCACTGTTATACAAAGTTTACTCATTGGAAATGTAATTTCATACAGAAAACAAAAAAATGAATATGGGGATGCCTAAGCGGCGGACACTATTCCCGTCCCCAACTCGCGTCATAAGGCCGAGAAGAGCCTAAAACTTTTAATGGAATAAATACATTCTTGATGCGCTTATTTTCGTGCTGGCATTCGTCACTTCGCGAGGTACTAAATATCCGCAATGACAGAAAGTCTCTTGCTAATTACAGCGAGCAAAAATGCAGCAATTGTTACAACCCAATGGCTAATAGCACGACAAGGGAATTTAAAATGCTCTTTGCGGGACGATCGCTAGCAAGGAGGAATACTTAAAGATTTTCATAATGGAATATTCAAAGCGTGTTGAATGGTTATCTGTAATTCCTTTATGCGGTTACCTAACATTCTTATATGCTTTGTCCAGAAACATGTAACGTGCGTCGTCCTTCGCATCTACGGCCTTCGACGTAACATCCAAAATCATTACCGGCGGTGTTTCATCGTTTGGTTCCGCTGCGGGCCATTGGGGAAGTGTACCTCCATTAGGATTTCCATAAATGATAAAATTGGCGAAATAATTCTGCATGGTTTCGGATACTTTGTAGTCATCCTTTGTCCAGGCATATTCTTTTACTAAATCCAGATTGCCCATGCAGTATTCAATTTCACAAGCATGCGGCGCGCCCACCGGCTCTGGCATTTTCGCCGCAGATGATTTGTCCACAGTTCCTCCGGCCAAACCTGATGCCTTGCCCTGATCCACTAATGCGGGTCTCAACTTGCTGTACAAATACCGGTAAACGGGTTGGCTACTGTTTTTCCGATGAAGGTCGAACCACTTCCATGTGCTGTACGCAATAAATCTATCCGACGACAATGCCGTCGCGGACAGTTCGATTTCCTTCGGAGTACTGTATGGATATAATTTCAGCACTTCCGCTGCCTGATCAGGGTAGACTTCCTTTACTTTCTTGATATAATTTTCTTCCGTGTACGGTAGTCCTTGCATAAACGCCGTCCCCGGAATTTCAGCAGAGTTCCATCCCAGGAGCAATGGAATTTGCGCCTGCTCTTTTGCATTAAAAATTGCGGGAATAGATTTAGGATAGAAAAAATTGTCGATTACGGCGGGAAATCCAAAACGTTTCGACTCATTATAGATTTCATAGATCTCACGTGTTGGTAGTGCCCGAAGTTGAGCTAACGCGGGATATCCTGCATTCTTAGCAAACTCCAATCCCGTTTTCTCTGCTTCTGCCAGCGGTACGGGTGCCAGCGTCGGATTGATGCCAGCCCCGCTTTCGCCGATGGCTCCATGTATTAGATCTCTTGACAACGGTGATGCCATTTGTGCACTTACGGAAATAGATCCCGCAGACTCTCCTGCGATCGTTACCTTTTTCGGGTTTCCGCCAAATGCCGCAATATTTTTTTTGACCCATAATAGTCCGGCGTGTTGGTCTAACAAGCCATAGTTACCGGAAGCTTTGTAGGGAGATTCTTTGCTCAGTTCAGGATGCGAAAAAAATCCGAAGATGTTCAAACGATAATTGACAGTTACAACGACCATGCCCTTTTTAGCCATGCTGGCTCCATCATAGCGCGGTTCAGAGCCGTCACCTGCGACAAAACCACCCCCATAAAAGTACACAAGGACGGGTAGCCCAGCCGTGTTACGCTTGGCTGGTGTCCATACATTCAGATACAAACAATCCTCGCTCATGCCGCTCGCACGCGAATTCATATCACCAAAGACAATTGCCTGGACTGGTTTTGGACCAAACGCCTTGGTACTCAGAACGCCCTTCCAGTTCTCCAAGGGCATGGGTTCCCTCCATCGAAGGTTGGCAACAGGTGGCTTTGCAAAAGGAATTCCAAAGTAAGTTTGAAGGCCGGTTCTCGTGTCATAAAGACCTTCAATGATACCATTTTCAACTTTTGCCTGAACGGGAAAACCATCATTTTTTTGTGCCACAACCATCTCATTTAACATTAAAACAGCGCCGAGTATTAACGTTGCTTTCATGATCTTAAATCCATATTTCATCATTGTCTCGTTTTGTACAATACTAATTCTACGCTAAAGTTCGACGCCTTAAGGTTTAACGGTTTAATAAACCCTCTTCTTTCCTTCCTTATCAAACTGCGAAATACTTATTCCATTCTTTTTTGCCAATGCCTGAATGCCTGAATCATTGCCATCCAAAAGAACAAAGCCTGATCCATCTTCTGCGGCGCCCAGCTTTACTCTTATATTACCCTTTTCATCCTTCAATCTAAAAACAACTTCGCCATCCTTGTAGGCTTGAATGGTGACGCGCTTGGTTCCATTTTCATCGACGAGTTCAAATTCCCTTACGGTAATTTTATCAAAAGTATCCTGGCTTGGTTTTGATGCAATGAAAAGCATGAGGATGATAATCACCCCGAACATAATGGTAGTGTTTGATTGCGCTTTCATAGTTGTGGTAATTTTTTATTTCTTTTTTAAATCGATACTAATGTCGTGCCGTAGATCATGCTATGGCATTTTTCAAATTATTTTGACCTGATCTCCGAATAGGTTGCTTCTTCCAATAGGTCAAACTTCGCCATATCCACTCCAAAGGACCGAATTGAAAATAGTGAAGCCAAAGGTGACTGAATATGATTTGAAAGATCCATACTCCCAACACCACATAATACATCTCAAAACGTTGCAGCTTGCCAAATAACCCAAAGCCTATCCCATAAAAGATCATTCCACATAAAAAGGATTGCATCAGGTAATTCGTAAAAGCCATCTGCCCTACCGGGCGCATCATGGCAAATAACCAGCCAAACCAACCTGATTTATACATTAACATGATGAGTCCAAAAATACCCAGTGATCTAAAAACTCTTGATAATTCATAAAACTCGAAATGTTCATTCTTTGCCAGCAAGTAAAAATTAAATTGATGTTCGAACAAGGGCTGTAGACGCACGTATGAAAGTGGTAAGCCAACACCTAATCCAACTATGAAAAGAAGCCAATAGGTTTTAGGAGGATCACTTCCCATGATTGTACCTGTCTTGAAAAAGGCCATGCCAATAAACATAAACAAAAGTGCGTCCCAAAAGGAAAAGTTAAATACGCCGGCGGTTTCGGCTCTAAAACTTCGGGCGCTATGATCGTCATAAAGCCCGCTATAACTTCCCAGCACTTTGCGTTCATTTTTTTTAATGTTCTTCTCCCTGCTTTCTATCGAGGTTTCGTCTTTTAGGCCTTGCATCGCCTGAAGATCCTCCTTTTGGAGATCGGTAAGTTTTACTTTTGTTGTATCAATCGCAGCCACCACTTCCCCTCTTTGTATAACGCCCTTCTCCCTGTAAAAATTTACATTTTCGCGTACTGTCATCATCACCAGGCATACGCCTGCTGCGATGAATAAAGCCTTTGGTGCAAGTCTCCGGAAAGGAAACAAAAGCATCCCGAAAATCGCATAGTGATAAAGAACGTCCCAAAACCATAACAATATGTATGCATTGAATAGCCCAAATACTAATAGCCAGAGTTGCCGCCTAAAATAGTATTCAGCAACCATCAAGCCATCAACCTTGCTTTCAAGACGATTCAAAAAGAGGAGCATACCTGCGCCAAACAGCATGGTGAAGATCGCCCTCTGACTACCCTCCAGTACTAATTCCACGAAGTAGTAAGCGTAAAAATTGGGTCCGCTCATCTCATTGCGAATTGATGGATCTAGTATTTGCATATACGGCAAGGCAAACCCCGGAATGTTCATCAGCAAAATTCCACACAATGCAATGCCACGAAGAGAATCCAGCAAAATGATCCGATCCGATTCTGAAATTGGAGCACCGATAAACTGCGACGGCGACGCGAGCGTTGTGGAGGTCATACCAGTTGGTTTTGGGAGATGCACATAACTTACAATTAAATTTAGACCGAAGAAAATTACTTTGCGTTCTTTCGAACAATTGGTAGTTGTTTTTTATTGTTTTACAAGACTTATCAATAACGCATATGGTCGACTTGAATTTAAAACCGATTGGCACCGTGCAATCAACTTTAATAAAAAGAGAAGATTGTCCACTACAGGGCGATGAAGGCGCCCCAGAAGCGTGGTTAAAGATTGATACAGAATATCACGCTGGACTTCAAGGTCTGAAAGTTGGCAATGAAATTATTTTACTAACCTGGTTTCATTTGGCTGACCGCGAAGTGGTGAAATGTTATCCTAGAAATCAAATCAACTCTCCTCACGTAGGTGTTTTTACGACCCGGTCGCCGGATCGTCCAAACCCGATTGGTTTACATCCTGTGAAAGTGCTGGCAATCGAACCCGGGCGTGTTAAGGTACATCCGCTTGAGGCGCTCGATGGCACCCTGTTGCTAGATATCAAGCCGGTGATTTAATCGAGAATACTAAGCTAAGAAAGCTTGTTAAGTTTTAAACAACTTGGACCTTCTTCAGAGGCTGAAGTCCATTTTCGGTGTAGGTCTTAAGGTTGGAGACCGATATTTTTAAGCTATCGTCCAAAAATGAAAATAGTTCGGTAGAAACTTGCTTATCGGGGCCCGGCAATATGCGGGTCGCGATCAGGCAACTCCCTTCGTTCGTCAGCCTGAAACGGTATTCGTAAATGACGCTTATATTTAACTCTTCGACTTTGACAATCTCCGAGTAGAATAACTCGCCTTCTTTTTTCGTCATCTTTATGGGAGAAACGCGGCCTCGAACATCATTGAATATTAAGTAATGTACACTACCGACATAAACGTGTTCGCTTTCCTGTTCTACTTTTTTTAAGTCATTCATCCAATGAATTCGGTTCGGCATATCTATCACCGCCATTAGAACGTCGTCCGGGCTGGCTTTAATGTCCAACTCAAAACAAGGACGATCATCGGTCTGATATTCAACCTCGGGTACCGGCGGATCTGGTATTCTGTTCTTTATTGGTTCGAGCAGTGCAAATTCGTAGTTGACTTTTCCGATGAATGGAAATTCATCAACCGATGATTGCCAGGCAAGGCCATGTCTGTCTGCATCCTTGTCGACTTGCTTTAAAAAATTCTCGGTAAATAAAATATATTCATTTGAAGGCACGCTATTTTTCAAAATGCGATGCGCAATGATCATATCAAGTCCTGAAGCTTTTGTAAAGCGATCAACTTTTATTTCCAGCAGACTCCCATAATGGGTTATAAATTTCAGGGATAAATTTATCAGGGCCTGACATGCGCCGCAGGGACACACTGCAACTTTTTGGATAAATTTTCTTTTGTAGTGAAATGCCTCGAACATCTTTAGACATAGGTCAAGGATTTCTTGTTTCGATGGAACCTTATCCTTTTTGTATAGCAGTACTGCGTCGCCCTCTACTTCTGAAATTTCAAAACTGTCGTCAACATTTTGAATGATCGTTTCAAGGAAGTCGCTGATAAGGTGAGAACCATGTTCGAGTTCCGTCACGGTCATAAACTGTGTGAACCCGCTGATGTCGGGAATCAGGATCGTGGCATTCGTTACAGGCATATCAAAATTGCGTAACTAAAGTAAAGATAAAAGTATTTTTACGGTATCTTAATTTTTAAATATGAAGTTTATCCTTCAACTCTATCTACTACTGTGAGAAATATTTTGCTCGTACTTATTGCATTTTTTTCAAATCAGCAGGTCAGCGCCAGGCCTTCTGGTCATTGGCTCGGAATACTGAAAATCAAACCTGTTACCTATCGCATCTACCTTAAAGTTACAGGATCTTCGCTCAGCTTTTCATACTCAATCCTAAGGCAAACGAAATTCCACTGGATACGTTGTTCTTTCGAAATGACTCACTATACTTTAACCGGAGTGATTTCTATTCAACATTCGAAGGAAAATACACATCGGCGTCAAACACCATCAGGGATATTGGACTGATGACGGCCATAAAAAACATCCTGTTACTATTCCAACCTGTAAACCCCGATACGCTGTCGGGCCTTCGCCCGAAAGATCGCGAAAACCTATGTGTTGAAAAAGCCTGACGAACGAAACGACGGCTTGAAAGTCGGCTCTCCGACTGATGCAAGAATCAATACCAGCTTGTTGGATAGTTTGAGCTATCAATATCATGCGCGAGCAATTTCCCAACATACACTCACTGCTCATTGCCCGAAACGGTTTCCTGATTTATGAAGATTATTTTTATGGATGGAAGGCAGACGATCTTTGGCTCATTCAATCTGCCACAAAAAGTTTCACCAGCGCCTTGACTGGAATAGCGCTTTCAAAAAACGAAATAAAAAATCTAGGACGAGCCAATTTGCAATTATTTAGAAAAGTATAAAGACAAAGCCTGCAATGAGCAGAATCGAAATATTACCATTCGATCAGTTGCTCAGCATGACAACTGGCTTAGATTGGAATGAACTGGAATTCGATTACCATGACGAGACGGAATACGGCAAATCAGTGCGGCAAGGCGTCGGATCCATTTGATTGTGTGTTATCAAGGACGAAAACAAATTCCTCTGATCCGGTTTTTGCCTACAACTCGATGAATCATCTCATGATGAATAAAATTCTCAGGAAATCGACTTCGATGAGAAATGAAAAGGAATTAAAGCAGCGTTTGCTGAATCCATTGAAAATAGAAAAGGTTAATGCGGGGAACGAAGATTTTGGTGTCATCGGTGATATTTCAATTACACCTCGTGATATGGTTAAGTTCGGTTTGCTCTATCTCAACATAACGGCGTGTGGAATGGAAAACAAATCATTCCCTCAAATTGGGTGAAAGAATCTACAACTTCGAAAATTCAAATTAGCAGTGATGAAGGCTACGGATATTTTTGGTGGACTAAAAAGTTTAATTCAAATGGATCAAAGCAGTCGACGCCTACTATGCCTGGGGCTACGGCGGCCAGTACATTTTTGTCGTTCCGTCGCTGCAATTCGTTGTCGTGCTGACGGCCAGCAATTGGATCATGGATGAAAAAAAGTACGCCTTTGAGATGATGGAGAAATTCATCCTTCAGGCGTGTCAGTTGATATGAGCATTAACGATTGCAGGCCCGTGACCTAATTCAATTAGCAGGCACATCTGACCTTCGTTCCAAACATACCATGCGAACCTTCTGTATCATAACCATCCAATTTCCACCATTCAATTCCTCCAATCAATTCTTTTACCTTGAATCCTAAGGAAGCAAGTTTAAGCGCGCCTTTTGTTGAAGCATTGCATCCAATGCCATCACAATAGGTAGACATAAAGCACATCCTTTCGAAGTGTCTTTGTATTTTCTGCGATTCATCATTCTGTGTGGAATGTTAATAGCGCCCAGGAATGTGCTCCCTGGCAAAGGCCGACGGACTTCGTGCATCCATCGGAACTATTCTTTCACCGTTGTTCATGGCTTCGAACAGATCGGATGGATCCGATTTCGAACGCAAGTTTTGCTTCGTAGTGTTTTATTTGTGAAGTCATCATAATTTTGGTTTTTTTTGAACACAACAAATGTGCAGAAACAACTACACCAATAAAAACGAAAAAATTTCATCAAGATCATCGATCGCTTTCATACTGCAGGATTTTAATGAAATCGCTTCTTACGCGCACGGATAAAAATGAAATTCATCCAAAGCATTAGAAATTTTCATGCGCGATAATCCTCCCATAAGCTTAAATTTACTGACTATAAGCTATTCTCATGGAGATCAGACATCTGCGGCTCATCAAGGCGATTGTAGAAGAAGGAAGCATTACCAAGGCGATCGATAAACTACATCTAACGCAATCTGCGTTAAGTCATCAATTAAAGGAGGCCGAATTCCAGCTCGGCACTCCCATCTTTCATCGTATCAATAAAAAGATGGTGCTCACCAATGCGGGCGAAAAACTGTACGCTACAGCCAAGGATATCTTACAAAAGCTTGCCGAGACGGAAACAGAAATCAAGAAGATGGTTTTTGGGGAAGCTGGGGAAATTCGCATCAGCACGGAATGCTACTCGAGTTACCATTGGCTTCCCTCCCTCATGCGGCAATTTCATTTATTGTATCCGAATGTCGAACTTGAAAATTGTGATGGAAGCAACGCACTATCCACTGGAAAAACTACTCGCCGGAAATCTGGATGTAGGACTCGTGACCGACGTTGTTCATGACGACAACATTGAATACATCGAATTATTTCAAGATGAAATGGTTGCCGTTGTCAATGGAATGCACGAATGGTCCGAAAGAAAGTATGTAGAAGCTGAAGATTTTGCAAAAGAGAATCTGTTCATCCATTCATTGCCTATCAATACCGTGACCGTTCACGAAATGGTATTAAAACCTGCCAATGTAAAACCAAAAAAGATAACGGTGTTGCCCATGACGGAAGCCTGCCTGGAAATGGTGAAAGCGGAAATGGGTATTATCGTTATGGCCAAGTGGGCTTGAAGCCCTATCTCAACGCTCTACAATGGGCATTTGAAAATGGTAAAGATCGGCAAACATGGATTAAAACGAACACACTATCATCGCTACGTTGAAGAAATAAAGACAAGCCCGATTACTTCAAACACTTTATTGAATTTTTGCAACATGAAATCACGACGGCATGGAGTATTTGATTCGGGATTTCCAGGAGAGCGATATTGATCAGCTTATCATTCTCTGCGCTAACCATGCCGCCTACGAGACAATCCGACTATGATCCGCAAGGACAAAGCAAGCACTTCTTAAAAATGCGTTGCTCGCGGACAATCCGTGCCTGCGACTGCTGGATCGTGATGGTGAAAAATGAATTCGCAGGATATGCGACCTTTACGTTTGATTTTTCGACCTGGGACGCGCGATATTACCTTCATCTTGATTGCATTTATCTCGAGGAGAAATTCAGAGGACTTGGAATCGGTGAAGCCGATTATGAAAAGATTGATGGACGTGGCAAGGAAGCAACAATTGCGTAAACCTTCAATGGCAAACTCCCGTATTTAACGAAATGGCGATTCGAGTTTTATGAACGAATCGGCGGTACGCCGCGCGATAAGAAACGATTTTTCATTTTTACTTAATGGTGCAACCTTTTCTTTCGTTTTTACACAATTCGTTGCGCACAAACAATCACTCATTATGTCAATCGTATTTGCAGAAATCACCATGTCGCTCGACGGCTACGTTGCTGGCGAAGATATTACCAGTCAGCAACCTATGGGTAATGGTGGCATCCGCCTGCATGAATGGATTTTTGATAAGAAAACACTTGTCGACAACAAACTGGTCGAAGAATTTATGAATGAATCGGGCGCATTCATTGTGGGAAATCGCACCTACTCGACAGCTATAGACACTGGGTGGAACAACCGATCACCCTTTTCTGGTCCTGCATTTGTCGTATGTCATCAGAAACCATCCCAGGCTGTAGAAGGTTTTATCTATAGTACTGGCTCACTAGAAGAAACACTGGCAGATGCTCGGCGACATTGCCAATAATAAAAACGTTTGTATCATGGGTGGCGCCAGCATCATTCAACAATACCTGCAAGCTGGACTGGTCGAAGAGTTGAAGATTCATATCGCACCATTGCTATTGCGCCGGGGGGTTAGGTTGTTCGATAATATGGGGAAGGGCTCAATTGGATTGGAACACGTCAGGCTAGTGGAAACTCCGGGAGCCATTCACGTCAAGTATAAGGTAAATTAGGAATCAGGCGCGCGTGGAGAATGTGAAGGCGAAGTGGGCTAAAGGATAAATCCTAAACGTCAAAATTTGAATAATTATTGGATATGGGTCACGTTGGATTTAGACAATTTCTCAAACCCGTTCAGCCCACCGTGCGTCTACAGCAAGAAGTAGGATACACGGAAGTAGTTCCCGAAACTCGACTTGAACCATTCATTTATTGCTACTGGCAACTCAAGTCTGAATTCCGATTGCCAGCTCCTTTTTTCTATCGTGTGATACCAGACGGTTGCGTCGATATATTTTTTGATGTGAACGATGCACAAGACTGCCGAATTATGGGGTTCAGCACCATACCAACGGAGTTTATGCTTCCTCATTCTTTTCATTACGCTGGAATACGATTTTTACCAGGCGCATTTCCTCTCCTGTTTGATTTGGATGTGTCATCGTTAACCGACCGTGACGAAGGATTGGATATTGTTATTCCCATGGCCGCAAAACAATTACGTGATCTCGTTGAAGGGCAAACAAACCTCGCCAAAATCAAGCTTCTTCTCGATCAATATTTTTTAAAGAAGGTAGCGGCAGCAGATAGTATGGATAACCGTCTTTACAATGCTATCATGATTATTTTGAGAGAACATGGTGCATTGAACCTCAAATCGGAAATCGATACTGGAATAAGCCCAAGGCAGCTAAGACGTCTGTTTGAATTTTACGTTGGGACGTCTCCGAAAATGTTTAGCAAGGTTATTCGATTTCAATATTTCTTTCAGCTGTTATCTTCTACAAAAGGCCAAGGTTATAATAAAATTTTCCTGGAAGCAGGTTATTACGATCAGCCACATTTCAATAAGGACTTTAAGACGTTCTTTGGCCTTACTCCCACCGAAGCGCTACGTGTCTAACAATGTCCGTTTTGTACAAGACATAAATATTTCTTTCAGCCACCTTTGGCTTATAAATCTAAGTCATGAAAGCAATAATAATTTCAGCAACAATTGTTGTATTAAGTCACCTCAGTTTTGCGCAACAGCACGAAAACAGTAAAAAACTATCTATGAAAACATTTGATAACGTATACACCGTCTTTGTCACAAAAAAATTGGATCAGACTGTCTGGTTCTATGAGCAGCACTTTGGCTTCACAAAACTATTTGAATCAACATTCTTTGTGCTGCTTCAAACGCCGGGTGAACAAAAATTCAATATCGCATTTATGGATGAAGACCATCCTACAGCACCGCCTAGTCCGAGGGCATTCAATGGTAACGGCTCCTTTCTGACCTTGGAGGTAGCAGATGCCAAGGCCATTTATGAAGATTTAAAAAAACGAGGGCTGTCAATAGCCTATGAGTTAAAAGACGAACCGTGGGGTCAAAGGAGATTTGCCGTAGTAGATCCTAACAATCTTTGGGTGGACGTCGTCCAGCAAACTCAACCCGAGGAAGGATTTTGGGATAAATATTTGAAGTGAAATTGATTGAAGATCTTAGATTGCAGATTTACGATTTTAGGTTGGCTGGGACAAAATCAGTGGCACAATATCTAAACCGCAGAGGCGCTAAGACGCAAAGGTGATTTCTTTTGACTCTGAGTTAATAACGCCTTCTATTTTACTTTGCGTCTTCGCGTCTTTGCGGTTCATTTTTTCTAATTGTGCACAATCTTTTTAGACCGGCAATCTAAAATCTGCAATCTACAATCGTAAATCAATCAAAGACTCTGTCGCACATAGTTTGCAAAGTCCATGCTATTCTTTGCATTGACTTTTCTAAAAAGTAATTTTTTATGATTCTTCACCGTGAACACACTAACTGAAAGGTAGTCCGCAATTTCCTGGTTCGAGAACCCTTTAAGGATGAGTCGAGCGATATCCTGCTGGCGAGGCGTGATAATTTTTTCCTTTTGCTTGGGATTATAAGAATATGATTTGATATACTTTCCCTTTACCTGTTTGAAAATGTCTAGCGTAACGTGATAATATTTTTCTTCATCGGAGGTGTTGGTGAACAACAGCAGGTACAAGTAAGTATTGTTTGACGTTTTTATCGCAATTTTTTCATCCTGGACACAGGTATAGTCTCCATTGCCCCTTCTTATACGGTACCGCATGGTAAACCGATGCGTTGCCGGTTCGTACGGTTCCAATCCTTTAATAAAATTTAGACATTGCTGGACTGGAGGCAAATCTTCCGGATGAACAAGTTCAAAAAAATCAGCCAGTCCCATTCGCATTAAGGTATCATGTGAATGTCCAAAGATGCGTTCGCAGTTAATGCCAATATATTTGAACTTCGCGTGCGATAGTGGGCAAATCATAAGCCCGGCATCGGGATAAATCATTTCCGCAAATTGTAATTGCGAATAAATAACATCGTTGTCCATTTCGGCCTTGAATTCATCGAGCTGAGCCTTGTCGGTTTGTTCTCGCGAAAATAAATTTACAAAAGCACGGGCGGCGGAGTGGGCGTCTTTTTTCATCATCACATTCTCTTTAAAAAATTCAGGTAAAGTTATCGCAAAGAAATAGGTGTTGTGTAACCAAATTGTTCCCACTTCGATAGTGAAGTGCCTTTTCTGATTTGGAAAAAAGCATCGGTACGAATTGACCCCTCGGTGCTATTTCCAGGTCGATGAAAATTCTAAACATTTGCTTTGTATTTAAACAAACAAGAAAACCCGTTGACCCTTTCGTCATGAAAAAACTACTCCTTCTCTTCGTTGGCATTTTAGTCATTATACCCGCCATTTCTTTTCTAGGAACCTTTAACGGCATTCCCAAGACATGGGATATGGAAGCGATCAAAAAATTTCATTTACCACCACCGGACAGCACAGTCAGGGTAAAGTACGCGCCTGAAGAATACTACAATGCACTTCCTGATCATGTGATCTTGAAGACTTTCCCGATGTACATCAGAGAATTCGAAAAACCGGGATACATAGACTCGATACGAAATCTGGAGCCGGAAAACGTGTTTGACGTAAATACATTAAAGACTCCCGAAGACTGGATAAAAGCAGGCGAACTGGTTTTTAACTGGCCTGTGGCCTACAGCCCAGTCGGTGGTAACGTATCGCAACTCAAAAAAAGTGATTTTGAAAATTCCAATGGCAAAATAACTTCAGATGGCATTTATCCCTTCAGCAGATATGTGCTCACTGAAAAAGGTAAACTTATTGTCGGCTCCCTTTCCTGCGCTTCATGTCATACAAGAGTAACTGAAAATGGTGAGGTAATTCCGGGAGCCCAGGGCAATGTTTTTAACACAATACGCTTTGCTAATGCTGTTCGTACACAACGTATTCCGTTTCCAGTTCTTCAAGCAGGGGCGCGCAATTTGAACTATGCGCCTTGGGCACCGGATATTAAAGTTGCACCCGATAGTCCTGAAGAATTTGCAAGGGCTATTGAATCCGTTCCTGGAGGCTCCGTGGACCGTCAGGGCGGAGGTTATTTATATCCTTTTGCTGTACCAAGCCTTATTGGAATCAAAGAAATTAAATACCTCGACCGGACCGGCCTCATGAAACATGAAAGTCCCGGCGATATGATGCGCTACGCAGCCTTTAATCAAGGCATGGACATGCTAACGTCCTACAACGAATTTATTCCAGGTGGAAAAAACAAAAACTCGGAATTACCATTGCCCTCGGAATGGAATCATCCGTTCGGATACAGCGGCAAGAAATACACGGATGCTCAACTCTACGCTTTAACGCAGTACATATACTCTTTGAAACCACCAAAAAATCCAAACCATTTTTCAAAAGCATTGATTGATCAAGGAAAGAAAGCTTTTACGAAAGCTGGCTGTGTCACTTGCCATACCCCGCCGCTCTACACGAATAATAAACTCACCCCGGTTAATGGTTTCGAACCACCCAAGAATCATTTTGAAAAGTATGATATCTTCAATGTTTCCGTGGAAACAGACTCGGTTTCTGCATTATACACGCGAAGGGGAACAGGCTATTATAAAATTCCTTCATTGCGTGGTGTCTGGTTTCAAAGTGCGTTCTTTCACAACGGTAGCCTTACTACTTTGGAGGAAGTTCTCGATCCCAAACGACTGAGGCCGGATTTTGTTCCTACTGGGTTTATGCCCCCACATCTTAAGTCAATGGCTGTAAAGGGACATCCCTTTGGGATGGAATTAAGTAAAGACGAGAAACAGGCGTTGATAGCATTTATGAAAACGTTATGAATATGTTCACCATCATCATGATTCTATTTTTACTTGAAAGGACCGATCCTTCTTATTTGGTAAATGCGCAGTGTACGGTGAACTTTACGGTAATAAATGCTGGTCTCGAAGTTGACGGCACGCTTAAAGTGAAGAGCACAAACATAACGTTTGATCCTGACAATCTTCGGGGTGCATCGGTTCAAGTTTCTGCTGACCCATCCTCCATAGAAACGGGAATTGGCATCCGCGATAAACACCTCAGGCGTAGGGATTATTTTGATACCAATACTTATCCTGAAATACGACTTCAATCGAAAAGTTTTCGCAAGACGGGAAAAAATGAATTTGAAGGAAGGTTTGAGCTGACCATCAAGGCAACGACAAAAGAGATTACGATACCCTTTACCCGAAAGCAGAAGGGCAATATAACCTACTATGAGGGTGACTTCGAAATCAACCGACTTGATTTTAATGTCGGAGAAGAAAGTCTTACGTTAGATGAAATGGTGCGTGTTAAGGTGAGTGCTAGTGGGAAATTTTAGATTTTAGATTTTAGATTTATGTCTGCCGCCAGATGCGGTATTGAAATTGAACCGCAAAGACGCAAAGGCGCAAAGATTATTAAAAGAATTATATGGTTTCACGCCTAGTTGTAAAATTTCCTTTGCGTCTTAGCGCCTCTGCGGTTTAAAACGGCGACGCAAGTACTTGTGTCACCCAATCTACAATCCAAGCACCTTGAATTCCCGCATCGTCCAGGCTACTTCGAAATCAAAAGGCTGTCCACGTCGTTCACCATGAACAATGGATTCGGATTTCGTTAAGGTGATCCGGAGGAATTTGGTCTGCACTGGCTTGAAGCGAATGGTGTTAGTTGCGCCAGTACCTTCCCCGTTAGTAATTATCTTAGTCCATTGCTGACCATCTGTGGAAATTTCAAGATCATATCCCCGGGGATAGGTATGGATGGGCGGTGGAGATCCTGGCCGCCATCCGCGGCCGATAGGCGGAGATTTGAACTGGATTTCTGACACGGTAGCTGTTTGCGGTAGCTCGAGCTGGAACCACATTCCTTTTTGCTGTGTGATACCAGTGGTCCATCCTTCGAACGTAAGCGCGCCCAACGGTGACGCCGTACTCCCTTTCCGCACTTCTGCAGTATTGCTTGCGGTCATTTTCCAGTTTTGATTCGATTCCAAGACTTTCGGAATAGAAGCCCAAAGGACATCGAAAGTATAAGGTGTGGATTGGCTGGCGGTTTCGTTCCTTACCCGCGCTACGTCGGCTGCACTCACTAATGAAGATTCGTTTTCAAAATTTGCGCGGATAAACGATGCCACCGAAGCGATCCACTCATCCGTATTATTGCCCATGGGTGCCATCATGATTCCCGCATAAGATTCCTTACGAATATCACCCGTTAAGCCACGCAGAAGTGTTTTAACCACATAGTCCGGATGCGCCTGGACTCTCGAAGACCCAACCAACGACGGCGCCAATAGCTTTCCTGGTCCTGCCGGCGTACCTGTTCCCAGGTGCCCATGGCAAGTAGCGCAGAGACTATTAAATACTTTTGCACCGGCATCCACCAGCGCCTGTTCCTCGTTGCTGAAATTAGGATTCGTTCTTCCAAAAAAAGCGTTAACCACAGGGGGATCTAAAACTTGTTTACCGACCAGCACTACCCCGGCAGTGGTATCATTTGCCATCACTGCCTTTACTTTCTCGTTAGTTCCAGGAATTTTCAAAAGCCTTCCGGTCATCATCGCTCGCATCTTCACTTGAGTGTCCTGGTCCGACATCAACTTCAGATATAATTCATCAAACGACTTATCTCCGGCCTTGTACAGAGATTCGCTGACCCAGAGGGCCATGATCCGCATTCGGGGACTAGGATCGTTCATGAGTTCTTTAACGAGGGAAGATTCAAGTGCTCCTATTCCTTCTAGGACCCAAAGCGCATGGAACTTTGCAAGAATATTATTGCTCGTCTTAACCAGATTTACCAACGCAGGCGCTACCGATCGGTCCTGGCGCTGCACAAGAATTTGTTGCGCCATATCGCGCCACCAGCCATTGGGATGAACCAAATAATCCAACAGTGCCTGCGACGTCTCTTCGTACATTCTTGGTTTATTTTTGTCGCGGCTGATACTTTCATGGGTAAGGCGCCAGATGCGACCTAACCCTACGACCTTGTCAAGCTGGTATTGCTCTATTTTCGCCCGAAGGTATGACCCTACCGGCGCCCATTCGCCCTCCTGGATAATACCATGGTACATGTCCACGATATACATGGTTCCATCTGGTGCCGTAGCCATATCTACGGGGCGGAACAACGGATCCGTTGAGCGAATAAATTCGGACTTCTGTGCCTGATAAACGTTGTAAAGTGTCGTCAATCCGCCTTTTACTTTTACATCGATCTGCCGTACGATACGCGCAACAGGCTCGCCGTAAAAATATTGGCCAACCAACTCTTTGGGTAGACGATGCCCCCTGAACATATCATTGCCAGAGGCTCCCGTGACACGGTTGAGTGTTCCCTCGGGCATTCTAACTGCTCCCATCCCACCTTGCATATCTGCCACGAGAACCGGCGCTCCCCAGGGAACATCGAACCCCTCTTCAAAATTCTTCTCGACGATATAATCGCCATAGTGAACAGGAAACTGAAAATAAGAAGGCAACCCATTGGATCCGCCCTGAAACCAAAGCTTTCCATCGTCATCGTGCGTAATACCCCATTGCGCATGGTTGGATGCCGTCGATTCTCGGACGACTCCCTGGGGTGTTTCGCGAACGCGGAAAGGATTGACGGTACTGTACAACCAGTTATCCATACCCCAATACAAAAATGCCTGCTGGTGTTCTACGTTTCCTGCCCGTCCAAAATTGTCGGTGAAAAACTCTTTTTTATCCGCTTGACCGTCCTCATCAGTATCTGTGTATTTGTAAACAATGTCAGCATTGGATTCCATTGTCAGGATGCTATTGGGACCAACGGGCAAGACAAATCGTGGAAAGACCAAACTGTCGACAAACATGACGCCGCTTTCATAGACGCCATCATCGTCCTTATCCTCCCACCGGGAAATTCCACTTACGGGTTCAAGTGTTCCTTTCGAATCTGCGGTAAGCATATAGGACCGCAGTTCCAGTACATACATTCGCCCATTGCCGTCGAAAGTGATGGCGGCTGGCTGCTCTATTTTCGGCTCAGTCAAAACAACGTCCAACGAATAACCGGGAGGAAGGAGAAATTTTTCTTTTTCTTCTGCTATTGGCAATGGAAGGACGGGATGTTTCGGCTCCAGATCGATACCTTTCCAGTATTCAATTGTGGTGTCTGCACCTTCAGGCAACTTGATAACGGCCCATTTGCTTTTATCTACTTCCCGGTTCGGTTTCGAACAGGAAAAGAAAAGCAATGGAAGTCCTGCAAAAAAATAAATTGCCGCTATCCGCAACCCTTTCATAATGTTCATAAGATGATATTATTATTGCAAAATATTAGGTAGAGGCTGAATATCATAGCCGTTCAAGTAATGTAGCAGCTATCAGCTATCAGCTATCAGCTAACAGTTCCGCCGCTTCCGATCTCAGCTCCTCGTCCGTTATCAATTAATGATCCGCTGACCGAAGAAGGGATATCAACCTAGAATGATACCTACCATTGTGAAACTTTGAGTCCACGCGTCTTTGTGGCGATTATTGATTGACGATTGTAGCTCCGAGCGACGGGACGGATAACGGATAACTATTAACTTATAACGGATAACAGTCACAAAAAAACTGTTTGACATTTCCCGGATTTACCTTAATTAGCTTCCCTCAGAACGAATAACCCAAAAATTGCCATGAAGAAACGAACACTGAAATGTCTGTTAATAATTCTATTGATGATTCCAATTTCCACCTTGACGGCGCAAGAAATTGGAATCCAGATGGGGAGCATGCGTAAAATGTATGCTGATGGAATGCCAGCTGTAATTGCAAAACTGAAGGAGTTAGGAATTACCGAAATCGAAGGTGGCGGTGGCCGGAGTATGGACAGAGCATCTTTTAGAAAGCTAGCGGAAGAGAATGGCATGAAGATCATAGCTACCGGCGGCAATTTTGATAATCTTCAGAACAACGACAGCATCCAGAAGATCATCACCAATGCCAAAGAGCTTGGCGCACAAAATGTCGTTTGTTACTGGATTCCGCATGATGGCGATAATTTCACTTACGCCAACATGCAAAAAGGTGTCGAAGTATTTAATGCCGCCGGCAAGACGCTGAAGGAAAATGGTCTATCGCTTTGGTACCATGCCCATGGTTATGAATTCAGGGAATATCCGGAAGGAAAAGGCACCCTGTTTGAATACATGATGGAAAAGACCAATCCAGAATATGTGAATTTTCAAATGGACGTTTTTTGGATGAAGAATCCCGGACAGGATCCAGTTGCGCTGCTGAAGAAATATCCTACACGTTGGAAGAGTTTACACTTAAAAGATAGAAAAATCGGAACACCCAATAATCTCAACGGACGACAAGATAAAGAAACCAACGTAGTGCTCGGCACCGGCGATGTTGGAATTGCTGAAATCATGAAGACGGCAAAGAAAATCGGGATAAAACACTACTTCATCGAAGATGAATCGTCCCGTGCGCTCGAACAAGTGCCTGCGAGTGTGGCTTATTTGAAATCTCTTAAATAGTTTTAAGTTCGAGGTTCAAAGTTTGAAGTTCGAGGTTGCTGCCGTGGATGACTTTGCGCGTCTAGCTACTGGCGCAACTTCGAACCTCGAACTTCAAACCTCAAACCATTTCAATGTACACGTCCTTATTCGGAATCACAACTGCCATCAGCTGGGCGGTCGCGGATATTTTTATCGCGCAGTCGACTAAAACCGTTAAGCCAGTTTATGCAGCGGCACTGGTAAGCTTGCTTGGTGCAACCATGTTCGTGATCTATTACCTATTATTCATCCAGGCTCCTGTCCCGGCGAATATCCTCGGCGTTGCGTGGAGCGCGGCGGCTGGTTTTTTTATTTCGATCGCTGCAGTATTTTTTTTCAAGGCCATACACCAGGGTCCTATCGGTTTGGTAAGCGCGCTTTCCAGCACTTATCCCGCAGTTACACTTGTTTTGGCCATTTCGATATTTAGTGCGACGTTGAGCGTGCAACAAAGTGTTGGTTTTGCAATGGTCATTGTAGGGGTAGTCGCCGCAGCTGGATTTCATGCATCTGATTCCAATAAAACAAGATCAGCCGCAACGGGTACCTGGATGGCACTCCTGGCTGCGCTGACGTGGGGCATTGGTTACGGGCTTCTTGCTGAAGGCGTAAAATTGCTAGGCTGGCAAGCAGCAAGTCTGGTACAATTTAGTGTCCTCGCAGTCTGTTGTTTCCTATTGATCCTATTTACCCGCAATCGCTACGAAACAAGTTTCTCGACAATGAAATCTTCGATCAAAAATCCTTACATCCTTGGTTCCGCCATCACACAACAAAGCGGAGCCGTTTTGTTAAACATTGGTCTGAGCAGTGATGAAACTGGAGGCTCGATAATTGTTGCGCTCTCCTCCTGCTATCCGGTCCTGACGACGATCATGGCGTACTTCCTTTATAAGGAAAGAATCCCGTTGCTGGCAATTGCTGGCGGAACTCTTGCAATTGCTGGCATTGTGGTCTTATCGTTATAAGTTTTAAGGTCGCGGTTTGAAGTTTGAAGTTGTGCGTATAACTTCGAACCTCAAACCTCGAACTTCAAACCTCGAACCTTAACTATGGGAATAGATGACATAAAATCGATCTGTAAAAAACTTCCAGGTGTAACAGAGGATGTGAAATGGGGCGCAGATCTTTGCTTTTGCGTTGGGGCAAAAATGTTTTGCGTGACGGGACTTGAACAAACACCCAGTAGGTGTTTCGTTTAAGGTGACGGACGAAGAATTTGAAGAAGTATCGGCACGACCCGGGTTCCGTCCTGCCGATTATGTTGCGCGTTATAAATGGGTAACTGTTGAAGACGTAAGAAAAGTTTCGAAGAAAGAGCTGGAGAAATTTATTAAACAGTCGTACGAACTCGTAAAGGCAAAGCTACCCAAGAAGCTGCGGGAGCAAATTAAATAGTTGGATCGCTATGTACTCATATCCTACCCATGCCAACAAAATCCTGTTCCCGAAGATACGTCTTGCCCATTTTATTATATTCTTTTTTATAACAATAAGCATTAAGTTATCCGCTCAAACGGATTCACTATACCTTTGGCCGAACGCGGTGCCCGGTGAGTCCAGTCCCAAGAAAGAGCCTGTACCCACCACGTTAGAGGATGGCAGCATTCGTGTCATCGAAGTGACCGATCCGTTTCTCGCTGTTTTCAAACCTGATGCCGCTGTTAAAAATGGTAAAGCTATCGTTGTTTGCCCCGGTGGAGCGTACGTGCGACTTGCTGTTCACAAGGAAGGATATACTACGGCCGAATGGCTTACCAAACTGGGATATACGGTCTTCGTGCTTCACTATCGCGTACCTAATAAACGCGATGAAGCCTTACAAGATTTGCAACGTGCGTTAAAAATAGTACGGAGCGAGGCAAAACTTTTTGATATCGATGCTGCTAAAATTGGCGCGATAGGCTTCTCAGCTGGCGCTCATCTTGTAGCACGGGCAGGGATGACGGAACCGTCACAAACATATCCTACGCAGGATGTTGCAGACAAACAATCGGGCGCTCCTGACCGGATGATTATTATTTATCCAGGATATCTCGATGGAGGTCCTAACCATTCGCTAACGCCAGGTCTAAAGGCCAAAGCTAACACCGTTGACACTTTTATCTTTCAGACAATGGATGATGGAAGCGCCCACAGTTCATTCGCACTGGCCACCGCGTTGCGAGATGCCAAGGCCAATGTAGAACTTCATATGCTTCCTCAGGGAGGACACGGATATGGTATGTACCCGGGTAATAAGGCAGCAGAGACGTGGCCTGCATTGCTCGAAGTTTGGCTAAAAGAACATTTGTAACAGAGAGGTGCTTGCGTCAGATCTTGAAGAATATCCCTTTTCGATAGAGGAACCGGCACATCAACCACAGCAGGGAAAAAGTGACCAGCGATGTAACAATTCCCATTAGCCCAGGCGGTACGTGGATAATACCCATCAAACCATTGGACAGCGCAGCAATATATCCATTGAACCAGCGGCCACCGACGATCTCAATAAATAGGTAGATGAACAAAGAGTTCATTCCTACTACGATAAAAAATTGCACGTACTTCTTGTGATTTCGCAAGTCTATCCACCAATAGAAAAAACACAAAGCGAGCAAACACCACCCACCGGACGCGAGTACAAAGGACGACGTGGCTATACGTTTAATAATAGGCGTAATGGTAACGTCCATCACGTAACCCGTTACCAATGCGATGCATCCTGTTATTAGAAGCCATTTTATTTTTTCCGACGCAGGCACCGACGAGAGCAAAAGTTTGCCCACCAGCGCGCCCCATATCGTATGGGCTGCGGTCGGAATGCAATTGATCGCTACCCACCCGCCTTGGTTAATTTTGTTCATGAGCACCAGGTCCATATAGTTGCCAAAATTATGCTGGTCAGTAAAAGGCTGATCAAAATTTGGAATGTTGGTGTATCGATAGAGAATTTCCGTCAACACCAACAATCCAAGGCTAAATGCAATTTGAGCGGAATAGGACCATTTGAAAATAAAAAAAGCGATCAACGTCGTGACTGAAAGCTGCGTGAGAACATCCCACAACTCAAACGATAAGCCGTCTCGCCGAACGGCATAGTCCAAGACTCCCCAGAAAAAAAGCCAACATGACCGTTTTAATACTTTAATAAAGGATTCACGCCACGGTACTCCCTGGACTTGCTGACGATGCAAGGAATAAGCCATCGCCGTGCCGGCCATGAACATAAAACCAGGTTGAATCAAATCCCAAAATCGAAGTCCATTCCATGGGTGGTGAAAGAACTGGTCAAAAAAAAGCTGAAGGACAATGCCCTCTGTGACATGATGCAGGTTTTCAAATAAACGGACACTCTCAAGCATCAACAACACCATGATGAGTCCTCGCATAAAATCAAGGGAAAGCAACCGGCTTTTGGTGAGATCCTGGGTCATGGCTTAGGGTTAAGTGGTAAAGAATTTCTAATTACAATTATTGGGAGAAAAATACAAGCGTCGTTTTACAGGGTCGTAAATCTTAATTTTTTATCGCAGAGGGAACACTGAGGTCAAAATAGCATGAGATCCGCAGAGCAACTCAATGATCTCTAGCCTAACTTCTTGCATGCGAACCTCCTGCATTTCCTCTGCGCTTAAATTATCAGACCAAACTAAACCTTCTGATTCCGCAATAGAATTGTGTATTTTCAAAAATCAACCAATCGAGCCATGAAATTCCTGCACTACATTTCCTTACTAGCAATCCTGGTTTCCTGCTCTTCCGATTATTATTCTATCGAAGATTTTAAGAAAGTCAAAAAAATTGATACCCACATGCATTTGAATGCAGAACAATTGGCTCTCGCTCAACAAGCCGAAGAAGATAATTTTAAACTGCTAACCGTAAATGTTGATGTGAATGGGTACCCTACGCTTGAGGATCAGGAACGTTTTGCCCTGCATCAGGTCAAAGCATTTCCAGACCGCATAGATTATCTCACAGCCTTTGATTTGACACGCTGGGATTCCGCAGATTGGGCTGATCAGACTATTTCCAGACTAAAAAATTCATTCGATAATGGAGCTTTAGGAATTAAACTTTGGAAAAACATCGGCATGACTTACAAGGACTCGACGGGTCAATTTATAATGATGGACAATCCAAAATTTGATCCGGTAATGGAATTCATTATCAAACAGGATAAAACCATTATGGCACATTTAGGAGAACCAAAAAACTGCTGGCTTCCCCTGGATCAAATGACCGTCAATAACGACCGCAATTATTTTAAAGAACATCCTGAGTACCACATGTATTTACATCCAGAATATCCGTCTTACGACGATCAGATCAATGCGCGGGACCGGTTCGTGGAAAAACATCCGGATATGCGTTTCGTTGGCGCTCATTTGGGAAGTCTGGAATGGGATGTTGACGAGCTTGCCAAACGCCTTGATAAATTTCCCAACATGGCAGTCGACATGGCTGCACGTATTCCACATTTACAGCATCAGACCAAATTAAATCGGGAAAAAGTACGGGACTTTTTAATCCGGTATCAGGATCGCATCATCTATGCAACTGATTCAGATATTTCCACGGACTCAAATCCAGAAAATGCGAAAACAAATTTACACAATACGTGGATTAACGATTGGAAATATTTTGTTGCTGATGACACCTTAACGTCACCTCATGTTAACGGCGAATTTCAGGGCGTGAAACTTCCGAAGAAGGCCATTGATAAAATTTATCGGGAAAATGCGATGAAGTGGTTTAAGATCGATGTAGTCATCCTAGTGGACAAATGCCTTAGACCACGAGAGACGCGAGATGAACAACGGAGCATTTCAGATCTGTCCCCACATCGATGAAAAGATGCAATCGTCCAATAACTCAAATCAGTTCGTTGACGTGCCGTGCCTTCGAGCCTCCGTGGTAAAATGGATTTAATATTATGGTCAATCGACAACTGCACAGCTTTAGTAGAATTGTGTACTAACTTCTTTAATGCCTCGCAACGGTATGACTACCCAGTCAGGACGATTGTTCAATTCATAATTCAACTCGTAGATTGCCTTTTCCAGCAGGAACGTGGACATTAGGGTTTGCATGTCTTCTCTTGAACGTGGTATAAATCCGCTGCCCTTAACTGTATCAAGATAAGCTTTCATAAAGAATCCACTCATGTAGTGATACCATTGCTCCGCATAGGGTACCAGTTTGTTGATATCCTCTTTTCGGATTTGATTGTCCAAAAACAACCCACCATAGGCCGCATAGTGAAAAGACCGGATCATGCCGGCTACATCTCGAAGGGGCGACCGTTTTAACCTGCGCTCGCTGTAGCTGCGCGCCGGTTCACCTTCAAAATCTGTGATCATAAAATCTTTTCCTGTAAACAATACCTGCCCCAAATGAAAGTCGCCATGAATTCGAATCTTAACAACGTCAATTTTTTTCTGATAAATATTTCGAAATAGTTTGAGTATGTCTTCCTTCATCCCAAGCACATCCTCCGCTTCACGCCGTACGTCAGGCGCAAGATTTTTCAAATTACGACCCTGATTGCTAAACGTCCCTCGCACCAGCGATTGAAGACCAGCAAAAAGTGAACGCTGATAATGCAATGAATATGCCTCTGGTTTGAAATTAGGGTAGTCCACGCCTGCTGCCAATGCTAAGTGCATTTCGCCCGTTCGCTGCCCCAGCAAATGAGCGCGTTCTGCTACCGGCCCTTCCAACAATTCCTTCATTTGCACAGGCATGTCCTCATAGGTCACCGGATCGAGAATAGTTCCTCTCAACTCCGGCAGTTCCCTGATCTCTTGCTGGGAAAGGATGCGCTCGTTAAAATCATCCAGCCTGTCCAGCATATAAGTCCACGCATCACTGCTGTTTTCAATAACTTCCTGCATCATCGCCAACACCATTCCACCATCTTCATATTTCCACTCGATGGCACCTACAAAAGCTGGTACATTATTAAACTGACCTTGCTTTGTCAGGAATTGATTGATCTCGAGGTCCGGGTTAACACCTCGATCAACCTTGCGGAAGAATTTTAGAAAAAAATGATTGTCATAAATTACGGAGCTATTGCTTTGCTCACCGTCGATCATTTTAGGAACAACTTTGTCGTGCGACTGTAAATGTTTCTTTAGCGCTTTACTCCCGTAAAATTCGATCTCGCTATTTTTTAGCGTAATGCTTTGGTTCAGGGACATTTTCCGAAGAACGCCTTGCTGAAATTCCTCGCCATAAATTGCATCATAAAGTATACCTTCCTCCTCTTTAATGTTCAATCTGCAAATAACTGCTTGCGGACAATTCTCCATTATCTTTGAGGCAAATTCACCCTTTCCAAAAGCTACGGGAAGCTGGTACATCTCCGGAAGACCACTGTTATAGTGAACTTCGATCAAGAAAATAACAGCATCTTCCTCCTTCAACGGTATCCTTGCATGCTTAACGATGTGAATACTTTCAATGCTCCTCCCTTTCCCACCAAACCATCTCATCCTGAGTAAATAGCTGGAAAGAATCCTGGGCTCCAATATTTCCATCGATTCCCTCTCCTGCAAGCTCTTCCAGCTTTCAAATTTCAATAATGGCAAAGCTTTGGTAGCATGGGTCTCTGCGTGAGCTTTTTCAAGAATAAACCAGAGACAATCATGCCCACCCAGCGTCAGAAAATAAGGCGTGCCGACTTTGATCTGCGGAAATCTATTCTTGCTAAAAATTTCTACTGGAACGTATCCCTTATATATCTCGAGATCAATTTCAGCCGGCTGCGTATAGCGGGAAAGGTTTACAACGACTAATATAGTTTCCTCCTCGTAACTGCGGGTGAAGGCAAGAATTTTTGGATTCTCGGACAAAATGAATTTCATGTCTCCATGACTGAATGCCTTGTATTGCTTTCGCTTGTTAATGATTCGTTTTGTCCACCACAGCAACGATGAAGTATTACGACTTTGCATTTCCACATTGACAAACTCATAATGGTACTCAGGATCGAGAATTACCGGTAAATAAAGGCGATGCGGGTTCGCTTCCGAAAAACCGGCGTTGCGATCGGATGTCCATTGCATCGGAGTTCGTACGCCATCGCGATCTCCTAAATAGAAGTTATCTCCCATTCCAATCTCGTCACCATAATAGAGTACGGGCGTTCCTTTTAGAGAGAATAAAAGATAATTTAGCAGTTCAATTTTTTTCCGGCTGTTGCCCATGAGAGGAGCAAGACGGTGGCGTATTCCCAAGTTTATTTTTGCCTTGGGATCTTTTACATAAACTTTATACATGTAGTCCCGTTCCTCGTCCGTGACCATCTCCAACGTCAATTCGTCGTGGTTCCTGAGAAAAATTGCCCATTGACATGTGGCGGGAATTTCCGGTGTCTGATCAAAAATATCTGTGATGGGATATCGATCTTCCGTTTGCAACGCCATGAACATACGCGGCATAACAGGGAAATGATAATTCATGTGACATTCGTCACCGTCGCCAAAATACGAAGCCGAATCCTCCGGCCACATGTTGGCCTCTGCCAGAAGTAAAGTTCCTGGATAATTTTCGTCGACATGTCTTCTCAGTCTCTTTAAATATTCATGCGTTTCCGGCAGGTTTTCTCCGTTGGTTCCCTCCCGTTCGAAAAGGTAAGGCACAGCGTCAAGCCTGAACCCATCAACACCCATGCTGCACCAATAGTCCAAAATCTTGAATACCTCTTCTTGAACGATTGGATTGTCATAGTTGAGATCAGGCTGATGGTGAAAGAATCGATGCCAATAATATTGCTGCGCGACAGGGTCCCACATCCAGTTGGAGGTTTCAAAATCCTGAAAAATAATCCTGACGTCTTTATATTGAGTCGGGTCGTCCGTCCATACGTAAAAATTGCGGTGCGGTGAACCTTTTGGCGCCTTCCGGGCCCGCTGAAACCATGGATGCTGGTCCGAAGTATGGTTAATGACGAGCTCTGTGATTACTTTCAGATCACGTTGGTGAGCTTCTTTTAGAAATTGTTTGAATTGTTTTATGTCCCCGTAGGCCGGATTTATATTATAGTAGTCGGCAATGTCATACCCATCGTCTTTCTGAGGGGAAGGGTAAAACGGGAGCACCCAAATGGCGGTCACGCCAAGATCCTGGTAGATAATCCAGTCTTTCTAAGATCCCTTGAAAATCTCCAATGCCATCGCCATTACCGTCCCGAAAAGCTTTGATATGCAATTCATAAATGATAGCGTCTTTGTACCAATGAAGTTTTTCATCAAATACCGACTTGACTTCCGCCATATTGTTGCAACGAAATCCCTTTTTCTTTATGTATATACCAACTATTGGCCATTTTGTTCACCAATATTTCAAAAGTTATCCTTTTAACCACGTTACGCGAGACGTCTTGCAACCGATAACGGAACGGATAACTATTATAAAGGATAAAGGCTAACCAATAACCTAAGGGCGATTTTCCTGTTAAAGCTCGTGGAGAACTTGCGGTCTAGTCTGTAGCATACTAACTTCCGCGCTTGATCAGTGGTGTACCGGTTATGCAGTCATTTATAGAGAAGCTAAGATATCTAATTCGCGATTTATTTTTTATTGCCGTTGAAAAGGTACAGCCTCTTTTTCATGCGATAAGGTTTCAGTTTCTACGATTCATTCACTATCTAAAGAGCCATCCAAGAGCTCGAAAGTGGGCTTTGATTACGGGCCCGCCGCTGTTGTTCTTGTTTATACTGCTGATAGTATTGTTGATCGAAACGCCCAGTAAACAGGAATTGCGCAACATCCAAAACCAGGTTGCCTCGGAAGTATTTAGCGCCGACAGTGTTTTGTTAGGCAGGTATTATATTCAAGACCGAACCGAAGTAAATTACGAAAATATCTCACCCGAGGTAATCAATGCCCTCATCGCTACTGAAGACGTCCGTTTTTATGAGCATGAAGGAATTGACTTTGTAAGTTTAGGAAGGGTAATGGTCAAATCCATCTTTTTGCAAGATGAGTCCGCAGGAGGTGGAAGTACGTTGTCACAGCAGCTTTCCAAGAACCTTTATCCGAGGAAAAAGTACTGGGTATTGACCCTTTTGTTGAACAAACTTCGGGAAGTTACAACGGCATTTCGACTTGAAAACAATTTACACTAAAAAAGAGCTTCTCACACTCTTATCTAAATACGATCCCATTTGCTGATAATACATTTGGAATTCAGGCAGCAGCAAAACGATTTTATTCGACTACGGCAGATGCGCTGAAAGTCGATCAGGCCGCTATGCTAATTGGACAACTCAAGGCCACTCACAGCTATAATCCACGGCTTTTCCCAAAGCGCGCATTAGAACGACGCAATGTTGTTCTATCCCAAATGGTGAAGTACAGTTTTCTGGATTCGACGAAAGCAGAAGCGCTGAAAAAAATTACCGGTGGGACTAGAATACAATAAGATTTCACATCATCAAGGACTTAGCTCCATACTTCCGGGAATACCTGAAATCCGAATTGCTCAACTGGTGTAAATCGCATACGAAGGAAGACGGTACGCCGTACAATTTGTACACTGATGGCCTTACGGATTTACACCACCATCGATTCGAAACTCCAGGAATACGCTGAAAACGCACTCGTACAGCAAATGACGGAAGTTCAAAAACAATTTTTTGACCACTGGGGAAAAGAAGCGCCATGGAAAGGAAAGGATGGGCTTGTCAAGGAGGCCATCCGGCGCTCACCGCGTTATCAGAACCTGAAACAACAGGGACTTTCTCATGGTGAGATCCTGGACATAATGCAAAAACGCGTGCCGATGCGGCTTTTCACCTGGAATGGTGAAAAGGATATCAAAGCGAGTCCCATAGATTCGATCAAACATCATCTTCAATATCTTAACGCAGGATTTCTCGCCATAGAACCGGCCACAGGCGAAGTGAAGGCATGGGTAGGTGGAATTGAACACGATTTTTATCAATTCGATCACGTAAAGACCTCCACCAAACGACAAGTCGGTTCGATTTTCAAACCCATCGTTTATGCCATGGCAATCGAGGAAGGTATTCTGCCTTGTGAATTGTATTCGGCAGAGCAGGAAACCTACATCGACAAAGAGGGCGTGAAATGGACGCCGCGAAACATGCAGAATGACTATAATGTACAGTACTCCATGCGTGGTGCGCTTGCATACTCAGTAAATACCGTTGCCGTCAAGCTTATTCAGGAGGCTGGCGTGATCAACACGATTGAGCTTGCGCGCAAAATGGGAATTAGCAGCGAACTGCCCGATGTTCCTTCGATTGCGCTGGGTTCATCGTCCATTTCCTTAATGGAGATGACAACAGCATACGCCTGTCTGGCAAATGAAGGCGTAACTAACCTCCCCAACTACATCCGGGGAATTTATGATTTGGAAGGAAAAGCCTATAATAATTTTAAACAAGAGGGCACTGGCAAGCGAGCAATCTCAAAGGAAACTGCATTATTGGTGAGACAACTAATGCAAACCGTGGTTCATGAAGGTACAGCCTCTCGGTTGCGGTGGAAATATGGCGTGTATACCGATGTAGCGGGTAAAACGGGGACAACCCAAGCCAATGCAGATGGATGGTTTATGGCCATCACACCGAAACTCGCCATCGGAACTTGGGTAGGTGCTGATGACCCACGTATTCGCTTCAGAAATACTAAACTTGGTCAAGGTTCAAATACGGCCCTTCCCATCGCCGCATACTTTCTAAAACAAATGAATTCGGATCCCAAGTTTAAATCCATTTCCACGGCCCGATTTAAGCCGCTACCGTATGAACTCCAGGAAGAATTGCAATGTGATTTGTATGAGCTCGACGATGATCTTTGGGCAGACATCGAAAAATCGATTTTCAAGCGAGACTCAATACAACACGCGGATACTCTTGCGAAACCGCGAGAAGAAACTTTTTTAGAAATGTTATACAGGCGTAAAATAAAAATACAACAAGCTGCCCATCGACGCGATTCAATTAACGCCGCAACGATCAAGGTAGACGGTGGATGATTTAGCCAGCGATTAAAACGTGCTTTGGCTTCAGCGTGAAATAAAAATCAGAGCCCTTTCCTATTTCAGATTCAGCCCAGATCTTTCCATCGTGACGTTCGATGATTCTTTTTACAACGGCCAGTCCAATCCCTGTTCCATTAAATTCGCTTTCACTATGCAGCCGCTTAAAGATGGAAAATAATTTATCATAGTGCGCCATGTTAAAACCAGCGCCATTATCTTTAACAAAGTACACCTGTTCGCCGCTATCTTCGACAAAACCAATCTCCACTTTCGGCTCTGGCTTTTTTTGAGAGTATTTTACTGCGTTCGAAATCAGATTGGTCCAGACTTGCTTCAACATATTCACATCGCAGTAAGCGCTTGGTAAGTCGTGCACTACAATTTGTGTTTCAGCAACCGGCATTGTTAGCGAAATTTCCCCCATCACTTCTTTCACCATGGCGACCATGTTTACCTCCGTTTTACTTATTTCTGCATTCGCCTGTCTGGAAAACGAAAGGAGATCTTTAATAAGCTTTGACATTCTGTCTACGGAGCCCATAATGTGATTGACGATCTCCAGTACCTCTTTGTCAAACTTCTCAGGATACATGGTTTGCAGTAAACCTGTTAAACCCGTGATGCTATTTAACGGCGACATTAAATCATGAGAGATGGAATAATTAAAGGAATCCAGTGATTGTAGCTGTTCAAGTTTTTTAGCCAGATCTTCGTTGAGCGCTTTTACCTTGGCTTCGGATAATTTTCGTTCACCAACCTCCCACTCCAACTTTCGGTTAGCTGCTCTCAGTTTTTTCTCCTGCCGCACCAACTCCCGGTTTTTCTCACTTAATTCTACAAACGCTCTTACTTTTACTTTCAGAAGTTCAGGTATAATGGGTTTGCTGATGTAGTCAATGGCGCCGGCCTGATATCCCTTATAAATATTCCCCTCGATATCCATCGCCGTGAGAAATATTACAGGGATATTTTTCAGCTTGTCGCGACTGTAAATTAGGGCGGCCGTTTCAAAGCCGTTCATTCCAGGCATCAGCACGTCCATGATGATCAGGTGGAAATCCAAATCTTTCAGTAGGAAAGCAAGCGCTTCTTTGCCAGAATGGGCCTTGACGAGTTGATAATTCTCATCTTTTAAGATTGTCTCCAGTGCGAACAAATTCTCATCCCGGTCATCAACGAGCAACACCTTGAATTGAGACTTCTCTTCTACCATATCACTGGCCCGATCCGTACTATACTCCTCCATATTCTTATATGCCACAGTTAAATTCGATGCTGACTTATAGTACATTCTTAATTGACATTAAACCCAGAAACGCTGCAATTGTTCAGCCAATCACCGATACTTTCGATGAGCCTGCATTTATCGAGTTCAGGTCACAAAGTCCACCAAGAAGCACAAAGGGCACGATGCATTTTTAGAGCCTTCGCGTCGTGATCGTTGTGTCTCCGTTGTGGTCGTAGTGACCCTGTATTTATCGAGCTCAGATCACAAAGTCCACAAAGCACACGACGCATTTTTAGAGCCATAGTGTTAACTTTGCCGGATGGCTGAGATCATTGAAGGAAACGCAACACACATACCTGTTATTGTCGACATAGCGGAGATAACATGGTCGGCGACCTACGGCCATATCCTGACGCCTGAACAAATGCGGTATATGCTCGACACCATTTACGCCGGTGACACACTGCTGGGTGTTATGAGGGACGGCTCTCAAAAATTCCTACTGATAAAAGAGAAAGACGGGTATGCCGGATTTGCATCGTACGGTAAGCGCCAGAATGAACCTGGGGTTTTCAAACTACATAAAATTTATATTCTTCCTAATAATCAGGGAAAGGGGTATGGGAAGCTGCTGATCGATTCTGTAAAGCAAGAGCTCGTATCTCAAAACGTAACTGCCCTGGACTTAAATGTAAATCGTTATAACCCAGCGCTGGACTTCTACAAAAAATTAGGGTTCAAAGTTATCAGGGAAGAAGACGTACCGATAGGACAATATTTTATGAATGATTATGTTATGAGGTTGGAATTGAGCGGTTTATAGAATTTACGACTGAAGATTGTAGATTTACCGTTGAAGATTGTTGATTCGGACTACGTCAATCTAAAATCGCCAATCTAAAATCTAAAATTAAAGGATGCTCTGGTACAGGAATTTAGGGGTAACTGAAATCATTTTTATAACGGCATTTGTCGCATTTTACGTCTTCTATGTCGTCAGGATCATTCGTGTCGCCAGGCAATTGAAGACGCCGTATGGTAACGTGTTTGTCAAATTGTTTTTTCGTACGCTGTATTTTGGCTTGTTCATAGTGGCGCTTTTGGGGCCCTCATTTGGCGGCTCAAAGAAAGAAGTCAAATCAGTGGGAAAAGACATCATGATCTGCGTGGATCTTTCTAAATCCATGGATGCTTTTGACATTCAACCCACCCGCCTTCAGAAAATAAAATTCGAGATGAAAAAAATTGTCGCAGCCTTTAATTCCGACCGCATCGGAATTATCATTTTTTCGTCTGAAGCTTTTATGCAATGCCCCTTGACGTACGATCAGAATGCCTTGAACCTTTTCATAGAAACGATGAACTCAGGATTAGTTCCTGCATCGGGAACTGATTTCGGTCCACCCCTTCGCATGGCGTTGACGAAATTAGAAGAAGATACCGAGGGACCAAATGCTCAGGCCAAATCGAAAGTGATTATCCTCATAAGCGACGGTGAAGATTTTGGCGAGGAAACAGACGACGTTGCGCAGGATGTTGAGAAAAAAGATATCAAATTATTTACACTCGGTGTAGGAACGGAAAAAGGTGGAAACATTTATTCTGGAAATAGTCTCAAGACTAATCGTCAGGGTCTGATTGTGCAGACCAAATTAAACCCAAAGGCTTTAAAATCTTTAGCGGACAAAACCGGCGGACAATATTTTGAAATAAATGAAAGTCAAAATGATGTTTCGCGTTTAATCAATACGATTGGTAAAATCGAGGGAGAACTTCGGGATGCCCGGTTCATTGATGTAACAGCAAACAAATATTTTTACTTTCTGGCGTTGGCCGCTATTTTCCTAGTGATCGATATTCTGGTTAATATTGTTACCGTTAGGATATGAAGTTTATCATATTATCCATCATCGGACTCATTACAATCGATCCTTCGAGAATCGCAAAGGTAAATGGTGCGAAGTCGGAGGCGCGAAAAGCATACATGGATGGTGACTACAAAAAAGCGGTCTCCATGTACACCTACTTAACGGACACATTAGACGTTCGCGAAGATGAAGTGATGATCAATCTTGCAAACTCTTATTTCCAGGTAAAAGACACGGCCAACGCAATCACTACCTACCAGTCTCTGACGGCGAGTCCTACAAGCCACATCCGTTCAAAGGCGCAGCAGCAATTAGGGATTCTGCATCATCGTCAGGGAAAACTTGAGGAAGCGTTAGCGAATTTTAAGGAAGCGATCAAAGCAGACAATTCAAATGTCGATGCAAAGTATAACTATGAGCTGTTGAAGAAAAAATTGGATGAAGAGAAGAAAAAACAGGAAGAAAAAAACAGGAATAAGCCCAAGGAGCCTTCAGCTTATGCTAAGCGTCTAAAGGCTCAAGCCGACGGCCTTCTGGCTAAGTACCGTTTTTCAGAAGCAGAATCATTGATGAACGAGGGAGCTAAAAGGGATCCTTCCGTGTTATACTATGAGGATTTTATGAACAGACTAAAAGAGATAGTTACCATAGACAAATCGAAATGAAACACATTATTCTATTGCTATTTTTTTGCACAGCTTTTACTGTGGTTGGACTTTGCCAGGGTGCGCAAGCTTATTTCAATACTTCTGCGAACCATTATGTACAGAACCGCAGAGCCGACGCACTGCGTTCAGTCGAAGAAGGTATTCGTAAGTATCCAAGTGATCAAAAGCTTAAGGCACTTGCGGATAAATTAAAGGAAGAAAAACAGAAAGAAGACCAAAAGCGAAATCAGGAAAATAAAGAAAAAGAGCAAAAAGATCAGGAACAGAAAGATCAGCAGAAAAAAGAAGAGCAGGAAAAGCAAGAGAAGGAACAAAAAGAGAAACAGGAAAAGCAAGACCAGCAAAGCAAGGAAGAAAAGAAAGACCAGGAAGCAAAAGATAAAAAAGAAGGTGAACAGGAAAACCGTGAAAATAAAGATGAAAAGAATGAAAAAACGGAAAACTCACCGCAGCTTTCACAGAAATTGCAACAAATGAAAATGAGCGAAGACAAAGCAAAAATGATTCTGGAAGCGATGAAGAATCAGGAGATTCAATACTTGCAACAAAATAAACGAAAGGCCACAAAGCCAAGAGATTCCGGGAAGCCGGATTGGTAAGTTTTCTTTTTTACAAGAAACTTCCCGAAAGTTTGAAACTTTCGGGAAGTCAAAAAACACAAAACGCGATGAAAGAAGCCTATATCATTTCCGCAGTACGCACACCAATCGGGGCCTTTGGTGGCAGTCTCAGTTCAATCACGGCCACTTATCTTGGCGGAATCGCCTTTAAAGCTGCCTTGGAAAAGGCCGGTCTCGATTCAAAGCTTGTGCAAGAGCTTTTTGTAGGCAACGTTATCGCTGCCGGTTTAGGACAGGCGCCTGCTACACAGGTTGCAGCAAATGCAGGATTAGGGTTCAACATTCCCTGCACCCTGGTAAACAAAGTGTGCGCATCAGGTATGAAAGCAGTGATGTTTGGCGCCCAATCCATCATGCTGGGACATAACGATATTGTGTTGGCAGGTGGAATGGAGAGCATGAGCAATATCCCCTACTATTTAATGAAGGCAAGGACGGGATATAAGTATGGTAATGGTGAATTGCTGGATGGGCTTCAGCACGATGGGCTGACTGATGTTTACAACCATTGCGCCATGGGCGTGTGTGCGGACTACACCGCGAAGGAGATGAATATTTCCAGAAAGGATCAGGATGAATATGCGATTGCTTCATACAAGAGGTCGGCTGCATCGTGGGCCTCTGGGAAATTCAAGGACGAAATTGTGCCCGTAGAAATCACCGACCGTAAAGGAAATGTTACGCTATTTTCTGAAGATGAAGAATACAAGAACGTAAACTTCGAAAAAATTCCAACCTTAAAACCAACATTTACAAAAGAGGGGACGGTGACGGCGGCAAATGCCTCAACGCTAAATGACGGAGCCTCAGCCCTGGTGCTGATGAGCAAAGAGAAAGCCCAGGAATTGGGTGTAAAACCGATCGCTAAGATACTGGGTTTCGCCGATGCCGCCCAAGATCCAAAATGGTTTACAACAACGCCCTCGTTAGCGATTCCTAAAGCGATGAAACAAGCGGGTGTAGATAAAAAAAATGTTGACTACTATGAAATTAATGAAGCCTTTGCGGCTGTTGCTATAGCCAACAACATTAAGTTAGGATTGGATGTAAAAAACGTAAATGTAAATGGTGGCGCTGTCGCGCTTGGCCATCCGCTTGGTTCTTCTGGCTCGCGCATTATTACAACGCTCGTTAACGTGCTTAAGCAAAACAATTCATCTATCGGCGTGGCTGGTATTTGCAACGGTGGTGGCGGCGCGTCGGCTATTGTAATTGAGAATATGTGAGGATTGTAGATCTACGATTTTAGATTTTAGATTGACGCCGCGATTGTAACTTGCAGGCGTGGGAGTTTTTCCTTTCCCATTTCACGCAAAGCCTGCCTGCCGGTAGGCAGGGCCGCAAAGATTGAAATCACAAATGCCGCAAGTTCGACGATGTTGTCTTGGTGCATATCGACTTTTGTGAACCTTTGTGCCCTCGTGACTTTGTGGCTATTTACAGCCCATATTGCTCATACATCTCAAATCTCTTGCAAAAAAATTTATGCCACGAAAGCGTGAAGACACAAAGCGCCTTGCCGGAAATACGCTATTAAATCCAAAATAACCTTCACAACAACCTAAAAACTTCGACGTTATGTCGGTGGCAAGTCAAAATACACGAAGAAGCTCGGGGTACAAAATTTCAAAATTGAGTAATTTGCGGCCTTTGCTGAATTTACCTTTGCGCGCTTTGCGTGAAATATTGATTTATCAATAGCGATACCCGAATGGATTTCACAACAAATCTTATTTTACCTCTACGGAACATCCTTCGCCGAGCCTTTATGGTTTTCGTGTTCGCTTCGTGTTCTACCCTTGCGCTTGCGCAGAAAGAAATGCGCACTTACTACGACGACAAAAAGCAACACATTCAGGAAATATTTTTTGTTTCCAAAGAAGATGAACAAAAATACGTGGGCAAATACCAACGTTTTTATGAAAGTGGCGGCATTATGCTGGAAGGAAATTTTGAAGATGGAGAAAAGTCAGGAGTGTTTACCGAATACCATGAAAACGGAAAGCCCGCCCGTAGCCTTAACTACGTTAATGGTATGCGCCATGGAGCCGTTAAGGTATTTGATGAAGATGGAAAACCTTTTCAAAAAGCCTACTACCAAAACGACAAACTCGCTGACAGCATTCAGATATACTTCGATAACGGAGCTGTGAAACGTGAAAGCTTTTTTGTCAAGGGAAAACCGGAAGGACTTGTTAAAGAATATTATCCCAGCAGAAAAATAAAAAAAGAAATCAGCTACTCGCAAGGTAAACCCAATGGCGTTACCCGGACTTTTTATGAAGATGGAAAAGTTGAAACTGAAGCGAACTATAAGGACGGTATCTTAACAGGTTTTTATAAGACCTACTTTTCCAATGGTCAGCTTGAGACCGTGGCAACCATGGAACAAGGATCAAAAAATGGCCAGTTCAAGACCTATGACCGCGACGGAAAATTAATTCTTGAAGGAAATTTTTCGAATGGAAAACTTCAAGGTGAGAACATCGCTTATTTCCCCGATGGCTCTGTCCAACATCGTTTTCATTATATCGAGGGGAAAAAAACAGGGGTAAATTTCGAATATTTTCCTTCGGGAAAAATCAAAACGAAGGAACAAGTTGCATCCAATGGAATCGACGCTACCCTCGTCGAGTATGACGAATCAGGAATAGAAAAAAGCGAGAAAAAATATCGCAATGGCTCGCCGCATGGCCTGTGGGTTATATACGGGGAGAAAAATAAAATTCCAAAAATCAAAGAGACTTACGAAAATGGTAAATTAAATGGCATCCGGTATACTTATTATAGTTCTGGAAAAATTCAAAAAGAAGAATCTTACAAATTCAGCATGCTGACCGGTCCCGTAAAAACTTATTATGAGTCAGGCACAATCGAATCGGTCGGAGAATACCGATCAAGCCGGAGGCAAGGCATTTTTACTACATACCATTCGAATGGCAAGGTTAAAGAGCAGGGCGAATTTGCTGCCGATAAAAAAAATAAAGAGTGGACGGAGTATGATGAGGGGGGAAATTTGGTTAGAACCACGGTTTTTAAGGCAGGCTTACCCCAGAAGAATTGACGATTTTATATCGGGAGCTTGTAGCTAAATTCAGCATCATTTGAAAAAATGAACCGCAAAGACGCGAAGGCGCAAAGGAAAATGAAAAGGGGGTTTGTTGATTCGAGGTCCAATGTCAAAAAAATAATCTTTGCATCTCCTCGCCTCTGCGGTTAAAAATATTGTATGGCTGATTTTGCGCCAGCAACCTAAAATCGTAAATCGTAAATCTAAAATCGTCAACAAATCTTCATTAACTTGCCCCCTTAACTTTAATTCATGGAGGCCATTAAGGAAACCCATTTTACCTTCCCTGGGCAGACCGGTTTTTACCGGGGCAAGGTCCGTGACGTTTATTACTTCGGCGAGCTTATGGCGATGGTAGCAACGGACCGAATTTCTGCTTTCGACGTAATCTTGCCGCGCGCAATTCCTGACAAGGGACGGGTATTAAACCAGATAGCGGCTTACAACCTTCAGGCTACAAAAAATCTTGTACCCAATTGGGTACTTGCTACGCCCGATCAGAATGTAACCGTCGGTTTTACGTGTGAACCTTTCGCTGTGGAAATGGTGGTGAGAGGATACTTAGCAGGCCATGCGTGGCGAGAATACAAGGCCGGAAAGAGACTGCTGTGCGGGGTCGCTTTGCCGGAAGGGCTAAAAGAAAATGACAAGCTACCTTCCCCCATCATTACGCCGACCACCAAAGCGCACGTTGGCCATGATGAAGATATCTCCCGCGATGAAATTCTAAAAAGGGGGATAGTCAGTGAGTCCGATTATAACACACTGGAGGAGTACACCCTTAAATTGTTCAAAAGGGGAACAGAATTGGCCGCCGCCCGACATCTTATCTTAGTCGATACAAAATATGAGTTTGGAAAGCACAATGGTGTCATTTACCTGATCGACGAAGTGCACACCCCAGATTCCTCACGATACTTTTACGCTGATGGTTACGAAGCAAGACAGCGTGCGAATGAGCCCCAAAAGCAGTTATCCAAAGAGTTTGTGAGACAATGGCTGATCGAAAATGGATTTCAGGGTAAGGACGGTCAACGCGTGCCTGAGATGACAGACGAAATTGTAAGCTCCATTTCAGCTCGCTATAAAGAACTCTATCAGCAAGTTAGAGGTGAAACCCTTTCATCCATTGATTATGGCCGGATGAACCAAAGAATTGAACAAACCATCCTGAATTCGATAAATTCCCTTAACTTGGAAACCAAGAAAATCTAATTTATGAAGTATACTATTGACAAGCAGGAAAAGTACAGTCTATTGCGTTTACATGAAGATAAGCTAGATTCTAGTGTCGCACCTGGCTTGAAATCTGAGTTGATAACCCTGCATGCTGAAGGCGTAAGAAATATTGTGCTGGATATGGCTGAAGTAAGATATACCGATTCCTCGGGCCTCAGTGCTCTGCTTGTAGGAAATAGGATCGTTCAGGAAGATGGTGGTATTTTTATACTGACTACGCTTTCGGATCATACCCTGAAGTTGATCAAAATATCACAGCTTGACAGCGTCTTAAACATAGTACCGAAAGTTGAGGAAGCTATCGATGCTGTTTTTATGCATGAAATAGAAAAAGATTTAAAGAACTCTGACGGGAATTAATCCCATGAATATTTGATTTCAAAGGAAACCAAAGCCGCCGAAGCTTTGGTTTTTTAATTTTCTCTATAAACGAATTTGCAGATTGAGTTTTAAGATAACAATCCTCGGTTCAAGCGGCGCGCTACCAGCCTACGGCCGTCACCCGGCTTCACAGCTTGTCGAAATACAAAATCGGTACTTCCTGGTTGATTGTGGCGAAGGTGCCCAAATGCAACTCATGCGTTTACAGGCCAACTTCCACAGGATCAATCATATTTTCATCAGTCATTTGCACGGCGATCACTACCTGGGATTAATGGGATTAATTTTTACAATGCACCTGCAGCGCCGGGTGAATGACCTGCATCTTTATAGTCACCGGGGTTTAGATGAAATCATAACTTCACACCTACGTTATTCACGATCCGCCCCAGGCTTCAAAATAATTTTCCACTTGCTTGAAAAAGGCGTGAAGGAAATCATTTTTGAAGACGAAGTCTTAACCGTGGAGACCATCCCACTATCCCACAAAATTCGGTGCTCGGGATTTCTCTTTAAAGAAAAAACAAAACCCAGAAGGATTGACAAAACCAGATTGCCTCAAGGCCTCCAGATCCAGCAAGTTGCCGGACTGAAAAATGGCCATGATGTTCGCGATGAATCAGGTACCGTGCTCTATACAAATGAATCTCTAACCTTTGAGCCTCGGAAGTCGAGAAGTTATGCGTATTGCTCCGACACCGTATTTGATGAAGGACTTGTTGCCCAACTGAAAAACATTGACCTTCTCTATCACGAAGCTACATTCATGGAGGATGAAGAATCGAAAGCGAGGGACACGAAGCACAGTACTGCAAAGCAAGCTGCAAGGATTGCCAGGCTCGCTGAAGTTAACAGGTTATTGTTAGGACATTTTTCCGCGCGATACAAAGACCTAAATCCAATCCTCGAAGAAGCTAAATCCATTTTCATAAACACAGACCTCGCCATTGAAGGCGAAGAATTTACAATCCAAGATTAATCCATTACTTTAGTTTGATGGAAAATACCCAGGAGCAAAAACGGAACAGGCTATTTATTATCCTGGCAGGTATTTTTATCACGAATGCGTTACTCGCAGAAATGATAGGCGTAAAGATATTCTCCGCTGAATCAACGCTGGGACTAGAGCCTGCTAACCTGAATATCCTGGGGTTCACCATGGACTTTAATTTAACCGCGGGTGCAGTCATCTGGCCGGTCGTATTCATCACCACAGATCTTATCAATGAATATTTTGGAAAACCTGGGGTAAAACGCATAAGTTATTTCACCGCTTTCCTGATTTCGTATGCTTTTATCGTCATATTTATCACGATCCGCCTTTCGCCCGCCGACTTCTGGATAACCGTCAAAGATGGAGATGGAAATAATTTCAATATGGATTTTGCGTTCAGCAAGATTTTTGGGCAGGGACAGCGCATTATTATTGGCTCGCTAACGGCTTTTCTTTTGGGGCAGCTGGTCGATGTTTTTGTTTTTCAGCAGCTTCGAAAAATTACTGGCAGTAAAAAACTTTGGTTGCGAGCCACGGGCTCAACGTTGGTATCTCAGTTCATCGATAGTTTTGTCGTTCTGTTCATCGCCTTCTATGGTGTTTTTACCAATCAGCAGATCATCGCTATCGGTATTACAAACTACATCTATAAGTTCACAGTGGCAATCGCACTCACGCCCGTTATCTACCTGGGTCACGCCTGGATCGACCGGTACTTAGGTAAAGAACAGGCTGAAAAGATCTCAGCCCAAGCAGCGAAACAAAGCGAGGGGTTCTTTTAAGTTTCTAGTTTCGAGTTTGAAGTTTCTAGTTTCCGCCATTCCAAACGTGCAGAACGTTGGGTCGCACAACTAGAAACTTCAAACTAGAAACTCGAAACTAGCGTAGATGAAAAAGAATGATTCCCGACGCAATCGCTGCATTCAACGATTCGGCTTGTCCTGATTTTGGAATCGTGATCTTTTGCGTCACGAACTTTGCAAGGTCGGGTTGAACTCCCCTCGATTCATTGCCAATTAAAATAAGACCCCCGCTGCCAAAATCAACGTCATGAATATTAGCCCCTTGCAAATAGGTACCAAAAACAGGCAGCCGGGAGGATTGCAAATAATCCGCCAACGGCGTATAAAATATTTTAGCTCTTGTGAACGAGCCCATTGTCGCACTTATAACCTTTGGATTGTAAAAATCAGCTGTTTCTGCTGATGCAATGATTTTTGTGACCCCAAACCAGTCGGCCGTGCGAATAATGGTGCCCAAATTGCCTGGATCGCGGATATCGTCCAACAATAGTGCGAATTCATCGGGATTGACTGAAACGAATTCGTTTGCCTTTGTCCGGGCGACTGCCAATGCTGCATCATTCGATTGAAACTCACCAAGTCCGTCCAGATCTCTTTCGCTTGCTTCAATGATTTCGATGTGATTTTTGGGTGTGACAGTCGACAAAAATCCTGCTGTCCCGACCACCGTAACAACCTCAAAATCCGAGTCCAGTAACTCTCGCACGCTCTTTGCCCCTTCTACGATAAAACTTTGCTCCTGCTTCCGGTATTTTTTTATTTGCAGGGATTTGATAAACTTGATTTTGGCTTTGGAAAGCATGCTGTAACGCTTGAGTATCTCGAAGATTAAATATTTAATGTGGCTTTTAGGACTTTGGGTATCCCTATCAGGGTGCCTCGGCACTAAGCACCTGAAAGAAAATGAAAAACTACTGTATCGCCAAAGGACCCAGGCTCCCAAGAATATCGAGAAGGAGTCCTTGAGAAATCTTTACGTTCAGACGCCCAACCGAAAATTTCTCGGTTTACCCTTTACCCCGCTAGTTTCCATCTATTATTTCGGCGAACGCCGGTACGATCAGGAGAAGTTTATCCGGAAAAAGGAAGCGGCAGAAAAAAAGTATGATGATAAAATTTCCCGCACCACCTCGGCAAAAAAAATCGACAATTACCAGTTTAAGAAACAAAAGAAAGTCACCAAGTACAACGGTTTTATCGAAAATGGGAACAATTGGATGCAGTGGGGCGAGCCGATTTCAGTGTACGATAGCAGCCAGGTGCGACTGACTAAGGAACGGTTCAACGAATACTTATTTTCAAATGGATATTTTAAGAGCACGGTAACGGATAGCGTTGTGGTTAGTGACAAGTTAGTGACCGTCATTTATCGTGTATTGCCCGGAAAGCCTTATCTGATCGACTCCATCGTGTATGATGTAGCTGACACGACCATCATGCGAATCATCAATGAAACCAATGGAGAAACTCTAATCAAACGTGGCGAGCGTTTTCAACAAGATAATTTCACAAATGAACGTGAAAGAATAGACCTTTTGCTAAAGGATCGCGGCTATTATGATTTCAGTCGCCAATACATAGAGTTTGCCACAGATACTAGTTACAAATCGCCGGAACGGAAAGTAGCGGTAATGATTTCTATCAGAGATCCGGCGAAGCGAGGTTATCACAAACAGTTCAAAATTGACTCGGTGACATTCACAACGGACGTAGGCACAAATGTTCCAAACACACGACGGCGTACAAAAAAATACCATGATATTGAGTATAGATATTTCGTCAACAATTATAACCTTAAGGTCCTCAGCCAACGCGTTTTCTTAAGGCCTGAAGAACTTTTTAGCAGAGCAAAAACGCTGAATACACAACGACAACTGGGCAATATCGAAGCCTTCAAATTCATTAATATTAATTATGACACCTCCGGTGGAAAATTCATCGCCAATATTTTTGCAAGTCCATTAGCGCGTTACGAATGGACGAACGAAGCGGGTGTAAACGTCACACAAGGATATCCCGGACCTTTTTATATTATCTCCTTTAAAAAGAGAAATGTCTTTAAAAGCATGGAGACGTTCGATTTGAGTGGAAGATTTGGATTTGAAGGTGTGGCCTCCGCGACAAGCAGCGAGAATGTTTATAAAAGCACAGAGGCCGGCTTAAATGCTTCGCTGACATTTCCCCAATTCATGTGGCCCTTTAAAGAGCGGTTAAGGTTCAAATTTGCCCAGTACAATCCAAAGACAAAGTTCACGATCGGTTATGCTTATTCAGACAGACCTGAGTACAGGCGGACGGCGATAACATTTAACGGTACGTATACCTGGCAAAATAACAGGAACAGAACCTATTCGTTAACCCCCATAAATCTTGCCGTTATAGATACGGCAAACCTTTCGGATAGTTTTAGGGATTTGTTGCGGGATCAAAACGATTTGGGTAACAATAACCTGACAAATGCCTTCCGGCCCTCCTTCGTTAACAGTATAATTTTTGCTATTACCTGGAACTTAAATAACTATGGAAATATAAAAGAAAACTCCGGCTACATCAGGGCGCAAATTGAAAGTGGCGGTACGCTTTGGAATTTCATCGAGCCCAAATTTATTGAGGACTTGAAACTCGAATATTTTAAATACATCCGTCTCGGCCTGGATATGCGGAGAGTCGATCCAGTCGACAAAAATACAGTGTTGGCATATCGTTTTAATTCCGGACTTGCCTATGCCTATGGAGCCAATCAAAGTTTGCCTTATGAAAAGTTCTTTTTCGCCGGGGGAAGCAATAGTATTCGTGCGTGGCGACCGAGGAGGCTAGGCCCCGGATCCACCAAGCCCGCTGAGAGTGCTGAACCTGAGAAAGATGGGTTGTTTGATTATAGCATTGAAAAGCCATCGACGATTTTGTTGGAGGCAAGTATTGAGCTAAGGCAAAAACTATTCGGGTTTGTTAATGGCGCCGTTTTTATCGATGCTGGAAATGTATGGACCTTCGAGCCCATAAATAAGAAGGATCCTGATGGAAATATCATACAAGATGAAACTTCACAGTTTAGGCTGAATCGATTTTATAAAGAATTTGGGGTAGGCACAGGGTTTGGCTTGAGATTTGATTTTTCTTTTTTAATACTACGCTTAGATGTGGGCATGAAAGTGTACGATCCAGCGCGGGATAGCGGAGATAAGTTTGTATTAGATAAAGTACGATTCTGGAAACCTTATGCTACCCTGCAGGAAGATGGAGAATACACAAATTTTAAAGAACCAGTCATTTACAATGTGGGGATCGGCTTCCCTTTTTAATCAACCCTTTACACAATGTTGAAAAAAGAAGAAATACGTGATTGGTTCCTTGGTCTTCAGGAACGAATATGCGCACAACTGGAGGCTACCGATGGAAAGGGAAAATTTATCAGCGATACATGGCAACGTTCAGGAGGTGGTGGCGGGATCACACGGGTTATCGGAGAAGGAAAGGTAATCGAAAAGGGCGGCGTGAACTTCTCTGCCGTATGGGGACGGACTCCAGAAGCAGTCACGAAGTCCATGAAATTGGACTTAACGGAACAACCAGACTTTTTTGCGACGGGCGTATCCATCGTACTTCACCCATGGAATCCCATGGTTCCAATCATTCATATGAATGTCAGATATTTCGAAATGACGAATGGGATTTGGTGGTTTGGAGGAGGAATCGATTTGACACCTCACTATGTTAACGTAGAGGATGGACGCCATTTTCACAAGACTTTAAAAGATGTCTGTGATCAACACCATCCCTCATACTATCCCGAATTCAAAAATTGGGCCGACGACTATTTCTTTCTTAAACACCGAAATGAAACCCGCGGCATCGGCGGGATATTCTTTGACTATTTGAAAGACGACGCCGGGTTTACGAAAGAATCGCGGTTTGATTTTATACAATCACTGGGGAATACGTTTGCGCCCCTTTACATTCATTTCATGTCAAAGAATCAAACTCTTCCTTTTACCGAAAGACAAAAACAATGGCAATACCTTAGAAGGGGACGTTATGTTGAGTTTAATTTGGTATGGGACCGGGGAACAAAATTCGGATTGGATACCGATGGAAGGACGGAATCAATTCTTATGAGTTTACCGCCACAGGCACAGTGGGTTTATAATTATCAGGCAGAAGAAGGTTCCGAAGAACAAAAAACATTGAAAATGTTGAAAAAGGGAATAGATTGGGTGAGCGGTCAGCATTCAGCTGACAGCCAACCGCTGTGAGCTAAAAGACCTTCTTATAAGTGGCGTCATCAAACCCGAGTGCAATTACTTTTCCGTCGCGCTCAATTAAAGGGCGTTTGATTACACTGGTTTTATCCTTCATTAAATTAATGGCCGCAGCTTCGCTGGTAATTTTTTTTTGAACAGCTTCATCCAGTTGGCGCCAAGTGGTACCTCGTTTGTTAACGAGACTCTCCCACCCTACCTGCTTGCTCCAGCCTTTTAACTGCGCTTCGGTAATACCTTTGGTTTTGTAATCGTGAAATTCAAATTCCACATTGTGATTTTTCAGCCAGGTCAACGCTGATTTTACGGTATTGCAATTCTTAATTCCGTAGACAGTCATGGGATTGTATTTTGTGTTTGATGATGTATTATATCGTACCTACGGCACTCGTCTCAATCTAATCCTGTTGTTCTACCAACATTCGATGCCTACGGTATCTTTAACTTTGTGATCCTTCGTTTCTTTGGGTCTTTGTGGCATCTTACCGAACCTGAAACAACAAAATCTTCGCGAATGCTTTGTACTCAGAATCACCGCCCCAAGTTAATTATGTTCCGGTTAAGGTAAACCATAAAAAACTGTCTTGATGTACTGCCGTGCCTACGGCACTCCTCTACTATCCTATCTTTTTCTACCAAACTGCCGCCCCTAACGGGGCTTTGATATGTATCATGGCACTTGTTTAGGTAGAGACTTCATTCTCGAATCAAAAGCGTAGTCCCGTAGGGACGCCAGTTTGGTAGCACGTAAACGTGCAAACATGGGAGTCGCATAGCGACGCCAGTTAAATCACCAAGGATCCGCCTCCCTAAAAACTCATTCTCAACTCAAACGTCTTACGCAATTTGTTGATCAACGCTTCTGACTCTTCAAAATTCAACGTTTGCTGTCCATCGCTTGCAGCTTCTTCAGGCTTTTGGTGCGTTTCATAGATGACTCCATCGGCACCGGCCATAACCGTTGCTAAAGCAATAGGCTCTACATACTCGCGTATGCCGATACCGTGGGAAGGATCGGCAATAACTGGCAAATGCGTTTTTTCTTTCAAAATTGGAATTGCATTTACATCCAGGGTATTACGGCTTGCACGTTCGTATGTCCGGATACCGCGCTCGCATAGGATAAGTTTTTCATTTCCTGCGGAAAAAACGTACTCCGCAGAGTATAACAATTCCTCAATGGTACCCGATATCCCCCGTTTGATCATGACCACTTTATCTACTTTTCCAAGCTCGTCAAGGAGATTAAAGTTTTGCGTATTACGCGCACCTACCTGAAAAACATCTACATAATCGTGCATCGCTTCAATCTGACTCACCTGCATGACTTCACTGATTATTTTTATGCCAGCTTTACGCGCGAGTTTGTGCCACATCTTTAAACCTTCAACACCCATACCTCTGAAAGCGTACGGCGAACTTCGTGGTTTGAATACACCACCGCGCATGATGCTAACATTATTACGGACAAGGTGATCAATAATTTGTTGAACTTGTTCTTCACTTTCAATCGAACAAGGGCCCGCCATAATCGATAAGGAACCATTTCCTATAACAACACCGTCACCAAGGTCAATATGTGTGCGGTCCACTTTCCATTTACGAGATACTAGTTTATAATCATCCGAGACGCGATGAATGTCGGCAATGCCTTTCATGTGACCAAGCTGCCGGACATCAAATTCTTTCTTCCCAATACCGACAAGGTAATCGCCTTTTTGAGTTGTAACCTCGGTGGTTTTGTACTCCAGACTTTTTATTTTCTGAAGGATGGCCTCCTTTTCAGAAGTTGAAATTGAAGGTTTTAGTTGGACTATCATAGGGAACGGGAAGATTGGAAAATTAGTAAAATTAGAAGATTGGAGTTACCTATTTACCATTCCGCAATGACTTTACAAAAGCAGTAATATCATCATTGAGATTTTTAGAATTTTTCAATAGGTCGACAAACGCGCTTCCCACAATGGCACCTGCTCCATATTGAGTGGCAGTGGCAAAAGTTTCGTGGTTCGATATGCCAAACCCAATCAGGTATGGGTTTTTCAGTTTCAACTTTTTGATACGATCGAAATAATCAAGTTGTGCTTTTTCAAATTTCCCTTTTGCTCCCGTGATACTGGAAGCGGAAACTGCATAGATAAAGCCATCTGTTACAGTATCAATTCTGCGAATACGTTCTTCCGAAGTGGTCGGCGAAATCAGAAACGTATTGCTGAGATTTACAGAATCAAAAAGGGTCTTATAATGTTCGAGATATTCATCCATGGGCATATCTGGAAGGATTACGCCGTCAACACCGGCAGCTGCAGCATCCTTTGCAAATTTTTCAATCCCGTATTGCAACACGGGATTGATATAGCCCATCAGTATGATGGGAATATTTACCTTTTTCCGAATTTGTTTTACCTGGTCAATCAGCATCGAAAGTCTCATGCCATTCTTTAGCGCAACAGTATTACTAGCCTGAATTGTAGGGCCATCTGCAACAGGATCGGAATATGGAATACCGATCTCAATTATATCTGCGCCAGCCGATTGCCAACGATTCGGCTATTGTGGCTGTGTCGCCAACGTCGGGAACCCCGCAGTGTAGTACATGGAAAGAATTCCTGTTTTACGATTCGAGAGAAGTTCCTTAATTCTATTTTTCATGTTACCATTTTTTTAGTTGAGGGATTCAACTTCCCGAAAGTTTGAAACTTTCGGGAAGTTTTTGAACGTCGGGGAAGTTGAAAACTGGTGGCTAATACTTACCCCACTTGATATACGTTTCCAAATCTTTGTCGCCACGGCCAGAAAGGTTGATAACCACAACGTCGTCCTTGTCAAAGGTGAATTTGTTTAAAGCAGCGAGAGCATGCGCTGATTCAAGCGCGGGGATTATACCCTCGGCCCGGCTTAAATCGATCCCGGCTTTCAAGGATTCATCATCTGTGGCGCTGACAAACTGAACGCGACCGACATCGAATAGATGGGCATGCATTGGCCCGATCCCGGGATAATCTAATCCAGCCGACACAGAGTGTGGCTCAACCACCTGACCGTCGTCGGTTTGCATTAGAATTGTTTTGCTTCCGTGAAGTACGCCCGGCTTGCCGAGAGCCGTTGTCGCCGCGGATTCTCCCGACGTCAAACCTTTTCCGGCAGCCTCAACTGCAACAAGATTAACATGCTCATTATCAAGGAAATGATAGAATGCACCAGCAGCGTTACTTCCACCACCAACACAGGCAAAAACGTAGTCTGGGAATGGGTTTCCAATCTCTTCCTGCAATTGTCTTTTTATCTCCTCACTGATAATGGATTGAAACCTGGATACCATATCCGGGTATGGATGAGGACCTACCACTGAGCCAATAATATAATGCGTATCTGTAGGATTATTGATCCAATGTCGCATAGCTTCATTGGTAGCATCTTTTAAAGTCATGCTTCCGCTCAAAGCAGGGACGACGGTTGCTCCGAGCATGCGCATACGCTCCACGTTAGGGCGCTGCCGCTCCATATCGATTTTTCCCATGTAAACAATGCATTCCATACCCATCAGGGCGCAGACTGTAGCAGTAGCCACGCCATGCTGCCCAGCACCGGTTTCTGCTATGATCTTTTTCTTTCCCAATCGCTGCGCCAGCAGTATCTGACCGATCGTATTATTGATCTTATGCGAGCCAGTGTGACAAAGATCTTCACGCTTCAGGTAGATGGTCGCATTATACGTTTCAGAGAGCCGCTTTGCCAAATACAAAGGCGTTGGTCGCCCGACATAGTCTTTGAGCAGCTTATGGAAATCACGCTGATATTCGGGATCTGTTATGATCTGCAAATAACGCGTACGCAATTCCTCGACATTCGGGTACAACATTTCAGGGTATAAATGCTCCACCGAATTGTCCGTAGTAGCCTTTTGCATCGACAGTGTATTTCATTGGGTGTTTAGGTAGTTGTACGTGTGTGGGTGTGTTACGTTGTGCTGTTGCCATATGATCAAGAACTAATGAGTCTGTAAAGTGATGACGGTTTTGATTTTTTCGAGGTCTTTGATTCCGGGGCTTATCTCGACGCCGCTGTTGAGGTCAAGGGCGTGAAGGTTCATCTTTTGGATATTACCCAATGTATTCACATTGTCTGGTGACAAACCACCGCTAAGAAAGAATGGAACTTCCTGATCGTATCTCCTCAGGTTCTCCCAGTTAAAAGCCTTAGCATTTCCACCATAGTATTTTCCCTTCGTATCGAATAGAAAATAATCTACTACATCGCGGTAGGGCTTTGTCACATCAAAATTAAAATGGTCGTCGAGTGAGAAGACCTTGATGACGCCAAGTCTGGTTGCCTTTAATTCATCGCATTGTTCGGGCGTCTCATTTCCATGAAGCTGAGCGAAGTCGAGTTTCAATGAACTTGCTCTTTGCCAGGATGACAGCATTGGCCTCATTAACAAAAACGCCGACACGCTTTATTGATGGCGGCAAATTGCCTGGGATATCGAAACCCTCTCCGACAAAACGTGGTGATTTCGGATAAAAAATGAATCCCAGATATTGCGGACGAAGCGATGCTACCGCCATAATATTTTCAGGATCGCGCATGCCGCATATTTTTATCGCTATGTCTTGTCTCTCTTTCACATTAACCCACTTTCGGACTTGTTGCTTTTTTTAAGTCATCAATAAACTCCTTACAAGCCAATTCTGGCCGGCTGTGCTGCATGAAATTTTGGCCCATCAAAAAACCCTCATAGCCGTACGTTTTCAAATCCAAAATTGCCTTTACGGATTCAATTCCACTTTCAGAAACTTTGATCACATTTTTAGGTATAAGATTGGCCAGTCGTTTTGAAACTTCGATACTCAACTGAAAAGTTTTCAAGTCCCGATTGTTCACGCCTATTAAATCGGCACCGGCATCTAAGCTTTTTTCGAGCTCCTCTTCGTTGTGTACTTCTAGCAAAACTTCGAGTCCAAAAGTGTGCGCAAATGAAGCAAGAACTTTCAACCGCGATGCATCCAACACTGCAGCAATAAGCAGAATCGCATCGGCACCAATCGATTTGGCTTCGACGATCTGATATTCATCAATGGTAAAATCTTTTCGAAGAATGGGGCAAAAATTAAATTTGCGGGCCGTGGTCAAATCTTCGTTGCTTCCACCGAAGAAATTTTTATCGGTCAAGACAGAAAGTGCAGAAGCGCCTGCCTGCATATAGCCAATGGATGTTCGTTCAACCGAAACATGCGGATTAATAATACCCTTCGAAGGTGATTTTCGTTTGATCTCAGCAATGATCCCGGATTTATCCTCTCGCTGAATGTATTTCTTTAACGACACGGGCTGGCTACCAAAAAAAATACTCTGCTCCAGAAATTTTACCGGATAAAGCTCTTTCCGTTCGGATACTTCCTTTCGTTTATGCTCGATGATCTGATCCAGGATGTTCATGTATTGTGTTGAAGTATTGAGGTTCTAAGTGTTGAAGTTGTCGCATCTCAAGCTGTATAGCTGTTAGCTGACAGCTGTCAGCTTTCCAACAATTTCTTAAATGCCTCCAGCGCCTTCCCGGACTCAAGTGCTTCTTTTGCACGCTCCATCGCTTTTGCTATTCCCTGTTCCTGATGGCCTGCGTACAGTGACATGCCAGCGTTGGCAATAACAGCTGCATTTTGTGCCTGAGTTCCTTTGCCTTCAAGCACACTCATAAAAACTGTCGCAGATTCTTCCACTGTATTGCCACCTTTAATATCCTGATAGGTAAGCTGTGGCATTCCGATATCCGAGGGTCCGCTATTTTTTCACCTCCATTGTAAAAGAACTTGAAAGGGCCATGTCAGAGAAACCTCATCATACCCGTCGAGGGAATGAAGGATTACAAAATCCTTGTCTGTGTTTTGATACAAGTATCCATACTGACGGGCAAGCTCCAGGCTGAAAACACCTACCAGCTGTCGTTTGGGAAACGACGGATTTACCATGGGTCCCAGCATGTTAAAGAATGTCTTTACCCCTAGTTCTTTGCGAATAGGCGCAACATTTTTCATAGCAGGATGAAATAATGGAGCATGCATAAAGCAAATGTTCGCCCGATCCAAGGCTTCGTTTTAATTCATCAATGTTATTCGTGAATTTATATCCAAAATATTCCAGCAGGTTTGACGAGCCGCAGGCAGACGATACACCATAGTTTCCATGCTTTGCAACGGGTTGCCCAGCTGCCGCCACAACAAAAGACGAAAGGGTCGACATGTTGAATGTATTCTTTCCATCACCACCCGTCCCACAAACATCCATCACCGGCTGATCGAAACGGGCCGGAACACAAAGTTCCAACATCGCGTCCCGAAAGCCCTGAAGTTCATCTACGGTAATACTGCGCATCATATAAACCGTCATGAATGCCGTGGTCTGACTTGGATTATATTTGCCCGTCGCCAAATTTACCAACACCTCGCGGGCGCTGTCTTTAGTGAGTGAGCGGTGGTCGATCAGTTCATTGAGAATTTGTTTCATAATCGTGTTGAGGTGTTGGTGTTCTAAGTGTTGAGGTTTCGTACTTCGTACCTCGTCCCTCGTACCTTGTTTAGTGTTTAAGCCAGTTTGCGATCATCTTTGGTCCTTCCGGCGTCATGATGGACTCTGGATGAAATTGTAATCCTTTTACATCATATTTCATATGACTCAATCCCATGACAAGTCCTTCATCATTCACGGCCGTCACCTTTAGTTCGGGTGTGATGCTTTCAGCACGTACGGCCCAGGAGTGGTAATGCGTTCCCTGAAATGTTTTTGTAACACCCTCAAACAAATACTCGTCATTATCCGTGATTTCTACTGTGGAAGTCACGCCATGAAGTACTTTAGGAATGTTGAAAAGTGAAGCGCCAAACACTTCTCCTATTCCCTGATGACCCAGGCAAATTCCTAAAATACTTTTTGTTGGACCATATTCTTTTATGACTTGCTTCATGATACCTGCTTCATCCGGAATGCCCGGTCCAGGGGACAACAGTATCTTGTCATATTTTTTAACTTCATCAACACGATATTTTGTCATTTCTATAAATGTCTACAGCGATGTCCCAATGCCCTGATTATATGAACAAGGTTGTAAGTAAAAGAATCGTAATTATCTAGAACTAATATTTTCATGTGTTGATTTCAATTTTTTATTTTTCAATCATGTTCCCTTTGTGAAACTTCGTGTCTTTGCTTAGTGGCGAAAAACTTGTCTATCTTGCCACAAAGACGCTAAGACACAAAGAGCTCTTGTTCTCTTACCATTGCACTTAGCTGCTCTTCATTTCTTACTTTAAATTCAATTTTCCATTTAATCATCAAATTTTCTCCGCCAGTACCACGGCTTTTCTCAACGCTTCAAGTTTGTTATTCACTTCCTGCAATTCACTTTCAGATTTTGATTTTGACACAACGCCAGCTCCTGCCTGAAAGATTAATTTATTTCCATGACTCAAAAATGTCCGAATCATGATCGCATGATTGAATGATCCGTCAAAACCAATAAACCCAATAGCGCCACCGTAATATCCGCGGTTTATATTTTCATATTTGTTGATCAGCGTAATCGCCATATGTTTAGGCGCACCTGATAACGTTCCGGCAGGAAACGTATCGGCCGCCATTCGAATGACAGAAGCATCTTTCTTTAACGTTCCTGTAACTTTTGAAACCAGGTGGATCACGTGCGAATAGAACTGAATCTCTTTAAAGACTTCTACTTTGACATGTTCTGCGTTTCTGCTCATATCGTTTCTTGCCAGATCAACCAGCATCACATGTTCGGCATTTTCTTTTTCATCGCCTGCCAGTTTTTCCGCTAGGGCCGCATCCTCCTGATCGTTACCCGACCTTCGGAACGTTCCGGCTATGGGATAAATATGAACCTTTCCATTTCCTACCTGTAGTTGAGCTTCCGGTGATGAACCGAGCAGTTTGAAATTTCCGTAATCAAAGTAGAATAAATAAGGAGAGGGATTTATCGATCTCAATGCACGATAGACATTGAATTCGTCTCCTTTGAAACCAGCTGTAAATCTTCTCGATAGAACAATTTGAAATACATCACCACGATAACAATGTTCCTTTCCCTTCTCGATTATTTTTAAGAATTCTTCGTCATTTACGTTGGAAGTTTCAGCATCGGTAAGTGCAAAACGATACGTTGCAAAACGATTGCTGAAAATAATTTGCTCTACCCTATCCAGTGTACTGCGACATTCACTTGCTCCTTCGTAACAATGTTCGAAGAGACTCAATTCATTTGAAAAATGATCAACAATAATGACGTATCGGTACAGCTTATAAAGGATATCCGGAATGAGATTTTCCTTTTTTGAAATCGAAACATCCTCAAAATAGCGGATGGAATCGTACGCCATATAACCAAACAATCCACAGTTGACATACTTTGAAGTGACAACATCAGGTTCAAAGGCACTCCTGAAGGTCTCAAACATATCCGTCACCTGTCCGACTTTTGTAATGGTTTCACTTTTAAATTGTCCATCTGGATACCGAGACTCTGCAACGTTGTCGCTAACCTGAAATGAAGCAATCGGATCACAACATATAAAAGACAAACTATTTTCATGACCATGGTAGTCGGAGCTTTCCAGCAAAATACTTCCCGCATATACATCCCGTAATTTTAAATAGATGTTCACGGGAGTGATTGTATCGGCTAACAGTTTTTTGGAATATGTTTTCAGTTTGTACTTCATACTACTGTTTATTAATGCACTTTATTATGGTGTTTGTCAAAAAAAAGAAGGCCTGCTATGAACAGCAGGCCTTCTGGCATATGGTAAAGTCATAACAAGGCTGTTCACAAATCGATTCTGGATCTGTGCCACCACCAAGCTATGTTTGTTAATCTTTTCATTTTTTATTAAGCATCCGCCTTCTTTTTTGGAGCGGTCCGTTTGGGCTTCGAAGCGGTTTCAGAAGCTGCTGCAGCAGGAGTCGCTTTCTTAGAAGCTGTCCTCCTTAGCTTTGCTTTTATAGACCTTTTCTTTCTAGAATTCCCATAAGAATCTCTCCAGATTTTTCCTTTTTTTGTCTTTTTATCGCCTTTTCCCATGGACCTTCTTTTCTGATTTGAGAGCGCAATTATAATAAAGTCTGAATGGATTACAAAAGGCAAATGGAAAAAAGTGCGTCAATCCAATCTAAAATCAATCGCCAACCAGTCCCACCCTTTAAATTTTAAACCGCAAAGGCGCTAAGACGCAAAGAACGCTTTAAACCCTTTGCGCCTCTGCGTCTTTGCGGTTCATTATTCTATGGCATTGAAATCTCATGGGCACTACCCGACAATGAAATCAAATGTTCTCCCCTCCTACCAAATTTTCACCCTCGCACTATCCGGCCGATACATCTGATCACCTTCCTTCACGTCAAATGCCTCATAAAAAGGTTCAAAGTTTGTTAGTGGACCGTTCGCACGGTACATGCCCGGAGCATGTGGATCGGTTTGCACCTGTGTTCTTAGAAATTCATCTCTGAATTTTATTCGCCAAATCGTTCCCCAAGAAATAAAGAACCGTTGCTCGGGTGTAAGGCCATCGATCAATCCAGGTTTTTCATTGTTCTTATAAAAGCGTTGCAATCCTGCATACGCCATTGCAATACCGCCAAGGTCACCGATATTTTCTCCCAATGTAAATTTTCCCTGCACGAAAACTCCAGGCAATGGTTCATACTTGTCGTATTGCTCCGCGTAAGCTTTACCTTTTTCTTGAAACATGGCAAGATCTTTTTCTGCCCACCAGTTCTTAAGATTTCCTTCAGCATCAAACTGACTTCCCTGATCATCAAAACCGTGGGATATTTCGTGGCCAATCACGGCGCCAATACCTCCATAGTTGACCGCCTCATCTGCCTTATAGTTATAAAATGGCGGTTGTAAAATGCCGGCAGGAAAAACAATCTCGTTGAACAATGGATTGTAATATGCATTAACCGTTTGAGGTGTCATCTCCCACTCGGTTTTATCAACGGGTTTGCCAAGTTTAGCAATTTCCTCCTCAACTTGAAAACGAGCAGCATTCACAACGTTGTTAAAGTACGACGCTTCCTCCGGATCCTTATCAATTTTTAACTTGGAATAGTCTTTCCATTTGTCCGGATATCCAATTTTGACATTGAACGTACTCAGTTTTTTCAGCGCCATTTGTTTGGTTGAGTCAGACATCCAGTCCAGGGTCTTGAGTCGGTCCTCAAAAGCAAGCTTGATATTGTTTACCATATCAAGGGCCTTTTGCTTTGCTTCCGGCGGAAAATTTTCATCGACGTATAATTTACCGATAGCCTCACCTAAAAAGCCATCGGTTACATCAAGAACCCGTTTCCAACGAGGACGCATTTTATCAGTACCTCGTAAGTATTTTCCATTGAAGGCAAACGACTCGTCAACAAATGCATTGTTTAGAAATGGAGCAGAGCCCCGCAATAAGGCTGCTGTCAGGTAGGTCTTAATGTCTTCAATTTTATAACTGCTTACTACCTTCTCATACTCTAGCATGTATGCCGGCTCGGCAACGATAAGGGTATCTTCATTTACTTTTAAATCGGAAAAATATTTTTTCCAATCTACCGAAGGAACCATTTTTGATAATTCTGATACTGTCCTGGGATTGTATTGAAGGTTGGGATTTCTCCTGTCTTCCTTGCTCAGCATTTTTTTCGCCAGTTGCGTTTCGAGCGCGAGCACAGTGACACCGTTAGATTTTGCTTTTGCCTCAGGCTCCCCAGCCAGCTTGAACAAATTGGCGATGTATTCTTTATATTTCTCGCGTGTCTCTTTTGATTTCTCGTCCTCTTTCAGGTAGTAGTCACGTTCTGGCAATCCAAGGCCACCAGCCTCAAGGTAGGCAGCCATTTTTTTGCTATTTTTTAAATCGGGATAAATACCTAAACCGAAGAATGCTCCGCCTCCCGTAAAAATGTCGTCGACGAGATAGTTTTGAATTTCATTCTTGCTTTTGATGCTATTGATTTTTTCTATGTAAGGCTTCAGGGGCGCAATGCCCGACTTTCTCTGCAAGTGTCGAATCCATTCCCATCGAATAAAAGTCGGCGGCCTTTCGTTGATCTGTTCCTTCAGGATATTTCTCCGTGTTTTCACCGGCTTTCTTTAAAACCTGCAGAACTGCGTCATTGTTGAATTCGCGGAGCTCGTTAAATGAACCCCAGCGTCCTTGATCTGGTGGTATTGTAGCTTTGGATATCCAGCCACCATTGACATACTTAAAGAAATCATCCTGAGGCCTGACGGCAGTATCAATATTTTGAAGGTTAATGCCAAGTCCAGCGAGTTTGTCCTCTGATTTTTTTTCGCTACAAGCAGCGATTACCAACACCGTTCCCGCTAACAACGGATAAAATAGTTTTTTCATAGGTTAAATGAGTTTGCCACGAATATAAATGCAAAACTGATGTTATCAACAAGATTCTGGGTTAAATGGTGCCAGAATACCGTAAGCTGGAGGGGTTGAAGGATTGTAGATTGACGATTTTAGATTTTAGATTGGCTAGCACAACACAGGTTCTGCAAGGGTTAACACTGGTATGTAAACCCATTTCACGCAGAGGCCGCAAAAATTAATTGGCTATGGCCGCAAAATTACGAGCTTTGCGAACCTTTGTGCCTGGTACCTTTGTGTCATTTTTTCACCGACCAACGACGGAGCGAATCCCTTGAACCGACGCTCGCAACCAAATTTAAAATCGTCAATCTAAAATCGTCAATCCATCACGTGGATTTATGAAAACTTTTAAGTATTTAGTAACGATAAAATCCCACGCTATGAAAGCTCTACTCACCATCGCACTGGCATCACTTGTTTCGTTTGAAATTCTTGCACAATGCAACTCCTTCTTTCCGTTGAAAGAAAATGTTCGGTACGAATACGAAATGTTTGACAAGAAGGAAAAGATGACTTTTAAAATGTCGCATACCTTAAAAAATGTTTCTGGCTCCGGAGACAACATGACCGCAACCTTAGCCCAGGACGTTTATGATCCCAAAAAAAGGTGACAAACTATCCTCGTCGGAATTAAACTGGAAATGCGAAAATGGGACATTGCATTTTGACATGAAGTCAATGACGATGACGATGGACAATGGGCAGGAAATGAACATGGGTGAGACGGGAATGAGCGTGGACGTAACAGGTGATCAATTGGACCTTCCTACGGAATTAACTGTAGGACAAACGATGAAGGATGCAACTTATAACATCAAGATGGCTATGGGAACGATGACGCTAATGAATCGTACCTACACGATCAAAGATCGAAAAGTTGAAAGCCAGGAAAGCCTTACAACTCCCGCTGGAACTTTTGATTGTTACAAAATTACTTTCCTGACAACAGACAATAAGAGTGGTGGTACAACAAAATCCGCTATGTGGTACGCCAAAGATGCAGGCTTGATAAAGACCGAAAATTATAAAGACGACGGTAAGCTCATAACGAGGCAACTGTTGGTGAAGCTTGTAAAGTAGTCGTGACAGCGTTGAAGTAGCCAAATTCCAACAGTCATCTCATTTTTGAACATGTCGAATGTTAGTATTTATGGCCTATACATTTTCCGAGCATTACGGATTGTATATGTTCTTCATCTGCCATGCTTCGAGCGAAGTCAGCTCAGCTTCATTACCGTGAGATAAAATAGATACCCCAGTGCTATCATCTCTCCCCGGATATACGCGCATCGCCACGCACTGCTTTCCATTTACAAATACTTCCAACACACTTTTATCAATAAAAATCCGGAGCTTAATTGGTTCATCCGGATTCAACATGAAAGGAGCAGTTTCAGGCGCGCGTAATTGTACATCCGGAAGTGTAGATGAAAACGAAGATTCAATGGATATCAAACTTAATCTTGGATTTGGCGTGCGGGGCGCAGGTTGCTCACCAGTAACTAAGCTTACCAGATCGGCTGGCATGTAAGCAGTTCCTTCACCTGCTTTGTATTCCAAACCTTTCGAATATCCTTTTTCTTTGTAAATGATGATACGGGTATATTCTTCTTTTTTCGGCGAGCGCAACACGTTCAGTTCGATCACTTGTGCTTTTTGTGGATTAATCTCCGCAGCAATTTCCATCGCATTGCCTTTGATATTTTTCAATACAACTTCTTTGTTTGCTGGAAGCTTTGTTAGCACCCACCGACTGTTTATCATAACGCAATGATTCAATATCACCGGTTGGTTCCTGATGTACTTCATCTTTGCCTACTAATGTTAGCCTCCGTGGCAATGTCATCACATGATTCCACTCACCGGTGGGTTTCCCCTGGTTCATATTTAAAATTAAAATTATTCCGCCTTTGCCATCCGGTGTTGCCGATGGTGCATGAACTCCTGCGGGGCCAACAGCTCCCCAATTGAATTTGCCATGACTACTCACCAGGAATTTATCCTTCTCTTTATCATAATCACCAAGCAGATATTGACCACCACTCATGTGGCTGAAGAAAGGCATAATGTAACGATCGCCAATCGGCCAGAAATATGGACAAGCATAATCATCTCCCTTTAAGCGTGAAGCGATCGCCTTCAACAAACTCATGAACGTATTCCCACGTTGCAAGATCTTTGGACCTGAAAAGCGAAGCCGTTCCGAATTGTCCTCCGTCACTTCTTGCTCTTCTGCCGGCAGAGAGTGAATAATAGATTCCATCCTTCTTCCAGATGGAAGGATCGAATACACTGTACGGCTGATTAAATCCGGTTTTACTTTTTGCCGGAATGACTGCATTGCCGGTAACTTTCTCCCAATTCAAAAGAAGTGGATCTTTTGAAACAGCGACCATATTTCCAACGGCAGTACCCTGATAAATAGCGATCACACGATCGTCTTCGACCAAGGGCGCCGCCAGAAAATACAGCTCGCTCCGGACTTGGATAGATGGCATAAGGAAGGTCTCGCCAATGAATTAAATCTTTGCTGATGGCATGGCCCCAATGCTGGCGTCTGTCTTCGGGTGGATATCCCTGATAAAACAAATGCCAGTTGCCCTGCCAATAGGCAAGCCCATTCGGATCGTTGAGCGTACTCTCAGGACTAACAAAATGATAGAGTGGACGATAAGGGTCCTTGGATTGTTTCTTTCGCGATTCAGCAAAGCGTAACACCAATGGATCAGTTTTAAGTTGTTGTTCCTGCTGTTCCAAGGTTGTTCCAAAAGTGGATTTCGGAACAGGCGAAATGTATGGAGGTTTGTCCGCCTGCGCGAAAGCTTGATGGCTACATATCATTACAAATAAAACTAATTTGAGATTCGATTCTATTATTTTCATATTTCCTGTCACGTTGTTAATTATAATTCAATCAGAACATGTTTACGTTTCGCTATATGTTTACTTACCAAACCAAACTGATCTAAGTTCGTGAACTTCCATCTTCTTTAAGATCGACTTGCGATTGCCCCCGCGACCTTTTATCGACGCTTCAACCGTCTTTGTTTTTTCCTCGTTGAAAGGAGCAGCGTAATATACCTCGCCGTCATTCACAAAAAATTCAATAATATTTTTATCAACAATCACTTCAATCTTCATCAATTCATCATTCGGTTTCACGTAGTTAGTTGTTGTTAATGCCGTTGAAGGTGGTGGAAATGGACCGCTCGGCGCCGCGGCATTTGGCTTCCCATTGTTGATGGTCGTAATAAGTTCGCCCAACAAATCATGATATGCGATTTCAAAGCCAAGCACATTCAATGCGAATTGCGCATCGCCTTTTTCAAAATAAGCGATCACATGAACCGGATCACCGTCTACTGTTATCTTAACGCCGTCATTAGCCTTTAGAATTTTATTCTCAACGACCTGACTATTTTTATGCAGCGATGTGATCTCCCTGACAGGAACCGGACATAGCCGAAGCCCATCAAAAGTTTGTTTCAATTTTAACTCAGTAGGAAATAGTTGTGGCTGGTTGAAAGGCATTCCCGGATGCGTAATGTTGCGGCCCCAACCAATTTGTACCCTTCTGTTATCAGGTGCGTTGTTATAAGTTTGAGACGCATAAAAATAGGCACCTCCATGTTCATATTTCTTCAGGTGCTGATCGATCTTAAAGTTCTTTCCATCAAAATCGCCCACAATGTACCTCCCCGTTGCGTCATACATCACCCATTTCGAAACGCCAGTTTGTCCTTCGACGGGCAATTCAAAAAGTTCTGGGCATTCAAAAAAACCTTCGACACCAGATTGCAATGTCCATTTTTTTAGATCTGGCGACGTGTAGATCAGATGTTGATTGATCACTGCTTCCTCGGACAAGCTCAACTTTTTTTCCGCTCCATTGTCCCATACTACCATCACCCAATGGTTGCCGGGCTCATACCAGAATACCTTCGGATCACGGCCATTGTGTGTCAATATTGGGTTGCCTTCATAATCTGAAAAAGTACGGCCATTGTCATAGCTCAACTTTATACACTCCCCTCTTCCAGTACTCGTATAAACAGCAATGATGGGGTCAATACCATTTTTCCGGAACCCCGATGTATTTTTTAAATCCACGACAGCAGAACCTGAAAATGCCGCGTCTTGTCTGCTACCCTCCATGTTTGGCATCGGAAAAATCGCATCATTCAATTCCTGCCAATGAAGTAAATCTTTACTCACCGCGTGGCCCCAATGCATGTTGCCCCACGGCCAGCCATATGGATTGTGCTGGAAATACAAATGATATTCGCCATTGTGATAAACCAAACCATTGGGATCGTTTATCCAGCCTCTCCGTGCTGTGAAGTGCACTTGTGGACGGTTACTCTCCCTATACAGACTATCCATACCTGGAAACTTAGAATCGGCATGGATCAAGTCAAGAGCCTTAACGGGAAGCGCTTCGTTGCTTACTGGAGTGACAGTTGGTTGCGTTCCACCAAAGTTTGGCGGCGTATAGTTTTCAATTTCGACGACAATTGATTTACCTTGAAAAGCTGTTACATCAAAGAAAGTCCAGAAGTCCGGGTTGGCTTCGGCAAGTTTTATCGTGAATTGATCCAAGATTTTATCACCACTCTTTATTCGTGCCTTTATCAGTCGCGCTGAATTATTAACAGGCAAATTCAAATAGGTTTGACCTTTTTTGATTTTGAATTCTTTAGAAGATGGTTGACCTAATGATATTGTATAGGTAAAGCATGAAGAATACTAGGACTGTGAATAGGAATTTCATGGTTAGTTATATTGTTGTAGCCGGGCTTGGATTCAGGTTTAAATCTAAATTTTGCAATTATTTAAAAAGCACATCCGTATTACTGACGAACGCAATTTTCTTCCCGTCAGGTGACCATGCTGGTGTGTTGATGGTGCCCTGACCGCCGTACAAATAAGCAATCACTTTTGATTTGCCACCGCTAACCGGCATCAGCTGGAGATATACATGTTTGTAAGGAGGATGTTCTCCCGACTTCACTTCTTCTTTCAGGAAGGACAGGTATTGAATCCATTTTCCATCGGGTGAGATATGCGCAAACCAGTCGTGAAACTCACCAGTGGTAACAGGTTCCTGCGCTGAGCCATCAGGCTTCATGCGCCAGATTTGCATCGTGCCTGTCCTGTTGGAATTAAAATAAATGTATTGTACCGTCAGGTGTATATTCAGGACCATCGTCCAAACCTTCTGCATCGGTAAGTCTTACTTCAGGTCCTCCTTTGGAAGGTATCTTATAAACATCATACTTTCCATCCCGGGATCCACAGAATACAAGGTCTTTTCCGTCAGGAGACCAGCCGTGCAAATACGATGGGCCCTTTAGGTGTAATTTGTTTTGGAGTACCACCTTTTAATGGTACAGTATAAATTATCGAACCACCTAATTCTTTAACACCACTGCTTAAACCCAACAACTTGTTGTCAAAAGAAATTACGTGATCATTGTTGTTGTTCTTTACATCACCTGTGTTCAAAACCTTTGCCGTGCGTGTAGCCAGATCAAATTTATAGATCAGCCCTTCGCTGTTGTATATTAATGTTTTTCCATCGGCTGTCCAGTTAGGAGCTTGTATAGAATTGGGAGCTGTGTAAACAATTTCACGTTTACCGGTTTCAACATCAAGTATTTCCAGTTGGCTCGGCAACTTCATTTGATTGGGAGGGTCCGAAGGATTTGCCGGGACGGTAAGGCGAACATCTTTGAAAATCGCTTTTTCGACAACGTCTTTGTTATGCGAGCCAACAAATAAACCCACGTAAACTTCTTCGCCTAAATTCAGATCAGTTACTTGTTCCGTTACAAAAGGTTCTCCGAATTTTGCCACGCGCATTGTATACGTGTTGCCGTTTCTTTCCAACTGAATGACATCGGCATGCGTAAGTTTTGACCGCACCTCTTCCGTTTTTTCGCCGGTCGTTCTTCTGAATTGCAAGGACGTCAGGCCGTCGCCATGCACCACGGTATTGACGTGAGCAGATTTTCCATCCAGTGAAGCGCGGGCCATCCATCCGAATTTTCTATGAAGCTCAACGCCCTTTCCTACAAATTCACCACGGGCGTAAACGATAAAATCTCCGTTCATTTTTTTCCATAGAAAGTGAAACTCATCGTGATCGAGCCAAATATTGTAACCAGCGCCGCTGACTTCATATTGTTGGGTTTTGGAATCGTAGGTCGCCGAACCAGGCTTGACATCCGTTCCAACATCTCCGTGGCCATCAAAAACTCCAACGCTCTGCGTGTACGCCATTGGGCGTAACACATAACATCAAGAGCAGGAGAAAGCCGAGGTACTTTGAATTTGTACCTTTTCATTTTGTACTTTTTATTTATTCCATGATCACAATGAAAAAAATAATGCCGATCAGCGAGCGATTCTGTTAATCATGATTGGGACATTTCGCAATTCACAACGTTTTTTACGTCAGACCCAAATGATTGGGCTACGAATTGCCGAGCCCAATCATTACTTGTCAGATTTAATATCCTGGGTTTTGCTTGTACAACCCTTTGGTGTAGTTAATTTCCCTTTGAGGAATAGGATAATATTCGTCGCGACCTTTGGTGAATACCGCAGAGCTCAGGAATGATCTCCGTGTTTTCTCTTTAGCGAGATAAGCATTAAGCGTCTCTGCGGCAATACCCCAACGAACCAAGATCAAAGAACCGTGGGCTCTCCATGGCAAACTCAAGCCTTCTCTCCCACTGCAGGGCTTTCCTTGCCGTAGCCTGGTCCCAGGTGATATTTACGCCAGGCTGGTATTCGGAAATCAGAAAATTAGATGGATAGTTACCATCAGCCTTTCTTGTTCTTTCCTTGCTGTTATTAGCTCGCGCTCTAACCTCGTTTATCAACGGCAATGCTTCATCCTGCCTGTTAAGTTCGATAAGCGCTTCGGCTTTCATCAACAATACATCTGCATAGCGAATGATGTCAATGTTCTTAGAGGATCCGTAAAATGGTCCCACTTTTTTGAAGCACGGGCAATCACCTGCTTGTTGTTCCTTCATGTTTCCAAAGCCACCATAAAGGGCTGAAATACGTTCCCAGCTATGATCGTAAGGTACTTTAGGATCGTACTTAAACGGATGGCCCACAATGGCGACCGTATGATCGATGCGTGGGTCAACGGTAACACCATTGGTCACCAGGTCTGCATCACCCAGACTGTACATCGTTAAAGGTGTCGAACTTCGGTAAGTCCCTTCGCGTCTGTAGCAAAAGCATTTATCATGTTTTGACTAGGCATATGGAACCAGCAGCAGCCATATTGAGGAGCAAGGCTGTAGTTAAGACTGGTTGACATGCTTAAGCGACCGATAGCCGTTCCATCGTTAATCGAATATTGGATAGCAAAAATAGACTCTGGACCATTGTCAAAACCATACAGGAAGTTCTCTGCAAAATCTGGTTGCAGGCTGTACCTGCCGGAGTTGATCACCGCGGTGGTAAGGTCCACTACTTCATTAAGGCGTGCAGCATCGATACCGGTAACGGCATGAACGTCATTCTGCGTGTAGGCCTGATAGAGACGAACTTTTGCCAGGTACGCCTGCGCCGCCAGTTTATTTGCCCTTCCTTTTCTGGTTGCGTTTCTGGCAGATTGTCGATCGCAAATTGAAAGTCGTCAGCAATTTTGTTAAATAATTCGTCGCTTGTCAATGCATCGTTGGATGTCTGCCAGAATTTCTTCACGTGAAAGTGTTTCGTCAATATATGGGATACGTTTCCACATCAACTTTCCAACGAAATGAGCATGTCCTCTTAAGAAACGCATTTCGGCTATGCGCGTAGTTCTGGTAGGAAGTTGAGCATCCGTGAAAGCATTCAAGCTGGTAAGCGCAAAGTTTGCTCTCGAAACTACCGCATAAAGTTGAGTCCACGTCAAGGGAAGATAATCAGTAATGTCAGGTGTAGTTAGGTTATATTGTTCAAACCTGTTTATGGTAAACTGATCCTGAACACTTCCACCTCCTTTATAAGCATCATCTGATCTGACACTACCATAAACCCACATGCTGGTGATCGATCTGTCCCAAAAATCATTGCCGATTGCTGCATAGGCAGCATTAACCAGTTTTTCCGCATTCTCCAGTGACAATGCCTGCTTCTTGCGTCAAGGTTCCTTTTGGACTGTAGTCAAGGAAATCATCGCAAGAGTCAAGCACAATGATAACACTCAACCCTAATAATATTGTCACAATTTTAACTTTCATAATATTCAGTTTTATTAGTTCAAGGTCAGGTTTAACCCAAATGTGTAAGAAGTAGGCACAGGCATCTGACCTAAGCCTAACGGCGACAGCTCGGGATCTTTGATCTCATATTCGTCAGACTTAAACCAGAACAGGTTGTCGCCCATGACGAAGATGCGCAACGTTTTGATTCTTGCTTTCTGTAACAAATCTGCCGGGGAGCGTATAGCCCAATTGTATATTTCTCATCTTGAAATAAGAAGTGTTTACGATGAAAAAGTCTGAACTTCTTCCTTCATTATTCGCATCCACCAGTGAAAGCATGGGTCTAGACGAACCGGTATTTTGAGGTGTCCACGCTTCCAATACACCTTTACCATTATTTTGATTTACAAACAAACGGTTTTGTAAGGGGTTGTACGGATCAGTACCGGATCTGCCTGAAATACCAGAACCAAACAATTGCAGGTCAAAGTTCTTGTATCCAAGATCTATCCGGATACCATATTCAAATGCCGGTAAAGTGGTACCGAGCCAATCCTGATCCAAGGCATCGATGTTGCCATCGCCATTCAAATCTTTGTAACGAATTCTTCCAATACCTTTACCAACCTGATTCGCATGTGCAGCTACTTCTGCCTGATTTTGGAAGAGACCGTCTGATCTATATCCAAAGAGAGATAATTGAGAATGTCCAACAATGGTTTTCTCCTGGTTTCCCGGATAAGCCGTACGAACTTCTTCTGGCAGTTCAGTAATTTTGTCTTTGAAACTTGCCAGGTTACCATTGATGCTATATTTAAATGCACCTGACTGATTACGGTATCCCAAAACAATTTCAAAGCCTTTGTTTTCTTTCGTCGCACCATTCACCCATCTTAGCTGACCTTCACCAACAGCCGCTGCAATAGGAGGCTGAATCAAAATGTCTGTTGTTTCACGTGTGAAATAGTCGAATGATCCAAATATCTTATCATCTACAAGACTGAAATCAACTCCAATATTTATTTCTGATGTTTGCTCCCACTTTAAGCCAAGGTTAGCAGCTTGTACTGACACAAAGCCCGATGGAAGAGCACCTCCATCAGCGCCAGCCAAGTCATAAGCAGTACCAACGTTAAACCACATGACCCGGGAAGCCAACGCCATTGTTGAAGAGTGTTCCGTATCTTGGCTCATACAAACCAAAGCGAGCCACGTCACCAATGTTTCCCATTGACCGGTCATATCCTGATTCCACACGACCAAAGCCTCCTCTGATCTTCAGGTCAGTAATAAAGGTGGATTCCTTCATGAAGTTTTCGTTCACAATTCTCCAACCAAGGTTGAAGGCAGGGAAGAAACCATATTTATTTTCTTCACCGAATCTTGACGATCCATCTCTTCTCAACGTTACTGAAGCAAGGTATTTATCAGCATAGACATAGTTGATCTTGCCAAACAGAGAAAATAATCTGTTGCCCGTTGCTGTTCCGGAAGTTACGTTGCGGCCTGAACCTGCATCGATGTAGAAGAAATCTTCAGTTTGACTTGAGAAGTTTTCACGAAATGCACCAAATCCTTCCTGATCCGTTTTTATTGCTTCCGTTCCAACCAGGATGTTCAGGTTGCTTTTTTCTTTTATTAATTGTATAACTCAATGTGTTTGACCATGTGATACTGACCAGATTAAGTGTGTTGCGCGGCAAGACTGTTTACACTTCTTCCCAAAAAACCTTCCTGAAATGCCAGCTCAATATTTTTAATTTGTGTATTTGAATAATCGAGACCAGCATTGGATCTGAATACCAAGATTCTTGAACAGGCTCGATCTCAAGGAATACATTTCCAAATAAGAAGGACTTGACCGTGTTGTCCCAACGGTTGCGGTATTGCATTCCTACAGGATTATTCCTGTCGGAATATCCTGCACCTACGGGACCAGCAAATTCACCATCTGTTCTGTAAACCGGTATCGTCGGCGCCAGTGTGACTGCCTGATTTGTGTTTGCTGAGTTACCCAAATCGGCAGAAACAAGTGTTTCATTTGACGTTGCAAACTCAGAATTCAGGCCAATCCTTACTTTCTTATTAAAAAAGCTGGTGCTGCCATTAATTCTCGCAGCAGTACCGCTCGAAATCGGTGTATTTAAAAGTTCCCGTATTCTTAACGTTTCCGAAGTTTATAAGCAAGTGCACTGTTTTCGCTTCCCGCGGAAATGGTAATATCGTTGGATGATAACGTTGCGTCATCATATGATTCATCTTGCCAATCGGTGTCTCCAGCGGGCACTAGCGGATCACCACCCACAAAGGGATTAATGTTAACCTTGTTAAGAACAGGATTGTCAAAATCTCCATTCCAATCAAATGTGTAAATGGCTGAGTTGGGCTGCGTTCTATCATTTACTGCTCCTTGCCACAACGCTCTGCCTCTTTCTTCGGCATTTAACATATCAAGCTTTTGAGGTTTCGTTGATAATATTGAAATGCTTGAATTGAGCGTGATGCTAAGGTTCTCACCGCCCTTTGTCTTCCCGTCTTTTGTGGTTACGATAATCACACCATTCGAAGCCCTCGATCCGTAGATGGAGGCTGCTGACGCATCCTTCAAGACCTGGACAGACTCAATTGATCCGGGAGGCAAACTTTGGAATACTTCTGGTCTTTTAGTAGGAACTCCATCAATAACGTATAGCGGATCCGTGTTACCCAAGTGTGTTTGAGCCACGAATAAGTATCCTGCTGTTTTCTCCATTTGGAGAGCCGCCATTTTTCTCAACATAAAGACCGGCGACTCTTCCTTGAAGGGACTGCATTGGATTACCCGTCGCGTTGTTTGTGATGGGCGTCATGTCCACCACTGCAACGGCGCCGATAAGGTCCGCCTTTTTTTCTCCTGAATAACCCGTTACCACAATTTCCTGAAGTGTCGTAACATCGGCAGCAAGATCAACATCAATCGAAGAACGGTTGCCAACAGCAACTTCCTGGCTTGTGTAGCCTACAAATGAAAACACCAGTACGTCGGATGGAGTGGCGCTAATGGTGTATCCTCCGTTCACATCCGTCATCGTTCCGTTACTGGTGCCTTTTACGAGAACGTTTACACCGACCAATCCCTCTCCGCCTTGCTCTTTGACCGTACCCGTAATTTGCGTCTGCCCATAAGTTTGCGCAGACAGAAGGCACATGACGAGGACGCAACCCGTTAAGTGCCCAAGTTTTGGTAGAATTTTCTTTTTCATTGATTTAGTTTTTGTTTTAAACTTTAGGTTTTACTTACGTTTGACGATGATCCATTAAGTTGAGATGCATCTCGTCGTTTTTTTGTCTCTATCATATGATCTTCTGGTTTAGTTATATGTCTTTACACTTGCATATTGGTTTCCACCTTTTCTGATTTTTCAAGTTTTGTTTCAAGTTCTTCCAGTGACTTGCCCTTTGTTTCAGGCATAATGGTCAATACAAATACTAATTGCAGCGTCATCATCACGGTGAAAATCAAAAAGGAATTTCCCCCGCCTATTTTCTCGCTCATGTATGGAAAAACAAATGCAATGATGGATGCCATCAGCCAATGTGTGAAACTGCCAAGTGCCTGACCTTGCGAGCGAACTTCATTGGGAAATATTTCTGAAATGAATACCCAAATCACGGCCCCTTGTGAAAAGGCAAAGAATGCGATAAACAGAAAAAGGTAAATGGGAACTGCGTACCCACTGAAGTCTTCGGCATAAAACGAACGCGCAACTAATGCCAGTGTTGCAATACATCCGAGTGAGCCAACAATCATTAACTTTTTCCTGCCAAAACTGTCAATGATGCTCATCGCCAAAAGCGTAAAGACGAAGTTAACAACACCTATCCCTGCCGTTGAAAGCAGGGACGAATCGGTGCCTAAGCCTGCCATCTCAAAAATGCGCGGTGCATAATAAATGATAGCATTAACACCCGATGCCTGGTTAAAAAACGCAAACAAGACAGCAAGCATAACAGGGAATGAATGCTTTGAAGTGAAGAGCGTTGAGGATGAAATTCCGTTGGAAGGAGTACCACTAAGTTTAATGGTAAGGAATTCTTTTTCCGCCGTTAATGGATTTATTTTTTTAAGTACCTCGCGTGCTTCATCAAACAAATTTTTCTTTACGATCAACCACCTTGGGCTTTCAGGAACAAAAAGAACAAGCACCATAAAAAGTGTTGCCGGAAACGCCTGAACCCCCAGCATCCATCGCCATGAATTATCCCCAATGTTTTGTAATAGGTAATTGGACAGGTAGGCAATCAATATCCCCAGAACAACATTGAATTGAAACATGGCGACGAAACGGCCTCTATGAGATGCAGGTGACAATTCGCTGATATACATCGGCGCTGTAACAGAAGAACATCCAACGGCAATCCCGCCTGCAAACCTGAAAAGCAGAAATACATACCAGTTAAATGCGAGGGCTGTGCCAATTGCAGAAACCAGAAAGAGTACTGCAATCCAGAAAACAGTTTTCTTGCGTCCAAACTTATCCGATGGAATACCGCCCAACATGGCACCTACAACAGTACCTATTAAAGCAATCGAAACTGTAAGACCATGCTCGAATACGTCCAAACTCCATAACACCTGGATTCTCTGCTCCGCACCTGATATCACCGCTGTATCCAAACCAAAAAGAAAGCCCCCAAGCGAAATTATTGCAGCCCACGTAAAAATCTTTTTCGTATTCATCAGATGAATTTTTGGTCACGATAAAAGTATTGGGAAGCCTGTGGGCAGGAGTCTGCTGCCAGTATCAACTTTGTTAAGAATTAGATCAATTCGGCTCGGATTACGAGTTTACCGGAAACGATTGCGCCAGATAGGGTTTTTTGTTCCTGTTTTGCTTTCAGGAGCACCTGAAGAAACTTAAAAGAAGTATTTCAAAATTGTACCAAACCTTTGTTATTGTCTCAAATTATGCGGTTTGAGACGTCTTGAACTCACGTGGCGAGAGATTGAATTTGGATTTGAAGGAGGTTGAAAAATAAGTGGGCGACGAAAATCCCACTTCCGTGGCATATCTCCGAAATTGTCTTGTCGGTATTCAGTAATAGATGTTTCGCTTTTTTCAGCCTCACACTTATTATATAATCATTTACACTGTAGCCCAGCAATGCCTTCACTTTGCGGTAAACCTGCACACGCGACATGCCCAGCTCCCTCGATATATCATTCACATGTAGCTCCGAGTTGGCCATATGCTTCTCAATCATGGCCGTAAAATCGTTGATGAACTTCTTGTCAAGACTGCCTGGTGTATTACCATTCATCTCGATGTTCAGATCATGACTGTAATGCTCCTTTAATTGTTCCCGGCTGCGGATCAACGCTTTGATCCTCTCATGAAGATATTCCAACACAAATGGTTTGGTGATATATTCATCTGCTCCTGACTGGATACCAACGATTCGTTGCTCGATCGAGCCTTTGGCTGTAAGGATGATCGTTGGAATGTGGGAGGTGCGCAAATCTTCTTTCACGGTCTTCACGACCTCAAAGCCGTCTTTCCCCGGCAACATCACATCACAAATAATCAAATCCGGTACGATCTCAAAGGCCAGGCGCAAACCCGTAGCCCCATCGTGTGCCTCCTCTATATTATAGACGGTTTGAAGGCGGTTCTTGACATACTGCCGCAGTTCGCTATTGTCGTCGATAAGCAAAACGGTATAGTCCTTCTTTGAATTATTCTCATGAGATTCGACGGCCGCTTGTGGCAACGAATACTCATTCAGAAAATCATAATTTGAATTCCGCTGCCAGTTAAACTTTCCGGAAAACAGTTGTTGATCATCAAAATGTGCAGTTCCAAACGGCAACATAATGCAGAACCGTGTGCCTCTCCCTTTTTCACTGCTTAGCATAAGTTCTCCATGATGAAGCTCTATAAATTCTTTTGATAACGACAGGCCAATTCCATTACCTGTCAGATTCTCTCCAGTATAAAACCGATCGAAGGCATGACGGATGTGTTCTTCTGACATGCCGATACCATTGTCTTCAATGCAGATCACAACATGCTTTTGTGCATCATCAATTGAAATGGTGACGTAAATCTTGCCACGGTCGTTGGTGAATTTAAATGCATTTGACAGAAGGTTGAAGATCACTTTATCAATCATGTCGGGATCAAACCAGGCATATAACTGCTTGTGCTCGGTAACCAATTGAAAATCCATCTTCCGCTTTTGTGCGAGTTTTTCAAAGGCGGTCATGATATCTGCAATAAAATGAACAACATCCAGTTCCGATGCCTTGACCAGCATTTTCCGGTCTTCGATTTTCCTGAAATCCATCAATTGATTAACGAGTCGAAGTAAACGCATAGCGTTTTTCCGGATCAACGATAGATTCTCATGTACATTTATTCTACTATCTCCTCCCCTCTCCATCAACTCTTCGACCGGACCCATGATCAGCGTAAGCGGTGTTTTGAACTCATGCGATATGTTGGTGAAAAACTTCAGTTTCTCCTGCGTGGCAAGTTCCGCCTTTTCTGCTATGGCCGCGATCGTGTTGCGCTGCTCGAGGATCTCACTTCTTTTGGCTTCAAGTCTTTTGTTTATCTCATTTTTTTCTCGCCAGTTATAGGCTCCTATTGCTCCGGCAACGATCATGATGATCAGGCTCACCAGTAAAATAAGAATAAGTATCCGCTGGCTGTAGTAGGTCTCAATCTGTTGATTGATCATCTCCTGCTGACGAACGATGTCTTTTTGCTGGCTGAGAAGTTTATCATATTGAAGCTTCATTACCCGCACATTTTTAGAATCGATAACCGTACTGAGAAGCGTATTCTCTTTCTCATACGGAAGGCCTTTCAAAATCTGATTGGCTATCCGGATGGACTCTTCTCCGCCTGTCGGGTAGAGAAAACTTGCCGTAAGAATATTATCAGCTACAAATTGGGTTCCTGCAATTGGGCCAGGCAATGCATCGATACCTATAAATTTAATCTCGTTGCCTGGGTAAGATTTGAAGACATTCCGTATACGCACCATAAGCCATAACATCGTTGTGCGCAAACACCAGATCAAACGGAGCAAAGTCTTTGATCGTCCGTCGCACCTGAACCTTCGAGGTATCCACTTCCCATTTGCCATCGATCTCCCCAACCACTTTAACGTCCGGGTATTTAGCCAGCACTTCCCAAAGTCCCCGGTGGCGTTCCACCGCTGGTGACGAACCGCGAAGACCCCAGATTTCTACGATAGAACCTTTTCCATTGAGCAGATCCGCAATGTAATTGCCCGCTAACTTTCCAATCTCATAATTATTAGCACCGATATAGGCGCTGTACATGCTGGAATTGATTTTGCGATCAACCATGATAACCGGAATACCACTTTGAAATGCCTTTTCAACAACCGGCGTAATCGGATCGGTTTCATTTGGAGATACGATTAACAAGTCAACTTTATTACTCAATAAAGTATTCTATGTCGCCAATCTGTCGTTCGCTACTGTTTTCGGCATCTCTGTAAAGAAGCTCCATTTCAGGATAAAACACGAGCTCGCCCCGCATCGACACCAACATTTGCCTGCGCCAGGCATCAAGTCCAGTGCATTGCGAAAAGCCTATCTTATATTTTTTTGAATTCTGCTCCCCCTGACAGGAAAAAAGTAGAATCAAAAACAGATAGAAAAAACAGTATCTTATTGGGCTCCTCATGCTGTTCAATCTACGTTAATCACATTCAAAGATACTTGTTTCTCAGGTTCATTGGACCCTTTTTCTAATCTGTTCAAAGTAGAATTATTTTGTTGCAACATTTTAACCATTAGCCTGTCTAATCAAGTGTTGGATACAAAACACGAAAATGATCTAACAGATCAACAGCTGGTTAACATTGTATTGAGTGGTGACACCAATGCCTTTGGGACGATTATAAAAAAAACTGAAAGGTTAGTTGCTCAAATCGTTTTCAAAATGATAAACAATCCCGAAGACCGAAAAGACATTGCGCAAGATATTTACCTCAAGGCATTTAAAAACTTATCCAGTTTCAAGTTTCAGGCAAAGCTTTCAACATGGATCGCCAGAATTGCCTACAACAGTTGCTTAAATTATCTTGAAAAAAGAAAATTAAGCAGCCTTCCTGCTATAATGAAACTGACGAGGACTTGGAACCCACCGCTAACAAAGCAATAGGCTGGCCTGATAATGAAATAGACGTACTTATATTTCAACAAGAACTTTCAAACATCCTGAAAGCAGAAATAGAATCGCTTCCTCCCCTCTACAAAACCCTGATTACTTTATATCACAATGAAGAACTGAGTTATTCAGAAATTATCGAAATAACAGGACTACCAGAGGGGACATTAAAAAACTATTTATCGAGGGCAAGAAAAACCCTGAGAGTGAATTTGCTACGCAAATATAAAAGAGAAGCATTATGAAAAATAAACACCTTTCAGATACGGATATCCAGGAATACATTTTACGCGAATCGGATCATGAAATGTATGTCATTGAGCATCTTCAGGAATGTCGCCGATGCAAAGCGAAAACAGAAATGTATCGCCAGCTATTTTTCGCAATTAAGACGCAGCCAAAGCCGGAATTTAATTTCGACTTATCCGAAGCAGTTTTATCGAAAATAACACCATCAAAATTCTCATTGACTTTTTTCCTTGTCTATCTTTTTGCCGGGGTAGGCTTCACTTGTATTGGGTTCGTATTTTATCTCTTCAGAGAATATGTCGCTGTTTTGTTTTCTGGTTTTTCCACAATGCTTCTATCTCTCATGCTGGCTACAACTTTGGCTATTTTGATATTTCAAAGTATTGATCTTATTAGAAAATATGATCATAAAATGGATGAATTGAATTTTTATTAAACTATTAGCAACATAAAATTAAGTTGCCGGTCTAATGCATTATAACATTAAATAAAAGTAAATGAAACAAGTAATAATAATAGCGACTGTTCTATTACTACCCTTTGGAGTAAATGCATGGCAAGATAGCACGCTGCAGGAGATTGCTGATATACCCTTAGGAGTCATAGGTATCCCGGCCGTTATTTTGGCGCTATATCTAATATTAACGTTTATACTAACCTTTGCAAAATCTATAATGGATAATCGTTTGAAAGCTCGAATGATAGAAAAAGGAGTTTCTGACAAGGTAGTGGAGCAGTTGCTACAGCCGGATGGTAAAGACGTCAAAGGCCAGGCTATGAAATCGTTTCTTCTTTTATCAGGCATTGGTTTAGGGTTAACCATTATTAACTTTTTCCTCCCGATCGGTATCCATTCCATAGCAATAATGAGTTTCAGTATTGCCCTAAGCTTTTTGGGTTACTATTATTTTCTGAAGCGTTCAGAAAAATAGTTGGGCCAGCAGAAACATGTTTAATCATTTATCGAAAAAAAATCATCAAATGATACAGATTACAATTACACTCCGGCCGTTGCTTTTTAGCAGCTTTTTTATGTTAGGACTAAGTATATTCCTAAATGCACAATCTGGTGAAACAAAATTGCCACAGCACCCCTGGTTCAAGGTTAAGAAAATTAGCGAAAAGGTTTGGCGCATAAGTGACAACGACATCGATAACATTTACCTTGTTGAAGGTCGCGATAGCGCGATGCTGATTGACAATGGTGTAGGTGCCGTTAACCTGACAGATTTTGTAAAATCCATTACACCGCTTCCCCTCATCGTTGTTAACACGCATTCACATCCCGATCATACTGGAAGCAACCACCAGTTTTCCCGGGTACGGGCGCATACGGATGAGCTTGAAATGATCAGGTTCTTCGGCAGCAAAGAGATGCGCGCACACTTATTCAAAACCATGGGTCAAGGTCAGCCTCCACTCCCTGACTCGATAGTATTTCACGTCGTCGACAGCCTTTACACGCCTGTTCTCGTACCGTTTAGCGATGGCTATGTCTTTGACTTGGGCAACCGGAAAGTTGAAGTGATTCACGTCCCCGGTCACACGAAAGGCAGCATCTGCCTGTTCGACCATCAGGACAAGCTATTGTTCACCGGCGATAGCAACAACACACTTGTCTGGCTCCATCCGCAGGATGCCATGCCACTTGAGATCTATTTGCAAAGTCTCCGGAAACTGCAGGCGCGAGAAAAGGAATTCAATATGCTCTATCCCGGTCACGGAGACCCGATCGATAAGGGATTTATCAAAGAACAGATCAGTTGCGTCGAAGAGATCATTTCTGGCCATTGCGTAGGCAAACCCTACGATAGTTTTGTAGGCAAGGGATTACTTTGTGGTTATAAGCGGGCGCAGGTAGCTTATGATCCGGCCAAGATCAAAGCGAAGTAATGAAGGTGTTCTTCCTACAATCTCCACCAACACAATTCCTATTTCACGCAAA
>CAWEZB010000040.1:0-135186 GCA_963813425.1 uncultured Bacteroidota bacterium
CTATGCTTGATCTTCATGGCGTCGAGCGGGCCACCAGATTAGACTTCTTATTGAATATCTGGATCGCTCAAATGAGAACATCGCCTCGTTTTTGGATTCAATCCAATTCGACGATTTGTCTTATTCGTTCAAAACTGCCAGTGATGATCCCGCCGTAAAGAAGCTTCATGAAGAATTAAATGCTGCGATGCTTAAGCTTCGGAATTCCCGGCGTGAAAAAGATTCAGAGTTCTTATTTTTTAAAAACATCGTAATGCATGTTGGGATCGGCCTTATCGTTTTTAAGGAGGATGGCACCATCGAAATTTTTAACAGCGCTGCCCGAAAGCTGCTAAAATCAATCGGGTTGAAAAATTAAAGGATCTGGTGGACGTAAGCGAAACCCTGGTTCAAGTTTTTGAAAAGTTGAAAACAGGCGGGCGGATAGTGGTCGCCTAAAGATTGGTGAGGAACTCGTACAACTTTCGGTCTATGCTATAGAGTTGAATCTTCGCGGGGAGAATGTGAAGCTTATATCCATTCAGAATATCCAAAGTGAGCTGGAAGAAAAGGAAATGGAAGCCTGGCAAAACCTGGTCCGTGTATTAACACACGAGATTATGAATTCGGTGACTCCAATCTCGTCTCTGGCTGGAATCGTCGAAGAAGAATTGAAACCTCATGTCAATGAACTGCACCCGTTGCCGTTGTCAAAAGATCAGATGGCTGATATTCATCTTTCTCTTCAAACGATTAGCAAACGAAGTGAGGGGCTTATTCATTTTGTGAAAGAATTTCGCAGTCTTACGGCTATTCCAAAACCCGCACCCAACTCAAATAAATGTACGGAGCCTCTTTGATGAGCTTACAGTCTTGCACAAGCGAGACCTGGCAGACCGGGAGATTCAGTTGATTACTTCAATATATCCAGAAGATCTAACCCTGTCGGCAGATAAAAATATGATTGAACAAGTGCTGATAAACCTGATTCGAAATGCAATCCAGTCGTTTGAAGATCAGCCTGATAAGCAAGTGGATATAAAAGCTTATGTCAATGAAAAATCGCGGGCGGTGATTACCATAAAAGATAACGGCACCGGGATTGATCCGGAAGCAATGGAAAAAATATTCATCCCATTCTTCACCACAAAAAAATCCGGCTCAGGTATCGGACTTAGTCTCTCCCGCCAGATTATGAGACAACATCAGGGAACCTTAACTGTGAAGTCGACGGTTGGTAAAGGCACGGAATTTTTTATGCGTTTTTAAAGTGTAGTCTGGTTGTCCGATTTTCGATCTACAGCCTGCCACTTGTGGGGCAAATCCAGATTTAATACATTTACCAAACAGTTAAGCGCGCTATGCAAGATATCCAAAAGAAAGTCACCAAAATATTAACGGAAAAACTAGGCATTGCTGAATCAGAGATAACCCCAGATGCAAATTTTGTTAAAGACCTTGGAATAGATTCCCTCGACTATGCTGAAATTGTGATGGAGTTTGAACAAACTTTTGACATTCGTATCCCGGACGACGATGCTGAAAAAATGCAAACCTTTGGTCACGCAGTAAAATATATCCAGGATAAGTTGAATAGCAAAAAGACTTCGTAAGCCTGCAGTCTACGTCTGGAACGTCGTTAATTCACAATACCTACCCTCTACATTCTGCTGCTCTTATTTTAGATTTAACATCCATCTTGCAAAAAATTTGTAACGTTGGCGTGTGGAAAGCATGGGTAAAAAAGTCCTTTTTATAATCAACAAGTTTTCTGGAATGGGTTACCAATCACCGATCGAAGATCGGATCGTGGATACTTGTAAAAAAAATGCTAGCAAATGCTCCATTGAGTACACGCAGCGAAGGGGACACGCAATATCGCTAGCCAATCAGGCCGCAATAAATGGATTTGATTATGTGGTTGCCGTGGGCGGCGACGGAACTATAAATGAAGTGGCCCGGGGACTATTAAATTCAGAAACACCTATGGGGATTTTACCAAGGGGTTCTGGAAACGGTCTTGCCAGACACTTGGGAATTCCCGTTGCGATAACGGAGGCGATCGATAATTTATTTCTTCACAAAGTCATGAAGATTGATACGTTGTCAATTAACGACAAATTATCGCTCAACGTATCGGGCATTGGTTTCGATGGTCACGTCGCTAATCTGTTCGCCAATAAAAAAATAAGAGGGCTCGTTGGCTATGTCCGAATTTCTGTAAAAGAGTATTTCCGTTTTCAGGAATTTGAAGCCGAAGTTTCCGTTGACGACAAAACAGAATCGAAAAAGGCTTTTATTATTGCTGTTGCCAATTCTTCTCAATACGGCAACAATATTAAAATCGCACCATTAGCGTCAGTCCGAGATGGAATGCTTCACCTTACTATCATGAAGAAGATTCCGTTATATAGATTTGATCATATTTTCTCCTTTCTAAAAGGTTCATTGACCAACTCTGAAATGTTCGAAATGCTGGAAGGCAAAGAGGTGAGAATAAAAACTTCTCAGGCAGTACCGTATCATATTGATGGAGAGCCTTGCGGCTTAAACAATTCCTTTAATATTCAATTAAAACCGGCCTCACTTTCCGTATTGGTCCCGGATGGACAGCGTCAAGGAAAAGTGTAGAAATTCGCCTTACAGGGTAGAGACTAATTCTGGTTCAAACTTCTTGGAAAAAGTTACGCGCTTTGTGGTAAAGGTGAATGTTGAGCCCTTTCCAACCTCGCTCGTCACCCATATTGAGCCCCCATTTTTTTCTATAAACTCCTTCGTCAGGAGCAGTCCAAGACCTGAGCCTTTCTCGTCATCCGTACCTAGGTTTGAAAAATGTGTTTGAGCGTTGAATAATCTTTTCAGATCACTGGATTTTATTCCGACACCTGAGTCTGCTACAGAAATCTCAACATGATCACCTACTCTCTTTTCCTGAATTCTAATTGAACCCCCGCGCTTGTTAAATTTAATGGCATTAGCCATGAGGTTGCGTACAATAAGGCCAAGGTGGTTTCTATCCGCAAGCACGGCCAATTCCTCTGTTATTTCATTTATGATCGTCAGCTCCTTGCGATCTGCGGCATCCTTAAACAGTTTGATCTTTTCATCAACGATTGTGCGAACTTTTAATTCTTCACAGTTAATTTGCAAGCCATTAAGTTGTGACTGGGCCCAATAAAGAAGGTTATCAAGATCTTCTTGAACCGCATCTAAGTTTTGCCGGACCTTTAACGAGTGCAAAAGAAACTCCTGTTGTGTCAATCCTCCCGTGCAAATAATATTTATTAATCCTCGGAGGCTGGCTAACGGCCCGCGCACGTCATGACTGATGATTGATAATAATTTATCCTTCGTAGAATTCAGATTACTCAACTGAAGGGCTTGCGCCTGTATCTCTTGATTTTTAGTTTCTAACAAATCATTTGCCTTACGCTTGATCCAATTGCTGTACAAGAGAACAAATACAAGAATGGCCGCCAAACTCAACAAGCCAATGGTAAAATACATCCAGATCTTTTGGCCGTTGATCTCTTGCTGTTTAATCTGAGTGTCTTTTTTTAATAATTCAATCTCAGCTTCTTTCAAAGGCGCCTCAAACCTTGCCTGCATAACCGCCAGGTGTTCGCTGTTGCGTTGATCATACAAAGAATCATGAAGTTGAAGGTAACGGGATAGATATTCGTAAGCTTTCGCCGGAACATTCTTGGCTGCATAAGCTTCGGACGTAAGTTTTAAGGCGTACTCAACCTCGTCCCTGTAGCCAAATTTTGTAGCCAGCTGAATATTCTCTAATAAAAGTTTTAAAGCCTGGTCGGGTTTGTTGAATACTATGTATGCCTTGGCTACCCGGTGCATCGTCGATGTCTTAAGAAACATGTTGTGCGATTTTTCCGCGAACTTCAAGGTGGTGCGAAACTTTGCTAAGCTCGCTTCGACCCGTTTGTAATGCAAATCAACATCTCCTAATGTCCGGTATGCATAGCCTTCGAGGTAAGGGCTTTGTGCCTGTTGACTAAGTCTCACCGCCTGTTCAGCATGGATCGCTGCCGAATCGTACTTGTCTAAATACATCATCGTAAAGGCCACGTTATTCATACTTCGTGCAATGGCTGTCTTGTCATTGCCTCTCTTAGCTGCCTCCAACGCCCCCTTAAAATTGCTAAGTGCTATATCATACTGTTTTTGTTCATAGTAAGTGGAAGCAATGCTGTTAAGACACCTGGCAATAGCAGGATAATCGTGAAATTTTTGGCTGAGTTTTAAGGCCTCGGTTGCCAGTTGAAAAGCTTTTGAGTCATCGCCACGCCGGTATGAAAGCCAACCTAAGTTTTCCAACGCCCAAGCTAAGCCTCTTTCATAGTTTAAAACTTCCGCCAATTCCTTTGCCTGATGGGCATACGTTAATGCTTTATTATTATCGCCTTCCCTGAGACTCGTTACCAAGCTATTCAAGAGCCAAACTTTGGTGGTATCGTTCGGCCTGGTTTTTACCAAATTCTCTAAACTATCAATACGATTCTGTTGTGCATAACACAAGGAGATGACGAAAAGAAGGCAAGCGCTAAAGAGCGTCCGGATTACCATATTGATTGCTACGAAAGACTAGCTTTGCCTTGCAACTTCGGAAAGCCCTAGACGAATTTCCATTTAAAAGGATCGCAAAACCTACATAGCTATGGCTAGAAAAGAATTCATGAAAAGGTGATGAAACGAAAAATAATTCGGCAAAACGCCCGTTTAAACGAGGTTTTGCCCAGTAGCCTTGAAAAAAAAGAGGCTGCCGTTTGCGGTACGGCACCCTCTTTCATCTTGCTTTTGCTATTTATTTAAAAGCCTAACATGCGCTCGACTTTCATTTCTTCGTAAGCTCTAGTTTATAAACCCCAAAACTGCCGTCCGCAACGGAATGATCCAGATCGACGGTAATGAAACCTGTACAGGAAAAAAATAAACCTTCTCCCTCCACGGTGGCCTCACCCAGGCCAAAATCGAAATTATCTGTATCCCATGCCGTTTGTTTTCTAACGGTAGCCACGGCAGTTACCGGATCTACATCAACAACGATGTCATAGTTTTGAGGGTGGCCAAAGAGGTTCTTAAAGGTAATCTGGCTGGGGCCCGGCCCCGCTACTGCCACAGGTTCGTAATCAGCCTCCCAGAACACCTCTGCTTCATCCGTAGTAATCGTGTAGGTTCCTTCTGCGTCCGCCGCAACAAATGGACATAGCACAGCCAACGTAAGCGTTGACGTGAAACTTGTGGTACCGGCTGCCGTAAAGAAAGGGTTTTCAACATTTACAAATTTTTCGTCACCAAATTCCAGTGTGTCGGGATATACCCTTCCGTCACTCATGGTTACCTCATTGTAGACATTAAAGAGGTCACCACCACCCAGGTCATCCAACGTAAGCCCTAGCACTGAAACAAATTCAGAGAGCTTTACCGTCACTGACGTGGATGGCGAATTGCCGAGCGCATTTCCAGGGATTTCTTTTAACAACGCCCGGGGCGTGGGTCCGTCGCTGCCAAATTTTACCAAGTCTACAAAGATCTCTACGTGATCAATGGTTTTTGTATCCGAATAGATTGTGAAATTGATTTCCGGATCGCCAGCGGAGATGTCAAACGAATTTTTATCAGGCGCCATTCTTAAGTTGAATGCTTTGTCCGCTTGGTTTATTCCAAAATCTTCCTGTTCCTCACAGGACAATAAAAGGCAACCAATGGCAAATATGTAAAATGGAAATATTAGCTTTTTCATGATGTCGTTCTTTAAAAACTTTTAATTCATCCAAAATGGTTTGGCATCAACGCTCACGACATTCTTCTGGGGCGGGGCGTTGCCATTGACCTGTAAATTTGCTGTCGGCCATGGAAACGAGTTAGGAAATTCTCTGTTCCGGATCGTGAAATTCAGATCGTCAGTGTTACCGTCGTGCAATACCGGAAATCCTGTTCTCCGATAATCGGTGTATAAATCGGCGCCCCAGCCAAAACTTGCAATCCATTTTTGAGTCATAATATGTTCGAGCTTTCCGGTATCATCATCGGCATCATAATCCGCCAACACCGCGTCAACATAATCAGCGATGTCATCATCCGCGATTAACGGTGACCCTACACTTCCTGCAATTTCATTCACTTTGGAAAATGAAGCCCAGATAGCCTCCTCCAGCGCTGCACGGGGATCACCCGGAACAACCTTGGTAAGGTAAAGTTCCGCTTCGATGAACTTGAGGGCATAATGTGTTAGCAAACGCTGAGGTACTTGGGGATTACCCCGGTCAAAGGAGGATGGGCCACCTTCACCATCATCATATTCGCCGCCTAGCGGATATAATCCAGATACCGTCTGGGAAGTACCCTGATCATAGCCTTCGTTGGGATCGATGTTGAGTGAAAAGCTATATATCGACACCATCCCTGTGCCTTCCAGTTCGGGAACCCGCGGGATAAAGGTTCCAGAGGCTGCATCAACATAACCGTAACAGTAACTGCAAGGATTTCCTGGGCGAGTCATCGGCGCTGACTTCCGCGATCTGATTATAGAAATAGTATGGGATCCGGGGATCAACGATATCGATATCGCCACCATAGTTACGATGACCAAAGGTATTGAGATTAGCCATCGTCTCGTAGAAAAACGGGTTGATGAAATAGTTGGCTCCGCCTGCATTCCATTCTTGTTTATAGCCTGGATTTCTGTTTTCGGGACCAGCGCTTGTACCATAGGCCATCTGAAAATCTTCAGATTCATCACTTATCAGATTGCCCTCGCTCAATAAAGCTGCGATCTCCGTCGACACATCCTGCACCTCGCGAATCTGATTGTACATTTTTAATTTGAGGGAATTTGCGAACTTGACCCATAAGTCGGTGTCACCACCATAAAACAGGTCATCATTCCCGGCTTCAAATACAGACTCTTTTTGAAGGTTCTCAATGCCTTCATCCAGCAAAGCAAAAAGCTGCGGATATACATTTTCGCCCTGATCATAAATCGGCGATAAAATATCCGCCTTGTGCGCTTCGCTAAATGGAATGTCGGCCCAAATATCAACCATCAAGCTATATGCGTAGGCCTTCATTATCTGGCTCATTCCCACATAAGGGTACGCCTGCAACTCAGTACCTTTTTTTATGATAATTTCCATGTCGGCCAATGCGCGGGTATATAGTACGAGCCACGGGGCCGTATTTCCAAAATCCGCACCTTGGATGGCGTAGTCATTCGTAGTGGGTCTACGTTCCACCCATTGTGACATGTATATTGTAGATATGTAGGATAGCCCTCCACCATTCGAACCCAGGGCACCCGCGAGATCCAATTGGGTGGAAGGAAGCAATAATTCGAGCGAAACATCCAACGGATTATTTGGATCGTCATTTATGTCCAGAAAATCTTTTTCACAGCTTAGCATGGTAACACAGGCCAACACTGCGAGTATTTTATAAAATTTTGATTTCATAACTGTCAGTAGTAAGTGGTTAAAAAGTAGCTCTCAACGTTACGGCAAAACGTCTGGCAGACGGCGTGGTACTGTACTCAATACCTTGTCCGTTCCGTGCCCCGAACTGATTGGTTTCGGGATCATAGTTCAGATCCTTCGGAAAGTTGGGTGAGTAATTCCAGAGGTTCCTGCCTGTTACCCCAAGGCTTACAGCCCCGAAAGGAGTTTTTTGCAATAAAGATGAAGGAAACGTGTAAACAATGGAAGCTTCCCTCAGCCGGTACGTTGTCGCATCGAAAACCGACCATTCATCAGCCCCCGCAACCCCAAAACTTTCACCAAAGAAAAGCGAGTTAACCTCAATCATCGTTTGGTTCGGAATCTTGTTGCCTGCATCATCCAGGTATGGTTCGAACGTATCGGGATTTCCGTAGACACCTCTTATAATTGCATTCTGTTCACGATCGGCCTGATAAGCCAGCACGCCGCGACCCAGAATGGAGTTGGCAGTTACGGAGAATACATCACCACCCTGCCGGAGGTCCCACACAGCAGAAAGCGTAATGCCTTTGAATGAAATCATGTTTGTAATACCCAGTATAAAATCAGGGTTTGGATCTCCGATGATCTGAGGGTCGAGCGCTTGAATAAATGTACCGGTTGCAGGATCGATCAGCATATTGCCTTCGTCATCCCTTACGTCTACCGTTCCCGTTAGAATCCCAAAGGGTTGACCGGGTCTGTGAACTGTAGAAACGGATCCGCCGAAAGCCGATCCAAATTGAATCTCGTCAACGCCGGCGCGCAACTCTTTCACCAGATTTCTGTTTCTCGTGAACGAACCCATGATCGTCCAGGTAAATCCACTGGGTGTCTTGACTGGGGTAAGGTCAACACCTATCTCAATACCTTTATTCGTTACCGCACCAAAATTTGTCAGCTGCGCCTGGTACCCAGTTTCTTCCGGTACCGATATCTGAGCAATCTGGTCAGTTGACTCTTTGGTGTACGCCGTAAAATTTATTCCAGCCCTGTCTTTCCAGAAACGCAGGTCAACACCAGCTTCAATTTCTGTTGTCCTTTCAGGTTTTAGATTGGGATCGGTGGAAAGAAAATTTTGTCCCGCCGTTGGAATCGTTGATCCTGCGGCTGGACCTCCCGTTGGGGTGAACGGCCGCGCCACTGCACTTTGTGTAGTATTGTCATAATCGTTGACGACAAATACATTGCTGAGCAAATAGGGACTTGTATCATTTCCAACGGACGCCCATCCGGCCCTTAATTTAATAACGTTAAAAAATCCGGAAGACATATTCAACGCGTCGTTGAGAATTACAGATGCGTTGACAGCGGGATAAAAGAAACTCCGGTTCTCGACTGGCAATGTGGAAGACCAGTCGTTCCGCCCAGTGAGCGTGAGAAAAGCCCAATCTTTGTAACCGAAATTTACATCTCCGTAAAAACCAAACAGACGTCTTCTTGTGTATCCGGTATTCGGGTTTGGCGTTATATCATTCAGATTTGTTAACTCGTCGATATCAAAGATTACATAGCTAACACCATCCAATGACCGGACCTTGCTTGTCCGTTGATTTACGTTCCATCCGACCAATGCGCGAACCGTGAAGTTTTCATTTAAGTTGCGCGAAGCCGTCAGGATGAGATCTGAGTTTATTTCATCCGTGAAAACATCCACAGTAGTCATGGTACCCAGAGGATTTCCCGCGCCGTTGGGCCGTTGGAATTCATATTGACTTTGTGCAAATCCATTTATGCCTATTTTAAAAGATAAATTCAACCAATCTGTGAAATCATATGCAGCACTAAAGGCCGCGACATAGCGATCCACTTTGGAGCGAATCCCTGAATTATATACCGCCCAGTAGGGACTGTTCGCGGTAGCTCTTCCTATGAAAAATTCGCTTCCTTTATCCACTGGATTTTGGAATGGCTGCCCTTGCACGTCCCAGTTACGCCCAAAGTACATCGTGCGGGCAAACGCTGACGCGTCGCCTGTCTGTAGCCGTCGGGGCACCACTCAGCACTCCTTCTTGATTAGAACGGGTGTACGCCAGGTTTGCACCAATAACCAGACCGTTGGCAAGGGTAGTTTTCCCACCCATGCTGATATTATGTCTCAGAAATTCCGTTTCGGGAACAAACCCTTTTTGCGAAAGCTGAGAGAGGGTGACTGAAATAACTGATTTTTCATTTCCACCTGTGATCGAAACCGAGTTCTCAAAGATGCTGCCCGTCTCAAAAAAGTCTTCGACGTTGTCCGGATATGCGCGGTAAGGAACTCTTTTGCCGTCAAATTCACCCATCCCTGGTCTTCCCGCATACCAGTGTGGAATGGAATCTATGTCCGCATAAGGTCTTTCGCCAATAAATGGCGGTCCCCATGAGCCATTGGCCGCCGTGTAGTTGAAGTTGGAACCCGTTCCATAAGTGTTTTGAAAATTGGGGATGTTTGCAATTTTTTCTATACCGTACGTCGTGCTGTACGTTACTTCAAGGCCCTTTCGCGATGCCGACGCCGAACCAGATTTTGTCGTGATCACGATCACACCATTGGCGGCGCGCGCGCCATACAGGCGGCGGCGGTAGCTCCTTTTAGAACTGAAAGTGATTTGATATCATTGGGGTCGAGATCTGAGATACGGCTTGAAAATGCTCCTCCCTGCGTTAGACCTCCCGTATTTTGATTTGTGCCCTCGGTTGTCACCAGGTCGTTGTTATAGGGGATTCCATCTACTACAAAGAGCGGCTGATTGTTATTCAGCAGTGAGGAATTGCCGCGAATGGTGATTCGAGTAGAACTTCCAGGCGCGCCGCTGGAGGAGATAATGTTTAGACCGGGTACTTTCCCGGTAAGGGCACGAAGTGGATCCGGTTCAGATACCTGTTGAACTTTGTTGCCGTCAACAGTTTCCACTGAATAGCCGAGAGCCTTTCGTTCGCGCTGTATGCCCACGGCAGTTACAACAACTTCTCCCAATTGCTGAACATCCTGGCTCATCTGGAGATCGACAGTGCTGCGAGCGCCAATTTCAATCTCCTGTGTGGTGAGTCCAATGAAAGAAAAAACTAATGTCGTGCTGTTTGCGGGAACATTTAAAGTGTAAATCCCTGCGGTATTCGTCACGGTTCCCAGCGATGTCCCTTTTACGACAACGTTGACTCCCGGTAGCGGTACTCCATCTTCTGCTGCGGTTACTTTTCCAGTAACAGTTCGTTCTTGCGCCCAGATAACGCTGACGTGAACAAGACACAAGAAGCTTGCTAGTAAAATCTTCTGCATGTGTTTTAGGTTTGTTTGAGGTATTCGTATCCATCCTAACGGTTGGCAGGATGTTATTCAAAAATCCCAAAAGCACTTGCTAAAAGAATGACTTATACGATGGTATATTATCGAAATTGAATTAACGCATATTGGGTTATTTGCGATGCGTGTGCGTCAGTCAGCGGGCACGGTGAAGAAAAAACTGGATAAAAAAAAAGCCCCCTCACCTAGGGGGCAAATCCTTCAGAGAAAATTTTTCATTAACCTAAACTTTATGAATAAAATCTACTCGTGTGTATCGAAGGACTCGGTTATAAATTTATGTTCTTTAAATGGATTTTTTGTCACCTGTCAAGGATGATTTGCAAATATTTTTTTTTAGAGATAAAAATTAACTCACTGACATCCGTTAGTTTGGCCGCGCACGAGCTATCGGTAAGCCTATACGAATTAGATGAGTTTTTCAAGATTAGCCTTGGCAATCGCCTCTGACTTACTATTAACCTGAAGTTTGGAGTAAATATTCTTGATGTGAGTCTTTGCCGTTTCCTTTGAGATGAACAGCTCCTCCGAAATCTGGGTATAGGTTTTTCCTTCTGAGATGAGTTGCAGAATTTCAGTTTCGCGCTTTGTCAAAGGAGAGTTTGGATTGACGTGAAAGTTGTCAATGACCATTCTGGCGATACGGCTACTCATTGGGGCACCACCCTTAACGATTTCTTCAAGAGCCGATAACAACTCCATATAGTTGGCGCTTTTGGTGATGTAGCCTGATGCTCCCGCTTTTAGAGCCTCAAAAACCAGTTCACTGTCTTCATAAACCGTTACCATGATAATGTCTGTGTGAGGACTCTTATCCTTAATGACTTTAGTGCCCTGAATGCCATTCATGCCTGGCAACTCTATATCCATGAGAACTATCTCTGGTTTGTCGCGGTTCAATAAAGCGATCGCGTCTTCGCAACTTCCAACGGCATTCACGACTGTGAATTTTTGTGAGCTGTTGACGATCAGACTAAAGCTGTTCCGAATTTCCTGATCGTCCTCTACGATCATGACCCGTTTTTTAAAAGGCAACGCCATATTTTAATGTTTTAGTGAGTTTGAAGTTTAAGAATATTTTTGTCCCGACATTTTTCTCACTGTGTATACGTAAAACAGCGCTGATCCTATCGGCTCGTTCGCGAATATTTTGAAGACCGTTCATTTTTTGTATTTCACCGGTATAAAAACCGATGCCATCGTCTTCAAAACTCAGCTCAAAGGCGTCATTGTCGCTTCGCTTTAGGGTTAAGGATACATTCCGCGCCTGCGAATATTTGAACGCATTAGTCATGGCCTCTTTAAAGATGAGATTGGCCTGGCGACAGAACCCGTAAGGCAATTTTATCGGTTCTTTTATCTCGTTAAAAGCGCGAAAGTTTATGCCTTTTTCTTCAAACAACTTCTCTCCAAAATCACGGACGTAAAGAAAAAGTTTTGACAGTTCATCATTCATTGGGTCAATAGACCATATAAAGTCTCGCGTTCCTGAATACAGATATTTAGCAGAGTCCTCTACTTTGGTATACAGGTCGTGGCTACCTCCTTTTCCGTTTCCATTTCCGTTTCCGTACCCATTTCCGTTTTCATGGCCATTTCCGTTCAGCTTTAAAAGGCTCACATAGTTTATTATGCGCGTCAGCTGGTTCCCCATTTCGTCATGAAAATCGCGGGCTATTTCTTTTCGTACCGCCTCCTGCTCGCGTTGCCGGATCCGTTCCATCACCATCGCACGATCAATCCGCTGCTTCACGCGGATATAAAAAATTAAGGTAACAATCCCGCCGATGAATATGAACATGCCGGCGATAAAAGACGTCGTCCTATAAAATGGTGACCGGATGGTGAATGGATAATCAATTTTTGATTCTGACCAACTGCCTTTAGTATTCGTAACCATCACGCGGAAAACATAATCACCGGGTGGAAGATTGCTATAGGTAACTGAGTTAACAGAAGAAGGCTGGGACCATTTTTTGTCAAAATTATCCAGCAGATATTTATACTTCACCGATTTCGAGTAAAGCTTGTCAACGTGATTAAAATTAAATGTGAGGTGATTTCTATCCGGAGGTAATTGAGGGTTATGAGGTATTTTAAAAAAACCAAAGGTGCTATCGGAATATGCGCGGGCTGAGTATTCACCATAGAGGATTTGCACATCTGAAAGGTGTAGTCCAAATGAGCTGGGATTTTCATCCTTGGCGTTATTGAATTCATACAACCCATCAACTACACCAAAATACTTTTCCTTTGGACTTAAATAAAAAGCATTTTGATTGGTCTCTACTCCAGTCAATCCATTGTCGTCATTAAAGTGAAGATTTTCTACAATCTCCCATTGATCATCTAAAAGAATTCGATTAATACCTTTTTCGCTCCCTATCCATATATAATTTTTGTCATCAACACCAGCGAAATAAATGAAATCAGATGCCAATCCCTCCCTTGTTGTTATTGTCTTTCGCTTATTCGTTTTTGGATCTAATATCACTACACCATTTCCTGTTGTCGCGATGACCAGCGAAGCATTTTTGTAAGTCCGCAAGGTAAGTACCGCCACGTTGGCCAGTTCAGGTACGTGAATGCCATTAAATTTTCCACCCTCAAAAACATTTATCATGGTCGATGTGCCCACATAAAGTTTTTTCAATGATTTAGAATAATGCAATGCAGTAATTCTATTATCATTCAATCCATCTTTTTGCGTAAAACTTTTAAAGGAATCCCCATCGAAGTAAGTTACTCCATTGTTGGTGCCAAGCCACATACCTTTGTCATCAAATTCAATGCACGCAACGGACGGGCCAGAGAGACCATCGTCTGGAACGTACCATCGGAATGAATTTGTCTCCCTGTTGTAGCGTCCAAGTCCATACCCAGTTCCCACCCAGACTTCTCCTTTGGGCGATACCTTAATGCAGTTGATCGAGTTGCGAAATCCTTCCTCGTCATTAAAATATGAATATACCTTTCCATCTTTTATCTTCCACAATCCCTTGTACATGGTACCGATCCACAGACTACCGTCGATATCACGATCAAACGCCATTACGCCGCGAAGATTCTCAGGTGTTAAACATCTGAAGTCCTGAACAAAGTATTTGAACAAGCCATCTCCATTTGAGGCGATCCATGTATTTCCTTCTGAATCCCTCAGTACCTGCGATACCTCGGTTTCACGTAGTATGGTGTCCGCTTTAAATTGGCTTGAGCCGAATTTTTCTATCAACAATCCCTTCGGGTTTCCTGTCCAAAACACGTCATCCTTTTCGTCATAGTACACAACGAAGTTGTCGGTGGTCCATGGTTTTTTGACAACACGTCTTTGGGCGATATCAAGTTGATAAACTCCTCCGTCTTTGGTGCGAAAAAGAATTTCGTCCTTGTGATTGAAGAAGTTGAACATCCCGTTCAATATTACACCTGGCGCTATTTCAGGCCTAAAAGTGATCGTTTCATTTGGAAGTGTTATGAGAAAAGTGCTATCGGCCAGATAAAAGCACGCCTCCCCGTTTGGTCCGACGTGCATGCGCCGAAATTCTTTTGGAAAGGGTTTTTCCCAGTAATAAATCGAGTCGTTGTAAATTTTTGTAATCTTATTTCTGGCGGACAAAACAAAAAGTGTATCTCCGACTTCATACATCTTCCACATTAGCTTCGTTGAAACAGGAGCATTTGCCGGACCTTCAAATTTTTTAAATTCCCTGCCGTTGAACTTTGTCAGGCCACGCAAATGGAGTATCCACAAATTATTCTGGCGATCCATTTGTGTCCCAACGATCTGATTGTTCAGCAACCCATCCAAGGTCGTATAAACTTTGAATTCACGGCCATCGAACCTGGCAAGGCCGCCTCCGTGGGTTCCAATCCACAAGTACCCGTTTTTATCTTCCAGCAAGCTTGAAACCTGGGATTGGGGGAGGCCATTTTTGACCGTATAGTTCCGCGTGGAATAAAAATGATCTTGTGCCTCAAGAATCGTTGAGAAAAGGCTGATTGCAAAGACTAAGATTGGAACGCGAGTCATACGATACACATTACAAAGTTTGAGGTTATTACTAAGATACGTAATACCCCTTAATACGTGATAATTTAATAGAGAATCAAATGTTCGCAACTTTCTGATCAGAACGGGGTGCCCGTGTGATAACCGCAACGCTCATTGTGACTTTCGTCCTACCTTTGCATTATTTCAATGTAACTTCTGCCGCATGTCCGAAGCTGAAATACTCCAAGAGTATTCGATCCTAGACCGAGCTAAGAAAAATCCTCAGGCTTTTGGTGAGCTTTACGAGAAGTATTTCGATCGCATTTTTAATTTCGTATACCGCCAAACCGATGATGAGGACCTTACCGCGGACTTGACTTCTCAGACTTTTCTTATCGCCTTAAAAAATGTAGACCGATACCAGTTCAGAGGAGTTCCATTTTCGGCATGGCTCTATAAAATTGCGAGCAACGAAATAAATAAACACTATCGGAAGCAAAAGCAGACGAAAGTATTCAGCATTGAAGAGGTGCGGATCAGGGAGTTAATGGAGCAAACTGATGAAGAGTATGACGAGGAAATCATTCACCGTTTGATGAATTATTTGAAGGAACTACCGACGGAGATGCTCCAGGTATTGGAGTTGCGCTTCTTTGAAGACAAGGATTTTAAAGAAATCGCTTTTATCCTTGATATCACAGAAAGCGGCGTCAAAATGAGGACTTATCGTGCACTGGATCGCTTACGAAAAAAATTTAATTTACGTATCAAGTACGATGGGAAGGAATGAAATAAGGTTGCGGAGACAAAGAATGAGTTCTGGAAGAATTGCTCAACACCGGAACTACGGTGATATTATGGCCCGTCATGAACGGGATATTAAGATAAAGCGCATAACCCGAGTGTTCATTTACTTCATTATTATCGCCGTCATAATTTTATTATTTCTGCTGGTCCGCCGATGGGAACAGAATACAGAACCAAAAGCAAAACAGTCTACCGCGCTAGTTCACCAGGCGCCCAGGGCGAGCGCTAGATGAAAGACAAAGACAAAAAAAAATGTATTCGCCACGAAGGCACCAAGTCACAAAGGTCATATCCCCCAGGATGACTATCTTCGAATTTGCGGCCCTGTGAATTTTTACCTTTGCGCCCTTTGCGTGAAATGGAATGCGATGTGCTACCCAATCTAAAATCGTCAATCTTAAATCTGCAATCTGGCAGTGACTGGTTTGGTAAAATTGCAAGTCTTTGCTATTGCAGTCTCACAATTCGGGATGTTTCGCGGGAGGTTCGGCAACTTTAAGAAAGTTTGGAGGCTCAACATGACGGATCGCCAGGAGAGGAAAAATCTCCACGACAGCAAGTCGCAATGGCTCAACAATCTAAAATCGTCAATCTTAAATCTAAAATATTAGGATCTTGGCTCCTTTTACATGCTTGTGCTTCAGATCAAGCAGCGCTTGATTTGCCTTCTCAAATGGATAAATCTCAACTTCTGGTTTGATTGGAATGTTTGCAGCAAGCGCTAAGAATTCTTCCACGTCGTAGCGAGTTATGTTGGCGACACTTTTTATTTCTTTTTCCATCCAAAGGTGATCCTGATAATTCAGATTGAGCAGCGCAGGCTTGTCCTTGTCTTCTTTTCGTATTGCATTGATGACGAGTCGGCCGCTGGGTTTCAAATGTCTTAGAGATTCTACAATCGTCGACCAAACTGGTGTGGTATCGATAATTGCATCGGCCTTGTATGGGGGAACATCTGTCACATTGCCTGACCAAACTGCCCCCAGCATTTTTGCAAAAGCCTGCTCTTCAACGCTTCGGGCAAAGACAATGATTTTTGAATCTGGAAACAGATGACGGCTCATTTTCAGAACCAGATGTCCTGAGGCGCCAAATCCTGTGAGGGCCAAGGTTTCTCCCTGTTGAAGCTCTGTTAACTTAAGGGATCGATAGCCAATAGCACCAGCGCATAAAAGTGGGGCAGCTTCGGCATCGGAAAAAGTTTCAGGAATCGCGTATGCAAATTTTTCATGCACCTTCATGTACTCGGCATATCCTCCGCCGGCATCTCTTCCTGTTCCCCTGAATTCAGGACATAGGTTTTCCATTCCTTTTCTGCAAAATTCGCAGTTGCCACAGGCTGAAAATATCCACGCTACCCCTACGCGGTCGCCCTTCTTAAATCTCGAAGCATTTTCTCCAGTAGCATCCACGTAACCAACTACCTGATGACCTAAAATCATGGGAAACTTTGAAGGCGGTGTTCTGCCTTCAATTTCGTCCAATTCCGTATGACAGACACCACAACATGAAATCTTAATAAGAATCTCGTTACCCATAGGGATGGGGTTATCGATGTCAACGAGTTCAAGCGGCGAATCTTCATCGTTCAGGTCGCAAATTTTTTTTAAGATCAGGGCTTTCATCTTGCAAAACTATAATGCATTACATTCGAAATTTTTAGCAGGCCTAAGGACTATGAATCACTTTTTTCGAACCTTCCAGTAATTTCATCGATGGATAGCCGATAGATTACAGGCTTTCGGTCCCGCTCGACCTGCCGCGGAGCATCGACATATCCTGCTGGACGAAGAGACTCACTAAGTCTAAAAGGAAGAAGGTGATCACGCAAAACTTTCAAACCTTTTTTCTGCTCTGTCACCGATCTGAGTTCTTCATACCTGCCTCACAAAATGAGTAAGCTCCCCCATCCGTTTGACCACATCACATCAACATTTTCTCTAAATAGTCGCCTAACAGGTAGGCTGCTGTCGCCGCGGTGGCACCCAGGATCACAGTTTCCAAAATACTTCTTGTGAGCCCGATTTTCGTAACATAGGTTTTGATGTAGCCTATAAAAATAAACGCCAGGACGGTGAACCCTACAGACAAAAAGAAAGGATTAACACCAAGTTTTCCGGAGTACGCAAGTACATAAGCAATTAATGGAATGCCCCCCGCGACAACAAATGAAAGAAAAGTCGATAGCCCCGATCGATATGGAGATTTTTTTTCCGGCGTAAGTCCAAGTTCATCTTTCATCATTGTATCGAGCCACACTTGCTTGTTGGACGTAATTCTGTTTACAACCATCTCTAATTCGTGTCCGTCAAATCCCTTTGCTTTAAAAATTTCAACTATTTCCTGCCGTTCAGTGTCGGGCATGTTTTCAATTTCCCATTCTTCAATCCCTAAGTGCTTTTTATAGTTGTCTTGTTCGGCTTTTCTTGACAAATAACTGCCTATCGACATGGAAAGCCCGTCGGCAAGAAGGTTGGACATTCCTAAAATCAAAATTATGTTAATGGTGAGGTCTGCCCCAACTGAGCCCGCTACTACCGCGAACGTGGTAACAATCCCATCAATTGATCCATAGACAACTTCAGGTAAATATTTTTCAAATTTGAGCATCAAGCTGCTCTTCGAGTGCCAATTTTCCAGAACAGAGTTTTCCATCGTGCTTTATATTCCTTTTAATTATTTATCCGTCTTAAGTCCTCTCCATTTCGTCGATCGTTGTCTTTCAGTGATAACAAGAATTTAAAATGTATAGCACTTCAGCTCAATTAACCCGGATCCAGGGCCAGAACTCCTGATATAAATCATCTTTTCGCCTGATCCTCATCAAAAGACCCCGAATAACTGCATTTTACATTTGGTGAATAAAACCGTGACACAATATGAAAAAAATACTTGTCCCTTGCGATTTTTCGAAACCAGCAATAAATGCGTTCAAATTTGCTCTGGATATTGCTGAGCGCTCGGGCGGGACGGTTATCCTCGTCCATGTCATCGAGTTGCCTGTTATGCATGATACGGCACTGATGCCGGTGCTGTCTTTTGAAGAGCAGCTATTAAAGGAGTTAAAAGAAAAAGCCGTAGCGCAATTCAAAAAAATTATTGAAAAGAATAAACGCGAACGGGTCAAAATATTTTCCCATGTAGAATTTGGACCAATCTCGCGAAGGCTCCTTGAGGTGATCGTTGCGCAATCCGCCGACGTCGTTATTATGGGATCTCACGGGGCGAGTGGGCTTAGAGAATATTTTATTGGCTCAATTGCAGAAAAGATTATTCGAAAATCGCCCGTTCCCGTCCTTGTTACCAAGGATTATTACGAAGGCCCTGTTAAGAATATTGTATTTCCCAATTCCCTTGACAAAGAAAATCAAACTGAACTTGTTGCCAGGGTAAAGGAACTTCAAAAGTTTTTCAAGGCTCATCTGCACCTCGTATGGATTAACACGCCCCTCAACTTTAGCTCTGATGCTGTCACAAATCTACGGTTGCAGACTTTCGCAAAGCGCTTTGCGCTAAAAGATTACAGCATCAATATTTTTAATCACTACAATGAAGAGGATGGCATTATTCAGTTTACTAAGTTTGTAAAGGGAGATATCATAGCGATGGGAACCCATGGCAAAAAAGGTATTACGCATTTGCTTAACGGAAGTATAGCCGAGGATGTAGCCAACCACACCGATAGCGTCATCTGGACCTATACCATGAAAAATGAACCCGTAGAATCCTAAACTGAAATTATGGTTGATGTTCAGGTTAACCGAGATACAAAGTGTTACCACTGCGGGCAGGATTGTAGGGAACCATTATGGTCAAACGAGAAATCGTTTTGTTGCCATGGCTGCAGAACAGTGTACGAGATCCTGGACACGAACGATCTTTGCGAATACTATACAATAGATAGAAATCCAGGGAATCAAATTACGTCTGTTAACAAGGATGCGTTTGCTTATCTGGATGAGAAGGATATCCAGAAAAAGATATTGGAATTTGAATCAGAAAATTTTGCCAAGGTAAAATTTTATATTCCAGGCATTCATTGCATTTCCTGCGTGTGGCTTTTAGAAAATCTTCGCAAACTTAACCCAGGAATTTTAAAGTCTGAAGTGCATTTTGCCAGAAAGACAATTTCAATTGAATTCGATCCCGGTAAAAGCCGCCTCGGCAGCATAGCGGCTACGTTAAATGAGGTGGGGTACGCGCCTCAAATTCGTCTCGACAGTCAGGCGGGTACAAGCCAACCCGTCAATAAAACGTTAGTGTTAAAGCTTGCCATTGCTGGTTTTTGTTTTGGAAATGTAATGCTATTCAGCTTTCCGGAATACTTGGGCCTGGATCATTCTGATCGGAATCTGATGCGTATTTTTTCCTGGATTAACTTACTCCTGTCTCTTCCGGTTTTTTTCTTTAGTGGATTCGACTATATCCGTTCGGCCTGGCAAAGTTTTAAAAGCAAACAAATCAATATTGATGTTCCAATTGCTGCAGGATTAATTGCATTATTTTTTCGTAGCAGCTACGATATACTCACCGCGACTGGTCCCGGCTATTTAGACTCTTTTACCGGCTTAGTTTTCTTTTTATTGATCGGACGCTGGTTTCAAAGCAAGACCTATGAAAGTCTTGCGTTCGATCGTGATTTCACCTCCTATTTTCCCCTTGCTGTCAACCGACTCGATAAAAATAAATGGACTCCTGTTATCATTTACGAATTGAAAAAGGGAGATCAAATTCGGATCCGGAACATGGAAATCATTCCAGCGGACAGCTCGTTGACCAATGAATATGCTTATATCGACTACAGTTTCGTCACAGGTGAAGCCAAGCCTGTAAAAGTCAAGCAAGGGGACCTGGTGTACGCTGGAGGAAGACTTGTTGGCACTCCTGTAACGCTGATTGTAAAAAAGAAAACTTCTCGAAGCCACCTCACGAGTTTGTGGAACAACGAAGCATTCAAAAAAGTTACGGAGAGCAGGTACCAGAAAGCGATCGACCGGGCTGCACGCAGATTTACATGGATAGTCCTATTTATAGCATGCGCAACATTCGTATACTGGTGGGTCAATGAACCTTCACAAACGTGGCTGGTCTTAACGTCCGTACTTATGGTCGCTTGTCCATGCGCGTTGGCATTGGCGGCGCCCTTTACTTTCGGCAGCATGCTTCGTGCGCTCGGGAGAAACAAACTCTACCTAAAAAATGCTGACATCGTTGAAAAGTTAGCCAACATTGACACTGTGGTGTTTGATAAAACGGGAACCGTGACACACGGCCGTACACCTGAAATTACGTTTAGGGGAAACTTAAATGCACTACAATTAAGCCGTGTCAAACAATTGACAGGTTATTCGACTCACCCATTAAGCAATTTAATTTTTCAGTCAATTCCCTTAGGATCGAATGAGATCGTTACGGACTTTAAAGAAATCTCCGGGAAAGGTGTACAGGGAATAATAAACGGGTACTTGATTAAAATTGGCTCTGCTACATTCGTTGGCTCAAATGCCCACCTTGATCCGCAAGCGACGAACGTTTTTGTTTCGATCAACAATGAAGTTTATGGATACTTTAACATCAAAACCTCCATCCGTCCGAACATTGCATCCCTGTTGACCAGGCTCGATGCGAAAAATGTATGCTTGCTTTCAGGAGACAATGAATCCGACAAAATATCAATGCAACGGCTGTTTGGAACCGGCGCTAAACTTTTATTCAATCAAACTCCGCATGACAAATTAAATTACATAGCAGATCTTCAAAAAGCCGGAAAAAAAGTGCTGATGATTGGAGATGGCCTAAATGACGCGGGTGCACTCAAGCAAAGTGATGTGGGTCTGGCCATCACTGACGATAGCGGAATTTTTACGCCCGCCTGCGACGGAATTTTAATAGGAGACAATCTGGCGATCCTCGATAGATACCTTGAGCTTGCCAGAATCGCGAACGTTATTTTAAAAATGGGGTTTCTTATCTCATTTTTTTACAACGCTATAGCACTAACCTTCGCCGTAACCGGGCATCTTACTCCTCTCGTGGCAGCGATCCTAATGCCAATAAGCAGCATAAGTGTTGTAGGCTTTTCGTCCCTGGCAGTAGATATCGCAGCAAAGCGAATACTTAGAACTAAAATTGCAAGACTATGAGCTATATATCAGCCGAAGAAGCATTGAAAGCAATAAAACCAAATCAACGTGTTTTCGTGCATGGGGGTGCAGCAACGCCCCATTATTTGCTACAGAAGTTATCTGAAAGAGCTTCCGAGTTATGGAATGTTGAAGTTGTAAGCATTAGCTTATATGGTGACGCTGTCATTACAGACGCAAAATATAAAGACAGCTTCCGGATCAACTCGTTATTTGTATCTGAAAATATACGAGAGGCAGTAAACGCCGGCCGAGGAGATTATGTGCCGGTCTTTCTCAGTGAAATTCCAATACTGTTCAGACGCGGTATTTTACCCATCGACGTTGCGCTTGTACAAGTTTCTCCTCCTGACAAACATGGGTACTGTTCTCTGGGAACATCCGTTGACATTGCGGCGAGTGCCGTTAAAACCGCTAAGTACGTGATCGCGCAAGTGAATCCACGTATGCCCAGAACGTTGGGAGACGGGATGATCAAGATAACCGATTTTGATGCAGCCGTTTATGCCGAAGAAGAACTTCCAGAGGTTTTTTCCGGCAAACCCAATGAAATCTCCGCAAGAATCGCTTCTCATGTTTCAGAACTTGTAGAAAATGGCGCGACGATTCAGACAGGAATCGGCACCATTCCCGATGCTGTCCTGGCAAGTTTGACAAATCACAAAGAACTTGGTGTGCATACGGAGATGCTTTCCGATGGCATTATCCCCTTGATTGAAATGGGTGTGATCACCAATCAGCATAAGAAAAAACACAGAGGAAAGACTGTAACTTCCTTCCTTGTAGGAAGCCGCAAACTCTACGATTTCGTGGATGACAATCCTTCTATAGTAGCTTTAGGGATCGACTATGTAAATGATACAGCAGTAATTCGTACCAATCCAAAAGTAACGGCTATCAACAGCGCAATTGAAGTTGATATTACGGGCCAGATATGTTCTGACTCGATTGGAGCTTATCACTATTCCGGGGTCGGGGGTCAGATGGATTTTGTTCGTGGCGCATCTTTGTCAGAAGGCGGAAAGCCTATTATTGCTTTACCTTCTATAACCACAACTGGCATATCCCGGATTGTGCCTTTCCTTAAGCCTGGTGCTGGCGTTGTAACGACCCGGGCACACGCGCATTATATCGTAACAGAATATGGAATTGCATATCTTTATGGGAAGAACATGCGTCAACGGGCCAAGGCCCTCATTGAAATCGCGCATCCCAATCATCGCGAAGAATTGGAGCGCTCTGCGTTCGAGCGGTTCCACTCATACGAATTTGAACGAACGATTTATTAGCCATGGGAATCATCGTCATCTTAATCATAATCAGCTTGTCAATCGCCGTACTGTTTCTGGCGATCTTTTTCTGGAGCATAAAAAGCGGACAATATGACGATACTTATACCCCATCCATAAGAATGCTGTTTGAAGACAAAAAAAAGAACCCTAAAGAAAAGAAGAAAAAAAAAGATTCATAGCTCTAAGCTCCATTGCGTTCTCTTCTTGCATCCGATGATTCCGCCAGGGCGCGACCAGTTTTCATAGAAAGGATCTGTTTAATTGTTATCTATAAATTTTCAAAAATGAAGTTGAGGAAGAAGGATATCTTGGAACGAGAGGATGTTAAAATTCTTGTTGACAAGTTTTATGACAAAGTTAAATCAGATGAATTATTACAACCGGTTTTCAGCCATGTAGATTGGCCGCATCACTTGCCCATCATGTATAACTTCTGGTCTTCTATGCTTTTAGGAGATCAGTCCTACGCTGGCAATCCGCTACAAAAACATTTGGCACTGCCCGTTGGTAAAAATCACTTCGGTCGTTGGCTTGAACTTTTTAAAGAAACGGTCGATGAAACCTTCGAGGGAGAAAAAGCCGAAGAGGTGAAGAGGAGGGCCGATTCGATCGCCAAGATTTTTCAATTCAAAATGGGATTAGTGAAGTAGCGATAACGGTAATTTAGTTTATCGTATAAGGCAACCGCTCTTTTACGAACTCACCAGGCACATCGTCATGTGATTCATTCAAATTGGCTTAAATCAGATCTATGGAGGGATTTTGTGCACGCTGACGTCCATTAATTCTTGATTTTTTTTCCGACATTGAGACCACGGCAGAAATATTAGTGTTTTACGGCTCGAACAAAGGTCTTTTTTAAACAGCTGATAAAAATCAGTTTTCGGGCTAAGTCCTGTCATATTTCAGCCTTGATCGCCCGTTTACTTTTATCCCGCAATAAAATGGTCATACCCCGTCATTATCTATGGAACTAGAAAGATTCAGTTACGACAACAAAATCGTCAAAGCCTTTATTATCGCAACGGTTATTTTTGGCTTGGTTGGGATGTTAGTAGGATTAACTGCCGCCATTCAGCTGGTCTACCCCATCTTTAATTTTGATACTCAGTACACAACCTTCGGACGAATTCGTCCACTTCATACCAACGCTATCATTTTTGCTTTCGTCGGCAATGCGATGTTTGCCGGAGTTTATTATTCCATGCAGCGCTTGTTGAAGACGCGGATGTTCAGCGATACACTGAGCTGGATCCATTTTTGGGGATGGCAGTCGATCATTCTTGCTGCCGCCATTACACTGCCGCTTGGAATGACAACGTCAAAGGAATACGCCGAGCTTGAATGGCCCATCGATATTGCTATCACCATTATTTGGGTTGTATTCGGTTGGAACATGATCGGGACGATCATCAAACGTCGCGAGCGCCATATGTACGTGGCGATATGGTTTTATATAGCAACGTTTATAACGGTCGCCGTGCTTCATCTTGTTAATTCATTTGAAATGCCGGTCACTCTTTTTAAGAGTTACTCCGGTTACGCCGGCGTGCAGGATGCGCTGGTACAATGGTGGTATGGACATAATGCCGTGGCCTTTTTTCTGACAACACCGTTTCTCGGGCTGATGTATTACTTTCTCCCGAAAGCTGCAAATAGACCGGTTTACTCTTATCGCCTTTCAATCATTCACTTTTGGTCTTTGATTTTCATTTATATCTGGGCTGGACCCCACCACCTCTTATATACTTCCCTTCCCGATTGGGCCCAATCGCTTGGTGTGGTTTTTTCCATCATGCTGATTGCACCTTCCTGGGGCGGGATGCTGAATGGCCTTATGACATTGAGAGGTGCATGGGACCGCGTTCGTGAAGATCCTGTTTTGAAGTTAATGGTCGTGGCTATTACAGCATACGGTATGGCTACGCTAGAGGGACCCCTCTTGTCGCTCAAGGACGTAAATGCTATTGCCCATTTCACCGACTGGATCGTGGCTCACGTTCACGTTGGCGGGCTGGGTTGGAATGGATTTCTGATTTTTGCCATACTCTATTGGGTTGTACCCAGAATGTGGAATACAAAACTCTATTCAACGCAACTGGCAAATACACACTTTTGGTTGGGAACATTGGGAATCATTTTCTATGCCCTGCCCATGTATGTATCAGGCGTTGTTCAAAGCCTGATGTGGAAAGAATTTAATGCGGAAGGTTTCTTAGTTTACAAAAACTTTTTAGAAACGACCGTTCAGATCATTCCGCTTTATGGTTTACGCGCCATCGGCGGAGCATTGTACCTGACTGGCGCGATTCTAATGACCTACAATCTTATCAAAACGGCGTATGCTGGAAATTTCATAGCCAATGAAGAAACATCAGCCGCACCGTTGGTGAAGGAGTATGTTCCTTCCCGAAATGCTGGCTGGCATCACCGCGTTTTGGAGCATAAGCCTGTTATATTTACAGTGTTGACCCTTGTTGCTATTTTGATCGGCGGTATCATAGAAATGGTCCCTACGTTCCTGATCAAATCAAACGTCCCCACGATTAGTACCGTTCTACCCTATACCCCACTAGAATTGCATGGCCGTGACATCTATATTCGGGAAGGTTGTGTGAATTGTCATACTCAAATGGTACGACCATTCCGCTCAGAGACCGAACGTTATGGCGAGTATTCGAAGGCTGGCGAGTTTGTCTATGATCATCCATTCCTCTGGGGGTCGAAACGAACGGGGCCAGACCTTCACCGGATTGGCGGAAAATATTCCAACACCTGGCACTACAATCATATGCTCACTCCAGATGCCGTGTCTACTGGTTCCATCATGCCCGCCTACATGTGGTTGTACGAACAAAGCATTGACAAAGATTTAACCGCCGGGAAAATCAGCGCGCTTAGGAAAATAGGAGTTCCTTATGAAGAAGGCTATGAAGCAACAGCGAATGAAGACCTCGAAAAACAGTCAGCTGAAATAGTGAAGTCACTCAAGGCCGATGGTATCGAAGTTATTGATGATGCGGAAATCGTTGCGCTCATCGCTTACCTACAACGTCTGGGACAAGATATCAAGGGAACAAAAACCGCCGTGGTTGATAAATAGATCGACAATTCAAAATTGAAAACGTCATGTACAAAAATGTTCTTCAAAATATTGACAACATCGCGATCTGGCCCCTGATCTCGTTCGTCATTTTCTTTCTGTTCTTTATATGCCTGTTGTGGTGGGTATTTACGACAGACAAAAAAGTCATTGATAAAATGAAAGACCTTCCCCTGGAAAAATCGGAAAATAACGACGCTTATTTGAATTTATAAATTATGAAGAAGCCACTAATCTTGCTCATTGCAACTTTGCTTTCGTTAAACGGTTTTTCACAAGGGACAGATGTAAAAAGGTCTGTTGATGATCCGTTGTTACCCGTGTATATCATCGCAACCGTTATGCTCTTTATCATCATCTTGCTGATCGTCGTTGCATTCGCTTTACTCAGAACGATTAATACAATAACTACACAAGCCGCAAAAGAAAAAGCCGCGAAGCTGGGGGTTGTTTACGTTCCCGCGCCCAATTGGTGGGACCGCTTCACGCAAAAGGTAAATGCTTCTGTCCCTGTCGAGCAGGAAAAAAATATCGAATTAGATCACAGCTACGATGGCATCAAAGAACTCGATAATCATTTGCCGCCGTGGTGGAAATGGCTGTTTTACGGAACTATCGGATGGGCAGCGGTTTATATCGTTGTGTTTCACTTTTCAAATTCTCTGCCTCTCTCAGAAGAAGAATATCAAAACGAAGTAGCTTTGGCTGAAGAAAAGGCACGGCAGCTCAGGGCCTCACAGCCTCAAGTTGCCATTGATGAAGCTGCATTAACATTTTCCAAAGATGCCGCGATTATTGAAAAAGGAAAATCTGTATTTACAGAATATAACTGTGGCTCTTGTCATCGAAACGACGGTGGTGGAAATACCATTGGCCCCAATCTAACCGATGAGTATTGGTTACATGGTGGCGATATCAAAAATGTTTTCAGTACCATAAAAAATGGTGTCGTGGAAAAGGGTATGCCTGCCTGGGGAAAGTCGATGAAGCCTGAGGCTGTACGGGACGTGACTTTTTTTGTGATGAGCTTACAAGGCACCAATCCCCAAAATCCTAAAGCTCCCCAAGGAGAAATTTTTAAAGAAACAACTGAAAAGTCAGATAGTACAAAAGTACAAGCGTCCTTGTAAATCCATGAAATGGGTTCAAATATAAAAATAGACGTCAGAAAAGAAAGGCTGCAAAACAAAAACAGCGAGGACGAATTCCGCGACAGTATTGCCACCGTTGACGAAAAAGGAAAACGTCTTTGGATCTATCCAAAAAAGCCATCGGGCAAATTTCACGGGTGGCGAATTGTAGTGACCATAATCCTATTGTCACTGCTATTTGGAGGACCATTCATAAAAATCAACGGGCAGCCGTTGCTGCTGCTCAACGTGCTTGAGCGTAAGTTCATCATTTTCGGCCAGGCGTTTTGGCCACAGGACTTTGTATTACTGGCAGTCACGCTGATAGCATTTTTTGTTTTCGTCATTCTGTTTACAGTAGTATTCGGCCGCGTCTGGTGTGGATGGCTATGTCCGCAAACCTTGTTTATGGAAATGGTATTCCGAAAAATTGAATATTGGATCGAAGGGGATGCAGCGGCACAACGGCGGTTATCAAAGGAAAAATGGAATGCGGAAAAAATCTTTAAAAAAACCTCAAAGCAGACCATCTTTATTCTTATTTCGATACTGATAGCACATACGGCGTTGGCCTATTTGATCGGCGCAGAACGCACTTTCGAGATCGTCCGTAAACCACCCTCAGAAAACATAGCAGGTTTCATTGGACTTGTTTCATTCACCGTAATATTTTATGGACTCTTTGCAAAATTTCGTGAACAGGCCTGTATTGCTGTATGTCCTTATGGGAGATTACAAGGCGTCTTATTAGGAAAAGACTCCATTGTTGTTGCCTACGATTGGATCCGGGGCGAACCACGGGGACATTTGAAGAAAGATCAGCCAGTAGCAGGGCTTGGTGATTGCATCGATTGTAAATTATGCGTTCATGTTTGTCCGACAGGTATCGATATTCGGAATGGAACACAAATGGAATGCGTGAATTGTACAGCATGTATAGATGCATGCGATGACGTCATGGTCAAGATTGGAAAACCCAAAGGCCTCATACGGTATGCGTCCATCAACTCTATTACGAATGGTGTCTTGAAGCTCATTACCCCAAGAGTTATTGGTTATACGTTCGTACTGCTAGCGGTGGTCGGCGTTCTTGGATTTTGCTTTAATAACGCGGTCTGACGTAGAAACTACGGTATTAAAGGTACCTGGCACGTTATACCAACGAGAACCGGGCATCATTACAAATCTTTACAATGTTGAATTCGTCAATAAAACGTTTAATGAGATGAACCTCGAAATCAAAGTCGAGTCTCCCTCCTTTGCCAGGATTCATCGTGTAGACGGAAAGGGAATTGTGATTCCTGCGGAAGGAATGGTGAAAGGAATCTTCTTCATTAAAATTCCGGAGGAAAATGTATCAAAGGCTCGAACGGTTGTAACGTTAGGTATATATCAAAACGGCAAACAAATTGAAACCGTGAGTGCGAAATTTATCGGACCGGTAAAGAAAGCATCAGACGCGAAACGAGATTAACTATTAAAAACTATGAATTGGGGGAAATCGATTGTCTTGTCCTTTATTTTGTTTGCCGCGTTTATCGGAACCCTGGTCACAGTTTGCTTACGCCAGGACATCAGTCTCGTGTCAAAGGATTATTACAAAGAAGAACTGCTATACGAAAATCAGTTAACACGGCTAAAGAATGTTTCGCAGCTGGAATCAAAACCGGTAATAAAAGTCTTAGAAAATAAGACCATTCAAATTACGTTTGACCGTTTTGACGATATCGAGACCGGTGAATTAAGGTTATTCAGACCATCAGATTCATCGAAGGATAAAAAGTATTCGCTCGAACGTACATCAAAAGCTACACAGGAATTTCCAACGGCGGATTTAACCCCGGGCATGTACCGCGCAAAAATGCAATGGACGATGAACGGGAAAGAATTTTTTTTAGAGGAAGTAATATTTATCTGATATGGTATTGACCGCGCTGATCATGGGTCTCACGGGCAGCCTACATTGCGTAGGCATGTGCAGCCCGCTTGCTATGGCGGTCGGCAACATGAATACGCGTGCATTTCTAAACAGGGTAATATACAACGCAGGACGGATCGTTACATATGGTTTGCTTGGGTTGGCGATCGCGGGAGTCGGCCTTGCCTTTCCTATTTCAAAATTTCAAAATCTTGTCTCTGTTTTATTAGGAGTTACTTTATTACTTGCCGGTATAGGTTTATTAAAAGTAAATATTCCGATTTTGTCCAGTGCGGTCGGAAAGCTAACATTCACGCTAAAAAAACTTTTTACACGGTTCCTCAGTCGAAAACATTTTGGATCCGTCTTTTTGCTGGGTACTCTTAATGGAATATTACCATGTGGCCTGGTGTGGATTGCCCTGACCTATAGTTTCACCCTTCAATCAGCAATGGAAGCGTTCAGTTTCATGATTTTATTTGGGATTGGAACATTACCTGTAATGCTTGGGTTTACAAGCGTCATCACACAATTGCTGCAACGTTTTAATTTTAACTTTCAACGCATTACCAGCGCTATGCTGATTTTATCAGGCATTCTTCTGATTGTCCGGGTTTTCATCATACACCTTCCGCATCAGCATTCCCTCCAACAGGGTGTAGTGGATATCGTATTGTGTAATGGATGATGAATACATTTTTACACAGGGGACCGTCGGTATTTCGCTCCATTGGAGCATCCTTGCTATAGAAATCAAATGGAGACAACCCGCACTCCGTAGGAGTATCCTAATTAACCCAATGAGGAGGCTCCTAACGGAGCCTTGCAAAACAATTCGATCTTCGATCTAGAAACAGAGCGCTCCTACGGAGCGAACGCTCAAAGGATTTCTCCCGTGCGAATTCCCCAATCGGTCTCTGCGACTTGCCTGGCGGCGGGCGTTACCTAAAAACTATATAGGAATTCTCTGTGTAATCTTTGTGTCCTCTGTGGCTTTGTGGTGAGTAAGAGCGCTAGACATTTCGAAACCTCGAACTTCAAACCTCGACTTGAAATTTTAACCACGGAATCACAAAGGGCACAGAGTTTCACAAGGAAAAATTCTCTGTGTAGCCTTTGTGCGCCCCGTGCATCTGTGGTGAACAAAGCGCTATAGAATTACTTATCAATCTTGTTCTCCATTTTATCGCTTCGTGATTTTTTGTTCCGTTAAGAGCATTTAATTGGGATGGGATTCTTCGCCCTTTCGGGCATTCAACCCTTCGCTCAGAATGACAAGTTTGCCTGGGAGCACGAAACTAGAAACTAACGCGCCACATTCCAACGAATCACTTTTTCAAGCTTCGTAGGTTGCAGTATTTTTATTTTTCCGCCTTCAGTTTCGATGAGGCCCTCGTCTTTAAAATCAGATAAAACGCGAATAACAGATTCGGCAGCAGTGCCGACCATTTTCGAAAGATCATCGCGTGAAATGGCTATGACAGATTTTGAATCTCTCAGCCTGTCGGCGTGCAGTAATGCTTCGGCCGTGCGCTGGCGGATAGAGTTGTATGCCAGATTAAGCAATTTCGCCTCACGATCAGCAACCTTTTTACACAGAAGACTGATGAAGCTTTTCGACACATCGGGATGGTTTTGAATCATCAGCATAAAGTCATGCCTGGATATGGTGACCAGCTCAGTATCTTGCATCGCCACTGCCGATTCATTGTAGCTGATATTTTCGAGAATAGGTTCAAATCCAAAAAAATCGTTCGCAGTATATAGATTTGTGATCAGTTCCTTACCATCGGCATTGGATTTAAATGTTTTCACATTCCCTGACTTAATAAAGTAAACGTTCAAGGGTACATCACCCTCCGCAAAAACCTCTGTTTTCTTTTTTACAGTTTTAACCTTTTTGTCTTTCCCCAAGTCACGTAAATTCAGCGCCTGTTGTGCATCCTTGATGAAGTTATCCAAGCCTTCAGCGCTGGCGTCGTACTGACGTTGTTGTATAGCACTTTTTCTCAACCGCACTTCAATGGCATTCAGTAAGTCAGTATCATCAAAAGGTTTCGTGAGATAGTCGTCAGCTCCTAGTGACATCCCTTTGCGAATGTCTGACTTCTCCGATTTAGCCGTCAGGAAGATGAAAGGAATCAGTGCCGTTTCTTCTTTCTTGCTCAGAATATGCAAGACTCCATATCCATCCAACTCCGGCATCATAATATCGCAGATAATAAGATCAGGCTTTTCGTGTTGGGCTAGCTCAACACCAAGTTTTCCATTAGGTGCTGTTAACACTTTGTAGCTGGCCAATGTGAGAATTTCTTCCGTGTTTTCACGAACTTCAAGGTTGTCTTCGATTAAAAGAATTTTCTTCATAAAGAATTATTAAAGCGGAATTGAGATCGAAAAGGTACTGCCCTCACCATATCGGCTCGTAAATAACACGGACCCATTTAACAACTCCGCGTAACGTTTCACAATATTCAGCCCTAGCCCTGTACCCTGAACATTGCCGGCGTTGCTAGCCCGGAAAAACCTTTCAAACATGTGTTTTAAGTCTTCCTCCGGTATCCCAATGCCTTCATCGCGAACGTGGAATTCAACCTTCCCATTTTGCTGATCACAACTTAAAAATATTTTTTTGCCTTGATCAGAATATTTACTGGCATTTGAAATAAGATTAAACAGCATGTTTCTTAGTATCCGGGGATCAGAGTTGATTTCGGCCCCTTCCGGGCTGCAATGAAGTTCTATATTCTGTCCAGCCTTTAACGTTTCTAAAAGCTCCTCCCGCACTTCTTCTAAAAATTCTTTGACAACGATACGTTCTTTGTTGATTTCATTTTTTCCTTCTTCGAGTTTTCCCAACGACAGCAAATCGTTTAAAATAGATGTAAGGTGGACTACCGACGATTTTATTCTGGCGACGTGTTTTCCTACCTTCTCTTTATCACCTTTATCTTTATATTGATTTATCAACGCAGCCGAACTTAAAACGGCACTTAGCGGGGTTCTGAATTCATGAGAAGCAATCGAAACAAACTTTGATTTCAACTCATTTAGTTCGCGTTCCTTTTCGAATGCTCTCCGAGCTTCCTCTTCTGCCTTTTTCCGCTCGCGCACTTCATCTTCCAATTTGATAATGGTATTGTTCAGCGCCATTGTACGGGCTTCAACTTTCTTTTCCAGTTCAGCTGCATAAACCAAAAGCTGTTCTTCACTTCGTTTCAGCGCTTCTTCAGCTTTTTTCCGCAGCGAAATATCACTAATGAAGGCCATGACCAAGAGTTGACCTTTTGCCTTCGTAAAACTTAAACTTATTTCCACGGGAAATTCTGTTCCGTCTTTTCGAAGCGCCTGGAGGTCACGGCCGATTCCCATTCGTCGCGGCTGTGGATGATCATAAAACCCTTGGCGAAACGTCATGTGTCGCCCCCGGAAGCGCAATGGCAACAGAATTTCAAGATCTACCCCGCTTAGGCCATCCTTTTCATATCCAAAAATTTGCTCAGCAACGGGGTTGGCGATTACTATTTGACCTCTTTCGTCAACAATAATAATCCCTTCCGACATACTTTGGAAAATTTCTCTGAAAGTATCACTATCAACAAGGGGAATAGAAGAGTTTGAAAGCATATGCACCGAAAGATACTACTCTCGAATACATGATAAAAATCATTTTTTGGCTTGATGAAAGTTGGAACTTTCGCCTTAAAGGTAGTTTAAGTTTGTAATGCTGGGTTGGCCGACTATTTAGGTTGGTATATCAATTATGTCTCTATCCATACTTTGTGTGATTGATTTTTCGGATTCTTCCAGGAATGCCCTGCAGTGGGCTGCTGAAAACGCCAGTACCTATCAATTGCATCTAACTGTATTATATTCCTATCGCCTAAACCATGTACGACATGGCGAAAGTATAACGGCATTGAGAAAAAAAATCGAAGATGAAGCCAATCAGAACTTCAAAATTCTTGAGAACGATCTATTGTTGAACAGACACATTTCATACGACTTCAAAACTGAAGTCGGTTTCATCGCAGATCGTGTTGAAGAGCATTCAAGAAATCATCCGATAAATTTTCTCGTCATCGACAAGAATATCAGAACGAGCAATAAAGAATCCTTCGACGACCTGATGGAAAATACGCAAGTGCCGCTCGTCATAATACCATGACTAAGGTCACTTGCATCACATGAATGGCTTCCTTACTTCGATGGCAATCTTGCCGAGAATTTTTTCCTTCTCCTTAGCTCTGAATGCTTCTTGCGTCTGCTGCAGCGAATACACGTTCGCAATATTTACTTTTAGTACTCCGGCCTTAATTAGGTCTGTTATCTTACCGAGTTTTTTAGAATCAACCTTCGTCGTTTCAAGCACAGTCCTCACATGAAATTTTTTTATTAACGTTTCATTGGGCACCGAGAGCATGGAGACAACCAAGCCGTTCCGCTTCAGTACCTGAAATGATTTCTTGTAAATCTCACCACCCACGGTATCCAAGACAGCATCAAAATCTTTCAGAATATCTTCAAAGTGCTCCGACTCATAATCAATAACCTGATCCGCTCCTTGCCGTCGAACATAAGCGATACCTGCACCACTCGCCGTAGAGGCAACGAATGCGCCAAGGTGCTTTGCAAGTTGAATCGCGAACGTGCCAATTCCGCCGGAGCCGCCATGAATCAACACCTTTTCACCAGATTTTAATTTCATATGCTCGACAAGCGCCTGATAGGCACTGCACGCAGCCAATGGAACGGCTGCCGCCTCCGTGAACGCAATGTTGTCGGGCATCCTCGCAATTAGATCCTCAGGCGTCACAGCATATTCAGCAAATGCACCGCTACCTTTTTTTATCACTGCGGCCTGGCCGTAAACATTGTCGCCGACATGGATGTGCTTAACATTTTTTCCAATCTCCACAACAGACCCTGCGAGATCAAAACCCGGTGTCAGCGGGTTTTGATCCGCATGATCATAGGATGGGTCGGTTAATAATAATTTGGAGTCACTAGGATTAATGCTTGCTGCGTGAACTTCAATTAACACCTCTCCTTTACCTGGAAATGGTATAGGAGCGTCTTCGATTTTTAACACCTCAGGCCCGCCGTGGGCATGGGCTTTTATAGCTTTCATTTACTTGATTTCAATCGACCTTTTCGGCTTTGCTGCGGCGATATTTTTCTTAGCTATGATTAACTTTAAAACACCTTCTTCATATTTCGCTTGTATATCCTCTTCACTGGTATTTGGGGGCAAATTAAACGAACGGGAAAACGAACTGTATCCAAATTCTTTTCGGGTATAGTTATCTTCTTTTTTCTCATCCTCCCGTTTAATTTCTGCCGCGACTGTTAACAATCCATCGTCGACAGAAATCTTAAAATCCTTCTTGTCAAAACCAGGCGCTGCAATTTCTACTTCAAAGGCTTTGTCGTTTTCCTTCACATTAACTGCAGGCATGCTTTGTCCCCTGAGCCAGGGTGAATTGAAAAAACGGTCGTCATCAAAAAATTCTGAAAGCGATGACCCTCTTAGCGCGGGCCAATTCGAATGTCTTACAAGTGCCATAATATGTATTATTTAATTGTTGAAGACATGAAAAAAGTAAGAGGCTGTCGAACTTATTCAAGAATAAATTGGGACAGCCTCTCAGTTAGCCTCTCTCCTTTCGCTGGAATTATCCAGATCAAGTTATGTGGATATGCTCTCAGATCCGATTGTAAGTCATCAATAAGATTCATCACCTTATAATTGATCATAAATCGTATCACTCCATAAGAGGTCAACATCTACATCTACTGTAAATACCATGCCATTCCGGAAATGTTCTTTAACTAAATGGAAATAAAGAAATCAAATCAACGAATGTGGAAATAATTGGATACTGGGATTCACATTGTGAACAAAATGCACCCTTATAAAAAACTATACCAACTGCGGACGCAACCAAAATTTCCTTTTTTGCGCGCAAATTTTGCTAGGCGGAAATTCTCGACGACAACAGTGTTCGGTCGAAAACGATCTGTCCTTTTATCATGGTCGTTTGAATATTCACAGCTGCATCAAAAATTACGACATCAGCATCCTTGCCTGGAGCTAAAGATCCTTTAGAATCCAACACGTTTAAAATTCGAGCTGGAGTACTAGTCATCATTTTTATGGCGTCAGATAAAGGTATTTCGGCCATGGTGATCATGGTTCTCACCAACCGGTCAGCCGTCGCAACGCTTCCCGCAAATGACGTCCTGTCTGGAAGCTTTGCTACTCCATCTTCCACAATTACTTTTAAACCATTGGCTAAACTTCCGAGCACGCTTTCACCTGGCGGCATCCCCGCGGCGCGCATGGCATCCGTAATTAGGGCAGTACGATCGGCGCCCTTAATTTTGTAAACTAGCTTTAATAGTGGCGGTGGCAAATGAACACCATCTGCTATGATTTCTACATCCATTTCGTCGATAATGAATGCGCTTTCTATTACACCTGCATAGCGAAAAGCATTTTTCCGCGTTACGCCAGACATTGCAGAATATAAGTGCGTCGCTAACGTGTACCCATTCTCAAAGGCAACAACAACGTCTTCATAGATAGCGTCGGTATGCGCGACAGAAGGCAGAACATTTTTAGATCGAAGATAACGTCCGAATTCTATCGCTCCTTTTAATTCCGGTGCGGCACTCCATCGTTTAACAACGGACGAGCGCGACATAATTTCCTTGTACTCGGATGGATCAGGGTCGCGAATAAATCTGGGATCCTGCGCTCCTCGCTGACTCATGGCAAAGTATGGACCTTCCAAATGCATCCCCAGAAACTGAGCGCCCTTTACATTTTTTTTGCTGGCAGATTCATAAGCATCCAATGTCTTCAATAACTCTTCCTTCGAGCCCGACAGCGTAGTGGGTAACATGGCCGTTGTTCCATATCGGGCGTGAAGCGCAGCAATTTCCAGAAATGCTTTTTCCGTTCCATCCATAAAATCATATCCTGCACCCCCATGTACGTGGATGTCGATAAATCCGGGCGAGATATAATTTCCCTTTGCATCAATTTCAATGGCGTCACTAATCTCAGAAACGCGATCGCTTACGTCAGAAATCTTATCATTCGTTATCACGACCATCCCGTCTGGAATGATCCGTTGCGGGGTGATAATCTTTCCATTAAATATTTTTATCCGCTGCATGATTTTTCTTAGATGAACCTCAAATTCAAAACGAACGATTGATGAAGTTTGATACACGCCAATGGATAAACGACACAAATCCTGAAATCCTAAAATCCTAGTCCCATTTCCTCAATGCATATCCTTTAAAAGCATAAAACACAAGGTAAAGATAACAAGGGAATAAAACCCAATAGGCTAGGCGTTCATCCGACACATCTGCAAAGTGTCCATAGAACAATGGCATAATTGCATTACCACATAATCCCATGATCATAACGGATGCACCAAGTTTGGTGAACTTTCCTAAACCATCCAACGCAAGGGGCCAGATGCCAGCCCATACCAGGGAATTTGCAAAGCCCAACAATACCACCATCCAGATTGAAAGGTCAGCTGTGTGATTTAAAAAAGTTACTTGACCATTGGCGAACTGGATCAGCAACGTAAGCAACGCTCCCAATAAGGTACAAAAACGCAACGCGTTTACCTGACTTATGTACTTTGGAATACAAATGATACCGAGAATATATCCGCAGATGGTAGCAAAAAGTGTATAGGAAGGAAAAACTTTTGCTTCCAGCAAATCGATATTCATAGAGTTTGCATAGCCGATGATGGTATCAATGGCAATTACTTGCGTTCCAACGTGAAGAAAAATTGCCAATGCCCCCAGAATCAGATGCGGAAATTCAAAAATGCTTTTTTTAGTGCTATTCGCAGCAGCCACGGCTGGCGTCTCCTGCTCAGTATTAATTTCCGGCAAAGGTGAAAAACGAACGAACAAACCAAGGCCGAATAATACGGTACCGACGCATGCATAAGGAACGATAACGCGCCGGATAAAATCGTCAAGAGCAATATCTTTCTCCGCTTCGTTCATTGTATTTAACGCCCGGAAGAGCTCCGTATCGGTGGCCTTTAATATTACAGCCGCAAAAATTAGTGGTGCAAGAATTCCCGCACCCTTATTAAAAATTCCCATGATGCTGATTCGCTGTGCGGCACTTTCCTTAGGACCAAGAACTGTGATATAGGGGTTTGCAGCGGTTTGTAAAATGGCCAAGCCGACACCGATGGTAAATAATCCCAATAGAAATATTTCATAGACCCGCGTCAACGCGGCAGGAATAAATATAAATGCGCCTAAGGACATGGCGAGAAATCCAATTAGCATTCCTTTTTTGAATCCTGTTTTTTTTAATAAGTAGGAAGCCGGCACAGAAACAATAAAATAAGATATATAGAAGGCAAACGTAACCAGGTAGGACTGAAAATTGGTGAGTTCACAGGCAATCTTAAAATACGGAATTAAGATTGCATTCACCCAGGAAACAAATCCGAAAATAAAAAAGAGCAACCCGATGATAAAGATTGAAATCCAGGTATCCCGTTGACTCAAACTGTTGACTGCTACCGGAGCTGTTGCTGTTTTATTCATTCTTTGATTATTGAATGTCTCGGCGAGAGTAATGAGGCTGAGGCATTATCGAGAAATAAAAAACAATGCGGATGTTGTTGAAGTATACTCGCTGGGAATAAGCTATCCACTTTCTGCTCGACGCTATTCTTTACTGCAAGAGCCTTTCTTTCATCCGGCACAGAACAAATAATATATTTTGATTTCATGATTTGTTGAATCGACATACTAATAGCCTGAGCCGGAACGTCGGCCATCGACTTAAACCAACCTTCGCCTAGCTGCTGCTTTCTGCATGGCTCATCAAGATCAACAATAATGTATGGTCTGTCTGTTTCGAAATCCGCAGGCGGATCATTAAATGCCAGGTGCCCGTTCTCTCCAATTCCCACCAGGGCAACATCCACGGGGTGGTCGAGAATCAGCCTGCTCAACCGCTCGCATTCCTGATTCCCATCGGTCTCACCATTGATCAGATGATATTCCTGAATGGGTACATGGGCGATAAACCTTTCTTTCAAATACTTCCTGAAACTGGCCGGATGTGTTTGAGGGAGCCCGAGGTATTCGTCGAGGTGAAACATCGTCACTTTATCCCAATCGATTTGCGACTCATGAATTAATTGATTCAATGTCTCAAACTGACTTGTGCCTGTGGCCAGAATTATAGTGGCAGCATTTCTTTCTTGCAGGGCAATGCGAATTAATGCCGCCGCCTTTCTTCCGGCAGCACGTCCTAAGTCTTTTGCATTTTCACTAACCGTAATGTGCATGTGTCTTAATCAAAATTCAATTTAACCACTTCTCCAAATTACTATTTACCATCCATCCCTAATTTTAAAATTTCAACGCTTCTAGCATATTTTTTTGTAGCTTCCTCTACTGAAAATTTTGCATTTGAAATAGGTGGAAAATTTTGCAGTCCAAAACATCAAAGGCGTGACATTAACTTAGCGCCAAACTTAGACACTCTTAAACACTTTCTCATATGAAAGCACATTGGAACCGACGAAAATTTATTAAGGCGACTGCGGCTGGAAGTTTAGGCATTGGGTTGGCCCAAGAACTTCAAGCCTTTAACATAATTAAGAATTATCCTGTGAAAGAGAAGTATCGGGTTGCCATCATGGGCATCAATGGCCGAGGCATGGATCATGTTAAGGCGTACCTTAATCATCCAAAGGCCGAGATTGCATACCTCTGCGACGTTGATCAGGTTCCCTTAGCAAAGGCGATGGAGGCAGCCGCCAAGGGCCAGGTAAAACCAAAAGGTATTGCCGATTTTAGAAAAGCGCTGGATGATAAGTCTGTCGACATTCTTTCAATTGCTGCGCCTGATCATTGGCATGCCCCAGCCGCGCTGCTGGGTTTAAAAGCGGGCAAACATATTTATATAGAAAAACCCGGCAGTCACAATCCAGCAGAAGCCGAGCTACTGGTAGAAGCAATGGGGAAATACAATACGAAGGTGGTGCAAATGGGAAACCAACGAAGGTCTTGGCCCGGCGTGAGAGAAGCGATAAAATCCGTGCACGATGGCGTGATCGGGAAGGTATATTACGCCAGGACCTGGTACACCAATACGAGGCCCAGCATTGGAAAAGGAAAAATTATATCTCCGCCACCTAACCTGGACTATGAATTATGGCAGGGACCGGCGCCTCGGACACCGTTCAAGGACAACCTCATTCATTACCACTGGCACTGGCGTTGGAACTGGGGGACTGGCGAGGTCGTTAATAATGGAGTCCATTTCATTGACCTTGCACGATGGGGCCTTCAGGTAGAATTTCCCACAAAAGTTTATTCTACCGGCGGCCGATATCAGTATCAGGATGATTGGGAAACACCGGATACACAAATTGCAACTTTTGATTTTGACGGAGGAAAGACCATTGCCTGGGAAGGAAGAAGCTGCAATCAACGCGGCATAAATGATATGGGCTCGGGCGTTTCATTTCACGGAGAAAATGGAACGCTGGAACTTCACAATAATTCCTACAAGATTTATGACAACAAAGGGAACGTAGTCAAAAGTGCAGACGCAAACACCAATATCGTCATCGCTCAAACAGGCCCCGGGTTCGACTTGGACAAAGATCATTTCGCGAATTTTTTCGACTGCCTGGAAACTGGTAAGGCACCCCATTCGATCTACAGCGATTGTTACAAAAGTGTCCTGCTATGTCACCTGGCGAACATTTCCTACCGTACAGGCAGAGCGTTGCATTGCGACGCGGCAAACGGCAAGGTCCAAAATGATCCTGAAGCGATGAAGTTATGGACACGCGAATATGAAAATGGATGGCAACCTTCCCTGACTTAGCAAAATTATGAACCGACGAGATTTTATTTCCAGTGCAGCAATAGCCGGGCTGACGGCGGGCCTTTCGTTTCCTTCCCTGGCGAAGTCGTTATCAGCTCCTATCAAAATCGGCATCATTGGCCTGGACACCTCTCATTCTCCCGCCTTTGCAAAATATTTTAACGTGACTGATACCTCTGGAGCTTTCCGGGCGTAGCGGCATATCCTCACGGCAGCAAAGATATTCAAAGCAGTGTATCGCGAATTCCAAAGTATACCGAGGAGGTAAAAGGATACGGTCTGACGATCGTCGATTCAGTCAAGAAATTACTGGAGATGGTGGACGTTGTGTTGCTCGAAACCAACGATGGTCGGCTTCACAAAGAGCAGGCTTTCCAGGTCATCGAAGCAAGCAAACCAATGTTTATCGACAAGCCGATTGCTGCATCAATGGCGGATGTAATTGCCATTTACAAAAAAGCAAAGGAAAGGAATGTGCCGATTTTTTCAGCCTCGTCTTTGCGATACATGAAAACTGTACAGGATGTACGACATAACGATGCGATCGGAAAAGTGCTTGCTGCCGACGCGTTCAGTCCTGCGACAATCGAGCCCCACCATCCCGACTTGTTTTGGTATGGAATACATGGCGTTGAGATTCTTTTCAGCGTGATGGGACCTGGCTGCGAATCGGTTACGCGATTTACCAAAGACAACATGGATGTAGTCGTTGGGTTGTGGTCCGATGGCAGAATTGGAACTTTTCGTGGCACACGCGAAGGAAAACATGATTACGGAGGAACTGCCTTCGGGTCGAATGGCAACATGGTCCTCGGTCCCTTCGACGGATATGATGGTCTTGCAGTGAAAATTGCTGAATTCTTTACGACAAAAAAAACTCCCGTCGAAGATCGTGAGACGCTGGAAATATATGCTTTTATGGAGGCTGCCGATGTCAGTAAAAAGAAGGGCGGCGTAAGTGTGAAATTAAGTGAGGTTATGTAGGTCATGGATTCACACTAAATATCCCGTACGTTTAGTGGAGCATATGAAAAGGAAAACTCAAATTAACAGCAACTTTTTACAATTGAATTTTTTTTGCTATTCAGATTGAGCATTTCTACAGCAAAACAAACTTCCTATTTTAAAGTTTTTGCGAAACCACTTTATAATTTTCATAACGTATTTTTAGGTATTGCTACCATCAAAATGATACCTAAACTTATCCTATAATTTCAATTTTTGGCCCACAGCGCTCGTTATTTGGTTTGCATAAAATCCCCCCTTTGGAGGGGCGCTTTTATTTAACAAATTCACAACATTCGATCAACATCCCCTGCAGGCGATGGATTTTTGTTTCAAAAAATCCTAATAAAATCCACATGAAAAAGATTTTACTGTTACTTCTTGTGACCATTCTGTCTATTCCTGTACTGGCACAGGAGACAAATGTGTCAGGCAAGGTGACGGATGAAGCCGATGGCGCTCCGTTACCTGGCGTAAATGTCGTTGTTAAAGGAACTACTAACGGTACGGTTACTGATTCCAATGGAAAGTATAGCCTTACCGTTCCTAGCTCCTCTAACACGCTTGTTTTCTCTTTTATCGGATTGATCACTCAAGAAGTTGAAGTTGGAGGAAGACAAGTGATCGATGTACCAATGAAAGCCGACATAACACAACTGAATGAAGTGGTTGTTACCGCACTGGGTATTGAGCGAAAGCGAAATGAATTGCCTTATGCGGCACAGCAAGTCACCGGTGACCAGATAACGACGACCCGAAATGCAAATTTTGTAAATGCGCTTTCGGGAAAAGTTGCTGGTGTCGACATTAAGACCAACAACAATTTGGGAGGGTCCACGAATGTTGTCATCAGGGGATACAAATCCATTACCGGTAATAATCAGGCATTATTTGTAATTGACGGAGTTCCGGTATCAAACGCCAATACCAATTCCATTCAACAGCGCAACGGTGGTACAGGCGTTGACTATGGCAATGCTGCCGCAGACATCAACCCCGATAATATTGCCTCTCTCAATGTACTAAAGGGAGCAGCAGCCACAGCGTTATACGGATCGCGGGCCGCGAACGGCGTGATCATGATCACTACTAAGAAAGGTAAGAAAGATGCTTTTAGCGTCGTTGTAAACAGCGGCGTTACTGTAGGGGTTATCGATAAAACCACCTACGCGAAATACCAGCGGGAATATGGCGCGGGTTATAATTCCGGATTTTATTCGGGAGACCTGGGTTCTGGAGTCGGACCAGTAGTGCAATTTGATGCTGATGCCTCGTTTGGCTCACAGTTCGATCCGAACCTCATGGTTTACCATTGGGATGCTCTCGACCCATTTTCACCCAATTATCAACAAATGAAACCCTGGGTCGGCGCGAAAAATGATCCAAGCGAATTCTATGAACAGGCTGTAACCTCAAATCAGAACATAACCCTGATGGGTGGCACGGACAAGACTGTGTTCAAATTGGCGTATACCCGTGTCGATGACAAAGGAGTTTTGCCCAACAGTAAGCTGGAAAAAGATCTAATTAATTTTTCAGCTTCCTACGACGTCTCCAGCCGGTTGACTGTCGGTGCATCTGCAAACTATTCCCGCATAACAGGCGTGGGACGATATGGAACGGGATACAATGGAAACAATCCCAACCAGCAATTCAGACAGTGGTGGCAGGTAAATACCGATATTAAGGAACAAAAGGATGCATACTTCCGGAACGGACTAAACATATCCTGGAACTGGCCGGACCTGACTGGTGTAGGTCCCCCAATTTACTCAGATAACCCTTATTGGACCCGTTATAAGAATTATGCCAATGACTCGCGTGATCACTACTTTGGTTATGCAACAATGAGCTATAAAATAACGGACTGGATGGAGGCTATTGGTCGAATTGCCTTTGATGCAACAACGGATTTTCAGGAAGAGCGTGTTGCCGTCGGTAGCTCGGGTGTACGTTTTGGTATAGATCCATCCGTCGCACCTATTTCGGTGCCCAGTTTCTATTCGCGATATGATCAATCATATTCAGAGACAAATTATGACCTGTTATTAAATTTTAATAAGAAAATTTCAGAGAATTTTAATTTAACAGGGCTCTTAGGTACCAACGTAAGGCGTACACGCCTCAGCTCCATGAAGGCTGCAACAAATGGTGGCCTTGTTATACCGGAACTATATTCATTGTCCAATTCTGTAAGTCCCCTGCAAGCACCACTTGAAGCATACATGCGGGTGGGCGTAGACGGCATTTTCGCTAATGCAAATCTTGGATACAAGGAAATGTTATTTTTAGATCTGTCTGCCCGGCAGGATAAATCAACAACACTTCCCGACGGCAATAATTCATATTTCTATTTTTCCACTTCAGGAGGTTTTGTGTTCTCCAAACTCATCTCGGCATCCTGGCTGACGTTTGGTAAAGCGAGAGTCAATTACGCGGAGGTTGGAAATGATCCGGTTCCCTTAAGTTTGTATGATGTCTATGATAAGCCAACAGCATTCGGATCCGTTGCAATGTTTTCGCTGCCCAACACGAAAAATAATCCAGACCTCGTTGCTGAAAGGACAAAAAGCCTCGAAGCCGGAATTGAAGCGGAATTTTTCGAAGGCCGTTTAGGATTTGATTTTACCTGGTACAAATCCAATTCCTTTGACCAGGCGATCCCTGTGAACCTTACGTCAGCTACGGGTTATGTTGCGCGATTTGTGAACTCTGGTGAAGTAGAGAACAAGGGTATTGAAGTTTCTGCCTTTGCCACACCTATTGAGTCTGAGAATTTCTCCTGGACGGTGGGCCTGGCTTTTACCCGGAATCGCAATACTGTCGTCAGTCTCTACTCAGACGCAGTAACCAACGTTCAACTATCAGACGTTATCAACCCCCTGCAGGGTAGTGTTACTACCAATGCGGCAGTAGGCCACCCGTATGGCGTATTGAAGGGAACGAATTTTGTTTACACCGATGGTCAACGCACTGTAAATTCACAAGGCCGATATATCGCAACAGCAAGTTCTGCCGAAATCATCGGCAATCCCAACCCAGATTGGTTGGGAGGTATCACCAATACATTCAATTATAAGAACGTAAAACTCAATTTTCTCATTGACATCCGTCATGGAGGCGACATATTTTCACTGGACCAATGGTACGGCGAAGGAACAGGTCTATACCCCAACACCGCTGGTCTGAATGAACTTGGCGTGCCTAAAAGAGCTCCCGTCGCAGAAGGTGGAGGTGTCATATTACCTGGAGTCAAACAAGACGGGACACCAAACGATATTCGCGCATCAAACGAAGATGGTAATGGAACCGTATTTGGCTATCCAAACAGTCCGCCGCGTGCGTGGTATGTTTACGACGGCAGTTATATAAAACTGCGTGAGGTGGCATTAACCTACTCACTGCCGTCAGCGTGGATTGAAAACCTTCGTCCACTAAAAGGAATCGATATTTCCCTGGTCGGCCGTAACCTGTGGATCATTGACAAGAACATGCAATACTCTGATCCGGAGGAAACATTAAGCTCAGGTAACAGCACGAATGGTTATCAAAGCGGCGCGTACCCTGCCGTTAAAACGTATGGATTCAATGTGAAATTTAATCTTTAGGAGCCATGAGACATCTTATAATAATCTTCATTTCGCTAACCCTGATCACCTCGTGTGTAGACAGTTTGGATGATTACAACATTGATCAGAAAAGGCCAAGCACTGCGCCTGCCGAAACATTTTTGACGGCATCGGTGAAGCTCCTATCAGATTTGATAGCGACGCCCAACGTGAATGTCAATAATTTCCGATTGTATACACAGCAGTGGGCTACGACTACATACCTGCAGGAGCCACGTTATGATCTGACTTCTCGGATAATACCTCAGAATATCTGGCAAGCTCTTTATAAAGACGTAATTGCCGACCTTCGTGAAGCCAGACGACTAACAGAAGAGGACGACCTTGTTGCAACCGCAGACAAGACCGCGATGCTAGCGCAATTGGAAGTAGTCGAGGTATACACCTGGTTTGTTCTGGTGACAACTTTCGGTGACGCTCCATATTCACAGTCTATGGATTACCGGAATCCAGTGCCGGTTTACGATGATGATGAAACCATATACGCAGATATTCTGATAAGGCTAGACGATGCGATTGCATCATTAACTTCTGGAGGCAATGGGTTTGATAATGCTGACGTTATGTACGACGGTGATCTTGACCAGTGGATCAAGTTTGCTAATTCCCTCAAGCTAAAACTTGGCATGTTGCTCGCCGATGTAGACAATGCGAAGGCAAAACAAATCGTTGAGGCAGCTGCCGCCAATGTTTTCACAAGCAATGATGACAATGCCCGTTTCCCTTATCTTTCATCACCTCCGAACAATAATCCGTTGTCTGCAAACCTGAACCCCGCTTTCTCTTCGCGTCAGGATTATGTCGTCGCCAGTACCATTACCGACAAAATGAATGCGTTGAACGATCCAAGGCGACCATTTTACTTTACAACTGTTAATGGTGAATACAAAGGTGGAAACTATGGCTTCGCGAATGCGTATGGTGACTTCTCGCACACCAGCAATAAAACAATCGCCGCGGATTTTGAGGCGCTCTTCCTGGATTATTCAGAAGTAGAATTCCTACTGGCTGAGGCTGTAGAACGCGGATTTGCGGTCGGTGGAACGGCTGAGGAGCATTATAACAAAGCAATAGAAGCTTCTATCGTTTATTGGGGCGGTTCTGTGGCTGATGCAACAACCTATCGCAATCAAGCCAGCGTAAAGTATACGTCTGCGGCTGGTACGTATAAAGAAAAAATTGGCCTACAAAAATGGATTGCTTTGTATAACCGTGGTATCGATGCGTGGACCGAATGGCGACGGCTTGACTACCCGGTATTGGTGCCTCCATCAGGTGGGAACGTCCCCGTGGGTTTAACTATTCCCGTGCGGATAATTTATCCGATTAACGAGCAAACTTTGAATGGGATCAACCGTCAGGCCGCTGCAGATGGAATGGGTGGTGACCTGGCAACTTCTAAATTGTTTTGGGACGTGAAGTGACGTAAATCAATAGCACGAATGACAAGAGCCTTTCAAAATTGAAAGGCTCTTTTTTTGGGTTTGAAATTAACACTGCTGCTCAAAAGACGCAGCGTTGTTTTGACATCCTTGGTTTGATTTTCTAAATTATACCGAATGCTTCCCAACCTTTTATGTCAAACGTGAAAAAAAACTGGCGTCCATATGCTCTGGTTTTTGCCTTTTCCAGTATCGTTTTAGGGCCAAACATCTTATCAAGCTGCGATTCTAACTCAGCGCTTGAAAAAAAATCCCCCGCGGAAGAAGCCCTTGCGTCTTTCGAGATAGCAGACAATTTCAAGATCGAATTGATAGCTTCTGAGCCGTTGATCGGTGACCCGGTCGATATGGAAATCGACGAATATGGAAGACTGTATGTTGTTGAAATGCCTGGTTATCCTTTAGACAAGACTGGCTCTGGCAAAATAAAACTATTGGCTGATACCGATGGTGACGGCAAAATGGACAAGAGCACTACGTTCGCGGAAAATCTGATTCTTCCTAACAGCGTCATGCGATGGAAGAAAGGGTTGCTTGTAACCGATGCGCCCCACGTTTTATATTTTGAAGACACCGATAATGATGGCAAGTCAGACATCAGGGATACACTGCTCACGGGATTTGCATTGTCCAACCCTCAACACAATTTAAATAGTCCCCTGCTTGGCATTGATAATTGGATTTACCTCGCCCATGAGGGCGCTGTGTCCACGGAAACATATCAACAGGAATTCGGGGATCCAGGCAAGGAAATTTATTTTCCAGGTCACGCAAATGCGCCAAGATTGTCTCAGAACGCCAACGGACGGGCCGTACGTTTTCATGCGGACAGTCAGCAGCTTGAAGTGCTTTCCAGTCATACCCAATTTGGTCATACCTTTGATCGCTGGGGACACTATCTTCTCGTAGGAAATGCCAATCACATTTATCAGGAGGTAATTGCTGAATCCTACCTCAAAAGAAATCCAAATCTTCTCCTTGCCAGTTCAACACAATCTATTTCCGACCACGGCAGCGCCGCGGAGGTTTTTCCCATCACTCAAAATCCACAGCATCAATTATTAACGGATGTCGGTGTCATAACTTCTGCCTGCGGGCTTACCGCATATCTAGGTGGCGCCTTTCCGCCACCTTACGATGAGGATGTAACCTTTGTAGCAGAACCTGTGAGCAATCTCATCCATGTCGATAAATTAACGCCTGACGGAACAACGTTCACGGCGAGTCGTGTAAAACCGCACCAGGAATTTCTCGCATCAACGGATGCGAAATTCAGGCCTGTGAATTTGTATACGGGTCCTGATGGCGCTTTGTATGTTGTAGACTATTACAGGCAAATTATCGAGCATCCCGAATGGATGGGGGAAGAAGTAATTGCATCAGGCGAACTTTACAATGACGCGGACAAGGGACGAATTTATCGCATCAGTGCCAAAGAATCTGGGCCTGCCGAATGGACCAAAGGCCTTAAGCTTGCCGATGAAACAGACGAAGCGCTCGTCATGCGGCTAGCGGACTCAAATGGCTGGTGGCGACAAAACGCTCAACGGTTGCTGATCGATCGAAAGAGCGCGGGAGCTGTTGATCCGCTAAATAAAATGGTCACGAACCCGTCGGCTATGGGCAGGCTACACGCGATTTGGACACTTGAAGGTCTTGGTAAATTAAAATCTCAGCAAATTGCTGCTGCCCTTCAGGATAAAGAAGCTGGCATTCGGGAAAATGCAATTAAAATAGCGGAACTTCACCTTACTGACTTTCCTGAATTGGAAAGCGCCCTTGCCGCAATGCAATCTGATCCCGATGTCAGGGTCCGCTTTCAACTCCTATGTACCCTGGGCTCGCTTCACTCGAAATCGTCAGAGAATGCAAGGCTACATTTGTTGTTTCAGGATATCGACAACAAATGGATGCAGGTGGCTGCGTTGTCGGCATCATCAACGCCGACTTCTTTGTTAGATGTTGCAGTAGAAAAATTTCAGGAAGATAAACCTTCTCATACGGCGCTACTGGAACAAATCGTAGGGATATTGGTATCGGCTGAAGGAGAAAATTCCGTTCAACGTGTGATGAAGAGCGTAGTGACCGCTGAAAAACAAAATAAACTGTCGATGCAGGCCGCAATGTTAGAAGGGATAGCCAAAGGGTTGCAAAATAAAAAGCCGATCGTCATTTCCGAATCCGATCAATCACGACTGATCGAATCATTTTTTGAAAGTACGGCTTCCGCCGTTCGCAAGGGCGCATTGCACGTGCTGAAAACGGTCAGCCTTCAAAACGAGGGGCAAATTTCGCGAGCAATAACCCGCGCCGTGAACCTGGCCGTCGACCGTCGCGCGCCTGAAGATAAACGCGCCGATGCCATTGATTTTATTTCCATTCGAAATCCGTCGAAGTACTACAATCAGTTAAGGGATTTATTTGTACCGCAAGAACCGCTGACGGTGCAACTGGCAGCGCTGCGTTCGCTCAGCAGCATCCCCGACCTTTCTGTTTCCCGATACCTGCTGGAGAAATGGTCATTTCTAACGCCACAAATTCAGGATGCAATGGTAAGCACCTTCTTAACAAACGGTGAAAGAATCGCTCTTCTCCTGGACGCAATTGAAGCAGAAGAAGATCTTGCCTGCTAGCATTAGCTGGCCACGAAAAGTCAGACTGATGGCGCAACGCGATGAAGCGCTGAGGAATCGATCGCGCGCTATTTTTACTGTTGACAATGAAGGAGAAGTAACGCAAGCCTATCAGTCGGCGTTGCAGCTAAAAGGCGAAATTGAAAATGGAAAATTGATCTACCAACAAAATTGTGCACTATGTCACCAGGTCCGCGGAAAAATGGGCGTTTCCATTGGGCCTGATTTGGGCACCGTTCATAATTGGTCGGCCGTTGCAATTATGGCAAATACGCTTGCCCCAAACCTTTCAATTTCAAGCGGATTCGATCTGTGGTCGGTCGAACTAACCAATGGCGAATCAATGCAAGGCATTATCGCCAGCGAGACACCAGGTGCATTGACATTACGCAACACAGGTGCCGTTGATAAAACAATCAATCGAAGTGATATCAAGTCATTAAAGGCGCTGAACATGTCGATCATGCCTACGGGTTTGGAAAAACAAATCAGTCAGCAACACATGGCTGACCTGCTGGCATTTCTCAAGCAAAACAAATAACTTTTACCAATGAAGCTTAGCGTCCAAAAAAGTTTATCACTCCATTTATTTGTAGTTCTAATCGTAGCCTTGCAAGGCTCGTTCGCACAATCCCAACCCTCCATCACATGGCCTGGCGGAAAACAAGTCGCCATAAGCCTTACGTTCGATGATGCCCGGGAAAGTCAGGTAGAAGGTGGTACTGCGCTGCTGGACCAGTTCGGTGTGAAAGCAACGTTCTATGTCGTCCCCGCTGCCGTGGAACAGAAACTCGAAGGCTGGAAAAAGCTGCAGCCAACGGTCATGAGATTGGCAACCACTCTCTCAATCACCCTTGCAGCGGAAATTTTCCCTGGGCCCGAAAAAAAGCATTGGAAAATTATTCCATTGAACAAATCCGTGAAGAACTAATTGAAGCCAATAAGCAAATTCAAAAACTATTAGGAGTACAATCCAGTGTTTTCGCCTATCCCTGTGGACAAACTTATGTGGGCAGAGGTAAGGAAACCAAGAGTTATGTGCCAGTTATTGCGGACTTATTTTTTACAGGACGGGGATGGCTGGATGAAGGGCCCAATGATCCGATCTTTTGTGACTTTGCGCAACTCACAGGCATTGAAAGCGATGGAAAAGATTTCGAACAAATCCTGCCACTTATTGAATCCGCTAAGAAGAATAAACAATGGCTTGTTCTCGCTGGTCATGAAATGAATGAAACGGGAATGCAAACAACGCGGCTTTCTATGTTGAAGGAACTATTAAAATATGCAGAAGATCCCGCTAATGGTATTTGGATTGCGCCCGTTGGGACCGTTGCAAAGTATGTTAAGGACCAGCGAAAGTTCTAATGATCGTTACACTGCCGGGGACTCAATTTTGAGAATGCGAACAAATAAATTCTGTGGTCTCTCTCTCTTTCCCTGAGTTTCCTGAATCAACACAGACTTCAACGTGTCTTCTGAACACGCGTTCATATGTGTATGATTGCCTCTTCTCTATCTGGCTTCTCAAAAATTGCGCTTTGACCTTTTAAGAATGTCATGGGACAAGCGTATGAAGTTTGTCTTGTCTTCCGGCTCGATCGATCCTGGATTAAAATGTCTAGATTTAAAAAGTCGGAACATTGTCATCTTCATTCTCCTGTTCAATGACGATAAACTCGAGAACACAACTTTTCCGTTCTTAACGCACTCGGAACGTGCACATCATGTACTTTCCCGATCGGTCCGCTCCAAATCTCCTCCATATCACCCCAATCTGAAGTGGTCTTCCAATTGCCCGTCATAAAATCAAGATCTGGACGATTTCGAATCCTCTGTTTTAACTGTCCGCATGCTTGTTAGGACGCAAACGAATGACAACATCGATGGTAGCAAGGAATTTCATGTCAGTAGCAATTGATCTTGCAATCGAATCAACTTCGATCATAAAATTAACATCCCCGCGAGCTTCCTTATCATGGCTCTTTTGAAATTATTTTGTTTTTAAGATGGATCAAGCAGGATTTAGACCTGCCATATTATAATTATTTCGATCTTACGACCGCTTTCTTCACTAGACAAATTTTGGTCATGAAACTCCTTTGCATTTTCACACTAGCGATTCTCTTGCATTCGGTCGATGCACAAGATTTTTCTTCAGAACTGCAATCTATGGTGGATGCAGAAAATGCTTTTGCAAAATATTCAAAGGAAATAAATACACGGGACGCATTTCTGGAATACCTGACCGATAGTACAGTCCTCTTTGACAAGAACGGGCCGATTAAGGGAAAAAAGTCGTGGGCTGAACGGAGCGTCAACAGCAGCTTACTTTTCTGGCGACCCGTGTTTGTCGGTATTTCCAAAAGTGGTGACCTGGGTTTTTCTACTGGGCCCTGGGAATGGAGTCCAACCAAAGAATCTGCAAAACCGGAAGCACATGGATACTATGCGACGATGTGGCAGAAATTCCCGGAAGGTTGGAGGATGGCGCTTGATCTGGCACCTTAATACCGGGACCCGAAGCGAACACGGCTCCTTTGCATTCCTCAAATCCAAAGGGTGTTTCGAGGAAATCGGCGCCCTAAGACAACCATGAAGGACACTTTCCTTGATGTTGACAAGAATTATAACAACAAACTAAACGAGAGCGGCATTGCACTTATAAAAGAAGATTTTTCCAAAGACGGGTTTATACTTCGGACCGGATCTTTCCAAGGTACCATCCGTTCAGCGACCTTTCGCCAGGTGAACATAAATTCAAATTCAGTCCTTTGGGAGGTGCTGTCTCGTCTGCAAATGATTTGGGTTATACATTTGGACGTGTACGGCTCGAACCAATAGGAGGCAGTTTAGCGAAATCGGCCGATGCAAACTTCTTCAGGGTTTGGAAAGTCGAAGATGGTGTCTGGAAAATAGTATTGGATGTGATCGCAGTACAGAACTGAAATTTTTTCACGTCCAACCACAGAAAAATATTTTACTCACTTTTTTTCTTCAACCTTTTCTTTACAATGTCCGCTGGATATTTCAATGCCAGTTTTCTAATCTCATAAGTGAATTCAGCAAAGGTTTCCTCCCACAGTTTTGATTCCCTTCTTCATACTCGTAAAATCCTTTGCTATTGGCGACGCCCCTTCCGCCTGCCTTAACAATATTATCAATCAGCTTTGGAACGTCCGTCTGGTTCGAAAGCGTGGGAAACAAATCCTTCATCACGGTATGGTAGGCTGGTACACCCGTCAGGTCCATCCACCTGAATACGCCTACAAGTGTCATCCAATAGCCTGCATTGTTTCTGCATGCGCGATCAACATCTTCGACCGTTGCATATCCATTCTCAACCAGATTAAATGCTTCCCTATACATGGCGTACATCAACCGATTCGTAATAAAACCGCGAATATCTTTTAAAAGTAGCGTCGGTTCTTTTTCCCAGTGATGGCAAAGGTCGTAAAGGTATTTGCCTTTTTCCTTGTCACTCAAATCGCCACATATGATTTCAAGAAATCGGGTCGTATGAGAAGGCTCCAGCCAATGTAAGCCAAAAAATCTTTCCGGATGACGGGTCTGTTTTTGCAAAACACTGATGGGGATAGCGGATGTATTGCTGGTTAGTAAGGCATCTACGGAGACGACGTCTTCAATTTTTTTATAGACTTCTTTTTTAATATCCACGTTTTCAATGATGCACTCCAGCACGAGCTTGCAATCCGCAAGTTTTTTATAGTCATCTGTAATAATAACGTTTGACAGGTAGTGTTCTGGTTCATTGTGAATAAGGCCTTCGTGATAAGCTCCCTGAAGATGTCCGCGAACGCGATCCAAAGCATGATCCAGATCTGCTGCGAGCGGAGCGACTGCCACAACGGGGTGATTAGCCATGAGCAAGCAGGTTGTTATGCTGCATCCCATCAAACCCAATCCTACTATGCCAACCTGAATATCCTTTGTATTGATTGCTTTCTTCATAGTGTTCGATTTTCGTCTTTCATAAAATTTCTTCGGTTCCAAACGTAATAAAAAGGAGCATGGAAAATGATTTTCTCTTGAAATTGATTGCAAAGCTTCGGCAATGATATGACGTAAACTGGGCAGTAATATTACCGGTTTTCGGGGAGCAGGGTTTATCAGGCCTTTTGAAGTGGTTGTAAAAAAACATTAACCCGTCCACAGAATCATTATTCAAAGTACCGTTCGTCTTTAAAGTGCTCCTCAAAAAAATCAGTCGGCGCTTGGATCTTGGACCGATTTCCAAATTAATCCCCGCGAAAAAAATGCAAATGTTACATACAGAATATCAATTGGGACAAATCCGATAACGACTAAAAAATTCTGAGTCTACTTTTAATTCAATGTTTGAGTGAGCTGATCAAGTAGTCATTCAACGCGTATTAAAAAAAATCCTTCACATAAATTCTTATCGTTATGAAAAAAACAATCCTACTTTTTTTGATGGTTCAAACCATCTGTGTTACACATGTATGCGCAAACGTGAGCATTACGGTCCTGTTCTCAGGTACACAAGGTGCTAACGAGCAGCTATTTCGGTTATTTTGCAGGGCAGATTGGCTACGAGCTGCCAGTACGGATAATTCTTTTTTCGGCTACCAAAGCGGACTTATGACACAGGGCACTCAAAATACTGGGTTTGGAGCTAAGACATTGTATTCCAACTCTTCTGGAAGTCGCTAATGCAGCAACTGGATATGAAGCGCTCTATTCTAATACAACTGGGTCCCACAATACGGCAAATGGACTATAAGCATTATATTCAAACAGCTCGGGCAATTACAACACCTCCATTGGATCATATTCTCTATTTCGTAACACGGAAGGAAATAATAACACAGCTACCGGATATTTCTCTCTTTATTCTAACAAAGAACGGTAATTTGCAAACACGGCAAATGGATCTAAAGCATTGTATTTAAACGAGTCGGGATTCAGCAACACGGCAATGGGTGCTGATGCCCTTCAATCCAATACAGCAGGTTATTGGAACACAGCCACCGGGGCATCCGCACTTCTCTCCAATACGACAGGCAATGCAAAACATTCAATGCTACCGGCATTTAAAGCCGCTCGATTGAAGCACCATTCCAGGGGTGGGGTAAATAACAGCGAATGGAGTTTTCGCACTTTATAATAATGTGTCAGGAAATTTTAACTCAGCTTTTGGTGCTTCTGCCGGGCCCAATTCGGATGCATTGGAAAACACTACCGCACTCGGCTACCTGGCGACGACTACATCCTCAAACTCGGTAAAGATTGGAAACACAACTGTAACAAGCATCGGCGGTCAAGTATGTGGACCTCCTTTTCTGATGGTCGATTCAAGAGAAATATAAAAGAAGATGTATCGGGATTGGATTTTGTCAATCAGCTGAGGCCAGTAAGTTACGAAGTTGATAAATCGTCCGTTAATAGGTTTTTAAATATACCCGGATAGCGTATCACAACAACTCGAAGCTAAAAAAACACCTGTACGCGAAACGGGATTTATCGCTCAGGAGGTGGAAGCAATATTAAAGAAAACAGGATATGTCTTTAGCGGCATAGAAGCACCTCAAAATGAGCAATGACCATTACAGCATTCGGTATGCGGCATTTGTTGTACCTCTTGTCAAAGCTGTCCAAGAGTTGACAACCAAATTGAACGAGCAGGAAAAAAAATCCGAAGAGCAGCAATTGGAAATCTCGGCATTGAAACAAAAACTAGGTATCAATGAGGAAGGTGCTAGTGGAGACCAAAACTCTAATTTGAAGGTTGCTCTCTTTCAAAATAACCCAAATCCTTTTTCGCAGGATACAGAAATTAAAATGGCCTTGCCGGAAACTACAAGACAAGCCAGCCTTATCCTTTATAACATGGAGGGTAAACAGTTAAGAAATATCCAGGTCAATGAACGCGGTAATACAGCCGTAAAAATTTCCGGAAATGATTTTAGCGCAGGTATCTATCTATATGCTTTAATCGTAGATGGGAAAGTTGTAGATACAAAACGTCTGATTCTGACGCAGTAGTCTACTTCCAAGACAAGCTGTCCATAGCCATCACACAACGTGTTAGCTGTGGGCAGTTATGGTCGCCTTATGAACGAGTCATAGATCTTCAGCCAAAAATATTTCCCTTAGAACAATAAACCGTATGAAAAAGATTTTACACCTCGTCTTGATGCAGCTGATTTTTATCGCTGCACAAGCACAAACACATTATGGAACTGGTGCAGGTACACAGGGAGCCGCTCACAGTTATTTTGGATATTACGCCGGTAATGCTGCGCTAAATATAAGCTACGAGAATTCATTCTTTGGTACCTCCAGCGGAAGGGTCACAACAACCGGATATGGTAACACTGCGGTTGGGGCTAATTCTTTACGTTATAATACGACAGGTCATTGGAATACCGCTATCGGTACTTCAGCGATGCTTCAAAACATTTCAGGGTATAGAAATACTGCTACTGGAAGGGACGCCTTGTCTAGGAACACCGAGGGTTACTATAATGTCGCGAATGGATATAGTGCACTGCTTTCCAATACCAGCGGATACAACAATACTGCAATCGGATCCAGAAGTTTATATGAAAACACAACGGGAACTGGCAATACGGCAACGGGGTCTCTTGCATTATACTCCAACCTTTCTGGACACTCCAATGTAGGAATTGGCATCGGGGCGTTGTATACTAACCTTTCAGGAACAGCGAATACGGCTGTAGGATCGACCGCGATGAAGTCAAACACGACAGGAGGCTATAATACAGCAACGGGATACTCGGCTATGAGTATAAGCACTACCGGTAATAACAACTGCGCCTACGGTGCTTTCTCATTGGTTTCAGCGACTGGTTCAGGCAACAGTGCTTTTGGTGCCTATGCTTTGCACTCGGACGCCGTGGTCGGTTGCACAGGTTCATACAACAGCGCCTTTGGAATGGCGGCCGGCCCCCAGTATTTCAGGCCTGCGACTATAACAATACAACTGCGCTAGGCGCCTATGCGTTGGTTACGGCCTCTAATCAGGTGCGTATCGGCGACTCAAATGTTACAAGCATTGGAGGGCAGGTGTCTTGGACAAGTTTATCGGATGGCAGGTTTAAAAGAGAGATCAAGAATGATGTCGCTGGTCTTGACTTTATCAACCAATTAAATCCTGTGAGCTATACTCTTGACAAGAAAGCTCTTAATAATTTCTTACGAATTCCAGATAGTCTGCAAAGGGATAACGCTGAATCAAGAAAGAAGCCTCAACGCCAGATTGGTTTTGTTGCGCAGGAGGTAGAGGACCTCGTAAAAAAATCAGGATATGTTTTCAGTGGTGTAGAAGCACCTCAAAATGAAAATGACCCCTATACCATACGTTATGCAGAATTTGTGGTGCCACTGGTTAAAGCAGTACAGGAGTTGTCAAGTCAAGTGGCGGACCTACAGCAGCAGCTTAAAAAATATACGAACGAACCAACCATGGACCAGCAAGGTGCCATGGGTACGGGTGCATTCCTTTATCAAAACAATCCCAATCCTTTTTCCAATACTACGGAAATCCAGATGGAACTTCCGGAAACCACAAGGCAGGCCAACATCATCGTTTACAATTTAGAAGGAAAGCAACTCAAAAATATTGAAGTGAATGAGCGGGGAAAGACGGGTGTTAAAATATCCGGAAATGAACTCAGCGCCGGAATGTATCTATATGCTTTAATCGTGGATGGAAAAGTTGTTGATACCAAACGGCTGATCCTGACGCAATAAATAAGCTTAAATCGATCCGCTTGTTTTGGTTGGAGGCTCCATCGTTATCAAAAGAAATTCCAGTACTCTAAATTTTTAAAAATATGAAAAAGACGCTCTTATTTCTCCTGCTGATGCAGGGTGTTTTTATCTCAATGCAGGCACAAACGCATTACGGCAGCTCGGCGGGTATTTTAGGTGCAAACCACAGTTACTTTGGCTATTCTGCAGGATATTCCGCGACAAATTCCAGTTACGACAATTCCTTTTTTGGAGCTAACAGTGGTCGAAATACAACAACAGGATATTCCAATACAGCCATCGGCTTCCTCACGATTAATCATAATACCACTGGCCATTCGAACACGGCAGTAGGAAGCCAGGCGTTATATTTTAACGTCGGCGGTCACAGCAATACTGCCACGGGCAGGTATGCCTTATATAACAACACCACCGGCTATTACAATGTAGCGAATGGGTATTCCGCATTGTTCTCCAATACCATCGGACACGAAAACACGGCCATCGGATCGGAGGCGTTACGCAACAACACTACGGGTAATCTAAACGTTGCGGTGGGAAGTAGGGCATTAGAAAATAATACAACGGGAAACGAAAACACGGCGACAGGTGTCGATGCATTGTCAGGAAACACTACAGGCAATGGCAATTCGGCCTATGGAGCAGACGCATTAACTATTACGGATGGTTCATTTAACTGTGCTTTTGGCGCACTGGCTTTATATACTTCTTGCAACGGTTCTTATAACACGGCGTTCGGCGCCCTAGCCGGACTGAACTTGCTTGGAACTTTTTACCATAACAATGCTACAGCGCTAGGCTATTATACATTAATCACCGCTTCTAATCAAGTCCGTATTGGCAACTCCAGTGTAACCAGTATTGGGGGGCAGGTAGCATGGACAAGTTTATCAGATGGGCGATTTAAACGAAATGTAAAAAAAGATGTAGCGGGTCTTGATTTCATCAACCAGCTAAACCCGGTGAGTTACACCCTTGACAAAGATGCCATTGATAAATTCTTAGGAATTCCCGATAGCGTACGAATAGAAAACGTGGCAGCCAGAAAAACACCTCGACAACAGATCGGTTTTGTAGCACAGGAAGTCGAAGCTATTGTAAAAAAATCGGGCTATGTTTTTAGCGGAGTAGAAGCACCTCAAAATGAAAGTGACCCCTATACCATCCGTTACGATGAATTCGTCGTGCCACTTGTAAAGGCTGTACAAGAATTAACGGCTTATTCCAAAGATCAACAAAAAGAAATAGGCGAATTGAAACGTCAGCTTGGCAACGATAATAGTACTGGCCTCCTCAGCGACTAGGTCCTACAGGCGCCGTACTTTTTCAAGACGATTCGAATCCTGGTACGAGCAGTATTCAAATCCCGATCGCGTTACCGGAGGGCATCCAGCAGGCTAACGTTGTTATTTCCACTTTGAAAGGCAAACCGCTAAAAGACATCCTGGTGAATGAACGCGGCGACACTACGGTAAAAATTTCCGGCAACGAATTTAGTCCGGGAATGTATCATCTATGCTTTGATCACAGATGGAAAAGTGGTGGATACGAAACGTCTGATTTTGACGAAATAGTGAAGTACTAAGAAATTCCAGTAACCTAAATTTTTAAAATTATGAAAAAGATCTTCCTATTTCTCATGCTGTTACAGGGTGTTTCGATTTTGATACATGCACAAACGCATTATGGCTCCGCTGCTGGTACGTTAGGGGTTAACCACAGTTACTTTGGCAATTATGCGGGGAACGCTTCGACAAATTCCAGTGGCTACAATTCTTTTTTTGGAGCTTACTGTGGCCGAAATACGGCCACAGGATATAGCAATACCGCTGCGGGTTCTTACGCTTTGAATAGTAACACCGAAGGTTTCTATAACACGGCAGTAGGATTCCAGGCACTGCGTTATAACACCAATAATGATTTCAGCGTTGCTGTTGGAAGTCAAGCCTTATATAGTAGCAATTACACAAGCGGCGGCTGCCTCCCCTACTGTTATTTGTGGCCCGAACACCGCTAATGGTTACAGAGCATTATATGCTACTACTGAAGGAATTTATAATACTGCAACCGGATCATTAGCGTTACGCTATAACGCCACAGGCACATACAATGTTGCAACGGGATTTAAAGCGCTGTATAATAACACTACAGCAGATGATAACGCTGCAACAGGAGCCCATGCAATGGAAGCAAACACTACCGGGGAATATAATTCCGCCTATGGAGCTCGTGCATTATCTATTTCAGGTTCGCAAAACAGTGCTTTTGGTTTTCAAGCTTTATATTCGGAAGGTCCAAATAGTTGCACCGGTTCTAATAATACTTCCTTTGGAGCATATGCCGGATTTGCCCAGCAGGGAGGTTGTGAACTTAACAATACCACAGCGTTAGGTTATCTGGCAACAGCTACTGCTTCCGACCAGGTCCGTATCGGCAATTCAGCGGTAACCAGTATTGGTGGGCAGGTATCGTGGTCAATTTTGTCGGATGGTCGTTTCAAAAAGGATTTGAAGAACGATGTGTCGGGTCTTGATTTCATCAACCAATTAAACCCGGTCAGTTATACCCTTGACAAAGATGCCTTTGATAAATTCTTAGGAATTCCTGATAGTCTGCAAATTAAACACACTGAAACAAAAAAACCACTTCAATACCAGATCGGTTTTGTAGCCCAGGAAGTCGAAGCCGTCATAAAAAAGTCAGGATATGTATTTAGCGGGGTAGAAACACCTCAAAATGAAAGGGATCCCTATACGATCCGTTATGCTGAGTTTGTTGTGCCCCTCGTGAAAGCAGTGCAGGAACTCTCGGTCATAGCCGATGCGAGGCAAAAGGAAATAGTCGAATTAAAAGAAACACTTCATAACTATATGGAGGACATCCCTGTCGGTGAAAAACAATCTTCAGACACTGCGCCTTTTCAAAAAAATGCCCACCCATTTTCGGGCAGTACCGAAATCCACATTGAGTTACCCGAAGTCACTGCACAAGCCAACCTGATTATTTACAATCTCGAAGGCAAAGAAATAAAAGGCATCCAGGTGCATGAACGCGGCAACACCACCATAAAAATTTCAGGCAACGACTTAAGTCCTGGAATGTACTTGTATGCTTTAATCGCAGACGGCAAAGTGCTCGCCACAAATGAACTAACCATGAAATAGTTGCGAGGCGAGCTATGAGCTTCGCACCACTTCAGCACTTCGAACCTCAACACCTCAACACATTAAACATCTATGAAAAACCTCACCATATCACTCGCACTCATACAATTCATATCGTTCGCCTTGCATGCGCAGACACGTTACGGCACCAGTGCGGGTACCCTCGGGAGTAGCTACAGTTACTTTGGCTATTACGCTGGCAATGCAGCGACAACTGCCAGTTCTTCCAATTCGTTTTTTGGCGCGTATAGCGGTCGAAGTACAACCCATGGAGATGGAAATACCGCGGTGGGATTCAATGCCTTATATTATAATACTGGAAGTGATTCAAACACCGCCGTGGGAGCTCAGGCGCTGTTTTCTAACACCTCGGGAGGGCCCAACGTTGCTCTTGGAAAGTATGCCTTATACAGCAATACCACAGGTAGTAATAACACAGCCAATGGGTATACTGCAATGTATTCCAATACGGATGGAAATGAAAACACTGCCATTGGGTATTTAACGTTACAAGCAAATACCGAAGGCGATCGAAACGTTGCGCTGGGAGGAGGATTCGCCCCTTTTAGCTCCGGGATCTGTGTTACAAAATAATACTACAGGATCTAACAATACTGCAACGGGTGGATTGATCATTAACACTACCGGTTTCGGCAATTCCGCCTTCGGACTTTATTCACTAAGTACTCACGTAGGTTCATATAATAGTGCCTTCGGCCATCTCGCTTTAGCAACTTGGATGCCCGGTAGCTCTCCTAATTGCACAAATTCATACAACAGCGGGCTAGGCGCAAAGTACCGGAACGTATCAGCTCTTCACCAAATTGTCTTAATTATAACAATACCACATCGTTGGGTGATGGGGCAACAGTCACCGCTTCCAACCAGGTTCGTATTGGCAATTCGGACGTAACCAGTATTGGTGGGCAGGTAGCGTGGACAACTTTATCGGATGGCCGATTCAAAAGGGACTTGAAGAAGGATGTATCGGGCCTTGATTTCATCAAGCAATTAAAACCGGTAAGTTATATCCTGGACAAAGATGCCTTTGATAAATTCCTGGGAATTCCCGACAGCATACGGGTAGAACGTGTTAAAGCAAGAAAAACGCCTCAACGCCAGATTGGTTTTGTAGCGCAGGAAGTAGAAGCCATTGTAAAAAAATCAGGTTTTGTTTTTAGCGGGGTAGAAACACCTCAAAATGAGAGTGACCCCTATACGATCCGTTACTCCGAATTTGTAGTGCCCCTCGCGAAAGCAGTCCAAGAATTATCAGCTGTTGTAAGTTTGCAGCAAAAGGAAATAATCGGGTTAAAAGAAGCACTTCGTAAATACCAACAGGACAAACTGGTCGGCGAAAAACAATTCGCAGGCGGAGCGCTTTTTCAAAACAATCCTAATCCATTTTCAAGCAGCACTGAAATCCAAATGGAGTTGCCTGAAGTTACTCGGCGGGCCAGCCTTATTATCTACAACCTGGAAGGCAAACAATTAAAAAATATTCAGGTGAATGAACGCGGCACCACCACCGTAAAAATTTCAGGAAGCGAATTTAATCCAGGGATGTACTTGTACACTTTGATCGCAGATGGAAAAGTAGTGGATACGAAACGTCTGATTTTGACAAAGTAGAAGGTGGCAATACGTTATAAAAGTGATATCAGCAACATTAACATTTAACACTAAATAAAATTAATCATGAAAAAGTTATTTCAATTTTTGTGTGTTCTCTCTCTTTCAATTTCCTGTTCAAAGGATTCTGATGTTGATCCGGTATTGGAGATAGGCTATCCTCGTCAATGGGTCTTTACCACGGACGTGTCTGATCCGTTCGATCCGTCAGTGCCTGAATATACTTATATCTATACGACTAAGTACGCCATGTTCCGTGACGATATACAGAAATCATACCCGATAGACGATCTGGTGGATGAGAAGCATTGTCTGTTTTATGTCTCCGAAACCAGTGCCGGCACTGGTAAAACAGCCTATACGATTCAACTGGATAGTGATAGAAGCCGCTTTCTCGGGGTCGGCCTTTCCTCAAATAAGGAGGAGGTTCATCTTACTATCGCGAAGGGACTCGAGGTCATAGTAGTCGGCAATCCGTCGTATTTTCAATCACCCGATGGCGACGAGGACGAGGAAAATTTCTATAAATTCTACATCCATAAAATGCCTGATGAAAATGGTGTGACAACTGTTGCTATTGAAAGCGTGGAGATGCCCGGCTGGTATATTTCAGATTCCCCGCCAGGCTTCAACTACGCAGCCAACGTAGTAACACTGGAGTCATCGGTAAAGCTGGCTCAAGCACCAAAATGGCAGTGTAGAAGTGTAAAATAATCTTCTGGAAACTGTTGCACAACATGTTGAAAAAAATGTGGTGATTTCAACGCTCCGGCTGTAAGTTTTTATTCCTGAAGGTCATTATTAGAATGTAAATATATTATCGGGCATCACAGGCTTCCAGTTGAAGTTCAGTGCCGTTCACAGTCACGGACTCCACGACCCAGGATTTACTTTCGTTTTTCTTTCCGGCAAGTAATTCTTCTTGTTTTTCAAACGGTAACGGGTCTGCATCATCATCTTTGCAACCGCTCATAGCAACAGAAAGCATTAGTAAAAAGAACAATAGATCTTTCATGGCCTTTAGTTTTTTTCAACATTGCTTTTAAAGGCTTGTATGCGTTACCGATTTTGTCCCAAAATGTTATGCTGAGGATAACATCACTAGTTTTGAGTTGCGAGTTTTAAGTTGCGAGTTGAGTTCAGGACGAGCCACCTAAACACTTAAACACTTCAACACTTCAGTACTCCTTCCATGAATTCGGAAGGCGTCATACCAGTATGATCTTTGAAGCTTTTACTAAAGTGAGACAGATTATTAAATCCGCAATCATAGGCAACCTGACCTATCTGTGCGCCTTTTATAACCAGAAACTGTTTTGCCTTTTCCAACCGGAAGTGTTTTATAAATTCTCCCGTTGATTGATCGGTGAGCGCCTTCAGTTTACGATGCAATTGCATGCGACTAAACCCAATCGCCAGATTAAATTCATCCACTCCAAAATCAGAATCTGAAAAATGATCTTCCAGAACGGCAAACGCCTTCTGAAGAAACTCCGCATCCACAGACGTCACAACAACATCCTTTGGTTGCAGCGTAATTTCCTGACGATACAGTTCCCTGAGTTTTTTACGCTGCATTACCAGGTTAGATACACGTGCCCTTAACTCCTGCACGTCAAAAGGTTTTACCAGGTAGTCATCTGCGCCTCGTTGCAAACCATCAATTTTGCTTTCCTGGCCGGCTTTTGCCGTGAGCATTACTACCGGGATGTGGCTCGTCGCCAATGTCCGTTTTAATTTTTCACAAAATAGGGCGCCATCCATTCTTGGCATCATCAGATCAGTGATGACCAGGTCAGGAACGATCTCCTTTGTTTTTTCCCACGCTTGTACGCCGTCTTCAGTCTCAACAATTCTATAGTCAGATTTGAGCGTATCGCAAATAAACGATCGCATATCCCGGTTGTCTTCCGCGATTAAAATGAGCGGGAGTTCTTCATTTTCTACTTCATCAAATACTTTTTTATCACCGTCAGCGATTTCATACAGCCATGAATTTACGGTGGCCTTTGCGTTTGTAGCCTGTACAAAATCCTCCGAACGATAATATTGGCGATCGATAGGTATCGTGAGAACAAATTCACTTCCTACCCCTTCCTTGCTAGTTACCTGGAGAGAACCATGATGTACCTCTGCCAACTCCTTTGCCAGCGATAATCCAATGCCTGTGCCTTCGCCGAACCGGGTTGATGAGTCGTCCACCTGATAAAACCGGTCGAAAATAAAGGGGATGTGGGCCGTTGAAATTCCGATACCGTTGTCGCGCACGCGAACGACTATTCCAGATTCCTTTCGGACATCGACAACGATACGTCCACCGTCTGGCGTAAATTTGAATGCGTTTGAAACCAGGTTGTAAATTATCTTTTCAACCTTGTCTCGATCAACAAAACCTTCGCCGGGGTCCTCTTGCAAGCTAATCTGATAATCCATATTCCGTTGATCTGCCCTGGATTGAAACGCCGAACACAACGTTGTTATCATCCGCCGGATATCCGTTTCTTCAAGTTGCAATTTCATTTTACCTGATTCTATCCGCGACAGGTCAAGTAGCTGATTGATCAGCACATGAAGTCGCGTGGCATTGCGATACATCATTCGAATATCCGCTTCCCCTACTTTGATATCTGGCGCTGCAAGAGATTTTTGTAACGGACTTAATATTAACGTAAGGGGTGTACGAAATTCATGAGAGATATTGGCAAAGAACCTGGACTTAACGATATCAAGTTCCTTCAGCTTTTCCGCGCTGCGTTGTTTTATAAGGTAACGGTTGTAAACAACAGCGATCAGTAAAAGAGATAGTAACGAAACGCCAATCAGGTAAATTCTTTGCGTATGCTGTTTATCAAGTTGTAGAGATTTGATTTGATTTTCGGCATGAAGCGCTTTGATCTCAGTCTCTTTTTTTTCACTCTGATATTTCGCTTCGAGCTCATTTGACGCTTCTTTATTCCTCAATACTTCAAGACTATCCTTTAGATTGGCGTGGAGCAAATAATTTTCAAGTGCCTGACGGTACTTTTTCTGCCCGTGGTAGAGCTCACTCTTATTCCAATAGGTATCCATCACCAGCGACAGGAGGCGTTTCTTTTTAGCAAAGAACATTGTGGAGTCAAAATAAAGAATGGCCAATTCGCGTTTGCTTAGTTTATAATAAGTAATAGCCGTAGCATTATAGTCGTACGCCATGCCTACTGAATCGGGAATTGATCTTTTGATCCTGAGGGCGTTGGAATAATACGCCAGGGCCTCTGTAAATTTTTCAAGCTCATGAAAGATGTTTCCCATGTTTGTATACGTCTCACCCGCTTCTCTCCTTTCACCCAGTTTTTGATACACGCTTAGCGCGAGCTTGTAATTTTTCAGGGCTTCATCAAATCGTTTTTGCTTGCGGTAAATTCTACCCAACAACCGGTATGCGTATGCAATAGATGTTTGCCCGTTCGCCTTTTTAGCAATGTCAAGGGACTGCAAGGCATAGGTTTCTGCTTTATCATAACTCCCTAAGAAATATTGTATGTTGCCTATATTGGCCAAACTTTGTGTTAGCTCATCCTTGTTATCACTTTTCTCAAAGATCTCGGTAGCGCGAATGTAATGCTCCAATGCAGCAGTAAAATTATTTTCTTCTTTAGCGACATTTCCCAGCACATTATATAATAAGCCCAGCTTACGTTCATCACCATTCTCCTGAGCGGTCACAATGCCTTTTTGCAAATTGGTATTGGCTGAATCTAAATTTTGTTGGCGGAGATAAACAATTCCAAGTTCCAAATATGCGTCGGCTAACAAGAAGGAAAGATTTTTTGCAACTCCGATGCTAACGGCCCTGTTAAGTATTCCCAACGACTCTTGATAGTTACTCGTCCTGGAATACAGGGAGCCCAGGTGTATCAGACACTCCACAACCTGCTTGCTATCCCTGTTTTTTTCGGCAAGGCCTAAAGCTTGTTTACTGTACATTATTGCAGCGTCTTTATCGGTTGCATCGGCGAGTTCGTGGTTAATCCGGATTTTATCATTGTCTGAAGTAGCTCGTTTCAATTTACCGATAAGGCTGTCCACGCGATGAGATGCTTGCTGACCATAGGATGAGCCACAAAGAAAAATAAGCATGAGCGATATCTTACAAAAATGTCGCTGATTCAAATTCGCCAATGTAAAATGTAAACTCAAACGTCCTGAAATTAAATCTGACTAAGTGAAAACCAGTAACAAAGCTACGGAGCCTTCTTTACAAAATGTCATTGGCATCAGGTTATGGATCCTCGTGGGCGAAGGCCCATTCCCTAATGACATTGGTTACTGATTACTACACAATTAAGCAAAATTTTACGTGAGGCTCGTTGAACCTGTGTAACAAACTCATGATGGCCGGAGAGTAGTTGGATTAAAAAGTGAGGGGAGGATCCCGAAAATGGAATTGGTAAGTGGTCTAATGGCTAAATAAAAATCTGGCAGAATGATGTACAATGATGTATCACTTGCCAGAATATCATAATTTCACTTCCCGTGATACGTCTTATGCATCCTTCCTCCCCGATTAGTCATTTAATGTTTTATGCTTTTGCGCTATGGTTAACGTTTTTTGTTTTTTTTCCAGCCTTTTCTCAGATTTCAAAGATAGATCCAGGTAAAGAAACAGGGCTCTTTTTTAACAGGTACTACTCCCCCAAAGAATACGGCGCCTTCCCACAAAACTGGGCTGCATTACAGAACGCTCAAGGCGTAATGGTTTTTGCCAATGGAGACGGAATACTTAAATATGATGGGGTTGCCTGGGAATTTCACTCGTTACCAAATTTAAGTGTAGTCCGTTCGCTGGCATTGGATGAAAAGGGCCGCGTCTATGTAGGAGCGTATAATGAGTTGGGATACTTAACGGCAGATCACCAGGGCAACCATCAATATGTTTCACTCTTAAGCCATCTTTCGCCAACACAAAGAGTATTTGACAATATTCATAAAACCTATGTATTAGACGGAGAAGTAATATTCAATACAGAACGAAGTCTTTTAATATGGGGCAATGATCAATTTCACGAAGTACTTTGGCCGGAGCGGAACGATTATAAAATGTCATTTTTAGAAGGTGGTATCCTCTACGTTCATATCAAAAGCAGGGGCTTTGTTTATTACAGGATCGTGAATTTAAACTGGTCAGTGGCGGCGAATTCTTTAAAGATAAAAAGGTTAGAGCAGTATTACCTTTTAGCGATGAGAGCAAACTTATATTAACCTCCGAACATGGTCTTTACTTATACAATGAAAAGTCGATCACGCCATTTAAGACTGAAGTCGATGAATATCTGAAAAATAGTTCTGTGTATTGTGGAATCGCTTTAGGGGACGGGACGTACGCCATTGGGACCCTTCAGAAGGGGCTGCTTTTTATAGATAAGAAGGGAATTGTAAAGTCATTTTTTAATAAGGCCAATGGATTAGGCTCTGATGAAGTTTATAGTTTTTGCCTGGATCGTCAGGGCGCGTTATGGGTAACCTTGAGCAATGGGATTTCCAGAATAGAAATTCAAACACCCATCAGGCACTTCATGGAAAATTCAGGACTTGGAAGAGAAAATATCAGATTCCAGTTTTTCAGTTGAAACGTTTAGTATGGAAATTGGCATGAGCCGAAAGAACTTTCACAGAAAGTTGGTAGCACTTATTGACCAAACACCCAACGAATTCATAAGAATTTTTCGACTAAAAAGAGCTGCGCAGCTCTTCGAACAAAAGGCTGGCAACGTAAGTGAGATTGCCTATCAGGTTGGTTTCCAAAACCTCTCCTACTTCACAAAATGTTTTAAGGAACAATTTGGCGTGCTCCCTAACGAATTTTTGAATAAGAAATCTGTGTAAAGGAAATCTCAAACATAGCAATCACAAAGACCTTGCCGAATATGCGTGTAGCCTTATCGATTGGGTTCTGGGCAACAATCCATACCAGCAAACAAAATAAAAAATTTGAAAGATGAAACATTTAATGCTGTCGTTCTTCCTCGTTCTGTTATGTTCGCTTTTAAGCACCGCGCTCTATGCCCAACCCAAGTTCAAAGCTGTTGTTCTGGCAGAGCGGGGTGAGATACATGAAAGCTTCGTTGTTGCAGCGTTGGACTGGTTAGAAGACTACAGCAAAAAAGCAAACTTCGAGTATGTGGTCATCAACAACGCCGACACTATCTCGGAAGCTTTTCTCGCAGCACATAAGCTATTCATACAATTGAATTATCCTCCATATCGGTGGTCGGATAAATCCAAAGCTGCATTTGAAAACTACATTGATAGTGGCAACGGTGCGTGGATCGGATTTCATCATGCTTCGCTTCTTGGCGAATTTGATGGCTATCCGATGTGGTCATGGTTTTCCGATTTCCTCGGCGGTATCCGATGGAAAAACTATATCGCGGCAAGAGTCGATGGCGAGGTCCACATAGAAAAAAAACGTCATCCAATTTTCAATAAACTTCCCACGCATTTTAATCTGCCGGGGGAAGAATGGTATACATTTGATCGAAATCCAAGAGAGAATGTAGACGTTTTAGCCACTGTGGATGAGAATAGCTACAAGCCATCATCAGACATAAAAATGGGTGACCATCCTGTAATATGGTCCAATCCCCGGAAGAAAGCCATGAATGTCTATTTCCTATTCGGCCATCACGGCGGCCTTTTAGAATCAAAAGAATTTAAACAACTTTTTACCAACACCATTCAGTGGGCAGTGAAAGAAAAATAAACAAATGAGGAAATTCTTAATAGCAGCTCATGGAAGTTTTTCATCCGGCATAAAATCGTCGCTGGACATTATTATCGGTAAAATGGAAAATGTATTTATCATTCCTGCTTCACCCAAACTGCGAAATTCTGTTGGATGCTGATGCGGCGTCAAGGCTTAAAAAGATTTGAATTTTATTTCCATCCAAGATGTTAAACCTATCCGGAATCGACGTTGGCCAAAAAATTAATGTTTGGCCAAAAAATTAATGCGGTTCCAAACCCCGTTTAAAACTTTTCTAACGGAGTGGTCATCTGAAAATAAAAGGAACTAAAAATAAAAGGAACAGCAGGTATTCGCGTTCGCAATAGTCATGCGCGGTGGGTTCTCGTGATCCCAAGGATCGTGAGTGCTTATTAATAAAAAGATCCTGTTGAAAGTATTCAACAGGATCTAATCAGTGAGCCTGCAGGGATTCAAACCCCGAGTCTTCTGATCCGTAGTCAGATGCTTTATTCAGTTAAGCTACAGGCCCTTTTAGTGTCTTGAATTTTGGACTGCAAATGTAAAGAATAAATTAACTCAGCAAAACAAAACGGTTTGCCCCTGCCACCAAAAAAGCTATTTTTGAACCTTCTAAACGAATAACTATCGCATGACGCAGAAAATTGGAGCACTCGTATTTTTTTTAGGAATTTCTTGTACGCTATTCGCTCAGACCGAAACCGTTAAAAAAGTGTCCAGAAGACCCGATATACCCGGCACTTTTGCTTTGGAATTTGGATTCAATTTCGATTTAGGGGCTCCAGAGCAGTTCAGCCTTGCTTTTTGGGGATCACGCACGTTCAATCTTTATTATCAATACGAATTAAGGATCCTCAAGTCAAAATTTAGCTTCGTTCCTGGGATTGGGCTTAGTTTAGAACGTTTCGGCTTTAACAATCAGTATACATTGGATCACGATCCGAGCTGACCCGCGTAGTATCGTAATGATACCCCCTGGTGAAAGCATTTACCCTAACACCAAGAAATCGCAGCTCATTACGAATTACATCGATGTTCCGCTTGAGCTGCGCTTTAGCACTAATCCGGACGATCCGGCAAGAAGTTTCAAGATTTCTTTTGGAGGAAGAATTGGTTATATGTACGATTCGTTCACCAAGATCAAATATAAAGAGGATACACAGGTTAAAAAGATCAAGGATAAGCAGGAGTATAACCTTAGCCCATTGCGTTACGGCCTGACGACCAGGCTGGGAATTGGTGGTTTCAGCTTATTCGGCTATTATAATTTAACGCCACTTTTCGTAGATGGAGAAGGTCTAAGTGATATATCCGGCACGGATGCTGTAAAAAATGACTTTAGCACATTAACGATAGGAATTTCCCTCGCTAGTTTCTAGGCGCAAGGGTATCGACTATACTGGAAGGATAGGAAAAAAGAGGTATCAGAATCAGATTCTCTGCTCAGAATTCTTTTTTGGAGCCTTTTTAGCGTAGGTCGGGCATGTGTATTGGCTGCATGCCGAGATAAAAGCCGCTAAAGCAATAAAAGCAACAATCTTTTTCATTCTAATAACTTTGGGTATAACAAAAATATAATTCTTTCTCAATAAAACAAATCCAGGGCCAAGTAGCTCGTCGGGTTTCTCTACTGGATCAACAGGTTACAGCCCCTTAAATCGCTATTGTCCAGCCGGCCCAACACTTCAAACGAGCCATCTGGATAAACTTTTCCCAAATCTTCCGTCTCAATAAAGGAAATAGTCCGCCAATTGGCCAAATCGATAACATTAATCCCGCCCGTTTCCGATAGTAACCCCGTGGTTTGCGGATCGGTAATATCCCTGCAAATTACCCGCATCCAGGGCGGACAAACGAAACCATTTTTCTCGTTTGAATACGCTTGGGAAAGCAATTCTGTCATTCCATATTCAGAAAATAGCGTTTTAACGTTTATTTTGACATTCAGCATATCTCGCATCTCGTTTTTCGTGATTTCGCGTCGTCTACCCTTCATTCCACCGGTCTCGAATACCATACAGGATTCCAGGTCTAACATGTATTTGTCAGCCAAATCCAATAACGCAAATGACACGCCCCATAATATGGTTTTCTTCGAATCATTTTTTAATGATCCTAGTTTTTCGACAAGGCCAGGGTAATCATTTAAGTAAAACGCCGACGCATCCGAATTACTTTCGCGGATGAAGTAATCCATCATGGCAATAAGGGAGGAGCCCTGTCGCTCCAGGTACGAGGGCAAGAGGGCTAAAAAATGGTAATTTGTTACTGATCCGAAGAAATGTTCAAAACACCTGCGCGAATGCTCCAGGTAAAATTGAAGGTCAGCAACAGGATGTCTGCTGAAACCGTTCTTTGTTGTGCCGCTACTGATAAAGGTGGTTTCCGGAGCCCATTGTCCTGTTTGAATTAAATGGGTTTTGAAAAAAGAAATCGGCAGATAAGGGATTTGCGCCACCGAGCTGATTGTAGACACGGACAAGCCAAGATGCTCGATAAATAACCTATAGATCGGATTCCTGGAAGCTTGAAATTGAAAGAGCTCAAGCGCAATATCTGGAAAGCTGCTATCGTTTACTGAGTATAATTTCCGCGTAAAACTTTTAAAAGTGTCCAAGTGTTTAGTTAACTTGATGGGTCAAATTTAGAGATGAAACAGGTTAGGAGCGCATTATTGTTTGTTATTTCTGCCGGCCTTTTTAGCGGATGCTTTGATCCACCAGAATTTAGCAATAACCCAGCGATTGAATACAAAGGAATTTCCTTCGGAAAAACTGCCGACGGCGATGATGAATTGATTGTCTCAGTAAATTTTAAAGATGGGAATGGCGACTTGGGACTCTCCGCTACCGACCAAAGCGACGCCGATAGTCCTTATCATGACATTAACTTTTTTGCCAACGACAATGGCAACTTGTTTCCGTTGGTTGGGAACCTGGTACCCGAGCAGAATTTTGTCGGCTATACTTTAGCCAAAGCTAAAAAAACGCCTCAGAATTCGTTTTACGAGGTACTCGCCCCCTCTAAAAAAACTGGAGAAATTCTTACGCTTCAAAGCAGAAATGAAGGATTTCCAAACTTTCCTCCTTACACTGACCCTTACAAATGTGCCGTGTATAAAGAGTCTTACCTAAACAAGAATGACCTTCCCGACACGGTTTTTATCTATAAGGATTTAAGGTTTCTCATTAAGAATAAAGCAACAATCGTTGACAGTTTAGTCCGGGATAGCAGTCCTAATACTTATTGGTATGCCGTGGTAGACCATTTTTATATAAAGCCAAACCTTGGTCAGTACAATTTCTATGTGAAATTTTACATTAAGAATAACGATGGCTCGTTTACCGAGTATGACTTTGCAGAAGAATTCTGCGAAACTCACAATGGTAGATTTCCGAGACTATCCGATGACGATCGGACGCTCGAGGGCGAGATTAACTACTCAATGGTCAGTGGCGGATTCACGGCAATATTTGGTAACAAGACCTTGAAGTTAGAAATAACGATCTACGATCGTGCCTTGAACACTTCTAATACAATCGAGACACCCGAGTTCCGGCTTGAGGAGATCTAGGGGCTTTCAATACAATATTGGAAATTTCCCAGGATCTACTTCCGCCATCACGGCATAAACTTTTTCAAAAACATCTTCCGGATTAGGCTTCGAAAAATAATCACCATCGGAAGCATAGGCAGGTCGGTGCTCTTTTGCTGTGACGGTCACCGGCTTGGAATCAATAAAGTTATAAGCACCTTGTTCCTCGAGTACCTTTTGCATCATGAATGAAGTAGCACCACCAGGCACGTCTTCATCGGCAAAGACAATTCGGTTTGTTTTTTTAACCGATTCAAGGATCGTGTGATGAATATCAAATGGCAGCAATGTCTGCACATCGATTACTTCCGCGGATATTCCAAAACGCTCGAGATCCTCTGCAGCTTCCATCACAATTCTACACATGGATCCGTAGGTAACTATCGTGACGTCTGTTCCTTCCTTCAGAATTTCAGGCACTCCTAACGGAACAGTAAATTCGCCCACGTTGTCGGGCAATCTTTCCTTTAATCGATAACCATTTAAACATTCGATGATCACGGCGGGATCGTCTGATCGCAGCATTGTATTGTAGAAACCTGCAGCCTGCGTCATGTTACGAGGTGAAATAATGTACACTCCTCTAAGCGCGCAAAGAAGCATACCTACTTGTGATCCGGCATGCCAGACACCCTCCAGTCGATGTCCCCGCGTTCTTACGATGAGCGGTGCCTTCTGTCCTCCTTTAGTCCGATAATATAAACAAGCCAGGTCATCAGACATTGTCGGCAAAGCATAAATGAAATAATCCAGATATTGAATTTCCGCAATTGGCTTGAGGCCACGTAACGCCACCCCTATACCCTGCCCTACGATTGTACACTCACGAATACCAGTATCAGTCACGCGCAGTTCACCGTGCTTACTTTGCAGTCCGGCAAAACCTTGATTAACGTCCCCAATCTTGCCGACGTCCTCGCCAAAAGCAAGCACCCGCGGATCGCGCGCCAGGGCTGCATCAAAACATGCCTGCAATACTTCCCGGCCATCAACTAATGGAGAACTATCGGAATAAACAGCCTCTACCCCCTCCACTTTAATGGCCGATTCGTCCGATATGCTGTGCAAATGTGAACTGTACCGGTCAAGATTATCAGCCTCTGCATTTTTCAACCATTCAGCAAGCTGATCCCTAGCCTCAACGTTATCACTGGCGAGGTATCGAATCGCTTTCTTCGCGGCCCGCATCGTTTCCAAGCGCGTCGGATTGATGGCCTTTACCAAATCATTTTTAATATCTAAAATTTCCCCTCCTTTGTCGCTTTGTTGTATAGCTTTTTCAAGGATCCCCGTTATCGTCGACTGATCTTTGCGAACATCGCTATTGAAGGCCCTCCATGCACGCTCTTTTGCTTGCCTTGCAGACACCTTAGCTTCTTTCTCAATTGCATCTACTTCTTCGGGTAAGATCAACACTTCACCGATGATCCATTCGCGCATACGGCGAATACAATCATTTTCTACTTCCCAAGCGAGACGCTCCTTTGATTTATACCGTTCATGAGACCCGGATGTTGAGTGACCCTGCGGCTGAGTCATCTCCTGAACGTGAAAGAGAACGGGTACGTGTTCCTCCCGACAAATCGTTTCGGCACGCTGGTAGGCCTCAATCAAACCCATGTAGTCCCACCCTTTCACAGTAATAATTTCAAATCCTTTCTCAGATTCCGTACGCTGAAGTCCAGCCAACGCTTTGGATATACTCAATTTTGTAGTATGATATTCCTGTGGAACGGAAATACCATAATCATCATCCCAAACCGAAATTAAGCATGGGGACTTGGAGGACACCGGCCGCATTCACCGCTTCGAAAAACATTCCTTCAGAGGTCGATGCATTTCCAATGGTTCCAAACGCTATTTCATTGCCGTTATTAGACAAGCGAAGTAAATTCCTTCAACACTGGATTCTGACGAAACAATTTTGATGCATAGGCGAGGCCAAGCAAGCGTGGCATCTGCCCTGCAGTTGGTGAGATGTCCGCGCTGCTATTTTTCGCTTCGGTTAAGTTGATGTATTTACCATCATTATCCAGAAAGCGCGTAGCATAGTGACCATTCATGAGACGACCTGCGGACGCTGGATCCGCTTCTAAACTTGTGTGCGCATAAAGTTGGGCGAAATATTGCTGAACCGTCAGTTCACCGATGGCAAACATAAATGTCTGATCACGATAGTAACCGGAACGAAAATCACCTCTACGGAAAACTTTGGCCATAGCAATCTGCGCAACTTCTTTTCCATCGCCAAAAATGCCAAACTTGGCCTTACCCATAAATACTTCTTTGCGACCAATGAGACTGGCTTCACGGCTTTCAACAGCAAGGCGATAATCAGAGAGAATCTCTTTCACCTTTGCTTGCGAAAATTTTGTTTTCAATTCTTTAATTGCACTCAAAATTGTAGGGATTGAAGGTGAACGATTTTTCTACTAGTCAAAAATAGAAATTACCAATAACTTTCAAAAGGCCGTCATTATACCGAAAACATCCCAATCTTACATTGTGTTCAGAATGTCCGAATAATCTAAAACCTACCTATTTTCAGGGGTAATGATTTATTTTTTTCTTCCTCAAAAAAGGTCCCATGGCGTCCGCGCATTGATTCCTACTTAACTATATTTGCTCGATCCTAAAACGATTTTAATATGATAGTTGGTGTTCCTAAAGAAATTAAAAATAACGAAAACCGGGTAGCCCTAACTCCTGCTGGCACGCAAGAATTGGTCAAACGTGGCCATGTTGTTCATATACAATCTACCGCCGGAGTAGGGAGTGGCTTTAGCAATGAAGCATATATGAAAGCAGGAGGCAAGATGATTGATGACGCCGAAGAGATTTATAAGCGGGCGGAAATGATCATCAAAGTAAAGGAACCAATTGAAGAAGAATACAAATTCATACACAAGGATCAGCTCGTTTTTACTTATTTCCATTTCGCTTCCTACGAACCTTTGACCAAGGCAATGGTTGCCAGCGGCGCGACATGCCTGGCTTACGAAACAGTTGAACGTTTAGACGGAAGTTTACCCCTGTTAATTCCAATGTCGGAGGTAGCTGGAAGAATGGCAGTACAGGAGGGAGCGAAGTATCTGGAAAAACCATTGAAAGGGCGTGGAATATTACTCGGCGGTGTACCGGGTGTAAAGCCCGCACAAGTCCTTATTCTCGGCGGTGGAGTTGTGGGTACAAACGCTGCAAAAATCGCCGCCGGCATGGGCGCCGATGTTACCATTATGGATTTAAATATCAATCGCCTCCGTTATCTCGATGATGTTATGCCGAAGAATGTTCACACGGTCGTGTCGAATGAATTCACAATTCGGGAATATATCAAGGAATCGGATTTGATCATTGGCGGTGTTCTCGTCCCTGGCGCAAAAGCTCCAAAACTAATTACCAGGGACATGTTAAAGGATATGAGACCAGGAACGGTTCTGGTGGATGTTGCGGTCGATCAGGGGGGATGTATAGAGACGTGCAGACCCACAACGCATGAAGATCCAACTTACATCATTGACGACGTGGTGCATTACTGCGTGGCAAATATGCCGGGAGCAGTGCCCTATACATCGACATTGGCCTTGACCAATGCAACGTTGCCCTATGCCATCCGACTTGCTAATCAAGGATGGAAAAGAGCTTGTCAGGAAAGCACCGAGTTAAGAAATGGATTGAATATTATACACGGGGAAGTCGTGTACAAGGCTGTCGCGGATGCATTTGGTCTTCCTTATAGCGACGTTAAGAAGTTTCTTTGATCAGACTTTTGTTAATCGATACGCTCACCGTATTCGGGCATTGACTCGAGCACAACGGTATTGCTATTGACCCAATCAATTTCGCAACAGATGTGTGACATCCCATTGGTGATCACGATATATTTTGCTTTCAGCGAATGATTGTATATTGATGCCTGCCGGATGGTTCGTTTGCTCAATTTCAACGCTGGTGCTTTGCATTCGATCATCATCCAGGGAACTCCTTCGCGATTGAAGACTACAATATCGGAACGTTTCTGTAGGGTATTGAACGTCAACCCTCCCTCAATCTTAATTAAGGCTTTCGGGTAATGTAGTTCGTTGATGATGTAACGAATAAAATGCTGACGCACCCATTCTTCTGGCGTCAATACCACGTAACGCTTTCGTAAAAAATCAAAAATAAGCGTTCTTCCCTGGTCATGCTTAACTTCAAAGTTGAACGGAGGAAGGTTTAGTTTTACCATATCAAGTGATTCAGAACAGCCGATAAATCATAAACTGTTCTCCAAAATGTGAAGATCGCAGAACCAATCATTTTAGCCCACATTTTTTTATGATAACTTTATAAGATATGAAGACAAAACAAGACATTGTCCAAAACTGGCTCCCACGATACACCGGGCAACCCCTGGATAAATTTGGTGAGTATGTACTCTTAACCAATTTCGATAATTACGTTTCCCTATTTGCAAGCTGGCATAATGTACCTGTTAACGGCTTAGATCGCGCGATGCGCAGCGCGACAGCAGAAGGGATAACGATTATTAATTTCGGAATGGGTAGTCCAAACGCAGCTACAATTATGGACTGTCTCAGCGCCATCAAGCCAAAGGCAGCATTGTTCCTGGGAAAATGTGGAGGCCTGAAAAAAAATGAACTAGGGAATCTGATTCTTCCCATTGCAGCGATACGTGGAGAAGGAACTTCGAATGATTATTTCCCGCCCGAAGTTCCTGCCTTACCTGCCTTTGCTTTGCAAAAAGCAATCTCTACCACCATCCGTGATCACGGACAGGATTATTGGACCGGAACTGTCTACACTACAAACAGGCGAGTTTGGGAATGGGATGAGGAGTTCAAAGTGTACTTGAGGAAAATCCGCGCGCTGGCGATTGACATGGAGACCGCGACTATTTTCTCCACTGCTTTTTCTAATAAAATTCCAACGGGGGCGTTACTGCTTATTTCTGATCAGCCGATGGTACCGGAAGGTGTTAAAACGGAGATGAGTGATACTTCAGTCACGCGAAATTTTGTTGAGATCCATCTGAAGATCGGAATTGATTCGTTGAAACAATTAATTAACAATGGGATTACGGTGAAGCATTTGAGGTATTAGGATCAGGATTAGAGGATTTAAGGATTAGAGGATTAGAGGATTAAAGATTGCAAGATTGAAAAATTGGAAGATTGCTAACGCTTTTTGAATATCCGGCAAGATTCACGGTTACCGAACCACAGAGCTCAGATTCATAGCCCCAAAGTCACCAAGACACAAGGGTTCACAAAGCGGTGAATGGTCATACCAACTAACTACTTCTTACTAACTACTTCTTACAAACCACATGCTTTCCTACGAAGCGCACCGATTACCGATTACTGATTACCGATTACCAACTCTCCTGATGTCCGCTGATTTAACAGATAAAAGAAGGATCATCCCCAAAACGAAATACACGGTTAAGAACAACGCACTATTTCGCATGCTGCCCGTGAGGTGATCAATAAGCCCATAAGAGAACGTTCCCATCACAATCGACAAATTATAGGTGACATCATAGAAGCTAAAATAGGATGCATTATCCTGGGTATCTTCTGGGATAAGTTTCGAATACGTAGCACGCGATAATGATTGAATCCCTCCCATGATCATGCCCACAATCGCCGCCAACAAATAGAATTGATACTCGGTTGTAATAAAATATGCTCCGACACAAACACCACACCAAATGACAAGCATAAAAACAATGGCGAACTGATTACCGCGGTTAAAGGATAATTTAGAAAACAACCATGCGCCCAGCGCCCCTACCAGTTGAATGATCAATATTGTTAGAATAAGTTTTGAGCTTTCGAGGTGCAGCACATCCGTACCGAACAAGGTGGCCAGATACATGACCGTTTGAACACCTGAGTTATAAAAAAAGAATGCGATCAGGTACTTTTTCAGATCCGGATAGTCCTTCAAACTTTTCCACACTTTTACAATTTCCTGGTAACCCTTCAGCCAGATGTTGCCGGTAGGTCGTCGGGCGTAGATATTTTCCGGCAAAAGAGAAAAAGGGATCATGGCAAAACCGATCCACCACGCGCCCACCAATAAAAAAGTAAAACGTGTCGCAGCTACCTTCGCTGGAAAAGCCGAAAGCGTCAAAGTTTAAAATGAGCATGAGGCAAATTATCATCAGAATCACACTTCCGTAATATCCCATGGAGTATCCGCGCGCGCTCGTGGTATCGTAGCGATCTTCGGTAACAATTTCCGGAAGGAACGCATCATAAAAGACAAGGCTTCCCGAATATCCAACACTGGCAAGAATCGAACATAGGATGCCCCACCAAAGCATTGTAACACTATCAAAAAAATAAAGTCCCATACAGGAAAGACTGCCCATCCAGACAAAAAATTTCATAAATGCCTTTTTCCTACCCGTATAATCAGCCACTCCCGACAGAAAAGGCAGCATTACTGCCACCATCAAAAAAGACATTGAGAGCGCGTAAGAGTATAAGACAGAATTTTGAAACGAGTACCCCAAGAATTGGATCTGGTCGCTACCATTGGAGGCGGTTACTGCCTTGTAATAAATAGGAAAGATCGAGGAAGTGATTACGAGCGAATAAACTGAATTAGCCCAGTCATACATATACCAGGCCCGCACAGTCTTAGGATTATTCAGTACCGCGGTGACGGCAATACTTTCTTTATTCATAAAAAAAAAGCCCTGCCAGAACAACCGGCAGGGCAATTTATAAAATTCTTACTTTGAAAAAATTATCTTTCAAGCTTCTTATTGGCTGAGTATAAAAGCTTTCTGGCATTAGCTCTTCTCAGTTCGGTTTCAACATCGGCGATCAAACCACGCTTTGCTTCGGTATCTACCTTTAACGAAATTGTGATAGCATCGCGGTCCACTTCATCAAGTTTAGCCTTTTCTGAATTAACCCATTGAATTACACCCTTTGGCTCGATGAACACATCATTAGCCTGAATCTTAGGTTCCTTTCCAAACTGGTCAATCTTTTTTGGCGTACCGATGTACAAGTAGGATATCAGTGACTTTTTTGCAAGTGTCTGAAGCTGCACTGCCTGCGGCATGTGCTGCTCGACATTGATGTTGGTTTCACGCATTTTAGTCGTTACCATGAAGAAGAACAACAACATGAACACAACATCAGGCATTGACGATGTTGGGATTTCCTGTTTGGTATTAGCTTTTTTCTTGAACTTAGACATAGCTTTAGTTTTTTAACCTCCTATTTTGGTTGGTTCAGCAATGGAGATATTCTTTGGAATTTCGACATTACCATTCGGTAAAACTCCCCGGCCTTTGTCGTATAACTGCTTTGAGATTTCATCCGCATTCGGCTCCGAAGAAATTTCTCTCCACCGGTCAACACTAACGCCTGCACGTTGTGCATATATCTCATAATAGGCAGCAGTCAGCGCGTCAAGAACGTCCACAAATATCTTATGCGATGTTCCACGGTCGGTTTTAAACGAAACAATGGCCTTCTGAGGGTTATCGGAAGATAATTTGTCCTGGCCATTATTTAATATGAACGCCTTGCATTTGTCGGTCAATTCCCGGGTCGATGCAGTCCAAGGTTCGCCCTCCACGAGGAGTTTATCAAATGAATTCACCTGAACCTTGAATAGATTCCGTTCCGGAATTTCTATATCCGTGTCAGGGGGCAGTGCTTCGGGAGGAGGAGGTAATTGAACGAGCAACCCCTTATCGCTTGCTACTGTTGTTGTCATCAAGAAGAATGTCAACAATAAGAATGCGATGTCAGCCATCGAAGCATTTGGAATTTCTGGAGTTGATCTTGCCATGTTATTTTAACGCTTTACTGATTTCAGAATAAATAAGAGCGAGAATCGCAAGTATTAATACAATGTAAAACATGATTAACCCCGCGCTAATGAGTTTGACCGTAGCTTCTGTAGAGTCCAAATGACAAAGCATTTCGACTCAGTGTAGAATCTGACAAGCCATACGATATACCAAACAATACCAAAATCGCCGCAACGCCTATACCCGTTCTAATTAGGGCTTTGGGTTCCTTGATCGAATTCAGTAATGGGAATATCACCGCTGCTGCTACTGCAATAAACAGTAGAACATAAAAGACATATAATCCGATATCTAACATAAAATTCTTATTTAGTAAGCTTATGCTTCACCAAAAGGTCTACCAGGGAGATTGAAGCATCTTCCATGCTGTTGACCAATCCATCAATTTTCGATACAAGATAGTTGTACAATACTTGAAGCACCATACCCACGATCAGACCACCGACTGTTGTGATCAAGGCCACTTTCATACCACCCGCAACGATTGACGGAGAAATGTCACCAGCCTTTTCAATTGTGTCGAACGCGATAACCATCCCGACCACAGTTCCAAAGAAACCAAGCATAGGTCCAAGTGAAATCATCAATGAAATCCAGATAAGACCTCTTTCGAGTCTTCCCATTTCAACCCCACCATAAGAGACGATTGACTTTTCTACCATGTCAATTCCTTCATGATATCGCATTAACCCTTGGGTAAAAATAGAAGCAACTGGGCCACGTGTGTTGCGTGTTACATCCAGCGCCGCATTGATGCCACCTTTAGAGAGAGCATCTTCTATTTGGCCTAACAATTTTTTTGTATTCGTAGTTGCGAGATTGAGTGTGATGATCCGTTCAATGGAAATTGCCAATCCAACGATCATACAAATCAAAATTGGAGTCATGTATTCTGGACCCCCGGCAATAAATTGATCTTTTAATACTTCATGGAAAGACTGATCTTCCTCTGCAGGAGGGGCCGATGCATCCGTCGTTGCAGGTTCTTGCGCTGCCGGCTCCGCGGCTGCAGCTGAATCTTGACCATAAAGTGAAGAGGACGCCAGTACCCCTACAAGTGCGAGAATCGCGAATAATTTTTTCATAGTTAAAGGTTTAGTAGCATTGAAAGCGCCAAAATTAAACGTTTTGTCGATTTCTAAATACTTTTTACAAAATATTTCTGCTGGCGGCCTAGACTTATTTTTTTCAGGTTTATAATCGAATACACCAAATAAAGTCACAGGCTTTTGCCAACTTTCATGTAAAATATTGAAGTTCAAGATATAAAAGAAAAAGCCCACCAAAGTCCACGATGTAAAAAAACCTGCGTTCGCTAACCGCGTGCCGCCAAAGCTTTAGCGGTGGCGCAAAGCTTCGGCGGTCGAAGGTCCATTATGCAACCCAGATGTTGAGTTTTTTTATATAGAATCAGTCAGCTGTCGCCACAAAAGAATTTCGCAACATCATTACTTCCGGCCGGGGGACGGCGTCCGCCGAAGCCCGCCGGCGACCATGCGGAACTTACCGTGATGGCGAAGCCCGCCGGCTGGCGGATTCGGCGAGCGAAGGTCTATCAAGTAAAACAGATGTTGAGCCTTTTACTCAGAGTTAGTTAGCTTTCACCGCGAAAAAATTTCGCGGCATCATCACTTCCGGCAGCGGACAGCGTCCGCCGAAGCCCGCCGGGCAGCCCTGCGGAACTTACTGTGATGGCGAAGCCCGCCTTTGCTTAAAAAGCTTCGGCGGGCGAAGGCGGAGAGGGCGGGATTCGAACCCGCGATACCGTTTCCAGTATACACACTTTCCAGGCGTGCTCCTTCAACCACTCGGACACCTCTCCTAATAGCTATCAGCGATCAGTTCACAGCTGACAGCGGGGCCGCAAAGAAATCAATAATTTAAGCCGATTGCAAGTCGTTACAGGGTCAATTCACCGGCTAGTGAAAGGCCAATCATAGTCTTCGCGTTCGACGTCCCATATTCTCCGATCAATATCATCAATTTTGTTACCGCGGCTTCTGTAGTCATGTCAGCGCCGCTGATGACGCCTATTTGTTGCAATTTTTTGCTCGTCTCATATCGCCCTTGAACCACCCTGCCTCCCGGACATTGGGAAACATTGACGACGATGATACCTTTTTCAATTGCACCACGCAACTCCTCTATCAACCAGGGAAGCGTCGGGGCATTACCTGAGCCATACGTTTCCAGAATCAAGGCTTTGAGCCCCACAGCATTCACAACAGCACTCACAACATTTTTGCTGATTCCCGGAAATAGTTTCAGGATGGCAATATTGGTTTCAAATGTCGCCCGCAAGTTGAGGTTCGCCGGCTTGGAAGTCGTCCTGATGACTGCGAAGTTATAATCGATCTTCACGCCCGCCTTTGCCAAAGGCGGGTAGTTACCCGAATCAAATGCATCGAATTGCATGCTTTCAACTTTCTTTGACCTGTTACCTCGCAAGAGCTCGTAATCAAAATAAATGCATACCTCGGGGACAATGGGTGCATCCTGATCACGGGCCGATGCAATGTCCAAAGCCGTGAGCAAATTTTCGCGAGCATCCGAACGTGGTTCGCTAATGGGCAATTGTGCCCCTGTGAAAATAACCGGTTTATTTAGGCCGTCAAGCATGAAGCTTATCGCCGAAGCGGTATACGCCATGGTATCTGTTCCATGTAGCACCACAAATCCGTCATGCTGATGATATTGGTCAAAAATTACACTACTGATGAGTTGCCAATGTTCGGGATTAATGTTTGAAGAGTCGATAGGAGTTTCAAACGAGACCGCAGTGATGTCCAGCGCTAAATTTTTCAACGTAGGCAATTGATCCAGGATGTATTCAAAGCTGAACGGCGTTAACACGCCGTCTTTGTCATAGCTCATCCCAAATGTGCCGCCCGTGTAGATGATCAGGATACGGGCACGAGCTTTTCCAGGCAACGCTGTATTAATACTTACCTTTTTTAGATTCATGATTTGTGATTGAAAAGGTTCATGGCATTTTGCGTGGTTGCGTTCCGAACCTCTTCAACGGATTTGTTCGTCACCGCAGCCACCTTCGATGCAATTAACGGGATGTAGGCAGGCTCATTTCGTTTACCACGGTGTGGCACCGGGGCCAGGTAAGGGCTATCAGTTTCCAACACCGTATTCTCCAAACTAATTTCCCCCAGCACTTTATCCAATCCTCCATTTTTAAAAGTTACTACTCCTCCCAGTCCAATGTAAAATCCAAGTTTAAAAATTTTTTTTGCCTGTTCAACGTTTCCTGAGAAACAATGAAAAATTCCCTTCAAAGTTCCGTCCTGGACCTTCTCGATCATCTCGATCGTTTCGTTTAGACTTTCGCGACAATGTAATACGATTGGTAATCTATATTTCTTGGCCCAACCAATTTGAATACCCAACGCCTCCTGCTGTTGCCCAAAAAATGTCTTGTCCCAATAAAGGTCGGTACCGATCTCTCCTATTGCAGAGAATTCTCGTTTGGACAGCCAGTCCTCAATGCGGTAAAGTTCGCGTTCAAAATCCTTTTTGACTGAGCATGGATGAAGACCCATCATGGCGTGGCATTGTTTAGGCCAACGATGTTCCACTTCCAACATCTTGTCAATCGTCGAATGATCTACATTCGGCATGAAAATTTTATCAACACGCTGCTCATCACAACGGTGAAGCAAATCAGCAAGATCCATTTTAAACTCGTCGGCATAAATATGCGCGTGCGTATCAATATAAAAATCCATCGAATAGTTCTCTGTGAAATTCAAATATCTGTAAGTGAAAGCATTCGTTCAAACAATATCACCCGAAAAGGTTGGAGACTTATTAATCTGTGATATATAACAAATTACATCAAGTACTTTCTAAAAATAATTACTCCGATAATTACCGACAAGATAGAAACAATTAACACAGCCCCTGCTGCAATATCTTTTATTTTACCTGCCAATGGCTTGCGCTCAAGGGTGACAAGGTCGACGAGATTTTCCAGCGCCGTGTTCACTAGTTCTAGTCCAATAACCATCGCGATACACAGCAAAATAATACACCATTCAATGGCTGTGATTGTAAGGTAAAAGCCTGCGCCAATAACAACTATGGCAACACCTAATTGAAATTTCAGGTTTCGCTGGTCCGCAATCCCTGACCAGAGTCCGTGGATCGCGTAGATAAAACTCCTGAGGAAGGCTCTCATCTTTTTACTGTTATTCGTTTATAGAATTGATGTTCAGCTGGTACACTATTAATAATAACGAAATCTCTCTCTAACTAAAGATGTTAATGGTCTGTCGTTTGACCTTTATTTGCCCATTCAAAAGTTTGTCCAACGCGTTGCTCAACAGTTTCATAGCCGGCCTGCGATCGTTCGTGAATCCGGTGTATGATTTTGATTCCTCTAAAACAGCCTGCAAATTAAAATCATGCTGCGGCACAGAATAAAAAACACCCTGCCGCTTCCATCGGTCCGCCAGATATTCCTGTTCTGTCTGACCTGGGGTTGGCACCAAAATTCCTTTCTTTCCCGATACCGCCAAATCCATAATGGTACTGTATCCGCTTCGCGCGAGTACTAATGACGCTTGGGAGATAACAGTTTGTAAACCTTCACTGTTTAAAAACTCCACTTCGTTTTCCCCGGAAGACCGAGTAGCTGAATAGACTCCCCTGATTATTAAGTATCGAAGACCAGAGCTTCGCAGTTGCACGCTAACTTTCTCTGTAAAAATATTCCGCTGAGGCTCGGGGCCGGAAAAAACACATACCAAATCGTACTTATGTTCTCCATTATTGACGTGAAGGAACCGGGACAATGGGCCGATGTAAGAAACACGTTTAAAAGCATCGTCGTGCTCAGATAACTGACCCGATAGGCTGTACCTCCTGTCGGCGTAGTCTGGAATCCAGCAGGCCGAAAATTTTCCGATCAGCCTCCTATTAATTAGCCTAATTAATGGTTCAGCCCATTTTAGACTTTTGGGCATCAAGATATTGAGCTGATGGGTAATAAATACCGACGGGATTTTTGAAGACCAGCATCCGTAGCGATTGTCAGAAATGAGGAAATCAATTTCGTGGTCTTCGATGAGCGCTTCGATTTGCTGATGTTCCTTTCTTATGACGCCGGCAAACTTTGGTATCTGGCTCACCATTTTCCATATCATGCTTTGTGTCCTGGAATATACCGGACTGTATGCCGACAATGTGAAAAAAGTGAGATGAGGGAATTCATTTTTTAGCAGCAACAGGGAATCACCACTTCCAGCAATAAGTACTGTACATCCCCGGTTCAGTAATTCCTGAATGATCGGAATACATCGGGTAGCATGACCTAATCCCCAATCTAGCGGCGTGACTAAGATCTTCATTTTTCTAGTTTCTAGTTTGAAGTTTCTAGTTTGAAGTTTGAAGTTGCGGTCGAGGCTATCAAAGCACGCTTGGCTAGGTGCGTAACCTCGAACCTCGAACTTCGAACTTCAGACTACTAAAAGTGAAACCACGGTCTGCAAAGTATTCCAGATACCGTGGAAGAGCAAATACCAGATTCTTTTCGGCTTTAAAACTATCGTGGAATACAACGATCGAGCCCGAACGTGTAGCACCAATTGTATTCTTCAGGCACTTTTCAGGCGAAAGGTTTTTATTGTAATCGACCGAAAGAACATCCCACATGATAATGTGGTAATCAGGCAAGGCTTTTATCTGATCGCGTGTGATCCGTCCATAAGGCGGGCGAAAGAGCCTCACAGATCCTTCGGCAAGTCCGTGTGCAGCAATTTCCTGATCACATTTTTTAACATTCTTATCATAATCGTTGGCTTTGGTTTGCCATCCATTCAAGTGATTATAAGTATGATTGCCAATAGTGTGACCGTGGCTAATGATTTGTTTGAATACGGTTTCGTGTTTTCGAATATTTTCGCCAATACAAAAAAAGGTAGCATGCGCGCCAAACTTCTGCAATGTTTCCAAAACAAATTCTGTGGGACCAGACACCGGACCGTCGTCGAAGGTAAGGTAAAGTTCATTACCCTGGGATGGCATTCGCCATGTCAGCGATGGGTAAAACCACGGCAGGAAAAAAGGAGTGCGGTGAATCATTTAGTTTACCTATAAAATTCCTGCCTTCAGAAAATTCACTGTCCTACACGGCACGAAAGAATCGTGATATCATCATGATAGCTATTGCGTCCCTTAAAATTATCCAACGCTACGATAATGTCCTGATGAATATCCTTCAAATCCTTTGTGTATGTTTCGTCCATTTCGAAATACTCCATCAGCCGTTCCAATCCAAATTCTTGCTCTTCATCATTAACGGTCTCCGTGACTCCATCAGTAAAACAAAAAAGTAAAAAATCATCGAGATTGGTGATGAATCCCTCATTCAAAAACGGAAGCGGATGCATCGCGCCCAGAACAGTTGACCCTTCCTCCAACAGGCGAATTCCATTTTTCTTATCGACCAAAATAGGCGGATTGTGGCCAGAATTAACATACACCATCGTTTTCAACCGGATATCGTAAATGGCCGCAAAAAATGTGATGAACTTTTCACCTTTTGTGTTTTCAAGAACCTGAAAATTTAACGCTTCCACAATGTCGGTAAGGTTCGGCGTTTGCCTAAGCAATGTCCTCAACGAGGCCTGAAAGTTCGACATCATCAACGCTGCCGGTATACCTTTGCCACTAACATCGGCCACACAAATCAAAAATTGATTTTTGTTGATGGGAATATAGTCGTAATAGTCACCTCCCACCATATCGTGCGGCAAATAGCTCGCCTCTATTTTCAATACATCGGTATTGGGCAATTTATCGGGAAAGAGAAACTGCTGAACATCACTTGCAATCTCAAGTTCCTTTCGAAAAGATTCCTGTTGCAATTGTTTCCGAACCAGTTTTTTATTTTCGATGGCAACGATGATAATGTTGCTTAATGCCTGAATGAATTTTATGCCATCATCGTCATGATAGTCATCCTTTTCTAGCCCGCCAACAAAAACCAGGGCCAAGGTGTTGCCTTTATGCGAAACGGGTATAATCAGATCAAAAACAGTAAAGTCACAGGCTTCAAATTCCTTCAGATGCGTAATGTCCTGGATGGTTTTGAATGCCGGCAGTAAGTGCGCTTTATTAAAATGCTTTTTAGTGCCGAAGCTTACTTTGCAATTCCAGTCATCGTCCAGTACAAAAAGCGCTAACTTTTGGATATTGAGATTTGAACGAAGGGTAAAATTATAGATTTTATAGAGAGATTCTTCGGATAAATTATTGTTGATCGCCTGGGTTATCTCAAGCAACGCGTTTAGTTCCAGTTCCTTAATTTCAAATTTGGCTTTGAGGGTCTGTTCGGTCATATACCGTAAAGTTAAACAGGATTAAAATGGATTATGAGTATTGAGGACGTTTTTTCTCCGTCGAGAGTGCCTCAGGCCTGAATATGAGGACTTAAATCTTTACCAGGTGTAGTACATTTTTACTATTTGATGACGGTGCTAAAACCAACGGACTTTAGCTTTCTTCCTTTCCATTCAAAAGTGCTAAAGGATGAAATTAACGCGATTGAAACGGCATAGATCGGATAAAAAATTTGGAGGAAAACAAATGCTGGCCATTTCCAGGGAACCTTTACGAACCTTGCAATTTTTTTTAAAAAAATTCCGTCAGCAATGAACTTTAAAAAAAATAGTGAAGCACCTAAGCCAACGCCGATCCAGCCCATCGCGAGACCAACGGCCAACAGAAGCACAGACACCTGAAAACAAAAAATAAAAATTGCCAGAATGGCGTTCCCGGAAGAGACGTTATGTTTCCATTTGCCCGCCCAACGAACGCGTTGATGCACAAATTCTTTCAGGTCCGCGGACGCCGTCGTTTTAACAACTCCTTTACTATCCGATAAAAAGCAAATTCCCTTGGGATACAATTGAAAAATTTTCCGCATTAAAAATTCATCATCTCCAGAAGGGATGTGTAAATTGTTCGCATACCCCCCTACCTCAAAAAATACACCTTTTCGAAAGGCTAGATTGGCACCGTTACACATGGAAGGAACACCATACCATATGGTCGCCGCTCCTGTTCCAACAAGACTCAAAAACTCGTGTGACTGAAGCACAGAAAAAAATGAAGAGCCTTCAAGTTTCACGGCCCCGAAAACCATTTTTGTATCATGAGCCTGAAAATATTTTTGCACAGCTTTAAGCCAATCCACTTTGACGCGGCAATCACCGTCAGTCGTCACAATGATTTCACCACGGCTAGCATTGATCCCGGTTGTTAATGCCACCTTTTTTCCTTCGCCGCGACTGGCAAGAAACCTAAACCTTGCGTCCTGAGAAGTGAAATTTAAAACGATATCCGCAGTATTATCGCGAGAGCTATCGTTGACAACAATTACTTCAAAGTTTTGATAAGATTGATTTCGAATGTCTTCCAATAAATGAATAATGCCTGCTTGTTCATTTCGAACAGGAATGACGATGGAGAGCAAAGGATTCTCGCCGTGATCGGGAAAGACATGTCCTCGAACAGATTTATCCCAACCAAGGGTTAGCAGTCCCACAAAAATAAGGTAGAAGAAAAAAAGTAAGATAATAATCAATGTCATGCGACTGCAATTTCAATAATTTATAAACGCTGCCTATCTTGAACCCGTGGGAAAAATGATAAAAGAAAGGATTATTCTCGGCCTGGATCCGGGCACCAATGTAATGGGTTACGGAATTATCATGGTACGGAAATCAAAAATTGACCTTCTTACAGTTTGGCGTCATTCACTTAAACAAATATGAAAGTCATGAACTTCGGCTAAAAAAGATATTTCGAGCGCGTATTGAGTCTCATTGATGATTTTCACCCTGATGAAGTAGCGCTGGAAGCACCTTTCTTTGGAAAGAATGTTCAATCCATGCTCAAATTGGGCAGGGCTCAAGGTGTGGCGATGTCTGCTGCCCTTTCACGCGAAATTCCCATTGTAGAGTATGCGCCGAAACGTGTGAAGCAGTCTGTAACAGGCAATGGCAATGCTTCCAAAGAACAAGTAGCCAGGATGTTAATGACCCTCTTTACGATCAAAGAACTACCGAAGCTTTTAGACGCAACAGACGCATTGGCAGTAGCCGTTTGTCATCACTTTCAAAAGGCAGAAATAAAAAGCAAGAGCAAATCGTGGGAAGCCTTCGTTAGAGAAAATCCTCAAAAAATCATGTAAAACGGCATCAATTAAATTATTTACATTTGGTTAGTCTCAACCGCTTATTCGATTTTCTAAAAACTCTCCATTTGAACAGTTACCTAAATTACCATTTCCCTATATAGTAGGAATGTAGATACAAAACCCTCTCTTAATTATTTACAAACTTAAACCTTGGCCTTTTATGACCATTCGAACCGTTTTTAGACATTTTTTTCTTACAGCACTTGTCATTTGTTTAATTTCCTGCGAAGGTGATGAACCTTTGGATGTTCCGGGCTCCGGGCAAATTCAGCTGGCCTTTTCCCAAGAACTTATCCAGGGCGGGCGCGTACAGACAGGTCCATTCTCCATATTGTTGTCCATCAAAAATTCAGAAGGAATTCTTGTACATGAAAAAAAACAACTCAACCTTTTTAAATTCGGCGAAGAATACTTGAGTGAGCCCATTTCCTTGTCAACTGGCAATTTTCAGTTAGTGGAATTTATTGTGCTTGATAATAATAACGAAGCAATATATGCTACGCCTTTAGAGCATTCAGCCTTGGCTTACCTGATTGACGATCCATTGCCATTGAATTTCGGAATCTCAAAAGACCAAACGATAAAAGTTGCTCCGCAGGTTATTGATTGTACCGACCACAGCCCCGCTGACTTTGGCTATAATACGTTTTCCTTTGAAATTGTTAAGACATTCTCTTTCCTCGTTGGCGTTTTGGCTTATGATAATGGAACTGAAAATTTCGAATTAACAACAGCTCATGCCACCATCACGGCTGCAAATGATCCACTGTTTAACAAAGATTTGGAAGCTAAGACAAATCTCGTCAGCGTTAAAGATTTGGCCGGACAATACGTATTAACAGTAGCTAAACAAAATTATTTGCCATTCCAAAAATCCTTCACAGCTGCCCAGCTAAAGCAATACCTGGACATCCCGCTGGTGGTAACGCTTTTGAACAACAGCATTTCAGAAGGACTGATTGCGCATTATCCTTTTAAACAAAATGCGCTTGACAGCACATCGAATCACTACAATGGAATTGTTCATGGAGCGGTATTGACTACAGATCGACATGGCAAAGCAAACTCGTCTTACTATTTTGATGGACAAGATGACTACATCAATGTTCCTCACACCAACGCATTAAATTTAACAAGTGACTTCACCATCTCCCTATGGGCCGAAGTGGCTTCGACGCAAGTTCCACACGAAGGTATCAATGACATTCTCCGTAAGTGGACCGGAAATGCTGAAGGGTATCCCTTCGCTATTGCTTACCTGAATCCGCTTGCAGATGATGCCAATGAAGACAAATTCATTTATGCAAGATATGATGGTCAAGGATGCTCAAATAGTCCTACTTCTTATTCGCCTACCATTCAAAATGATGTGTTTCAACATATCGTACTTGTGAAGCAAGGAAATAAGCTCAGGCACTATTTGAATGGTACTTTGATCCAGGAGATTACCGACAACACGTCATGTTCTACTGCGAATACCGCAGACATGACGATTGGAAGTCGTGGAAACCTTGTAAGATTTTTCAAAGGAAAAATTGATGACATTCGGATTTATGGACGTGCAATTTCAACGGGTGAAGTTGCCGATTTATACCATGAATAATTGATTCAGAGTGTGGAAAGGATATTCACAATCCTTTCTGCAGTTTTTCCATCCCATAAATCAGGCACCTTTCCTTTTTTGGAGGTGCCTGATTTTATTTTGCCGATAGCTTGCCGGAGTTTATCCAAATCGTCACCAATGAGCTCGTTGGTTCCTTCAGTAATTGTTTCAGGTCGTTCGGTGTTTGCCCGGAGGGTGATACAAGGAATACCTAAAACCGTGGTTTCCTCCTGAACACCTCCGGAATCCGTAATCACGCCCAAAGCATGTTTGATAAGATACATGAATTCCAGGTAGCTCATCGGGTCAACCAGGCGGATCTTATCGGAGTTCCATTCAACTCCCTCGAGACTCTTCGCTGTTCTCGGATGAACCGGAAACACCGCAAAATAATCGCCAATACCCTGGTTGATGGACGTGATTATCTCCCTCAGCTTAACAACATCGTCAACGTTCGATGGACGATGCAACGTAATGACAAAGTATTTGTGCTCCTCCAATAAATGCTCATTAAAAAGTGCCGGCCTTCTAAATTTTTCCCGTGCCCAAATCAACGTGTCAATCATGATGTTGCCGACAAAAAAGATTTTGCTTTGGTCCGTTCCTGCTTTGATCAGATTTTGATTGGCAAATGCCGACGTCGTGAAAAAATAATCTGCAAGAGCATCTGTGACGACGCGGTTGACTTCTTCGGGCATGGTGTAATCAAACGACCGTATACCTGCTTCGATATGCGCCAGTCCGACCTGAAGTTTCTTCGCCACAATAGAGCAGGCCATAGTAGAGGTTACATCTCCTACTACGACAACAAGATCGGTCGGATGTTGTAGTAACTCTTTTTCAAACTCGATCATGATTTTTGCCGTCTGTTCCGCCTGCGTTCCGGACCCGACAGCCAGGTTGGCATCCGGATGAGGAATTTCTAATTCTTCAAAGAACACCTGACTGAGTTTGGAATCGTAATGCTGCCCCGTGTGAATCAATCTGAATTCAATCCCGGCGTCGGATCTCCGTTTTATTTCGCGGATCAACGGAGCGATCTTGATAAAATTAGGTCTTGCCCCAGCTACAATGGTTAATTTCACACTTTAGAGTTTGATCACAAAATTCTCTTTCTTTGCCGAAAAACAAAGGAAAGATTGATATGAATTTGGGAATGATCCTGAATGCGCCTTATCCCGCCGACATGCGGGTCAAGAAAGAAACAGATGCATTGATCAAGGCCGGATTTTCCATTTACCTTCTCTGCCTAAGGCGATCAAATGAAAAACACAATGAAGTTGTAGAAGGAATTAACGTTACGCGAATTGACGGTGGAAAAAATAATTATCAGTTAGCCTTGCGGGATGCCGTCATGTCCATGACATTTAAACATCCCGAGTTTCTGAAAGCAATGCCTTCCTGGCTTAAAAAAAATGAAATTAAGGCAATTCATGTCCATGACCTTCCCTTGGCCGGAAGCGCGCTCGCCATTCAAAAAAAATTTGATGTTAAGGTGATCGTAGACCTTCATGAAAATTATCCTGAGGCGCTTCGTACCTGGTTTGAATGGAAAAAAGGATTGATTGTCAAAATCAAAAATAAAATCTTCATGAATCCCTCACGATGGACCCAGCACGAAAGGACGGCTGTCCTTAAAAGCGATTACGTGATTGCCGTAGTGGATGAAATGAAAGAGAGACTCATTCGAACGCACGGAGTGTCTTCCGACAAAGTAATTGTCGTCTCCAACACGGAAGAAAAATCATTCTTGAATCAGCCGGTAGATCCTGCAGTCTACCAAAACTTCAAGAATAAATTTCGGTTGGTTTACTCGGGAGGTATTGGTCCACACCGCGGTATTGACACGGCTATCGAGGGCATGAAATATCTTCAACAATATCACGACATTGAATTAATCATAATTGGATCCGGCAGCAATGATGTCATTCAACATTTAAAAACCTTAAGCGCTACCATGCAGGTGGAAAGCCATGTTCATTTTTTAGGTCATCAGCCCTTCCAGAAATTTTACTCCTTCATGCATCTGGCAGATGTTAATATTATTCCGCATAAATCAAATGAGCATACAAATAATACTGTGCCTCACAAACTGTTTCAGTCGATGATGTCTGGCCGGCCAGTACTGGTCAGCTCAAGCGATCCATTGAAAAGAATTGTTGAAGCAACCTCATCCGGACTGATCTTTGAGGCTGACAATCCTAAAGATTTTGCAGATAAAGTGGTGCGCCTTTATAACGATAAAGTTCTTGGTGCAACGTTGGGTGCAAATGGAAAAAGGGCAACGGAATCTGGGAAATGGAATTGGGATGAGGAGCAAAAAGCATTTATCAAATTCTATCAGCAGGTCTTAACTCGATGAAGAATAGTCAACATTGGAAGCCTAGCAAATTCATCAAGGTCAATGGTAAGCTGCGCGCCTCCCGGGACGTAAACGAGGTAACGATTTCCTCGAGGTTTGTTGCTAACCTGGTGGCTAACCATTTTGATGAGTATTTAAAACAACATGTGAGCGGACGGCTTGTCGATCTTGGTTGCGGCAAAGTCCCGCTTTACGAAAGCTATAAAACACTGGCGGATGAATGCATCTGTGCTGATTGGGAAAGTACACTTCATGCGAATCCATTTTTAGATATTCAATGTGACTTGAATGCTCCTTTGCCGTTTCGACCTGGCAGAATTCAATACAATAATATTATCAGACGTCCTGGAACATATTGCCAAACCTGAAGCACTCTGGAATGAGATGAATCGAATTCTCCAGTCAGGAGGAAAATTAATTTTAAATGTTCCTTTCTTTTATAAGCTTCATGAAATTCCGCATGACTACTTCCGATATACGAAGTACGCCCTGCAAAACTTCGCTCAAAATTCAGGATTTAAAATTATCGTGCTGAAAGAAACCGGTGGCTTGCCGGAGATCCTTACCGATCTAACGGCCAAATACATCGTTCATGCACCACTGGTGGGCAAAATCTTCTCCAACATTATTCAAGGAATAGGTAGTCTTTTTATGAGAACAGGGCTTGGGAAAAAATTATCGAAAAAAACCCGGGAGCACTTTCCACTTGGTTATTTTATGATCTTGGAAAAGCTCTAGCTGAAAATCAAGTGGTATTCTCTCAGTAAACGGTCGTGTGAAAGTAAATTTATTACAGCCTCCTTATTTGAAACCTCAAATTTAACGTTGTCAATTGCTTTCAAACTTTCGATAGGCGTCCATTTCAAACCCGCCGAATCTAAATCCTGCAAAGAAATATTTTTCGAATTAAAAAAAACGGGCTTACCGATATACATCATCATCAAAATATTTCCATAACCTTGAGGTCGAACGGTATTCATGATCAGACCGTCTGCTCTTGCTAAAAAATTCAAGTACTCTTCAAATGCCATGTATCGCTCAACAAATTCAATTTTTCCATAATTAAATTTCAAGCGCTTTTTCAGGAAGGAAATGTAACGTTTGTCCCCATATGAAACGGGAATAAGAAGGTCGGCCTGTATCCGATGATCCTCTAAAAATTGTACAACGTCAAGATGGTTATTGGTGGGAGATCCCGAATTACCAAGGATAAGTGAAGGCTTTTGTGAAGCCTTGCCTGCATTCACCAATGCATCGAGTTGACCATAGGGTAGCTGATTCTCGTAAAAGAAAAACTGATGATCTGCCTTCACAGGCAAGTTGTGGATGGCAAAGGCATATTCCTCATCCATCCACGTAAGTACATTTTTTATTTTTGAATACGCTCTTTGCCGAAACGGACTTTGGGTCAACTTAATTTTCAAATTATAAAGCAGCGTCTGCGCCGACCAATCTCTCTTCACATATTCATGCCACGTTTTCGGTTCATAACACACGTGATCCAAGGCCGGAAGATTGTACAGATCACCACCCCAAACCATCCAGCTCACTTCGCGAAATTTATTTTTTGCCAGCCAACGATAAAGCAACGGAGTCAAATAATGCACGAAAACCCTGGCATATTGTGAAGTGTCTCCCACTAACGACAAAAACTTGCGGGAATATAAGGGGGCAAAAGGAAGATCTTGCTTAATCGACTTAAGAGCACTCTGATTCGATCTTACAATGATTTTATTATTCTCCCATAGCCCGAGTTCTTGAAGATTATCACAGAATTTATTGATAAAAGTGTTATCCGGGACAATGTGTAAGTTCATGGGTTACACATTCGTGGAAAAATTCTGAAAAGAAAATTGGCAGGCACTGCGCGGATTAAACGCATACGCTAATTGTTTTGAACGCGTAATATGATTCTGAATATCATATCAATTTCTTCTGCTGTTAAAGTATCGAAGAGCGGTAGGCAAAGCGCGCGCTTCGCGACGAAGTCTACAATTTCACATCGCGACTTCTGATGGATATAGGGCAAGTCCTCCAATGAAGGAAAGAAATAACGCCTCGGGTGGATCCAATTTTGGTTCAATGTTTCAACCACCCTGACCAATAATTTTTCTTCGTCGAAGATCACGGGATAGTAAGCATAGTTGTAGGCCACGGCGCCGGAAACGGTTGGTTTATGTCCTTGAAAGTTGGTGAGGAATTTATCATAATGCGCAGACAAACTTTTACGCGTCGCGATAATATGATCAACGTACTTCAAATTGACCAGTCCCATGGCAGCGTGGAATTCCGAGTTCTTTCCGTTGATTCCCAACTCTGCGAAACGTTCGGGACCGTCGTGTCCAAAATTCCTTAGGTAGGCCATCCGTTTCAAAAGCTCGGGGTCCTTTGTTACCACAGCTCCGCCTTCCACGGTATGAAAAAGTTTCGTCGCGTGAAAACTGCAAGTGCTTATATCACCGTACTCAAAAATGGATTTGCCATTCAGTTTGACACCGAAGGCATGTGCTCCATCATAAATCACCTTTAGGTTTTTTCTTTTTGCAATTTCATCAATAGCGACAACGTCGCAGGGATTACCATAAACATGCGTTGCAAGAATGGCGCAGGTATCCGGTTTTATGGCTGCTTCTATTTTCGCGGGATCGATGTTGCAAGTGAGGGGATCAATGTCTACAAATACAGGTTCACAACCTTCCCAGACGATACTGCTGGTCGTGGCTACGTACGAAAACGGTGTCGTTATTATTTTACCTGTTAACCCTAACGCTTTGATGGCAAGTTGTATAGCAATAGTCCCGTTCGTTACAAAAAGCAAATGTTTAACCTTCAAATAATCTTTTAACGCCAGCTCAAGTTCATTAACCAGGGGTCCGTTGTTCGTTAACCAATTGCGGCTCCAGATACCCTGAAGGTATTTTTCGTATTCTTGAATCGGTGGCAGAAAGGGTTTCGTAACAGGTATCATTTAAGCGTCCAAGTCAGAATAATCATATCGCAATGTTACAAATTTAATTCGTGTCGTCTTTAAAGTCGATCCTGGATGTAATACTATACTTCACTGCAAAGACGCTAAGGCGCAAAGAAATTAAGAGTGATGCATATTCATTTTGAAGTCGTCAACTCACTTTGCGCCCTTGCGTCTTTGCGGTTAATTTTTTTGGTTTTACGGACGGACTTTAATTCATCGGGATTGTAGAGGGTTGAGTAACTGAAGCTCGTTCCGATATGCCCACCACAACAAGCCGACGCAACTTGTCAGGTAAACAAGGTGAATGGCGTATGGATAACTTTGCCCTACAATCGGTTCCAATACAATGATCATTATAAATAGGATCAAAGGCGCAGCCACGATCTTGAAAAAGTTAAAACGGAACTTAAACATATCCCTTATGCTGGTCCTGAGCAAAACTATTTCGAGCGCAGCACTAGTCAATGCTGCTATTATGACACCAAATACTCCGAACTTGGGCATGAGCAGAACCATCAAAATAATTTTAATAGCCGCCACGATAATGTAGACGACGGGCAGCGGTTTTGTGTATTTCAATATCCCGTACGGTACCGTGAAATAAAGCCTCATGGTTCGAAAGAAGTATATCGTAGCCAGAAATGGCAAGTAGGGAATCGTTTCCTGATAGGATTGTTTGTGCACAAATGTCTCTATGGCCCATGGGAGTAAAAGCACTCCAATACAAACTGATAACATAATTATGGCAGTCAACCCATGATAATACCTGTTAATCGAGGGCGTCGACTGCTTTTCCGGAAGTTCCATCACAGCGCTTACGACTTTCGGATAAAACGAACTATGCAAGCTGTTCATTAATAATTCAAGGGCGATCAAACAATTTGTTGCAAAAACATATACACCAACATCAGCAAGCGACAAAAACAAAAGCATTACGATCCTATCAAAGTAATTTATGATCCATTGAAGGATCTGATAGATAAAAGTGTATGTATTAAAGCCAAACGATGATCGAAGCCAGGCAAAATCGTATCGGAATCCAAATTCCCGAAATATTCTTGCGAGGACCCAGATTCCAGAAATAATGGCTGCCAGCAACCTGCCGACTATGGGCCCCATGAGCGAATTAGGATACAGTTCTAATCCGATGATTGTAAAGGATGCAATCATCGTGAATGACAAAACATTCGACCAAAAGAACGTTTCGGGTTTCTCGCGGCTTTGCAGAAGGCTACTGTGTACTTTAAGTAAGGCTTGAAATGCGCCCGCCGCAACAGAGGCAAGTCCGTAGGGAAAGAACGAAATATTTTTTCCGGGCAAGGCAACCTTGAACATGAAGTCACCCAAAAGTGAAAAGGCTAAACCTATGACAATCCCTGTGATCGTCATAAAAATAAAAGCTGAGCTCACGAATACAGAAAGCTTTTTGAAGTCATTCTTGAACTCATGGAAATGAATATACAGCGACGTATCAAAGCTAAACGTGACAAAGATTTGGACAAGCAACGAAAATGCGAGGTAGATGTTTAAAGCACCGTACAGTTCGGTTGATAAGTGATGAATGTAGAAAGGGAGTAAAATCAGCGCACTGGCCATCGGCAACGCACCGGCCAGTGTATAGATCACGGAACTTTTAATAAAACTTTTACTAATCAATCTTTGCGGATTCAGATTGCAATTAAAGCGATTTACAACTCTGCAAGATCAGAATAATTCAATTAATTCCTTCGTGATCGCTTTCCTGGAATATTTCTGAACGTCATCGACCTGAATTCTTGTCGCTCCCTTACTCCAGTCGGAAAAATATTCTAAAACTTTCACCTTGATCCTTTCTTCGTTTTCCCCTTCAATCATTTCGCCCGCCCCTGTTGACGATAATAATCTTGCTGCATCTCCATTTGAAGGTCCTGTGCCCAATACGGGTAAACCCGTCGCCAGATATTCAAATAGTTTTCCGGGCATGTAACCTTCCGCGTCCTTATAACCAGTAAGGATTAATAGCAATAGCGAAGATTGGCCATACATTGAAATTAACTGGTCATGTGGCACTGAGGGCGTAAACTTCGTTGCCGAGGAAAGTTCTGATGAACCCAGCACAAAATCTTTAAAATGTGGGTGAACCTCCCCCACAAAATCAATTTGTAATTTCGCCTTAACATCTGGCCTCGCAGCCATTAACTTTTGGATCGCGACCATAAATGGTCTTGGGTCACATTTTTCATTCACAATACCTACGTGACGAATGGTGAATTTTTCAGTGGGTTGAATCACCAATGTTTTAAAATCATCTTCGTCATATCCGTTTGTAAGTAATGTGACCTTTCGTTGAGCAAGAGCTTCAAACCTTCTTACGTAAAAGGGTGTAATCGTAATTACCCTATCTGCACCCGTTAGCACTTTTGCCTCCAGTTTCCGATGGATACTCCGGACAGGTGCACTAACCCTAAGACTATCTAATAATCCCCATTCACTCCACGGATCACGAAAATCAGCCAGCCAACGAAGGGATGGATTTTTCTTTTTCAATTTGTACCCGATCAGATGCATGCTGTGCGGCGGTCCCGTGGTAATGATGGTTCTGATTTCCTTTTCTTTCAAAAAATCATTGAGGAATTTTACCGAAGGCCGGACCCAGAACACGCGAGGGTCAGGGACAAAAAAATTAGCGCGGATAAATGTGCTTATGCGCTGAAATAGCGATCTGTTTTTTGTTGAGACAAAATCTGTCGGACCTCCTGATTTTTTTTGCCCCATCGCACCCGAGACCTTGGAAAAAGACTCGTAAGGCTCCCAAATGGGAAAACGAATTACTTCTGCTTCATTGGGGACATCTTTTAGCAGAGATTCATCTCGAATAGCAAATGAGGGATTCTCCGGCGTAAAAACATATGGTTCCCATCCAAACTGAGGAAGGTATTTTACAAACTTGAGCCACCGTTGAACGCCGCTTCCACCACTCGGGGGCCAGTAGTATGCTATGATTAGAACTTTTTTATTCATTTTTTTTAAAGTGGTCAGACTACTTTCGTTAGTCGTCAGACTACTTGAAGTGGTCTGACGACTGATAAACTCGATAATTTTTTCAATCTCATCGCTTAAAAACCAATGCGTATCGGCATCGCGTTTAAACCAGGTAAGCTGACGCTTGGCATACCGACGCGAGTTTCGTTTTAACAATCGAACGGCCTCCTCCTTTTCATATTTACCATCGATGAAATCAAAAATCTCCTGGTAGCCAACCGTCTGCATCGCTCGCCGATGTCTGTGCTCGTAGAGGTTTTTAGCTTCCTCAAACAAACCTTCCTTTATCATTGCATCCATGCGCTCATCGATCCGGCGGTAAAGATCTTCCCGGGGAAGTTCCAATCCAATTTTAAGAATGGAGAATGGATGAACGACTTTATTTTTAGTCCGAAAGGATGCAATGGAAAAACCTGTTGCCAACTTTACCTCTAGTGCCCGAATAAGTCGGTGAGGATTTTTTTTGTCAAGCTCCTGAAAATGTCCCGGGTCCAAATGCTGCATTTGATTCTGAAGCCACTCGATCCCATGGCGCTCGTACTGTTGAATTAATTCTTCACGAACGCCAAAAGGAATTTCGGGAATATCATCAAACCCTTCGCAGACAGCTTGAATGTAAAGCCCGGAACCTCCACAAAGTATTAAGAAATCATGTTGCTCAAAAAGCCTGGATATAGCAGCCAAGGCATCGGTGCCATATTGCGCAGCGTCATAATCTTCCGTGATGGTATGGGTATTGATAAAATGATGGGGAACCAAGGCCAATTCAGCTTGCGAAGGTTTTGCTGTGCCAATCGTTAGTTCCTTGAAAATCTGGCGGGAATCAGCCGAAATAATCTCCGTCCGAAATACCTGCGCAAGTTTTATAGCGACGGCCGTTTTGCCCACTGCCGTTGGCCCTGCAACAACAATTAACGTTTTGTTACTCTTCTCCAAGCCTGGAAAGATAGTTAAAAAGCTGTCAGCTTACAGCTTAAGCCAACAGCTTGTGCGTGGTGGATTATGCCCGTATCCAGCGTGGTAATCCATTTCATGATGGACGATTTCCTCAAAATCCCGGCACTGCTTAATGCGCCAAGGACACCAAATTTTTCTTATCTTTCGGCCATTAATTATTAGAATAAAGCATGATTAAATATACAATACCATTTCTGACCAAATTGGAGGATATGATTGCCGAGTCTGACTATACGCTTCGGTACGAGAAAGGTAATTTTAAGTCAGGATATTGTGTTTTGAAAGATCAAAAAATCATCATCGTTAATAAATTTTATACGACTGAGGGGAAGATCAACGCGTTGATGGAAATTCTGAAGGGCATTGTGCTGGATGGTTCCCGGTTTACCGAGAAAAGTCAGAAACTCTACGAAGAACTTATTCAACAATTTCAAGCGGCTTAAAATGCCTGTTTCAATATTACTTTTAGGTGCCATTTCCGATAGTGGTCTGGGCTCGTGCGCTTGTTTTAAAACGAAAGGCGCATGAAAATCACATTTCTGGGAAGCGGCACATCGCAGGGGGTTCCGGTGATAGGTTGTACCTGCGAAGTTTGTACTTCCCTTGATTTTCGCGACAAACGCCTACGCTCGTCCATTCATATTGAAACACCCCATCAAAGTTTTGTGGTGGATACCGGTCCGGATTTTCGGCAACAGATGTTGCGCGAACGTGTAAAACGAATCGATGCTCTTCTCTTTACCCACGGACATCGTGACCACACAGCGGGTCTAGATGACGTCCGGGCTTATAATTTCATGCAGAAAATGGATATGCCGGTATATGGTGCGCAACCTGTACTGGACCAATTGAAAATCGAATATGCTTATGCGTTCATCAAAGACAGCTATCCCGGCATCCCCCGATTATTGCTAAACCTCATTGACGACGAACCATTTTCCGTTAACGGAATCAAGGTGCTACCGCTTCCGGTCATGCATTTGAAAATGCCTGTGCATGGCTTCCGCTTCGGAAATTTCAGCTACATCACGGACGCTAATTTTATCCCTGAAGAGACCCTCGATAAATTAATCGGCACAGAAATCCTGGTATTAAATGCCCTGCAACGCGAACCCCACATCTCGCATTTTAACCTGGAAGAGGCGTTGCTCATGGCGGATAAAATTAAACCTAAGCTAACGTACCTGACACACATAAGTCATAAGCTGGGCACCCACGCGGACGTAACGAAAGAACTGCCCTCGAATGTTTTGCTGGCCTATGACGGGCTTCAGTTAGAGACAAGGTAGACGTTATCCGTTATTCGTTATCCGGTCCGGTAGGAAAGGCAACAAGACAATCCAATATTGTATTAATAACTTGTGAAATATTTGTCCTATCACGTCGATTGGCGATAAGGATCAACGGATAACTATTAACGGATAACGGAACACATGCACAATAACTACTACTTTCTTCGCCAGCTAGCACCAGCTTTGGAGAAGGTGATTAGGTTGTCCGTGGTTTCAGAATGCTTTAGTCAGAATAAAGAGGAACTGGTAATTCGATTTGAACGAAAGGATTCACCTTTTTTTATCAAGGCAAGTTTGTCACCGTCATTTTCCTGTTTGTCATTCCCTGAAAATTTTCACCGTGCGAGAAGAAATAGCATTGACCTCTTTGAAAAACTGGTCGGTCAACGTGTTGAAGGAATTCGTCAGTTTGAGAACGAAAGGAGTTTTACCATTAATTTTAGCAATGATTTTTCGTTGCTTGTCAAGATGCATGGAAATAGGTCAAACGTCATTCTCCTTCATGCCGGTGTTGTAATCGAGATATTTAAAAATAACATTCCGCAGGACGAGTCCTTGAGGTTGAATGAGTTGGACAGGTCTATCGACTGGAGTTATGAAAATTTCTTACAACATCACAAACGTCAGGAGGCGCTCTATTTTACTTTCGGGAAAATTGTATGGAAGCATTTAAAAATAAAGGGTTACGAAAACCTATCGGCTGAGGAGCAGTGGCAAGCCATTCAACGTGTGCGTGATGAACTCGGCAATGTCGTCTATTCCATTCGTGAAGCCGACGGTAAAATATTTTTTTCCTTACTGGATTTTGGTATGCTGATCAGGCAATTCGATGATCCAATACGCGCTATTACTGAATTCTTTAATTTCTACACGCAACAAGATTCCTTCGCGAAGGAAAAGGCAACGCTTATCTCGCGATTAAAATCGAAGGTTCATGCAACAGAAGCTTATTCAGATAAAATTCGAGGCAAGCTTCGTGAATTGGAAAACGACAACAATTATAAACTCTGGGCGGACTTGTTGATGGCCAATTTACACGCAATCCCGGCGGGCACCGAGCGAATCACATTGGCGGATTTTTACCACGACAATCAGCCAACAGAAATTAAACTAAAAAGAGATTTAAGTCCGCAAAAAAACGCATCCATTTTTTATAAAAAATCTAAGAATCAGCACATTGAAATTGATCACCTTCAAAAAATTTTATCAAACAAAGAGCAGGAAAAAGGTTCTGTGATGCGTCAGCTGGATCAAATCGAAACGGCTGAGGATATGAAAAATTTGCGAAAGGTTATCGGCACGTCGGAAATCGTTTCTGAAAAAGAAAAGCAAGCGGAATCCCTCCCTTATCGTGAAGTCGAATTTAACGGTTACAAAATCTGGATTGGAAAAAACGCTCAGAACAACGACAAGCTTACCCTAAAATACAGCTACAAAGAGGACCTGTGGCTCCATGCAAAAGATGTCGCCGGATCTCATGTGCTCATTAAGTATCAGTCAGGAAAAAACTTTCCAAAGGATGTCATACAGCGCGCAGCCGAACTTGCGGCCTATTACTCAAAACGTAAAAATGAGTCCCTATGTCCCGTTTCAATGACACCGAAAAAGTATGTGCGCAAACGAAAAGGAGATCCACCCGGTTTGGTGGTTGTTGAACGGGAGGAGGTGTTGATGGTGGTGCCTTCTTTGAATGTAAGTCGTAACAGGTAAGTGGTGAGATGTAACTAGTAAGAAGTAGTTGGAATCTTACTACTTACTACTTACTACTTACTACTTACTACTTACTACTTACTACTTACTACTTACTACTTACTACTTACTACTTACCTTTTCCTACACACTACTTACTTTAAAAATCACTTGACGACATTTATCTTCAACGTATTCGTTCGTGCTTTTTCGTGAATTGGCATACTGGCCAGAACAATAATAATGTCGCCGGTTTTCACATGACCATCACGTTTTAATGTGGATTCAACATCCGCAATGGTTTCGTCTGTGGAGTTTGTTTTATCGTAATAATATGCTTGAGAGCCCCAGACGAGGTTGATCTTATTTAGCAACGAGGCGTTTGACGTAAATACAAAAATATTAGCGTTTGGTCTATACGCTGACGATTGGTAGGCAGTATATCCAGATTGCGTCATGCCAACGATCGCTTTCGCACCAACATCTTTTGCCAGTTTACAGGCTGCCAGCACAAAGTTATCGTGAATGTATTTTGGCGAGTTCTTATCAACATTCCGAAAGTGATAGTAAATTGTTGGATTCTTTTCTACTGAAGCAATCGTACGCACCATGCTTCGAATAACTTCCAGAGGATATTTACCCGATGCAGTTTCTGCTGAAAGCATCAATGCATCCGCGCCATCCATTACGGCATTTGCTACGTCATTGGTTTCCGCGCGGGTCGGCCTCGGATTTTCGATCATGCTTTCCATCATTTGCGTGGCAACAATAACCGGTTTGCCTGCCTTGTTGCATTTTTCCACCAGCATCTTTTGAACCATCGGTACTTCTTCCATCCAAATCTCCACACCCAGATCGCCGCGTGCGACCATTACCCCATCCGTTTCCGCGATGATCTCATCGATGTTACTTAGTGCCTCAGGCTTTTCGATTTTAGCAACGATACGTGCAGACGAGTTATGAGCATCGATGATAGCCCGCATCGATTGAATATCATCGGCTTTTCGCACGAATGACAAAGCGATCCAGTCGACATCATTTGAAGACCAAATTCAAGGTCTTTCAAGTCCTTTTCAGTAAGCGACGGAGCCGAAACTTTCGTAAATGGGAGGTTAATTCCTTTCCGGGATTTTAATAGACCGCCATATACAACTTCGGTGACGACATCGATCATCTCGTACTTCCGTAACTTTCAATTCGATTTTTCCGTCGTCGATCAGAATCATATCCCCTACCTTGCACATCCTTTGGCAAGTGTCTTGTAGGAAGTACTTACAATTTTATTATTGCCAAGTGCTTCGTGGGTGGTGATGATAAGATTCCTGCCCGCGCTCGATGATCACGTTAGGTTCCATTTCATTGACGCGAATCTTAGGCCCTTGAAGATCTTGAAGCAAAGCTATTTTGGTGCCCAACTCACTATTCAGCTCTCTGACATTTAGTATTACTTTGAGGTGATCCTCATGCGTGCCGTGGGAGAAGTTTAAGCGAAACACATCGACTCCTTCTTTTATCAGTGCGCGTAGCATTTCTTTTGAACTTGACGCAGGGGCCGACAGTGGCAACAATTTTCGTTTTGTTGAACGATACTTTTTCTAGCATAAAGGTTTAAGGTAATACGAAATAATGAATGTATGTGCAAACAGTTGCTGGCATGGTAATTAAAAGATAAAATTCGATTTTGACTTCAGACCTTCCAACGGAATAGAGGCAACAAATTGAATGTCTACAATTGATCTGATCGGGTGCATTAGGTGGTGATGTGCGTGCTGCTCTTCCATGTCGGCCAAAATTATAAAATCATAGTGAGGAAACTCAGGGATTAGAAAATACTTTCCGGTTTCTTGCTCACTGAGGCCTGTTTTTGAACAGTTTCAATCGATTGAGCTGTGTTTCGTGTGCATAAAAAGAAAAGCTTTTTTCCTCGTTATTTTTAAAACCCACCACCAAATCCGGTTGTTTAACCAGCTGAATACCCAAAGCCTGGTTAATTTCCCAGGCGAGTTTGTATCCGCTAGCCGATGAAAGGATACCCAGCAATTCAAAATCAAATTCATATTCGATTACAAGTTTACTTTTTTTCATTCCAAGACCCGATCAATGCGACTTTGTACTCGTTTGAGCAAGATCAAAAAAGTTTGACAATATTGTCGCAAATCTCTTTATTTGCACAGATTTTTAAATCACTAAACAAAAAAAACATGTCTGAAATTGCAACAAAAAGTAAAACAGATCATCATCGAGAAACTTGGTGTTGAAGAATCTGAAGTTACTCCCGAAGCGAGCTTCACTAACGATCTTGGTGCTGACTCTCTCGACACCGTAGAACTTATTATGGAGTTCGAAAAGGAATTCAATATCTCGATTCCCGACGATCAGGCTGAAAATATTTCAACAGTAGGCCAGGCAATTTCATACCTGGAGCAAAACGTGAAGAAATAGTTGACTCCTTTCGCATTTTTATCACACCCCATTACAACATGACGTTAAAACGAGTAGTCGTTACAGGACTTGGTGCACTCACTCCCATCGGAAACACACTTCCAGAATTTTGGAGCAATCTGAAGTCTGGTACAAGTGGAGCTGCGCCTATTTCGCGTTTTGATGCCACACTCTATAAAACCAAGTTCGCCTGCGAAGTAAAAGACTTTGATATCGGCAATTTCATGGATCGCAAAGAAGCACGCAAAATGGACCCATTTGCGCAGTTTGCCATGGTTGCCGTTGATGAAGCTATTAAGGATTCAAACCTCCCGTTAGCTGAGCTTAATCCTGACCGTGTAGGCGTAATCTGGGGATCAGGTATCGGGGGGTTATTGACCTTTCAAGAAGAAGTAAAGACCTACGCCAAAGGCGATGGTACCCCACGATTCAATCCCTTCTTTATCCCAAAAATGATTCCCGACTTAAGCGCGGGCCATATCTCAATCAAATATGGCTTTCGGGGACCGAACTTTGTTACCGTTTCTGCTTGCGCATCCTCCACCAATGCCATTTACGACGCCTTTACATACCTTAGATTAGGCAAAGCGGATATTATTATTTCCGGCGGCTCCGAAGCGGCAGTGTGTGAAGCGGGGGTAGGCGGATTTAACGCTATGCGAGCTCTTTCAGAGCGAAATGATTCACCAAAAACAGCTTCACGGCCATATGATAAAGATCGTGATGGTTTCGTGTTAGGCGAAGGCGCAGGTGCGTTGGTGCTAGAAGAATATGAGCACGCAAAGCGGCGCGGCGCCAAGATTTATGGCGAAGTACTGGGCGGCGGCATGACGGCAGACGCCTACCACATTACGGCTCCCCATCCAGAAGGGGCGGGGATAACCAAGGTTATGTACAACGCGCTGGAAGAGGCCGATGTAAAGCCCGAAGAAGTAGATTATATCAATACCCATGGTACATCCACTCCCCTGGGCGATTTAGGAGAAATCAGGGCCATTCAAAAGGTGTTTGGAGAGCATGCTTATAAATTGAACATAAGCTCTACCAAATCAATGACAGGACATTTGCTGGGCGCTGCCGGGGCTATCGAAAGTATCGCTTGCCTGCTTGCAATTAATCAATCTATCATACCGCCCACCATCAATCATTTCACCGATGATCCAGGAATGGATCCGAAACTAAATCTAACTTTCAATGAAGCTCAGCAACGAAATGTAGATGTCGCATTGAGCAATACATTTGGCTTCGGTGGCCATAATTTTTCCATTATTTTCAAGAAGCATAAGGCGTAATTAACAACCTTTCCATTAAAATAGGAGAATTGTTAAATTAGCGCTGTACTTTCAATGAATTGACGCTTGGTTTGGAAGATTCTTAAAATCCCGAAAGGAAAGTCGAAAACTGATAAGAAGCTATTGTCGGCTATTCACAACATTGCAGGATTTACTCCTTCTAATCTGGAACTTTACCGGCTCGCAACGGTACATAGTTCGATAGCCAAAGAAAATACCGCTTCTGGCTTCAAGGAATCAAATGAACGCCTGGAATATCTTGGAGATGCTATCCTTGGCGCTGCCGTAGCGGACTATCTTTTTAAACGATTTCCTTTTAAGTCGGAAGGTTTTTTAACTGAAATCCGGTCCCGGATCGTTAATCGTGAAGCGTTAAATCTTTTGGCGCGGAAAATAGGCGTTGCCAACATCGTTCAATACGATCAGAAAAATGCACACCTTCAACAGGTTATTCTTGGAAATACACTCGAGGCAATTGTAGGTGCCATTTACCTCGATAAGGGTTATTTGAGGACAAAAAAGTTTGTGATTGACAAATTGATCATTCCCAACTATGATGTTGAAGATCTGGTAAACTCAAATTCCAATTTTAAAAGCAAAATAATTGAATGGGCCCAACGAGAGGGGAAGGAAGTCCGTTTCGAAATATTAAACGTAAAAAAAGGCCGCAATCATAAAGAATTTACTGCTCAAGTTCTCGTAAATAAAGAAGCTAAAGGGACAGGCTACGGAAATAGCAAGAAAAAGGCTGAACAAGATGCGGCTTTCAAGACCTGTGAAATGCTGGATATACTGAATGGAGCTGTCAGCTGACAACTGCTGTAAGCTGTATGCTGTGAGCTGAAAGCTTTCATGGTACTCAATACAACTGCAATAGCTGTAGGCTGTTAGCTGAAAGCTGAACGCTCTAAACAATGAAAATTAAAATCGGTGGAGCTACTGTTAACCAGATTCCTATTGATTGGCGTAACAACTCTAAAAATATTATAGATGCAATCCAGGAAGCCAAAAATCAAGGCATTAAAATTCTTTGCTTGCCTGAGTTGTGTATCACAGGCTACGGATGCGAAGATTTATTTTTAAGTGATTGGCTGCCCCAACGGGCGTGGGCTGAACTTACCAACATCCAAGACTTTTGCGATAACATAACAGTAAGCGTCGGACTGCCCGTTCGAATTGGTTCAATCACGTACAACGGCGCTTGCGTCATCAGCAATAAAAAAATTCTCGGAATTACGCTAAAGCAATTCCTGGCGAGGGACGGCGTACACTATGAGCCCCGTTGGTTTGATCCATGGACGCCGAATAAAACAATCATGATTATTCGTGGGGAAGAACTCATTCAGGTGGGAGATATTACTTACGAAGTAGAGGGTCTTCGATTCGGTTTTGAAATTTGTGAAGATGGGTGGCGGGATGAAGATCGTCCCGGTTACAGACTCTTCGAACGTGGTGTCGACCTGATTCTTAATCCAAGTGCCAGCCATTTTGCAATGGTTAAAAGCTTACTCCGCGAACAGGAAGTAGTAAGCGAAGGATCGTCTTTGTTCAACTGTGTTTATGTATTTGCCAATTTGCTTGGCAATGAAGCCGGCCGGATGATTTATGATGGTGACATTATTATTGGCCAACGTGGAAAGCTCGTTGCGGTCAACAAAAGGTTTTCCTTCAAATCCTATAATGTGTTAGGCACCGAAATTGACTTTAAGAATCCTGCCAAGACACAAGTCGTGGCCTTAACCGATAACAAGGAAAAAAATGAAGAGCTGACCCAGGCGATTTCGTTGGGTTTATTTGACTACATACGCAAAAGCAAGACTAACGGCTTTGTACTTTCCCTAAGTGGAGGTGCCGATTCTTCGATGTGCGCCATCGTGGTCACGGAGATGGTTAAAAGAGCCTGGGACGAGCTTGGATCTGCACAATTTTGCAAGACACTCGGCCTACCTGAAACTGACAACTGGCAATCGGCAATGAACAAGCTCCTTTCCTGCGCATATCAGGGCACTGAAAATTCTTCAGTTACAACTTTTAATGCAGCGAAATTTTTAGCGGAATCTATTGGAGCCGAGTTTCATCACTGGAAAATAGACGAGGAAGTCTCGTCATATACATCCAAAATAGAAAGCGCCATCGGTCGAAAACTGAAGTGGGAAACTGATGATATTACCCTCCAAAATATTCAAGCCCGAACGCGCTCTCCGATTATTTGGATGTTGGCTAACGCAAAACGCGCTGTGCTAATCACCACCTCGAACAGGAGCGAAGGCGATCTGGGCTACGCTACCATGGACGGCGATACAAGTGGAAGCTTCGCTCCCATCGCCGGGCTAAGCAAGACTTTTATTATCCAGTGGTTACGGTGGGCAGAAAAAGCATTGGATCAACCAGGACTTGCGCTGGTAAATAACCTGCAGCCTACAGCAGAACTACGTCCCCTGGAAAGGCAACAAACAGACGAACAAGATTTGATGCCCTATACCGTTCTGGTAGAAATTGAAAGACACGGTATCTTATACCGCAAGTCGCCAATAGAAGTTTATAATGCAATGAAAGGTACTTATGAATCCAAGCAGCTAAAGATCCACATCAAGAAATTCTTTCGGCTATGGGCAGCTAACCAATGGAAAAGGGAACGGCTGGCCCCATCCTTACATCTGGATGACCTGAACGTTGACCCCAGAACGTGGTGCCGGTTTCCCATTCTATCCTCAGGTTTTTTGGAAGAGCTGGAGCAGATGGAGCAGATGTAACGAAAACATACTAAAAACTCCAAAATATGACCTTATATCAAGGATTTCATTTAACGGCTTATATTTGCCCCTTATGTCTATACTAAATTATATTATTTGGAACGGGAGTCCAGAGATCTTTTCATACGGCAGCTTTTCCCTTCGTTGGTACGGATTGTTCTTCGCCTTAGGCTTTTTGATCAGCCAACAATTCATGTACTACTTTTATAAGCAAGAAGGTAAACCTGAGAAAGATGTTGATACCCTTACCATTTATATGGTCATTGCAACGATCGTTGGTGCGCGGCTTGGACACGTTATTTTTTATCAACCCGAAATCATTACAGAAAATCCACTCAGTATATTTTTGCCCTTCGAGTTTAGTCCATTCCGGTTCACGGGATTGCAGGGACTCGCCAGTCATGGGGCAACGATCGGAATTTTAACTGCCCTGTGGATCTACAGTCGCAAGAAAAAGCCAGGTCAAAGTTATCTTCAAGTTGTCGACCGGATCGTCATTGTGGTGGCCCTTACAGGCGCATTGATCCGTTTGGGTAATTACTTCAATTCAGAAATTATCGGACTTCCGACGACAAAACCATGGGGTGTCGTATTTGCCAATCGGTTTACGGAGGCGTTAACAGATCCAAGAGTCGATCGGGAAGGAATTGTCGAATCCGTTATCATAAAACGAAATGACTCGATCCAGGCAACGGACCCCAGCAGAGTTCCCATGAATATTTATTTGTTCTTTAAAAAAGGGGTCGCTGGCGATAAGCCACGGGACTTTACAGACATTACAGCAAGAAACTTATTGGCGAATAGTTATTCCGAGTATTTTGACGCAGCCGGAGACAATACCCAGACGCGAGGTCAAGTATTAACCGATGGAGAAGTCGCCGCCCGAATTAGTACATTAGGAATCGCGCGCCATCCCGCGCAACTTTACGAAGCCATTGCCTGTGTATTTCTCTTTTTATTTCTGTTTTGGATTTGGTCAAAACATAAGGAAAATCTACCAGCCGGAAGACTACTTGGGATATTCTTGATATGGTGTTTTGGACTTCGGTTTCTTTTCGAATTTTTGAAAGAAGTTCAGGAGCCCTTTGAAGAGGGTATGGCCCTGAACATGGGACAAATACTCAGTATACCGTGTGTAATTGCGGGAATTGTTATCCTGGCACTTTCCTATCGAAAAGAGAACACCGATACTAATGAATTAAAAAAGTAGTTTAAACTTGTTGGCACCTGTGGGAGTCTTAGCGGTACATGATGCGTGCGAATATATTATGTGTTCTAATTTTAATCCTTGCTTCTGATCTTTTTGCGCAGCAAGAAAAATTCGGCCTGCCCGATACTTTAAATCAAATGCCGATTTACACTCGGCCTGATTCAATAAGCCGGCTTGTTTACATCAACCGTGTTTTCATCGTTGGAAACCGCATCACGCGCGATCAAATAGTTTTACGGGAACTGACGCTCCGTCAGGGTGATGTTATCAATAGCCTGGACCTGCCAGCAATCCTGGAACGTGACAAGAAAAAACTAATCAATACGCGATTATTCAATACGGTCGAGATACGGCCACTGGAGTTGCAGGAAGGTCATATAGACTTGCTGATCGACCTTGATGAAAGGTGGTACACATTCCCCGCTCCGATCTTTGAATTATCAGACCGTAATTTCAATGAATGGTGGGAAACTTATGACCACGACTTCAGCCGCGTCAACTATGGACTAAAGTTGTATCAATTTAACATGCGTGGAAGAAATGAAACGCTTAGGCTGACTGCGCAATTCGGATTTCAACGGCGGTTTGAATTATCCTATCGCTTTCCTTATATCGATAAAAAGCAAAAGCATGGTCTGATAATAGATGCTGACTTTACCGAAACAAAAAACCTGGCATTTCGCACGGTGGATCACAAACTCGAATACCTGCAGGCGGACGATATCCTGCGGACAACACGCGGCGGTGGTATTACTTACACGTACCGGAATTCCTTTTACGTATCGCATGCGCTTAAAATTGAATACAGGAGCAACAATATTAATGACACCATTCCATCATTAAATTCGAACTACTACAGCAATGATAAAACTACGCAACGCTACGGCATGATAACCTACCAGTTAATTTCTGATCATCGCGATTATGTGGGGTACCCGCTACGGGGACACTATTTTAGCTTACTGGCTGCCAAGAGCGGGATCGCCGCAAAGGATGATTTAAATAAATGGGAAGCGAGTGTATCATATTCCATATTCCTGGACCTGAAGAAACATTTCTATTTATCAAACAATATAATCGGTTATGTCAGCACGCCGGACGATGTTCCTTATGCCAACTATGGGGCTATGGGATACCGAAAACAATTTGCAAGAGGGTATGAAATTTATGTCGTCGAGGGAACAACTTATGCTTTGAATAAACTCACATTAAAGAAACGGATTTTTCATAAAGTCTATCGGTGGAACTTCATGCCTATTCCGCAGTTCAAACATATCCCGCTATCCATATTCATCAAAACATACTCAGATCTGGCCTATGTAAAAGGTTATCCCAACTATGAGATCAGCAGTCTTTTATCCGACAAATTGTTGGCGAGCGCCGGCGGCGGAATTGATATTGTGGCCTCGTATGACACCGTACTTCGAATTGAATATACCTTCAATGCCGAAGGAGAAAATGGATTTTTCTTTCATATCAGGAAAGAATTTTGATCAAGAGCCGTCGCCGATTATCAGGTTAAAATCATTTCTGTTTTTTTGATTTAATCTTCGAATTTCTTTATTTAAAACAGTCTTAAAAAAACCGTTGTGTCTAAATATTTATTAGCCGTTGGCATGCTATTGCTATGCGCCTTAATTTCTAACGCTCAAAGCTCTTCTACTTTAATTGGGGGTCGCGCCGGTGGTTTGGCTTATTCGTCGTCGTGCCTTGATGACGAGTGGTCAATCTTTAACAACATCGGTGGCCTCGCAACAGTGGAGAGCACAACAGTTTCTTTCACCTACGATTCACAGCCGTCTTTCAAACCTTTTAATAGAATGGCTGCCGTACTTGCCCTTCCATTGAAGTTTGGGGTGGCCGGTGCAGGCGTATTTCGTTTTGGCGATCGGCTCTACAGTGAACAAATTCTAGCGCTGGGTTTCAGCAATAAATTTGGATTGGCATCCCTGGGCTTGAAAGTTAATTACATTCAGTACAAAGCGGAAGGTTTTGGCAGCAAGGGCGTACTTACAATAAGCTTTGGCGGTATTGCCAAACTCACGGAAAAAATTTCTGTTGGTGCCCATGTGATAAATATAAATCAGCCCAACCTTTCGACCCTGGAACGTGAAAAGATTTCGACCATTCTGATCGTTGGAGGTACTGTGAAGCTCTCCTCTGAAATGTTTATCACCACCGAACTGGAGAAAGACTTAAGCTATCCAGTGAAATGGAAATCAGGCTTTGAATACCAACCATACAAAAAGTTTATTGCCAGAACCGGCGTTCAGGTAAACCCTACTTCAGCCTTTTTTGGATTTGGTTTTCGTCCGAAAAAATTTAAGCTCGACTACTCGTATCAACATAATTTCACGCTTGGATCAAGGCATCAAGCGACATTTGGATACGTATTTATTGCAAAGAAATGAGGGTAACGCTACTCATCGTTTTTATCATTGCAGCGAAACACGTTTGTGCTCAGGAGTATCCGCGAAAAGAAATTGATCTTAATCAGGTAACTGATGAACTCTACGGTCTCCCCGACACGGATGCAAATTATGATGAGCTCTACGAAAATCTGCTTCAACTCATTTCGAGCCCGCTGAATTTAAATAAAGCAACGGCCGAAGAGTTTCGCTTTATCAAAATACTCTCTGAATCTCAAATCGATCGTCTTTTAAACTATCGACGGGAGCATGGAAAATTTATTTCAGTTTACGAATTGCAAGCAATTCCGGAATTTGAATTAGCCACCCTTCATAAACTCGCCCCGTTCGTAACCGTCAAGGACGAACTCAACACGCTGCATCCTTCACTCCTTAAGCGAATAAAAAAAGAGGGCGATAATTATGTTTTAGTCCGGTATGAACGTACGCTACAAAACAAGCGTGGCTTTGAAAATCACGAGCCAGAAGCATCACGATTCTCAGGATCACCTGATAAGTTATATATGCGATTCCGATCCAGCAGACCAGGCGATTTTAGCATTGGCTTTACGGCAGAAAAAGATCCGGGCGAACAAATACAATGGAGTCCATCCAATCGATATTATCTCGCGGACTACTTTTCCTACCACCTGCAGCTTCAGAACAAAGGCAAATTAAAAAACCTGATCATTGGTGACTATCAAACTCAATTTGGCCAGGGCCTGATGTTAGGAAGTGTCTTAGGAATGGGGAAGGGTGGGGAAACCATTACCACGTTAAGACGAAGCAATATCGGGCTTCTACCCTACACGTCTGCCTACGAAGGGGGAGCAATGCGTGGTATTGGACTTACCATAAAAGCGACTGAACACGTACAGGTTAGTGGTTTTTTTTCAAAGCTCATGAAAGATGGCACGCTAACCTCAAACGAGGAGGAAGAAAGAATTTCCGCCTTTCAGACCACAGGGTTTCACAGAAATGAAAATGAATTTGCGAAACGAAAAATTATTGGAGAAAAAAATTGGGGTGCTATCATTCAATACGATCACAGCGTTTTGAATGCAGGCTTAATGTTTAGTCAAACTGTTTTCAATGCAGCTGTCCATCCACCGGTATCCGCTTATAATCAATTCGATTTTGATGGAAAAGTAAATCGGAATATCGGGATTTACCTTAACTACACGGTTCAAAACATTTCGTTCTTCGGCGAAGTGGCGCGTTCCATGACAGGTGGTTTTGCGGGGAGCGGAGGAGTGCTGGCTGGCCTGTCACCAAAACTGGATTTTTCCTTGTTATACCGCGGCTACGGTCGGAATTTTTATACGTTCTATTCCAGCGGATTCGCAGAAAACACCAACACGCAAAACGAGAAAGGCATCTATTGGGGATGGAAGTATACGATCAACCGCCGGTACCGTGCGGCAGGCTACGTCGATATCTTCCAGTTTCCATGGCTTCGGTTTAGAAGCTACGCACCTTCGACAGGTTACGAATGGTTACTGCGATTCGACTATGAGCCATCGCGGAAGGTTAAGATCTTTATTCAACTACGGGAAGAGTGTAAAAGCAGGAATGTTGTCACTAGTTCATCAAATCAGTACAAGCTCGCCGACGGCAGGAAAAATAACTATTGGGTAAATTTGGACTATTCTCCGCACGCTATGCTGCGGCTCAGGAGCCGCGCACAACTGAGTACCTATACGATCAATAAAAAAGTTACCCAAGGTTTTGCCCTCATGCAGGACTTTATTCTTGATATTGGAAAACTGAAGGTCACGATGCGTTATGCAATATTTGAAACGGAGGATTACGACAATAGACAATATTCTTACGAAAACGATGTTTGGCTTGCCTATTCAATACCGGCCTACAATGGTAATGGTGTGCGAAAGATGGCGATTATAGAATATAAGCTCACAAGGCAGATCAGCTTGTGGCTTCGTTACGCACAGATCCGTTATCAAAATCTGGAGTTCATGGGAAGTGGCGTTGATCGCATTGATGGAGATCGTAAAGATGATGTCAAAGCTCAGTTCGTGATTAAGTTTTAGGTCGGTTAATCGTTATCCGTTATCCGTTATCTGAGGCCCCCGCGCCCACACCATTTGATGAACAAAATTGTACTTTTGCAGGAGTCCCTTTCATACGACTAACTATTAACGGATAACTGATAACGACTAACGGAATGCACGCGCTCAACCAAATAACACCTGAAATTCTACTCTTAATGTGTGTAGGCGGCATTGCATTTATCCTCATTTTCAAAGCCATCTTCAGAACTAAGAAGTAAGGTTTATCATAAATTATAAGTTTCCCAGCAGTGTATGGCCGACTAACTACGCTTTTATTCGATGGGCTGGTTTCATTTTTTGTCTTTACTGCGGTTATTTGATAGGATGAAATCAGGTCAAAATCATCAAAAGCGGTTTGAGTCCTTTAAGCAATACAAAAACAATTAAACAATAAACTAAAAGCAGATGAAAAAGAATATAATATGCCTTCTTGTGATGATTTGTGCTTGCGGCATTGTTTCAGCCCAAACCACCAAGAAAGTTTTAGAACTTCCTGAATTCAAAGGCATTTATGTGAACTCTAATTATACAGTCTATCTTAAGCAAACGAACAAGCAGGAGGTAACCGTGGAAGCATTAACGGAAATATTTGCTGTAAGCGAGTTCAAAGTTGAAAATGGAATTCTGATGATTAATGTTGATCGTAAACCAGAAGCTGCAAACAAAAGTCTCTGGCAAAAAATAGACGATATCAAGCTTAATCCAACGATGAAGATATACGTCAGCGTAAAAAATTTAAATGACCTGCAAGTGAATGGCAACGGTAAGATCATCTCCGAAAATTCTATCGCTTCCGACTATATCACGTTAGGCGTTGCCGGCGGTGGAAGTATGGATGTCGACTTAAAGGGCAACACAATAAAAGCTGAACTAAGCGGTAGTGGCGTGATGACTGTAAAAGGTTATGCTACGTCCATGGATGCTGTCGTAAGCGGTTCAGGAACGCTTGATGGCTACAATTGTGCTCTCGAAACAGCAAAAGCTAAGGTTAGTGGCCCAGGACTTTGCCAACTAAACGTTACCAATAACATCGATGCTCTGGTACTGGGCACCGGTCAGGTTAAGCATAAAGGAAACACAAAATCCGCCCATAAAAAGGTATACGGCTCTGGTAGTGTAGAGCGGGCGTATTAATCATTTTTGACCCTCCCGAAGGTTGTCCACGTGGACTAAATGTGGCTTTAAGGCTCTAAAAAGGCCTTAAAGCACATCTTTTAGCATTTAGTCAAATTTTCTTATTACTTTTAACTGTTGATTGTCATTCTTTACTGTCCCTCTCACCCGTGCTTACGAGTAGTAGTAGCAGCCAAGTTTGTCAGTTGGCGCTAATTTAATTTTTCATTTATTTTATCTACCAATGAACATTTATGTTGCCAATATCCCTTTTAAGGCATCCGAACAGGAATTGAAGGGATTATTCGAAGAGTATGGCGAAGTTTCTTCAGCCAAAATTGTTATGGACAAAGTTACACAGCGCAGCCGCGGTTTCGGTTTTATCGAAATGTCGGATGACGCGAGTGCCCGTCAAGCTATCACTAGCTTAAACGGTTTCAATTTCTTAGGAAAGACCCTGGTGGTTAACGAAGCAAGACCACGCACTGACGCTCCTCGTAGTGGAGGTGGCGGTTACAAAAGCGGTGGCGGTGGTGGTTTTAACCGCAGAAGCAATAACGAATATTAATCCATCCGATATTGTAATTAAACTGCTCACCCGAGCAGTTTTTTTTTGTCCAATTTTTTTTTCGATCATTTAATTTATTGAAGATCTGTCGACGATGAAATTAAGCAAAACGCAAAAAGTTGTACTTGGAATTTTCACCTTTCTGCCTTTCTTCATTTTTCCCTTTGTGCTTTGGCAATTGTTTGATGCCATATTGAACATTATAAAAATCAGTGAATTTGGTGAACCCGAGCCAAGGGAAATTCTGATCGAAGTATTCGCGTTCATTTTTCCAATCATACTGCTGGCGTTCTGTAGCCTTGCGTTGCTTATTTTTTATATCGTCCATGCAGTCACCAACAAAATGCTACAACCTGCTGAGCAACTGCTTTGGGTCCTTCTATTTATTTTCCTTGGCATCATAGCGTTTCCTGTTTATTGGGTCATCAGGATCTGGAATAACTCAAATAACCCTTGATTCTGAGCGAATAGTTTAGTAAACTTTGTAAACATCAACTAACATTTAGCAATGAGTGTAATTACCAACCTTGAACGGTGGGGTAATAGCCATCGTCCTGGATTTCTTGATATTTTTCGTTTTGTACTGGGCGCCTTTATCACTTATAAAGGGCTCTACTTCATTACGCACATGCCAGAACTTGAAATGACTACCGCTGGCATCAACGTGTATTTTGCAGGAATGACACTTGCTCATTATGTGGTCTTTGCGCATATCCTTGGAGGTCCGCTGATATTCTTTGGTCTTTTTACCCGAATCGTCTGCTTTATTCAATTACCAATTCTCATTGGAGCAGTGTTTATGGTAAATGCGCCAAAAGGATTTCTGTCTATCGGACAGCACATGGAACTTTGGGCGTCACTTGTTGTCTTGATTGGCTTGCTAGTCTTCATGGTCTTTGGAGCTGGCCGTTATTCCATAGATGCTAAACGCAGAAAAGAGATGGAAGCAGCTAATCTGTAACACCATCTTTAACCTAAACCGGGGAGGCACCTGATTTTCAGGTGCCTTTTTTGTTTTTCTTCCTATCTTCGGCCACTTACAAATCGGCATGAACTATTTCATTGGTATTGACATTGGCACCGGAAGTTGTAAAGCAGTAGCCGTCGACATTTCTGGTGAACCGCTACATTCCACACAGGTCTCGTATCCAACTTACGCTCCCGAACCCACGTACAGTGAGCAGGCTCCTGAATTGATATGGCAAGCTTTTGTAAAATGTGTCTTGCGTCTCATTGATCATTTGAAAGAAAAGCCAGCGGGCGTTGTGCTGAGCAGTGCCATGCATAGCGTGATCCCCGTAGATGAAAAAGGAAATCCATTGATGAATATGATTACCTGGGCTGATAACAGGAGCGCTACCGTTGCGAAAGCCTTGCGCGCCTCGGCGTTGGGAGAAAAAATTTATAGCGAAACAGGTACTCCGATTCACGCGATGACGCCTGTCTGCAAGATCAAATGGCTGAACGAAAATCAATCGTCCCTGTTTAAGAAAACTTTCAAATTTATTTCCATAAAGGAATTTATTTGGTTCAAACTCTTCGGTGAACACGAGGTAGACTATTCTATCGCTTCTGCCACGGGAATGTTTGATATCAGCAAATTGGATTGGAATGAAAGTGCTCTCACATTCTGCGGAATTAGCCCGCAACAACTTTCTCAGCCTGTCGAGGTAAACCATTGCCGCAGCAAAGGACTATCCAATGAACTAAAATCAATAGAAGGCATTCCGTTTTTTATTGGTGCTAGTGACGGATGTATGGCCAATCTGGGGAGCTTTGCTGTTACACCAGGCGTTGCTGCGCTAACGATTGGAACAAGTGGCGCAATTCGTGTTGCAAACACCAAGCCTACTGTAAATTTTGGGGCCATGACTTTCAATTACATCTTAACGAAAGATTTGTTTATTTCCGGAGGTCCTATCAACAACGGAGGTGTCGTGCTGAAGTGGTACATCGAAGTATTCCTGCAAAAAAAACTAAGCCCGACCGACTTTGATGCCTTTCTGGCTGAAATGAAAAACATCAAACCGGGTGCGGAAGGCTTAATCTTTATGCCTTATTTACTGGGCGAACGCGCTCCGATATGGGATAGCGAAGCCAGCGGTGCTTTTTTTGGAATCCGGAACTTCCATACACAAGCCCACTTTACAAGGGCCGTTGTGGAGGGTATCTCCATGGCTCTATATAGCATTGCAGACTCGATGGAGTCGACTGGACTGTCCATCGAGCGAGTGCATGTGAGCGGTGGTTTTGTACAGTCCGAGGAATGGCTTCAAATACTGGCCGATATTTTTAATAAAAAAATCTGTTTGATTAATGCTGAAGACGCATCGGCCGTTGGTGCTGCATACCTTGGTTTCAAATCGCTTAACCTGATCCGGGATTATCAAGATTTGAAACCAAAACAAGACGCTACCTATATTCCCAGCAAAGAAAATCATGCTGTGTATAAAAAGGCGTTCGCGATTTATGAAAGTCTATACAAGAAATTGAAACCGGAAATGGAATTGCTGCTGGAGATCCGGGTGAAATGTAGGGACGGATCATTATCCGTCCTTACATTTATTAAGCATTACCCCGTTTTAATTCAATAATTGTTAACTCCGGGGGCATTCCAATTCTGCCAGGGTAGCCGACGCATCCAAATCCCCGATTCACGTAGATATATTGATTGCCTTCCTGGTAAAGACCTGCCCATTGTTTAAAGCGATATTGCGCCGGGCTCCAGCTGAAATTCCCGATGGTTACGCCAAGTTGATACCCATGTGTGTGCCCGGCAAAAGTAATATCGATGTCAGGAAACTCGGGACGTATTTGTGCGTCCCAATGCGTTGGATCGTGGGATAGGAGAATTTTTACTGCGGCCTCGTCTGTGTGGGCGTACGCATCCTTAAGCTTTCCGTATTTGGGGAATCTTAACGGTGGGCCTATACCCCAATTCTCCACACCAAGGATGGCCAACTTTTCACCTTGTAGTTCAATGATCCTGTTTTCATTCATTAACAAGTCATACCCCATCTGCCGGTGGGCCGCCAGCATATCATCGAAGTTTTTTCTTTTTACAGCGTCTGAGGGCCAATCCCGGTAGTTACCATAATCGTGGTTGCCTGTAACGGAGTAGACTCCGTGCGGGGCTTTTACTTTATCGAAAACGTTGATATAATCGTTCACTTCCCTCGTTTCGACGTTTACCAGATCGCCGGTAAACAGAATGATATCCGGTTTTTCCCGCATCAGCATTTCAACACCACCCTGAATAGCAGTTCTGTTAAAAAGCGATCCCGTATGAATGTCGGAAAGCTGGCCAATCAAGATGCCGTCAAAGGACGTGGGAAGGTGCGGGAGGTAAATGGTCCGGCGTCTGACCTGAAAGTTGTGAGCCCCGGAGAGAATTCCAAAGGAAAGCGAGGTGAGGGGTATTGCAAAAGAAACTAATCCAGCCTTCGCAAAAAATTCCGAGCGGGAAATACGTTGTGCATCTTCCTCAGTTTGCGGATTGCGTTTCCTTTGGTAAAATCTTTTTGAAAGATGAAGTCCACGTCGCAGGTCATCAACGATCAAAACGGCTATGAGAAATAGTTTTGAAAAGTATACGATCCCTAGTGAAACGATAATCCATTGCCTCAATTTTTCATCTGCAATGCCAACAATATTAATCCAGACGAGAATGAATGCTGTAAATGCGGTAACACTCCAATATAGACCCCGCGTTGTGTGTTTGAGGGCCTGAGTGAACCTGGACGTCGCTATTCGGAATGCCTGATATGCGTATAAATCAATCGCCGCCAAAATAATCAGCGGGATCAGGGTTGTTTTAATAAGATATAAAGCTACGCCCATCCCATAAAAATAAGCAATAGCGAAGCATTAAAGTTCAGGCGCGTTTTAATTCAATGATGGTGAGTTCCGGCGGCATTCCTATTCTACCAGGATAACCAAGGTAGCCAAATCCTCTGTTGACGTAAAGATATTGTGAGCCTTCGTTATATAGACCGGCCCATTGCTTGTAAGCATATTGTGAAGGACTCCACTTAAAATTTCCCAACTCAATGCCAAACTGAAATCCGTGCGTATGGCCGGCAAACATCATGTCAATATCATGATACAAGGGTCTTACCTGTGCATCCCAATGACTCGGATCATGGGAAAGTAAAAGTTTTACGCTGGCCTCTTCCGTACCGCGGTAGGCTTCGTCCAATTTTCCATACTTGGTAAACCCCCGGCCGCCCCAATTCTCGATTCCGATGATCGCGATTTTTTCTCCCCCCGATTCCAAAAAGCGATGCTGATTCATCAAGAGATCAAATCCCAATAAGCGGTGGGCTTCTTTAAGGTCATTGAAATTCTTTTGCTTAGCCTCTGTGCTGGTCCATCGGTGATAATCGCCGTAATCGTGATTACCGGTAATGGAGTACACGCCCAATGGCGCTTTGAGTTTATTAAAAACATCAATATACTCCATCACTTCAGATGCCTCATTATTCACGAGATCACCCGTAAAGAAAATTACATCAGGTTTCTCGGCCAACAACATTTCAACGCCACCCCTGACAGCTTTCTTATTAAAAAAACTCCCGGAGTGAATATCCGAAAGCTGAGCGATTTTTAGACCGTCAAAAGAGGCGGGCAAATTCGGAAGCTTGACCGTTTGCCTTCTCACACGGTAGTCATGGGCGCCCGATATAACACCATACGCCATTGTTCCAAACGGAATAGCAGCCGCTACCAATGCAGTCTTTGATAAAAATTCAGAACGGGTAATAGCTTCTCCGGAAAGGTTGTCACCAGAAGATTTGTTAAACAGACTAGCGACGTATTGTATACCTCGACCGATATCGTCGATAAATAAAATTGCTACTGCAAAAATTTTTGAGAAATAAGCTGCAAAAAGTCCCGTCAGTATCCAATTTCTAAAGCCTGCACTGACTTTATAGGGATCACCGAACGTCCACCACACCAGCGCTACTATGCTTAATACCGTGGGAACCCAAAATCCATATTGAACAAAGTTTTTCCAAAACAATGGCAAATTCTTGCTCACGGTAGCTACTGCCTGAAAAACATAGTAGTCGATGATCAGGAAGAAGAGCGTGAAAACAATCAAAGTCATAATTCTTGGCTTCATAAAAAAGAAAGTCGTCTCTTTGGTAAGACGACTTTTCTTGAGATTTTATTGTTACAATCTGCGGATACCCTTAAGCTGTCGCGACCTTACCTTCTCCGACAACAACTTCGGGCTTGCGTTTAAAGATTCGCTCCTTCAGCTTGAATACGAGCAAGTACATCACGGGAACAAGGATCAGCGTCAGCACAGTCCCAAACAACAAGCCGAAAATCATTGTCCATGAAAGAGGTCCCCAGAAGGCAACGTTATCACCGCCAAAGAAAATGTGAGGATTGAAGTCGGTAAACAAAGTCACGAAGTCGATGTTCAATCCTACCGCCAGGGGAATCAAGCCGATGGTAGCCGCAATCGTAGTTAACATAACGGGAGTCATACGCGTTTTTGCAGCTTCTGCAATGGCTTCCCGCAATGGCACACCTTGATTTACAAGAAGTTCGGTAAATTCGACGAGCAAGATTCCATTCCGCACCACAAGGCCAGCCAACGCCATCACGCCAACACCCGTCATTACGATCGATATTTCCATTTTAAAAAGTGAAAACCCTATCAGAACACCGATGATACTAAATATTATTTCGGCGCCTATGATTAGCGGTTTGCCAACCGAATTAAACTGGAGCACGAGGATCATAAAGATCAATCCAATTGCAAGCGCAGCAGCAAGAAGTAAGAATGAAAATGTTTCTGCTTGTTCTTCCTGCGCGCCGGTCATATCAACTGTAACACCGTCAGGGATGCTGAAGGATTCCATGTTTGCACGGATGTTTGCGTTTACCTCATTTTCATTAAAACCGCCCAGCACGTTTGACGATAGTGTGACCGTTCTTTTTTGATCGATCCGTCTGATACCAGCGTAGCTGCTCGAATATTCGGCAGTCGCAATCGCGGACAGCGGTACCTGTCTCACTTGCCCATTTTTGCTCATATCCTGGAAGGTAATCGGGAGGTTCATTAACGTGTTCACATCATTTCGCTGATCTTGACGAACCCGTAACTGGATCGGATAATCATCATTCTCATCCCGAAATCTAGACACTTCCGCGCCATAGACTGCTGTGCCAAGGACCCTTCCAATGGATTGAGTGGAAATGCCCTCTCGATTCGCTTTTTCACGGTCAATTTTAATATTGATTTCGGGCTTATCGCTTTGAAAATCCGATTTTAATTCCTCTATGCCTGGGATCTGCAAAGAATCCAGGTATCGTTTCAAACGTCCCGACGTGCTCGCTAGCAATTGAAAATTATCTCCGCTGATTTCAATGTTAACGGGTTTTCCCGTAGGAGGGCCACCTTGTTCCTGGTTAACAGAAACTTCGGCACCTTTTACTCCCTTTACAGCGTCACGGATTTTGTCCATATATACTCTCGTGCTCTGTCCATCGCGTTGTGAAAACTTCACGAATGCCACAGAGACCTTACCAAGGTGCGGACTGCCAATTGTTCCCCCTCCTTCCATCGGGTCTTCACTTGCACCGATCGCCACGTTTGAAATAATCGATTCAACCATAGGGTTATCTTTTCCCACCACTTTGTTCACTCTTTCTTCTACAACATTTGTAATCGAATCAGTAATTCGCTGATCCGTTCCAATCGGCATCCGTATGTATGCATAGATGAAGTTAGGGTCGCCCTGAGGGAAAAATACGACGGGAGGTTTTCGGATTCCTGTAAATACGATCGAAAAAATAAAGAGGAATATAATACTGACACCGATCCATATAGGTCGATAGCGTTGCACGCACCACTCTACCAACTTCTTGTAACGGGCCTGTACGCGTGGCCAGGCATTGGTTTGGAATCGGGTGATAACGCCAGCAATAAAGAAATGATGTAGCGCATAGATCACGAATAGGAAGACGACAAAATTACCGAACCCTTTGACGCCCATCAGATAGGACAACAGCGCTATCGAGCCAAGTACAATAGCCGAGATTTTAAATCCTTTTGTAACTGTAGGCTTTTTGTTATGCTCGTGTTCATGTGGTTTCATAAAATCTGCTGCAAACACCGGATTGATAATGTACGCTACCACCAGTGACGCCAACAGGGCGATGATCAAGGTAATCGGCAAGAACATCATGAATTTGCCAATCACACCGGGCCAAAATGCTAAGGGCACGAATGGTGCCAGTACTACCAATGTTCCGGAAAATACAGGAATAAATATTTCACCTGCGGCAATCTTAGCAGCTTTCCGTATCGGCACTTTTCCATTGTCGAAAACCCGGTGCGTGTTTTCGATAACCACAATAGCATCATCCACTACGATTCCAAGTGCAAGCAAAAATGAGAACAATGTCATCATGTTCAGTGTAAAACCAATTACAGGGAACCACAGAAACGCTATGAAGCTTGACAATGGCACTGAAAGACCCACAAATATTGCGTTTGTGGCGCCCATGAAAAACATGAGTATTATCGTCACTAAGACAAAGCCTATAATGATTGTGTTGATAAGATCATGAAGGGTTACGCGGGTATTATCGGATTGATCAGCTGTAATTGTTATATCCAAACCAGGAGGCAATACTGACTCCTCATATTCCTTAACAATTGTGTTAATGGCATCTGATGCGAGAATGAGATTTTTCCCACTGCGCTTGATGACGTTAAGTGTCACGACGTTTTTATTATCGAGCCGCGCAAAACTTTCCTGCTCTTTGTGCGTGTCAATGACTTCGGCAACATCTTTCAAGTAAACTTTCGCACCCCGGATGGAACCGATGACAGTGTTCGCAATTTCTTCCGCGTTGGTGTATTCACCACTAACGCTAAGCGACCGCTTTACACCGCCCACCGCAAGCTGACCTCCTGGCACAATAACATTTTCACTTGCAATAGCTCCGAATACATCATTCAGACTCACGCCAGCCAATGACGTTTTGTACAAATCCACATTGATTTGTATTTCCCGATCCAACGCCCCGACTATGTCTACTCTCCGGATCTCTTCCAACGTCTCAATACGATCCTGCATTTGTTCAGCATATCGTTTTAACGTTTGAAGATCGTAGTCCCCGGCCAGGTTAATATTCATAATGGGAAGTTCCGAAATGTCGATTTCGTATACCTCAGGATTTTTCTCCAAATCTTCTGGCAGTTCCGGAACGGCGCGATTCACTGCATCCTGTACATCACGTTTAGCTTCCGTCACATCTATATCCGTATCAAATTCGATGATAACACTGGAAGTGTTTTGAACAGAATTACTGGTAATTTTTTTTATACCATTGATCGCCTTTACTTCTTTTTCAATTTCCTTCGTGATAAGATTTTCTACATCCTCGGGAGGCGCTCCCTGATAAATCGTCAGCACATATATTTGAGGAAATACAACTTCGGGAAAGCTTTCTTTCGGCAACTTATTATAGGTCCATATACCGGCTAAACATATCAGCACGATAGCCACGTATATACTGACCTTATTATCGATGGCCCAGCTGGTGGGCCCAAATTCTCTTTCGGTGTCTTGCATAATTGTAGAGTGTTAGGAAAAATAGGATGATGGGTCAATAGATCCCATTCTCTTGTACTGTTATATTTTCAAAAATTCTCCATCATTAAGTCCCTGGTATCCAAAAGTGACGACTTTGTCACCAGCGTTAAGTCCGCTAACCTGAGCCTGACCACCATAAACGCCTTCCACGCTAACTACCTTCTTACGGGCAACAGTATTCTTTCCCTTTGATTCAGCTACGAACACTATTTTCTCGCCATTGATATCCTGAACAACATTGATCGGCACCGCGATCGCCTCAGGTTCAGTGTGAAAGACAACCCTTATCACGCCACTCATGTTGGGGCGAAGGTTTACCTCGGAAGGCATCGCCACCTCTACCATGAAAGTACGGGACAACGGATCTATTGTCTTACCGACAAACGTGACCTTCGACTCCAGGTCCTTCTTTAGCTCAGGGATAGTTACAATTACCTTATTTCCCTTCTGCACGTTGGTCACAAACGCTTCAGAAACATTTGCGGTAAGTTTCAACTCGCTTGTATTGACGACGCGGAAAGCGGGTAGGCCAGGAGATACAGCCTCACCTATTTTTGCCATGACCTCATCTATCGTACCATTGATCGGCGACTTAATGCGAAGCATTTGATTTTGCTCCTGTAAAGAGGCAATATTCCGTTCAAGCGTTTCTTTATTGGTTTTTGCCTGCAAGTATTGAACTTCAGTTCCAATTTTCTGATCCCAAAGATTTTTTTGGCGATCATATACCGATGTTGCAAGTTCTAATTGCGATTTCATTGATTCAATACTTCTTAAAATCACAGCATTGTCAATCTGTGCCAAAGCTTGGCCTCTTGAAACCTGTTGACCTTCTTTTACATAAACAGTGGTAATCACTCCAGGTGATTGGGCGCTAACCGCAATATTATCTTCAGCTTCAACACGTCCTTGTGTTTGTACATAATGGTCAAACTTCTTCGCTTTAAGTTCGGTCACAGCAACATCCTTTGTTTTAATCTTAGCTTCGGTCGGATTTTCTTTGGCTATTTCTTTTTCTAACTGCACTACTTGTTTCGCGATCTCAGCCTGCTGCGCTTTTAATTTTTCAAGCTGCGCCTTTTTGTCATCGGGTGTTGCTGCGCTGCAGGCAGCCAGCAACGCGACAACCGCGACAACGGATAAACGGGTGTAAAAAGCTAGAATTCATATTGGGTATATTTTTCATGGGAAGTACTTATTTAGTGAGTGGATGTTATATATTTTGAAGGATCAATTTTGGCAAACGCTCTGTCAAGATCAATCTTGGAAACAATCGCATCAAACAAGGCATTGTAATAGTTCACTTGTGATTCGCGCAAACTGCTCTCAGCGTCGATGACTTCAATATTAGAGCCAACGCCTTGCTCGTATTTTATTTTTGTAACACGTGCCACCTTTTCTGCCAAGTCCATATTCTCATCCTGTGATTTGAGTGTTTCAACAGCATTCTTAAACGTCACAGTATTTTGCTGAATGCTTAAGTCAATGCCTTGTTTAAGCGATGTAAAACTATTTTGAGTTTTTAATAACGCAAGTTTAGATTGCTGTATCTGGTACGTGCGTTGCAGTCCGCTAAAAATGGGTACACTTAATGTCACGCCAAAGGTCGAATAGCTATACCATTTATCAGGACCAATCACTCCATTGTCGCTGATGCTTGTATTGGTTTTAAAAATGCCGCCTATATCTGGTGATTGCGTGGAGTAACCCAAATTCGCAAAAGCGCGCAAGCTAGGCAAAGAATGGGAGGTCATATTCTTAACATCCAGTTCCAACAACCTGCGTCGCGTATCCAGGATCTGGAATTCGATTCTGTTCTTGTAGTCCCAGCCTTCTTGATACTCGTCAAATAGTTTTTCGTTCACTTTCAATTCGCTGAGATCTCCTGAAACAGCCAGCGGTTGCTCCATCGGAAAGTTCATCTGATACTTTAAGAGCACCATGCTCAAATTTTGAAGATTGACAAACTTTAACCGTTCCGATTTAAGGTTATTCAATGTTACCTGGATCCTATCTACATCTATGGCCTCTGCAAATCCATTTTGATTTAGGGCACGGGTTGTACGTAAGAGAGAATCCACGCGGGCAATATTGTTATCAAAAAGTGTGATCCTTTCGTTGTTCACCAGTACGCTATAATATGCCTTCGTCACCTTTTCAATAATGTCAATTTCAGTTTGTTCAGTTGTTTTGGCGGCAAGATCTTTATAGGTACCAGCAGCCTTTAACCCTACCAAATAAGTACTGCTAAACAAAAGTTGATCGATCGTTAATGCAGCATTACCACCGCTTTTCAATTGAAAGAAATTTTGAGAGGCCACAATATCAGTGCTAGTCATGCCGGGAATATCCAAGTTTGGATTACCATCTTCATCAACGCCCGAAAAACCTTGCGCTGTACCATAGGTAGCAAAAAAGCGCGGGAGCTTTTGATTGTGCGTTAGGCCAACCGACGCGTCGACTTGAGGCAGCCCAAGGCCCACCAATTCCTTCACCCTTGCCTTTGCAATTTGTTCGTCCACACGAGCGTTTTTAATATCCACGGTATTTTCCAACGCATGCGTTATACATTGGTCCAGGGTAAAAGTCGGTCCGGATTGAGCATTCACCCAAGCAGGTGCTATCATTAAAATAAGAATGGTATAGGTTAGTCGTTTCATAGTAGTAGAGAGAGATTAATGATTAAGTCCGTTTGTAGTTTCTTTATACTTCTGATATAATTTTCTTCCTTTATCTGTAACGATTCCGTGCACAAAGTGATCGAAAATTTGCATCTGCACTTCCGCGATCTTAAATCGTGACGTTGGAAACACGTTATCATCAAAAGGCAACTGTACTAGTTCAAGCCGCATCGCGGCAATGATCTCGACATTTAATTCCGGTCTATAGTGACCTTCTTCTATTCCTTGTTTCAAATTGCGTATCACCGATTCCCGAATGAATTTGTGTTTGTGATTCAGCCAAACACTCCAGGCTTTGGGATGATATTTCTGCAAATCGAATAATAAAGACGGATTCGTATCCTCAGTATTCTTGTTTTAAACATCTGGAAATCTTTGCCAACTCATCAATCGCATTTTTGGAGTTCCTGGTGATCTCCAAAAATTGAGTTGCCATCGTTTCGATGTGTGCTTGACAAGCCATCGATACGATGTCTTCTTTGTCCGCGAAATGTTGATAAAGCGTCTTTTTCGATACCGATAAATGACGCGATATGTCATCCATGGATATGCTGCGTACGCCATATTTCATAAAAAGATTTTCTGCAGCCTTTAAAATCTTCTTTTTAATATCTAATTCTAGCTGTTCCATAAGGGGCTCAAAACTAAGGAAACTTTTAACATTACAAAAGTTTCCATAGTTTCCTTGAACGAATCAATGACGGCACAGGTTTGCTTTTTCTCTAAAATTTTGTGTGAAGTTTTTGTGAATCCATACCACAATCGTTTGAACCGTTGTTAACCCATAACTATTGTAATGACACACGAACCGCTTTAAAATGGACATCAGCAAATAGAATATTTTTTTAATCAGCCCTTGTCGGACGGCGAGCACCATTTTTCACGCATCTTTTTCTTAAATGCTTCACGTTCCTCAGGACTTAACGAAGACATTTTTTCATAAAAGCGCTGTTTCCAGTAACGCTGATGTACGCCTGGGCCTCCGTAGCCATGGATTGTCTTCCACCAATTCCAAAAAACAAAATTTTTGTAAGCACCAATAAACCAAGCGCTTGCCAATAAGATATGACAGGACCATTAAATAGAACAGGTACAAGCCAATTCCAAAGCAGATAAGGTGACCCAGGCAAAAAAGAATATCGCCAGCAAGACTGCCACCACACATTTCAAAAATATAGCACCCCTTTTCATAGCCCTTTAATTTTACATGTTGTCATAAAGTCGTTGTAATTTCTTGCGCAGGGAAAGGATAGCATATCGCTTGCGCGATAAGAGTGTATTGATGGATACGTTTGTCTGTTCCGCGATCTCGCGGAAACTTCGTTCTTCGATCTCATTTAAGATAAATATTTCCCGTTGTTCCGTCGGGCAGTTCATCCAGCGCATCCATGATGGCTTCCCAGATAGCCTCCCGCAGAAAAACATCCTCAGGCGTATTTCCAAAGTCCGGAAGAATTTCCTGAAGGGTCAACGGCGCTCCATCGTCGGAACCTGAAAGAAGCTCCAGATCAGACCTCTTTGGTCGCGTGGAATCTCTTCGATAACGGTCAATAATTTTGTTCCGGGCCACCGAAAATAACCATGAGGTTACACGATCGAGGGACTCAATGGTCTCATAACCAGCGACAAACTGATAGAATACGTCCTGAAGAATATCTTCAGCCTCCTCCAGTGTCGAAACCCGGTTACGAATAAATCCCAATAACCGGTCCTTCTCCTTTAGAAAAGTTTGTTCTTTTATCTGCATGGCAAGGTCCATCACTTCCTTCACTTTGGCTACGTAGTCGATGTAAACGAAAGTTTTATTTTAAAAATTCTTTAATGATTATACGCTGGCTGCAAGCAGGAGTCGTATTCCATGCTGGTATTTGTTACTGAGCGGTGCAAAAAGACGCATTGAAATGCCCAAAAAATAATTTGAACAGGATATCAAAAAAACTAGTTTTGAACAAACTCAACAGGCATACGTGAATTTATTACGTTCAGGGCAACAAATCGGATTTTTTCTAGGGCCCTTATTATTTGTCATCCTTTGGGTAGCGGTACCTGATACGTTCGTTTCAGCCTGGCGCCAACAAGGTTCTGGCGGTGGCGGCCTGGATGGTTACCTGGTGGGTCGCTGAAGCCGTGCCGATTCCTGTTACTTCGTTTTATACCGCTCGTGTTGTTTCCGTTGCTGGGGGTCATGAAAATGCGGGAGGCGGCTGCACCTTATGCCAATCCTATTATTTTCCTTTTCCTGGGCGGCTTTATGATCGCCCTTGCCTTGGAAAAACATCGCCTGCATGAGCGCATCGCATTGAACCTCATTCGAATAACCGGAACCTCCGGAAATGGTATTATTCTGGGATTCATGATCGCTACTGGATTCATCAGCATGTGGATCAGCAATACAGCAACCGCGATGATGATGCTCCCCATCGCGCTTTCGGTAATTAATTTGCTGAAAAGTAACGAGGGCGCTATGCCTCATGAACTTCCGAAACAAGAACGGAATTTCGCCATGGGCCTTTTGCTTATGGTTGGATATGCTGCTACGTTAGGTGGAATGGCGACTATCATCGGGACACCTCCTAATGTTGTTTTCGCAGGACTATTGGATGAATTCTATCATCAAAAACTTGATTTCGGAAAATGGATGCTAGTAGGCGTACCGGTAGCTTCGACTGTTGCTGATCAGCACGCACTTGATAATCACGCGCATACTTTTTCCAAACAACCTTTCAAAGGTCGAAGGGACGGATAATTTGATCAAAACAAAACTTGGCGAGATGGGAAAAATTTCGAAAGAGGAAAAACTCGTCTTGACAATATTCGGCATTGACGTCTTTCTTTTGGATCTTTCAACAGGCCTGGAATACCTACATTTTTAAGCAGGATTTATTGAATGACACCAACATCGCGATGACTGGCGGGCTGTTGATGTTTGTTGTTCCTGTTAGTATTCGAAGAACACAATTCTTGTTAACGTGGAAGGATACTGAACATTTGCAATGGGGAATTCTTTTCTTGTTTGGTGGAGGTCTTTGTCTGGCGGAAGGCCTGGAACGTACTGGAATCATTCAAACCGTTGGCACCTGGATCGCTGCGACAAAGTTCGTTCAATATATGGCTGATTTTAGCGCTCATCGTCGCCACGGTGCTCCTTTCCGAGTTCATGAGCAACGTGGCGCTGGTTCAAATCTTTGTTCCGGTAATTTTCGGAATCGCGGATGGAATGCATATCAATCCTATTCTTTTGGCAATGCCGGTGACCTTGGCGGCCAGCATTGGATTTATGTTTCCTATCGCCACGCCTCCAAATGCAATTGTTTTCTCCAGCGGATATATTCGCATGAAGGACATGGTCAAAGCCGGAATCTTACTGGATCTTGTATCTATAATAATTTGTTTTCTCGCTTCCCTTACCTTGGTTAAATGGGTCTACGGCTGACCTGTCGATACAATTGTAGTTTATAAAGGATTCGAAACTTAAATAGTTTTTAACGGTTTATTCGTTGGTATAATATCTGCTAACTTGTTGCGAATTATCGCGGTACAAAGCCATGCCGTATTCCAAAGAAAAACGACATCCGAATTCAGTCACAAGAAAGGTTCTGGCGGGGTTCCTGCTGGTCTTTGTGGCTATTCTGTTGGCGTTAGGGATTACCCGTTTTGGCTTCCGGGAGATGATGTCTACTGTGGATCAATTGTCGGTACCCAATGAAAAGCTAAAAGCTTTAAATAGGATATTCCAGGAAATTACGCGACTGGATCAATTACAACGCGCCGACGCGATCAAGAATCCTCAAAAGCCCTACGAAGCATTTCTGATTCAAGCAAAGTCGATGGTTGATAAGATCGATTCGCTTCGCCTGATGCCCTGGGATAGTGCGCAACAGAATCGGCTCCTTTCGATGAAGAATATTCTAAACAAGCGCAACAAACTTTTCATCTCCTATCTCAAACTCAAATCAGATCTGATGAACAATACCAGGATGTCCTATCGGCTGGACACCCTGTCAACAATTATCCAAAGCGAAAAAATTAAAGCGGACACGAACGTTGTGACAACGCAAAAGAAAGTTGTAACAACTTACAAGAAGGATTCCGTGATCGAACAGAAAGATGAACGATCCAGATTGGCCAAGCTTTTTAAGCCCAAAAAGAAAAAAGCGCCAGATACTACGCAGTTCCAGGTACAGGAAGAAACCAGTGTCACGATCGATACTTTATCCGTTGCGCGACAAAACAAAGCGTTAGAGGAAGTTGGAAAAATTATGACGGCGCTTGACAAGGAGCAGCGCGCAGAAAGTAAAAAATTGATGGACCAGGAGTTGGCCCTTATTAATTCCAATAGTCTTTTCGTTACGCAGCTTGCTGGGCATTCTACATGAAGTGGAAAATGAAGAGTTGTCCAAAATGCACCAAAATAATAATCGAGCGGTGGAAGTTGTTACACAAAACATTTCCAGGATCAGTATTTTGCTCCTGGTCTTTTTTCTGGGAGCTGCTTTGTTGGTCTATCTCATTTGGGTCGACATCACACGAAGCAATTACTATAAAGAACAATTAGAGAAAGCGAAGGAAGAAGCCGAAGAATTGAGCAAGATCAAGCAACGTTTCCTGGCCAATATGAGCCACGAAATAAGGACGCCCCTTCAGTCGATTATTGGTTTTTCAGAGCAGCTCAAAAACTATCACGGCCCGCACCTGGAAGCGGTGGGCGCCATCAACAGTTCCTCCGAACATTTACTTCATATTGTAAATGAGGTCTTGGACTACAGCCGGATCTCCTCTGGAAGTTTGTCGCTTGTGAAGGAACCGTTTACGTTATTCTCGGTCTTAAGGGAAGTGGAGTCGGCGATGCGCATTCAAGCAGAACGCAAACGCCTGACGCTGTTGCTCGATCTTGAGAAGGCTTCAGATTTTAATTTGGTGGGCGATGCATTCAGATTGCGTCAGATTTTATACAATTTAATCGGCAATGCCATCAAGTTTACTGCCAGGGGTTACGTAAAAATAACGCTGAAAACAAAGGAAGATGAAACGGATGTACGGTGTACTTTCGAAATAATGGATACCGGTATCGGTATACGCGAAGAAGACCTGAAAAAGATTTTCAATCAATTTGAGCAAGCCAGTTCTTTCATCGCTCGGAATTTTGGTGGCACCGGCTTGGGTCTCACCATCGTCAAATCGCTGGTGGAAGCGCAGGGAGGAACCTTGAATGTTACCAGCCAACCTGGACAAGGTTCAATGTTTCAGGTTGATATCAGATTTGAAAAACTCCTTGAAAAATCCATTCAACCAAAAGCCCTTCCCCAGCTGGGCGCCGCTATCATTTTCCGGAAAAGTCATTGTGGTGGACGATGATGCTATGATTCTAAAGTTGTGCAGTCTCATTCTCAAAAAGAACAAAATCGATTTCGTTACCTATAATGACGCGGGTAAGCTGATACATCAGGATCCTGATCCGGAGGTGACACTATATCTTGATGGATATACGGATGCCCAACATCAATGGCATAGAACTTTGTCACGCTCTTCGGAAAAAGTACAGCAGCGAAACAATTTTTGTAGCGCTGACGGCCCATGTTTTTTCGCAAGAAAAACAACAGTTGATAGACGAAGGATTTAATACGATTTTATCGAAACCTTTCCGTGAAGAAGAATTGCTTCAGGTTTTAGGCTTAAAAATCCAGGAGCAAAAAGTTTCAGACGATATCAAATTACGCTGATCTCGATTTTTCCATGTTAAGGAAAGTCACAATGGGAGATGAATCGTTGTTTCAATCTATTCTTTTACAATTCCAGGAAGAAACAGAATCTGACCTGCAACGACTGCACGAAGGGTTGAAGAATCCAGAAGCTCAATCGCTTCGGGAAATTGTACATAAACTTGCCGGGCGAATTGGACAAATGGGAGCCTTCAGATTGTCGGCGAAACTTCATGACATTGAAAATGAAATTGTTGAAGGGTCGCCCATTTCAACATTAATTGATGAGATCATTGAAGCCAAGGACGAAGTGGAAAAATTGATGCATTCTATCCGGTTCAGTTCACTTCAGTCGAATTAAGGGTAATTATTCCTACTTTGTCGTTGCAATGGACTCCTTCGCTTGGCGAAATCAACGGTTTCGTTACGTATGCAGAATCTGTTTTCAGCATATCGGTATCAGCGCCTAATCCGCCATCTGGCGGACTGAAAGGGGCATCTGTGCCTGCCTTGACAAAGTAGGATTACTCAATCCCGTACTTTTCTATTTTCAGATATAGCGTTTTCCGGTCAATGTTAAGGATCCGTGCTGCTTTGGATTTATTGAACCGAACCTCATGAAGGGTCTTAATGATCATTTCCTTTTCCTGCGTCTCTTGCAGCGCTTTCAAATCGTAGATCTGCGGATTATCGGCAGCAGTTTTTTGAGGTGGATTTCTAACAGTATCCAACATTTCAGTTGGCAGTGCGCTTACTTTAATGAAATCTCCATTGGTGAGTAGCACAGCGCGTTTGATCACATTCTTCATTTCCCGGAGATTTCCAGGCCATTCATATTGGCGGAAAATTTCGTCGACCTGAGGATCAAATCCCAGCACATTACGGTTTAGCTCCTGATTTGCCAGTTCTCTGAAAAAATGCAAAAACTCCTCAAGATCTTCCCGTCGTTCACGGACTGGCGGGACATTTAATTTAAATTCATTTATGCCGGTGATATAAATCTTCCCGGAACAGTCCTTTTTTGACAGCCTCTGAAAGATCATCGTTGGTAGCCGTAACAATGCGCACGTCGATCTTGATTTCCTTGTTACTGCCAACAGGCTGAATGACACGTTCCTGAATTGCCCTTAGCAGCTTTACTTGCACCTCGTATGAAAGATTTCCTACTTCATCCAGAAACAGCGTTCCCTTGTGGGCTTCTTCAAACTGTCCTATTTTATCCTGTATGGCACCTGTGAACGAGCCTTTCACATGTCCAAAGAGTTCGCTGGCCGCCAGCTCCTTGGAAATTGCCCCACAATCCACGGCAACGAATGGAGCTTTAGACCTCGGGCTGAGTCTATGCATTGTCCTTGCAATATTTTCCTTACCCGTCCCACTTTCACCCTCAACGATGACAGACATGTCGGTTGGTGCCACCAATCGGACATATTCATACAATTTACGAGAACCGACGCTCGTACCTTCCACAAATTTTTTGGTCATTGGCGGGCGTTCAGGCTCTCCATTTTTCTCCTTTTTCAAGGCCTGTTGCACCAGCATCAGCAATTCATCGGGATTGACTGGCTTAGTGATGTACTCGTAGGCGCCCATTTTCATGGCTTTGACAGCAGTACGGATATCAGAAAAGCTTGTCATTATGATTATCGGGACGTGCAAGGAGATTTTCTTGATATCTGCTAGAACATCCATTCCTGTCATGT
>CAWEZB010000041.1:0-70578 GCA_963813425.1 uncultured Bacteroidota bacterium
GCCAACTCCAGATGATGTTTCGTAGTACTCTAACTGCGGATCCTTCAACGATTTTCCAAACCTATAAGTAGTTCCTATGTCATCAATCACTGTGATGTAATCATAGTAGTTGATGGTAGACTGAATAGTTGCTTGATGGTAGAGTATCTTGTATGATTTTTTTGGAATTAGGACAGGAATCTTAATATTATTTTCATCTCGCAATACAAACTTTCCAGAGATTCCTGGGAGCCATGAATGAGAAGATATCATATGCGGTTTCATAGTGCTGAAACGAAAGGCATTAATTGAACCCGCTACGCCCTCAAGAAATTGCGATCCAGCCAACGTGGCTGAACTTATGTCTGCTTGTTTTTTCCACGGCATTGGAAATTTTGAAACATTGTCGTTGTCATCTGCTTCACCATTGATAGTGCGGGATACCATTCCGCCCGCCGTTAGGGACCACCCAAGGCCTAATGCTCCAGTTTCGTCATACACCTTCCGCCCGGATGAGTGATAGTTAACGCTTATAGGTACTTCGATACTTCCTGCATTGATTGTGTATAGAGGGACACCTATTTGGGGTAACCCTGTACTGTAGCTTACAGGATAATTTACGTATTTGAAAAGAGAGGAAGCTTCTGGAGTCGGTAGGACTACTTTAGGAAGTTCTTGCGCAGCGGCAACAGGAACCATTCCTACGAAGAATAGAATTCTTAAATAGTTTTTCATAATTGGAACAACCGGATAGTATTCACTCCCATTGAAATCTCAATAAGTGCCTAGGCATTTATTTACCATTAGTTCCGACTTCCAAAAAAGGTCAACAGAAGAATTAGAAGATTTTTTAAAGATTATACGGTTAGGTTATTTCAGTTTTGTTTTTAGCTTTGGGGCTTATAAGGTCCTACAGCTATTTTTTCGGGTCCTATTTTAATTTTTAAGGCCACACTTACGCAATAAAGCCGATGTACCAAAATAACGTTAACTAAAAGTGAATGTGTCAGATCAGGAATTAATCCAGCAACTATTATCATCTGACGTATCAATCGCTGAAAAGGGGTGGGAATTTATCTACACTTCATATTATCCCATGATCAGCGATATGGTTCGGAAGAACCAGGGGAGTGAAGATGACTCCGTAGATATCTTTCAAGATGGCCTCGCCATACTTAACCATAATTTGAAAAATGGAAAGTTTCGTGGAGATTCCTCCATTAAGACTTATATATTTAGTATCTGCAAAAACCTGTGGTTAAAAGAACACGCTAGAAGACAAAAGCAATCTATTGCCGAAGCAGAATCGGTAGTAATCTGTCAAGGCGACATCAATTATCTGATTAACGTGGAGATCGTTTCGCTGCTTATGAATGAATTACAGGAAGACTGTCGTTCCATTCTTATCGAATATTACTATAACAATAAATCGATGGCAGAACTAAAGGAGATTTTTAACGTTAATAGTATCCAGGTTGCTAAGACGAAGAAATGGCGTTGTCTAAATTACCTTAAAAAATTGTTTATTGAAAAAGGGGTAGTACCTTCCAGTGCGTCCAACAATGAGTAAAGATCTAAAGAATATTGAAGATATAGAACAATACCTGTCAGGCAACTTGACGCCTGAAGCCAGAATCGATTTTGAAAAGGAATTGGAAGAAGATACCAATCTTCAGAATGATTTAAAGACGACAATGCAGGTTATTGAAGGTATTCAAGGCCATGCATTTAAGGAAATGTTAAAGATCCTTCACGATAAGCATTTTCCAAAAACTTGACCGTCCAGTATAATTTTCAAAATTTTGACTTGACACAAAATTAAGGTTTCTTTCGTGGTCCCCCAACGATACCTGCATCAATCTGGGTTAGATTTATCAAAAGTATATTGGCGCTGATGTTAAATGCAACAGACAACCCAATGTCCAAATTCAGCCAGCCTAAACTTAAATAGGAAAGTATCCAGTACCAATCAATATAGTTTGCCGAGTTTCGCGTTAGGGCACCAACGGAATAATTGCCTCATTTCTGAATGCCTTGAACCTCAGAAAAAATTTTACCATTTTCGCGAGCTGCAATTGCCGAACACTCGGACATTAACTGAACTCATGAGATTGTGATCATGTATAAACGGGCGAGTCTTTACGTTTTCGGAATACAATTTCGTTGTCCGTTATTTCGGATTAATCCGCAATTGGTTCGTGAATAACCCTGAAATAAAATAATCGGAAAAAAAGGATTCAATAGAACCCGAAAAAGGATCCGTTTCATAGTTTTCCAATTGAATTTAGTTTAGCGCTGCGATCTAACCGATAATTTTAATTACAAACTTTTTCTTGTTTCCGCAGGAACCCTACCGAACGCGAAGTTTACGGACAATCAACAAAGGATTTTAGATAAAATTAGGACTGCCTCTGAGAATTTAACTTCAACTTAAGTACTTTCATATCCTCACTCACCTTCTTATCCAAAATCTTCGCATACTGCTGCGTTGTCCTCAATGTCTTATGCCCAAGCATTTTACTCACGGTTTCAATAGGTACTCCATTAGTAAGCGTAACGGTTGTAGCAAAAGTATGCCGCGCAACATGAAAAGTCAGATACTTATTGATCTCACATCGATCAGCAATTTCTTTTAAGTATTCATTCATTTTAGCATTGCTTAATACAGGCAACATCTTTTTCTTAATCACACATTGTGGATGATCTTTATATCGTTCGAGAATTTCCATCGCTTTCGGCAAGATCGGTATGCGTGTAGCCGTTTCTGTTTTCACCCGTTCAGTATGAATCCATTGTTCACCATCATCACCTAATACAATATCAAGTCGGCTTAACTTTTGAACATCGGAATATGCAAGTCCGGTGTAGCAGCAGAAAACAAAAATGTCGCGCACTTGCGTAAGGCGATCAGATAAAATTTCCAATGCAATGATTCGGTCTAATTCATTTTGTAATAAGAAAGGTCTGTTTGTATCACGGATCTTTACTTTGTACGTCATGAATGGATCTTTTTCCATCAGATCATTGGCAACACATTGCCTTACAATCTTTTTTAGTTTCTTAATGTTGCCCATCGCGGTATTGTGCTCCAGGTGTCGTTCTGATTTTAAAAAGAATTCGTACTCAGTAATGAATTGGTACTTGAGATTCTGAAGCAGAACATCATCCATTCTTTTTATGCTTGATAAATGCTTCCAGTGAAGCGAGAGCTGATTTAAATCTTTTCAATGTTCCTAAGGCGTACTCTTTTCCAACAAGTGCTTTTACTTCTTCAACATGATTACTGTAAACTTCTAGGAGTGTAATTTTCGGTTCGTTGTCTTCTTCTTTTCCACGAAGGTTGTTTCGAACTATGTTCTGCTGTTACTTCAATTCCCTTTATTCAGCAGTTCGCGTTGCGCTTCAAAATTTTTCCGATTGCATCGTTTCGAGATAGTTGTTGAGTTGCGCGTCTCATTCTCTTTTGATGTCCGAGTACGCGGCCAGCTTTTGCGTCCCACTTTTCGGGATCACATTCACGTTGGATTGACATTTCAATTCGTTCACCGTCAACGGTAAGCCGCAAGTAGATCGGCATGAATTCCGCTCACATAGTCTTCGCGTTTCTTCAGATAGAAAAGGACTTTCAATGTTTTGTTCATGACAGTAACTTTTAATGGTTTAATAAAATTCCATTGATGTTACTGTGCAATCAAGATGTTCACTGAGTGAACTAGTTGATTTTGAACTGATTTCAGCTGAGCAATCGAGAGCAGCGAATTCGGCGAAGTTGCTGCTCTCGATTTGCTCTCCTGAGGTATGAGAAACGCTGAACAAATTCGAAAGTGCCTAAAAACGCAAAAAGCCCATAAAAACTAAGTTTTATGAGCTTTCGAGTGTTTTGGTTTACCTTCCTGTGATCCCGCTGGGATTCGAACCCAGGACCCCTACATTAAAAGTGTAATGCTCTACCAACTGAGCTACGGAATCTGCCTTCGCGAGCTTTTCAAATCATTTTACTGGTTCGAAAGTTCGCAAGTCTTAATTTATTTCAATGTCACTTGACAAGAGCTTCGGCAGACACGGTCCGCCATCAAAAGCTGTTACTATCAAATTACCTTAAAAAACCCTCAATTTTCGGTCTTTTCCCTAAATTGAGGTCGCAAAGGTAGCAGGATATAAAAATTATGCAAAGCAGGGTTTTAAAAATAGTTGTCGGAGGGGTTATTCTTTTTTTTGCAGGCATTCCAGCGATCTTCGGACAGGTCTCTGGATTTCGTTTGCAACAGGCAGATTCGCTCTATATCGATAAAAAATATACGCAGTCGCTGGAACACTATAAGACCATCCTCAGCCAGGATCAATATACGCCGGCCATGCTCCTCAAAATGGCTTATATAGAGGAAGGCCTCAATCATATCGGGCCGGCCCTCTATTATCTTAACTTGTACTACCTCGTCACCAACGATAAAACCGTCTTGACAAAGATGGAGGAGCTTGCCACGCGCTATAACCTGGAAGGCTATGAAAATTCCGATGCGGACCAGGCGTTCACCTTTTACCGTGATTATCATTTTCACATCACCCTGGCTTTAGGTGTCATTGCCATATTTTTTGTGTCGCTTGCTTTTTCCATCAGACGAAAGGGCAGACGTCCCATAGCGACCGGAATTTTGACAGCCATTATTTTGATAGGATTGTTTGTTCATGTCAACATCGGCGGAAAAATTTCTTTGGGTGTTGTAGGTTCTTCGAATACATTTTTAATGCAAGGTCCCTCACCGGGTGCCCCACTCGTTGAGATCGTGAACGAAGGTCACCGTGTCGAGATCATCGGCAAAAAGGATGTGTGGGTGGAGGTTCTTTGGGAAGGCGAGCCTGCGTATATTAAAGAGGGCAACTTGTTGCCGGTCGTGCTTTAGTTTCGAGTTTCGTGTTTCTAGTCTCTAGTTTGAAGTTCGAGGTTCGAGGTTATGCCGCAGGCAGGTTCGAGGTTGTGCCGCAAAGGGTAGATAAGCTACAGCGTGACACACCTCTAGCTCCCCTCAAGGGGAGACGTGCGCAGGGCTTAGCGATGCGTGCATTGTCGTTGATCGACCTACAAGTAAACGTGCGTCATGAGCACGCTGCGTTCATGCTCTTACGCTTGCTATATGCTTTCAGCTAAAAAGCTGTAAACTGTGCGCTGTCTGCTGACAGCTTATTCACATTATTTTTAATGCTCAAAGCTTTGAAGTTCGCTACGCCCTAGCTTTATGCTTTAAGCTTTCTGCTTTTCGCCCTAATTGCTATCTTCATATTCATCCTCAACCAAACCCTGACAGTTTTATGGAAGAACAACAACTCGGCATCAACATGGTCGCCATCCTCATCGCTGTGGTGGCCAACTTCATTCTTGGATATCTCTGGTTTAGCCCCTTGTTCGGTAAGGCCTGGGCAAAAGAAATGGGAATGGACATGTCCGTAAAACCACCGACTTCGGTAATGGTAAGGGGCATGATCTTTATGGTTATTGGGAATTTCTTCCTCGCGTATGTCTTTGCGCACAACATCGCTGCGTGGAGCTTCGTGCCGGGGATGGATAAGATGTCGGTGCCGGTGCAAATTGCCAATTCCACGGTCTTTACATGGTTGGGCTTTTATCTGCCCATGGATCTAAGCGCAGTCGCATGGGAAAACAAATCGTGGAAACTATTTTTCATCAACACCGGGTATCATTTTATGATGTTGTTAGTTGCGTCGGTGATCATTACGTATATGCGGTAGGCGGTGGGTTAAAATTAACCGCAGAAGGCGCAAGGGCGCAAAGGTTACGCAAAGAATGCTAACATCCTCAACATAAGATTGAATTTTCTTTGCGCCTTAGCGTCTCTGCGGTTTTAAAAAATTAGATACGATCCTTACCTACCGGGATCGGAAGCGTCGAAGGCGATGGTGACAACTCCTTTGTAGACCTTATTGGAATATTTGAGATGGTAAAAGTACATACCGGCGACTTCGTTCTGGCAATACCACCGGAAATCACGTGACGGACTTTCAAACACAGATTTCCCCCAGCGGTTAACGATTATAATACGCTCGAAGACACCGGTGCAATTATCACTTGGCAGAATGTTCACCAGCTCGCCATTTTCGTTTTCCTTCACCATGGCGAAAAAATCGTTTTTGTTGTCGCCGTTTGGTGTTACGACATTAGGAGGTATAAATTCCTCGCCCTCGCCGTCGACATCGTTGATGTTAATGTTCACCACGACCGTATCGCCTTTCTGGTTGTGGCATCGGTCGTCCACAACACGGAATGTAAACTCGTACTGATTCTCGTAAACACCGTCTGTAAAAATCGTGCACTCCGGATTCCAGCCAAAAGTCGACTCAACCGTACCCCGTCCTTCAGCGTTGGCAAAAACATAACCAGTAGGCTCCACGTTGCCTTCCGCTTTGATAAGTTCCAGTTTCAGCCAATCCGCCTGTGGGGATTTGTCCCTATCCGTTCCAATTAAAGCAAGATTTATGGGTGTGCCTAGCGTCGTCGTCAGCGTGTTGTTCAGCATTTGAATCTCCTGATTCATGTTGACAACCTGTAGTGTAGGCTCCTGGTTGTCGGGAGGATAAAGTTTAACGGTTACGTCAAGCGTATCGGCCTTATAGTAGCGACATTTGTTGGCGTTGTCCACGACGATAAACTCGAAGGTGTACTCATCCTTCTTGGTGAGGTCGACAGCATCACAGAAAATATTCCACTGAAATTTGGATTGAATAACATTGTTGCCGCTGACTGACGGAAAGCTTACATTCAATTTGTTGATATCAAAATCCTTTCCCTGCACACCCAGTACGATGAAATCATTGTCGGCATCAATTCCCTTCACGTTGAATACCAGTGACTCATTTATTTTGCGTTTTAATCCCGCTACAACACGTTCAAAGGGATCACTGGTCAGATCGGAGTCAATAACGGGATCGTTATTGCCGGGAAGTATCACCTTTAATTTAAAATTCATGATATCGGGCTGCGCTAACGTACACTGATCAATATCGTCCAGCAATACTTTAAAACGGAATTCGGTTTTTTTCGAAAAGTTGTACACATCGCATCTTGTATCCCACTCGAGCTGTGCTTCATACAATCCGCTTTCACTTTTGACTTGCGTAAACTTCATTCCATAATCTTCCAACTTAAACCCCTCTGGAACAATGCCAGCAACCAACATATCACCATCATCGTCAAGTCCACGTATAGCCCACGTTTTGATTGTACCCTCATTTAAAGTTTCGTTTACATCCGGAGTAGTAAAGTAAGGAAGCGCGTTAGGGGGCGGCGTAATATTTACAGTGACACGCAACGTATCGGATAAGGGAAGGCTGCAGGCGTCATCGTACGCAATAATACCCACCACAAATGGCCCCGGTTTATATGGACATTTTTCAAAACAGATCTTGAACTTAATCTTGCTTCCATTGACCAGCGTGGCGTCGGTGATTTCCGGAAGTATTTCATTCACATTTTCTCTAAAACCCAGAGCAACGGCCTTGATCTTAACATTTTCGGTGAAGTTGTCATCTTGTTTCGACGCATCAGGGTCGGACACCTCTACTTCAATACATCGCAGGGAATCCACTACCGCGCTACCGAAAGTCACTTGCATATCCTCATCGAAACCAAACGTCCCGTCAGCCAATTTTTTGCCGAGTATCTGCGGTGCCTCTGCGCGGGGGCAAACATCCACGACCAACATTTGAAAATCACGTCTCACCTCCCCGATCTTAACACCTTCGCGGTATTCATCACACTTCACAGCGAATACATACAAGCCCTGTTGAGAAGGTGTCGCCGTAAGAAATCCATCGGTGCTGATCGCAAGGTCCGGATCCCCGTTTAACACGTTTTCAAGACTGAAGGGATTTCTCCAGGTGACCAACGGATAGGGCGCTGGCTGCAGTGGCGGTAAGGCGACGATAGAGTGCGTGGTCAATGGCGTTACGAGCGAATAAACCAAGGAGTCACCATCATCGTCGACGCCTGCAAAATCCACATAGTAAGGTTTGCGTGGGCAAGCATAATCATTTAAAGGCGGAAATAAGCGCGGAGAAGAATTATAAAACGGCTGTCCGTTCTTAACAACCGGGGGAAATTCAAGATAAAAAGTTTGTCCTGCCGCGCGGCTGCTAACGTCCGGATTTTCGCTGTAAATGTTGGTTATCGCATAATTCCGGCAGCATCTTTCCCATATGATATAATAACCTTGGGGATCGTTATATCGGTTGTCCGAAAGAACAAGCTGGGTTGAATATACCAGCCTGGAGGTTACAATTTCCCCACGGGAGCACTCAGGTTGTGTATAGCTTACGTTGGTTTCCGAAGGGTTGTCGAAAGAAACATTTTGCATGAATTGATTATCACGCTTGCGATAGATGGCCGCTACAATATTATTGTCTCTGGCACCCGGACTTCCGTTCAGTTTATCAAAATATAAAATGAGATTTATGCGGTAGCTATTTCCAGAAATATGAATGACTTCAAATTCGCCCCCCACAATGTGGGAAGCCATAACCGGCAACGCTAAAACACACAGAATAACGAGCAAGCCCCTTTTCATATCCCATCACGTAGACACTAAATATAGAGAATTAGGTTGAAGGAGAAAACCCTCCATTTCTGTAATTTGACCACCCGATGAAAAAAGGAGACATAATCGAAAATATTGTAGTCCAAAGCATGGCTGCAGAAGGAAAATGTGTGGCAAGAATTAATAATTTGGTGATCTTTTTAGAAGGTGGGGCGCCTGGAGATACTGTGGATGTGATGCTCACAAAGATCAAGAGCTCCTTTCTTGAGGGCCGGGTCACCAATATTAAAGCCCTATCCCCTCACCGTACGGAACCTTTTTGCGTTCATTTCGGACTTTGTGGAGGATGTTCCTGGCAACATATACAATACGAGGAGCAACTTCAATATAAGCAGCAACAAGCAACTGATCACCTGGAGCGCATTGGTGGACTGGCGCTTCCTGCCGATAGATCCGATTGTTGCCTCGGCTAAAACCAGGTTTTACCGAAACAAGCTGGATTACACTTTTTCTGCACAACGTTGGCTTACAAAAGAAGAATTAACGGCAAAAAAAGCGCGCGAAGAGAACGGCGAAAATGATGATTCACCTTCAGAACCGGCTTTGGGTTATCATATTCCTCGAAAGTACGATTTAGTATTTGATGTTAAGGTATGTCACCTGCAACCTGATCCATCAGATGGCATTCGTTTAGCTACGCGCGATGAAGCGCTAAAAAATAATATCCCTTTTTTCGATTTGCGAAAACAGATTGGATTTTTAAGAACCATCACGATTCGAACTGCCAATACGGGTGAAGTAATGATCATCCTTCAGGTGACCTACGACAAGATGGAATGGACCGAAAAGATTTTAAAACGGCTAGAGCTTGATTTCCCTCAGATCACCTCATTTCAATACGTGATCAATGGTAAGAAGAACGATACGTTCAGTGATTTGAATATTCTACTATGGAAAGGCAACCCTTATATTACGGAGACAATGCCTAAGCCCTATGGCGGTGGTATGCTGCAATTCCGTGTCGGACCGAAATCATTTTATCAAACCAATTCAGATCAGGCTTATAAACTTTATGACATCGCCTGGAGGATGGCAGATTTTCAAGGTGACGAATTGGTGTACGACTTGTACACTGGTACCGGTACTATTGCCAACTTTGTCGCGTGTCACGTTAAAAAAGTTATCGGACTGGAGTACGTAGCAGCAGCCATCGAGGATGCCAAGGTAAATGCTCAGGTAAACGAGATCACAAACACAGAATTTTTTGCGGGTGATATTAAAGATTTGCTGGATGAGAAATTTCTTTCTGACGCACGGACGACCCGACGTAGTAATAACGGACCCGCCACGCGCCGGAATGCATGAAGATGTTTGCAGGATGTTGCTGAAAGCTGCGCCCGCTAAAATTGTCTACGTCAGTTGTAATCCTGCGACACAAGCTCGTGATTTAAAGATTTTGTCGGAAAAGTATGACATCATTGCTGTGCAGCCAGTAGACATGTTTCCACATACCGTTCATGTTGAAAATGTAGTTTGTTTGACTTTGCGTGCTTAGAACTGACTGTTGGCGTCAGGCGTAAATCTTAAGTCCAAATTTTAGCGCAGAGAGCGCTGAGGATATGTTGAAAAATGCGCCCCTGTTATCTGCTTTCGCAAAATACTCAGCCATATATTTTCGACTCGAGGACCCTGCCTGCGGCCTGGCAGGCGCGGAGACGGCCAAGCCGTAGTCGACATGTTCTTCGTAGCATAGTTTCGTTGCTGTTCAACCGTGTTTTCGCATACCGTTCACGTGGAAATTTGTTTATTTTTTACCACGGAGACACTGGCACGGAGAAATCATTGAGCCTTTTATACGAAGCACGTTCGACGATACGGCTTGGCCGTCTCAGTTACCTGGTGTTGAAATCGTTTCCCCTACTAGTTTACAAAGCGCACAAAGCAGGTTCGCAGCGCCATCTGCGCTAAAATTAGATGGACTTCGGCCATTTATATTGGCACCAGAGACGTAAGTAATTGACAAGAAGTGTCAAGTTCTTAGCCCGTAGGGGCCAAGTATTTTTACACGGGCTTTCTCTACGCTTGCTTCGCAGCAACTGCTGGTTGTGGTAGGACGGTCACTTTCTTTGGAAAAGTCACGGTAAATGTACTACCCTCGCCATACACGGATTTAAGCGATATGTTGCCGCCGAGTTTTGCTACTGCTTCCCTGGTGATAAATAAACCAAGACCGCTGCCAGTCACGCGATCGGAACCACGATAAAACATGTTGAATATCTTTTGCTGATGCTGCGGCATAACACCCGATCCGTTGTCCTCCACGTGTAAACTGCTAACATCGTCCTGGAATCTAACTTCAATGAATGGATTTTCCTTGGTCAGGTTGTGATACTTAATGGCATTGCCAATAAGGTTACTAAGGATTACCGTCAGTCTGATTTTATCCGACATGATCGTGCAATCTTCAGCGATCTTTATTCTGAATTCAATCCTGTCGGCCAAACCATCAAATTTTAGCGTGTCGATGACTTCGTCCACTTGTTTCTTAAGGTTAAGGGGTTCGACGACCGTTTCAGTGCGGGCATTTCGAGAATAATCTATTATCTCCCGAATAAAATTGTCCTGCGCCAAAACACGTCCTTGAATCATCTTGATGATTTGAACCAGCTCGTTGGGATCCTTGGTGAGGTGGGCCAGATTAATCAATCCCAGTATGGAGCTAAGCGGTGATCGAAGATCGTGGGAAACACTGTATACAAAACGGTCAAGGGCCTCGTTGACTTTTTGAAGCTCAGCATTTTTCTGACTCGCAAAATTTTCTTTCCGAATCAATTCCTCCTCCGACTGCTTATTTAAGTTCATCAGGAAGTATACCGAGAGTACGGAAATAATCGTCGAGATGAAATAGTTAAAAACAAAACTGATTTTAATATACGTGTCGGAGGGTCGCGCTGCTTCAATTTCAATGTCGCCGAAATAAGCCAACAAAAACAACGCTGTAGTTAAAGCAATCATGGCGAGACCGGCCTTGTGATCTTTGAAGGCAAGTATAGCAAAGGCGCCGATCCCCGCAGGAATAAAAAACAAAAATACGCCAGTTTCAAAAGGATCATTCAACGCCGACCAGAATACTACCAAATTGATGGCCACCAACAAACTTATTTTAGCAGCCATAAATTTCTTTGCCCGGATCAATAGCAGTGAGCAAATTGGAATCGTAAATAAAACGACGTACGCCGGGAGCGCATAATAGACGCTGTTACCTAAATCAATGGCTGTATACACAACAGCCACCAATAGACAAATGACGGCGAGGTAGCCGGTGAGCATCAATCTCTTGAATTCAGATCGCGATGTCTTTACTCTTTTATCTAACAGTAGATTTCTGAACTTGGATGAAGCTGTCAACGAAAAAATGATTTGCCTTCAATTTACTAAAAATGCAAATTAAAGATCACGATGTTGAAAAACTATCCCGACAATCAGCGATACATTATTACATAGAGTGTGACAACCCGAAATTCCCGTAAAGCTACATCGGTCTGCCTTGGGAATCTTTGTGTCTTCGCGCCTCGCGGGTGAAATGGTCTTGGGTACCTCGCAATTTCACAGCTAAACTGCGAAGCGATCAACAAACCTTACCACACGGCACCCGCCTACTACTACCCCAAATACTTCAACACCTTAGCGCTGACCCATCAAACACCGTTAAAAAACTTACATCGCTACCGAGTTATGAAAACTTCAACTTTAAAGGCAGGCACGTCTTTTTAATTTTAATTCATGAAACTCCTGACCCGGGCCACGTTTATAACGACCTGTATCGCGCTCTTGGGAAGCTTGTTGGGATGTGATGGTAGCAATACCTACAGCGTTAAAACAGAATTCGTCCAGGTTGATTCGCTGGATCAGATCGTCCTCATCCAGGATTCGCTGGTCAGGCCAATCCTTTACACAAACATCGACGGGCTTGAACAACTTCCCTTTCACAAAGCCAAAGCAACGTTCATTTCTGCTATACTTCCTTCCATCCTGGTAGCAAAACACCAGATTCATACAACAAAAAATAAAGTCAATCGCCTGCGGGAAAAGAAACGTTGGAGCAGAACCGACAGCTCGTTATACGCTGATCTCAAAAGACAATACAGAGCGAAAAACATTGATGACTTGGTTGAAAGGTTAGTCACATTACCCAACAGTATTGTGTTAGCGCAGGCAGCGATAGAAACGGGTTGGGGTGAGTCACGTTTTTTTGTTCAGGCCAGCAACCTGTTTGGGATCTGGTCATTTGATGACAGCGAATCCAGGATCGCTGCGGGTAAAAACAGAGATGACAAAACCATTTTCCTCAGATCGTATAATGATATGTCCCGATCGATCGTCGACTACTTTGAAGTATTGGCCAGGCATAGCGCATATAAGAGTTTGAGAAAAAAGAGACAACAAACGTCGAACCCCTATTTGCTCATCCCTCATTTGAAAAATTATTCGGAACGCAAGAGCTGGTATACTAAACAATTGAAAAAAGTCATCCGGCAAAATAATCTCACGAAATACGATAGGTATAGGATTGACCCGGCTTATCTGGAGTAGTGTTGAGGTGCGGGGTGTTGTGGTTGAGGTTGGAGCGTTTTCGTTGAGTCCGTGCAGATCTTCTCGGACGTCAAGGCGTTGTCTAACATCCATCAGAAGAAATAATTTAATTGAGGCGGTAAGCTCATCGTGCGTTCACGTTCAGCTTTTAATCCAAGTTCGGTCTTCGGGTGTCGCTTGATCGTTTGGTTTTTCATAGCACGATCACAGGCGACACCGTCCCACCGGCATCATAGCCGTGAGCGTGAGACACGCTCACGGCTATGAGATTCAATCCCTTCGGGATTTGCAATGAAGACGGGAGAAGGTCGCATAATTTATCGCACATGAATGCAAAGACGAATCCTGCAGGAAGTAAGCTCTTCGCATCTGTGGAACCACGAAGGGATTCAACGTCATAGCCAGTTGAAAAAAGTCATCCGGCAAAATAATCTCACGAAATACGATCGGTATAGGATTGACCCGGCTTATCTGGAGTAGTGTTGAGGTGCGGGGTGTTGGGGTTGAGGTTGGAGCGTTTTCGTTGAGTCCGTGCAGATCTTCTCGGACGTGAAGGCGTTGTCTAACATCCATCAGAAGAAATAATTTAATTGAGGCGGTAAGCTCATCGTGCGTTCTCGTTGAGCTTTTAATCCAAGTTCGATCGTTGGGGTGTCGCTTGATCGTTTGGTTTTTCATAGAACGATCACAGGCGACACCGTCCCACCGGCATCATAGCCGTGAGCGTGAGACACGCTCACGGCTATGAAATTCAATCCCTTCGGGATTTGCAATGAAGACGGGAGAAGGTCGCATAATTTATCGCACATGAATGCAAAGACGAATCCTGCAGGCAGTAAACTCTTCGCATCTGTGGAACCACGAAGGGATTCAACGTCATAGCCAGTTGAAAAAAGTCATCCGGCAAAATAATCTCGCGGCTATGAAAAACCAAACGATCAATCGACATCACGATTCACGCGAAATTAATTGCGATTGGATTCTCATTTAAAGTGTTCTAAAAACGCCTTCCCTCGCGGAGATATCTTGTAACCTCTCTCAAGGCTTATTGTAAGTCCCAAATTTTTCAGTTTACGAACATGAAGTTTGAACCACATCTTCTCGTACCCAAGTTTCCTGGCCTGTTGAATCGCCAACACGCCCGGTTCCTTGTTTATGGCCTCGAGTATCCGCAAAGGCCATCCCTTGACCTTGCTTCGGGCATCAAGAGCCTCAAACTTTTTTTGTAAGGCGTCCAGTTCAACGTCGGAAAGATCCTCATGTTCCCGGAGTTTGATACGGGGATCTTCTCCTTCGAGCTTAAATCTAATTCGATAAATTTCGCCTGCACTCCCTACCGTTAAGCTCATGGTCCAACTCCTTGCGGTTTGCGTAACCTGCTTCAATGATTTCGTTGTCAGTGATCTCATTATAGTTGATCTTGCTGACCGAGATGATGCGTAGTTGTCCGGCAGCCGTAATCAAAGTTCCGTTTTCTTTGATGGTAGGCCGTGTCCACTTGCGTATAGCCGTGTCTATTTTCTTTGCCTTGATCAGCGCTGAAAATTTCGTTTTGAATAACATTCGTTTGCAGTGTTAAGAAGTGAAATTACATTACAGGCCTTTATCGGCCAACAGTCTGTTCAAATTTCAAGATTCAGTGATGTGGCTATTCTCATAGGTAATCCAGCAAACTGATCTGGTCAAAGTTTCCGAAACTGAAACTGTTTTTTTACCGTTTAATTTAAGCAGTTTGTGATGGGTAATTTTTCTCTGTTAATGAAAAAAATGGGATTCCTCTTCTTGGGCATTGTTGTAGTGATAGTAATCCTCTCACTACAAAATATTGGAGGGGCATCGTCCCAGGCAAAACGAATAATCCGTAAAGTCGCAAGTGAAATAGAAGAAGTAGTTATCGAAGTTTATCAGGAGATACGGTCATTCTCCACGGAATTTGAGGGAATGTAAAAGTTAGAGGAATAAATTTTAAGACAGTGAAAAAAGATTTACTAATTCCATATATCGCATTGAGTGCAATCTGTTTGATCTGGGGCACAACGTACCTGGTCCTGCGCATTGCCGTGCTTCACTTCCCTCCGTTCCTGTTCGTTACGATTCGTCAGCTTCTTGCGGGTAGCTTATTGGTAGGATTTATGTTATTGAGTGGAAAAGCCGAGTGGCCCGATCGGGCCCATTTGATTCGTCAGGCCGTTGCAGGCTTTTTTATGATCACGCTTGGCAACGGACTAGTAGCATGGGCTGAAGTGGTGATTCCAAGTGGTGTTGCCGCCATTCTTTGTTCCCTAATGCCCATGGTTGTAATTCTCATCAATCTCGGCATTAACAAGGACGAACGCCCAACGGTTGCCATATTGGCTGGCGTATTGATGGGCCTGGCAGGCATCACGTTGATTTTTGGCGAGCACCTTGTCGACTTTGCAAAAATTGAATACCAACTGGGGATCCTGGTTATTTTCATTGCCGTTCTTAGCTGGGCCGGCGGGAGTGTATGGCTGAAAAAAAGGGGGAATGATGGAAATGCTTTCCTCAATGCCGGGCTCCAAATGTTTTTTGGTGGGATATGGCTCATACCAGGTGCGATAATATTTGATGATTTGAGCCATGTCACCTGGTCGACTGAAGCATTTTATTCCATGATTTATTTAGTCCTGATAGGATCCATTGTAGCATATGCCTGTTACTCCTATGTATTACGAAAATTACCCATGACTATCGTATCACTTTATGCGTACGTAAACCCGATCGTAGCGGTGATTCTCGGATGGATCGTACTCGGTGAAAAGCTGAATTTGAAAATTGGAATTGCCATTCTAATTACGGTGGCAGGGATTTACATCGTCAATAGAGGGTACCAGTTTGGAAGATTATGGAAACAACAGTTCTCGAGATGACAATGCAAGCACACCCCATATTGTTTCACGCCACTGATTGGAGTTCAATTCCCGTGACTGAACATCGCGGAGAAACCGGAACAGCCCGGTGGCGAACCATTCAGTATGGAACGTTGCGCATTAGGGTTGTTGAGTATTCCAATAACTACTTGGCAAATGGTTGGTGCAAACTTGGACATATCCTTTACTGTTTGGAAGGGGAAATGACCACAGAACTTTCGGATGGACGAATTTTTACATTGACAAAAGGTATGAGCTATGAGGTAACGGATGGCGCAAGTGCGCACCGTTCTCGCTCGGAACATGGCGTAAAATTGCTTATTATCGATGGTGCATTCTTGAAATCACCAAAAAACAATTACAACCCATGGAAAATGTAGTTCTCGAAATGATCGAATACCAACCTGAACATCAGCCTTGGTTTGAAAAATTCAATCGACAATGGATTGAAGAATATTTCTGGATGGAACCGATTGACTTTGAAGTGCTCCAACGCCCGGATGAGTATATCATCAGCAAGGGCGGGAAAATTCTGGTCGCAACCTACAACAAAGAGATTGCAGGAACGGTTGCTTTAAAATTTGTTGATGCGAAAACCTATGAGTTCACTAAGATGGCGGTGGATTCAAAATTCCGTGGATTGAAAGTAGGTCAGGCGCTGGGCGAAGAGGCTATTTCAAAAGCGCGCAGCCTTGGAGCCACAAAAATTATTTTATACTCCCATACAGTTCTTGTACCGGCAGTGTCACTTTATAAAAAACTTGGATTTGTGGAAGTGCCAGTAGATGGACCGTATAAGCGGAGCAACATTAAAATGGAATTGAAACTTGAATAATTTAGATTTTGTCGTGACTTCCTTTGTAAAAAATATCCGCTCAGCATTACAGCCTTTCACAACACGCAAGGCCACCTTAGACGACGTCGCTATCCTGGTAAAAGTCAGTGTTAAAACGTTTCGAGACACGTTTGCCGAAGTGAACACCAAGGAAGATATGAAGGCATACCTGGCGAAATCATTTTCGCGAGATCAATTAATTAAAGAGTTAAATGATCCTGCGTCTACTTTCCTACTCGCGCTAGATGGCGACACGGTAGTCGGCTATGCAAAACTGAAAGAAGGGGAAGGCCCGAGCGAACTCAATGGTGAACGTGGTATTGAAATTGAAAGAATATACACTTTGAAAGATTACCTGGGAAAAAGAGTGGGAAAACTCCTGATGCAAACATGCCTTGATCTCGCCGCCGAGCGCGGTTATAAACTGGCCTGGCTGGGTGTTTGGGAATACAACCCGAGGGCCATTGCCTTCTATGAAAAATGGGGATTTAAAAAATTCGGATCTCATCCGTTTTTACTTGGGAACGATTTGCAAACTGACTTGCTCATGAAAAAAAAATTGGACTAGCCTATGCCACATCATTATCTACAACACTAAAACAATATGGACTGGCAACCGGGGCCAGGGCACTTCGGAATACAAAGCTTACGATCGGTCACACATCATTCGTATGAAAGATAAAACGGACATTCAGGGTTCGTCTGATGCGGCGTTCCGCGGCGATAAAACCAAACACACTCCTGAAGAACTATTTGTGAGCACGCTATCAACGTGCCACATGCTTTGGTACCTTCACCTGTGCGCGGTCAATGGCGTTATTGTGACCGAATATACCGATGAGGCTACTGGTGTCATGCAGGAAGAGCCAAATGGAAATGGCCATTTCACAGAAGTAATATTGAACCCCATGGTGACGGTAACCGAAAAAAGCATGATCGAAAAAGCAACTGCGCTTCATCATGACGCGCACAAGATGTGCTTCATTGCAAATTCCGTAAACTTCCCCGTCTCCCACAAGCCAACATCAGTGGTCGCGGTGAAGGATGTCGCATAACGCAATATTTCGAACTTGGGTAAGCAGGCGTCACTTCAGTAAACAAGCATGGAAAAATTACAATGGTTTGAGCGTGTTTTTACTTTCGGCCTGCCGAAAAAGATGCTGCCATTTTACATCGAGCGGTTGGAGGGAACAATTCCGCGAATAGAAGCAAAAGTAAAATATGTTCCCGAAGAAATTCTTTCCAACAAACTTGATAACAAATGGTCTGTAAAAGAAAACATAGGACATCTTGCGGAGGTCGATGAGGTTGCAAACAAACGAATCGACCAAATGATCGCCGGAATTTCGCCGTTACCACCAGCGGTATTTGACCCGAAACCTTATCACGAATTGCCGATCCAGGAAGTGATAAACTTCTTTCGCGAGGCGCGAACAAAAAATATTAAACGATATAGGGAATTAAGTCCATCGGACCTTGAAAAGACCGCGTTACATCCACGATTAAAAGTAATGATGTCCCCGGTTGACCTGGCGTGGTTCGATGCCGAGCATGACGATCACCACATGGTGCGTATCAGTGAAATACTCTTAATGCTGTTAAGAAAACAATGATATAAAAAATACATTTCACGCAAAGCCTGCCTGCCGGTAGGCAGGGACGCAAAGGGAATGCAATAAGGCCGCTAAACACAATCTTCATACTTTGCGGTCTTAGCGATTTTTCTCTTTGCGCTCTTTGCGTGAACCTTCAACGCCAAATTATAAAACATTGCAAATAATCCCCACACCTAATGTTCGTCCCGAAATACGCTCAAAAGAATGATGTTGCTGAAATCAAGGAATTCATCAAACAAAATGGCTTTGGAATTCTGATCAGCCAATCTTCCCAGAAGCTGATAGCAACCCATATTCCACTGGAGTTTTCTCCGGACGAATCCAGGCTTCTTGGACATGTTTCAAGAGCTAATCCACAGTGGAAAAAATTTGAAGCAGACTCGGAAGTGCTGGCCATTTTTTCCGGACCCCATGCTTATATCTCTTCGTCCTGGTACGACCATGAAAACGTGCCAACGTGGAATTACGTCGCCGCGCATGTGTACGGGAGAATCCGCATCATCGAAGGCGATGAACTTTATCAGGCGTTAAAACATTTGGTTGACAAATATGAAACATCCTCTTCACATCCTGTTTCGATAGAGACGATGTCACCTGAGTATGTACGCAAGTCCATGCAAGGCTTGGTTGGATTTGAGATTACAATTACCGCCATCGAGGCGGCTTATAAACTATCTCAAAACAGAGATCAGAAAAATCACAACCACATTATCCACGAACTCGAAAAACGAAATGATCCCGGCTCTCTTCAAATAGCAGAAGAAATGAAGAAGCGAAAATTTTGAGATGCGAGATCAGCTACCGACAACCTCAACACTTAGAACCTCAACACATCAACATCGCCAAAACACATCAACACATCTAAAATGAAAAAAATTACCATCGTAGCATTTGACAACTACACCGACATCGATGTTTTCCTTGCCTGGGATTTATTTAATCGTGTCCGGTTGATCCATAAAGATTGGGAAGTAAAAATTGTGGGCACAGAAGCAAAACATACTTCTGTTACAGGAATTAGCCTCGACATGCAGGGTACCGTTGAAGATTGTAAGAACGCTGATGTCGTATTCTTTACCAGCGGTCCGGGTACACGCAAGCTGATCAAAGACCCGGTGTATCTCCAGCGGTTTCAATTGAATCCTGAAAAACAGATCATCTGCTCAATGTGTTCCGGCGCATTGATACTGGCGGCGTTAGGACTACTTGACGGCCTGACTGCTACAACGTATCCAACGGCCATTGAAGAGTTAAAATCTTACGGAGTACAAGTTGAAAATAGGGACCTGGTCGTCCACGGAAACATTGCTACCGCGGCTGGCTGTCTTGCCGCAATCGACCTGGTAGGTTACTGTATTGAAAAACTCCTGGGCGTTGACACGAAGGAAAGAGTTCTTGCATCGGTTCAACCGGTCGGCAAGGGAATGGAATGTATTTATTAATTAATCATCAAAATGAAACGTGTAAGTTATGAATGCTCAACTAAAAAATGATCTTGAAAACTTTAAGGAAATTTTGAATCATACTGTCGAAGTAGCACAACATCACTTCGATCGGCAAGAAACACTACCACCGGGAAGATTTATTCCTGACATACCGATGGCCGACCTTCCTGCAAGGGGAATAGGGGCGCACTTGCCACGCTGGATTATTTTGAAAATAATTTTGCCGACAAACTCGCCAACAGCACAGGCCCTCGTTATTTTGGATTTGTTACGGGCGGTTCTACACCAGCCTCTGTCGCTGGAGATTGGCTGGTCAGCGCTTACGATCAAAATGCCTGCGGAAGCAACGATTCAATTGCTCCACAGATCGAACGTCAGACCATTCATTTCTTCAAAGAACTTTTTGGATCTGGACCAGGAATACTTTCGGATCATTTGTAACAGGCGCAACACTTGCCAATTTTACAAGCCTTGCCCTAGCGCAGGCAATGGGTAGGTGAACAAAGAGGAATTGATTTCAGCAATGAAGGTCTGACCGGGCCGACCTGTAAAGTTATGAGCGCTACGCCACATTCCAGCATTATGAAATCATTGTCAATGTTGGGTATCGGACGCAAATCCGTCATTAAAGTAGAAACGTTGCCGGATCGCGAAGCGGTCGATATACAAGCCCTCGAAAATACCCTGCAGAAAAAATCCCGAACCGTTGATCGTTGTGGCCAACGCAGGCACTGTAAATACCGTTGACTTCGATGATCTGGAGGCTATCGGCAAATTGAAAACAAAATACAACTTCTGGCTACACGTCGACGCAGCGTTTGGAGGATTTGCTGCCTGCTCGGAAAAATATGCGCACTACTTGAAGGGAATTAATTACGCGGACAGTATTACTATCGATGCGCACAAATGGCTAAATGTTCCTTATGACGCAGCGATGCAATTCACACGGCATAAAAATATTCAGCTTCGTGTATTTCAAAACAGTGCAGCATACTTAACAGATGCGGAAAAAAGCCCGGACTATTTTCATTACACGCCGGAAAATTCACGCAGGTTCAGGGCTTTGCCAGCGTGGTTTACGCTTATGGCCTATGGAAAGGAAGGACATCGGGAAATTGTCGAGCGCAATTGTGATGTAGCGCATTATTTTGGAGAACTTATTAAGTCATCCGACGATTTCAAATTGCTGGCTCCCGTAAAAATGAACGTCGTTTGTTTTACTTTGAATGAGGATGACGTTACCGCTGATGTTGTTAAAAAGTTTCTGGAAGCCGTTCGAGACGATGGTCGTGTATTTTTCACGCCCACCGTCTATAAAGGAATACCCGCCATTCGCGCTGCGATTTCCAACTGGCTCACAAAGCGGGAGGACGTCGATTTAGCATTCGAGGTTATCAACAGCGTCAATCAAAAACTCAAACGAGTTCAGTCGGCTTAAAAAATAACCCTTAGAATATCCTATTCGCTAATGCACGATAAAATCGTAAAAGAGGAAGGAAAAATAAAAGATAATGCTGAAATTCACCCTTTAATTGAATCACTGTTATGATATCTACGACCAGACCCACATTCGCTTTTGAGCGAACCACCAAATCCAGAATTAAAGATGTTGATTTCAACAACATTGAATTCGGAAAATATATTTCGGACCACATGCTGGTGGCCGATTACCTTGATAATAAATGGCAGACCCCAAAAATTGTTCCTTTCGGAGATATTCCAATGTCACCGGCGATGCTTTCGTTGCATTACGGGCAATCTGTTTTTGAAGGAATGAAAGCCTTTAAAAATAAGAATGGTGATATTTGCATTTTCCGTCCCACAAAAACACGGAGAACGTCTTAACAAATCTTTGGCAAGGATGTGTATGCCGGAAATTCCTGAAGAACTTTTCATTCAGAGTTTGCATGCGATTGTCGAAACGGACAAGGCATGGATTCCGACCAGCGAAGGTGCATCCTTATATATTCGTCCGTTTGTATTTGCATTTGAACCCAGACTGGGTGTTAAGATTGCAGACCACTTTAAGTTCATTATCCTGACAAGTCCGGCGGGCGCTTATTTCAGCAAGCCTACAAGATTAAAAGTTGAAAAGACTTTTGTGCGTGCCGCAGAAGGAGGAACAGGTTTTGCAAAATGTTCAGGAAATTATGGTGGAGCATTCTATCCAACACAGCTAGCACGTCAGCAAGGCTTTGATCAGGTGTTGTGGACAGATGCAAAAGAACATAAATACATCGATGAAGCCGGCGTCATGAATGTGATGTTCGTGATCAATGGAAAATTAGTTACCCCAAAGCTTACGTCAGCATTGCTGGATGGTGTAACGAGAGACAGCATTCTTAAACTCGCGCCAGGGCTCGGCATGACGGTGGAAGAACGACGCGTAAGTGTCGATGAAATTGAAGAAGCGTTCAAGAAGGGAACTATAACAGAAGCATTCGGTTCGGGTACAGCAGCCGTTGTATCACCGATAGCTACGATCAATATCGAAGGCGTTGACTACAACCTGCCCGACAGCAGGCCCTGATAGTTTCCAGCAACGCGCCAAACAAAAATTAAGCAACATCCGCTATGGACATGAACCGGATGTGTATGGATGGAATTACATTATTAATGTTTGAAGTTCGAAGTTTGAGGTTCGAAGTTTCGCGTTTAACGTTTTGTTTGAAAATGAAAGCAAACTTAAATTCGCATTCACGTTGCATTAACTTCGAACCTCAAACTTCAAACTTGTAACTAATAAGCATGAGAGCCGTTTTTTTCAAAGGCAAAGACCAACCCCTTGTCGTTCAGCAAATAAAAAAATTTAAGCCGGTCAAGGATCAGGTATTGATCCGGTTGCATAATGCCGCCATCAATCATCGTGATCTGTGGACCTGGCGTGAGCAAAACTTGCCGGCTTCCGACGGCATAATTCTCGGCTCCGATGGCTGTGGCGTCATCGAAGATGTAGGCGAAGATGCCGATACCTTGCTTATCGGATCGGAAGTCATTATTAACCCAAGCTTAGATTGGGGTACGAATCCGATCGTGCAGGGAAATGCCTTTCGCATATTGGGATTTCCCGATCACGGAACCTTCAGTGATTACATCGTGATCTCTAAAAAATATGTTTTTGACAGACCGGAGCACCTGACTTTTGCTGAATCCGCTGCAGTACCACTCTCGGGGCTTACAGCTTATCGCGCACTCTTTTCTAAAGCACGACTACGGGCAAAAGAAAAAGTATTGATTACCGGAGTGGGTGGCGGTGCAGCGTTATGGGTCTTACAATTTGCTGTTGCATACCAGGCTCGCGTTTATGTCACGTCAGGATCAGAAGAAAAAATAAACAAGGCAAAAGCGTTAGGTGCTATTGAAGGCTTTAATTATAAGGATCCGGATTGGCAACAAAAAGCATTGAAAGAATCGGGTGGCGGATTCGATATTATCATTGACAGCGCCGGTGGAGATCAGTTTTCGAAACTTAATAGAACTTGCCCTGCCAGGAGGAAGAATTGTAAATTTCGGAAGGACCGCAGGGAATATCACAAACATATCAACACGTTTGCTCTACTGGAAGCAGATTTCCATTCACGGAACCACGATGGGAACACGCGATGAATTTTTGTCGATGCTGGATTTCCTGGAAAGCCGAAACATCAAACCTGTTATCGATAAAATTTTTCCATTGGAACAAATCGATGAAGCTATGAAGCGGATGGAACAGGGTGATCAGTTTGGAAAAATTGTTCTGCAAATTTCGTAAATTCCACTTAACCACGGAGTCACGAAGACACGGAGAAAATACAAATCATCTACGGTTTCCTTGTGCCTCCGCGCCTCCGTGGTAAAAGGATTCCTATTGATGTTCTCCATCCAAAATGAAAATCGAACATATTGCGATCTGGGCCAGGGATATCGAAAAATTGAAAGAATTTTTATTCACACTACTTTCACGCTATCGCGGGTGAAAAATATTTCAATCCGGAAGAAAAATTTTCATTCCTACTTTTTGTCATTTGAACAGGTTGCCGCCTGGAACTCATGCAAATGCCCGGTATCTCAGAGAATAAGGATAACCAGAGCCGACCAATATTTTGGTCTCACTCACCTGGCAATATCCGTTGGCAGCAAGTGAGCTCGTGGATCATTTAACAACATCAATTGCGCGACGATGGATACGTGGTAGCGAGCGAACCCCGGACTACCGGCGATGGTTACTACGAAAGTGTCATCCTTGATCCGGAAGGGAATAGGATTGAAATCACGACCTGAAAATCGGCTTCTATTTCTAACATCAACTTGACTGAACCGCAAAGACGCAGAGGCGCAAAGTAAGAGGACGATTATTTAAGAGCTTTTTCTAAAATTACCTTTGCACCTTCGCGTCTCTGCGGTTTAAAAATTTCCCGCCCCTTCGAGCGATAGAGCTTTGTGGGATCAGTATCTAACTCTCGCGCCTTATGTTTCAAAATAAATTAAGGACCCTCCTCACTTGGAAAAATTAAATAACCACTAACTTTCCCCATCATATAAGTCTCCATGTTATACATTAACCTGATCTCCAGTCCACGCAATATCTCCACGGCATTGATGTATTCATTTGCCCAGCGCAGCGATACCGTTGTGCTTGACGAGCCGTTCTATGCCTTTTATCTATTAACCAGCGGCGCGAATCACCCGGGAAGAGAAGATGTTTTGCGAAGCCAACCAAATTCGGAAGAGGCAGTTAAAAAGGAAATCTTTTCAATCTCGGATAAAGAGGTCGTTTTCATCAAAAACATGTCTCATCATTTGGAGGTAATGGACGAATCGTTTGTAGACGATGTTGTTAATGTGTTTTTCATTCGTGATCCCCGTCAAATCATAGCAAGCTATGCTCAGGTTATTGACAAGCCCGTTATGCGAGACATAGGAGTGGAATATCAGTTTAATTTATGGCAGAAGTTAGTCGACAGAAAGCAAAATCCAATTGTATTGGATGCCGGAAATTTACTAAAGAACCCACACTCGGTACTTCAGAAGCTTTGCGAACGTATAGGTATACCGTTTGAGGAGTCCATGATGAAGTGGCCTGCCGGGCCCGAAGGCGTATGACGGCATTTGGGCACCCTATTGGTATACCAATGTTCATCGATCGACCGGATTTGAGCCACAGGCTTCAAGCAGCCGACCACTACCGGGCCATTTGGAAGATCTTTATCAGCGCGCCAAAGCATTATATGAAAAAATGCTTCCTTTTTCCATAAAGCCCTGACACCTTTATATTTTCATTTAAAAAGAATTGTCGCTAAGTTCATCCACTATATGCTTCAAAAATTCAATCCCAAAAACTCAAGTATTAAAATACATGTCAACGGTGTCTTGTTGCCTCGAAGTGAGGCGAAGGTGTCAGTATTTGACAGTTCGGTTCAAGGCGGTGATGCAGTATGGGAAGGCCTTCGCGTTTACAATGGAGGGATCTTTTGCTTAGACCGGCACCTCGATCGTCTGGAGGCCTCAGCGCATGCCCTTGCATTCTCACAGATTCCCTCGAAAGGTGATGTCAAGAAAGCAATTTTTGAAACACTGCATGCGAATGGTATGACAGATGAAACTCATATAAGGCTTACGCTGACGCGCGGTGAGAAGGTCACATCAGGAATGGATCCCAAGACTGAACACCCATGGTTCATGCCTGATCGTACTTGCCGAGTGGAAGCCATTGGTATATGACAACGCCACGGGCATTAAAGTGATTACATCGACACAACGGAGAAACAGCCCGCAATTCCTGGATTCGAAAATCCATCACAATAATTTATTGAATAATATTATAGCCAAGATACAAGCTAATGTCGCCGGCGTAGATGCCGCCGTCATGCTTGACAGCAACGGATTCGTGGCAGAGCTTAATGACACGAATCTTTTCCTTGTAAAAGACGGACTGGTCTTTACACCATTTGCTGACGCTTGTCTCCATGGGATTACACGTGGGCTGGTCATCGAGATCTGCGAGGAATTTTCAATCCCCATACAAGAAAGAAATTTGTCGCTGACCGAGTTTTACAATGCCGATGAAGTTTTTGCCTGTGGTACCATGGGAGAATTAACCCCTGTTGTCGAAATAGATGGCCGGTCAATCCGAAATCGATCTGGAAAAAAAATAACGAGCGAAATACATCAGCATTTTCAAAAGCTCATTCCGAAGTATTCGGAAAAAATCCCACGGGCGTAAGACCTTTCCCGAGTTTAATATCTCACTTGATAACTTCCCGAAAGTTTAAAACTTTCGGGAAGTTGAAGAACCTTCAGGAAAATGTGAGACTTTCGGGAAGTTGTAAGATCTTCGGGAAGTTGATGGAAGTTTATTACTTTTCGAATCAAAATAACAATCATGAAAAAACAATCCCGCAGAACATTTGTGGCCACTGCTGCTGCTTTGAGCGCAAGTGCTGCTACCGCTATGCCGACTATGGAAACAAAAGATAAAAAACAGCTCGTACATCACGTATTTTTCTGGTTGAAAAATCGTGATTCAAAAGAAGATCTTGCCAAGCTATTGGACGGTCTTCGTACCCTTGAAAAAATTGAAACCATTCGTAAACTACACATCGGCGTCCCCGCGAGTACGGAAAAACGCGATGTGGTAGACAACAGCTATCAGGCTTCCGAACTAATGTTCTTCGATGATACGGCGGGACAAAAGACCTACCAGGACCATCCGATTCATCAGAAGTTTATTAAGGATTGTGGGCACCTTTGGGAGAAAGTTATTGTTTACGATTCAATTGACGTATAAAGATCGGAGTTGATTACGTTTCCGCTACCAATCACTTGTTAGTTCATAAAAAAAATGTTAACAATTTATTGATGCAGCACATAACTTTTTCCATCTTCGTGCGTCAAGAGCCCCTGACCCAAAATGATTTTTAGATTTAGACATATTCTCCCTTAGGGAGTACCAAAAATCAAAAAATATAGCCGCCCCGTCCAGATGAAAATCCAGACGGGGCGGTTTCGCTTTAAGCATCATAGAACAAACTAACACTTGTTACAGAATCAGACATATTGTTGAAGCAGCCATGACCCGCCAACGAAAAACACTTTTTGATAAAATCTGGGATTCTCACGTTGTGAAAAGCAGCGAAGGGTACCCCGACGCATTGTATATCGATCGTCACTTCATTCATGAAGTGACGAGTCCACAGGCTTTTGACGGCCTTCGCAAGCGTAACGTAAAAGTATTTAATCCAGCTCGTACAACTGCAACTGCCGATCACAACGTACCCACTATTGATCAGCATCTTCCCATCAAGGAAGCATTGTCTCGTCACCAGGTGGAAACCCTTCGAAAGAACTGTCCCGAGTTTGGAATTGAACTATATGACCTTGGCCATCCTTACCAGGGCATAGTTCATATCATCGGGCCTGAATTAGGTTTGACATTGCCCGGCATGACAATCGTCTGTGGCGACAGTCATACGTCAACCCATGGCGCTTTCGGAAATATTTCCTTTGGTATTGGTACCAGCGAAGTCGAGCAAGTATTAGCAACGCAATGCGTTTTACAATACAGGCCCAAGACCATGCTGATCGAAATCAACGGTACGCTCAGCAAGGGTGTGGTAGCAAAAGACATTATCTTATATATCATTTCGAAACTTTCAGCCAGCGGAGCAACAGGTTATTTTGTGGAATATGCAGGCGAAGCCATTCGAAAACTTTCCATGGAAGCGAGGATGACGATCTGTAACATGAGTATCGAAATGGGTGCTCGCGGAGGATTGATCGCACCGGATGAAATAACATTCACTTACATCAAGGGTAGGAAATTTGCTCCTCAGGGAGAAACCTTTGAACGTATGGTAGAGCAATGGCGCCAGTTAAAGTCTGACGAAGGCGCGGACTACGATGAAGTTGTGAAATTCGATGCCGCGGATATCGCACCCATGATTACTTATGGCACGAATCCCGGAATGGGCATCAAAGTTACAGACCGTATTCCAACGTTAAACGAATTAAAGGACATCAGTGAACAACCATCATTTTCAAAATCACTCGAATACATGGGCCTTCAACCAGGATCAGCAATCCTGGGTCAATCCGTAGACTACGTTTTTATTGGAAGCTGCACGAATGCCCGCATCGAAGATTTACGCATGGTGGCTTCGATGGTAAAGGGAAAAAAGAAAGCGTCTAATGTTGAGGTATGGGTTGTTCCTGGCTCTAAACAAGTGGAAAAGCAGGCTCGCGAGGAAGGACTGGATAAAATTTTTGAAGATGCTGGTTTTCAGTTGCGCCAACCAGGTTGTTCAGCTTGCCTTGGAATGAACGAGGACAAAATTCCTGCGGGCAAATATTGCATCAGCACTTCTAACCGGAATTTTGAAGGAAGACAAGGACCGAAGTCGAGAACCTTTTTGGCAAGTCCTCTGAGTGCGGCCGCCGCCGCCATCACGGGCAAAGTAACAGACGTAAGAGAATTGGTATAAACTCACAGACATAAATTTTAACGGATAACCTTCACGGATCCATGAGCAAAGAAAAATTTACAACCTTAAAGTCAAGCGCAGTTCCGCTGGCCATCGATAATATCGACACGGACCAAATTATTCCAGCGCGTTTTCTTAAAGCGACGACGCGCGAAGGTTTTGGAGAAAATCTTTTTCGCGATTGGCGCTACAACGCCGACCAAAGTCCTAAAGCAGATTTCGCGCTCAACATTCCGAAATACTCTGGTAAAATCTTAGTAGCGGGAAAAAATTTTGGTTGTGGAAGCAGCCGGGAACATGCAGCGTGGGCCATTTATGATCATGGCTTTCGCGTTGTTATCTCTAGTTTTTTTGCTGACATCTTCAAGAACAATGCACTGAACAATGCTTTGCTTCCCGTTCAAGTATCGGACGGTTTTTTAAAGAAAATTTTCGCTGCCATTGAAAACAATCCGAAGACCGCGATCACGGTGGATCTTTCCGAACAAAAAATTTCTCTGGAGGATGGCACATCTGAATCTTTTGAGATCAATCCATACAAGAAAACGTGTCTGACAAATGGCTACGACGATATTGATTATTTATTAAGCCTTCGCGATGAGATCAAACACTTTGAATTAGCGCACTAAATGAAATCGACAACTTCGAACCTCAAACTTCAACACCTCGAACATCATCACCTCAACACTTCAATAGATGAAGAAAAAAATTACCATTCTTCCCGGAGACGGCATTGGCAAGGAAGTAACTGCCAGTGGAAAAAAAGTATTGGAACAAATTGCCGATTGTTTTGGGCATGAATTTGTTTTCGACTATGCAACGATCGGCCACGAGGCAATTGAGTCCACGGGTAATCCATTACCTGATGAGACCTTGAAAAAACTTAAAAATTGTGACGCAATTTTATTCGGTGCTGTTGGCCATCCAAAATATGATAATGACCCATCGGCCAAAGTAAGGCCGGAACAAGGGTTATTAAAAATGCGAAAAGAGTTAGGACTTTACGCAAACCTACGTCCTATTAAGCTTTTCGACGAATTGTTAGAAGCCTCCAGCATCAAGCCGGAAATATTAAAGGGAGCCGACATTCTTTTCTTTCGCGAACTAACGGGTGACGTATACTTCGGTGAACGCGGCCGCAAAGATGAAAACAAGACGGCGTACGACACGATGATATATTCCAAATACGAAGTGGAACGCATCGCGCATAAAGCATTTAAAGCAGCACAGACGAGAAGCAAAAAAGTAACGTCGGTCGACAAGGCCAACGTACTGGAAAGTTCGAGACTGTGGCGCGAGGTTGTTCAGGAAGTTGCCAAGCAATACAGCGACGTGACCGTGGAGCACATGTTTGTGGATTCCGCAGCAATGAAGCTTATTCAAAACCCAAGAAGTTTTGACGTTGTTGTAACTGGAAATCTTTTTGGCGATATCCTCACGGATGAAGCATCACAAATTGCCGGTTCGATGGGCATGTTGGCCTCTGCATCGGTTGGAGATACGGTAGGACTGTACGAACCTATTCATGGAAGTGCCCATGACATCACGGGAAAAGGAATTGCCAACCCGCTAGCATCGATCCTCTCAGCAGCTTTGTTGCTGGAGATCTCATTTGGATTGAAGGAGGAAGCCGATGCCATTATCAAAGCGGTGGCACAAACTTTGAAGGCCGGATATAGAACACGCGATATTGCAGATGCTTCAACGTTGCACGAGAAGATTCTCGGCACAGAGGTAATGGGAAATGTCGTCTGCAATCAACTTAGAATGCAAGTATCTGTAAATAGTTAATAGAAAAATTCTTAACCGAATACCAATAGACTTCTCAAAAAAATAAAACCGTATGAGCGACAAAATTGAAATCTTTGACACAACCCTTCGCGATGGCGAACAAGTACCGGGCTGTCAGTTATCAACCGATGAAAAAGTGGTGGTAGCGCGAAAGCTCGAGGAACTTGGTGTGGATGTGATCGAAGCAGGTTTTCCAATTTCCAGTCCCGGGGATTTTCTTTCCGTGGTGGAAATATCGAAGGCTGTGAAAACAGGAGTATGCGCGCTTACGCGATCAAAAAAGGAAGACATTGACGTTGCGGGTGAGGCACTCCATCATGCTAAACGCGGCCGTATTCATACTGGAATCGGTTCATCTGACATTCATATCAAACACAAGTTTAACAGCACGCGGGAAAAAGTATTGGAACAGGCGGTATGGGCCGTGGGTTATGCAAAATCAAAAGGCGTCGAAGTAGAATTTTTTGCTGAAGATGCCGGACGCGCTGACTTGGTTTTCCTGGCTCAATTGGTAGAGGCAGTTATTAAAGCCGGCGCTGACGTCGTCAACGTTCCGGATACCACTGGCTATTGCTTGCCCCATTTGTATGGGAGACGCATTCAGTACTTGTTTGAAAATGTAAAGAACATTGACAAGGCAACGATCTCCGTTCACTGTCATAATGATTTAGGAATGGCTACCGCAAATACAATTGCGGGCTTAATGAGCGGAGCGCGGCAGGCGGAAGTCACCATTAACGGTATCGGTGAGCGCGCAGGTAATACTTCGTTGGAAGAAGTCGCGATGGTCTTAAAAACGCATAAAGACCTGAACCTGCACACGAATATCAAATCAGAAATGTTGTACGAATTGAGCACACTGGTTTCAGACATGATGCGCATGCCTGTTCAGCCTAACAAGGCGATTGTAGGCGCCAATGCATTTGCGCATTCGTCAGGAATACATCAGGATGGTTTTTTGAAAAACTCAGAAAACTATGAGATTATCAATCCAGCCGATGTAGGCGTGCCTTCTTCGTCGATTATACTTACTGCCCGTAGCGGCCGCGCTGCTTTAAAACACCGTTTAGATCTGCTGGGATATCAGCCCAATAAATCCGAGCTGGATCAGCTGTATGTCAGCTTCCTTACTCTTGCTGACGAAAAGAAAACGATTGTAGACGTGGATTTAGTTACCCTGGTGGCCAATACGCCAATTCTGGTAACGCATAAATAAGTTAAGAACTGTACATCCACCCCAGCAACTTCCCGAAAGTTTGAAACTTTCGGGAAGCTAAAATCACAACACCTAAAAACTGCGAATAACTTTGCCTCCCATCAGAGTCACTGGTTTCCAGGACTCTGATGCTTCGAGCAACTTTACACCTGCGTGGCCTGAGTACGCTCATGAACTCTTTCGGAAAAACATTCAAAAACGAATTCCATTGAAGCCTCAGCGTCCCGGAGACCGCTGACACACTGAGGGGAGTCCAACGAATAAATAGTTTAAAACTTGCGGAAAGGTGAACCCTTCAAATGCACCCCTCAACTTTCGGAAAGATGGCACCAACCCAGCAACTTCCCGAAAGTTTGAAACTTTCGGGAAGCTAAAATCACAACACCTAAAAACTGCGAATAACTTTGCCTCCCATCAGAGTCACTGGTTTCCAGGACTCTGATGCTTCGAACAATTTTAAACCTCCGTGGGCCTGAGTACGCTCATGAACTCTTTCGGAAAAACATTCAAAAACGAATTCCATTGAAGCCTCAGCGTCCCGGAGACCGGTGACACTGAGGGGAGTCCAACGAATAAATAGTTTAAAACATGCGGAAAGGTGAATACTAACACCCATCAACTTCCCGAAAGTTTGAAACTTTCGGGAAGTTAAAATCACACCTAAAGCGCGAAAACGACCCGTAAACTTCGGGAAACCGGAAAACTTTCAGGAAGCTGCCCTGAATTTGGCCTGTTTTTTTAACTTTGAAGCCCATTTCAACATTGCATCTATGGCGTTGGCGTTTCGTGGAAAAAAAACCGTGCTGATCATTTTTTTGCTTCTGCTCGCGCCTGCCGTATTCGCTCAGGAGTTTGGACTGGAGCTTTACAGCCTCCGGAATCAATTTACCAAGGATGCGCCTGGTACAATGGCAAAAGTGAAGGCAATGGGGTTTAAGAATGTAGAAATGGCTGGAACTTTTGGATTACCCTTTCCTGAGTTAATCAAGCTACTTGCGCAAAATGAATTAAACGTTGTCAGTTTTGGTGGCGAATATGAAAGGTTGCAGAAATCTCCGCAACGGCTCGTAGATGAAGCTCGCTCTTATGGAGCCCAATATGTGGTTTGTTTTTGGATACCCCATGTTACCGATAGCTTTAGTATTGAAGACGCTGACAAAGCCATCGCGGTTTTTAATGCTGCAGGAAAAGTCGTTTCCCAAAACGGAATGATCTTCTGCTACCATCCGCATGGCTATGAATTCAAACCTTATCAGAACGGCACCTTGTTCGACTACATGATGGAGAAACTGGATAAGCGATATGTTTATTTAGAATTAGATGTCTTCTGGATCAAACAAGCCGGCCAGGATCCATTGGAATTATTAAAAAAATATGCAAGCCGTTTTGTCTTGATGCACTTAAAAGATCGGAAAGTCGGGACACCCAACACCGACAACGGCCATGGAGATTTGGAATCTAATGTTGTGCTCGGAAGTGGTGATGTTGGCATTGCCGAAATTATGAAGGAAGCCAAACGTCTGGGAATCAAACATTATTTTATTGAAGATGAGTCTTCGAATGTCGAGGTGCAGCTTCCAAAGAGTTTAGACTATTTAGAGTCGCTCGACCTGGATCAATGATCAAGCGGCAGCAGCATTTTTCGTCCGCGCCTTCTTTTACTTTTTATTTTCGAGCTCCTCAAAATCGATATCCATCACTTCGAATTTCTTCCAGCCGATAAAATCAAAGTGCCACCATTCAGAGCTGTTGACCCGAAATCCGTGCTTTTCCATAGTGTTTATCAACAGCGTTCGATTTTTTCGCGCCTCAGGATCTTTTACCGGAGATGTGGGCCATGCGTCCTTTGAAAAAGAATCATAGCCCGTGGGCATCTTCAACTCCTTTCCAGTTTTGAGATTGATCAACGTCAGGTCTAGCGCACAGCCACGGTTATGACGAGAGCCCTTGTAGGGTGAGGCAACATACGTGGTATCGCCATACACCTCATAGAACTTGACCGTAGCTTTGTAAGGACGGTAAGCATCAAAAATCTTTATTCCCAATCCCTGCGGCTTTAGGTCGGCCTGAATTTTCTTTAGCGACTCGGCCACAGGTTTGCGCGCATATGCTTTTGCCAAGCGTGTAGATCTTTTCACCCGTGAAATTATTTGACGTAGCATAACGAATATCCAGCACAAGTGAGGGAATGAATTTTTCAAGGTCGATCAACTCTTTTTCAGGATTGACTTTGACGCTTGCGACATACTCATCGAAAGTTGTAGCACGCAGTCCGTATTTATTCTGCGCCTCAGCAATTGCAGAGTAAAAAAGAAGAACGGTCAATAAAGTACGCATCGAACTAGATACTAGCATCACGACGGATTATTCAGCAATAATTGATTGTACAACTTGAAATTCTCTTCATCAAAACAGCAAAAGATAACTTTTTGAATAGTCGTATCGTTGTTTAAAAAATCATTTACCTCCCGAATTGCAATTTCTGCAGCCAGCTTTTTGGGAAACCTATATATTCCTGTACTAATATTTGGGAATGCAATGGTCGCCACTGAATTGCTCACAGCAAGTATTAAGGCGTTTCGGTATGCATTGGCAAGCAATTGTTGTTCATCCTCCTTTCCACCATTCCAGGTAGGACCCACAGCATGAATGATAAATTTTGCTTTCAGGTCTGCACCCGTAGTGATAACGGCTTCTCCTGGCGGACATCCGCCTTGACGGTCTCTTATGGCCTTACATTCTTCCACCAACTTGGGGCCTGCCGCACGGTGAATTGCACCGTCGACGCCACCACCTCCACCCAATCCGCTATTGGCGGCATTCACGATCGCATCGACTTCCAGCGTTGTGATGTCCCCACGCAAAACTTCTATCCGGTTCATAATTTATTTTTTGTATCAATAATGATTGTAACAGGACCATCATTCAGTATGTTCACCTGCATGTCAGCACCAAACTCCCCAGTCTGAACAGGCTTCCCCAGACATTTTTCAACTTCTCTTATAAAATTTTCATAAAGAGGAATTGCAATATCCGGCTTTGCTGCTTTGATATACGAAGGACGATTACCCTTCTTTGTACTGGCGTGAAGGGTAAACTGACTCACGACAATAATATCACCTTTTGCATCGCTGACGCTGATGTTCATAACGCCTTCAGCATCATTAAAAATACGAAGATTTACAAGTTTTGAGGCGAGCCATTGAACATCATCGCTTGAATCGGCCTCTTCAATGCCGAGGAGCACAACAAGTCCCGTTCGAATAGAAGCTTTTACACTTTTTTGAATCGTTACTGAAGCCTTCTGATACACGTTGAATGACTGCTATCATGGACCAGTAAATTAAAAATTCTGCAACGCCGTTGACTCATGGATGAAGGTTCCCCGCTGATCTTGGGATGCAAAATGCACCATCGCTTTGGCCACCTTCAAGGAATCAATTGCCATGTATTTCCGTGGAATTAGAAATCCAAAAATCCGGTAGAAAACTTTTGCAGCATCCTCGGCGGACCGCTTTTCAACGCGAGGGCCGAGCAACAGGGAAGGTCTGAAGATGTGAACGGTTTCAAAACCAATATTGGAAATTGCTTCTTCTATCGCGCCTTTTACCTGGTTATAATAGATCGACGATTGTTTATTTGCGCCAAGCGCTGACACTAGTAGATATTGTTTTGCACCGTGCTGTAAGCTATTCTTTGCCAACAAATAAGGCAGGGTATAATCTACGTGGTAAAATTTTTCCTTGGTATGGGCTTTTGCCATGGTCGTTCCGAGGCAGCAAAAGACATCATCGACCCGGGACCCGGAATCTAATGCACCTATTTTTTCGCCATCAATTTTTAGTTGAATTAGCTTTGGATGAGTGGGTAGCTCATCCCGTATGAAAGCAATCACCTTCTGGTATTGGTCACTGGCTAGCAAGTGCGAAAGAAGTTGTCTCCCGATAAGCCCTGTAGCTCCGGCGATCAACGCAGTCTTCATTGGATAATGATGGCCTTGGATTTCTCCCACTCGAGAAATTTGTCGATATCGGCTCCGACAGACTTATATACCATGAACAACACCGCGAAATCGTCGGTGAGGCCAACCAGGGGCATCAAATCCGGTATAATGTCAATGGGATTGATGAAATAGAGAATAGCGGCAACAATGAGCAGCAAACTCTTCCAGGGAATTTCACGGTATTCACCCTGGGCATATGCGCGCAACAGACGGCCCAGTGTAAAAAATTTCTCTTTGGCCAAAGCCGAGTTCCCTTTTGTAAAATCAGTGCGATTTAGTTTTCGGACCATTGTTACCAGCAATAAGATCAGTCTGCCAGGTTTTCCTAGAATACGGGATGCTTTTTGCAAAGCTGCTTGAAAAAACTGGTTGTTCAGGTTGATTTGCATGGATTTAAAAAGTTTGTTGAATTTCTTTTTTTAACTCAATAAGGGCATGTGCAATCGGGTCGACTGACTTACCAATGGATTTTTCAAAAATCTTTCTTGAAAGGTCGAGACTTGTGGAATCCATCTTCATTTCACTGGAAGCGTCATTGATACTAACGATAAGATCCTCTTTGGCATTTTTGATGAGGTTCCATATATTTTCACTCATATATACCTGTTGGGCAACGTTGTGATTGTATTCGTTCCGTATTTCCATTAGCAATAATTGATGGAATTCCTTTGAGTTCATGCCTGACGCGCTTAAGCGTACTAACAAATTCTGGGGTGAAATACGTTCCAAAAAAAGCGCCATTCGCTCGTAGGCTTGAAGGCGATTGGGCAAAACGGTTTCTATACTTCTGCTTCGCACCTCCAATTTCTTCAAATCGACCTCCTTTTGGATGAACATTCTAACCAACAGATAGGCGCCATACAAGACGACAGAAGCTGGAACCAGTATTTTAATAAACTCGATAAGTGCATCCATGGAATCTAATTACCTCATAATATTTTTGAAATTTAAATAAATTTAAACTCAAATTTTCAGTCAAATGTTTGAGAATGTTCGCCCCGTATCCATTTCGGAAAGAGCGTTGGAAGAGATTCGCAAGATCATGGACAGCAAAAGCATTCCTGCTGAATATGGCCTGCGCGTTGGCGTCAAAGGTGGAGGTTGTGGCGTTACATTAATAATCGGATTTGATAAAAAGAAAGAGTCCGATCATTATTATGTTGTCGAAGGTATTCCTGTGTATGTCGACAAGAAACACACGATGTATCTGATTGGAAAGGAAGTTGATTTTTACGATGGAGAAGATGGTCGAGGGTTTACTTTTGTTGATGTTGCCAGTTAGTTCGTTAATCGTTATCAGTTATCAGTTAAACGCTAACTCGTGCGTGCTAATAGTTTTATTCGTGACACCTTTGCAGACTCGCCTTCCCACGAAGTGCGCTGGTTTACCGATTACTCATCACCATATCTCCAGCGTCGTTTGTTGTGCTCAATCGCACCAACGAACTAGCGTTCCACGGATAACTGATAACGAATAACGCTTACCGTCGCTTCATCAAACTCACGGAAGCCCTCTTACACTTGCCACCAATCGGAGGGTTAATTTTGGAAACTGTGAGTTCCACAGAAAGGGCATTCGGAAAAAGCTCCAACACATCCGTAGCAATTTTTTCGGTGACAGTCTCCAGCAACTTGGAAGGCTGCTCCATTTCCGCTTTGACGACTTTAAATAGTGTTTCGTAGTTGACGGTGCCCACCAGCTCATCGGTATTGGCTGCCAATGAAAAGTCTGTTTCAACAGCAATGTCAACTTCAAACCAATTTCCGGACTCACGCTCATGGGGATACACACCATGAAAAGCGTGAAACTCGAGTCCCTCGAGTGCAACTCGGCCGATCATCCTATGTCGTCAAAAAAAGATTTTTTCCCTTTTTTTAACGGTTCTTCCACCATCACCGGCTGTGGCTCGGGCGCCGTCTCTTTTTCTTCAGAAACAGGTTCAGAATTCAGAGCATCAGTTTTTGATACCTTTTCTGTCTCAACGCTATTGGGAAAAGCAACACGCTTGGCCTCTTTCTTCGCCATCGCGAGATGCTTATCGGGATCAAAGTCTTTTGCCAAGGCTCTCGAACGTTCAACGCGATCCAAAACATCAGAGCCAAGGTGTTTGAGATCAGCCAACAGATCATCGCGAAGTGTTTGCATCTTCTTGTAGCTCTCCACTAAAATCTTCAGCCTGTCTTCCATTTCTTCGAGGATCTCGCGGGCGCGGGTGTCCGACTCTTCAATGGTATCACGGGCCTTTGATTTCGCCTCGTTAATCATCCCTTCTGCTTTTAGCTGTGATTCTCTTAGGTGAAGTTCTGCCGTCCTCCGGGCATGGTCAATCACATTCGCGCCAGTGTCTTCAGCAGTCTTCAAAGTCTTATACAGTGAGCTTTCCACTTCACGAAGTTTGCTGACTTCCCTTTCAGTGGCTTCAAGCTTGATGCGTGCTTCCTTATTTTCGTCTAACACACGTTCCCATTCTTGCGAAAGCGTGAGCAAGAATGCGTTCACTTCGTCTTTCTCGTATCCCCTGAAATTTTTTTCAAAGGTTTTTTGCCGTATATCCAGAGGTGTTATTCTCATACAGGTTGTTTTTCAAAATTTATATTCCAAACCGAAATCGTACGATCATCGCTGGCACTCAACAACTGATCGTTGTAATTCGTCCACAGGACTTTATTAACGGAGGTTCCATGGCCAGCATGACGAGACCGATCAATTACTTTTAAAAGTTTCAGCGCTTCAGCATCCCACACTTTTATACTTTTATCCATGCTACAAGTTACGAAATGTTTACTATCCCGACTAAAAGCAAGGTGATTTATAGCGAACATGTGGGCAACAACCTCCGCTGATTGCAGGTAATTTTTGGAAGCATCCCACATCTTTAACCTTGCATCACGAGAGCCACTTAAGAGGGATTTTTTGTCTGACGTATATTGCAATGTAAAGATTGAATTTTTATGCGCCTCCCATTCATGTTTCAAAGCCATCGTATCAAGGTCGAATACGCGAATAAAATTGTCACTGTATCCTACCGCGAATTCTCCAAGTTTTTCATTGACAGCTATTGTTCGAGCGCTTTTTGAAGAAAGCTGTACCTTCTGTGTGACGTTTAAGTTCTTGCTGTCCACTTTTAACACAGTGCCATCTCCTGTTGCTACGAATAAATTTTCTGCGAAGGATGCAACATCAAATATCGCCGCCTTTGTAAGTTGTAACGATCCAATTTCAACTTTATTCTGCCAATCCAAAATATGAATGCCGTCATAGTTGTGCCCTACTACAAGCGTATTGGTCTCAGCGTGGAAGTGCATAGCGTAGATCGAGTTGGGGAGCTGTGCGACCACAGCACCAGTTTCGGGATCTGCTAAATTCCACATCACCGCCATTCCGTCACCACCGCCTGAAAAAAAAATTGCATCGTCGGATGAAGGTACCAGCGTGTACACACAATCACGATGGCCTGTTAGCGTATGAAGTTTAGATACCTGAACGTTGGACATTAAAGGATTTTAGATTTTAGATTGACGATTTTAGATGGGGTAACACAAGGAAGCTTGTGTCGGTGTGATACCGACCTTTGTGAAACTTTGTGTCTTCGCGTCTTTGTGGCATTCTTAGTATTGCGGATTTTAGATTGACGATTTTAGATTGCTAGGCACAAACAAGGCCTGCAAAAAATGCTTTGACACGATGTAGATACATTCGCATCGTACATCGAGCGCTCCAATTATTTTTCAGATACCAAACAACAACGAATGCATGAAAGTTTGTTCATCTGACTGGAAAAGACCAACCATATTGCAAGCTCAGCAATCTTCACTGCGTCAGGTATGTGAAGTATTGAATTTTTTCTCAAAATTGAATGATAAAGAGACAGATACCAAATGCCATTAGAAAAAATAGTAGTTGAAACAGGCCGGGCCTGGGCGTTATGGAGGATTACCGAAGATGAAAAAAGCCTGGCGCAGGAGATCGACGCTCACGAACAGGTGTCTGAAACAGTGACAAATCCCCGGAAGCGATTGGAATGGCTCGCTGGGCGCGTAGCTACGAAGGTGGTGATGAAGTCTCTTCAACGCACTTTTCAGGGGATCACAAAAGACGAGTTTGGAAAACCGTACCTGACTGGATATGACCTTCAGCTTTCACTGAGCCATTCATTTCCCTACGTCGCAGTCTTAATCGATGAAAAAGGATCTGTGGGAATTGACCTCGAACAACCAAAAGAAAAATTACTGCGCATAGCTTCGCGGGTACATCATGAGAACGAGTTGACGGACTTAGGTACAGATATTGTCAAGCATTGTATTTATTGGTGTGCTAAGGAAAGCCTCATAAAATTGTATGGCAGGAAAGATCTTATCTTCGCTGAAAACATGTTCATCGAGCCCTTTGAGCGCCATGACGAAGGTGATATTACGGGCAAGATTATTATCGGAGGAACCGAAACCTTGATACCTTTACATTACATCGTTTACACCAATTTTGTACTAGTTTTTACTTGCAGATCTAACCATGAATAGAAATCTAATCGCCTTGATCTTGTGTTTTGGAGTGATGACCGTCAAGGCTCAGTCAGTTGCCAATTTTTCCCTTACAAATGTAATAACAGGTTCGCCGGTATCCTTGGATACCTATCCTTCCTGTTCCGGTGTGGTTATTATTTTTACGAGCAACGCATGCGCATATGATGAGTACTATAGAAGTCGGATCACGGCGCTTTCATCCGAATACCAGGATAAAGTTCCTGTACTACTTGTCAATTCAAGCATCGATCCAATCGAGTCGAACGACAACATGGTGAGGAAGGCCCAGCAACTGGGCCTAAAGGTTCCGTACCTTGCAGATAAAGATCAAACGATTATGCAACGCCTGGGGGCTACCAAAACGCCACAGGCTTTTCTTTTAAAAAATAATGGAGGAAAATTTTCAGTCGTATACAACGGTGCGATTGATGACAATGCCCAAGTAACTTCAGATGTACGGCATGCCTACCTAAAAGATGCTATTGACATCATGCTTACGAATCAAACGATTCAAACATCAGAAGTCCGCCCCGTGGGGTGCTCCATCCGGAAAAAATAAGGGACCGGTTAACGATGCTACAGCAAAGGTCTTCCGCTGAGCCACATCATCGCCACAATTACCACCAGCGCCACAAAATTAAAAATTGCCATCCGCTTATGTTTCGCCGCGTCATCAGCCATTCGTTTTGATGTGGTCCTTGCCAATGTTATAAGCACGACAGCAATAAGCATAGCAAAAATATGCTCGACCGTCCAATAGCGAGTAACTTTGTCACTCATCGTCGTTGATCCAAATTTTACAAACGGACTGGCAAAATATAAGATCAGTCCCACCAGCAATTGCATATGGGTAAAAATGAACAAGTAAAGGCTGAATTTATTATCCCATTTACCATATGGCTGTTTGTTCATTAACCCGACGACCGCCTTAATGACTACGACCAGGAGGGCAATGAGTATAAAATATCTTAGCAGGGAGTGGGTATGGAGCAATCCAGTATACATATCAGGTAGTTTTTAGACTCCCGAAAATAGCATAAAAAAGATTGTAATCGGCCTGAACTTATTTGGGATATAAATCTTACCCCTCGTCCCGTTTCGAAATCAAGTGGTGTACGCAAGCGGAAAAAATATGTATACGATTTAGTTACTTTAAACCATCGTGTACTCTAACCTGTTATTTTAGCAACCTATTAAAAATTCAAAAAATGAAACGACTGCTAACCCTTGTATTTTCACTAAGCGTACTCGCTGTTTCGGCACAAACCCTAACGCCCAAATGGACGACAGAAGCTACATTAAGCGTTCCCGAATCTGTTTTATTGGATTCAAAAAACAATGTTTTATATGTCTCTTCAATTGGTGGAAGCCCAGACGCGAAAGATGGCGATGGATTCATCTCCCAAGTAACGCTTGACGGCAAAATTAAAAATCTGAAATGGACTACCGGCCTCGACGCGCCAAAAGGGATGGGTCTATTTAATAACAACCTTTACGTGGCAGACATCTCGCGCCTCGTTACCATTGATACAAAAACGGGAAAGGTAACACAGACACTTGAAATTGAAGGGGCTAAGTTCCTGAATGACGTGACGGTTGATAAAGCTGGAAATGTTTACGTTTCGGATAGCAACACCGGGAAGATTCACGTCGTAAAAGGAAACAAAGCAGAAGTCTACTTTGAAGGTCCTGAGATTAAAGGCGTCAACGGACTGCTTTGCGTAGGCAATGAATTATATGTTGTAGATTTTCCCAGCGGTGGCAATTACAAATTGTCAGCAGACAAAAAACTTACGAAAGTTTGCACTACGGCAGAAGGCGCTGACGGTGTAGTCCCCGTTGGAAAAGATGAATACATCGTTTCGAGCTGGCATGGTGAAATTGCCTACGTAAATTCCAAAGGCGAATCGAAAAAACTTTTGGATACACGTGATAAGAAATTAAGCTCGGCTGATATCGAATATGATCCGAGTACCAAAACAGTATTTGTTCCAACCTTTAATGCAAACACGGTGATGGCATATACTTTTTCCAAATAAATTTCGATCCCTTAGCGGGAAAAATAAAAAGACTGCTCCGTATTACGAGCAGTCTTTTTTATTTCAAAGATTATTACCTTCATGATGTTAAAGGTACAAGTTACGAGGTACGAGGTACGAATGATGTTCGCCCTACTTTATGCGTACTTCCCTTTTCGAAGACACTACATTGATGAGCAAACACATACTCAAAGAACTTCCTGATCTGATCGAAGCTCAAGTCATAACGGAAGAAACGGCGCAGCGAATAAAAGACTACTATGACCATCAGCCGGGGCAGTCAGCTAACAGGTTATTCCTGGTATTTGGAATTCTCGGCGCCCTACTGGTGGGAATGGGCATCGTGCTGATCATTGCGCACAATTGGGATGAATTACCAAAAATTCTCAAACTGGCCGTTGGCTTTCTTCCATTGCTTATTGGACAAGGCGTATGCGGTTATGTGATTGCTAAAAAAACAAACGAACGAGCCTGGCGGGAAGGCGCAGCAGTATTTCTTTTTTTTGCGATTGCCATCAGCATTTCCATCGTCAGCCAGGTGTATAACATCGAAGGTGACCTGGGAGGTTTTCTCTTCATTTGGATGTGTCTAGCCCTGCCGATAGCCTATGTGCTTCGATCTTCGGTAGCTTCCCTGCTGTTCATTGTAGGAATCACGTGGTATGCATGCGAAGTAGGATATTTCAGCGCTTCTTATGGCCACTCTCCGCACTATTGGATTTTATTCCTTCTCATCCTTCCGTTCTATTACCTGGAATTCATCCGAAAAAATCTAAAAAATAATTTCTTCTATTTTCATTCCTGGCTGCTCGTGCTTTCTTTGACCATTTGCCTGGGATTGTTCGCCGATAAGGCCGAAGAAACAATTTTGATCGCTTATATGAGCTTGTTCAGTGCATTCATCCTGATGAGTCAGCTAAAAATATTTGAAACTGGCAGGGTTCTCACGAATGCATTCCTGGTGATGGGAAGTCTTGGGATTATTACTTTACTGCTGGCGCTCAGCTTTGATTGGTATTGGGATGAGCTAAGCGACGGATCATTGGACGCAGTCTTGGGGAGCTCCGAATCAATTGTTTCGATCGTTCTCCTTCTTGTTTGTACCGGCCTGCTTTTGCGTTTATTAAAATCAAAAAATTGGACTGAGATCAATTCCAAATCGTTCGCCTTTATTGTTTTTGTTGTCCTCTTCTTTGTTGGCTTAAATTCTCCAGGGCTTTCACAGCTTTTGATAAATGTCCTGATCCTAGTCCTTGCCGTTCGTACCATTCGCGATGGCGCACAGCGCAACCATCTTGGTATTTTAAATTATGGACTGTTGATCCTTACCGCTTTGATAACCTGCAGGTTCTTTGATACTGATTTTAGCTTCGTGGTCCGTGGACTGCTATTCATCATTGTTGGTGTTGGCTTTTTTGCTACTAACTATTACATGATTCGAAAAAGAAAAAAACAGTCATGAAAAAAATCATAATGATTTTGTTCGCTGTAATGTGCCTGGCCCAATGGGTCGTGCCTGGAAAAATGGTTTATGACAGCGAGAATACTATTGCGGAAGGCGTACTCTATAAATTTAAGACCGCACCGATTGATCCTTCGGACCCGATGCGGGGAAAATACATCACCCTAAGGTTTCAGGAGAATTTTCTTCAATTCACAGATAGCGCTGAATGGCAACGCGGCGACGAAATATTTGTAACCTTCACTACTGACTCTGCCGGATTTGCTGTGCCCGAACAGGTCTATCACACAAAACCTGAAGCTGAAAGCTTTTTAGAAACGTTTGTTGAACACATCAATCACTATGGAGATGATCACGAAGTTTGGTACAAATTGCCATTCGATCGATTTTATGTGGAGGAATCCAAAGCACAGCAAGCAGAACAACTTTATCGGAATGCACAAACTGACAGTGTTCAGATCGCCTATGCTTTAGTAAGTATAGGCCAAGGTCAGGCGGTGCTTCAAGATGTTATTATCAACGACAGGCCAATTATAGACATCATCAATGAGCTTAATAAATCGGCGGAATAATTTCATTTTTTACTTCTAAGAGTAATATCTATTTTCGCCCGATTCAATACACTCTATGATTCATAACCATGATTAAGTTAATCCTACCCTGCTGTCTTTTATTTATTTTTTGTTTGACGGCTTGTTCTCCTGAGAAAAAGCAAGAACAAAGTACTGCTGGAGCTATACATTCAGAAAAACAAGATTTTGAGATTGATACCATCACAGCAGAATTAAAAAATCCCTGGGGCATCGCTTTTCTTCCGGATGGAAGAACGCTTATTACCGAGCGCGGTGGTGAAATAAGAATAGTAAAGGATGGCAAGTTGCTGGATGAGAAAATCCAGGGACTACCGTCACCGATATACGTCAAGGGCCAGTCCGGCTTGCTGGACATCGTTTTACATCCCGATTATGCTAATAACGGATGGATCTATTTCAGCTACTCCAAGCAGCTGGCTGATAGTGGCGGAACAGTGATCGCACGTGCTAAAATAGAAGGAAACAACTTCACAAACGTGGAAGAGCTGTTTTCCGCGCAGCCTTTAACATCCTCAGAAGTTCATTTCGGCTCACGAATTGCCTTTGATGGCAAAGGTTATATGTTTTTTACTTCCGGTGAGCGTGGTAAAAAAGAAAATGCCCAAGAGCTGGGCAACCATCTCGGTAAAGTACTGCGTCTTCACGACGATGGCAAGGTACCAACAGACAATCCGTTTGTTAATACACCTGGAGCTAAACCTGAAATCTGGTCTTATGGTCACCGGAATCTGCAGGGCCTGTACTACGATAAAGCAGCTGGAATCCTTTGGGAACATGAACACGGTCCAAGAGGCGGCGACGAGCTAAACATTGTTGAAAAAGGAAAAAATTATGGTTGGCCGGTCATCACTTACGGCATTAATTACGACAGTACCATCATAACCGACCTCAAGGAAAAGGAAGGCATGGAACAACCTGTACGGTATTGGGTTCCCTCAATTGCGCCCTGCGGTTTGACGATGGTAACAAGCGATAAATATCCAAATTGGAAGGGAAACCTGCTGGTCGGAGCGTTATCACATCAACTGATTGCTCGTGTTGAAGTGGCCGACAAAAAATTTGTTGCCGAGGAAAGACTCATTGAAAAGATCGGTCGCGTTCGCGCGGTGGTGGAAAGTCCGGATGGATACATTTATGTTGCCACTGAAAATCCGGGAAAATTATTGAGACTGGTTCCGGTAGAATAGTGGGGACATCGTGGGGACGCGACGCATCGCGTCCCCACACAAAATATATTATTCCCCAATCATTTCTAGCAAATAGATCCAGGTGATAAAAAACATGATTATAAAAATTATCCCGCTCCAAAGCCGGATGGCGATTTTATTCCAGAAAAATGATAGCTCATCTTCGGTTTTGGATTTCGTGAATTTCCGCAACATGTCCGCGTCGCGCAGCCACTGAAATAAAGCAAAAGAAGAAATCAACGTTCCCACAACTTTCAAAAATTCAAGAAAATCTAAATTAAAAAGAAAGGAAACGTGTCCGGGTAGGAAAATTAAGAATCCTACATAGAAAATAAGCCGGGGACTGATAACCATCTTCATCTTAATTAAATTTTAGTTTAAAATCTATTTAGATACTACTGGCTCTATCCATTTCACGATCATTCGAAAACCGAACGCTCTTGATTTATTTCTTCATCACGGTAAACTCCACCCTCCGGTTATTCGCTCTCCCCATATCCGTATCGTTGGTATCAATCGCCTTGCCTTCGCCATAACCATGCGCCGAAAGCCGGAAATCTTCGATACCTTGTCCGATGATATAATCAACGACAGCCTGAGATCGACCTTGCGAAAGGTTTATATTATAATCGTCGGACCCTTTACTATCAGTGTGGCCCGAAATTTCCACTTCTACCGTTTCATTTTGTTTTAGAAACTCAACGACTTTATTGAGTTCAGGGAAGGATTCATCCTTTAAGGTAGTTTTATCAAAATCGAAATAAATATTCTTAAGACGAACCGTCAATCCAACTTCGATTGGTGAGAGATACAAGTCTCGGGAGAATGGCGACAACCCATCATCGGTTGCTTCAATGCTGTCTGTAGCATTTAAATATCCTTCGGCCGACGCCGTGATCAAATACCACCCCAGCTGCGGAATCTCTTTTTCGTACTTACCCTCTTGGGCCGTTAATTTCAAGCTGCTTTTGCGGCTGGTCTTCAGGGTTATTTCGAGTTTGGCGGACAGATGTTTTTCAGTTTTTTTGTCGTACACATTTCCGACCAGTAGAAGTTTTTTTGCAATAGGCTGAAGCATGATATTTACCATGAGCGTGGTATCATTTCCAAGCTCCGGTACCTTGAAAGATTGCTCCTTCGGTAAAAACCCATCAGCGTTTGCCAATACGGTATATTCTTTAATTTCAGGTAGTTTGGTTTCGAACTCGCCAGAAGCGTTCGAGCGAAGTTTGACAGGCTGAACTTCCTTTACCCTAACCTCTACGTTGGCAGTGAGCGGATCCATTGTTTTTTCATTGTAAACAATTCCCTTCAGCTGAATCTTGAAAGTCTTGGGTACTAAAGTATATAAATCAAGTTGTGCGCCATCCAAAGCTTTGTTAGCCCTACTGGTAAATACATTTCCGGAGTTGTCAATGGTAAAATAAAAATCCAATGCGCTGGTATTAATGGGTTTTCCCATATTGACGGGTTCACCCCAGTTGGACCAGCTATCGTCTTTTCGTGTAGACTTATAAATATCGACTCCACCCTGACGACCTGGAGATTGCCGTGCACTGGCAAAGTATAAAGCTGTTTGATCAGGACTTATGAAAGGCCCTACGTCATCGGTAGACGTGCTCAATAGCATTTTTGCAGGACGTGAAAATGTTCCATCGGGTTGTTGGTGGCTGGCATATAAATCGCTGTATTCACTATTTTCCTTCTCACTGAAGTAGATGATGATATGTTTTCTATCGGCAGACATAGACGCGCCATAGAAGCGCCCTTTGTTCATTGTCTTAAAATCTTTTACGTCCAGCTCTCTAATGGAATTTCCAGTGACCAGCGAAAAACCTTTTTCACCTTTTGAGCCGCCGCCTTTGATGAACAGCGTGCCGTCATCAAAAACCGTGAAGACTTGATTTGATCGATGAATATTGAAAGGTGATCGCAAGTGCTGCGCAGGCATCCAGACACCCATCTCATCTTTTTTACTCATCCAGATGTCCTGCGTGTCATCTTTACCCATGGTATTTTCAGGATGATCCTGAACAAAAAAGTAAAGCATGTTGCCATCCGGAGATACTACCGGTGCAGCCTCGTGACGAAAAGTGTTAACACTTTTATCCATCTTGACCAGCTCATACCGGGAAGAAAACTGTTGCCCTAAAACAGTGAAATACAGTAGGGAGATAATACTTGATAACGCTATTCTCATAAGAAACGGAATCCTTTGGAATAGCTAAAATTAGGGCATTCAGGGTAGCGAATTTCCGTAAAAATGCCCTATACCTTACAGGCAAGACGAACAACATTAGGGTACGTTTGACGGCTTATTCAAACGCCGAGGTCAGCGCCATCAGCGATGATTAAAAGGAGTTCTTTTACTTCTTCAGCTTTTGTGTGTTCTCCCATCTTATCGAAGGACATAATCAAGTTGCGAAACACCCGCCGAATTACTTCCAGATTGGAGCAGGGTTCAAAAAATGATGATTGGGGCGTCAGGTGAAGCTCGTTAATGTAATTTTCAATATCCTGCTTGGAGAAGATCAAGCCCTTGTTAAAAGCATTGATGTAAAATTGTGCGTGCTTATCATCCTTATAGGTCAATACGAACAAATTCGGAAGATTCACACCATGTACCGGAAGTTTCAACTTCTGGGCTACTAGCAAATAGATGATGCACAGTGTTATCGGATTCCCTTTGCGCGTTTCCAGCACGACATTGATCATGGAGTTACCGGGAGAGTGAAAATTTTTGGTATTCGCTCCAAACTTCAGCTTGCTAAACAAGACACTGTTAACAACTTTTATCTGATCAAACGGATATAAATCAGGCTTAAACTCAAGCCATGTTTCATAATAAATTTGCTCCAAATCCTGCTTTAATTTCAAAAGTTCCAGATCAGGATATTGATACGTCGCCACAAGCCACATGCCGGCAAGCAAGTCTTTATCGTCACTGGCATACCATTCCGTCAAACGTTCCTTTAATAATTCATACTGCAGGGTGTGAATTAACTCTTCTATACGGCGTTGAACCAGGGAGTTGAAATTGCTTTCCCACTCTTGTTCCAAAAAAGGAATAATTGTAGTGCCCAACGATAGAATTTTATCCTCTACATGAGAAACAATTTGTGTATCCTCATCGTCCAGCAGGGATACAAGTGCTTTGATTTCTGCTTCCTTCAACACGATCTAATTTTAATTGCTAATCTAAAAAATTCAGCCAGAATATCCACTTTAAAAAATTTATTAGTACGGAAACGTTGGCGAGGTAACGTTCAGGTCTGTATAATTCCTACATTAAATTTTTCAATGGGTGCGTGATTTGCTGCTTCTATCCCCATGGAAATTGCATTTCGTGTTTGAATTGGATCTATGATCCCGTCTACCCATAGGTGCGATGCGGCATAATAGGGACTCAGCTGATCGTTATAACGATCTGTTATTTCCTTCAATAATTTTTCCTCTTCTTCTTTTGTGATGGTTTGGCCTTGTGTTTTCAAGTGTGCTGACTCGGATCTGCAATAATGTTTTTGCTGCAGATCCTCCACTCATCACAGCAATCTGTGCCGTTGGCCACGCAAATATTAATCGGGGATCATATGCTTTTCCACACATGGCATAATTACCTGCGCCGTACGAATTACCAACAATAATGGTAAACTTCGGCACAGTAGAATTTGCCATTGCATTTACCATCTTCGCGCCGTCCTTGATAATTCCACCATGTTCGGCTTTGCTTCCCACCATAAATCCGCTGACGTCCTGAATGAATAACAGAGGAATTTTCCGCTGATTGCAATTCATAATAAAACGGGCTGCTTTATCCGCCGAATCGGAATAAATTACACCGCCCATTTGCATTTCGCCTTTTTTTGTCTTCACCACGCTGCGTTGATTTGCTATTATGCCTACAGCCCAACCGTCGATGCGCGCGGTACCGCAGATAATCGTTTTACCATACAACGCTTTATATTCCTGGAATTCGGAATTATCCACCAACCGTTGAATGATTTTTAATGTATCATACGGTTTTACTCGATCAACGGGCAGCAAGCCTAAAATTTCTTCGGATTTTTCCTTTGGCAGTTGTGGCTTCGTGCGATTAAATCCTGCCCTTGGTCCATCGCCAAATTTTTCAAACAGGGAGCGAATGTAATCAAGGCAAGCCTGATCGTTTGGAAATTTATTGTCGGTGACACCGGAAATTTCGCAATGTGTTGTAGCGCCGCCTAACTTTTCATTATCTACCTCTTCGCCAATGGCGGCTTTTACCAAATAAGATCCCGCTAAAAAAATCGACCCGGTTTTGTCAACGATCATGGCTTCATCCGACATAATCGGCAAGTAAGCACCTCCAGCTACACAACTTCCCATGATAGCGGCAATCTGGATGATACCCATGGCCGACATTTTTGCATTGTTTCGAAACTGTCTTCCGAAGTGTTCCTTGTCTGGAAAAATTTCATCCTGCATTGGCAGGAAAACGCCGGCGCTATCAACCAGGTAAACAACGGGCAACCTGTTTTCCATGGCGATCTCCTGAGCGCGAAGATTTTTTTTTGCAGTAATCGGAAACCACGCACCAGCCTTAACGGTAGCATCATTGGCTACAACAACGCACTGCCTTCCCGCGATGTAACCTAATCCTGTAACGACACCCCCTGAGGGACAGCCGCCATACTCTTTATACATCCCGTCTCCGGCAAATAGGCCAACCTCCAAAAAGGGTCGGTCTTTATCCATTAGATATTCAATACGTTCGCGGGCTGTAAGTTTCCCTTTCTGGTGTTGCTCGTCTATTTTTTTTTGACCTCCTCCTGATTTTACCTTCTTCGATTTATGCTGAAGTTGTTCAATAAGTTGTTTGAACTGATCTTCATTCTTGTTGAATTCTAAATCGAATGGCATGTTAATGAAGCTTAAAGTAGAAAGTAGAAAGCTAAAAGCTGAAAAAAGGAAAAGTCAATCTTTCTTCGACTGGTTATTCTGCTTCTTCAAATCTTTTTCAATTCTACGCTGACTTTTTCCAAGGGGAGCCATAAAATGTTTGGGATTTTTATTGAAGTGTTTAGCGAGCGAATCAATTGAATTGAGCAGCTGATTTAAATTTACATAGAGCGAATCTTCGGTCATTAATTTACTTACAGTGTTATCGCCGCTGTTGAGTCGCGCAAGCGTCTCATTTAATCTGCCAAGACTTTGCTGTGCCTTATTTACCGTACTATTCAGCTGCATCACCTTTAAAGAGTCCGACAAGCTCCTGAAGTTTGACAACGTCGGTTTTAATTCTTCCAAGGTACCGTTGAGGTTACCCGCAACTGATCTAAAACTTTCACTCAGTCCATCAATATTAGAATTGGCGGTATTAAGGGTTCTATTGAGTATCGCCGGAGTATTTTGTAACCGGAGAAACATGGTGTCAATCCTTTTTGTATTTCGCGCCAGACCTTCGAGAATGGTGTTGAGATTTTGTAGTGTGATTTGCAGGTTGGCAGCCACAGGTTGCGCGCTTTGCTGAAAGAAATCCATGATGCCCTTTGCCACATCGGACTGCACTGTGTCTTTAGGTTTTAAGACTTGGCCACCGTTGCTAACAATTAGTTGAATAAAACGGCCCCCCAGGAGCTCACCATTTAACAACGCAACAGATGAGTCAGTCAGGACAATGTCGGAGTTGATATCCAACTCAACCAGTACACGGTTCAAGCGCTGCTGAATTTGAATTTTACTCACACGACCGACAGCATATCCGTTCAAAAAGATCTGATTAGACTCCGTTAGCTTGTCTACATTTTCATAAACAGCATAGTATTTTTTGCTGGATGAAAAAAAATCAATACCCTTTAAAAAATTAAAACCAAAGTACAGCAAGGTTATAGTCACGACCATAAACAAGCCGACCTTAAATTCTTTTGATAGTTTCATTCGTTAATTTTTGAACGTCTTGTTAATACATGAAATGTCCATCCGTTATTGTTTACTGAGGCCGATCAACGATACTACCATTTCATGTATTTTCTTGTTGTCAACAGTCATGAAAAAAATGCCATCGATATCTATATATGAATTAAAAAAAAACAAAAAAACCTGCGATCAGGGAATTCGGCCGTTAATTTATGGATTCTACTTCATTTTTATACTCTTTGAAGGCCCGGTAAATACCAGAAGCGATCAATTCCTGCCCTTCGTCGCCGGCTAAAAATTTTTCTTCAGTAGAATTAGTCAAAAAACCCGTTTCTATCAGGACACTCGGCATGGTTGTTCGCCATAATACCACAAATCCTGCTTGCTTGACCCCACGGCTCAAACGGCCTACCCGGTCTTTAAACTGACCTTCAACTTTCGAAGCAAACTTCAAACTGCTTTCCTGATAAGCGCTTTGAGTCAACGTAAATAGTATATACGACTCCGGGCTGTTAGGGTTAAATCCTTCATAACGTTCTTCATAATTTTCATCCATGAGGATTACGGAATTCTCACGTTGCGCGATGGCCAGATTGCCTTCATCTTTATGAAGCCCCATCACAAACGTCTCAGTTCCAAAAGCCTTGGTATTAGGATTAGCGTTCGCGTGTATGCATATGAACAGATCGGCTTTGTTCCTATTGGCAATATCGGCGCGTTCATCGAGAGCCAGGTAACGGTCGTCCCTGCGGGTGTAAATGACTTTCACCCCAGGAATATTTTTTTCAATGTAGCTGCCCACCTTGAGGGCAATGTTCAACGCGACATCTTTTTCTTTCAATAACCTGCCATGCGTTCCATTATCATGCCCTCCATGACCTGCATCGATGACGACGACATCGACCTTGGAATCCGGAGGAGCTGTGTATGTACTGCCAGAATTTAGCAAGGTTATTGCTATTAGAAGCGCTGTTAGTCCTATAATCCTCACGTTCCGTTCGATGTTCAGAGTATTTGCAATAACTTTATGCAAAATTGTGAATTTTTCACTAAAAGCTAAAGTACTGTTCTTCAACTCGGCACGTGTGCAATATTTTATAAGTTTCATACTCTTTGTTTTCATTGTCACAACTGGCTATGGGCAGGTGGAATCTGAAATAAAGCCACCGTCCGGCATACTACCGATAAAGGCTGATACTTCTAACATTAATCCTGATTCCATTATTGTAGCGACCGATACGATTCCAAAAATTCCAAAAGTTAACGATTCCACGAAAGTTAAACCCGCACCGAAAGGTGATATTGAGACAACTATCAACTATTCTGCCAGAGATTCAATTCGCGCCAGCGTCGATGGAAAGCTTATTTGGCTCTATGGCGACGCCAAAATTAAGTACGGGGAGATAGAATTAGAGGCAGAAGAAATAACCATTGATTACGGAAACAACACACTCACGGCACACGGGATCCGAGATTCTCTCGGAAACCGGATAGGTTTTCCCATTTTTAAAAACGGGGCTGAATTGTATGAAACCAAAGACATTATTTACAATTTCAAAACCAAACGGGCACGGATCACCGAAGTTGTTACGCAACTGGGTGAACAATACATCCATGGAGATGTGGTGTATAAAAATGAAAAGGGCGAATTGTTAAGCAAACGGAACAGCTTTACCACGTGTAACCTGGAGCATCCTCACTTTCTGATACGAGCAACCAAAACCAAGGCTATCCCAAATGATAAAATTGTCGCGGGACCATTTTATTTTGAGTTTAATGATATCCCAGTACCCATTGGTTTCCTTTTTGGAATGTTCCCATCGCCACGAAGGAGCGCTTCAGGCATCATCGTTCCATCTTATGGAGAAGAGCGGCGCAGGGGCTTCAATCTAAGAAACGGAGGGTACTTTTTTGATATTAACGAGTACGTCAAGCTTGCCCTAACGGGCGATATCTATTCAAAGGGTGGGCATGCGATATACGCGAACTCAAGCTATATGAAGCGATATAGGTATAACGGTACCGTTAACTTCGCTTACTCAAAAAATCCGGGAAGCACCGATAAGATTGAAGATGAAAGCTTCACGAAAGACTTTCGTTTGACATGGAGTCACTCACCCCAGTCCAAAGGCACGGGAAGATTCGCCGCTTCCGTGAACATTGCGACCGCCACCTTTAATGAGAATAACTATTTGACGCCAGGCAGCAGCGGTTACAACAATGCCAGCTTAAATAACATAACGTCTAAATTAAGTTCTAATGTGTCATACAGTAAGCGCTTTGCAGGATCACCATTTTCAATGGGTATAAACCTCAACCACAGCCAGGATTTGCAGACCAAGTCAGTCGACTTGCTCTTGCCCAACATAAGCCTTAACATGACAAACATATATCCCTTCCAAAGTAAATCAGGAAAGACGGGACCCCTGGATAATTTTTCTGTAGCCTACACCATGAATGCCCAGAACCGTATTACCAACAACATTGGAAGGGTACCCGCCAGAGCCGAACAGGATAGCATTGCACCTTTTACAACGGCCAACATGCCACTCTTTCTTGACAATGCACGAAAAGGGATGAGGCATACGATTCCAACTTCATTTTCCTTTAAAGCGTTGAGGCATTTTACATTGTCGCCTTCGTTTAATTACGAAGAGAAATGGTATGGAGAAAAGTTAAAATGGGGATACAACAGCGACTCGACATTACTCGTCAAGACTGATACGGTCCATCAATTTTCGCGTGTCGCAAATTATTCTGTCAGCGCATCACTCACTACGCGTATTTATGGCATTTATAATATCAAAAATAAAAACAAGAAAATAAAAGCGATACGACACGTTATCAACCCAACGGTCTCTTACAGCTACACGCCGGATTTCGCACAGAACCCAGATTATTTCCAACAATTCACAGACAAGACTGGAAGAATTATTTATCAGGACCGTTATCAAAACTTTGTCTACGGCGGCTCAACGATGGGAAATAGTAGCGCCATTGGATTCGGTATCGGAAATAACCTGGAAGCCAAAGTACAGGGTCCGCAAGATTCGGTCGCACGAAAAGTGATGCTCCTCAATAACCTTTCGATTAATTCTTCCTACAATTTCCTCGCAGACACCTTTAAACTCGCCCCTATTAGCATATCGGCCAACACCAATATCCTGGATAACCTTTTGAACATTAACCTTTCGGCTTCTCTTGATCCGTACTGGTATAAGACTGACGTTAATGAGGCAGGACAAGAAATTGAGGATCGGAAACCTCAATATGCATGGAAGCATGGAAGTGTTGGACGTATTACAAACGCTACGCTGGCCATGAGTACGAACCTTAATCCCAAGGCACGAAACAAGAATACCACGAGCCGGGAAAAAATCGCTAAGTCAGATCTACCTGAACAGGAAAAGGAGTTCTTGATAGCGCACCCCGACGTGTATGTTGACTTTGATATACCGTGGAGTATGAACATCGCCTACAATCTGAGCTATGCGCGCCCGGTCAGTCAAGCAGCAAAAGTGACGCAGACGATAAATTTTTCGGGAGATGTTTCGCTCTCGGAAAAATGGAAAGTCACCTACAGCTCGGGTTATCACTTTGAATCTGGAGAATTTACACAAACCAATCTTGGTATCACCAGGGACATTCATTGCTGGACGATGAGTATCAACTGGACGCCCTTTGGAAGGTTCCAACAATTTTATTTTACTATAAATGTGAAGTCGTCGTTGTTGCAAGATTTGAAGTTGGAACGACGCAAGCCCTTCTTTGATAACCTATAGCTGCTTATCAGTTATCAGTTATCCGTTAATCGTTTTGAGGTAGCCAAGTTCCTGCATTTTTGATCGCCCATTGCGCACACGAGAATTAGCGTTTGAAAATCACGGATAACTGATAAGCTGATAACTGATAACTGGTAACGAACTACCTCAGCCAACCTTCAACCTCCTCCATCGTGGGATTTTTCACATTTTCAAGCTTCATCTTTTTTCGCAGGCCGCACACATCATTAAAAAGTTTTGACGCCTTCATCTCCTTAAGCTGAACTTTGGAAGTAATTCCTAATTTTTGAAGCACGGGGATCAAGTCGTTTCGAACGCCCAAACTTTCAAAGTCCTTTTCAGTCATATTGGCTATTGGATTTTCAGGCTTCATTTGCGGGAAGAAAAGCACGTCCTGGATAGAGGGCGAATTTGTCATGATCATGCTCAGTCGATCTATTCCAATACCCAGGCCGGCCGTTGGCGGCATTCCGAATTCAAGCGCGCGCAAAAAATCTTCGTCCAGTGTCATGGCCTCTTCATCACCTCTTTTGCCCAGCTCAAGCTGTTCTTCGAATCGATTGCGTTGATCGATCGGATCATTCAATTCGCTGAACGCGTTCGCGATTTCCTTGCTATTACAAATAGCTTCGAATCGTTCCACCAAGCCAGGTTTTGTGCGATGCTTTTTTGCCAGGGGCGACATCTCAATCGGATAATCAGTGATAAAGGTTGGCTGAATGAGAAGAGGTTCGCACTTCTCTCCAAATATCTGATCGATAAGCTTCCCTTTCCCCATGGTATTATCCTTTGGAACGTGGAGTTGTTCACAGGTAGCCCTCAACTCGTCCTCGTTCATATTCGAAATATCAATGCCTGTAAAATGCTGAATTGCTTCGAACATCGTGTACCGCTTCCAGGGCCGTTTGAAATCAATTATTTTATCCCCTACTTTCACCTGCGTTTTACCGTGAAGATCCATGGCAACTTTTTCGATCATTTCCTCTACGAGCTCCATCATCCAATAATAATCTTTGTAAGCAACGTACAGTTCGATCTGCGTAAATTCCGGATTATGAAAACGCGACATTCCTTCATTTCGGAAGTCTTTTGAAAATTCGTACACGCCATTAAATCCACCGACGATCAATCGCTTTAAGTACAGCTCATTGGCTATACGCAAATACAACGTCATGTCCAGCGTATTATGATGTGTCTTAAATGGCCTCGCCGCCGCGCCACCATACAGGGGTTGCAAAATTGGAGTTTCTACTTCCAGGTATGCTTTTGCGTTAAGATATTGACGCATCGAGTTCACCAGCTGCGTACGTTTTATAAAAGCATCGCGAACTTGTGGATTTACGATCAAGTCCACATAACGCATGCGATACCGTTGCTCCGGATCTGTAAAAGCATCATGACGGGTTACTTTTCCCTGTTCATCTACCGTTTCCTTTACAACAGGGAGGGGCCGCAACGATTTTGATAACACCGTGAGACTTGTAACGTGAATAGAAATCTCTCCTGTTTGTGTCGTGAAGCCGTAGCCTTTTACGCCGATGAAATCGCCGATATCAAGCAGTTTCTTAAATACTGTATTGTAGAGGGTTTTGTCTTCTTCCGGGCAGAGATCATCCCTGCGTAAGTAGATTTGAATGCGACCCGTCTCGTCTTGTAATTCAACAAATGAGGCGTTACCCATTATTCTCCGGCTCATGATCCGGCCCGCTATGGATATCTGGCGATAATCACTTTTTTGCCGTTCATAATTCGTTAGAATTTCCTCGGCTGACGCGTTTACTTCATATAAGTCTGCCGGATAGGGATTGATCCCTAGCTTAGCAAATTCCTCCAGGCTTTTTCGGCGTATTATCTCCTGTTCGCTCAATTGCATAATCCAAATTTTGGGCAAAAATACGCGAATTAGGGAGAGGGAAAAACCGAATGGAAATATTGATGAAATTCAGGTTATGGTTTTGCCTTCCTCCGGCGTTTCAATTCTTTTTGAATTAAAGTTAGTTCCCGGCTACTTTGACCGGCAACAGACGTATTTTCTTCAGCCCTTCTAAAAAGGTAAGGCATAACGGACCGTACAGGACCATAGGGTACGTATTTGGCAACATTGTATCCAGCGGTTGCAAGGTTAAAAGAAATGTTATCGCTCATCCCATATAACTGCGAAAACCACACCCGTTCGTCCTTGTTTGCCATGCCGTGTTTTTCCATCAATACCGTTAGGTAGTAATTGCTGTACTCATTATGCGAGCCACACATGACAGCAATGCGTTGTTTGTGATCAAGGCAAAAACTTAAGGCCTGGTTAAATGCATTGTCGGTGTCATCTTTATCAGGGAATATTGGACTGGGATAATTTAAGTCTTCCGCCCGGGCCCGTTCTTTTTCCATATAGGCTCCGCGAACCAGTTTGACCCCCAAAAAATAATTGTTCATCGTTGCATTGTGATAAGCTGCACGAATATTTCTTGGCGATTCTACTCTGTAGAACTGGAAGGTGTTGAATACGATGGGGCGTTCTTTATTGTATTTTTCCATCATCCGATACGCAAGCGTATCGATTGTGTCTTGAATCCAGGATTCCTCAGCATCAACGAGCACGGGTACATTGTACTCGTGGGCCCTCGTGCAGATTTTATTGATGCGTTCATATACCCGCTCAAATGCTTTTCGATCCTCATCGGAAAGGGTCTCTTTCTTTTGAACTTTTTCAAGCAGTTCCGACGATGCAATCCCGGTTACCTTAAAAACAGAAAAGGGAATATTTTTCGTGTGATGGGCAGTGTCGATCGTTCGGATGGTTTCCTCCATTGTGTGATCAAATCCGGTTTCAGATTTTTCGCCCTCGACGGAATAATCAAGGATCGTATTGACACGGTACTTCCCCAGTTGAGCGATGGTCGCTTGACTTTCCTCGATGCTTTCGCCTCCACAGAAATGTACAAAGACAGTATTGCGGATTATACCCTCCACGGGCAGCCTAAGCAGCAAGGCAAACTTTACTATCTTAATCACAATAGCCGAGATCCAGGGATGGTTAATAAGGCCGAAAATAAAATTGGCCTTTCTTAGAGCAACATTGGATTTATATTTGAAAGCAACTGAGGTGTCCTCGAAGGAAATATTAGGAACTGTCTCCATACGTCTAGGTCGGCTTAAATATAATGCGAATTCGTGGCATCCATAACAAGGCAAATTGCTTTTGATGAGTTTTTAATAACTTTCGAAACAGTTTTATACAATCCTAATGCTTCCTGATAACATCTTGCTTTCCGGCAATCTTACAAAAGATTTGCATGATTTTTTAGACCAAAAAAAATACAGCGGCCTCGCTATTTTGGTTGACGAAAATACCCTCCGGGATTGCTATCCGCTTATTCAGGATGCACTCCCCCAACATTTTATCATACAAGTCAACAGTGGAGAAAGGGAAAAAAACATTCACACCTGTGTGCACATATGGGAAGCAATGACCGTACAGGCCCTCGATCGGCATGCCTGCCTGCTGGTGTTGGGCGGAGGCGTGCTCGGCGATATGGGAGGTTTCTGCGCGGCCACCTATAAGCGTGGCATTGATTTCATCCTGATACCCACTACGCTACTCGCGCAGGTGGACGCTAGTATTGGCGGCAAACTGGGGGTTGATTTTAACCATTTTAAAAATCATATAGGGGTTTTCCAAATGCCTGTATTGACGCTGCTATTCGACGGCTTTCTCGAAACGCTTCCTGAAACAGAACTTAGATCTGGTTTTGCTGAGATCATCAAACACACTTTGATCTCGGATAAGAAGGTGTGGGAGGAAATTTCTAAGTCATCGCTAAATGCTCAGGACTGGAAAAAACTTAGTTAGACATTCCGTGGAATTTAAGGCTCGCGTAACCACCGAAGATCCAACGGAAAAAGGTTTAAGAAAAATTTTAAATGCAGGACATACCATTGGCCATGCATTAGAAAGTTACCTATTGGGCAACGGAAATAGGATTCTGCACGGCGAAGCAATTGCCGTAGGGTTGATTACTGAGTGCTATATCGCAAAAACCAGGGGAAATCTTGGCGACGATGATCTCAGGAGCATTTGTGACTTTATCGTTAATATTTATGGGAAGGTTGCGATCGAAAACCACGAGCTGGGGCCGATAGCACAACTGACGCTGCAGGATAAAAAAAATAAGGGAAATAAGATTTTATGCGTTCTCCTGGATGGAATAGGGAAAGCGAAATGGGATTGTGAAATCAGCCTGGAATCCGTAATGGACGCTTTATCATTCTATCGAACGATTCAGATATAATAGCTATCCAATTCTGATGTTTGTATCCTGTCCGACTTAAGCGAACCGCGCAAACTTTCTGCTCTTTTTGACACAAAGTCTCTGGTCTTCACTTTTCTGTCTCCGGTAAGCAACCATGTTGCTAACAGCACACTTGATGCAAGGCTTACACCAAGGGCAATTTTTTCTGTCGTTCTCATATACCCTCCTCTAACTTATGTTGCAACGTAAATGTTCCATATAATATAATAAAAATGTTTCACAAACCGTAATTTCGCAAGGTCAAAATATTAAAGAAGTTGGATACCTCTATTCAAATTAAACGAACGGTTGTTTTAAAGGGTGAAGCGGCACTATTACCGGCCTCAAAAAGCATTAGCAATCGCGCTCTTATTATCAACGCTCTGGCCGGTGGAAGGTCAGAATTGCACAATCTTTCGGATGCGAACGACACGCAGCTTATGTTGCGGCTCGTCAACGCTACGGATAAGGTAATTGACGTCGAAGACGCCGGCACGACCATGAGGTTTCTGACGGCCTATTTCTCGATAACGAACCGGCAAAGAATTCTTACCGGAACCGCAAGAATGAAGGAACGGCCCATCGCAATTCTGGTAGATGCCCTGAGAAAACTAGGGGTTGAGATTGAATACCTCGAAAACGAAGGATTTCCCCCTCATGAAATAAAAAAATTCAGCGAACAAAAAACGAATAACATCCGAATTCGCGGGGATGTGAGCAGCCAGTATATCTCAGCGCTTATGATGGTTGCACCCATATTACCTGCAGGCCTAACGCTTACCCTGGAAGGTAAAGTGGGGAGCCGGCCCTACATTGAAATGACGGCGTCCCTGATGAAACATTTTGGCGTTGTAACCAACGTACTGGCTGATGAGATCGTAATCCCTCATCAAAGCTATAGACCGGAACCTTTCACCGTGGAGTCTGATTGGTCTGCAGCAAGTTATTGGTTCGCCTTTGCCGCCCTGGCTGAAAAAGCCGACCTGGTACTTCCCAAGCTTTTAAGTAATTCGCTGCAGGGTGACAGCGCGGTTGCTAAAATAATGGACGATTTAGGAGTAGACAGCCAATTTGAAAACGGTTTGTTAAGGTTATCAAAGAAGGAAAGTAAAAAAGAGCTTCACTATGATTTTACCGATTGCCCTGATTTGGCTCAAACGGTGTCGGTAGTGTGCGCAGCTAAAAACATTAAAGGATATTTTACCGGGCTGGAAAGTTTGCGCATTAAGGAAACGGATAGGATCAAAGCTTTACAAAATGAATTGAGCAAGATTGGCGCGGATTTGCACGAAGAAGATCCTGAACACTGGACTTTGATACCATCGTCGTCGCTGCCGACGCAAGCGTCATTTTTAACATACAAAGATCATCGGATGGCGATGGCTTTTGCACCGTTAGCAACGCTAATGGATGTTGAAATTGAACGGCCCGATGTGGTAAGAAAATCATACCCTAATTTTTGGAATGATATGAAGTCAGTGGGTTTCATTGTTCAATCTAGCTCCAGTGTATTGAAATAGTCGGCAGCCTTAAGCAGTCGGGTACCATACCAGGAAAACATTTCCCCATCAACTAAAAAATTCTTTGATGTAGGACTAATTTGATGAAGCTCATCATCATGGCGTTTATTAAAGGGAAAAGGCTCTGATGAGAGAAAGATGTATTGTGGCGCCAGGTCTTTTATTTCCTGTGTTGTCAAAACTGGATATCGATCTTTAGATTCAACCACATTATGCAGCCCCATCGTTGTAAGCATGGCATCGATAAAAGTATTTTTCCCAGCCGCCATCCAGGGCTGTCTCCAAACGAGATAGAGCACTGACTGCCCCGCTCTTTTTTTTAAATTGTGGAGCTTCTCAATTATTTCCCTTGAGCACCGCGCGGCTAAAATTTGTCTTTCTGTGATTTGACCAAGAGATTCTATCATAGACAGCGCATCCTGAAGTGTCGTGATGTCGCTCATCCAAACCGGGTATCGCTCACGCAACCTTTCAATCCCCTCCTTGTAGTTCTCCTCCTTATTACCAATAATGAGATCTGGATTTAGTCCTTCAATCACATCAAACCAAAAATTTTTCGTGCCACCGACGATTGTTTTTCTGGTTCTCCAATCTGGAGGATTGACACAAAATTTTGTTATGCCAATAACCCTTTCATCAAGGTCAAGGTCTGCGAGTAGTTCTGTTTGAGATGGAACGAGGGAAATGATTCGCCCAGGTGAGCCGCTAAGTGCGGTAGTGTAGCCCAGTTGATCTGGAAACGACCGGATTGCCATTTCCTAAAAGTGAGAAAAAAAATCGTACAGAGCACACAAAGAAAAGACCCTCTCATGTAAAAACTCTGCAGCCCTGTACGAATATCTTCAAAAAAGTTAGTTCAAAAAAAACGCACAGGTATACATAAAGAAAAGACCCTCTCTGTAAAAACTCTATGACCCCGTGCGTGTATCATTATATCCCTGCGGCTAACGCCACTGATTGGAGGCTTATTTAAGATTCCAATCTTTTGGGATCACTTTATTATCTCTTCTTATATCATAATTGCCATGCTGCTCAATTGGCTGGAAACTTTGAGGTTAGAACCTGTTAAGGTGCCTTGATTCATCTCAAATTTTAATTTGCCGTCGACAACCTTAAAATTGATGCAGCTTCCTTTTTGTCCTAATCCGTTCCCGTCCGTTATGGTCAAGATCGATTTTGCGCCAATGTTGTTTTTGATATTTTCAAATTGGCCGCTCTTCCCTTTACCAACATAGACAACCTGGCAAGCAGAAGCTTCATCAGCAGAAGCAAGCTTTTTAATTACATACTTCTTGCTGCCCTTGGTTTTACCATTATACCATGTGTTCAGGGTATTGAACACATTGTCATCGCCAATCACACCCACTACAAAGTCGCCGGCTTCTCCTTCATTTGGCCATTGTACATACTTGATGAAGTTAAATAGCATTGCTGCGTGAATTTCATGTGTTGGTCTTTCCTGAGCAGATACTACGGTAGCTGCCATCATTAAAACTGCGAAGATTGATTTTTTCATAGAGGTAAAAAAGTTGACACTAATAATCTACCCTTAATTCTGAAAAAACCCCGGAGAGTAACCTCCGAGGCTTCTCAAACAACCCCGTTAAATTAATATCGCCATAGAGGACAATGCACCCGATACTTTTAGGTTCGAAGCCTCAATTGCCTTCTGATTTAGCTCAAATTTGAGCTTATTGTCCACTAACTTGAAGTTTATGGAGCTCCCTTTTTCGCCCAAACCTGACTTATCTGTAATAATCAGTGTACCTTTTCCTTTCACTTTGTCGTTTACGTTGTCAAATTCCCCACTTTTCGATTTGTCGATGTAAAGCACGTGACAATCAGTGACTTCCGCTGCAGAATTGAATTTTTTAATAATATACGTCTTGGAACCACGCGGTTTACCTCCATACCAACCGTTGAGGGTGTTAAAGATGTCGTTGTTCCCAACAACACCGATAATGAATTCGCCGGTGGCAGAATGATCAGGCCATTGAACGTACTTTGTAAAATTGTAAACCATCATGGAATGCACCTCGTGCATAGGACGGTCTTGAGAAAATGCGCTACCGCTGATCAGCAGGGCAGCTGCAAGGATTTTAATCTTCTTCATCATAAATATTAGGTGGTCGTTTCTAATATACGAAAACAGGTTCTGCAACTACCGTGCGAGAACCTGTTTTGGTATGCCAGACTTGGCGAAAGATTGCCTAAAAAATCACTTTAAATACCGGAAATCATGCCCTGATTTAAGCTGTAAAACGAACTCGTAAATCAGGTTAATTACGTTCTCAACATCCTCTTTATGAACCATTTCCACCGTGGTGTGCATGTATTTTAGAGGCAGGGAAATCAAGCGCCGACGCCACCCCTTCAGCCGAGTATGCAAACGAGTCTGTATCGGTGCCGGTAGACCTTGAAACGGCCTGTCGTTGGAACGGAATTTTCCGTTTTTGGGCCGTCTTCAATTACCATTTTGAGAACGTTAGTCTGGACGGCTGGCCCATAGCAAAGCACCGGGCCCGCGCCACTTTTCAGATTTCCACTCTCCTTCTTGTTATACATTGGAGATTGTGTGTCGTGTGTGACGTCCGTACAGATCGCCACATCCGGTTTGATGCGTGCTGGAGATCATTTCAGCGCCTCGTAAGGCCTATTTCTTCCTGAACGGCATTTACGACATAAAGGCAAAGGGAAGCTTCTTTTTATTTTCGCTGAGTCGACGCGCGACTTCAGCGATCATAAAACCACCCATCCTATTATCCAGGGCGCGTCCTACAAGCCATTTATTATTCATTTCCATCAGTTCATCAGCAAAGGTGATAACACAGCCTACGTGAACGCCCATCGCCTCCACTTCCTTTTTTGACTCTGCACCAACGTCGATGAAGATATTTTTCAAAGTAGGAGGCTCTTCCCGGGCCGCGTCGCGGACGTGAATCGCGGGCCAGCCAAAGACGCCTTTTACGATTCCCTTTTCGGTATGAATGTTTACTCGTTTGGAGGGCGCTATTTGATGGTCCGAGCCACCGTTTCTTCTAACATAGATGTAGCCGTCCTCGGTGATATAATTGACAAACCACGAGATCTCATCGGCGTGAGCCTCGATCACGACCTTATAGGCGCCCTTTGGATTGATAACCCCCACGACAGAGCCATACACGTCAACGATGTGTTGATTGATGTATGGCTTAATATATTCTAACCATATTTTTTGACCAGATGATTCAAAGCCCGTTGGAGAGGCATTATTGAGGTATTCGTAAAGAAATTGTTTGCTTTTCTTATCCATAAAATAGTTTGTTGTTTATAAAGGAATATTCCCGTGTTTCTTCCGGGGCAATTTAGCGACTTTATTTTCCAGCATCTGGAATGCCCGGATGAGTTTCTCGCGTGTCTGATCCGGATAGATCACTTCATCGATATACCCCCGGTGAGCTGCCCTGTACGGATTGGCAAATTTCCGGGTATACTCGTCAACCTTTTCATTGAGCTTTTCCGTGGGATTTGAAGCCTCAGAGATTTCCTTTTTGAAAATAATTTCTGCAGCACCCTTCGCTCCCATGACAGCAATTTCAGCGGAAGGCCAGGCATAATTCAGGTCTGCTCCAATATGTTTTGAATTCATCACATCGTATGCGCCGCCGTAAGCCTTCCTCGTGATGACCGTTACGCGTGGAACCGTTGCTTCTGAAAATGCAAACAACAGTTTTGCGCCATTTGTGATGATAGCATTCCACTCCTGGTCAGTGCCTGGCAAGAAACCGGGTACATCTTCCAGCACCAAAAGCGGGATATTAAAACAATCGCAGAATCTTACAAAACGCGCGCCTTTCACACTGGAATGAATGTCGAGTACACCCGCCAAAGAAGCAGGTTGATTTCCGACGACGCCAATACTTCGGCCAGCAATTCGAGCAAACCCTACTACAATGTTTTCAGCAAAATTTTTATGCACTTCAAAAAAACTTTCCGAATCCACAATGGCATCAATGACATCGCGCATATCATAGGGTTGATTTGGGTTCGCAGGAATTATGTCATTCAATCCAGGGCGCAATTCATCCGCGGGCGTGTAGGCATACCTTGGCGCTTCGTCTTCGCAATTTTGTGGAATGTAACTGAGAATTTTTTTTATCTGCTGAAGACATTCAACTTCATTGGCGCAGGCAAAATGCGTAACACCACTTTTAGTACTATGGGTCGTTGCCCCACCGAGTTCTTCTGCCGTAACATTTTCATGTGTGACCGTTTTCACAACGTTCGGGCCAGTCACAAACATAAACGAGGTTTGTTCGACCATAAAGATAAAGTCCGTGATGGCAGGCGAATACACGGCACCACCGGCACAGGGCCCCATGATCGCGGAAATCTGTGGAATTACGCCTGAAGCAAGCGTGTTTCGATAAAAAATATCTGCGTAACCACCAAGTGAAACGACGCCTTCCTGGATACGAGCACCTCCGGAATCGTTCAGGCCAATGACCGGCGCCCCATTTTGCACGGCGAGGTCCATTATTTTAACAATTTTTTCTGCGTGGGTTTCAGAAAGCGAACCGCCAAAAACGGTGAAGTCCTGTGAGAAGACATAGACCAGCCTGCCATTCACAGTTCCATATCCCGTGATCACGCCATCTCCAAGATAATATTCTTTATCCAATCCAAAGTCTTTACATCGATGCATCACAAATTGGCCCAGTTCTTCAAAAGAGCCTTCATCCATCAACAAGTGAATACGTTCGCGCGCGGTGAGTTTCCCTTTCTTATGTTGTTGTTGAATTCTTGTCTCGCCTCCGCCGAGGAGTGATTCTTTGTTCTTCTTTTCTAATTCTTCGAATTTTTTTTGAAGCACCTGATCCTTAGAAGTTCGTTTCTTCATTGCAGCTTATTTGAAGGATAAATATAACGCGAATTTTAAGCTAATGTAACTGCGGACGGAGACTCACTACAACTGTTGAAAAATTTGTACATTCACGTGCCTAAATGTATGACCAGAAAAATTGCCATAATAGACATGGGCACTAACACTTTTCACTTGCTTATTGCAGAAGCAACAGAAAATGGTTACACCATAATTCACCGTGAGAGAACGGCTGTCAAAATTGGTAAAGGGGGAATCAACCAGGGTTATATCACGGAAGAAGCCATGACCCGTGCCTTGCTCGCCATGCAAAGTTTCAAGAATACCATCGAAGAGCAAGGGATAAAAAATGTGAAAGCTTTTGGAACGAGTGCCCTTCGAAACGCAGTCAATGGAGTTGAAGTACTCCACCGGATAAAAAACGTCTGCGGTATTGATACCACAATAATTTCAGGCGATGTTGAAGCCGAATACATTTATCACGGCGTGAGATACTCGCTGGCCATGGGAAAAGAAAAGTCGTTGATCATGGACATCGGGGGAGGCAGTGTAGAATGTATACTGGGTGACAGTTCACAAATTTTCTGGAAAGAAAGTTTTGAGATCGGCGCACAGCGACTACTGGAAGAATTTCATAAGCATGAGCCAATCACGGGTGAAGAGGTTCACAGACTGGACCAGCATTTTCGGACGAAGCTAGACTCGTTGTTTGAAGCCCTGAGACAATATCCCACGAACGTCCTGATCGGAGCTTCCGGCACATTCGATACTTTGAGCGATATCTATTGTTACCGAAACAATATTTCCAAAAGTGAGGATCAACCGGAGACGCCTTTGACTATTGAAGGTTTTTGTTCGATTTATGCAGACTTGATAAGCAAAAACCGGGAACAAAGAATGCAGATTCCGGGAATGATTGAAATGCGGGTCGACATGATTGTCGTGGCGTGTTGCCTGGTTCGTTATGTCTTAGCTCATCATTCTTTTAACCGTATCCGGGTTTCTTCCTACTCATTGAAGGAAGGAGTGCTCGCATCTTGCATCGAAGCACCGAAGCGGGTTGAACCTTCTATTCTCTAACAAACGCGCGTTTTATTTTTGAATAATGTCACGCAATGCCAATAATTGAAGGGCAGGAAAAGGGTATGTATCTGCAACCGACCTTTCTTTTCAAGCAGTTCAATTATTTTTTCAATCTTTGCGAACTATGGACGAACCTGTTTACACCTACACGCAATTAGAACGTTTTGCCTTATCCATTTTTGAAAAAATAGGTTGTCCACCCGAACAGGGTAAGCTTGCGACAGAAGTGCTTCTAAGTGCCGACCTGCGAGGTATCGACTCGCATGGAATTGCGCGTCTTTCCGGTTACGTTAGATTATGGAATAAAAAACGCGTCAACAGCACGCCCAATATCCGAATCGTGCATGAATCGCCTAGCACTGCCGTAGTGGATGGCGATGGCGGACTGGGATTGGTGGTGGCGCCGGCAGCGATGGAGATCGCCATCGAAAAAGCAAAACTGGCTGGAACGGGATGGGTATCCGTAAAAAACTCAAACCATTTTGGAATTGCCGGCTATCACGCGATGATGGCGTTGAAACATGATATGATAGGCATGGCCATGACGAATGCAAGTCCGTTAGTTGCTCCTACTTTTTCAGTCGAACGCCTACTAGGGACAAACCCTATCGCGGTAGCAATACCCGCAGACCAACAACCAGCTTTCGTAGCGGATTTTGCTACCACTACAGCGGCCAATGGTAAGCTGGAAATTCTGCAACGAAAAAATCTTGCGGCACCGGTCGGCTGGATTCAAACCAAAACGGGTATGCCTTCCACGGACCCGAATGAAGCAAAAAGTGGAGGGGCACTGATTCCGTTAGGGAGCGATCGCGAGCACGGAAGTCACAAGGGATTTTGTCTGGGTGCCTGGGTCGATATATTTTCGGCTGTGTTGTCGGGGGCAAACTATGGACCCTGGGTACCTCCATTCGTGGCGTTCTTAGATCCGCCTTCCGATCCGGTTGGAGAAGGAATTGGTCATTTTTTTGGAGCTATGAGAGTGGATGCATTCCGCCCAGCCAACGAATTTAAAAGTCATATGGATAACTGGATCTCACGATTCCGAAAGGCAAAGACGATTGAAGGAGAGGAGCGTGTTATTATTCCAGGTGATCCTGAACGCGAGATGGAAAAATTGAGAAGGAAAGATGGAATACCGATCAATCCAAAAGTTGTTGACGATCTAAAGGAACTCGCTACAACTTTTAATTTGAAGTTTTAGAAGCCAATGTTTCCGATGCTGACTCCAGCCCGAATAATTAGCGGACTACTGTATGGAACATATTCCCCTGGAGCGGGATCCCTATAAGAGAAGTTATACATGGCCATGATATACAAAGACGCCTTTTGTCCGATAGGTTGAAAAAATCCACCACCCGCGAGGAAACTATTATAATCTCTGCGCGTAGTTTCCAGGTTCTGTGTCACCGGATATGCGAGGTCCTCATAGTTCAAATATTCGTATTCGGTCTGAATGAAAATATTTCGAAATACGGTAAAACGCACAAAAGGATTTACACCCCAGTCGTTGAACGTCAGAGCGGGTGAATAATCTTTGTATTTAGTGTACCTGTAGGTTATCCCCGTTCCAACCATCAGCCTTCGGGTAGCCATATAACCTATCTGAGGAGATAACGAGAAAAAGTCCGAGTAGCTGCTGAAAGACAGGCCGAATCCTCCGCCCGTTATAATCCGTTCTTTTACCGGAACACCTTTTAAACTGTTTGCTTCGCCCTGACCAAAAGCAGTCACAGAGCAGATCAATCCGATAACGCAAAATGTGAGGCGATGCATAAATTGCTATTTTTCTACTACGATATAAATGTCTTCCGATTCTTTCTTCATCAAGTATTTCTCTCGGGCAAATTTTTCCAACGACTCGCGATCCCCGAACAATTCGTCGTGATCTTTTTCGACTTCCTTGATTTTCTCTTCATAGTATTCCTGTTCATTTTCAAGCGACCCCAGTTTTGAACTTAACTGAAATCGCGAGATCAAATTATTGGAATCCAAAAAAAGCATCCAGACAAGGAATAGCGCGATGGAAATAAAATAGAAATTCCGAAAAGGTTTAGGCAGTTTTTTCAGCATATAGTTTAAAAAGTCATACGAAGATATAAAAAACTACGCGCATTTAGGTACTGAGTATTTCTTTGCTTAACAGATCCCTGCCTTCTAGAAACGAAAAAAGCCAGAGCTTGTTGCTCTGGCTTGTTGACTTCATTTTATGTTTTTACATTTTCTTTCCAGGGAAGTAAGCAACTTCACCTAATTCTTCTTCTATACGAATGAGTTGATTATACTTTGCCATTCTATCTGAACGCGAGGCAGAACCTGTTTTGATTTGCCCAGTATTTAAGGCGACAGCCAGGTCAGCAATGGTATTATCTTCTGTTTCACCAGAACGATGTGACATGATGCTCTTGTAAGAATTGCGTTTGGCAAGGTTCACGGCAGCAATAGTTTCTGTCAGCGAGCCGATTTGATTTACCTTGATCAAAATAGCATTTGCAACACCACCATCAATTCCCTTTTGGAGGCGATCCACGTTCGTTACGAAAAGATCGTCGCCGACGAGCTGAACCTTGCTTCCGATGCTGTCGGTGAGGGCTTTCCAGCCAGTCCAATCATCCTCTGCCATACCGTCTTCCAGCGAAATAATCGGATACTTCTTGGCCCAGTTGGTCCAATACTCCGCCATTTCAAGCGGCTTCAGTTTTTTACCAGACGATTTTTTGAAATGATAAATCTTTGTTTTTGGATCATAAAATTCAGAAGCGGCAGGATCCAGGGCAATGAATACATCTGAGCCGGGTTTATAACCTGCTTTTTCGATCGCCTTCAATACAACCTCGATTGCTTCTTCGTTCGAAGCAAGATTGGGTGCAAATCCACCTTCATCTCCTACGTTGGTAGAAAGGCCTTTATCGTGCAATACTTTTTTTAAGGTATGGAATATCTCTGCGCCCCATTGTAAAGCTTCAGAGAAAGAATTTGCCCCTACCGGCATAACCATAAACTCCTGAAAGTCGATGGCATTGTCAGCATGACTTCCGCCATTTAAGATATTCATCATAGGAACAGGCAACGTATTAGCACTAACCCCTCCGATGTATCTATACAAAGGCATGCCGGCTTCAACTGCAGCCGCTTTTGCCACTGCCAGGGAAGTACCCAGAATAGCATTTGCGCCTAACTTACCTTTATTGGGAGTACCATCCAGATCGATCATGATTTTGTCAATCAGATTCTGATCAAATACATTGAAGCCAACAACTTCAGCCGCAATCTTTGTATTTACATTAGCAACAGCCTTTAGAACTCCCTTCCCCAAGAATTTATTCTTATCACCATCACGCAGTTCTACCGCTTCATGCGTACCGGTCGACGCCCCTGACGGAACAGCCGCGCGCCCGAATGCGCCGGATTCTGTTACAACATCAACTTCAATTGTGGGATTACCACGACTGTCAAGAATTTGCCTGGCATGAATGCTTTCAATTAAGCTCATAATAGTTTATTTATTGATTTGTTTAAAAGGTTAGTTAGCAACGTTTTCCCGTTCGCGAATTTCCACGCGGATCATATCCAAGAATTGATCGAAGAGGTAGCGTGAATCATGGGGTCCAGGGGAGGCTTCGGGATGGTACTGAACGGAAAAGGCTTTCTTTCCTTTCACGCGAATACCCATAATGGTATTGTCATTCAAATGAACATGCGTCACTTCGACGTTGGGATTTTTCTCGATATCTTTTTCGCTCACGGCGAAACCGTGGTTCTGTGAAGTCATTTCACCTTTGCCCGTAAGCATGTTTTTCACCGGGTGATTTAATCCGCGATGACCGTGATGCATTTTATAAGTAGAGACATCGTTCGACAAGGCCAGCAACTGATGCCCTAGGCAAATTCCGAATAATGGTTTAGTTGAATCTAAAGCCTTCTTAACCGTATCAATGGCGTAATCCATTGTGGACGGATCACCAGGTCCGTTTG
>CAWEZB010000042.1:0-13031 GCA_963813425.1 uncultured Bacteroidota bacterium
GGCATTGGCTTCATCATTTACATCGTACTGTGGATTGCCTTGCCTGAGGCAAAAAGTCTTACCGACCGGATGGAAATGCAGGGAGAACCTGTGACGCTTTCCAATATTGAATCCAACATAAAAAAAAATCTTAATGTAGATCCCAACAAGGAGGAAAGTACTGCCACGAAAATACTGTTCCTTCCTTTCCGGTTGATTGGACTTTTCTTATGGTTTTGGGAAAAATACTCGTGCCGATGCTCGAAGTATTCCGCGTCGCCATCGGTATCATTGTTATCCTGCTTGGTTTGGCCTTGATGTTCACCACGGTAGTAACATCGGGCGTTTTCGTTGGGCTCTTCTCGAGTGCCGCATTTTCCTGGCCATGGATTCATTATGACGAGATCAGCATGCCATTGGAAGTTTTTGCCAATAGTTTCTCCGGATGGCTGGTTCTTGCTGCGTTCATTGCCGCCATTATACCTGCCGTCTTCATTATGATATTGGGTGCGTCCATCATCGCAAGACGATACGTGATTAATCTACCGTAGGTTGGTCCATGTTTGTCCTGTTCTTCGTAAGCGTCGCGATATTGAGCGTTAGCATTCCGAAAATAGTTTACTCCTTTAAAGAAGAAGGCGAATACAAGGCAGAGGAAACTTACAATCTCAACGGTAAGACTGCTGTCTTTCACATCAACGAAGTGGGCATGGATGACTACAACGCAGTCTCTTTGACGCTAAAAGGTCACAGTGGCACGGGCTTCAAACTGGTTCAGACTTTCGAATCCCATGGCGCTACAAAACAGCAAGCCATCGAGAATGCAAAAATGGTTGTGTACAATGTTGAGGCAAAAGATTCAACACTCACATTTGACTCCAACATACGGTTTAAGAAGGATGCCATTTTCCGAGCGCAGAAATTGAACATGACGCTGTTTATTCCCTATAACTATCCGTTCGTCTTAGACGAAGCTTCCAGCAGATTTATAACGCAATACATTGACTACGACGACCTGGAAGGAAACACATGGATCATGACAGATAAAGGAATTACATGCAAGACGTGTCCTCCGGATGAACCAGAGCAAGATGAAAATGGCGTGAAAGATGAATTCGGATTGAGCGATTTCGATGAACTTGACATCCGTGGCTTGTTCGATGTTCATATCATGGCAGGAGGTGAATACGCCGTAGAACTTCAGGGCTCTGGCGATGAAAAAAGAAAATATAATATCTATCGATCGGGGCAGGTATTGGTGGTTGAGTATGAGGGTGGAAACCGCAAGTTTGACTGGGATGAGGATTTTCGCGATGTGAACGAGATCAGGCTCAACATTACCATGCCGACGCTTAGAAAGATCGAAGCCGAAGGTTATGGATCAATAAAATTTGATGAATTCTCCCCTGATAACATGGAAATCGAGTTACGTGGGCCGGTGAACCTTCAGGGCGTGCTCAGAACTCAAAATCTAACCATTAACCTCACCGGCAAGTCCGAAGCTGAGCTCTCGGGCCAGGTTAACAACCTGGACGCCGATCTTCAGTTTGCTTCCAAGCTTCGGGCTTACAACCTCGAGGTCTCAGATGCGACGGTTGAGGTAAATGGCGCGTCTTCCGCAAAAGTCAACGTGAGCAACAGCCTTGAAATGGAAGAGGGTTTAGCCAGCGACATTGATTATCGGGGAGATCCACAAATTATCAAAAGAGACTAATTACCGTTCTATATGATTATTTTCTTACTTATTATCATTGTTCTTATCGCAAGCAGGCTCCTTTAGTGATAAGAGTTTGAAGTTCGAGGTTTGAAGTTCGAAGTTGTCGCACAGTGAAGCTGTGGGCTGTGCGATGTCTGCTGAAACGCTAATCGAAACAGGTTATCCTCGACATACCAACTTCAAGTTCTTACACCCTAGCTTTATGCCTTCAGCTTTATGCTTTCAGGTAATTACATTATTTTACAATTTTTTACGCCCACCCAAGCAACCCGGTGCATTAACTTAGCATCATAGTATTGAATCGTTTTAAATGCAATTCAAAGTTTACCGGGCAAAAGAAGATGAATTGATCAAAGGATGCCTGCGGCGCGAATCACGCGCCCAGAAGCTCCTGTATGATACTTATTCGTCAAAAATGTACACGATATGCTACCGCTACTTAAAAGATTCGATGGAAGCTGAGGATGTTCTTGTGACTTCTTTTACAAAAATTTTTGAAAAAATCGGTCAGTTTAAACACGAAGGCAGCTTTGAAGGATGGATAAGGCGAATCGTAGTTAACGAAGCTTTGACGTGCCTGCGGAGAAATCGCTCAATGTACCTGGAAACTGAACTGGACCAGGTAGACTACGATCCAAATTATCACAATCTGAATGATCATCTCGAAGCGGAAGATCTCTTACAGCTCGTTAAAGAACTCCCGTCAGGATATCGCATCGTTTTTAATATGTATGCCATCGATGGCTATTCTCATAAAGAAATAGCTGAATCCCTTGGCATTAGTGAGAATACTTCTAAGTCGCAGCTCAGCCGTGCGAGAGTGTATCTCCAAAGACAATTGAAGGAACAAGAGTGGATGCCACAAAAAAATATTAGCAATGACGAATCAACAACCCGATAAATTTTTTCGAGAAAAACTCGCGGACTATCACAAACCCGCACCAGCGGGCGCATGGGATAGAATCGAGTCCTCTTTAAAAAAAACCGAACCTAGGTTCGCATGGTGGAAAGTTGCCGCCTCACTCCTGCTGCTGACAGCAATTGCATATGTACTTTGGCTTCAAACGTCAGGCCCAACTACACAGCCGATATCTCAGGCACGACCTGAAACAGAATCCCCAAGGGCAAAATCTATTGAACCTCAAATTGACTCTTCCGAAAAATCACAAAACACTGATGAATTGCAAGCTGAACAAGCGCCCATCGAAATCGCGGCTAAAGACAAAAAATCGTCAGATAATAAAGTAAGTCCCATACCGATCAGAGCACACAAAAAAAATAGTTCAGAGATCGCTTCCTTAGTTCCCTCCACTGATGAAAAGTTTCAATCCGTGGAAACGCCTTCGCCTGAAACTGTTAGCAGTCAGGTTGTGACATCTGTTCAGCCAATAAAAAAGTCTCCTTCTATTAAAATGACAATTACCGTTGAGGAGACTGATAAATATTTAGATAAAAATGCGTTAGCAGAAGCAACCTCGAAGGAGAGGAAATCATCTACGTTTAAAAAGCTCTTAAAGAGAGCCAACGAACTGACTACAAATCAGGATCCGTTTGGCGACCTGAGAGTGAAGAAAAATGAAATCCTGGCGCTGGAATTCAGAAATGATAAACGTGGACAAAATAAGTAAAATGAGTATGAAGAAATTTTTATTTACACTAATAATAGCGACATGTTCTACGATGACAAAGGCTCAAGAAACGACCGATACGGTTGTCGTAGAATTAGCAAAAACAAGTCGGGTAATTTTTACGATAAAAGACCGGAATGATCTTGAAATTTTAAAGCACTATGACTTTCAGCAACTTTTTCAAGATGTGCTGGCAAAACTTGAAAAAAGTGATACGACTTCGCTAGCCCAACGCGATTCAACTGCATCGGATGATGTAGCCGTTCAACCAAGTTATAAGGACGACGATGATGACGATGATGATGATGAAGATTGGCGCGATCGAAATACTGATAATAACAATAACGAGTGGAGCAATAATTATCGTGGCAGCCGATGGGGCCGCACATCGCAGTCATTTAACTTTGACCTCGGAACAAACAATTATCTGGAAGACGGAAAATTCCCCGACGCCAATAACGCGCTGTACTCCGTACGTCCATGGGGATCGTGGTATGTGTCGCTCGCTTCCATTCAACGAACACGACTGGGTTCAAAATTTTTCCTGGAATGGGGAGTTGGCATGAGCTGGTACACCTTCAAATTCCAAAAAGATAATATTCTAATTGTTAAGGATAACGATGGAATTCAATTTGTGGAAGACACTCGCGATGTCGCGTTTGACAAGAGCAAACTTTCGGCATCATTCGTTCAGGCGTCGTTAGTCCCCATCGTCGACTTTGGTGGACACAGTCGCAAGACCAGAGTATGGGATGGGTGGAATAACGCTTTCCGATTTGGGATTGGACCTTATATCGGGTATAGAATCTCAAGTCACTCAAAAATTGTTTATGACGACGGAGACCGCGAGAAAGAAAAAGAAACAGACAGTTTTTATTTGAACAATTTCAGATATGGATTGCGCCTTCAAATAGGCTACCGTTCTACAGACTTATTCTTCAACTACGACTTGAACGAACTTTTCGCTGAAGGAAGAGGCCCGAAACTCAACGCATTTAGTTTCGGCGTGATCTTCTAATCCCGGGACAAGACAACGACGAATTTGGACATTCAACACTCAACACCCCTACTTTGTCAAGTTACGATTGTAAAATAAATCAGCCATTGTCAATTCTTTGTACCCTACACCTATTTTACCACGGAGATTCGGAGTCGCGGAGGAGTCATAGAACTGTCCTACGAAGGGCCGATCGACAACGGCTTGGCCGTCTCTGCGGTCTCGTGTTGGGTACATTTGCCCGGGAAGCTTGCAAGCAGAGTTAACATTTTTTTTTGTTGACCCTATTCTCAGCGTACCTCCGCGTTAAAATTTCGAGGCCACTACTTCAGTATTAAGTAGTAGAGATTTGTTCGGGCGACGATAGCCCCATTTTCTAACTTGACAAAGTAGGGACAATCAATTTTCAACGTTCAAGTAATATTCAATGTCCCAATTCTCAATACCCAATGATGAAAGGGGAAAGAATTTTCTGGTTTGATATCGCGCGCATTCACACGTTGAAAATTGATCATTGAGTATTACTTGAAAATTGGAGTGTTGGCTTATTGAGTGTTGAGTGTTAGTATTCGGAGACTCTTTGGGGAAAACCCGGAGGTGCTTTACTCCTCTACCACAAGACGTTAGGTAAAATTTAGCCGAGTTTATTCAACTGTTGGCCGTGATCTAGTGTACTGCTTAGGTTGCTCTGCCCTAACATCTGTTTGTCGAAATATTTTGCGCCCACCTTGTTTTGCTGCTTGATGGACATCCCCGATGTTTTTATTTTAGCTCCGCTTTAATGGATTATTTTCTAACTTTATATATTTAAGGAAGTATGTCGGAAGCATTAGGAAATTTATCCCGAAAGGAACAAGTCATTCGAAAAGCCGCAGAACTTTTTAAAGAGAAGGGGTATGCGGCTGCATCGATGCGGGACCTTGCCCAATTGTTAGGTATCGAAGCCGCCAGCCTTTATTCGCACATTAAATCCAAAGAAGAAATTCTGCGCAGTCTATGTTTTGATATGGCCGCTGAATTCCGCAAATCGCTGGATGAGGTAGAAAAACAGAACGTCCCGGCGAGTGAGAAACTGAAAATGGGCATCATTGGTCACATCCAGGTAATGGCAAAAGATCTGACCGCTTCGGCTGTTTTATGAATGAGCACCGCCATCTGAGTGAACCCTATCTGCGTGATTTTCTTTTGTTGCGAATCAACTACATCAATCGTTTCAAGACTATTCTCGAAGAAGGTGTGCGTACGGGCGAATTCAAAAGCACCATTGACAAAAAACTCGCGGTCATGACCTTGTTTTCGTCGTTAAACTGGATGCCCATGTGGTACGATCCTGATTCAGCGATCGATCCTTCGGCATTAGGCTATCAACTGGCGGATATGCTGGTGAACGGATTGAAGAAAAGCTCAATAATCACAAAAGATTCAATTCGGCCGCATGAACGGCCCTGCCAGTAAGCGTATCTCTTTCCAAACTGCTGTCCATGCCTCGTAGGGAGAATTGAAGCAGCTTTTTAAATAGACAAGCGCACTACTGTCTTCCGGTAGTTCACCGTTAATCCATTTGAAGATATCATCCGCTAAAATCAAAAGCTCGTTTGAATGATATTTAGGATAATGCCGGTAGAGAAAATCCAACGCCCACAAAAAGTCCAAATACTTCAAACTCATAACTCCAAGAACGAATTTTTTAAACGGATAGTTTTTCCTCTTACTTATTATAATCACCATGCAAATAATAATTCAAGAACTCCGCGACCTGATTCAAACCTATAGCGAGAAAATTAACGCCATTGCAGCACCAGATTTTTATGCTAAACCTATTCCGACCAAATGGAGCAAGGTGGAAGTGCTCGGGCACTTAATTGACTCGGCTCAAAATAATTTGCGCAGATTTGTCTGCGGTCAATACGAATCAGCACCGCCCCGGATTATTTATGATCAGGATTTCTGGGTATCCTCCAACAATTACAAAAAAGCGAAAAAGGAGAGTATTATTCAGCTTTGGCAGTTACTAAACGAACGCATTTGTGATATTTTAGAGACAATGCCCCCATCCAATTACAATAAGGAATGCAATACCGGGAAGGATATCGAGCAGCTTCGTACGCTCCAATGGCTAGCGGAGGACTATGTAAAACACATGAAACATCATCTGAATCAGATTATTCCAGGCTCGTTTGATATTGTCTACAATTAGAAGAGCACCCCTATTTGCGCCGTTATTTTACATTTTCAGTCACAAATCATACATACATTACAAATTGATATAAAACGGGATAACATTTTAGTACCCTGGCCGTATTCATGAGCAATAAAAATAAACCATGAGAATGCGTGTTTCAGGAATTCTTTTTTTCTGTGCGGGAATAGTGCTGTTTAATTGCGGAAAAAAAGCCGAAATCACCCACCCTACTTTTACAAAAGCCGACTCGGTAACGGATTTATACCTTTCCCTTCAGGATAGCGTCCTCCAATCTTGGAATGTGATGATCAATGACGACAATCAAAAGATCAAGGCGATGCATAATCTTTTGCATGAACTGATGGTTACGACTTCCAATCATGATGATCAGCTTGATGCATACGAAGAGCAGCTTGAACATTTGATCGACCTGAGGTATAACCAGAAGTCGATGGCCAATGAAGATCTGATCGAAGAATATGATTTTGCTTCGAACTTATTGGTAACAGAATTAATCACACAAGCAGAATCAAAAACTGAATTTGCCTACAATACGACGCTTCAAAAACTGGTGGAAGAAATTCGCATTGCTGACCAACGCGTAAACCTCTACCGGGAAGAGTATGATGCCATTACTTTCAAGTACAACACATTCCTGGAAAATAATCGAAATTATCTCAGTGAAATCACGCAGAAAGACTCGATAGAATTACGGCCTCTTTTTCAAATGACCTACGGAGATTAACACGCCTTGCCGAATTTCACACGCGAACCTATTCTTCGTAAATTTCCCTACATTAGATTATTAGTTAGCGTCCGTTTATAAGTCAAAAAAAAATTAACCGCAAAGACGCAAAGAGGGTTGCCTTCGAATTTATTATTAAAACTTTGCGCCTTGGCGTCTTTGCGGTGGAATATAGTATCGACTTTAAAGGCAGACACTAGTTTAGCTGAATTTGTTACTTTCAACACTTTCCGCTGAAAGTTGTTAGCATAGCTTATCCTGATAATGCGTCGCCTATGGCATCCTTAATTAAAACCAGTGTATCATCTAATCCTGATATAGAATTTACGAAAGACCTGCGTTTAGCGGTTCTGATCGATGCCGATAATGTTCCGTACGCCAACATCAAAGGCATGCTTGAAGAGATCGCAAAGTATGGCAACCCAACCTTTAAACGGATCTATGCCGACTGGACTAAACCAACTGTATCGGGATGGAAGTCAGTCTTACTTGAATATGCAATCACGCCCATCCATCAATATAGCTACACGACGGGAAAGAATGCCACGGATTCTGCCATGATCATTGATGCGATGGATATTTTGTACTCAGGAAGGGTCGACGGCTTCTGTATTATTTCAAGCGACAGCGACTTTACGCGGCTGGCAACACGCTTGCGGGAAGCTGGAATGAGAGTATTCGGTTTTGGGGAAAAGAAAACCCCTACAGCATTTATTTCCGCTTGTGATAAGTTTATTTACATAGAAATTCTAGCGAAAGAAAAAGTCACGGAGGAAGAGCTCATCACCCCAACGAAATCCAAGCCTAAGACGTCGCACCATCCTGCTGAAACAAATGGAAAGCAGCCTATTAGTCCGATCACTAAAAATCTGGTAAAACTAATCAGTGACAGTATCAATGACCTTGCAGATGAAAGCGGGTGGACATTTTTAGGTGACCTCGGCAATATCCTGCTAAAAAAGCAGCCGAACTTTGATCCACGAAATTATGGTTTCAATAAGCTTGTGTTGCTTTTGAAAAGCTTGAAACAATTTGATGTAGAGAAACGAGATACCGGAAAAGGCAACGTCAAAAATTTCTATGTCAGGAACAAGTAGATATTTCTATTTGTAATATGTTACCTCGACTCTAAAGCGTGGATCGATCGCACCCAATCTGTCATAGGCGGATTTCGAAATTTTTATAACAAGTTTATCATTCAGTGCTGTCTCGGGAAGTTTGCCCATAACCCGCACAAAAACTTCCCTGTTGTTCATTTCGTTTCGCACTTTCATAATGGTGCCCACTGGTGCACTGCGATGCAGCGCGAGATACTTTCGGTTCCCACTTGTCCCTTCGATCAGTTCTGCCACTCCGTTTTGAAGGACTTCATCACTGTTTTTTACAGACTCGGAAATACGAATGGTTTGTTCTTTTGATTCTTGCTTTGGAGCGGGCGAAGTCTGAGCAGTGGTTTCCTTTTTTTGTTCTGCAGCAACGACGACTGGTGCTGTACTTGCAGGTACTGATGGTGATGATGTCTGCGCTGGCGTCGTATTTTGAGCGGTGGCGGTGTTTTGTTTTGCTGCTTCTCCTGTTGGAGCGGCAACCAGCAATTCCTGGCCGATACTTAGTTCAGTTCCCGTCATGTTGTTCCACTCCTGCAATTGCGGAACCGAAACACCGTATTGCCTGCTGATAGAATACATTGTTTCTTTCGCGGCAACCGTATGTACTCCTTTTTTGGCAGAAGCAACTCCGACTACAGTTGTGGCGGTCGCGGCTTGGGTGCCAGAGGAAGAAGAAGTTGAAGCTCCTTTTTTAATGGTGAGTTGTTGTCCGATCGATAGCGTGTTGTCGGAAAGGTTATTCCATTGTTTTATTTCGTCAACGGTCACACCATACATTTTTGAAATAGAAAACATCGTCTCTTTCGCGGCAACTGTATGCGTAGTTCCGCCCGTGGTGCGCGCTGTTTTCTTTGGAACATAAGGGATCTTTAATATTTGACCAATCTCTAAGCCAGCATCAGCGGTAGGATTGTATTGAAGTATATTGTCAACGGAAGTGCCATACCGTCTTGAAATGGCATACAATGTTTCCTTCTCACCTACGCTATGAATTATAAAAACCTTCCCATTAACAGTTTCCGTCCCGATCGAATCCTGAGGGACTTGATGAGCATTAAAAAATAAAACGCTCGAAAAAATTAATACATTAATCATAAAATTTTATAACAGACCAGCTCAACCTTGTTCCTCACGAAAAATACATAACCTGATAAGATGAAAAAAGTATCCACCCCGATCCCTTTGAGGTGTTCGTCCAATCTTTCTTTCAACAACAAATTTCCATCAGCAGAAATAATAAACAAATAATTCGTCAAATCATTTTCCTGAAGGTAGCATGAAATAAAAATTAAAGAGTCGTACTCCAGGTATTCCAACGCTGTAATCGGTAGTAAATTGAATTTCTGGCTAAAAAATGTTTTGACAGTTTCAAAATACGTATGTCCCTCAAAATATTGATGCGGTCGCAACGACCTTCGTGGATTTCCCGTAAATGACGGCGGTTGGATTGCCTTTCCTGTATTGAGATCAAGCACCACTTCGCGCTTACCGTATTTTTCTGAAAATCCTACCACAAAATTATCAGAAATGGATCTTATTGAAAAATCATTTTGCCACCATTCCATTTTTCCGTCTAAGAGATTGTATGCAACAGTGGCTTTTTTATCCGGGTTTTGAGTATCCAGGTAAACGGTAAAAAGAACAATTTTACCTGAAACCGAGGCAAGATTGATCCACCAGGGTTCATCCATTAGCTTATCCTGCCACAAAAATTTTGCTTTGATAATCAAAAGCCGAGAACCGTGCCTCTTTCCGGTCACTGTTGCGAATTTCCAATACGATTATCTCATTTTCGTGGGATACTTTGGTAGTCCAGACAACACCATCAAAAACCTTTGAAAAGTTAAAAGCAATACTGCGCAGCAACCGGTTTTACATTAATTTTATGTAAAGTAAAGGTAGGTTTTTTCAATTTTTTTGAAAGGCTCCCTTACTGATTCATTATTGATCGAACTATGAAGCTTATAAAATTGCCGATGTTATTCATTTTTTTCATGCTTTCATGGACTGCTATCGCCCAAAAAACAAAGTGATGGTGATGGAAATCAAAGCTGAAATCGATCCGCGCATGACGCGATACGTCGAATTGGCGCTTGAACATGCGACCAGGACCAAGCGCAGACATTGTGATTATTGAAATGGATACGTATGGAGGAGATGTTGACGGATGCTAAAGACATTGTCGATAAAATCATGGGTTTTAAAAAACCTGTTTGGGTATTTATCAATGCTGACGCAGCATCTGCCGGAGCTTTAATTTCCATTGCATGCGATAGTATTTACATGGCGCCGGGAGCCAGTATTGGCGCCGCTACAGTGGTGGATGGAACTGGTGAAAAAGCTCCTGACAAATATCAATCGTACATGCGTTCTATCATGCGTTCGACTGCGGAAGAAAATAAACGCAATCCGACTATCGCTGAAGGAATGGTTGATGAGGACGTGGTGTTGGATAGCGTAAAGAAGGTCGGACAAGTTATCACTTTTTCCACCTCCGAGGCTATGCGACACGGGTACTGTGAAGGCAAGGTGGAGTCGATTGAAGAAATTTTGACGAAAAATAATATTCAGGATTATGAGCTTGACCGGTTTGCCTTAGGTGCGACCGATAAGATTGTCAGCATTTTTCTGAACCCATTTATCAGCGGCATACTTATTCTCGTTATCCTCGGCGGAATTTATTTCGAAATGCAAGCACCAGGCCTTGGGTTTGCCGGTCTTGCTGCACTGGTAGCGTTGATTCTTTACCTGGTTCCCTATTACTTGAACGGTTTGGCGGAAAACTGGGAAATAATTGCCTTGTTCGCAGGCCTGGCTTTGATAGCCGTCGAAATATTTGTGATACCCGGATTTGGGATTGCAGGAATAAGCGGAATCATTGTAGCGGTAGCTTCCCTGGTGTTGATCATGATCAACAATGATGCGTTTGATTTTGAATTTGTAAGTATGAACGCTTTACTCAAGGCAGTGGCGGCGGCAATGGCGGGATTACTAGGCTCAATGATTCTATTTTTTGTAGGAGGTTCCAAGCTGGTGGATTCAAATTTTTTCAAAAGGGTAGCCTTGACCGACACGCAGGAAAGCACCCAGGGATATACTTCCAATTTTATAACCGCGTCGCTCACAGGAAAACGGGGAATCGCACAAACAGTGTTAAGACCCAGCGGCAAAGTTTCCATTGACGGAACGGTTTATGATGCCTACACCCGAGGAGAATACATTGAGAAGGGATTTCCAGTAGAGGTTGTTAGCGTTAGTGGGTCAAGTTTGCAAGTGAGAATTATAAAGGATAATGCATGAAAATAATCGGAATAATTCCCTCGCGTTATGCCTCTACACGTTTTCCTGCTAAATCACTAGCGCTTATCAAGGGGAAGTCTATGATCCAAAGGGTCTACGAGCAGGCCCAACAATCAAGCGCGCTAAATACCGTAATCGTTGCTACAGACCATCGGGAAATTTATGATCACGTCAAAAAATTTGGAGGTGCAGTCTGCATGACGAGACCCGACCACGTCAGCGGAACCGACAGGTGCTATGAAGCACTTGATCACCAGCAAAAAAAATATGACTACATCATCAATATTCAAGGTGACGAACCTTTTATACAACCAGATCAAATCGACCTGCTGGCCGGAAAATTGGATGGCGTGACGGAGATCGCCACCTTGGTAAAAGCGCTGCAAACAGAAGAACAACTTTTCAACCCCAATATTGTAAAGGTCGTTCTTAACGACACGATGGAAGGCCCTTTATTTTAGCCGCTCTCCCATTCCTCACATTCGAAACACGCCGGAAAAAGACTGGCTAGGCAAACATAAATTTTACAAACATATCGGAATGTATGCTTATCGCCACGATGTGCTGGAACGATTGACAAGGCTCTCCATTTCTTCTCTTGAAAAAGCTGAGTCATTGGAGCAGCTGCGATGGATTGAAAACGGATTCAAAATAAGTGTCGCTGAAACGCTGACCGAAACCATGGGTATCGATACTCCGGAGGATTTCAAAAAGCTTTACAAGGATTGAAATAGTATTCAGCACGGTACGGATTTCGAGTCCGCTAGGAGTTGTTGTTTCTAGCAAAGTAGAATTTCTGGCGCATCAAATTCCAGCAACGCATTGATAAGTTTGAAGGATTCAAAAGTTCTAAGGTCTTCAACGCGTATTTCTTGCTCCCAAAAACCGTGCACTTCAAACCTTATTACCTTAGTAACTTAGACAGCATGACAAAACAACCTTATTACATTATTGTCCGACAATTTCAATTTGATGAGTTGTCTCAGATAAGGTGAAAGGTTAGGCTAAACTAAAGACTTGCCATTACTAAGGTAATAAGGTTAGGCGTCTCAGACTTTTTCAGCAAGCCCTAATGCGCAACCGCATCTACTTTCGTCAATTTCAATTTGTCAATCGCAAACCGTTCAATCTCAAGAGTAAACACCCTCCACGTCTTTTGAGGTTTTGGATGAACCGAGAACATGCGCCCCAGCCTCGGGAATTGCCTTGGCCACTTTAAGGTCAGATGGTGTGCCAAGTTGCTCATTCATGGTCAACATCGCGCTAACTTTTACCTGAGGATCTTGCTCTTCCTCATTCTTGTAATAGTAAAGCGTAAGACAAGGCTGCGTTACACGTTTAAATGTTTTGTCCGACATGATGGCTCCACCAACT
>CAWEZB010000043.1:0-56548 GCA_963813425.1 uncultured Bacteroidota bacterium
CTTCAATGCTTCCACTGGATTGCTCATGGCTGCTTTCCAAACCACCGCTGAAATGGTCAGCACCATAATTACACAATTAACCAGGACGGGAACCAGATAATGCCACCAATGAACGTCAACATGATCAGTGTACCGTTGCAAATATTGTTGTGTAGCATACCAAGCTATTGGAATGCCTATGAAGAACGCGACCACCATTTGCTTTACGGTAGAGATCAAAAGGAGTGAGCCGATATGATGCAGCCGCGCACCCAATACTTTTCGCACACCGATTTCTTTTGTCTTCAGCAGGATCCTTTGCATTATCATTCCCAATAGGCCTAAGCAGGAGATGGCAATAACAAGTGCTGAAAACAGAATGACCTGATTTCTGGCAATTTTCTCATTTGTATAATAGCCGTTGATGTTCTCGTTAAGGAAAGTCCAATTAAATGCGTTGCCTGGAAATATTTTGTTGTATTTATCCTTAATTATTTCAAGTGCTTGCTCATAATTCGTCGAGGACATCCGTATAGAAAGTTTTCTTGGTGCCTGTGCTGGAACCATGTAATCGCCGTAGGTTAAAACAATGCCAACATCATCGCCTTTTCGGTGTGACACCTGAGACGAAAAAAAAGTAGTGCGTTTGTAATCCTCGAATACGCCGATCACCTGGGCTGGCGTGTATACCTCGGAAAAATCCTTTTCCTGAACAAGTACAATTTCGCCAATGATATCGCCTGGTTGTTCATAGTCCAGGTTCTTCGCACCCTGCCGACTTATTAAAATTGCGGTAGAATCTGAAGGGTGTTGCGGCAAAAAATTCCGGCCTGCTAATAACCTGATTCCATAACACGATAGAAACCACTCATCAACGCCACCGTTACAATCCCCGACGAAGGCGCCTTTTCCAGATGGTTTTTTAACGAATACACTGTTCTCCTCCCTATCGCCCACCACATTATTACTAACGGTAAGGTCTGCTACAAATGAAAGGTCCTTGATCTCATTGCAAAAGGTTTTCAATATTGACTGAAAGTTCTCAGGCTGCTTGATCGGTAAATCTAAGACTACAATCCCTTCCCGGTTAATACCAATGCTTCGCGAAAGGACATAATCAAGTTGTCGTTGAATCGCAAACACTCCGATGATCAACACGATGGCGCATGTGTATTGTATAATCAGGAGAATATTCGCGGTATCCATGCGCATCTGACCCGGCAAGACGACTCGTTGAAACAACGAGCGCGGGGCAGCTTTAAGTGTCGATATGGCTGGATAGAATCCTGTAACAATTATTCCGCATCCTACTGCCAATAAAGCTATCCCCATTGTATTGCGCAAATCATTATCAAAGGCGTAAATGTGAAATTGAAAGAATGTTTTCAAGGCACCCTTGGAAAGTTGAATCAACGTGAGTGCTATCAAAAGGGAAAGGATGTTAACAATCGCCGACTCCACTACAAACTGCTTAATGAGATCAGAAGGTTGCGCTCCCATTGTTTTCCGCGTAGCAAGCTCCTTGTTGCGTTTTATGTTCAAGCTGAGCGTAAAATTGATGTAGTTGATCCAGGCCACAATGAGAACGATCGCGGCAATCGTATTAAGAACAGCGAGGAACATTTTTGATTTAGACAAAAAGTGGTCGCCATCGAGATTTGAAAAAGCAATTTCTTCCAGTGGTTGCAACGACAAACGTGCTTCTATAGTACCATTAGGGTCGACGTTGATTTGGTCGGTTAAGATCCGGCTGTCTTCCTTGAGCAATTGTTCAAGAGAGGTCGGTGCAACACCCTGCTTCAATTTGAGGTAGCTTATGGGGCCTCCCTTGGCGCTGGTCCTGAATTCATTGATCGATCTCTCCAGGCGATGCATCGATATTACAACCTCAAATTCCAGGTGTGTGTTCTTGGGTAGGTCGGCAAATACACCGGTCACTTTCAACGGGATGGTGTTATTCAGCAGCAGCGTTTTATTCATGGGATCTTCCGATCCGAAATACTTTTGTGCGGTGTGTTGAGAAATCGCCACTGCATGGGCGTCGTTCAAAACGGTCAGCGCATTGCCGCGTAGCAACACAATGCCAAAAAAATCAAACATATTAGGATCTGCGTAGGCTACATGCTTTTCGATAAAATGATTCTCATCGCCTGATTCACTCTTAACGGTCAGAAAGAGCTGGCTGGAGTGATCCTCGATCCAGGTGGCGTTAAAATTATCTTGATTATAGATTCGCGTGAATGATTCAACCTGGGGGATTTTTTCTACCAGCCTAACCGTATGGATGGGAACATCGTATCCATACTTCAATTCCCCCAACTTGCCATCCCATCTGAAGTCAATCTCGGTTATCAGCCGGTATACCCGATCATGATCTTTTTGAAAATGATCGCTTTTAAGTTCATTCTGGGAGTATTGCCAGAGAATAATAAAAACTGCAAAACCGACTGAAAGCCCCAATACATTGATGAAAGTGAAGAAGGGATTTCTTAAGAGTAAACGAACGGCAAGTTTGAGGTAGCTAAGGAGCATGGTATTAATTGTTACGTATCGCTGCCAACCCTATACCATTAAGATAAGCATTCGTTAGACGTCAAAAAGGAGAATTTTTAGGTTACCTTCTTTTTCATTGATTCATATTGGAACAATTCAATGTTTCAAATTAACGCGTTTGCTGATTCGAATTGCTTTATTCGTACTTCAGCGCCTCCACCGGATTATTCCTTGCAGCCTTCCATACCACAGTGCCTACCGTGATCATCAGCAATGCTACTGGTTAACCCAAAGTGCCAGTTCGTGTTGCGCATAAGGCCATAGAATGTAGAAAGCCGTAAATCCAATCGACAAACCTGCGACGTTGATAAAAGTAAAGAACGGATTGCGAAACAATAGACGAAGGGCGAGCTTAAGGTAGTTGAGGATCATGGTTTTCTAATTATTCATGTTTCAAGGCATCCACCGGATTACCCTTCGCAGCTCTCCATACTACGATGGCTACCGTGCTTATCAGGAGCAAAATCAGCAAGGTCAATGGTATGACGTAATGTCGCCAGGAGAGATTTACATATTCAGAAAAGTTGTGAAGGTATTGTTGCGTGAGATAGGACGCCAAAGGAATGCTTATAATCGTTGCAATGATTAGCTGTTTGCTGGTAGTGCTTAAAAGTATTTGCGCTATTTGGTAAAGTTCCGCGCCCAGCACTTTCCGGATTCCGATCTCTTTGGTTTTTTCTATTGCTTTGTTCGAGATAATTCCCAGTAGGCCCAGACAGGCAATGCCAATGGCTATCATTGAAAATAGGGCGATCTGGTTGCGGGCAACTAATTGTTGTTTATATTTCCCATCGATCACCGAGTCCAGAAAATACCAATTGAAAACATCGCGCGGAAAAAAGTTTAAATACCTTTTTTCTATTTCTGCAATAACTTTCTCGAATGTACCTGACTGGACGTGCAGGGATATGCGATTCGGCTTGTTAAACTGTGCGCCCGGCAATATGAAGTCTTTATAGGTCAGGGCCAGACCTGGCTTACCGCTATAGTTTATGTATCCCTCATTCAGCAACGGTTTTAATTTATAATCTTCAAACACGCCTATAACCGTAGCTTTATTTTTTTGAAAGACATATATGTCCTGCCCGATAGCATCTTCCGGACTTGTGAAACCGAGTCGGCTAATAGTACCGGAGCTTAGCAGGATTGAGGAACTATCGGCTGGAGTGTCTGGCAGGAAATTTCTTCCAGCCAGCATTTTGATCTTATAAAATGGAATGAAATTTTCATCGACACCACCACTGCATTCTACCCCGGCTCTAGTATCTAATTTGTTTGAGACCAGCTCAATAGATTGCTGCAAATCATCTCCAGGCACTGATTGGCTGACAGTAAGGTCACTGGTAGACACATTGCTCTTTAATTCCTTAACCAAATCTTTGATCTGGGTGTTGTAGCGGTCTGTCCTGACAATAGGCAGGTTGATCACCAGGGTTTGCGTTGTGTCAAGCCCGATGTCTCTGTTGAGAATGAACTCCATTTGTTTCCAAATAGAATAAGCCAGCACCACAAGGGATATAGCGACGCAATATTGAAAGGTGGTAAATGAAATACCGAGGCGATTCTTTTCATTCCTTAATTTTTGAAAACCAAACAAACTAACGGGACTTTGTTTCAGTGAAACAATAGCAGGATAAAACCCGGTAAACAACACGCCGACAATAAAAGCTCCAAACAACATAACCTGTGTTGATAGTGCGATGGTATCGTACTCCGGAATATAAAAGGCGAACAAAACTTCCATAGGTGTCCGGATTCCCTGGATGATTGAAAATGCAAGCGCTACTGCGATGATGTTCACTGCCATCGCTTCTGTCATGAACTGGAAAATAAAATCAGCGTATTTACCCCCAATGGTTTTACGGATAGCCACTTCTCTCATTCTTTTTCGATTAGAAGAAATCGCCAGATTTACATAGTTGATCCAGGCCATTATCAGAATTGCAATTGAGGTGTATTGGAAAATGGTGAGTACAACCTTTGATTTTGTGGGATAGAAATCCTGGCGATGGCTTTCAAACGGTAATTCATGCAATGCTTGAAAATACATTTCGCAACGTTCAGAGGGTGAATCCTTGAATGAAACCTCACCTATTTGTTTTTGTGCGTCACGGTTGATCCTCGATTCCAGGTCTTTGACATTCACATTTTTAGAAAGCCGGAGGTAACAAGTCGGGCCCCAAAATGCAGGATTAAATTTGCTGTACTGATTTCTTAGTCTTTCGCTGGAAATGACAATATCAAAATCAAGGTGCGTATTTTTTGGCAAATTTTTGAAGACACCTGTAACAGTCAGACTTATTTGATCATTTAATAACATGGTTTTCCCGAGAGAATGAGCTGTCCCAAAGTATTTGACTGAAGCACGCTCGGAAAGTACGACGGAGCCGGAAAGGTTAAGCGCGCTGTTGGTGTTACCTTCAATCAACTGTATGCCAAAAAATGAGAACACGTTAGGATCTCCATAAACTACTTTGTTTTCTTCAAAGGACTTATGCGTGTTGCCAGACTGAACTGTGAAGAAAACTTCGTTGCCATGATCTTTTAACAATGAATTAAACCCTGCCCTCCTGCTGGTGAAGTTCTTTTGAACCAGGATACGAGTGTAATCTTCTATCTCGCTGTACTGATCTGCTATATAAGAGGTAAATGCGGCATCATTAGGGCCAAAGAAGCTTCCCTGCCAGTTCACTTTGTCGTCTGTCCAGTTCAAGTGTATACCGAACCGGTAAATCCTGTCCGAGTTTTTCCATTGTGTATCGCTTTTCAATTCACTTTCGCTGTATTGCCATAAAATAAAAAATGCAACAAAGCCTACAGACAATCCGATCACATTGATAAGCGTGAAGAAAGGATTGCGGATCATCAAACGAAGGGCCAGTTTCAGGTAGTTGAAGATCATTGACCTGGGTTTTTTATCTAATCTCCAACAATAATACCGGATTCAAAAAAGCTCAAATAGACCAAATTAATAGATGAAAGAGCTCATAACTGTTTTGAACTGAAACGTTCCATTGTTTCGAATCAATACAATCGACTCTTGCAAGAGGGATGCTTTTGTACGACGCCTCAACAAAAAACTTGGAACTAATGGCCGACAAACTGCCAACACAATGAGCAAGATTTTTCTTACCAGGAAGGGAGCTGGTGCTGCCTGAGAAACATGTTTCCCTTAATTATTCACTTCGAAGCGATTCCACTGGATTCGTTCTCGCCGCCTTGAGTAAAACTCCGGCGATGGTTACAAACATGATCAAAAGCAATAGTGCAACCGGTAGTGCATAGTGCCACCATTGAAAACTTAGTCGTTCAGAGTATCTTTCGAGGTAAGTTGCACGAGGTAATAGGCTAGTGGAATACCAATTACATTGGCAATGATCACTTGCCTTGCTGTCGTATTCAATATGATCTGCGCGATCTGATGCATTTGTGCTCCCAGTACTTTTCGAATTCCGATTTCTTTGGTCTTCTCGATAACTTTGTTGGTAGTGGTGCCCAGCAGCCCAAGGCAGGCTATGCCGATGGCCAGTAAAGTAAAGAGCATGATTTGGTTTCTGACAATTTGCTCTTGCGCATAATGCCGGTTAATGTTTTGATCCAGAAATGTCCACTTAAATATATCTTGTGGAAAGGTAGCTTTGTATAATTCCTCCAACCTCGCTATGATTGAAGTTGCATTTTCTAAACTAATCTTAAATGAAACTTTTGAAGGCTTTATATCTTTGGAGAGCGAATTCTTATAAGTTAAAATGCTCCCGTGTCCCTTTTGCTGGGCTTGTGCAAAGAAGGGCTCAAATTCATATTCTTTATATACACCTATGATTTCGACATTGTCGCCTATATCGTGGTAAAAATTATTCTGGCGCCAACGGCCTCTTTAGGAGAAGAAAAACCTAATCGTTCGATAGCCAGACTACTTAACAATACGGAGTTCTCGTCAGCCGGGCTATTGGCCTGAAAGTTTCTTCCCTCCAGTAAGTGAATGCCATATAAATCAAGAAAGTTTTCATCCACTACTCCGTTAGAAAACAATCCCACGCCGATTCCATTTTCACCGCGTTTTACCATGTTGGAAGCCCGGTCTTATCACCAACAACGGATTTGCTAAGGGTCGCCTGATGAATGCCATTTATCCCGGACGATGTAGTGATGAAATTGTCTAATTTATGGTTGTAATTTTCTTTTTGATTCAACGGGCAATCCACAACCAATATCCCATCCTGATTGACGCCTGTGTTCTTGTTGAGTATATAATTTAATTGGAAATAAACGGCACCAATCCAGATGAGAAGCACAACTGCTGAAGCGTACTGGAAGGTGACCATAGATTTTATCCACCAGGGCATTTGTACCGTTCTCAATTTTTTCAAAAGGTGAGTAGTGCTTTTTTTCGAGGACATTAAAACAGGATACATACCGGTCACGATCATCCCGAAAACAGGTATCAACACCATTATGATAAAATGTTCACTAATTATTGTTTTCCAGTCAGCTACATAAAAGTGAAGAAAATATTCAACTGGTGACTTCACTAATTGAACAAGCGTGAGGGCAAGAAGGAGAGATAAGAGGTTTATGATTGCCGACTCGACAAAAAACTGAATGATAAAATCGCGGTTGCGAGCGCCTACTACTTTTCTGGTGCCTACTTCTGGCATTCGTTTGTGCAGTGTAGTGATGGAGAGACCGACATAGTTTGTCCAGGCCAGAAACAAAACTATTATTGACAACGCACGGAGAATGTTCAGTGCATTTTTTGATTTATAAACAAAAGGATTATCAACAGGGTCAGAGAAGACGATGTCTTTTAGCGATTTGACAAGTATCGAATCGTCAGTGTTTGCCCAATGTTCATACAGGTCTCTTCGTTGATCGTTAATTTTATGTTGAAGATCTTCCAATTTAACACCTTCGTTGACCTTAATATAGTTAGCACCAATCCAGTCATCCACTCCATCATCAGGAATATACCGGTCGATCGATATCGTCGATGCCCGCTGTTGTCATGACCACTTCAAAGTTGAAATGTGTATTCCTGGGTAAGTCATTGAAAACACCTGTGACTGTGTAGGGTATTGAATCGTTGAGGTAAATAATGGAATTGATTGGACTTGCATCTCCAAAATACTTGATGCTGTGTTGTTGTGAAATAACTACTGAGCCGGGTGCTGACAACACCTTAGCAGGATTACCGGATTGGAGGGGGAAAGAAAAGAATTGGAAAAAATTTGGATCTGCAAACGCCATTTTTTCTTCACGAAAAAATTCCTTGGTCGAATCACTTTGATAGATTGTGATGAATACTTTGGTACCAACAGCAAAAGGACTTGATTTGCCAAAGTCTCTTTGAGGAACGAGCCGGGTGAAATCCTTCACCTCACTAAACTCATCAGCAATCCGTTTTCCGATTCCACAAAAATTCAAAGCGTGATCGAACTCGTGCCAGTCCTGGTTGTTGTCCGTCCATCGATGTTGCCAGGACAAGCTGGCAATGTTTTCATAATCTTTATGGAACTGATCGGACTTTAACTCCGATTGCGTATAAGGCCATAGTATGTAGAATGCAGCAAAGCCAACGGAAAGCCCCAGCACATTAATGAAAGTGAAGAAAGGATTTCTTAATAAAAGCCTGAACGCAAGTTTAAGGTAATTGAGGATCATGGTTAATTTTTATTCATAGCGAAGAGATTCAACCGGGTTTGTTTTTGCTGCTTTCCTCAGCGTAGATGCAACGCTCATAAACAACATTATAAGGAGTGCTGCGACCGGAATCACATAGTGCCACCATTGAAGAGCAATTCGATCGGAGAACTTTTGGAAATAACCTTGAACAAGAAAATGCGCTGCGGGCACTCCGACCACCGAAGCAATAGCAATCTGCCGAATCGTGGTGTTGAGGAGAATTTGTGCGATCTGATGCATGCGAGCGCCAAGCACTTTGCGAATACCAATCTCTTTTGTTTTTTCTTCAGCTTTATTAGCAATCATTCCCAGCAGTCCCAGACAGGCAATTCCAATCGCCAGCAACGCGAAAAGCGTGATCTGATTCCTGGTAACTTTCTCCTGTTGATAATGTTGATTGACGTTATCGTTCAAAAAATACCAATGAGCGAAATTTTTTGAAAAAGCTTGCTTGTATAAACTTTCGACTTGTTGGAGAGTTTCGCTGAACTTTTCATGATTAATCATCAACGAGACTTTTTGTGGTGTATTCTCTGCGTCAACATTCTCGTGATATGTGAGCACAACGCCATCCTCGTTCGACCATCCAGTTCCGTCTTGAGTAAGCAGCGGCTTGCGTGCATAGTCCTCGATGACACCGATCACCTCGGCGGGTTCCATATTATGTGTCCATTCTTTTGCCTCCACAAGAATCTTCCGGCCAACGGCATTTTCGGGTTCACCAAGACCGAGACGTTGTAGCGCTTTCCTGCTAACAATGATGGTATGCTTATTTACGGAATCTCCACTGATGAAATTTCTACCTGCCAGAAGTTTGATATTAAAGAATGTCAGGAAGCGCTCGTCCACACCGCCGTTGGTATCAACACCCACAAATGGGGCACCAGCTGTTCGCTGCAACCCAATACCATTTCTATTGTCATCGCCTGGAACGGAACTGCTTAGTGCAAAATCTTTCACATCACTCAACGCTGAAAGTTTGGTTAAAAAAGTGCTTAACACCGATCGTGAATACGAATTTGGATTTTCCGGGAGATCCAACACAATCACCTCGTCTCGCTGAACGCCTAAATCCTTGTTTAGGATATAGCTTAGCTGACTGTAAATCGCAAACACCGATATCAAAAGAATGATGGCAACGGAAAATTGAAATACCGTAAGTGACTTCCCCACGTAGAAATCATGAAGTCGACCATCGGTCAACAAATTTTTGGCGCTTTTCATCATTACACTCAAGGCGGGATAAACTCCAGTAACAATAATTCCTGTAATAGCGATTAAGACAACAATCACCATCGGAGTGGCCGATATGCCGCCGGAGAACACATGAACCTGAAAAACATTTTGCAACGGCACCTTAATGCATTGTATCAGTGTGATCGCTCCGAGTATCGATAGGGCGTTCATCACGAGCGATTCGATGATGAACTGAAGAATGAAATCTCCATTTCGTGCACCCGAAGTTTTTCGTACGCCCAGTTCCTTCATGCGTTTGCGATTGGCATAAATGATCAGGTTGATGTAGTTGATCCACGCCGTTGCGAGAATGACTATAGAAACAATTCGCAAGACGTTCAAAAGGATTCGCGATCTCGTTTGATGAACATCTCCGGAAAACTTTGAAAATGCTATTTCATCCAGTGGCTGCAGAAAAAAATTCAAATCACCTGGATCAAGATTTAATTTCTGGCTAATGGGTGCCAGGAATTTCTTTGCAGATGCATCCACATTTCTATCCAATTCTGCGCGATTCGAGTTGGGCTCTATGTGAAAGTAAAGCCTGGCACCCCCATCACTTGGCTGATAGATGCGACGGCCGAGACGTTCTATTGACATGACTGCATCAAACGCGAGGTGAGAATTGGATGGCCAGGTCCTCAAAGACGCCGGTCACCTTGAGTGCAATGGTATCGTTTAGCGACAACATGCTGTTAACGATATCTGTTTCTCCGAAATGTTTTATTGCCATGGACTCAGATAAGACTATGGAATTAGGTTCTGCTAAAACTTTTTCCCCAGTTCCGTACAGCAACGGTATCGAGAAAAATTGGAAAAGGTTGGTATCCGCGTACACCAGGTTTTCTTCCTTGAAAGCAATGAACTCTTGATCTTTATCGATATGCGAGAGAAAAATCTCTTTGCCATGATCGCCAGTAGTTCTTTGATCGAAAGTTTGCTGATGATACAATCGCGTGTATCGCCCGAAAGCCTTGTAGTCATCTGCTAGCGCCTCGGTTAAACGCCAGGGAAAACCCACCGATCATATTTTCGGTTACATTTCCGACATCATCTTTTGTTTTCCAACTAAAAGCGAGTCTTACCTTGTTTGAAAATTCACTATGAAACTGATCGCATTCCAACTCACTGGTCGTGTATTGCCATAGTACTAGAAATGCAGCAAAGCCAACGGAAAGTCCCAGCACATTGATGAAAGTGAAGAAGGGATTTCTTAGTAGAAGTCTGAAGGCGAGTTTGAGGTAGTTGAGGAGCATGTGTTTTGGTTCTTGGTTACTAGTTGCTGGATCCGTCCGTCTACTACCGACAATTACCAGCAAATCAATCTATCATCAGGCCAACATAAATTATCATTCGAATCAGCAAAAATCAATGCATAAGAAAACAAGTTGTTCTGGAATGAAACAGTTAAGCATTTCATTTTGGAGCAATTTATCATTCATGTTTCAACGCCGGCACCGGATTATTCCTCGCTGCCCTTCACAACACCGAGTCGACAGTTGAAAACATGATCCATTAAAATCAGTATGCGTATTCATTCATACTTTAATGATTGAACTCGGATTGTACTTCTCGCTGCTCTCAAGACCACCCACCCGACCGATGTGAGCATGATCAAAATCAATAGTAAAATGGGTATTACGAAATGCCAAAACTCGTATTGCTACGCGTTCTGAAAAGTTTTGCAAATAGAATTCGGTCAGGAAATAGGCGAGGGGTGTGCCAATAACGACAGCCACAATGATCTGCCTCAGCGTTGGATATAACAAAATTTGACCTATCTGGTGTAACTGAGCCCCCAGCACTTTTCGTATACCAATTTCTTTGGTTTTGGAAACCGCCTTATTTGCAATCACGCCCAATAGACCAAGGCATGCAATACCGATGGCTATTGATGTGAAAAGGGTGATTTGATTTCTGGCAATTCGATCTCGTTGGTAATGCGCATTCATATGTGCATCCAGGAAGTACCAATGAAAAAGCTTTCCGGGATAAATGTCTTCGAATTTATTCTTAATGGTCTCCACAACGCCGCCAGACCCATTCAACCGGATTGACATTTTTTTCGGCAGGTTGTTCTTAAAGAGGTAATTACTATAGGTAAGAATAGTTCCCCGATTTGCGTTAGCGAGGGTAGTTTGCGAATACAAAGGGCTGTAACGATGATCATCAATTACACCGATGACCTCGGCCTCAGACGAAAAGGGACGCCAGGAATATTTTTCAACCAAAACAGTTTTGCCAAGGGCCTCTTCTGGTTTCCATCCAACACTCTCGGCCGCTTCGCGGCTTAGAATAACTGCCGTTCGATCGGCGGGATTATCAGGAGCGAAATTTCTGCCTGCCAAAATGTTCAATTTGTAGAATGGAATAAAACGTTCATCAACACCTCCGTCACTCTTGGGCACCGCGTGTGCATAATGCGAGTCTTGGCGAAAAAATCCTACTCTGTTTCTGATGACGTCGCCACTAACCGTAGTACTAATGGTCACTTCTTCGACACCGGCCAGGTGACGCAATTCATTTTTAAGTTCCTCGACATGTTCTTGACTTCCTACGATCGTATCGTCCGCTGGAAGGTCGACAACAATGACTCTATCACGATCGATACCCCAGGAGTTGGTCAGGACAAAATTCACCTGGCTGAAAACCATTCCCAACCATACCATCAGGGTGATGGCTATGATGAATTGAAGAATGGATGTGATTGTGGTGAAATGTCTGCCATCGCTAAAGACTTTTCCAAAGTGTAACATTGAACGTACGGTTAATTTCCACATGGTGAGCGCAGGTTGCAACGCGGCGATTAAAATTCCGACAACCATTGCGATCACGAAAATCAGTAGCGTTTGAATTCTGAGTTCACTCCAGTCGGGTACGTACAATTGAAAAAGAACTTCCAGTGGCGACTTTAATATTTGGACGAAAGTAACGGCCACGAGCATTGAAAGAATATTGATAAGCACGGATTCAACAAAAAACTGTTTGATGAAGTCAGTTATTCTTGCCCCCGCCGTCTTCCTTGTTGCCAGCTCCTTCATGCGGGCGGTTTGTGTTGATAATTTTAGATTCAGATAGTTTATCCATGCCATTACCAGCACGACGATTCCAACCACAAGGAGTATTTGAAGTTTTAATTTGGATTGTGGAGTGTAAGAGTCGTTTTCAAATATTTGAAAGGCTGCTTCTTTCAAGGGTTGAAGGTGCATGCTAAAAGTTGATCCGGGAAACCACTCTTCGGATTTCCAATGCAAGGCACCTTCGTCAGCTAATGCTTTTTCTAATTTTGGAATGTTACCATCCTTCCTTATTTTGAAATAACACACAGCTGTTTCCTGATATGGGTCAGTACTTTCAACCGCATGGGAAATATGCAAGGTGGAAAAAAGCAAATCAACATTCAGATGCGTATTGGTGCCGGGATCTTTAAAAACACCGGTAACCGTGAACGATTTTTCGCCATTCAAAATTAGTGTCTTTCCGATGGGATCCTGTTGTCCAAAATATTTTTTGGCCGTTGATTGGGATAACACTACGGCATTGGCCCTGTCAAGAACGCTGTGGGGCTGTCCTTGTGCTATGGGCATCGAAAAGAATTCAAAAAAATTTGGATCGGCGAAAGCGCTTCTCGTTTCCGTGAAGGAAACTTTCTCGGAATGCTGATCGATAAAGGACAGGATGACTTTTGTACTGAGCTGAAAATAGTCAGCTGTATCGGTTTGCGGACCTCTCCATCGCACGGCGTCGAAATTTTTTTGATGGATGAGCCTGGTAAAGTCTTCAACCTCGCCGTTTTTTTCTTTAAGCAATGGTGCCATTATAGGTGGAATTGAGCTGAAGACGTAATTATTCCAATACTCGCCCTCAGAAAAACGAAAATCACAGTAGGCCCGATAAATTCTTTCGTAATCCTTATGAAACCGGTCACTTTGCAGCTCATACGTGGCATGTTGCCAGAGTACGAAGAACACAGCGAAGCTTATACTGAGGCCAAGGATATTGATTAAAGTAAAGAATGGATTTCTTATCAGCAGCCGGAGGGAGAGTTTAAGGTAGTTGAGGAGCATGGGTTTCGGTTACTTGTTGCCAGAGTCATCGTCACTAAACCAACGGTTACCAGCATATCAATCTATGATCAGGCCAAATGAAATTTCCTAACTAATTATCAAAAATCAAACGCTTTGGAAAAGGCGTTGTTCTGGAATGGAACAGTGTGGTATTTCATTTTGGAGCAATTTGTTATTCGAATTCCATTGGATTGTTCTTTGCTGCCTTCCATACTTAGCATAATGAAAATAAGCAAAGCTACGGGCAAAACAAAGTGCCACCGTTGGTTGCGCGCTATCTTTTCTGTTGTATAATATTGCTGAACAATCTTGTACCAAAAAATATTTCAATTTTTTCTTGCGCAACCATACGGTTGCATATATATTTGCAACCATATGGTTTCAATTAAAACGACTCACCCATGAGAAGAGACGTATTTCAGGCTATTGCCGACCCTACAAGAAGAGCGATCATCACGCTGATCGCTCTTCACGCCTATGACCCCCAACGCAATTGCTGAACATTTCGATACCAGTCGACAGGCCGTTTCCAAACATCTGCGCGTCCTTACGGAATGTCAGCTGGTGAAACAGGAACAAACCGGCCGCGAAATCTATTATCATTTTAACGCAAAGTCTATGAAAGAAGTAGCCGACTTTATCGAACCCTTCCGCCAGATGTGGGAAGAGAAATTCGACAAACTGGATGCACTGTTAAAAAAAATGAAAACAACTAAAAAAAAATAATTATGAACTGTTCAAGAAAACTCGATCGTAAAAGATCTCAACGAAAAATCAATCCTCGTATCACGCGAATTCGAAGCCCCACTCGCAGACGTATGGAGAGCCTATACCGAACCAGCACTGTTGGATCAGTGGTGGGGACCCTCACCCTGGCGCGCTGAGACCAAACAAATGAACTTCAAACCAGGTGGCTATTGGCTTTATGCTATGGTCGGTCCCGAAGGCTGAAAAACACTGGGCCCGTATGGACTACCTGGCAATCGATCATCACAGGAGCTTCGACGTACAAGACAGCTTCAGCGACGAAAACGGAGTTATTAATCGCGACCTGCCCGTGTCGAAAGGAAAAAGTACTTTCACTAAAACAGCAAACGGCACACGTGTCGACTTTAAACTTATCTACTCCACTGTAGAACAACTGCAGAAGATTGTAGAGATGGGCTTTGAACAAGGTATTACTATGTGCATGGATCAGTTGGAAGCATTGTTCAAGAAAAACTTTACCCGTCTATGAGCACTTTGGGATTTCTAACGATCGCCAGCGCCGCAATGTCGTTGCTCTCGCTGATCGTATTGCACTTTGTCAGTCCGGAGTTCAAACCCAGCTGGCGAATGATCAGCGAATATGCTATGGGCAAACACAAGGGAGTGTTGACGACGTTTTTCTTTTGCTGGGGACTTAGTTCGTTGTTTCTCTCGTTGTTACTATGGAGCAAAGTGACCACGATATGGGGAACAGTGGGAGTAATCCTGCTGTTCATCTCCTCCATCGGTGAGATAATGGGTGGTTTGTTTGACGTAAACCACAAACACCACGGACTTGCATTCCTGCTGGGCATTCCAACCTTACCTGCCGCTGCTTTGCTTATCGGTTACGATTTAATTCGAACACCGGGTATGGAAGAAAACGCGTCATCGATAGTCTTGTCATCTCACGCACCGTGGATAAGTTTGGTAGCAATGGGCGCGTCGATGGCGATCATGATTGCCGGCTTTAAGAGGGCCGGTATACTGGTGGGTCCCAACATAGCGCCACCGAAGGCCGTCCCCCCAGGAGTGATTGCAATTGCGGGATATGCGAATAGGCTTCTCGTGATATGTTACGTGGGGTGGCTAATCATCATCGCAGGAAATTATTACTATTAATAAACAACTCTCATGGAAACTAAAAAATTCAAGATTGCCTATTGGTGTGTATTGTCGTTGTTCACCGTGGGTATGTTACTTTCGGCAGTTCCAAGTGTATTGAAACTGGATTATGCCGTGGAACATTTTGTCAACGTATTGAAGTTGCCGGAATATTTGCTGCCGTTTACGGGATGGCTGAAGATTCTGGGACTTGTTCCTTTGTTCATCCATGTATCGAACAAGATCACGGAGTGGGCGTTTGCCGGATTCGCGTTCGATCTTATCGGAGGGTGGTATTGCAATTTTAGCGCATTAACATTTGGCGAAGCTATGCCAGTAGGAATATACATGGTGGTATTATGTGCGTTGTATTTGTTGTATACAAAGAGTTACGGCGTACGGCGTGAGGTTAGTTTAGCGTAATGGATGTGCGTGGTTTGGACCAATGGGCATTCATATTTTTATTTACTCTGTCCGTAAAGCGTCAACCGGATTGTTCCTGGCTGCTTTCCAAAGCACAGTAGCAACAGTAGAAAACATAATCACCACCAAAATCAAAACAGGTAAAGCAAAGTGCCACCATTGCAGGTTTATGCGCTCAGAATATTTCTCCAGATATTGTTGCGTTAAAAAGTAAGCTATCGGAAGGCCGATCATGGTTGCCATTACTATCTGCTTTACGGTGGTGTTCAACAGCATCTGTGCAATATTGTAAAGTTGTGCACCTAATACTTTGCGGATACCAATCTCTTTCGTTTTCTCAACAACTTTATTGGAGATCATGCCCAGCAAACCCAGGCAAGCGATGACGACAGCCAACGTGGTGAACAATATAATTTGGTTACGTGCAATCTTTTCCTGCGCATAAACTTCGTTTACCTTATCATCTAAAAAAGACCAGGAAAATACCATGGATGGAAATTGACGTTTGCAAAGCTTTTCAATAGTCGCGATGGTTTCTTCAAAATGATTGGGCGATACCCGAACGGATAAAACTTCAGGTGTAAACGCCTTTTCAGATAATTGGTCCTTATAGGTTAACACTACGCCCCTGCCCCCAGTGTTCAACTGGGAAGTACTTTCGCTCTCAAAAAAAGGCACGTTTCGAAAATTTTCAACGACACCAATGATGTCAGCCTCCTTCCAGGCTCCTTCGCCTTGAATTAAAACATTGATTCTTGAACCAATAGCATCTTCAGGAGATGCGTAACCCAACCGGTCGGCTGCAAAGCGTGTAATAATAATTCGGTCAGACGGGTCATCATTTATGAAGTTCCTACCTGCCAGGATTTTAAGACCAAACAGAGATACAAAATCCTCATCCACTCCATTGCTGTCCATCCCAAAAGAATCATCGCCTCCGATCCTCTTTGTGTTAAAGCCTGTTCCGTTTATCTGATTTACCAGGAAGCTGCTGGTAGAAACGGAAGTCACATCAGGTAAAGTCAAGAGTTCCTTTTTCAACGTGCCGAGCATAGTAGTGTAATTCTCCGGTTTAACAACAGGGCTCTCGATTACAACTACCTGCTCCGTTTTGATTCCGGTATCCATATTCAGTATGTGATTAAGCTGAAGGAATACGGTGAAGCCTAACATTATAAAAATCATCGCTGCAGCCAGTTGGGCCACCGTTAGCAATGAAGGAATAGTTCGCCTCCTTGATACAGGGGATTTATTATTTAATAATTCTCGGGGTTTCTGCACCATGGAGATAAATGCCGGGTACAATCCGGTCACAAGTGTGCCAGCGAGGACGATCGAGAGGAATATCAGTGCTGAACTTGAACCTAATGATGAAGGCGTGATGAAATATATGTTGAAATAGGGCAGCTACCGGTGTCGCGAATGATCTGGACAATGGTTAATGAAAGCGCAAGGGCAAGTCCATTGGTTACAATTGATTCTGTTACAAATTGACCAACAATATCAAGTGTTCCAGCTCCTGATACTTTGCGTGTAGCTATTTCCTTGAACCTTCGCGTGATTCGGGCGACTGAAAGATTAACATAGTTTACCCAGGCCATGGTTAAAATAGAAAGAGCAATGAATCCAAGCGTAATGAGAAAAGGCTTGGACTTCGTGCTAGAAAAATCGCCTACAGCGTCCTCGAAGCAAATGCTAGTCAAAGGCTGGACGAACATATCCAACTTTCTGTTTGGCCTGCTTCGAAGTGCGGACCAATACATATCGGCCTTTTGATTTAATTTGGTTTCGAAATCTTTGAAATTCGCATGCCTGAGTTTCACATAACAAATTGCTCCATTCCAACCTCCATTATCCTTATTCCACTTACTTAGCACGCCAAGGTTGGAGATAACCAAGTCGAAGTTAAGATGCGTGTGATTGGGAAGGTCTTCATAGACCCCGGAGACTTTGAGTATAGTGGTGTCATTTAACCGAAGTAACTCTCCGGTTGGATTTTCATTGCCAAAGTATTTCGAGGCCGTAGATTGGGAGAGCACCACAAAGTTGGCGCCATTCAAAACCTCTTCACGTTCGCCATGGATCAATGGAATTGAAAAAAAATTAAAAAGGTTAGAATCTGCGTATGCAACTTTTTCTTCCTTGAATATTCTTGTTTGACCGATGGGGTCATCGACGGAAATGACAATTCTTTTCTCATGATTAACCAACTCATCACTAAACGCATTTTGATTGAGAATTCGCAATGTGCTTTCGACTTCAGGAAAATCTTCCTTCACTGCTGGTGAAAGGGCAGTTTTTGAAAAACCAAAGATCAGGTGGCCCCAGGAGCTTGTAGTTTGCTCCAGCCATTGCCACTTAATGCCTATCCTGGCAATACGATCTGCATCCTTGTGATATTGATCTGATTTCAGTTCTGATGTTGAATATTGCCACAAGACATAGAATGAAGTAAAACCCACGGCCAATCCAATTACATTAATGCCAGCGAAAAATGGATTTCTGGCCAGCAGGCGGAAGGAGAGTCTAAGGTAGTTGAGGAGCATGGTTTATTCTTTAGCAGACGTTACCCAAATGCCATACCATTGTTCATCAATTGAGATTTTCAACATAAATCAAAGAATGATAAGGAATTTACGATTCCATTGATTCATTCTGAAACATTTTATTGTTTCAATCCAGTACAATTGTGACGCGTCAGTCCGAAGCATTTCACCCAATTCTGACTACCTTTTGATCGGCTTATTGTATCAGGCTTATTTCCGAGCTCACCTTCCATACATCATGTATGATAAACGCTCTATTGATTGTCATCTGGTATTCTTTTCCATTTGCAGAGAACACGATGGAGAAGGGCATCGGCTTAAGGTCTTTCGCGGAGGGGTTACATTCCACTCGTTCGAGGTTAATCTGGCTCCATTCAATTCCGTTTTCAGTTCCTTCTTGAAGAATAGCGACAAACGAATTTTTCAGCTTAGGAAGAAGCTCGTTTTCATAACGCACGGCAAACTCTTCTTTCGCGGCGGTCAGGTATTCACCATATACAGAACTATTCTTATCCATGATAGCGTGAAATTCAGCAATCGTGGGAAACAATGCGGCGTAGTCGTCGGGGGAACTGTTCCGCAATGCTTCTATGATCTGTTCTGCTAAATGTTGGGAAGCGTTTTGAGGAACGGTTGAAACGGGCGATGCTGCTGTTGTCAATAGGGCAACGGTAATTAAAAAGATTGTTGTTTTCATGGGGTGTTTTTTAAATTGTTTGTTCCTCACCCAATGCCAATGCTATTCCATGTTCTAAAAAGTGCTGATGTGATTCAATTCCGAAGAATGTGAGGTGATCTTATCTGCTTGCTGATTCATTATGATACACTTGATTGTTTCAAGTTAACGCACTGCCTATATGGTCGTGCATGTAGCGACGTCACTGAATACAGGTATGCGGTCGATTTAACTTCCCGAAAGTTTAAAACTTTCGGGAAGTTGCCGTGTATTATTTAGATGATGATTGTAACGGAAGGAGAACAAGAATTACATCAAACTATTCGGCTGCAAGCGAACTCACGGGGTTCACATGCGCTGCCTTAAATGTTTGGTAACCTATCGTAACCAATGCGATTAAAATCATGAGCACGACTGGCACAACGATAATATCCACGCCAAGCTCGATATGCCGTGGATAGTTTCTTAACCAGTCACCGAGGATCCATATACCGACAGGTATACTGATAACTGAAGCTATGCAGATCAGCTTTAAATACTCTTTGGAAAATAACCACATAATGGCGGATGGAGAACCGCCCAGCGATTTTCGTATTCCCACCTCCTTTGTTCTGCTACCTGTATCAAATAACGACAATCCAAAAAGACCCATGCAGGTGATGGTCACGCCGATGATAGAAAAGAAACCGAATACACCGGCAAACTGCCTTTCCTCTTTGTAAAATGTATCAAAGTATGTATCCAGGAAAAAATAATCGAAGGGAGTGTCATTGAAAAGAGCTGACCATTCACGTTGAACCTCGGCCATTGTCGAAGATACATTCTGCGTTGAAAGTTTTACGAGAAAAAAATTGATACGAGTATCAAAGGAATAGATCTCCCTATGATGTATAACAAGCCCTTGAGGCGGTTCCTTCATAGAAGTAGAAAAATCTTTTATGACCCCTATGATCTCATAATAAAGGTCTCCATCGAGCCTGTTCAGGACGATTTCCTGACCAATGGCTGAAGCGGGTGAGTCAAACTCAAGATCTTGCGCAGCACGTTCTGTGATAATAACCTTTGTTGAGTCCTCGGGCGCATAACTGCTGAATGTTTTTCCTTCCAGCAATTGCATACTCATGGTCTCAAGATATTCTCCGAATGTCGCATGAAGTTGAAACCCGACCATCTTCTCAGGACTATCCTTTCGGAAGTAACCTTGGACTCCATTTCCTTTTTCTCCAGGATATACGTCGGCGGCCGCCAACGCTTTGAACATCTTTGAGATTCATCACTCTTGCCTTCCAATGATCAAACGCATCGTATCGGCCGAAATTAGGGCCCTGGGCGTAGACGGTATCCAACTCATCCAACCGGATGACAAGCACCTGCTCGGAAGATATTCCAAGATTTTTAGTCTGCATGTAGTTCAATTGATTCGCGATGACGTAGATACTCATCAACAAAAAAACGGAAAGTCCGACTTGCACCATCACCAGTCCACGACGAATCCTGATTCCGTCCTGGCTGCGGCTGTAGACCCCCTTCAACACTTTTGCCGGATTGTAATTCGACATAACAAAAGCTGGATACAATCCTGAAGCAAGTGTTGAGCAGATCAAGAAACCAAGAGCAATGATCCAGAACACAGGTTCTTTCCAAAGTATCCATTCCGCGTTGGACCCGATGCTCCTTGCAAACGTGCCAAAGCATAGTTGGGTAATGGTGAGTGCCAGCAATAAGCTGATGACATTCAACGAAAAGAATTCAATGATAAACTGGAAAATAATATTTTTACGACTTGCACCATTGACTTTCCTCAAACCCACTTCCTTTGCCCTGCGCAGTGCCCTAGCCGTTGTCAGGTTAATATAATTGACCCATGAAATTATCAAGATGATGATACCCAGTGTAATGAAGAAATTTATCATTCTCCTGTCTCCCGTGAATTGCACGGTAGAGAGTCCATTGCTATTGTATGGTTTGTAAAAATGAAAATTTTCAAATGGGAATAAGTGAATGGATAGCGTCGCGCCCAATTCCTTGCCGGCATCCATCATTGGCACGGCCGCCACTGCATTAATTTTCTTTTCAACGGTTACCCGATCAGCGCCGGGATGAAGTTTGACAAAAGTCTGAAAGATTCCCCAGTTCCACATGTTGTCGAATCCCTGAACATCCAAGGCCGCTAACAGTAAATCGAATTGAATACTGGAACTAGGTAAGGGATTTTCAGTAACGCCCGTGACCTTTACTTCAACGGGATAGCCTTGATATGAAAATCGCAGCACCTTATTTAAGGCCGGTTCCTTTCCGAAAAACTTTTCCGCCAGCCTTCGCGTAATAACAATACTGTAGGGAGCATTATTCCATACATCCTTACGATTTCCTTCAACCAAAGGAATGGAAAAAAAGTCTAAAAATTCCTTATCAACCTGATAAGCCTGAGTTACGCGCGTGTAAAATAGAGTTTTTCCGTTTTCTTCTCTCCGCAGAATGAATTCATCTCCTTTATTATATTTAAACGGAATAATTCTGACACTACTTTCCACTTCAGGAACCGACCTGGCCATTAATGGAGCAATTGCGGGTTGGCATAGACCGTCTGCATCGCCTCCACCGTTTTTCGTTTTCATGTAGGTATAAAATATCCGGTCCCTATCCTTGTACTGCTTGTCGAAGCTTAGTTCGAAGTGCACATATTGAGCAATGATAAGACTTGCGGCGAGGCCAATTGCAAGACCGAAGATGATTATGAACGTGTACATTCCATCGGAGACGAAATTCCGGAGGATGACTTTCAGGTAGTTGTATAACATAACTGCAATCTTTTTTTAGTTTAAAATGTGGGCATCTCAATTGCCCTATTCAGCGCGAAGCGATTTAACCGGATCGACACACGCCGTTTTATACGTATGATACCCCACCGTGAAAATGGCAATGCAGCACATCAGTATAAGAGGAAACATAACTGCATCGGCCGTTAAGTCGATTCGTTGCGGATAATTGGCGAGCCACGCATCCAGAAGATATATCCCGACTGGTGTGGCAATAATTCCTGCGATTAAAACCAACTTCATGTAGTCTTTCGAAAAGAGCCACATGATACTTCTGACTGAAGCACCTAGTGACTTCCGGATTCCGATTTCTTTTATGCGATTATTGGTGTCAAACAAGGACAATCCAAAAAGTCCCATGCATGTAATGAGAATTCCAATGACGGAAAAAAACGCGAATACTTCGGCAAACTGTCTTTCTTCCTTATAGAATGTGTCAAAATAGGTGTCCAGAAAGAAGTAGTCAAAAGGAGTTTGCGAAAAAAGTTGTTTCCATTCTTTTTCTATTGTGGTCACTGCATGGCTGATGTCATCCGTTGAAAGTTTGACCAGGAAATAATTTGCAGGAATTTCGCCTTCGAAAGTGAAATGATGATTAAAAAAAACCTCTCCCTCAGCTGGTTCTTTAAGATTAAGTTGGAAGTCTTTAATGATACCAATGATTTCATACTTCTTCCCTTGGGAAAATCGGGAGAGATCAGTTGCTCGCCGATAGCTGCTTGAGGATCCGTAAATCCGAGATCTCGTGTTGCAGTTTCATTGATCACAACATGACTTGAATCACCGGCATGATCAGCAGTAAAATCCCGTCCATGGAGTAATTGCAATCCCATGGTCTTAAAATAGTTTTCACCGATTTGATTGACGAGAAAAGGCCTTGGTTTTTTTTCTTCATCAGAATCTAAATGAAAAATCATTTGTCTGGGACTATTACTGCCAGGAAAACTTCCGCTTGACGAAATACTTATGACGTTGTTATGATTTCCAATTTTTGATTTCAACTGCTGGTAGGCCGCGTCTCTCTTCACGGTCGCGTCGAGTTCATTTGTCCTGATCACCATTACCTGGTCAATGCCGATCCCGAGGTCTTTGCCTTGCAAAAAGAACAGTTGACGGGATATGACATAAATACTCATGATCATTAATACTGAAAGGCTGAACTGGATCAATACCAGTCCTTTTCGAATAGCAATGCCCGATTGACTTCGTGTAAAATTGCCTTTTAACACCTTTGCGGGTTTGTAATCCGAAAGAACGATGGCGGGATAAATTCCGGAACAAGCCGTACAAAAAGCAAATATCAAAACCATAATCAGCCAGAACCAGGGATTCGTCCAGAGTATCCAGGTTGCCCTGGAGCCGATAGCGCGCGCATAGACCGGAAACAGAAATTGCGCCATCGTTAACGCTAACAAAAAACTGATGAGGTTTTGAAAAGAGAATTCGATCAAAAATTGAGCGATGAGGTTTTTGCGACTGGCCCCATTCACCTTTCTTAAACCAACTTCCTTCGCTCGTCTCAACGCCCTGGCTGTGGTAAGGTTAATGTAATTTGCCAATGAAATAGTCAATATGAGAACCGAAAGGATAGCCAGATAACGCAGGAGTTTTTTATCGCCACTGAATTGAATGCCCTCAACGGTGGAGCTGTTGTTGTGCCTGAAGAAATGAAAATCTTCGAAGGGATACAGGTGAAGAGACAATTTCGCTTTCAATTGTTCTTCCAACGGACGAAGGGGTTTTGCGAGCGCATTAATTTTAATTTCAACCGTTTTGAAATCCGTTCCTGGGTGCAACCTGGTGAAAGTTTGGAATTCGCCAATTTGCCATGCTTTGTCAATATCCCAGCCTTGTTGCTTTATGAAATTGATCGAACATAGAACATTAATTTGAAGGGTTGAGTTGGGAACTGGATCTCGGCAACGCCCGTTACTCTCCATTCAAATGCGCCGCTTTTCAATATCTTGTTGATGGGATCTTCACGGGAAAAAACTTTCGAGCCAGACTTCGAGTGATAACCATACTGTTGGGCTCGCTCAATGCGTTCTCGGCATTTCCATACAGCATGGGGACGGAAAAGAATTTCGATACTGCGGGATCTGCGAAAAACAATTTGTCAGTCTTGCTGTGAAATAACAATCTTCCATTTTCCTCCCGTCGTAACAGGGCCGCTGTTGTCGTCGTATGCTGTGGTGTTGACAAGGCGTACTGACGATTCCACTTCAGGTATGGAGGCGTCCATGAATGGTGCGACCGCGGGGAAACATTGCCCGTCTACCCCCTTCTCGGCGCTTTTCCAATTTAGGTAGGTGTAGTAAATGCGGTCTTTGTCTTTGACATGCTGGTCAAAACTTAGTTCGAAATAGATGTACTGACCTCTACGAGAATGGATGCCAGTCCAACGGCCAGACCGAAGATGATGATGAACGTGTACATTCCATCGGAGATGAAATTGCGGAGGATCACTTTGAGGTAGTTGTATAACATTGCGCCAAACAGTTTCTTTGTGTACGCCAAATCAATACCAGTCTTTATATATGGCCTGGTTTCTTTAATTGTCACTATTTCCAAAACGGATCACCAGCTGTGCTTTGAAATGAAACACTTCATTGTTTCGTTTCAACACGATTCAGCGCAGTTTACAGCTTACAGCCGACAGCTAGCTCAGTCGGAAGCATCACCGACATAGCTGTACGCTGTGCGCTGTTTGCTGTCAGCTTAATCTTATTCGTATCGTAACGATTTAACCGGATTTGCGCAGGCTGCCTTCAATGATTGCCATGTTACAGTGACCAGCGCAACGCTGACGGCCAAAAGCGCCCCAAGAATAAAAATGTCACTTTCTAATTTTATATGATAGGCAAATTTACTCAACCAGAATTGCAAGAGAAACCATGCGATCGGGCAACTTAAAATCACAGCTAGAACAATCCACTTCAGGAAATCCCACGAGAGCATAACATAGATTGAACGGATGGAAGCACCCATCGATTTGCGAATGCCTATTTCTTTCGTTCTACGTGCAACCATAAATGAAGAAAGTGCGAACAGCCCCGAACAAGCAATAACTAATGCAACGCCAGTAAACCAGCCGATAATCTTAGCAAGTTGTTCATCGTTTTTATACTGAAGATTATATTTTTCATCCAGGAATCTGAAACTAAAAAGTCTATCGCCGTAAATTTTTTTCCATTCCTGCTCTATCGTTTCTAACGTTGCGGGGACGTTTGATGATTGTATTTTGATATTAGCTGTCATCATCGGGGGCGTTTGAACCAGCATCAGTGGACTGATCTTGTGATGCAGCGAACGGAAGTGAAAATCTTTTACAACACCGATTATCTCATATGACCGGGCCGTGCCCTGATCGTCCCAATGGAAAGTTTTACCGACAGGGTCTTTTAATCCAAGTTCACGGATAGCAGATTCATTGATAAGGATTGAGTTTTTATTTAACATTTGCTGAGGATCAGCGAAGTTCTTTCTGGTAAAACTTTTTCCTGCCAAAAGTTCAATATTCATTATGTCAAGATAATCGTGGTCAACCAGGAAGAAATCCAGGGATTGTTTTTTCCCATCAACATCGACGGGATGTCTTGGGATAAAACCACCGGGAGTACCTGCCGAATAAGTTAGCCCGATGATATCAGGAAATTGAAGTAAATCGTTCTTGAACGTTTCTCGTAAAACTAATTCCCTGGGTATTTCAGTGGCTGTTTGCACCTGTACGATTTGTTCTGTTCGAAATCCGAGATTAGCGTTTCGAACGTAATTCAATTGCCGGAGGTTGGCGATAGCGCAGACGATCAACACAATCGACAGTGTAAATTGAAAAGTCATCAGCAGACTTCTGGAAAAGCCGGCACCCCCTTGGTCGCTATCACGACCGCGTATCAGCTTGACGGGTTTTACGGCAGTAAAATAAAACGCAGGATAAATGCCTGCAACGATTCCCAATATAAGAGCAGCAGCTAAAATACTTATCCAAACTTGCGGACGGTTTAATTCTGCTATCTGGATGTTCACCATTGATACGTCGTTGAACGGCCCGATAAAAATTTGAATGACTGTAAGCGCTACGGCAAGGGAAACCACCGACACGATAATTGATTCTGCAATAAATTGAAATCGCACCAGCGAAATGGAAGAACCAACGATCCTCTTTACGGCACCTCTTTTGTGCGAACTGTTGAGCGCGCCGTCGTGAGATTGACATAGTTGATACAGGCAAGAACCAGCATAAAAACTCCGATAACGGAGAGTATGCTGATCAATTTGAAACTGCCATGGAATCCGTAATCCAGGTTTTGTAATGCTCCGTAAAAATAGATTTCCTTTAGCGGGCGAAGGCGGAATTCCTTAAATTCCGTATCGAATAGATTCCCATCGTTTATTTCTGTCAAGACATCATTGATTTTTTTATCAACGAAGGCTTTATCGATTTTATCCGTTGTCAATAAGTATGTCGCGCTCCAAAGCCAGGAATTTCGCCCCGTGTTATTAACATCCCGGCCGGGATACATCATTGGTAATGAGGTGAAGGAAAGGAGGACGTTAGCCTCAAGGTGGGATTTTTCTATATCCTGAATGATACCGGTAACTTCAAATTGATGTTCGAGTAAGTCAACAGTATTACCCATCGGATTGGAATCACCAAAAAGATTTTTTGCAATACTTTCAGAGATGACGCAAGTGAATGGATTACGGAGAGACAAGGCCGGATCACCTTGAATAAAGGCAAATGTAAACACGTCAAAAGTTGTGCTGTCAGCCCACACCACACTCGTCTGTACATGCTTTATGTTTTCAGGATTAAGTTCAGGCTTGCGTAGGATGTCGACATCACCAAGGTTGGACATTGGCGCAATTTTCTTAATCTCCGGAATTCTATCCTTGATATGAGTGGCGATGACAGGAGGCAATTTCGCATAACTATCTCCTTCAAGTCTGTATATCGTCTCATAATGTTGATTGAATTTGTCATAGCTCGTTTCATGATGAACATACAACATGATAAAGATGAACGAAGTAATCCCGACGCTCAAGCTGAAGATGTTGACGAAGGATGTAATTTTATTCCGCCAAAGGATGCGAAGTGCGATGGTGATAAAACTTTTTATCATCGTTGAGCTTTGATTAATGAAATATCCGGGACTTATAGAGGCGAACATTATACCAAATACAGAAAGCTATAATGTGGAACTTAGAACGCAATCTTTACCCGCCGCTACCTTTTCGTTGCTCCAGAATGAAACAGGTCGTTGTTTCATTTCTACTTCGTCCGCTTGCAATTCGAGGGATTCGTATCAAAGAAGAAATTTCGGATACTAACCTTGACGCGATTCGCCAACATCTAAATATTGTTATTCGTATCGCAATGACTCCGTGGGATTAGTTCTCGATGCTTTAAATAACACTGAAACAATTGTGACAAGCATGATGATCATAAACAATAGCACGGGTATCGCGTAATGCCACCATTGCAAGGTCAGACGTTCGGAAAACTTTTGCAGGTATTGTGTTACCAGGTAATATGCTAAAGGTATTCCTATGATATTGGCAATAATTAACTGCTTCGTCGTGGTCGTGAGAAGCAGACGTGCGATGTTAAGCATTCCTGCGCCGAGGATTTTTCGGATACCGATCTCTTTGGTCTTCTCCAGGGCCTTATTCGAAATCATTCCCAGCAAACCAAGGCATGCGATGCCAATGGCAAGAATAGAAAAGAATGCAATCTGATTTTTGGTGGCCTGTTCATTGGCATATTGCATTCTGATTTTTTCTTCGAGGAAAAACCATTTGAACGGTTCCTGAAATGTGCTCGTGTATAAGTCTGTCAGGGATTCCAATTCGGACCCAAAATTTTGCATCTCGATCTTTATCGAAAACTTAAGCGGCTTAAATCTTGGAATTAGAAAGTCTTTGTACGTTAGCGCGATTCCCTTCCTTCTTCCTTCACATCCATGAAGAATGGACGAAATTCATAATCGCTAAATACGCCGATAATCTCAACCTCTTTTTTGGAGGGGTTGGCGGCGTATTTCGAGTAATACCTTTTTTCCCAACGCTTCTTGCGGCGACGTAAAACCAAGCCTTTTTGAAAGTGCCTTGCTTACTAGTATGTTCGTTCGGTCAGACGGACTATCCTTCTGGAAATTTCTTCCTGCATGGAGTGGAATTCCGTAGGTGTCAAGAAACGACTCATCCACGCCGCCATTAGTATCCACTCCAACCCAACTTTTAGTTCCTTTGGCCTGCAGCTGCAAACCGTGAACTTCGCCCTCGCTGATTGTTGAATTGCTTGCGGTCGCCTGTGAAACGCCTGGGATACGTTTTACTTCATTCAGAAATGAATTGATTTTTCCTGGGTTTGTCTCGCTCATACGGAGTGGACCTTCAACCACAATCAGACCATCCCTTTTGACCCCGATGTCCTTGTTCACAATAAAATTAAGCTGAAAATAAACGGCCCCAATCCAAATTAGTAATACGATCGCGGCAACGTATTGAGTGGCCACCAATATCGTGTTTGCCGTACCAGATCTTATGTCATGTTTTAGTTTTTTTAATAACTCATCGGGCCTTCTCTTGGCTATGAGTACGAGCGGATAAAGAGTAGCAACTAACACGCCTATCCCAAGCGTTGAAAGTATGACTATCGTAGTTTTTAGGCTGATCTCATTCCAGCTTGGAATGTAAAACTGAAACCAATCCTCGGCTATTTTTCCGATCAACTGAACCAGCGTCAGCGCGATAGCGAACGATATGACATTCATCACGACCGAATCCATGAAAAACTGAATGAAGAAGTCGTTTGATCTTTGCTCCAATACATTTTCTTGTCCCTATTTCTTTGAGCCTTTTGTTGAGAGAATTTATGGACAAACTGATGTAATTGATCCATGCAAATGCAAGCACAACAAACGCGACCACCGCAAGTGCTTCCAGGAGATATTTTGATTTATAATTGTGTACGGCCAGCCAGAGGTAAGTGAATACCACCTCTCTTAAAGGTTGTGTGTAAGCAGAGATACGACAATGACTACACCCTGTTTTTACAAAGTCGTACAAAGATTCCTGCTTGATTTGCCAACGTCTGATCAAATGAATCTATTGTTTCGCCAGCTTGCAGCTTAAAATAGCAGTACCCCTGCCATCCCAACCATATCTTTCGTGTTTACCTCATTTTTCCCAACAGCTGAAAACACTATGTCAAAGTTTAAATGTGTGTTATGGGGAAGATTCTTAAATATGCCCGTGACTTGTAATGGAAGGGAATCGTTCAAGTAGATTGTCTGACCCATCGCTCTTTTATTTCCAAAATATTTGACAGCGATGGTCTCCGATAAAACGACCGAGTTCGGCTGAGCAAGCACGCTGTTGGCATTTCCTTCTTTCAGGGGAATATTGAAGAAATTAAAGAGGTTTGATGAGGCAAAACTGGTTTGGGTTTCACAAAAGACGTCCGTTTGTCTGCGGCGTCAACAATGGACACGAAAAGATTCGAATTTAATCCGGTAATATCTTCAATGTAGTAGGTTTGCGGTACTAACCACGCAGCATCCTCAACTTGCGGAAAAGTTTGTTCTATTTCGTGCGCCACGCCAAGCCAATTAAGTGCGCCCAGAAGACCATTCCAGTTTTCACCATCATCCGTCCATTTCCAGTCAACGCCGACGCGAACCATGCGGTCAGCATCCTGATGATATTGATCGGATTTTAATTCAAATTCTGCTAATGGCCATAGTAACAGAAACGTAGCTAACCCCGCCGACAGACCCGCTACATTGATCAGTGTTAGAAATGGATTTCTTATTAGTAGTCGGGCGGATAATTTGAAGTAGTTTAGGAGCATGGGTTATTGTTATAGAACTTTTAGCCAAATGCTATACCATTCGTCAGAGTCCCATTCATTCTGCGCAATTCAACTAAATTTTGATAGTATGATTTTTCATCGCTCCATTTTGAAACATTTTGTTGTTTCAATTTAATGCATCATCTACCGGCTTACCCTGATCGCTCTTCCACCGCCAGTAATTTCGCTTTTATCGTTCATGGTGTTGAACGATACAGTATCACCTGACCAGGACTTCACTTTCCACCAATACACAGCGCCAATTTGTTTAGGATCGGTGCAATAAGTAATGGTGTTCTTAACGGTGTCGCCGGAGACGGTATAGGTGCCGGCCTGGCTCGTCATACCCTTACCGTCTGGCGAGCCAAATAAGTAAACGAATCGGCCATTCCTGTTCATACTTTGGCCTTTACCTGGCGGAAGGTATTCGTACACGCCGTCTATGTCATTTGCTGCTTGTAACATTTCTAAGGCGTTGCTCAGGGCCCATTCCTCAACAATTTTTCCGTCGTCGGTATAACGCGTAAACACCATTTCCTTCCACGTAATTTTTTTCCCCGTGGGTGAGTGACCCCAATAATTATTCTTGTGCGTACCGGATTGTGTGCGTAGCCAGGCTACCATGCTGCCCTCGGCGACAATCGGTTCTACTTTTATTTCGAGATCAGGAAATGCTTCTCTTCTTTCCTTTACAAACGTTTTTATATAGGCCGGTCCCTTGCCATAATCCTGAACTTCGTAGTCCGGAGAGATGACCTCGTCGGCGTAATCCAGATTACCTTTAATAAACATTTCATCATTGGACTTAACTACGGAAGCTTTATTCCGCTCGGTCACTTTTGATCCTTGATTACAGGCTGACAGTAAAATGGCCAGGCTCATGATGCCAACCACTGAAGCAGATGCATAATTTTTCATAAAGATTAATGAATTGAGATATGAGGAAATGATTTTTGAAATTCTTATAAAGGACGCTTCTTCTGTTCGGCTATTTTGTTAGCGATGTGGTCCATCACCTGGGTAAACTCTGCTGATGGACTGAAATCAATAAACTTCACGCCTTTGGTAACTTTTCCGGTATGAGGTGCCGGCCAATAAAAAACTTCACCCGCCTTTATCGTTTCTTCTTTTCCACCGGGATACTTTATTTGAATGGCACCTTCTAAGACGTATCCCCAATGAGGTGAGGGACACATGTCCTGAGGAAGGCCTACGAACATTGGACTAAAGTCAACGCCTCCTGGCAATTGAACATAGCCGACGGCCATTCCTCCCAATCCATGCTGATTGCGGAATGAAGTTCTGGGATCGACAGCAAGTTTCTCTTTGGCGAGATGGAATGACCCTGTGTTTCTTCTTTCATAGGATGATACATCCACAACACTTGCATTCATGATTTTCCATTGGCCATCAACCTTCTTAAGCGTACGAGACTCTCTTGTCTTTCTTTCAACGCCCCCCATGTCGTCTTGTTGGTCAAAGGTTACAAAAGCCATATCATGACCAATTGTGAATTTATAATTGTGTCGCTCTAGTTTAAGTTTGAAGGGTTGAATACTGCCGATTATGGCGGCAAGAGAATCCGATCCTTGGAACAATTCAACGCGATCAGCTGATGCAAGTGTAAACATGGCGTCACTGCTATTGACCCAGCACGATGCCCAGTTTGCAGCATCGCCGGATGCTGCAAACTTTGTTTCGTCGTCAATTAATTTTGTGATGCTTTTCTTTTCTGCTTCCTGGTCTATGGGTTTTGTGCATGCTATGCAAAACAAAAGCCCAATTATGATGAGATTTTTCATAGGGCGAGGCGTTAATTATATTTTCTTATGTCTAAAAGATTTGCCTTGTAAAGTCGATCAATCCTTTTCCAGAGTTGGCAACTGTAGATCATTGTAAACGCGCTTCCAATTCCATTGATGTAGGCACAGAAATGTCTCCCTTTGCCGTTGCATGATTTGTTGCGAGATACTTATACCATACCGATCCGCACTTTTTCGTAGAGAAGAAAGATATGAAAATTTGTTCTCAACAACTCTACGCAAATTTGAAAAAAACACTTCTTAATTAATGGCTGACGCGCGTAGGTCTTGGCGTGCCTGCGCTTGTTGGTGAAGAACACACAACAAGGGCGGCGGAGTAGGACTTAATTAACACCGACATAGACTAGACTGAATGGGCACCACCATTTCTATTATCTCTTAATTTTTTTTATCCAAAAGTGCCTACTAATTTTTCCAAGGTGTCTTTTAATTTATCTATATTTAATAAAGGTGTGATGGCTGTTGTGTCCACGCGGAGTAGATTCCGCCGGTTTATGAATGGAAACACCTAATTGCTTCATGGCGCCGCCGCCATTATCACTGTTGTAATGATTCGATACTACGTAATCTTGTTATTTACGCTATCCTCCGCATCTGCTTTTAGTCAGCCAAGGCTAAAGCTGGACAGCCTGTTAAGTGTCCTAAAACAAACCGCCAAGAGCCAGACGAAAATTGACCTTTACGAACAAATTTGCTGGTTCCACATCGTAACGACACCAGACGTTGTGATTGCTGAGAAATATGCAGACAGCGTAAGGTTGCTTGCTGAAGAACTGAAAAGTGAAAAAGGACGATTTCAGGCGGAATATAACTATGGGGTGATCGCTCATATGAAGGGAAATTATGGGGAGTCTGAGGGACATTTGCAGGCAGTCATAAACTATGCAAAGGAGAAAGGTGACTCTGCACAATTAGCGAAAGGGTTATACCATCTGGCGATGGTTAATGTTTACCAGGGAAATTACGAAAAAGCATTTGGCCAGTATTATCGTTTGCTCGCAATTGAAGAACGCGCAAACAATACACAAAAAATCGCTTCCGTTTTAAACGCGATCGGAGCGGCTTATAAAAAGATAAATAAATTTCAAGAAGGAGTTTCAGCGTACAGGCAGGCAAATAAAATCTTCAAGGCAGCCGGCCTTAAGGTGGATTATGCAATGGGTCTCTCAAATATGGCTAACATCTTTGTCCTCCTGGAAAACTATGATAGCGCAAAGCTCGCGTATAAGGAGGCACTCACCATTTTTTACGATTTTAAAAATCCCATATTTATCGCTACCACGTTGGGAAATCTTGGGAACCTGTACGAAGCAAGAAATAATTATGACAGTGCACTCGTGTATCATCAACGAGCATTGGCGATTTGGCGGCAGAATACAAGGAAAAGCTCCCTTGCTAATTCACTCAATAACAACGGAAAATCTTTTCTGAAACTAAAAAATTATAAAGCTGCTGACAGTCACTTAATGGAAGCTTTACAAATAGCGCGTGATATTAAAGCAAAGCCGTTACTCGTAGATATTTATTCGAATATCAATGCTTTATATCTTGAGAAGAAAGACTTCGAAAAAGCTTACCATTATTACGCGCTGTCCAATCATATTAAAGACAGCTTATTTAATGAAACCAACACGAAGCAGATAAATGAGCTTCAGACTAAATTCGAAACTGCTAAGAAAGACCAGCAAATAACGGTTCTTGCGAAAGAAAAGGAACGCAGGGTACCATTAATAAGGCGTATGCCGGCAGGCCTTGTTTTTACATTGCTCCTTGGAGGCGTATTGTTTTATGCATATCGTCAGAGGATGTTGCTGACAGAGAAGAATACGCAGGTAAAGGAATCAGATTTCAAGCGACAGGTAAGCGAACTTGAGATGAAAGCGCTTCGTGCACAGATTAATCCTCATTTCCTGTTTAATTGCATCAATGCCATCAACCTCATGATTCGTAAAGGCGAAACAGAAAATGCCTGCACCTACCTCGCGAAGTTTTCAAGGCTCGTGCGACTCATCCTGGAAAATGCAGAGGAGTCAGCCGTTACATTGGAAAGTGAAATTGCGTTGATGGAGGCTTATATTCAACTGGAAGAATTGCGTTTCCTCCGGAAAGTCGAATACAAGATATGCATCCACGAATCGATTCGCGCGGAGAGCACTTATTTGCCGTCTATGGTTATTCAACCCGTGATTGAAAATGCCATCTGGCACGGGATCGTTCATAAGGAAAATGATGCACCTGGAATGATCCATGTGACTGTGTCGCAGAATGCAGATGAGTTGCTCTGTACAGTCGAAGATAACGGCGTCGGGCGTGAGCGCGCGAAAGCGTTGCGCGACAAATCTTTAATCAACAATAAGTCTCTCGGGATGAAAATCACAGAGGAACGTTTGCGTTTATTAAGCAGAAATCGTTCTGCACATTTTATCGAAATTACCGATCTTATGGATGCGCTTAGTCATCCCAGTGGAACCCGTGTTGTACTTCATATTCCCATTGCCGAACAATGATCACTGCTATTCTTATCGATGACGAAGTCACAGGGTTGGAATCGCTTCAGTTAGCCATCGAGAAGTATTGTCCCGACGTTGAAATTGTAGGCGTTTATAATTCGCCCGAAAAAGGATTAGAAGGCATAAAAGAAATTAATCCGGATTTGGTTTTTTTAGATGTACAAATGCCGGGCATGTCAGGCTTTGATGTATTGCAGCAGGCATCGCCAGTTACTTTCGATGTCATCTTTGTTTCTGCATACGACAAGTATGCAATTAAAGCAATCCACTTCAGTGCGCTGGATTATCTGCTGAAGCCTGTGGATGTGGATGAACTGATCCATGCCGTAAATAAAGTCAAAGGGCGGCCGACTCAGAATAGTTCTTATCAGTACCAATCCGTCATAAATAACATCCAACTGAAAGCCGGAAAAATCGGAAAACTGGCCGTTCCTTCCCTGGAGGGAATAGATTTCTTTAGTATCCAGGACATCATTTATTGTAAAGCGGATAACAGCTATACAACAATCGTTTTAAAGGATAGCGCGCAGGTGATTGTTTGTAAGAATCTGAAAGATTTCGAAAATATGCTCATCGATGCTGGATTTTGCAGAGTGCATCATTCTTATCTGGTTAACCTCAGTCACGTGCAAAAATATGTAAAAGGCGACGGTGGCTACATTGTTCTAACCGGCAATCATCATGTAGCCATCTCGCGAAGAAAGAAGGACGAATTTCTCGGTTTATACAACAAGGCATAAAGAGTTAGTCCAAAAAAATATTCTCAGCTTCATACAATCACATCCAAAATTGTTCTCCATTTTATCGCGTCGTGATTTAGCTGGCCAGTTGCAGTATTTCATTGGCAGGGATTCTTCGCCTTTCGCGCATTCAACCCTTCAGCTCCCGCCAGGTATCAGTGCCGGCAGAGGATACTTTTTCTTTCGGAGGTATAAAGCAGAAAACGACGAAGCCATGAGCCTTCACTCAGATGAGCGTTTTCTTTCGGGCTAGGTAATCTCAAAGGTGAGAGATTAACCCCTGAAACACACGAGCCATCAACCTTTACTTACCAATGGTGAGAATCAACCCATACAATACAACCCATCCTACGAACTGAGCGAGATTACCATCACTAATCGTACGAAAATTCTCTGTTACGCCACAACGAACACGCGAAACCGATCACAGATTACCTTAAGATGAGTACTGATGTCACCGACCCCCACACCTGCCATACTTACCCAGGACTTATTACTACACTGTATCGGCTAACACAGTTTCGCACTTTCAACCGATTCAGCTTCAAAGAGAATGACGATCTCGGTTGATTTCGCGTTCAGCGGGTCCTCTTACATCTTACAACTTACTACTTACATTCAACGTCTCCACTTGTGAAGTAAAATCAACCAGATACTAAGTCCACTCTTATTGGCTGGGGCCATCAGCTAATTTGGTCGTATTAATTTTTACCCGCTTCAACTCTTTGATACAACTCTTATGAAAACAATTTCAGCTATCGCCATCCTAAGTGTATTTATTTTCTCGTGTGGAAGTGAAAACAATGACCCAGCCCACCACCGCCACCAGCGGGCGAGTTGACCCTTACTGGCTTTTCGCCAACGGCTGGGCAAGCCGGAACAGTTGTGACCTTGACAGGCACGAACTTTTCGGCCACCCCTGCAAGCAATGTGGTTAAATTCAACGGCACTGTGACTACTGTCACCTCAGCAACTGTTACAAGTCTCACCGTGACTGCACCCGTAGGCGGCACCACGGGTAAAATCACTGTGGAGGTAGGTAATCACACCGTTACTTCCGCGAACAGCTTTACGTTTAATGCGCCGCCCGTATCCAATTTATCCATCACTAGCTTTTCGCCAGCTACCGGCACTACTGGTACAAGCGTGACGATCGTTGGAACAAATTTTTCCCCTGTGACAGCAGACAATCTTGTGAAATTTAATGGTACTCCCGCCGGTGTAACACAGGCGAGTGCTACGAGCCTTACAGTACCCGTACCTGCGGGAGCCACCAGTGGAAAAATTACGGTTCAGGTAGGCGCAGCGTTAGCGACGACAGCCACTGATTTTACTTATGTCCAGCAGACAATAGGAACAGTGAGTACTTTTGCGGGCAACGGGACGCTCGGCTTTGCAGAAGGTACAGGAGCAGCGGCGCGTTTTTATCAGCCAACCGGATTAGCGTTTGATGCCGCCGGAAATATGTACGTAGCCGATAGTCAAAATCACAGGATCAGGAAGATTACGCCCGCAGGAGAAGTGAGTACGTTTGCCGGAAGCGGTACTGCCGGTTTTGCAGATGGTAGTGGCACTGCTGCTCAATTTGAAAGTCCATTTGGTGTCGCTGTTGATGTTGGCGGAAATGTCTACGTCGCTGACACCTACAATCACCGGATCCGAAAGATCAACCCTGCTGGAGTAGTGTCTACACTTGCTGGAAATGGCAGTTACGGTTATGCAGATGGAGGAGGTGCAGCTGCGAAGTTCTATGTGCCTAAAGGTGTAGCAGTTGATCCTGCTGGTAACGTTTATGTAGCTGACGAAAACAATAACCGCATCAGGAAGATCACCTCTACGGGAACGGTGACTACGCTTGCCGGTAGTACAGGAGGTTCAACAGATGGAGATGTAAGTGTCGCACTGTTTCAGGGCCCACGGGGAATAACGATAGATGCTGACGGAAATCTTTACATCAGTGATTCCCATCGGATACGCAAGATCACCCCTGGAGGCATGGTTTCTACTTTGGCTGGCAGTACACAAGGAATTACCGATGCCGACGGATCTGCTGCCAGGTTTAACATACCAACAGGCGTTGTCGTAGACGCCGACGGCAATGTATACGTCGCGGATGACGGGAATGAACGCATACGGAAAGTCACGCCCACCGGAACCGTTACTACCGTTGCAGGTTTCTTCGCGCCGGGCTTTACCGACGGCTTCGGGGAAGATGCAGCATTCAGTTCTCCAACCGGAATCGCAATAGATGGTTCAGGACACATTTTTGTCGCTGACAGACATAATCATAGCATTCGTAAGATCCAATAAGTCATCTTCTAATCAATGCATCAGTTGGAGCGATATCCGATCATCCTTGTCTGCCTCGGCAGGCAGGGATATCGGATATTCGTTGACAACTCATTGAAGCGATTGAACCGAAGGGATGCATGTCCGATCACGCCTGCGTGACGTACCGTCTTCAGAGGGGGGGTTGAACGTGCGACAGGGCGAAGAATCCCTTCGCAGTGAAATTGCGCAATTGGTCGTTAATCAGAAGTTATAAATGGAGAACAGTTGCATCACGTAGCGCGCCAGCAGGCACTCACACCCTCATTCGAGAGGGGTAAGGCGAGTGTGCACGAATCTGACTGACCAGAAATGCGCACTGGTTAGTAAATCACGAGGCGATAGAATGGAGAATAGTTTGGGTCTAGCCGTACGTTGACAAAGCACTGCGGATTTTATCAAGCGCTTGGCATTTCTGAAGATGTCGGTTATCCAGGCGCAGGCCGTACTCTTGTAGGCTCAACATGACGGGATCGCTAGCGTGAGAGGACTCGAACAGCGTTCAGGAAGTGCACGGGCTACTCGGAGGCTTACGACTACCCAAGTACAAACCGTCATTCAGAGCGAAGGGTTGAATGCGCGACAGGGCGAAGAATCCCCTCGCAATGAAATGCCGCAACTGGATGGCTAATCACGACCCTATGAAATGGAGAACAAGTTTGAGTGTAACCTGTACGTTGATCTAAAATGCGATTTGATCGAAACTCTTGGCTATTTCTGGAAGTGTCTGGTTTAACTAAGGCGTAGGCCTTTACTTTTGCAGTCTCAAAGCGCGGGATGTTTCGCGGATAGTTCAGTGCCTTCGAGACAGGTTGTAGGCTCAACATGACGGATCGCTATAGTGAGGGAATCCTACGTAATTCTCGGCTTTGTGAAACTTTGCGCCTTGTATCTTCGTGGCTATGTCGATTGTTGATTGTTGAATGTTGAATGTTGATTATTGAATATTCAACACTCAACACTCAATAAATCAATATTCAGGTTTTTCAACAACTAAACGTCATTGTAAAGGCGCTTCCTTCTCCCATAGATGAACGCACAGAAATGTCACCCTTTTGCCGTTGCATGATTTGTTGCGATATACTTAGACCGATACCTGATCCGCTTTTTTGAAATATCACCCTTTTGACGTTGCATGATTTGTTGCGATATACTTAGACCGATACCTGATCCGCTCTTTTTCGTGGAAAAAAAAGGTATAAAAATTTGTTCAAGATTTTCTTGTGGAATGCCACAACCGGTATCAGCGATGTGAAGATTGATATAACGTCGTCCTACTCTTTCCACCGAAATCCTAAGGTACTTGTTCTCTTTGTAGTTGCTCATAGCCTCCACAGCGTTTTTTATCAGGTTGATCAGCACTTGCATCGTAAGACTTTTGTCGGCATAGACGAATACAGGCTCTTTAAGGTCATTGACCTGCAGAAAAATATTTTCTTTCTGAAATTCTTTTGTAAAAAGGTGCGTCGCTTCTTTTACCAATTCTCCGATCGCAACTTTTATGAGTTTGGGCTCAGGAATAGTATTTACAGTTCTGAAATTTTGAACAAACTCTTTTAAGGACTGACTTCGGTTATCAATGGTCTTCAAACTTTGCATCAGATCATTGCGTTCATCATCCGTAAGTTTTCGGTCATTTGCCTGAGCCTCTTCTAACATTTCCCGGATATAACTTGAAAGCGTTGAAAGCGGAATTGCAGAATTTGAAATTTCGTGCGTTAAAACCCGCAGTAGCTTTTGCCAGGTGTCTGCTTCCTTCATGGCCAGTTCACTGCTCACATCGTAAAAGGCAATAAGTTTGAGCTTCTTATCTTTAAATAAAATGTGACGCGATGTTACTGAAAGGAATGTGATCTTTGACTGTATAACGAGGCGAAAGGTAGTTTTCTCTCCATCACTGATCTCTGTCAAAAATTCCGGCAAAGTGGGATCCACTCTCGACAACGAAGTTATTTTTTGCAGAAAAGGAACATTAAAGAGTTCTTTCGCTGCGTTGTTAACGAGAAAAATCTCGCTGTTCGATTCGTCAAAGCATATTAATGGTACGGCTGCATGTTCAACCACAATCTGCAAAAGCTGATGCTGCGATTCTTTATCTGATCGAAGCCCTTTAAATGTCTCAGTTAGCTGATTAAATGCTATGTGCAGATCATAGTCACTAGCCTTTCTGCTCTCTGAAAATGTAACTGAAAAATCATTTTGATTTAACGACTGAAGAAAGGCCGCCAGCTTTCGTTCTGACTGGTCCATGAATCGTATGGTTTCATAAAATAAGGCGACGGTTGCCAGACAGGTCCATATTCCTGCCATCCAATAAGGAGAGTTGAAAATCAGGTATCCCGTCAGGCATCCTGCCACACAAATTCCCAACAAGCGCATGACAATTTTGGGCCGGAAGATTTTCTTTATGGTGGGTTTAGTGCTCAATTTTTTTCTTCCTCAAATATTTGCCGACGGACTGCTTTGCGATCAGATTGCAATTCCGTACTCTTCCAACTTTCGGTATAGCGTCGTCCGACCAATGCCCAACTCTTCTGCTGCCCGGGTAAGATTACCATTGAATTTTTTTAAGGCTTTCAGAATAACTTCCCGCTCCACATCAGATAAATTCAAGGACTTGACATCAACGTCGTCATCCTCCGATGTAGACTGGAGTTGGAAATTTGGAAACGACAATTCCGGCTGGGAGCACAGGATCACAGCCCTTTCTATGGCATGTTGGAGCTCCCGAATGTTTCCAGGCCAGTTGTATTTCATCAATCGCTGTACAAGCGTTTCATCGACAGAAAGTGTTTTGTGATAACGTTTGGTAAACTCTTCGAAATAATGTTGAAAAAGAAAAGGAATGTCTTCCTTGCGCTGCCGAAGTGGCGGCAAGTTGATTTCTACTGTGTTAATTCTGTAATAGAGATCACTTCGATAGGATCCGGTGCGAATGAGATCTCTTAGCGGAGCGTTCGTGGCGCAGATGATGCGAACATCAACGTCGATCACTTCGTTGGATCCAACCTTAGAGATTTTACGCCGCTGAAGTACAGTCAGTAATTTTACCTGCAATTCAGGCGACAGGTTACCAACCTCATCTAAAAATAAAGTGCCCTTATGCGCGAGCTCAAATTTCCCGATCCGTTTTTCTTTAGCATCCGTAAATGCTCCCTTCTCATGCCCAAACATTTCGGACTCGAACAATGAAGCAGGTATCGCACCTAGATCGACAGAAATAAATGCCTCTTCGGCACGTGGCGATTGATTGTGGATCGCATGGGCAACCATTTCTTTGCCTGTTCCATTTTCTCCGAGGATCAAAACATTTGCATCTGTAGCGGCAACTTGTTCAATGGTCTGCAAAACACCTTTCATTATCGGGGACTGTGCAATGAAAGGACGATTGTTTTGATTCAAGAGTTGCTGCATTGCTTTTTGTTTGCTCTTAAGATCCCGATTTTCTTTTCTTGCTTTTGACTGCTGGTAAGCATTGAGCATGGTTGTTACCAGCTTTTCTTTGTCCCAGGGTTTTGCTAAAAAATCAACAGCTCCTTCTTTGATAGATTTAACCGCAAGTTCAATGTCCCCGTAAGCGGTTTGTAATACTACTTGAGTAAGCGGGGAAAGCGTATGAATTCTGCCAAGCCAGAAAAGACCTTCATTACCCGATGTAATGCCGGCACTGAAGTTCATATCCAGGAGGATAACGTCATAGTCTTGTTGCCGGAGCTTTGTTTCCAATGTTTTGGGAGATGATAATGAATCAATGTTTTCAAAGTACTGTTTCAGAATCATTCGTGTCGTGAGAACAACGTGTTCATCGTCTTCGACAATGAGTATATAACCACTGTATTTTTTCATAAATGAAGTGTCCGCCTCAACTAATTTAACGATTAACTTTTAAATAACTGTGAACGGAACATAGTCCGACGTTCAATATTAAGACCAAACCTTAAAATAGGTGATTCCTCAGTGAAATGGCAGCGGTAAGGCTGAATAAATCAAAAAAGTGTTTCAAAAGGATACGATGACATTGTTACATTTCAGAACGATTCATTCATTCCGGAGGCGATAAGACGCTATTTTATAAGAAGGTTGATCCTTTTAAAAAATACATTTTACACAGAGGCGCCAAGACGCTAAAGTTTCGCGAACGATTCTTAGCGAAACTTAGCGTTTCTTGCGGCTCCGCGGTGAAAATTCGACGGGATGTTGGTAGCCCAAGCTTAAACCACGGAGTCTCGGAGGCACGAAGAATCGCAGAACGCATTGCGACCTATCTTTGCATTTACCTCCGTGCCTCCGAGACTCCATGGTGAAAATTTGACGGATACGTTTTTTTGAGAAATCAATCCAAGAACCTTCCACTACCCGAGGTGTTTATCCAATAGCCTTAAGAGTGAAGTTGAAGTTTTGTTAAACAAAAAAAAGAAAGAATTATGGCAAAAATTGAAAGATTCACCCCAAACCTTTGGTTCGATTCCGAAGCTGAAGAAGCAGCAAAGTATTACACCTCAATTTTCAAAAATTCAAAGATTGACAAAATCAGCTACTATCCGAAAGTGGGTCAGGAGATCCATGGGAAGGAGCCTGGTTCCGTCATGACTGTGGAATTCAGCTTGGATGGACAAAAATTCTTAGCCTTAAACGGTGGGCCACATTTTAAATTCAATGAGGCGATTTCGTTTATCGTCAATTGTGAAAATCAAAAAGAGGTAGATTACTATTGGGAAAAACTTGGCGCTGGCGGCGATCCGAATGCACAGCAGTGCGGCTGGCTGAAAGATAAATTCGGGTTGTCATGGCAAGTCGTTCCAACGGCTTTGGACGAACTGTTGACAGATTCAGATCAGGAAAAAGTTGAACATGCTTTCGAAGCCATGTTAAGAATGAAGAAGCTGGATATTCATGAACTGGAGAACGCTGCGCAGTCTGTGTAGCGTTTTAATTTTTTTAAACCGAAAGACGCAAAGACGCTAAGCCTGCCTGCTATGCAGTGGTAACTTAGGTTTTCGCGAAACTTTGCGCCCTTGCGCCTTTGCGGTAAAATACATCTATGCTTTAATCTTTTTAGTAATATTGGATAGAATTAATAATACTATCCAATGAAAACCATTACCACCAGCCTCTCGATTATATTTTTCCTTGCCATTACAAGCCTGGTTTCGGCCCAACAAAAATCCCAAACTACATTTGTCATCGTGCACGGCGCATGGGGAGGAAGTTGGGCGTTCAAAAAAGTTGACTCTCTCATGACTGCTCATGGAGCCTTGGTGTATCGTCCATCGCTGACTGGCCAAGGTGAACGTGTTCACCTGGCATCTCCCGAAGTCGGCCTTACAACGCATATCAACGACGTTGTAAATATGATTGTCTTTGAAAAGCTAAGCGATATCGTGTTGGTTGGCCACAGTTATGGTGGCATGGTGATCACCGGCGTGGCAGATCGTGTCCCGGAAAGAATTCGAAAACTTATTTACCTCGATGCATTTTTGCCCGTTGACGGAGAAAGTGTGTTTACTGCTAATCCGAAAGGCCGCGAAGGGATACGTTCGATGGAGAAAGATGGAATGATCGTGCCGCCCTGGGTAAAAGCTGATCAGCCATTTCCAAAGGATGTACCTCAATCCATCAAAACCTTTAGCGAGCCAATTGCATTAAAAAATCCCAAGCTGAAAGATGTTCCTGGTGTATATATTCTAACGGTTGATCCAGGCAAAAAACCGGATGAAGATACTTTCTTCATGTTTGCTGAGCGCGCCAAAAAACGCCAGTGGAAATATCTTGAAATGATCGCTGACCACAACCCGCAATGGTCGAAACCTACAGACCTTGTCAGTCTTTTGGAGGGAAATAAATAGGTCCGCGATCAAATTATGTCCCGGACAACTTAGCAGCCAGCCGGTGCCCGGCATTGATAACCATTTTTTTTGCGTTCTTTCTTAGACGGTCTCGATTTTGATGCCTGCGTACAATGTCAAACATTTGTTCGATGGTTTTACTTTCATCTGCTTTTTCCAGCCTGGCGTATTCCTTAGCCACAGTGGTCAGCTGTTCGTTGGTCAGGCCTAGCCGTTTAAAGGTCGTGAGTCCCTTCGAAAAATTGAATTTCTTAAACTGCATCCTGTTGTTATCCACCAGCGAAAATTGAAAATGATCGTTTTGTTTTTTGCACAAAATATTGCCGTTGGAAAAATCCATATGATAGATGCCACGCCGATGGAGCTGATGTGCAAAGCCAACCAAATCCTTGATCAAACCATCTTGCTCCGTCCGAGATAATGGTTGCCAGGGGAGTAAAGTCCGTGTATAGGCTTACAAAGTAACTTTGTGTCAGCAAGCCGCCCTTCGAACGTTCTATAAAAGCAATTGGCTCAGGCGTAAGAAATCCCTCCTCCAGTAATCGAAGGCCATTCCGGTACGCTCGTTCGGCCTTTGATGGATAAAAGAAAGAATACCGAATGCGATTGGTTAAATAGATTCGACCATAAGATTTGATCACAACCTTTACATTCGAAACTTCATCCGTCTTTATCAGATTTCTGTCGCGATATAATACAGATGACAATGACTCAAACGCTTTTGGAACTTGTTCAATGTAGTCTTTTAGATAATTGAATTTCGGATGGATCGTTATGGAGGTTTTCATGTTACATCACGCAAAAATTTCTTTCCTGTCCCAGCAAGGATCACGTTCCTCGTGCAATGGTTGCACTAAAATAAACTCCTGACGGTTAAGGCGCAATTAAGTCCTATTTACGGCAATGTTGGAAGGCAGTAAGGCTCATGTATTCTAGCGGTCAGATTTAAGACACATTTTATGTACACGTTGAGAACCAGAGAGCTTACAAAAAAGATCACGAAGACTTTGTAACAAAACAACATAATTATCGTTTATCAATAAATAATTTATGATATTTAATAAATAATTATCAATTATCAACGGTATGAAAACTAAAACTACAAAGGTTTTAACGGTTTTAAAGGTCCTGGCATGGATGGCCTTGGTTGGTTACGTCGTTCAATGCGGGGGCCAGATAATTTCGTTTGGCTTAGCTTCTTTAACCCTGAGGCGGCAAAAAATATTTATGGAACATCGTTATCGCTACACGACATGTACCAGCACAATCAGCAGTACTTTATTTATATCATGTCTTTTCTGATTGCTCTTTCGGCCATGCATAGTTATGTCTGGTATAGAGTAGCAGGGCTGCTCACAAAGCTCAACCTCCAGGACCCATTTTCGCGAAGAGTAGCCAGGGCGTTGGAAGAAATCGGAATTCAGTTGCTTGGGATCTGGATCGTGAGTGTAATAGCGCAACAATCGGTTGCCTGGATGGCGAAGGACAGTGGAATACACGTGGGCAGCCTCCACGCCGTACATGAATACCTCTTTATTGCTGGAATCGTTTATATAATTTCGCAGGTTTTCAAACGAGGTATTGAAATTCAGGAAGAAAATGAACTAACCGTTTGAGTCATGCCGATCATCGTAAACCTGGATGTAATGATGGCCCGCCGTAAGATGTCATTGAACGAGCTGGCAGGAAAAGTTGACATCACGTTGGCAAACCTTTCCATACTGAAAACAGGAAAAGCTAAGGCGGTGCGATTCAGTACCCTTGAGGCTATATGCAAGGCCCTTGATTGTCAACCCGGCGATCTGTTGGAGTATTCAGCTGAGGACTAGGATAATGTAAAAAGGAAATTAGGGTGCAAGTGCCTTTCGGGACCAGCACCCTTTTCTATAGACAAATTAATTCTTGAACCATGCCCGGCCTAGAATCCATCTCGGATTTTGTAATGGTTTACATTATAAATACGCGACGGCTACCCTGACAAATTTTTCGTGGAGTGTAGGAGCTATGATGTTGGATAATTTGTGCTGCCAAATTTTTAACGAGTCCCATGATTTTGTTTTTATCAGTAACGTTCGACGTCATTTTCACAGTTTATTTTGAACTGGGGCAATAAGATTTCTCTCAAAGTAGGCAAACGCCCTTCCTTCGGGTTCTCCGACAGCACGACAATGGTATATTCGCTGACAATACTTTGTAATGATGAGTTTTAATTCCGGATTTTCCTTTGCTGTTATAATGGTGCCTTCTTCATAAAGGTTATCCATTTGGTTTCTGTCTCGCATATGCTGTATTCCTCAATTTTGATCTGACGGCTTTTTGATGGGAAGAAGTAGCCTGAATCAAGTGCTGCTTTCCCTTATTTAGAGTGTTTCCATAATCGCCGTAAGCTCGGCCGATGTCATGGCAAGTTTAGGTTCAAGGTGCTTGAGCATTTCTGCTTTTTGAGTCTCGTCAAAATTCAAATCCTCGTCTGTTAATTTGGGAAACGTTAATTTCAATTTGGCTTTTTGAGCCTTCCACTTCGCCTGTACACTGTTCGATACGTTCGTTGTCGTCATGTATTTATTGTTACTTTATGAATAAATAAGGTTAATTGCTTCATTGTCTTAATCCGCTGATGTGTTAAGGGGTTGCCAACTTGTTGAAAAAGCGGGAAATAAGTTCAAATTGACGATTAAAAAACCGGATTATTGGGTTTACACTTTCTTTTCGAAGAGGAGTCATAACGCTGTGTCTATTGCTCCAATCATTTAAAATGATGTTTTTTTCTGACATTGTTTTGAGTTTAAAATTGTTTGCTGAACTAACGCTTTAGGAAAGCGTACAAAAACTAGAAAACCTTATTTGAAACGAAACGGGTGGGACGAGAGGTAAAATTTCAAAAAGAGATGATCTTTATTTGCAAAGATACTGTTAGGCTGCTGAAGCATATTACATAACATGCTAAATATGTTGCATTATTCACTGATTTTCGCATCACTCAACGCCCATTCAAGAACTTTAGCACCTGCCCATTTGCCAAATACATGCGATGAAGCTCTATATTAAATACATGGTTAGCCATCGCTGCAAAATGATGGTAATTGACGAGCTGAAAAAAGTTGGCCTGCAATATACGGCTGTCGATTTGGGTATGGTTGAGACGTCTTCAGGACCTTAGTGAGCAGCAACGATCTCTCTTGAGAGAAAACCTGCTAAAGTCGGGACTGGAATTGCTGGACGATAAAAAGAGTATCCTGATTGAGCGAATAAAAAATTTGATCGTTGAGATGGTTCATTATTCCGACCAGTTACCTACTCTTAATTATTCCGAATACATTAGTAATAAGTTGCAGTATGATTATACGTACTTGTCCAATATATTTTCTGAAGTCAAGGGCACTACCATACAGCAGTTCATCATTCTTAACAAAATCGAACGTGTTAAAGAATTATTGTTGTACGATGAACTTAATCTGACCGAAATTGCGTACAAATTACATTACAGCAGTGTAGCCCATTTATCCAATCAGTTTAAAAAAGTTACCGGATTGTCCCCTTCGTTTTTCAAGAAGCTGAAAAAAAAGCGAATCGGGAACCTGGAGAATATGTAATGAGGTAATTTCTTCCTGTTAGTTGGATGCAAAGCCCCATTCATTGCGTAACGTCATGTATAGGCTTTTTTATTTAACCTCTCATTGGCGGTCAAAAAGGCAGTTCGAAGTTTGAGGTTCGAAGTTCGCGGCCATTTCCTTCCGTCATTCGACATTCGGCCTTCGAAATTCGTCATTGTTGAAGATACTCCCAATTTTAGCGCAGAGAAATCGCTGAGAAATACGCGCTGAGAAAATGCAGGAGATCGGCATCAAGATATTGATTTGTTGTATAAACACCTTTTCTCTGAAAGATCGCGTATCGGCATTGGCCCGAACTGCTTTTATCTCCCCGAATCCAGTTGTAACAAATACGGTGAAGGTATTTGTTAGTTGTTCCTTTTTGGAATCGGTAACTTTATAAGAAAACGAGTTGTCCTAAGTTCTTTCAAGTTACAAAGCGGCCGGGAGAATTGAAAAATTCAATCTCAAATTCAGTGACAAAAGAAAGGCGAAAAAATTAATATGAAAACGCATTCTTTTTGGTTTCTACTGCTCCTCCTATTTTCTGGTAATGAAATATCATTGCGGGCACAACCCTCAAATGAAATTTTCATAGCGCAAAACGACACGGCAAGTGTTTATTTTTTAAAGGTGTTAAGGATCAGCGAAGAATTGGGAAACGATTGGGCAGTTGCAGGTGCATTGGAGAATTTAGGTTACATCGCGTTTCGATCGAAGAATTACAGGGAAGCCTTGTCACTTCACCACAGGACATTGATCATCCGGGAGCGATTGGCTCAAAAACGCGAACTCGCGACCAGTCTATCCAACGTCGGTGCTACTTATATTAAGCTGAAAGACTATGCCGCCGCGAATCGATATTTGCTAGAAGAGTCTGACGTTGGCAAAGGAAATAGGGTATGGCTATTTGGTCTATGATGTTTATAAGGACCTCTCGACGCTGATGGCAGAAAAAAAAGATTTCGATCGTGCATTTGAGTACCATCAGTTGTACGCTAAGGTGAAGGATAGTGTGCTCAACAAAGAAACAACGCAACAACTTCAGGAACTACAAACAAAATACGAGACAGCAGAAAAGGATAAAAAAATCACATTACTGGCAAAGGAGAAAGAGATTCAAGGAAAAGAAATGCTAGCGCCAGGCCACAGTAAATAAAGCCTATGTTGCCGGCCTCGTTTTCGTGATCGTTGTGGCAGGCCTTGTGTTTTATATACTTCGCCAACGTGTACATCTGGCGGCCAAAAACAACGAAATCAAAGAAGCTGATTTCAAGCGTCAGTTAAATCAACTGGAGATGAAAGCATTGCGGGCACAAATCAATCCGCACTTCTTATTTAATTGCCTGAATGCTATAAATCTCATGATCCTCAAAGAACAAACTGAAAACGCTTTGATTGTATCTGGCAAAATTTTCAAGACTCGTCGAGTTGATCCTGGAGAATTCTGAATCTCCAGCCGTAACGTTAGAAAGCGAAATCGCATTGCTGGAGTCTTACCTGCAATTGGAAGAATTACGTCTTCCCGGAAGGATCGCGTATACGATATCTGTGGATGAATGCATCGACCTTCAAAGTACCTATCTGCCTTCTATGGTTTTGCAACCGGTGGTGGAGAATGCGATCTGGCACGGTATCGTGCATAAGGAAAATGAGTCAATGGGTAAAATTTCCATCGACGTCAGGCCGACAGGAAAACCAGTTGGTTTGCACCATTGAAGATAATGGTGTTGGAAGAGACAGGGCACAACAGCTGCGCGATAAATCCGTCATCAAGAGTAAGTCGATGGGACTGAAGATTACGGAGGAACGACTACGCTTGCGGAACCGCATGAGGCAATGTATACAAATCACAGATTTAAAAGATACCCTTAACCAAGGCGTAGGCACGCGGGTCACGATTCACATTCCAATTGAAGAATATTGTCCGGAAGTTGTTATCAAAGAACCGTCACGTTGTGCCTCGGGACGGAGGGTTTCAGCCAATCCGGGAAGTTATAGCCACCACATTGTTTCTTTTTCTATCATTCATTTCAGTGTATGGATTGACTCCAGCGCAGGGAAACAGGGAGAGCGTCCTTACCCAGCCGATGAAAATACTCCCATGCAACAGGAAGTAGACAGTTTAAAGGCGATTTTAAAAAAGACTGAATCCGACGTCCGAAAAAATTGAGATCTATGGGCAACTGTGCACGACCTACGCCGGCAATCTCGGCGAAGTAGAGGCGGCCCGGCTGTATGCGGATAGTGTAAAGCTGTTAGCTGATAAGTTGAAGGATGAATCATCGATTGCTACTTCGAATTATTACTATGGAGTTGTTGAACGATACGAAGGAAAAAATTCGCAAGCGCTCGATCACTTGCAACGACAGATCGATTACTGCAATGTTTCCGGAGATTCTTCGCGAATGGCAAGATACATTGTACCAAATGGCTGTCGTACACCAGGCACTTGGAAATTATGAAGAAAGTTTGTCCATCAGTTACCAGGCCATGAATCTGTACGAAAAAGAGGGTTCTGGTTTCGGCATGGCCAATACTTTCATTCATCTTGGAAATTTATTTACGCCGCTTGAATAATATTGATAAGTCTATCGCAATGCACAATCAAGCCTTAACCATTTTCGACACGCTTGAGCCAGGTTCTGAAAGTTAAAATGAATAAGCTAAGAGTACTTGATAAATCTAGGTGGTTCATATATGACCTTGAAACAATATGATAAAGCCAGAGGATTTTACAATCAGTCTTTGGTCCTCGGTCGTTTACTGGGATCAAAACGAACTACGGCTACGTCATTGAGTAATATAGGAATCGTGCTAAATAATTTAGGACAATATGATAGTGCTCTTGTCTATCATCTCGAGGCCTTAGCAATTCGCGAGGGTGCTTCGCAAAAGGACAAGATATTGAACAGTCTGCTCAATGTAGGCGAGACGTATTTGCATTTAGAAAACTATTCTTTAGCTAAGGAGTTTCTCTTAAGAGCACTTTCAATGTCGAAAGAGTTTCAGTCCAAGCCCTCGATACGCGAAGCCTATCAGCAACTTTCGGCTCTTTATTCTGCTCAGCGAAATTTCCAACAGGCTTATGATTATCATCAATTGTATGTGGCAATGAAAGATAGTGTGTTGAATGAAGAGATTACAAAACAGCTTAGTCACCTTCAAACAAAATACGAAACAGGTGAAAAGGATAAGCGAATCATGTTGTTGGCAAAAGAGAAGGAAGTCCAAAAAAAAGAATCTGAACGTCAGGCGACATTGACCAAGGCTTTTGCGGCGGGATTGGTTTCAATAATCCTGTTAGGTGCTTTAGTGATTTACATATTTCGCCAGCGTTTACATCTTATTGCAAAAAACGATGAAGCGAAAGAAGCTGATTTCAATCAAAAAGTAAGTGAACTGGAGATGAAAGCATTGCGGGCACAAATCAATCCGAACTTCTTATTTAATTGCCTCAACGCTATAAAACTCATGATCCTCAATGGGCAAAAAGAAAATGCTTCCCGGTATTTGACCAAATTTTCAAAGCTTGTTCGGCTGATCCTTGAAAATGCTAAAGCTTCGGCCGTAACGTTAGAAAGTGAAATGACCTTATTAGAATCTTATATACAGTTGGAAGGATTACGTCTTCCTGGAAGGTTCGGCTATTCGATATCCATTGACAAATCCATTGGCACACAAAGTACTTACCTGCCTTCCATGCTTTTACAGCCTGTGGTGGAAAATGCGATCTGGCACGGTATTGCTCATAGGGAAAACGAGTCTAAGGGAAATATTTCAATTAATGTCAGACAGGATGATGACCAGTTGCTTTGCACCATTGAAGATAACGGAGTGGGTAGAGACAGGGCGCAACAGCTTCACGATAACTCGGTAATCAACCATAGGGCACTCGGAATGAAAATTACGGAAGAACGTTTACGATTGCGCAACCGGAAACACGGCAGGCAGTGTATTCAAATCACAGATTTGAAAGATAACCATAATCATGCGGTTGGAACACGAGTAACCCTTCATATACCAATTGCCGAACAAAATGATTAATGCTATACTCATCGATGACGAACCCATTGCACTGCAGGCGCTGCAAGTAGCGATTGATAAATATTGTCCGGAGGTTCATGTCAAAGGTGCTTACCAATCTCCTGAGCAGGGGCTGGAAGGGATTCGAAAAGTAAAACCCGATCTGGTATTTCTGGATATACAAATGCCTCAGATGTCAGGGTTCGATGTGCTGATGCAGGCAGCTCCAGTTACCTTTGAAGTAATCTTTGTTTCTGCGCATGATCACTATGCTATTAAAGCCTTCAGATTCAGCGCACTCGATTATCTACTGAAGCCGATTGATATTGATGATCTCATTCAGGCGGTGAGAAAAGTAAAAGAAAGGATGAGGACCAAAAGCAGTTTCTATCAGTATCAATCCGTTCTTAATAACATTCAGTTGAAGTCAGGTAAAATTGAGAAGCTCGCGGTACCAACACAGGATGGAATTGATTTTTATAATACGCAAGACATTATCTATTGCAAGGCGGATGGGAGCTACACCGATATCATGTTAAGGAATAATCAGCACACGCTTGTTTGCAAGAACCTCATCGATTTTGAAAACCTTCTGACGGACTCAGGATTTTGCCGCGTGCACCATTCCTATCTCGTCAACCTCCGGCACGTACAAAAATATATTAAAGGCGAAGGTGGATATGTTATATTGACCGACAATCATCATGTTGACATCTCCCGCCGGAAAAAAGATGAATTTCTCGCGTTGTTGGATAAGCCTTAGAGAAGCCTCGCCGCATTGCAAAATAAGCTCGACCGTAGCCTAGACTTAAATCCTTCTAAGACCGTTCTGATTTTATACTTCGCTTGAAAAAAAGAAAAAAGAGGCTCATCAAAGGCCTCTTATTTTCTTTTCTGGTTAGCATTTAAAAAGATTGAGTTTGTCCGATGTCCTCATCACCTCCCACCGGTTGGCACTCTCCATTGATACATATTTCATCATCTTCACAATCAGCACAGGGATCAGGTGTGCATACTCCGCCAATACATATTTCGTCTGGGCCACAGTTTGCACAAGGATCATTTGGTTGACATATTCCGTTGATACAAGTTTCCCCCGGGCCACAGTTTCCGCATGGATCATTTGAAGTACATATCCCGTTGACGCACGTTTGCCCATCGGGACAGCCTCCGCCGCATGGATCATTCTGGACACATATTCCATTAATACACGTTGATCCCGCGGGACACCCACCGCATGGTGTTACGTCAGTACACACACCATTGATACATACCTGGTTAGCTCCACAATCACAACCAGCGTTGTTAAATGTTTCTGAGTCATAGGCACTTAAAAGACCGTGGTATTCCACAACGGTCCAAAGATCGGGATTGTAGATGATGGCCTTCCCGGCGGGCTTGGAAATCTGAATGGCCGCATTCTTTTTCAGCCAGATAGATTTTTTGTAAATAAATCCAAGGCTATTGCTACCCGCTGCGCGACCGTTGTTAATGTTTTTGGTGTCCCATGTTAACTCAGTTATCTCTGCATCGTGATTGCCAACGCGAAGAGTTTGTGGATCTTCCTGGCTGCAACAAATCAAGGTCAGCAGGAACAGCAGAAAAGCATAATTTAACGTTTTCATAAGTGTTGATTTTTAAGTTTTGATTAAAGCTTTTGTAATTATTTAGGCAAAGTAGGTTAGGGCGATGTTGATCGGGGAATGCCACATTATCCCCGGTGGCTCTTGCTTTATAGACGGCGATTGTCCCAAATGAAAACCGGGATATTGTCGGCCGAAGTGCTGCTAAAATTTGTGTAAAGTCTCAAAACATCCCGTTCAGCAGGGAAGTCCTTTGCCACTTACAAAATGAAAGCCACCAGATATAGTCTGTAGGTCCATCCGCCAATTTGCAAGAGCGATTTTCGTTGGATCAAAATCACGCTAATATGAAAGCCCTCTCCCACGAAGTGAAATCTACTGCATCGATCATTTCACGAATTAAGAACTTACATAATTTGCTTATTCTGAGCTTTACGTTATTCCTGCTATGGAGCGCATGCAAAGAAAGCGATGATCCCGATTCCTCCGGCGGCGACTGCGCCAACGCTTACAGGATTTTCTCCGACGTCGGGTACGATCGGTACGGTCGTAACACTCACGGGTACTAACTTTTCTACGGCTGTCCTCGATAACATAGTAAAATTCAATGGCACGGTGGCGACTGTATCCGCTGCTACGGCGACCAGTCTAACGGTAGCGGTACCTACTGGCGCCACGACCGGAAAAATATCGGTAGAAGTCGACAATCAGATCGCTACATCTTCCAATGATTTTACCGTTGTTGCGCCGGTTGCCACTTTAACGCTGACCGGTTTTTCGCCACTAACGGGCACGGCTGGCACCATTGTAACCCTAACAGGCACCAACTTTTCACCGACAATAGCCAGTAACACTGTAAAATTTAACGGAGCCATTGCAACGATTAGCACAGCCACTGCTACAAGTCTGACGGTAGAAGTACCTGCAACGGCAACGACAGGAAAAATTACAGTACAGGTAGGTAATCAGGTAGCCACTTCTGTCGATGATTTTGTATATACCGCTAACACTAATAAAAACGCCGTCGCTACCGTAACAGGTAATGGCACGTTGGGTTTTGCCGACGGCAACATCGCCGACGCCAGGTTTTATCAACCTACCGGTGTAGCTGTGGATGCGGCCGGTAATATCTATGTTGCGGATTCCGAAAATCATCGTATCCGCAAGATCACTTCGGGAGGAATTGTAAGTACCCTGGCCGGCAGCGGTACATCCGGATCTGCGGATGGCGATGGTACTGCGGCGCAATTTAATTCACCAAGGGCTGTGGCGGTCGATGCTACGGGAAATGTCTATGTTGCGGATGGGATCAATAACAAGATCCGCAAAATTACACCTGCAGGTACGGTGAGCACGCTGGCAGGAAGTGGCGCGTCCGGTTTCGCTGATGGCGATGGAATGAATGCTAAGTTTTATTTTCCGAAAGGAATAGCGTTGGATGCGTCAGGCAATATTTATGTGGCCGATGATATTAATCATCGTATTCGCAAGATCACGCCTACCGGTACCGTGACTACTATTGCAGGTAGCACATCGGGTTCTGACGACGGTGATGGAATCAATGCTAAGTTTCATAGTCCCAGAGGCGTGACGCTGGATGCTGCCGGCAATATTTATGTAGCCGACGCAGGGAATCATCGTATCCGCATGATTACACCTACCGGCACCGTTAGTACCATAGCCGGTAGCACCGTCGGGGTCACTGAGGGCATCGGAACTGCTGCTAAATTCAACACACCTGTCGGGATCGCCGTAGATGCCTCCGGAAATATCTACGTTGCTGATGATGAAAATGAACGTATCCGAAAAATCACAACGAACGGTACGGTGAGTACATTGGCCGGAGGTTTTTTACAAGGTTTTACCGATGGCGTGGGCGGCGATGCCCAGTTCAGGTCCCCTACGGGGTTAGCGATAGATGCTTCAGGCAATATTTATGTTGCTGATCGTCATAATCACAGTATTCGCAAGATTCAATAATAAACTGCACTCTAAAAAATCACTAAAATGTTTGGTTATGTACCGTTCATTCAATTTTTTAAATTTTCCTGCATGATGTTGTTTTGCTGGATGTTACTTCCTGGCGTGCACCTCGATGAGCCCGAAGCTAATCCGGAGCCGGAAATTCTTGATCTTATCGACGGTTGAGGGATTGGACTCATTATCAGATCATCTTACATTTGCCAGCGCTGAAAAAATCCAAGGTAAAATTCCTTCGGCACCAGCTGGCGTCTCCTCGTTGAAATTTAGCATACAGGATACCCTCCACTTGATACCTGGTGTGCTCATACCTATAAAATTTTTGCATGATGAGCTCACAAACGTTGCGGGAGTATATGTACAAGTACATGGTCCTCTTATTGGTGGTTCTGGAGGAACTTTTTGCAAGCCATTACTATGATGTGCCTGAAGTATCGAACTCGGCGGAGAGTGATACTGTATCTATTATTGTGGTGGGGTTTGACCCTGAGTGATCTTGCGGACCCTGTTGGCGTGCCTCCCGCTGGTTCGCCTTTCCCTCCATTTGAGATTGCCATTATGCCTTATGATCCAAGCGGTCAGCCCCTTGACGAAACCGTAGTGCCAGTTGTAGTAGAAGATATAAATGATCCCAATAATTCAGGTTCGGGTTCATGCGGGCTCGTACTTCCCATGGGAGAGTTTTGGGGTTGGGAACTGTTGCTACCCCGAGCAACCCTTGGGATGGTGATTTTTCCTTTTTATAATGATCCTACTTTAATATTTGGCGCCCATGGTCAGGAAATCAGAGGGAATTGCTGTAATGGGAAATCAACATATGGATATTGTGCCATAGGCGATACAACGCTGAATGCGAAGTTACATTTTGACACCTATTATCAAATACAAGAAGAAACGTTCGTATTTTTCAGATGACCATACTTTCATAAGAAGGACTATCGAAGGTACAGCCGTTCGTACTTCCAGAGGAAAGCGATTTTTGCTCGGACGGACCTGGAGTAGTGAAGGACAGAATTGATGATATTACCTATTATGGAAACTGGACAGTCGCCAATGTTGCTATTCCTCCCGGTTATTTAGTGAATCCTTTTTTTTCGAGCATCACATATACTTCACGTGACCGTCTCTCCTTGCAGGGAACACAATCATCAGGTTTAGGTTTCGGAAATCCGGGCGGAATCATTTCATCTACTTGATTGTAGATTGGGCCTTCTTATATTGATCCAAACCGATGAGTAAAGATTTCGGCCAACATTTATATAAATTCTACTCCCCGCAGGAAACCTGGTGATGAGGCGTGGTTTCCGCTTCCATTTTCCTGAAATCAAAATACTGTTAATGGATTGAAACTTGCAATCAAAATCTTATCGGTTTAGCGTTGAAATGATACAGCAGGTTACTCATCGGTCACTGGATATTGGTATTGACTCCCTCTTCCGAAAATTTCCTTAGTTTGGGATCAACGAAGTGAATTCGAAAATTAATAACCATGGATGCAATCAAAAACATACTTTATGAAGACCGGTATGCCAGCCTTACCGTTGTTGAATCAGTTCCCTGCGTTAAAATAAAATTATACTGACAAACCCCTCTTCTACTATGAAAATATCCAAGTTGTCTATGTCGCTGACCAACATGATCATATCTACGTTGTTGATGATGAAAAATGAACGCATGCGAAAGGTTATGCCTGAATAGTCAGTACGTTGGCTGGAGGACTTTTACAATGGTTTTTCCGATGGCGTTGGTGGTGATGCTCAGTTCAGGTTTCCTAACAGGGTTAGCGATAGATCCTGCCGGCAATATTTATGTTGCTGACCGCATATCATAGTATCCGCAAAGATGCAATGAATGCTCGTATCTCAATGTATTAAACAGATTGTAAAAGACTCTAATCATGAAAACGCTCAGAAAATTTTTTAACTTTTTTTACATAGCATTGCTTTGCCGGATGCTTCTTATATCGTGCACTTCAGAGGAACCTGGAAATCTGCTTATCCCAAAGATTCTGTTGGGACTTTTTCGATTAGCGCAGATACTATTTCCAATCATCTTCAATTTAACAACGCCACTGAAATCCAGGGTACAATTCCTACAGGGTCATTTGGCAATGACCTGAAAATATCCTTTAAGATATGCTCCATCTGTTGGATGAAGTGAAGTTCCCTGTAAAATTCCTGCATGAGGATACTACTGAAAAATGTCTCAGGCGTTTATGTCCAGGTCCAGGCAGGTTTTGTAGGCGGAACAAACGCCACATATTATTATGATGTACCGGAAATACCGGACGTGGCTGATAGCGATACAGTTTCTGTTATCATGATTGGTGTTGATCCTGCCGGCCTTGTGGATGGCGACGGTGTGCCTCCTGCTGGTGCGCCTTTTATTTTTGACATTACGATTACAGCCTATACTCCAAACGGAGAGCCACT
>CAWEZB010000044.1:0-20410 GCA_963813425.1 uncultured Bacteroidota bacterium
GTGATATGAATGAGGGAAATAGTTTTGTTTCTAATCAAATTCCGGATGGCAACAAGTAGATAGTTTTTAAGCATTGCTAATTGTTTATTCTTTTTATGCCAAAATCAAACCCAAACTTGGATAGTGGGGTTCCTGTAAGTTTTAAGACAAATTTTAGAATTGAAACCATGAATTGTATTGTTTTGAAACAGTCGCGCCGGTTCATTTTGTAACAGTTCTTAGGACATGGTATTTTGAATTTACGATTTCATTGATTCATTCTGAAATATTTGCTTTTGCAATCCATTACACATCCGTGAAGCGTCACGTTGCGACAAATTTACTCATCGTGAAAAGCCATATTCTGATCACTATATCAGACTGATTTCAGAACTCACCTTCCATACATCATGCATGATAAATGCTTTATCAATTGCAATACGGTATTCCTTTCCGTTTGAAGAAAATACAATCGTGAAAGGCACCGGCTTAAGGTCTTTAGCAGATGTTACGCATTCAACTTTTTCCAACTTGATCTGGCTCCAGTTAATTCCCCTCCTGGCACCTTCCTCAAGAACAGAAGTGAATGATTTTTTTGCCGCAGGAATAATCTTGTTTTCATAGCGTGCTGCAAATTCTTCTTTCGCGTCGGTCAGATATTCGCCGTAAACAGAACTATTGTTGTCCATGACATCATGAAATTCAGCGAGTGTCGGAAGCAATTTGGCGTAGTCTTCGGCTGACCCTTTTTTTAAGGCAGCAACTATGTGTTGTGCCAAATGATCCGAAGCGTTTTCAGAAACGGTTGAAATGGGCAATGCAGCGGTTGTCAGTAGTGCAACAGTAACTAAAAAGATTGTTGTTTTCATAGCGGGTGTTTTTTGAGTTTGTTTGTCCCTCACCCAATGCCAATGCTATTCCATGTTCTAAAAAGTGCTGATTTGATTCAAATCCAAAGAATGTTGACTCATCTCATCTGCTTGATGATTCATTATGATACACTTGATTGTTTCAAGTTAACGCACTGCCTATTCGTCCGGCGGGAAGTGCCGTCACTGAATTCAGGTATGCGGTTGATTTAACTTCCCGAAGGTTTAAACCTTTCAGACTGGTGTCATAAAGATGCCGCCCTTACAGTGCTAACCGTTTTCGATGATTCGATATTGAGCACAGGACTTCCGTCCTTGTGCTATTCGATGCCGCCCTCAGGGCTGGGTCATTGAGCGTCACAGGTTGTATTCCGAATAAGTTAAAAATGCCAAATGAGAGCGGAGTCCTGTAAGGACGACATCGCTTAGCCCAGGACACTAGTCCTGGGTAAATTGGGAAAGAAACGTCGTTTAGATCAAGCCCTGAAAGGGCGGCATGAATCAAAGTATATAATTAATCAAATTTTGTTAGACATAGGTGGAACTCCTTGAAAAGTGAAAACCGTTGCCAATATTATTTAGATGAAAATTGTAACGATAACTAGGCTAAGAATTACATGAAACTATTCTGCTCTTAACGAATTAACGGGGTTCATATGCGCCGCTTTAAAAGTTTGATAGCCTATTGTAATCAATGCGATTAAAATCATGAGCACGACTGGTACAACGATAATATCCACTCCAAGCTCGATATGTCGAGGATAGTTTCTTAACCAGTCACCGAGGATCCATATACCGGCAGGTATACTGATAACTGAAGCTATGCAGATAAGCTTCAAATACTCTTTTGAAAATAACCACATAATACCGGATGGAGAACCGCCGAGGGATTTTCGTATTCCCACTTCCTTTGTTCTGCTGCCTGTATCAAACAACGACAATCCAAAAAGCCCCATGCAGGTGATGGTCACGCCGATGATAGAAAAGAAACCGAATACACTCGCAAACTGCCTCTCCTCTTTATAAAATGTATCAAAGTATGTATCCAGGAAAAAATAGTCGAAAGGAGCGTCATTGAAAAGAGCTGACCATTCACGTTGAATCTCAGCCATTGTCGAAGATACATTCTGCGTTGAAAGTTTTACGACAAAAAAATTGATATGAGTATCAAAGGAAGAGATCTCCCTATGATGTATGACAAGCCCTTGAGGCGGTTCCTTCATTGAAGTGGAAAAATCCTTTATGACCCCAATGACCTCATAATAACGATCGCCCTCGAGTCTGTTCATTATGATTTCCTGTCCAATGGCTGAAGCGGGGGAGTCAAACCCAAGATCGCGCGCAGCGCGTTCCGTGATAATAACCTTTGTTGAGTCCTCGGCTGAATAACTGCTGAATGTTTTTCCTTCCAGCAATTGCATACTCATGGTCTCAAGATATTCTCCGAACGTAGCATGAACTTGAAAACCGATCATCTTCTCAGGACTATGCTTTCGGAAGTAACCTTGGACTCCATTTCCTTTTTCTCCAGGATATACGTTAGCGGCCCCAAGGCTTTGAACATCTTTGATGTTCGATACTTTTATCTTAAAGCGGTCAAATGCCTGGGCGATAGCGCGTGAAGGCCATATCCAACTCATCCAACCGGATGACCAGCACCTGCTCGGAAGACATTCCAAGATTTTTGGTCTGCATGTAGTTCAACTGATGCGCGATGACGTAGATGCTCATCAACAAAAAAACGGAGAGCCCCACTTGCGCCATCACCAGTCCCCGACGAATCCTGATTCCGCCCTGGCTACGGCTGTAGACACCTTTCAACACTTTTGCCGGATTGTAATTCGACATAACAAAAGCTGGATACAATCCGGAAGCAAGTGTTGAGCAGATCAAGAAACCCAGGGCAATGACCCAGAACACAGGTTCTTTCCAAAGTATCCATTCCGCGTTGGACCCGATGCTCCTTGCAAATGTGCCAAAGCAAAGTTGGGTAATTGTGAGTGCTAGTAATAAGCTGACGACATTCAATGAAAAGAACTCAATGATGAACTGGAAAATAATATTTTTACGACTTGCACCGTTAACTTTTCGCAAACCGACTTCCTTCGCCCGGCGCAATGCCCTGGCCGTTGTCAGGTTAATATAATTGACCCATGAAATGATCAAGATGATAATGCCCAACGTAATGAAGAAGTTTATCATTCTCCTGTCTCCCGTGAATTGCACGGTAGAGATTCCATTGCTATTGTATGGTTTGTAAAAATGAAAATTCTCAAATGGGAATAAGTGAATAGATAGCGTCGCGCCGCTATTCCTTGCCGGCATCCTATTGGCACGGCCGCCACTGCATTAATTTTCTTTTCAACGGTTGCCTGATCAGCGCCGGGATGAAGTTTAACAAAAGTCTGAAAGATTCCCCAATTCCACATGTTGTCGAATCCGTCATCCAAAGGATGCCGACAATAAATCGAATTGAATACTCGAGTTAGGTAAGGGATTTTCTGTAACACCTGTGACCTTTACTTCAACGGGGTAGCCCTGATACGAAAACCGCAGTATTTTATTTAAGGCCGGTTCCTTTCCGAAAAACTTTTCTGCCAGCCTTCGCGTAATGACAATATTGAATGGGTCATTCAATACATCCTTACGATTCCCCTCAACCATCGGAATGGAAAAAAAATCTAAAAAGGTCTTATCAACCTGATAGGCGTGTGTCACCCGCGTGTAAAATAAAATCTTTCCGTTTTCTTCTCTCCGCAGAATAAATTCATCTCCTTTATTAAAAAAAAACGGAATAATTCTGACGCTACTTTCCACTTCCGGAACTGACCTGTCTATCAATGGAGCAATTGCGGGTTGGCATAAACCGTCTCCATTGCCTCCACCGTTTTTCCATTTCATGTAGGTATAAAATATCCGGTCCCTATCCTTGTATTGCTTGTCGAAGCTTAGTTCGAAGTGAACATATTGGGCAATGATAAGACTTGCGGCCAGCCCAATAGCCAGACCGAAGATGATGATGAACGTGTACATTCCATCAGAGATGAAATTCCGGAGGATGACTTTGAGGTAGTTGTATAACATAACTGCAATCTTTTTTAGTTTAAAATGTGGGCATCTCAGTTGCCCTATTCAGTGCGAAGCGATTTAACCGGATCGACACACGCCGTTTTATACGTATGATACCCCACCGTGAAAATGGCAATGCAGCACATCAGTATAAGAGGAAACAAAACTGCATCGGCCGTTAAGTCGATTCGTTGCGGATAATTGGCGAGCCACGCATCCAGAAGGTATATCCCGACCGGTACGGCGATTATGCCTGCAATTAAAACCAACTTCATATAGTCTTTTGAAAAGAGCCACATGATACTTCTGACTGAAGCACCCAGTGACTTCCGGATTCCGATTTCTTTTATACGATTATTGGTGTCAAACAAGGACAATCCAAAAAGCCCCATGCACGTAATGAGAATTCCAACGACGGAAAAAAACGCAAATACTTCGGCGAACTGTCTTTCTTCCTTATAGAATGTGTCAAAATAGGTGTCCAGAAAGAAGTAGTCAAAAGGAGTTTGCGAAAAAAGTTGTTTCCATCCTTCTTCGATGGTGCTCACCGCATGGCTGATGTCACGCGTTGAAAGCTTGACCAGGAAATAATATGCAGGGTATTCGTTTGCGTGATCACCGCGCGCCACATCACTGGAGAGATAGTGTTTTATAAAAAATCTCTCCTTCAGGTCGTTCTTTAAGATTAAGATTGAAGTCTTTAATAATACCAATGATCTCATACTTCTTCCTGGTATCGGGAGAGATCAGTTGCTCACCGACAGCTGCATGGGGCTCCGTAAATCCGAGTTCTCGGGCTGCCATTTCATTCATCACAACATGAGTTGAGTCAGGGACAGCATCAGCAGTAAAATCCCGTCCATGTAGTAATTGCAATCCCATGGTCTTAAAATAGTTTTCACCGATGTTATTGACGAGCAAGGGCCTTGGTTTTTTTTCCTTATCAGAATCTAAATGAAAAGTCATTTGTCTGGGACTACGGCTGCCGGGAAAATCTCCGCATGATGAAATACTTATGACGTTTTCATGATTTCCAATTTTTGATTTCAACTGCTGGTAAGTCGCGTCCCTCTTCACGGGTGCGTCGAGTTCATTTGTCCTGATCACCATTACTTGGTCAATGCCGATCCCGAGGTCTTTGTCTTGCAAGAAGAACAGCTGACGGGATATGACATAAATGCTCATGATCATTATTACCGAGAGGCTGAATTGGATCAATACCAGTCCTTTTCGAATAGCAATGCCCGATTGACTTCGTGTAAAATTGCCTTTCAACACTTTTGCGGGTTTGTAATCCGAAAGAACGAAGGCGGGATAAATTCCGGAACAAGCCGTACAGAAAGCGAATATCAAAACCATAATCAGCCAGAACCAGGGATTCGTCCAGAGTATCCAGGTTGCCCTGGAGCCGATAGCGCGCGCATAGACGGGAAACAGAAATTGCGCCATCGTTAACGCTAACAAAAAACTGATGAGGTTTTGAAAAGAGAATTCGATCAAAAATTGAGCGATGAGGTTTTTGCGGCTGGCCCCATTCACCTTTCGTAAACCAACTTCCTTCGCTCGTCTCAACGCTCTGGCTGTGGTAAGGTTAATGTAATTTGCCAATGAAATAGTCAGTATGAGAACCGAAAGGATAGCCAGGTAACGCAGGAGTTTTTTATCCCCGCTGAATTGAATGCCCTCATCTGTGAAGCTGTTGTTGTGCCTGAAAAAATGAAAATCTTCGAAGGGATACAAGTGAAGAGACAATTTCGCTTTCAATTGTTCTTCCAACGGACGAAGTGGTTTTGCGAGCGCATTAATTTTGCTTTCAACCGTTTTGAAATCCGTTCCTGGATGCAACCTGGTGAAGGTTTGGAATTCGCCAATTTGCCACCTTGGTCGATATCCCAACCTTGTTGCTTTATGAATTTGATCGAACAAAGAACATTAAATTGAAGGGTAGAATTGGGAGCTGGATCTTCAGTAACGCCCGTTATTATCCATTCAAATGGGCCGCCTTTCAATATCTTATTGATGGGATCTTCATTAGGAAAAAACTTTTGAGCCAGACTTCGTGTGATAACCATGCTGTTGGGCTCGCGCAATGCGCTCTCGGCATTTCCATGTACCATCGGGACGGAAAAGAATTTCAACACTGCAGGATCTGCCAAAAACAATTTGTCAGTCTTGCTGTGAAATAACAGCCTTCCATTTTCCTCTCGCCGTAACAGGGCGGCTGTTGCCGTCGTATAGCTGTCGTGTTGAGGAGACGTACTGACGATTCCACTTCAGGAATAGAAGCGTCCATGAAGGGTGCAACGGCGGGGAAACATTGCGCGTCTACCCCCTTCTCTTCGCCTTGCCAATTTAGGTAGGTATAGTAAATGCGGTCTTTATCTTTGACATGCTGATCAAAACTTAGTTCGAAATAGATGTACTGACCTATTACAAGAATGGATGCCAGTCCAATGGCCAGACCGAAGATGATGATGAACGTGTACATTCCATCGGAAATGAAATTCCGGAGGATGACTTTGAGGTAGTTGTATAACATTGCGCCAAACAGTTTTCTTTATTAACGCCAAATCAATACCAGCCTTTATAATTGGTCTGGTGTCTTTAATTGTCACTATTTCCAAAACGGATCACCAGTTGTGCCTTGAAATGAAACACTTCTATTGTTTCGTTTCAACACGATTAAGCGAACAGCTTACAGCTTACAGCCGACAGCTAACTTAGTCGAAAGTATCACCGACATAGCTGTACGCTGTTTGCTGTCAGCTGTCAGCTTTCATCTTATTCATATCGCAACGATTTAACCGGATTTGCGCTGGCAGCTTTCCAGGATTGCCATGTCACGGTGAGCAAGGCAACGCCGATCGCAAAGAGCGCAGCAATAATGAAAATATCAGTCTCCAACGTTATGTGATATGCAAACTTGCTCAGCCAGAATTGAAGGAGATACCAGGCAACTGGAAAACTTAGAATTACAGCTAACACAATCCATTTTAGAAAATCCCACGAAAGCATAACATAAATTGACCGGATGGAAGCTCCCAGCGATTTGCGAATACCGATCTCCTTTGTTCTGCGGGTTACCATAAACGAAGAAAGCGCGAAGAGTCCCAGGCAAGCAATAATTAGTGCGATAATCGTAAACCAGCCCGATGATTGTCGAAAGTTGTTCATCACTTTTATACTGAAGATTGTATTTTTCATCCAGGAATTTGAAACTAAAAAGACGGTCACCGTAAATTTTTTTCCATTCCTGCTCAATCGTTTTTAGCGTTGCAGGAACATTTGATGATTGTATTTTGATATTAGCTGTCATCATGGGCGGCGTCTGAATCAGCATCAGTGGACCGATCTTATGATGCAGCGAGCGGAAGTGAAAATCTTTTACGACGCCGATTATCTCATATGCGCGTCTCGTCCCCTGATCTTCCCAATAGAAAGTTTTACCGATAGGGTTTTTTAATCCGAGTTCACGGACAGCAGATTCATTGATAAGGATTGAGTTTTTGTCTAGCATTTCGGCAGCATTAGTAAAGTTCTTTCTGGTAAAACTTTTTCCTGCCGAAAGTTCAATATTCATCACGTCAAGATAATCGTGGTCAATCAGGAAGAAATCCAGGGATTGTTTTTTTCCATCAATATCGATGGGATGTCTTGGGATAAAACCACCGGGAGTACCTGCTGAATATGTTAGCCCGATGATATCAGGAAATTGAAGTAAATCGTTCTTGAATGTTTCTCGTAAAACTAATTCCTCCGGTATTTCTGAGGCTGTTTGCACCTGTATGATTTGTTCTGTTCGAAATCCGAGATTTGCGTGCCGAACGTAATCCAATTGCCTCAGATTGGCGATGGCGCAGACGATCAATATAATCGAAAGCGAAAACTGAAAAGTCATCAACAGGCTTCTGGAAAAACCAGCACTGTCATGGTCCCGATCAGCTCCTCGCACCAGCTTGACTGGGTATTACAGCGGTAAAATAAAGCGCAGGGTAAATCCCGGCAATAATTCCAAGAACGACAGCACCGATGAAGAGACCTAGCCAGATTTCCCAACGGTTTAACGATGCGATGTTGATGTTAACCATGGCCACCTCGTTAAATAGTCCAATAAAAATCTGAACGGCAGTGAGGGCGGCACCAAGCGAGAGCACCGATGTCATAATTGATTCTGCGATAAATTGGAAACGTACCAGGGCGATAGAGGAACCCACGATCCTCTTCACTGCAACCTCTTTCGAGCGAACTGTGGAACGGGCCGTTGTGAGATTAACATAGTTGATACAGGCAAGAACCAGCATAAAGATGCCAATAACGGAGAGTATACTTATTAATTTGAAACTGCCATGGAATGCGTAATCCAGGTTTTGCAATGCTCCGTAAAAATAGATTTCCTTTAGTGGACGAAGGCGGAATTCCTTGAATTCCGTATCGAATAGATTTCCATCGTTTATTTCAGTCAGGACACCGTTGATTTTTTTCTCAACGAAGGCTTCATCGATTTTATCCGTTGTCAGCAGGTACGTCGCGCTCCAAAGCCAGGAACTGCGTCCCGTGTTATTAACATCCCGGTCGGGATACATCAATGGTATTGAGCTGAAGGATAGGAGAACTTTAGCCTCAAGATGAGATTTTTCGACGTCCTTAATAAGACCGGTAACTTCAAACTGATGTTCGAGTAACTCAATGATTTTTCCCATGGGATTGGAATCAGCGAAAAGATTTTCAGCAACACTTTCAGAGATGACACAAGTAAAAGGATTACGGAGCGCCAGGGCCGGATCGCCTTGAATAAAGGAAAAAGTAAACACATCAAAAGTTGTGCTGTCGGCCCACAACACACTCGTCTCTACATGCTTTATATTCTCAGGATTACGTTCAGGCTTGCGCAGGATGTCGACATCGGCAATATTCGAGATTCGAGCAATTTTCTTAATCTCCGGAATTCTATCCTTTATATGAGTGCCGATGACGGGAGGTAATTTTGCATAGTTATCTCCTTCCAGGCGGTAGATATGATCATAATTTTGGTTGAATTTATCATAGCTCGTTTCGTGATGAACATATAGCATGATAAAGATGAACGACGTGATCCCAACGCTCAGGCTGAAAATGTTGACGAAAGAGGTAATCTTGTTACGCCAAAGGATTCGAAGAGCGATGGTAATAAAGCTTTGTATCATCGTTGAGGACTGATTTATGAAATATTCGACGGATCTAGTCCAACATTATACCAAAATACAGAAAACAATAATGCAGAACTCAGAATGCAATCTTTCGGAGGTATCACTTTTTTATTGCACCAGAATGAAACAGGTCGTTGTATCGTTTCGACTTCGTCCGCTTGCAATTCGAGGGATTCGTATCAAAGAAGAAATTTCGGATACTAACCTTGACGCGATTCGCCAACATCTAAATATTGTTATTCATATCGCAATGACTCTGTGGGATTAGTTCGCGATGCTTTAAATAACACCGAAACAATTGTGACAAGCATGATGATCATAAACAACAGCACAGGTACCGCGTAGTGCCACCATTGCAGGGCGACGTTCGGAAAACTTTTGCAGGTATTGTGTTACCAGGTAATATGCTAAAGGTATTCCTATGATATTTGCGATAATTATCTGCTTTGTCGTCGTCATGAGAAGCAAACGCGCGATGTTAAGCAGTCCTGCTCCGAGGATTTTTCGGATACCGATCTCTTTGGTCTTCTCCACGGCCTTATTTGAGATCATTCCCAGCAGACCAAGGCATGCAATGCCAAGCGCGAGAATGGAAAAAGAAAGCAATCTGATTTTTCGTGGCTTGCTCATTGGCATATTGCATTCTGATTTTTTCTTCGAGGAAAAACCATTTGATCGGTTCCTGAAATGTGTTCGTGTATAAGTCTGTCAGGGACTCCAATTCGGACTCAAAATTTTGCATATCGATCTTTATCGAAATTTTCAGCGGCTTAAACGAGGGAATAAGAAAGTCTTTGTACGTCAGCGCGACTCCCCGTCCTTCTTCCTGCACATCCATGAAGAAGGGGCGAAATTCATAATCGCTAAATACGCCGATAATTTCAACCTCTTGTTTGGTGGGGCCGTAGTCTCCGAGCAATACCTTTTTCCCTAGCGCTTCTTGCGGCGAAACGAAACCCAGCCTTTTTGAAAGCGCCTTGCTGACAAGTATGTTTGTTCGGTCAGACGGATTTTCCTTTTGGAAATTTCTTCCTGCATGGAGTGGAATTCTCGTAGGTGTCAAGAAACGACTCATCCACGCCACCGTTAGTATTCACGCCAAACCAACTTGTACCTCCTTTGACCTGAAGTTGCAAACCGGCAGCTTCGCCCTCGGCGATTGTTGAATTGCTTGCGGTTGCTTGTGAGACGCCCGGGATACGTTTTACTTCATTCAGAAATGAATTGATTTTTCCTGGGTTTGTCTTGCTCATATCGAGTGGACCTTCAACCACCATCAGACCATCCCTGTTGACCCCAATGTCCTTGTTCACAATAAAATTAAGCTGAAAATAAACTGCCCCAATCCAAATCAGCAATACGATCGCGGCAACGTATTGGGTTGCCACCAATATCGTGTTTGCCGTACCAGGTCTTATGTCATGTTTTAGTTTTTTTAATAATTCATCGGGCTTCCTCCTGGCTATGAGCACGAGCGGGTAAAGGGTGGCAATCAACACGCCTACCCCAAGCGTTGAAAGGATGACTATCGTTGTTTTTAGGCTGATCTCATTCCAGCTCGGAATGTAAAACTGAAACCAATCTTCGGCTATTTTTCCGATCACCTGAACCAGCGTCAGCGCGATAGCGAACGAAATAACATTCATCACGACCGAATCCATGAAAAACTGCATGAAGAAGTCGCTGGTCTTTGCTCCGATACATTTTCTTGTTCCTATTTCCTTGAGTCTCTTGTTGAGAGAATTTATGGACAGGCTGATGTAGTTGATCCACGCAAAGTCCAAGCACAACAAACGCGACTACTGCAAGCGCTTCGAGCAGATATTTTGATTTATAGTTGTGTGCGTTCCCACGAAGGTTAGTGAACACGACCTCAGTTAATGGTTGTGTGTAAGGAGAGATACGACAATGACTGCACCCTGTTTTTACAAAGTCATACAAAGTTTGCTGCTGATTTGCCAACGCCTGATCGAATGAATCTTTTGTTTCACCCGTTTGCAGTTTAAAGTAACAGTACCCCTGCCATCCGTCCCATGTTATCGTGGTTACCTCATTTTTTCCGACGGCTGAAAACACCACGTCAAAGTTTAAATGCGTGTTATGGGGAAGATTCTTGAAATACGCCGGTGACTTGTAAAGGCAGGGTGTCGTTCAGATAAATTGTCTGACCAATCGCGCTCTTATTTCCAAAATATTTGACTGCGATGGCCTCCGATAAGACCACCGAGTTCGGCTGAGCAAGCACGCTGTTAGCATCTCCTTCTTTCAGGGGAATATTGAAGAAACTAAAGAGGTTTGATGATGCAAAGCTGGCTTGGGTTTCGCGAAAGGACGTCCGTTTGTCAGTGACGTCGACAGTGGACACAAAAAGACTCGAATTTAGTCGGTGTTTCTTTCCAGGTGGAGTAGTAGGCTTGCGGTACTAACCAGGCGGCATCTTCAACCTGCGGAAATGTTTGTTTTATTTGGTGGGCCACGCCAATCCAATTAAATGACCCCAAGAGACCATTCCAGTTTTGGCCATCATCCGTCCATTTATAGTCGACGCCGACGCGAACCATGCGATCGGCATCGTTATGATATCGATCGGATTTTAATTCGAATTCCGCTAATGGCCATAGCAACAGAAACGTAGCTAACCCTGCTGACAAACCCGCTACATTGATCAGTGTTAGAAAGGGATTTCTAATCAGGAGCCGTGCAGATAATTTGAAGTAGTTGAGGAGCATGGGTTATTACTGCTTAGCCAAATGCTGTTCCATTCTATTTGGATTGTGATTTCGCCGTAGATCCAAAGAATGGTAATGGAATTTACGATTCGAGTGGTTCATTTTGAAACACTTCATTGTTTCAATTCAATGCACTTCGTGATTTTGAATAGCGATTCTACCTCCTACCTATTAGAATGCAGAAACAAAAACTACTGCTTCTTCTGTTCGGCCATTTTGCTGGCAATGTGGTCCATCACCTGGGTAAACTCCGCTGACGGACTGAAGTCAATAAACTTCACGCCTTTGTCAACTTTTCCTGTATGAGGTGCCGGCCAATAAAAAACTTCGCCCGCCTTTATGGTTTCTTCTTTGCCACCGGGATATTTTATTTGCATGGCACCCTCTAACACGTATCCCCAATGCGGCGCGGGACACATGTCCTGAGGAAGGCCCACGAACATCGGACCGAAGTCGACGCCACCCGGCAGTTCAACGTATCCAACGGCCATTCCACCTAATCCATGTTGATTGCGCATTGAAGTTCTGGGATCGACAGCTAGTTTCTCTTTGGCCATATGGAATGAGCCTGTCTTTCTCCTTTCATAGGAGGAGACATCCACGAGGCTGATGCTCATAATCTTCCATTGACCATCAATTTTTTTCAGTGTCCGGGATTCCTTTGTCTTTCGATCGATACCGCCCCAGTTGTCTTGTTGATCAAAGGTTACAAATGCCAGGTCCTGACCAATGGTATAGTTAAAATTGTCGCGCTGAATTTTTATATCAAAAGGTTCTAATCCACCTGCGCCAATTGTTTTCCAACTTTTATATTCAACAGATTGGTCCGCAGATGCGTACATGAACCTGGCATCATCGTCATTGACCCAACATGACGCCCATTTCGCCGAGTCGGCTGCTGCTGCGTATTTCGATTCGTCCTCGATCAACTTAGTAATGATTGCCTTTTCTTCCTCATGGTTAATCGGTTTTGCGCATGCCCAGCAAAGCAAAACCCCAATTGTGATGAGATTTTTCATAGGGAGATTTTGTTAATTCTATTTTTCGGAAAGATTTGCCTTGTAAAGTAGATCAGCTCATTTTGATGAGCTTAGCAACCGAAGATCATTGTAAAGGCGCGTCCGTTTTCCATGGATGAACGCACAGAAATGTCATCCTTTTGCCGTTGCATGATTTGTTGCGCGATAGTTAGACCAATATCCGATCCGCACTTTTTCGTAGAGAAGAAAGATAGGAAAATTTGTTCCCAACAACTCTACGCAATTTGAAAAAAACACTTATTAATTAATGGGTGACGCGCGTAGGTCTTGGCGTGCCTGCGCTTGTTGGTGAAGAACACACAACAAGGGCGGCGGGAGTAGGACTTAATTAACACCGACATAGACTAGACTGAAGGGGTACCACCATTTCTATTACATCTTAATTTTTTTTGTCCAAAAGTGTCTACTAATTTTCTAAGGTGACTTTTAATTTATCTATATTTAATATAAAGGTGTAATGCTGTTGTGTCCACGCGGAGTAGATCCCGCAGGTTTATGAATGAATACACCTAAATCCTCTATGGCGCCGACACCATTCACTGTCCTAATGTTTCGATACTTTGTAATCCTTTTATTTACGCTATCCTCTGCATCTGCTTTTAGTCAGCCAAAGCTAAAACTGGACAGCCTGCTAAACACCCTAAAACAGACCGACAAAAGCCAGACGAAAATTGATCTTTACGAACAAGTTTGCTGGTTCCACATCGTAACTACTCCAGACGTTGTGATCGCCGAAAAATATGCAGATAGTGTAAGGCTGCTTGCAGAAGAACTGAAAAGCGAAAAAGGACGATTTCAGGCGGAATATAACTATGGAGTTATCGCTCACATGAAGGGAAATTATCCGGAGTCTGAGGAACATTTGCAGGCAGTGATAGACTATGCAAAGGAAAAGGGCGACTCAGCGCAATTGGCGAAAGGGTTATACCATCTCGCCATGGTTAATGTCTATCAGGGAAATTATGAAAAGGCAATGGGTCAGTATTATCGTCTGCTGGCAATTGAAGAACGTGCAAACAATAGACAAAAAATTGCTTCAGTTTTAAACGCGATCGGGGCGGCCTATAAAAAACTAAATAAATTTCAAGAAGGAATCTCAGCGTACCGGCAGGCAAATAAAATCTTCAAGGCAGCGAACCTTAAGGTGGATTATGCAATGGGTCTCTCGAATATGGCTAACATCTTCGCCCTCCAGGAACTCTATGATAGCGCAAAGCTGGCGTATAAGGAGGCACTGGCAATATTTTACGATTTTAAAAATCCCATATTTATCGCTACCACATTGGGAAACCTTGGGAACCTGTACGAAACCCGAAATAATTATGACAGCGCGCTGGTATATCATCAACGAGCGTTGGCGATTTGGCGGCAGAATACAAGGAAAAGCTCCCTTGCTAATTCACTTAACAACAACGGAAAGTCTTTTCTTAAATTAAAAAATTATAAAGCTGCCGATAGTCACTTAATGGAAGCTTTACAAATCGCGCGAGATATTAAAGCAAAGCCATTACTCGTAGACATTTATACGAATATCAACGCTTTGTATCTTGAGAGGAAGGACTTCGAAAAAGCTTATCATTATTACACGCTGTCCAATCATATTAAAGACAGCTTATTTAATGAAACTAACACGAAGCAAATAAATGAGCTTCAGACTAAATTCGAAACTGCTAAGAAAGACCAGCAAATAACAGTTCTCGCGAAAGAAAAGGAGCGCAGGGGAACCATTAATAAGGCTTATGCCGGCGGCCTTGTTTTTACATTGCTCCTTGGGGGTGTATTGTTTTATGCATATCGCCAGAGAATGTTGCTGACAGAAAAGAATACGCAGGTGAAGGAATCAGATTTCAAGCGACAGGTAAGCGAACTCGAAATGAAAGCGCTTCGAGCACAGATCAATCCCCACTTCCTGTTTAATTGCATCAATGCCATCAACCTCATGATTCGAAAAGGGGAAACGGAAAATGCCTGCACTTACCTCGCAAAGTTTTCAAGGCTTGTACGACTCATCCTGGAAAATGCAGAGGAGTCAGCCGTTACATTGGAAAGTGAAATGGCGTTGATGGAAGCTTACATTCAACTGGAAGAATTGCGTTTTCTCCGGAAAGTCGAATACAAAATAAGCATCCACGAGTCCATTCGCGCGGAGAGCACGTATTTGCCGTCGATGGTTATTCAACCCGTGATCGAAAATGCCATCTGGCACGGAATCGTTCATAAGGAAAATGATGCCGCTGGAATGATCAATGTGACTGTGTCGCAGAACTCAGATGAGCTGCTCTGTACTGTCGAAGATAATGGCGTTGGCCGTGAGCGCGCGAAAGCATTGCGCGACAAATCTTTAGTTGCCAATAAGTCTTTGGGGATGAAAATCACGGAGGAACGTTTGCGTTTATTAAGTAGGAATCGATCTGCACACTTTATCGAAATTACCGACCTTATGGATGCGTTTAGTCATCCCAGTGGAACCCGTGTTGTACTTCATATCCCCATCGCTGAACAATGATCACTGCTATTCTTATTGATGACGAAGTCACAGGGTTGGAATCGCTTCAGTTAGCCATCGAGAAGTATTGTCCCGACGTTGAAATTGTAGGCGTTTATAATTCGCCCGAAAAAGGATTAGAAGGCATAAAGGAAATTCATCCGGATTTGGTTTTTTTAGATGTACAAATGCCGGGCATGTCAGGCTTTGATGTATTGCAGCAGGCATCGCCAGTTACTTTCGATGTCATCTTTGTTTCTGCGTACGACAAGTACGCGATTAAGGCAATCCACTTCAGCGCGCTGGATTATCTGCTGAAGCCTGTGGATGTGGATGAGTTGATACACGCGGTAAATAAAGTCAAAGGGCGTCCAACGCAAAATAGTTCTTATCAGTACCAATCGGTGATCAATAACATCCAGCTGAAAGCCGGAAAAATCGGAAAGCTGGCCGTTCCTTCCCTTGAGGGAATAGATTTCTTTAGTATTCAAGACATCATTTATTGTAAAGCGGATAATAGCTATACAACAATAGTTTTAAAGGATAGCGCACAGGTGATTGTTTGCAAGAATCTGAAAGATTTCGAAAATATGCTCGTCGACGCTGGATTTTGCAGAGTACATCATTCGTATCTGGTTAATCTTAGTCATGTGCAAAAATATGTCAAAGGCGACGGTGGCTACATTGTACTAACCGGCAATCATCAGGTAGCCATCTCGCGAAGAAAGAAGGACGAATTTCTCGGTTTATACACCAAGGCATAAAGCGTTAGTCCAAAAGAATACTGTAAAATAAACTGTGTCAATTAGTTTATTAATGTCATAAACACGGATGTTGCAATGTGGGCAACTCCAAGTAGATAAACTTGAATCAAGGTTAGGGTTATTTTTGGAGTTGTCCATATTTCAACATCAGAAAAATAAATGCGTTTCGCTCCGCTTCAAATCGTTAAGTTCATTCGGCCGTTAAATCGGATTGCTAATTGAGAGAGTGTGAGACACCAGTTTTTCAAGGGCTGACTCCATTTCCTTCGGATATTTAGGTAGGCCAGGTAAATCAATTTTAATAGAGCGATGTCTGAAGGAAAGGCACCCTTCGTTTTTGTAACCTTGCGTACTTGACGATGAAAACCCTCAATGGTATTGGTAGTATAAATTAGCCGGCGGATATCAGGATCATACTGGAAATAGGTACTAAGCTTGGCCCAATTGTTTCGCCAAGAATTGATAACTATGGGATATTTCTTGCCCCACTTCTGATCCAGAGCTTCAAGCTGCTGTTCAGCGAAGTCTTTTGTGGTTGCTTGATAAACTAATTTTAAGTCTTTTAAAAATGCCTTCTGATCTTTGCTAGCAACATATTTGATACTGTTTCGGATTTGATGGACTATACAGCTTTGAATCTCTGCCTTCGGAAAGGTACTTTGAATCGCTTCAGCAAATCCCTTCAGATTATCAATGCTGGCTATAAGAATATCTTCTACACCGCGGTTTCGCAGATCTGACAGAACTCCAAGCCAAAAGTTAGAGCCTTCACTTTCTGAAACATACATTCCTATTAATTCTTTCCGGCCTTCTATGTTGATCCCTAAAATGTGATAGACTGCCCGGGAAACAACACGGCCTTCATCCTTTACTTTGTAATGCATCGCATCAAGCCATACAATGCAATACATCGCTTCAAGTGAGCGAGCTTGCCATTCCTTAATGGTAGGAATAATTCGGTCTGTTATGGCACTTAAAGTAGAATGCGAAATATCCGCATCATACATTTCCTTAAGATGAGAACTGATGTCACGGAAACTCATGCCTAGGCCATACATTCCCAGAATTTTTTTCTCCAGTGTATCGGCTAAAACAGTTTCACGCTTTTTAACCAATTCAGGTTCAAAAGTAGCATTACGATCTCGGCTGGTTTCTAGTTCAACAGGTCCATCAGAGGTCTGAACTGTTTTACTTGTTTTCCCATTTTTTCGATTCCCTTCACTTCGCTCTTCTTCATCCAAATGAGAATCCAATTCCCCTTCTAGAGCCGATTCTAGAAAACTTTTTAGCATCGGAGCAAACGCTCCATCTTTACCATAAAGGGATTTGCCTGAGCGGAATTGCTCCAAGGCTTTCTTCCTGATTTCTTCTAAATTAAATTGTTCTTCTTTTTTGCTCATACCATGTCAAAGTTGGTGATTTTTTATCTTTGACACAGTTCACTACTTACCAACCACCGCTCAACTTACTACTTACATTCCAACCTCTCCACTTGTGAAGTAAAATCAACCAGATACTAAGTCAACTCTTATTGGTTGGGGCCAGCAGCTAATTTGGTCGTATTAATTACAAGCTTCAACTCCTGATACGACTATTATGAAAACAATTTCCGCTATCGCCATCCTAACTCTATTTATTTTCTCGTGTGGAAGCGAAAACAATGACCCAGCTCCACCACCGCCAGCACCCGAGTTAACCCTTACTGGTTTTTCGCCAACGACGGGCACTGCCGGAACAGTGGTTACCTTGACGGGCACGAACTTTTCAGCCACTCCTGCAAGCAATGTTGTTAAATTCAACGGGGTTGTGACTACGGTCACTTCAGCAACAACTACAAGTCTCACCGTGTCTGCACCCGTAGGCGGTACCACGGGTAAAATTACTGTGGAGGTAGGTAACCACGTCGCTACATCCTCGAACAGCTTCACGTTTGATGCGCCGCCCGTATCCAATCTTTCCATCACTAGCTTTTCGCCAGCTACCGGCACGACTGGTACAAGCGTCACGATCATTGGAACAAATTTTGCCCCCGTGACAGCAGACAATCTTGTGAAAATTAATGGTACTCCTGCCGGAGTAACACAAGCTAGTGCTACGACCCTTACAGCAGTAGTATCTGCGGGAACCACCAGTGGTAAAATTACGGTTCAGGTAGGCGCAGCGGTAGCGACGACAGCCACTGATTTTACTTATGTCCAGCAGACGATAGGAACAGTGAGTACTTTGGCAGGCAACGGGACGCTCGGCTTTGCAGAAGGTACGGGAACGTCGGCGCGGTTTTATCAGCCAACCGGATTAGCGTTTGATGCCGACGGAAATATGTATGTAGCCGATAGTCAAAATCACAGGATCAGGAAAATTACGCCCGCAGGAGTAGTGAGTACGTTTGCCGGAAGCGGTACTGCCGGTTTTGCAGACGGTAGTGGCACTGCTGCCCAATTTGAAAGTCCATTTGGTGTCGCTGTTGATGTTGCCGGAAATGTCTACGTCGCTGACACCTACAATCACCGGATCCGAAAGATCAACCCTGCGGGAGTAGTGTCTACACTTGCTGGAAATGGCAGTTACGGTTATGCAGATGGAGGAGGTGCAGCTTCGAAGTTCTATGTGCCTAAAGGTGTAGCAGTCGATCTTGCTGGTAACGTTTATGTGGCTGACGAAAACAATAACCGAATCAGGAAGATCACCTCTACGGGAACGGTGACTACGCTTGCCGGTAGTACAGGAGGTTCAACAGATGGAGATGTAAGTGTCGCACTGTTTCAGGGTCCGCGGGGAATAACGATCGATGCTGACGGAAATCTTTACATCAGTGATTCCCATCGGATACGCAAGATCACCCCTGGAGGTATCGTTTCTACTTTGGCTGGCAGTACACAAGGAATTACGGATTCCGACGGATCTGCTGCCAGGTTTAACATACCAACAGGCCTTGCCGTAGACGCCGACGGCAATGTATACGTCGCGGATGACGGGAATGAACGCATACGGAAAGTCACGCCCACCGGAACCGTTACTACCGTTGCAGGTTTCTTCGCGCCCGGCTTTACCGACGGCTTCGGGGAAGATGCGGCATTCAGTTCTCCAACCGGAATCGCATTGGATGGTTCAGGACACATTTTTGTCGCTGACAGGCATAATCACAGCATTCGTAAGATCCAATAAGTCATCTTATAATAAATGCATCAGTTGGAGCGATATCCGATCATCCTTGTCTGCCCGTGCAGACAGGGATATCGGGTATTCATGACCACTCATTCGAATGCCGAATTTTGAATTCCGAAGGGATGCATCGTCCGAACTCGTGCCTTAACCCCAAGTAAAACCGTCATTCAGAGCGAAGGGTTGAATGCGCGAAAGGGCGAAGAATCCCCTTCCAATGAAATGCTGCAAGTGGATGAGAAAATCACGAAGCGATAGAATGGAGAATAGGTTTGGGTCTAGCCTGTACGTTGATATCTAAGTACTTCACATTTTAATCAAAGCGCTTGGCCATTTTTGATGATGTCTGGTTTATCTAGGGCGCAGGCCTTTACTCTTGTAGTCTCAGCAGCTCGGGATGTTTCGCGGGAGGTTTTGTAACTTCGAGAACGTTCGTAGGCTCAACATGACGGATCGCTAGAGCGAGGGGAAGTCTGGCAACAACCGACAATTACCCCCGACAAACCGTCATTCAGAGCGAAGGGTTGAATGCGCGAAAGGGCGAAGAATCCCCTCCCAATGAAATGCTGCAACTGGATAGAACAATCACGAAGCGATAAAATGGAGAATAAGTTTGGGTCTAGCCTGTACGTTGATATCTAAGTACTTCAAATTTTAATCAAAGCGCTTGGCCATTTTTGATGATGTCTGGTTTATCTAGGGCGCAGGCCTTTACTCTTGTAGTCTCCAGCTCGGGATGTTTCGCGGGAGGTTCAGTAACTTCGAGACCGTTCGTAGGCTCAACATGACGGATCGCTAGAGCGAGGGGAAGTCTGACCAACCATTACCCCCAACAAACCGTCATTCAGAGCGAAGGGTTGAATGCGCGAAAGGGCGAAGAATCCCCTCCCAATGAAATGCTGCAAGTGGATAGAAAAATCACGAAGCGATAAAATGGAGAATAGTTTTGGGTCTAGCCTGTACGTTGATACCTAAGTACTTCACATTTTAATCAAAGCGCTTGGCCATTTTTGATGATGTCTGGTTTATCTAGGGCGCAGGCCTTTACTCTTGTAGTCTCACAGCTCGGGATGTTTCGCGGGAGGTTCAGTAACTTCGAGACACGTTCGTAGGCTCAACATGACGGA
>CAWEZB010000045.1:0-24919 GCA_963813425.1 uncultured Bacteroidota bacterium
AACCTACTTCAACTTCAGCGTATTGCTACCATATCGTCGCAATTTTGTTGAAAAGCTCGATCCTCGATCACGAAGTCAAGGAAAATATTATCACGACCAGTAATCTCCAATGGACCATCGTTCGCTGTCCAACGTTGACGAACGGTCCGTTGACGGGAAAATATATCGATGGCGAACGAATACAATCGGCATCCATTTTACCTTCACTCTCCCGGGCAGACGTTGCCGATTTTATGCTGAAGCAGCTTCACGATAAGACGTATATCAGAAAGAAGCCACGCATAATGAGTCGGTAACAGGCACGTGATAACGTCGTTTCCGGAACGCTCCTTTCGATGCAACCAACGGAACAACTACTCCGACCGTAACGAATCGATGGGATTACCGGATGCCACCTTAATTGCGTGGAAACTTATGGTGAGAACCGCCAATACCATCGAAATGATGCCAGCAAGTACAAACATCTCCCATCCGATGTTGATTCGATAAGCAAAATTCTGAAGCCAGGACTTCATCAGGTAGTAGGCAAGAGGAAATGCAATAATCAGCGACATCACTATCATCATAACATATTCACGTGAAAGAAGTCTCAGAATACTGACAACAGATGCACCCAATACTTTTCTTACGCCGATCTCCTTTGTTCTTGATTCTGCAAGGAACGCCGTAAGGCCGAAGAGCCCTAGACAGGCAATGGCTATTGCGAGGAATGTAAAAACGGAAAACAGCTTCGCAAACCGCTCGTCAGTTAGGTGAAGGTCGGCGATGTATTGATCCTGGAAGGAATATTCAAATGGCTTTCCTGGATTGTGAAGGCTCCAGACGCGTTCGATGTTTGCCAGCGTCGAGGTCAGGTGCGTGGATTCGACGCGGATAAAGAAATTACTTCCGTTGCCGACTTCGAGAATAAATCCGAAGGGACTTATCGCGGTGTGCAGGTTGTTGAAATGAAAATCCTTTGCAATGCCAACGATCGTCACATCGTGTGTCTTACCTGCTTCATCATCCCACGCGAGACGCTGACCGATCACAGGCTCCTGTAAACCGAGTTGTCGCACAGCCTCCTCGTTAATGATGATTGCTGTTGAATCAGAAATAAAATCTCGGGAGAAATTTCTTCCCGCTGACAAAGCGATTTCCATAGTAGGAATAAAGTCGTAGTCGATACGAATGAAGTTGAGCGAGATGTGTGAATTTGTGGGAGCGAAGCCGACGCCATTGACTCCGTTGTTCGATCCCAGGACACCATCAGCCCGGGAGATGTTGATAACGTCCGGCATCTGACGAACTTTTTCATCCCACGCGCCGGTTACGGTACTGGGTACACCAATGCCGCCACGAACATTGGGGACTAGTAGGACATTTTCCTCATTGAACCCCATGTCTTTTTGTCTCATAAAATCGAGCTGACTGGAAATGATCAGCGTGCCCGCAATCAATCCTGACGACATCGTAAATTGAAAGACGACCAGCGCCTTTCGCAAAGGTGCTCCGGAAGGACTAGTGATGAATCCACCCCGCAAACTTTTCAGAGGCTGAAATCCTGATAGATAGATAGCAGGGTAAAAACCTGCACAGCAGTCGCGATGGTCAACGTGAAAGGCAGACTCCATTTCACCACATGGCTAGTCAGCAAGAGTGCCGACAGGTCGACACCGGCAAGCGGTGTCAATAATGGAAGGACGAGCGAGGAAATGAAGAGCGCAAAGATTAATGAAACCAAAACCGTAAGGAAGGATTCAGTGAGAAATTGACGGATCAGCTGAGATCGCACAGCTCCGATCGACCTTACGAATGCCGACTTCACGCGCGCGCTCCGACGACTTCGCGGTAATCAGGTTGACGTAATTGATGCAAGCGATGATGAGGATGAACGCTCCGATGAGCACGAGTATTCGGATGTAGCGATATCTCCGTTGGGTGATAGTTCCCATTTGAGGTGGGAGTGTAGGTGAATGTCTGTGAGAGGTTGAATATAATATCGATCGAGAGAATTGGGTGTGTGGGATTTTACGATTCTGCTGACATTCGAAGCAAACGAGCCGTATCAGCCCCTGGTTTCAGTCGCACGTAGGTATAGAAGCCACTCCGTTGCCAGTCGGTGTCTGGATCACGTGCCGCTTTCAAACGGGATGATGACGTTGAATGTGAAATGTGAATTTGCTGGGACATCTTGCAGAACACCGGAGACCTGGTAATCCGTTCCGCCGTTGACGTTCATGCGAATGATTTTTCCCATAGGGTCTTCGTTACCGAAATATTTCTCTGGCAGTAGACTCTGTGAGGATGATGGAATGAATTTGATCCAGCGCTTTCTGTTTGCTACCCGCGACAAAGGGAAAGTCGAAGACATCAAAGAACTGTTGGTCCACCCGTATCAGTTCCGTTTCGTAAAATTTCTTGTCACCGTATTGAAGCAAGTAGAGACGGCCAAGGTTGGGCGCTATTCGGGTAGACGTTTCAACGTCGGTGAGTTCCGTTCGAAGGGCTTTGGCTAGGGCAGGAGGTGTGGTGGCATCGGGAAGCGCGGATCCATCGGCGTTTACAAAATCTTTAACGATCCTGTAGATGTCTGCATGACGCGGGTGGAATTGGTCGAAGCTTAGCTCGTGCTCGACATAGAGCATGATGCAGGTAAAGCCGGTCAGGCCGATGGCGAGGCCGGTGATGTTTATCAACGACGAAAACTTATTCTTGATAAAATATCGACATGCTATAATTATTCCTGAGAATATGTTCATAGGAAGGGCTTAGGTTTTTTTATTGGATACAAACGGCACGCCAAGACGGCAACTATTGCAATAGTGCAATTCTAAGCAGCAATCTGTCAGGTATCCGTCGTGGAATGAATTGTTCGGATACGAACGAGGTATCCGGTTGTGGAATGAATTGTTCGGATACGAACGAGGCTCCAAATCATCTGTGCTTTGTAAAGGCGTTGTAAAGGTGAAAAAAACAATTTTCTTCATGAGCATCGACAATATAGCTAAAAACTTCCCGAAAGTTTTAAACTTTCGGGAAGTATTTCCAGATAACTTCCAGCATTCCTAAGTTTTAAAAACCCAATCCCACGGCAAGACCATTAATACCAGCGGGGCCGTCGGCAACGAGGGGAGTCGAAGTACCATTGGCGAGATTAATTTGATATAATTTCGTTGTGGATCCCACCGTAAACAGGCCATACGCCATATTGCTCTGTCCGCCAATATCGAATCCGTTGTTTGATGCAATATCAATATTTAAGGGACCTATTTCTTCGAGTTTGCCATCGTTCGGTGGCGTCTGTCTGTAAAGTTTGTCGGTAGTTAAGTCAATGTCATATAACGTTGTCGTTGAGGTACCAGCGAAATTGGACGCATAGGCTGCCGCCGAGACGGCGGGTGTTCCTGGGTTTAGGTCCGCGTCAATCGCAGCAATCGCACCGGTAATCGGATTGGCCCTCAAATTCTGTCCCATGTCACTGACGATGCGAATGCGATCTACTGTCGGATTGAAGTCGAATCCAAAAGAATTGCCTTTCAGTAGAGGATCAAACGGGCCCGTTCCCACAGCGGTTGCCGCGCCAGTCGCCATATTGATTGTGTACAACCTGCTACTGCTTCCCAATGCATATAATTGTCCTGTTAAAGGCCGCATGTCAATACCCAATATCGTTTCGCTCATCTGCAATCCCGTTATGGATTTGCTCACGTAAGCGTTTGATTTTGTAAAATCAAAAATGATGAGATTGTTCGAGGCATCAACACTATAAGCCACAGGATTTGTAGGTATCGCCAATCCAATAATAGCTTCGGAAAAATTGCCAAGGTTTGTAGCATTGCCTTTATTTAAGTCAACCTGATACAATCCATTCATACCGTTCACGGTTAATGATGCAAGGGCGAATGAATTATCTGGTGAAATATCGAAGCCTCCATCATCTGTTGGTGTTATCCCAAGTGGACCGACTTCTACGAGTTTCCCATCGTTCGGAGGATCCTGCATAAAAAGTTTTTGAGAAGCAATGTCAATATCGAATAGCGTTGTCGATGAAGCGCCGGCAAAACTGTTGGCATAGGCCACTGCATTTACGTTAGGACTGCCGGGATTCAGATCACTGTCCACAGCGGCGGCAGCGCCTGTTTCCGGGTGAAGGCGAATATTTTGGCCCGTGCCGGTAACCAGACGGATCCTGTCAACGGTGGGGTTGAAATCAAATCCGACAATACCTCCACTGATAGCCGGCGTAAAAGGATTGGCTCCAATGGCAGTAGCAAGTCCCGAAGCTAAATTTATTGTATAAATCCGGCTTGCGCTGCCAACTCCGTATAGTTGACCCGTTGCAGGCCTGAAGTCGATGGCCATTAACATCTCGCCCGATTGAAGGCCAGTGACACTAAGAGTCGAAATCGGGTATTCGGGTGCATTGGCATTGTACTGAATGACCTGATTTGACGCTGTTAGTCCATAAAAAATAAGATCAGGTTTAATGATGACAGCCGGATCATCATTTTCGTCGCACGAGGTAGACAGAACAAGGATTGACAACACAATCCTGATGAGCATAAGAGAAGGTTTTTGTTTCATAGTCTTAAATTTTAATAATTCCACCTGTTTGGATTACCTACGAAACATTGGCAATGAATGGATTTCGTCGACGTTGCTTGTCTTGAATGGCGGGGTAGGGTAATGAACAACAACACCATGGGCCCCGATAACCATGAATCAAGGTTGTAGGCCAGATCAGCACGTCGTTCACCTGCTACGAGCGCGGGAGATCATATTGTTTTCATTTACAGAAAAGTGTAACTTATATGTATTACGCTTTACTGACTCAGGAAGTAGTATTCTTATTGACTTCGATATAAGCGTATTCCGAAATTATGGTACAACAGGCGAACAGCACCGAATCGGTAGTTAACTGCTCTGCATACGTGGATGGGTGCAAGGTGTCGGATATAGAAGTAAAAGATATCCGCGATGTACTTCAGAAGCCAAATCAGTTTGTGTGGATTGGACTTCATGAGCCAAGCACGGAAATGCTGGCGCAATTTCAGCACGGAGCTGGGGCTTCACGAACTTGCTATCGAAGATGCACATCGGGCCCACCAGCGTCCGAAGCTGGAGGCATACGGAGACACCACTTTTTATTGTGCTCCGCACCGCCCAAATGAACGATCACAGAATAGAATTGGGTGAAACTCATTTCTTTCTCGGTTCAAATTTTCTTGTCACTGTTCGCCACGGATCTTCTAAAACGTACACACAGGTCCGGACGCGTTGCGAAAGCACGCCACACTTGTTGCGTAAAGGACCGGGCTTTGCGCTCTACGCGGTGATGGATGCGATCGTAGACCAGTATTTTCCGGTAATAGATGCCATTGGAAACTGAACTCAGCGAACTGGAGGAAAAGGTATTTCATGAAAAATTCCGACGTGAAGCAACGGCGAAATTTTACAGACTCAAACGCCAAATGCTCGATGCAAAACGCGCTGTCTCGCCTTTGATTGATATCTGCAATCGTCTCATGCGGTTTGATCTTAAATTAATTGATGAAGAAACGCGACCGTACTTTCGTGACGTTTATGACCACACTATTCGAATCAATGAAATGATCGATAATCAGCGTGAACTTCTTTCGACAGCAATGGACACTAACCTCTCATTGATTTCGATTTCACAGAGCGAGGTATCAAAACGTTTTGCGGGTTGGGCTGCGTTGATCGGTATCCCTACCATGGTAGTGGGAATTTATGGAATGAATTTTAAGTTTATGCCCGAGTTAGATTCACGCTGGGGATACCCGGTGGTGATGTCATTAACATTTGCGACGTGCTTATTCCTTTACGTGAGATTCAAACGGTCCGGTTGGCTGTAGCGCAAGCGCATATTGACAAGGCACCGCTTCTTCCGGAAACATGCTATATGTTGTAGTCAACTTCCCGAAAGTTTTAAACTTTCGGAAAGTTGGAATTTAGAATCTTAAACAAACGCTTTGCGCGCCTCCCGGTCGGGATCGTTTTTCACAACGCAGTTGTCATCAAGGATCATTGTCTCGCCATTCGCACTCGTATAAGCTGGCCAACGAGCCATGGATCCGCCATTCGGATTGCCGCCTCGCATAAATGCTAACAATGCGTCACTCATTTTATTGGAAAGCTTGCGTGGTCTCGCGCCTCCGCCGGTATGTGTTAACATTATATCTGTGTTATAAAACCAGAAGCAAATATCTGCACAATGAAAGGCCCGCATGCGGTTGTCGAACAGGGGTGGTTGCCAGCCGAACCAGGCAAGATAAACACCGGCAGCTTGCTTTGATTTGGCGTCGGCCAGCGCTATCGCATTCTGCCGGTTGCTGGCGATCATAGACCAGATTTCGATGGGCCGTTTGTCAGGAAATGCTTTTGTGTAGGCATCGACAAGACTTCCGGTTTTGTCACCAAAACGTTCTTTGAGTTTATCCTTCACACCATTGATGTCAATGTTTTCAAGCGTAGAATCTGTTCTGCTGGGCGACTGCTCGTTAAAGGTTGAACAAATCAGGAGCGGTACCTCTGCAGCAGAAGGAGCAGGCTCGACATTATAAGGATGCTGAGGCAGGTAAGTACCGTCTACGACAGGTGCAAAACCACCTCCGCCTCCGAAAGCAGGCAGCTTCATTTCCTCTCTGTACTTTGCCAGCGCCCGGGTGGCAAACTCGTAATATTGTTTCCAGGGCATTTGCTGGAGCTTATCCATCTCGTTGTAAGTAAGACCGGCTTCCTTTAAAACGTATGAAGCTAATTTTTCTGCGTTATCTTTTTCTACCGCCTTTAAAGAGGCCCCGCTCAGGACAACAGCTTTGTGAAACAATCCTTTTGCCGCTGGCATGGCTGTCAACACGCAGACCTTTGCGCCGCCGCCGGATTGTCCCATGATCGTAACATTGCCAGGGTCCCCTCCGAAATTCGTGATGTTATCGCGCACCCATTCGAGAGCAGCGACGCAATCCATCATTCCTACGTTGCCGGACGCGGCAAATTTTTCACCAGCTGCCCCGAAGTGGGCATATCCCAGCGGACCGAGCCGATGATTGATGGACACAAATACAACGTCGCCTTTACGAGTGAAATTTTCGCCATGGTATCCATCTTGTTCAATAGCATTGCCGTTGGTATAGCCACCGCCGTGTAACCAAACCATAACAGGGCGTTTCTTGCCATCATTAATGGCTGGTGTCCATACGTTGAGTTTAAGGCAGTCCTCGCTGACGTCGTCGTAATTCCAGTGGTCTATGAAGGACCCATAAACATTTGCATATCTTCTTTCCATATTTTGGGGCGCAGTATTTCCCCACCATACGGTTGGCAGGACCTCAGTCCACGGGTTTGGTTTTTGTGGTGGCATGAATCGGTTCGCGCCGGAAGTATCAGCGCCATAAGGAATCCCGAGGAAGGTATTAATCCCGCGCAGCACGAATCCTTTTACTTTTCCGTATGCCGTGCTCGCTACGGCAATATTGTCCCCGATAAGCAGGACCTGTCCGTCCTTGTCAGCGTTGTCCTTGACAGGGGAAGCTAGCCCGGGTGCAGTGACTCCAAGAGCTGCGGCACTTAATCCTGCATTCTGAATAAATTTTCGGCGATTGGTCTTCATAGGTTAATTATTTTATCGAATGGGTTGAACAAGAATCTCAAAATAGTCCCTGTAATGGGCGGAATATCATTGCGTCGTGGATACACAATAGTATTAAAAAATGTTACAATGAGTTATGATTGATTTCCGCAAAGGTAAATCTGCTTTTTGTACGGTGATGAAGTAGCATTTTCTTCAGCGGCGTGCTGTTTACCTTTTTGTTGGTAAGGTCGCACAATTCAGTTAATAAGATGAATTGTTGTTCCGGTGAAAATGCCCTAAGGTTCCGGATAAATCCATCCCGGCGGTTGGCAAGGTTAGAGGGAAATAAGGTGTTTACAAAGGGAGCGGCAACGTGGTACTCAGAACTTTTCTTTCGGAAGAACTTAGCAATCTGTGCCCAGGTCATACCATCTTCCGTATGTGCCAGCACCTGGGCGGAATAGTTTATTAAGTTATCGTTTATCTGGAATCTCATATAACGAATGTTCTGCCATCAGTTTAATCATCGTGCACATATCAAAGAACGATTTAAAAAAAACTTTGGGTAAAGACTTTTCAGCATATCTTGTGTACAAATCAAACATGGACTCACATTGAATGCCTGGTTGAGATGAGTGCTAAAAAATTAAAAAATTACAGTGGTTTGTATGGTGAACTCGACACCGATGCCTCCCCGTTTTATGTTTACTCTGAATTAATTGAAGATCGCAGTGGTTTGTTCGACTGGACTATCGAGCCACATTTACATGCCAACTTGTATCAATTTTTTCTTGTTCAGGCCGGCAAAGCGAGCGTTGACACGACATCGGGAGCGTACGACTTGCGGCCACCCGGTGTTGTTATCATACCACCGGGGACGGTCCATGGATTTCGTTACGATCCAACCGTTAAAGGTAGAATTGTAACAGTAGCCGATACGGTTCTTGAAGGACTTGCTAGGGAACTACCCAACATCTTACTGACTTTAAAAAACTTTAGCATTGTTGACGACTTGAAAGACGGTTCATTATTCACCGATTTGATCGACATCACCGTGAGAATCGAAGGGGAGAATTCCAGTCGACAGCCCGAAAAAGATTTTGCTTTGCAATCCTGGTTACAGATACTTGTCATCAAGTTGTACCGCTTACTGGCGTTGTCGCGCACGCAAACCAATACCCTGAGCTTGAATGAAAAATACTTCCTTAGTTTTCAAAATAGTCTTAAGGCAAGCGCACCGTTTTCAAAAGGCGTGGCAGATTATGCTCACGAGTTGAGCATTACGCCTGTTCATCTGAATCGCGTCTGCCAGTCCGTGGCGGGGAAAACAGCATCGTGGCTTATGCAGGAACATGCTGTTCGCGAAGCGCAAAAGTTGTTGCGTTACACGGTGCTTTCCGTTTCGGAGATTGCCTACCAACTCAATTTTTCTGCCCCGACGTATTTTGCACGTTTATTCAAAAAACATATCGGCAAAACTCCTGAGGCTTATCGAAAAAGCTAACGACGAATACCTGATCGGTCGGTGTGGCTTCAACGTTAGCCCCAAACGCCAATCACTATTGCAACACTTTATATTTTTTAGTTCGTGAATCGTCAATTTTCCCCTTCCAGTTTAAACCAAAAGCAAAGTCGTACGAATTGCCTTCGGAATCTTTATGCACCTGCATGTCGTGGGGCACATCTTCCAGTTGTGACTCCACGGTCTCCATGTTCGCGGGCATTTGAATCGGTAACAACCCACTCGGTTCTATTTTCCCGGAAGCGATGTCCAGTATCGCTTGATGTTGTACTCCGAACCCCATCAAAATTCCGTCAACGTTCGACTCAAATTCTTTAAAGATCATCGGGTTGGAAGCGTTTACCACAACGATGACCGGTTTTCCATTCATCACTTTTTTCGTATCCAGCACTGATCGTAAATCAGAAAGATTTGCTGCCGTGATACTTTTGTCTTTGTAGGATCTGTTGTTGATCGTCGAATCGAGCACAGGATCACCCGCCGCTATACTTTTTGCTCTGGATGTGGTTGCTGTGTAGGTTTCGTATTGCAAACTTATCGGCAAATATCCATTGCCTCCTTTCTGTCTGTCCTCACGACTATAACCCGTTCCGCTTTCCGGGCTATCAATAAAAACAAATGCATAATCGGCTTTTGAAGGATCGTCCGTGACATTAAAATATTTTTTTAGGAGATCAACGCTCACAGGGTCTTCAATTTTTTCCGGCGTTACGTTTCCAAACCAGTCGCGCCTTGCTGGAACGGTTCTCTTCGGAACGTAAACCGTTTTTCTACCAACCACCGGCAGCACATTAGACTTATTTTTTAATAACACCAAAGACTTTAACTGTGCTTCATAACCAGCCTTCATAAACTCCGGATTCCCTACGATCGCCTTTGTTGTCGAGGGATCCACATATGGATTTTCAAATAACCCTAACTGAAAGATATTTCTTAATAACCGCACGGCAGATTCTTCAAATCGCTTCCTCATGAAAGCTTCGCCGTGTTCTTTAACGCCCATTTGATATGCTTCCAGAATGGGGCGTGCTACATTGTTTCCTCCAAACTGGTCCACCCCGGCCATGAGAACTTTATAATGCTTCTCCACCTCATTTAATTTTTCCACGCCCCATGGTCTGCCGACAAATTCATCAAGGAATTTGCCTTCACCCCGGGTTATGCCCCAGTCGGTACATACGACACCGTCATAATTGTATTCTTTTCTCAGTAAGTCGCCAATGATGTATTTTGAAAATCCATTTCCAACGTTCTCACTGTACGCATTATCTTGTTGATAGGAGATCGTATAATAGGGCATTACGGCCGAGGCCATTTTAGTCTTGCCGTTTAGTTTGAACGCACCTTCGCTAAATGGAATAAGCTGCGTTTTAAATCCGTTCCCGGGATAAACAGCAAACTTTCCATAGGCAAAATGCCCATCTCTTCCACCTTCTTCAGGGCCACCACCTGGCCAATGTTTGACCATAGCGTTCACGCTCGAAAAACCCCAGCCATCCTTTATCTCATCTTTGCCTTTCGAGGTTTGAAAGCCGTCGATGTATGCCCTGCCCAAATCCGTAGCAAGTTTTGGGTCTTCCCCAAAGGTACCGTCAATTCTATTCCAGCGTGGTTCCGTTCCCAAATCGACTTGAGGGGACAAGGCCGTGCCGATGCCCAGCGCACGATATTCTTTTGCAGCGATTGATCCAAATTTTTCAACCAGCTGCGCATCGAACGTGGCAGCGAGACCTAACGATTCAGGCCACATCGATATTTTACCACCGCTTCCAGCATTGTATTCAGTGCTGGCAATAGCGGTGTGCCGGGGATCCGAGCTGGTGTTGACCGGGACACCCAAACCATTTCCTTCCACCAGAGCCTGAGCATTGTTATTCCATGTAGCGGCAACTTCAGGACTTGCAACTGTGGTAATAAGTACGTGTCTCAGTTGATCTTTGGTGAGAAATTCTTTTTGTTGATCTGACAAGTCCGAGGGTAGCCCGCCGCTTTCCTTAAGGGTTTTACCGTTGTAGGTTCCTCGGCCGAACCCAGCCTCTCTGGCAGGAATGGCCTGGTGAGCACTGTATAGCATTAATCCTGCAATTTGCTCAATGGACATTTTTGCAGAAAGATCTTTGGCACGTTCATCGGTTGGCAATCGCCAGTCTTCATATTTATCCAATGTCCCGTTTCTGTTAAGATCTTTGAAGGAGAGGTCGCCTTCCTTGAGAATTTTTACACCGGACGAAGGCGAGTATCCTAACGTAATTCCTTTCGGCTGTTCGACGATCTTAAACGTCTGAACATTTTGCGCCATTAGAAATGAGCTTTGAAAAAAAAAGAGAAAAATTAGCAGCCGTCTCATAGGGAAGGATTTTAGGGTTCAATGTGTAAATATAACACAATGAATTTTTTATCGCACTTTTAAATGGGCCAGGGCTGACTATTTTGAATTGTAATATTTTATCTTTCATGAGCACAAATCGAACAACGACTTCAGGCCTAGAAACGGTTTTTCCTTCTTTTAAGGGCATCTTTACCCGAGATTCCATTACAATATTTAACCGCAGAGGCGCAAAGACGCAAAGGTGATTTTAAAAAATATTTTTTGGCGTTTAATGTTAACTCTTACTTTGCGCCTTGGCGTCTTTGCGGTTCATTTTTTGAAATGCCACGAAATCACAAAGGTCGAAATTGTCATTGGGCAAAGCAGATTGATGAAAATACTAAAAAAGTTCAAAAATAACTGTAACCTTGTTAAACAACGTCGGTATTCTCATTATACCCCAAATTCCAACATTATGAGCCAATTTATCCGTATCCTTTTAAGCTGCCTGATCATTTCCCTCGTTTCAGTGCCCGGTTTTTCGCAGGAAGCAAAACCAAAGAAGGAAAGTTCAAAACCTGTAAAGGAAGCGGCCGAATCCGACCAAGACGATGAGGATTCGGACAGGTCAACGGGCCTGCGAAAGATCGCCAGTGGTCGAAGCGATCTTGATATTGACGTTCAAATTGATGAAGAAGCGCTCGAGTCGGATATAGAGATGGCCGTAGAAAATGCCATGGAAACTGTGGAGGTGGTCCTTGAAAACCTGGTTATCGATGTTGAGGGCATCGAAGTCAATATTCCGGACTTGGACATTAATATCGAGCCGGTCGAAGTTATCCTGGACGACATGGACATGACATGGACATGGATATGGATATGGATATGGACATCGATGTCGACATGGATATGGACCGAGACGATTTCAACTGGGATGAAGATGATGATGACGAAGACGATTCCAGTTTCATCAGCGATGATAACGACAAGAACAAGCAGAAGGACAAGGACAAGCAGAAAGACAAAGTGAAGGATAAATCCGAAAAGGAAAAGGACAAGTCAGAAAAAACCGAAGAGGATAAATCGAAAGGGCTGAAGAAGCTAAACTAATAGAAACTTGGTTCGAGCGCGACTCATGAATGTCGAATGTTGAGCAAGGAATATCGAATGATGAACGACGCGCTGTTTGCTGCCTTCTATTTAGAACTTTGCGTCCCTGCCTACCGTCAGGCAGGCTTTGCGTGAAACTTGACCTGTAGCAAACCGATTTAGAAAAACATTCCGAGACTAAATTTGAATCCCTCCAGACTGGCATGCGTTTCACTTTGAACAAGGGATCCACTTTTGTTGTAAAAGCCTTCAATCAGGAACGATCGATTACCTATTAAAAACTCCGCACATACACCACCCATCGCATTCATGACAAGGCCATTTTCCTTTAAATCATTTGTGTATTCCCCCAGGAGGTAGCGAGATGTCGTCGTAGATACTACCAAGCTATAGTCATTTTTGACTACGCCGTTAAATCCGGCGCCGCCTTTTAAACTCCATTTTAAGGCACCGTTTGAAAGGGTGTATTTTATTAAAATAGGGATTTCAATTCGTGAAACTTCAAGCATAAAGTCGTGTGTTAAGTTAGTGACGGAGCTTTCTGAACGGAGCTCATTCTTCGTGTAGTACCAAGTTATCCCGGTGCACAAATCAAATTTTTTGGAAATACCCAACTCCATAAAAAAGGTTGGCGTAAAACTAAAAGAAGTACTTCCCGATGCTCTCTCACCAAACGAATATCGAGGATAACCCTCTGATTTTAAGTTCAAATCAGCCGCAAGTAGTCCCAGCGTAAAGCCGTATCGCGTTTTAACCGTCTTTGGATTCCTGGTGTCAAATGACACTGCTTCATGTCCTGCACACGATGCATAATTTTTAAATAATGCTGCAAGACTTTTTTCTGATAGGCCGGTGTTAACCAAATTTTCATGTATGGTAGCGCAATCTTCCATTTGTTTCTGTAGCACGGATTTGTACAATGGCCTTGTCGTGGTAAAGGATTTTCCATTTTTTTGAATTTCTTCTTTTACTTCAACTAATTCTTCTACGCCATCACCGGATTTAAGAAAGAAGCGATCACGATATAAAAAGAGACTAACTTTACTTTTTACAACGCACTCCAAAAAAACCTTGTGACTGGTCGAATGATCCGTTTGAATAGTTGCAGCATAAAAAAAACTTTTGCCTTCCACACCGTAGCCTTCCAAGTCGTCCGGTGAATAGTTCCGTTCGCGTCCCGTAGACGTTTCTTTAAAGGTACATTCCTTGATATTCGAAAAATGATCACCCATGAGAATAAAACCTTTAATGGTATCTCCACCGGCAATGATGTAGCCAGGCTGAAAATTTCCTGTCTCTTCTGAGTTTACCGATGCTATTGCGCTAGCGCTTAAAAGTGCTATCAAAACAACGGTTAGTTGGATTCGTCTCATTTCCTTTAACTGGTAAAGTGCGTTCAAAAAAATATTAGTATTATCCGGTAAAATATAAAATTGAGGTTCAATCTTCTAAAAAATAATCGCCGTTGTTATTGCAAAAGGTACATCAGCAAAAAAAATATATTGATATGTTAGACGCTGAATTTTAAAATGCTGTTAGCTTCTAGGATCCGAAAGAGTGGGAAAATGCGATTGGACAAGGCCTTTACTTACCAGTCTTTTGCTCAAACATCTCTGGATATCGGGCGCCGTGTATTGTAATTTTATTTGCCGCGACTTCAATCTCATTTAAATCATCCGCGTCCAACGCAAGGCTAGCCGCCCCATTGTTTTCTTGCAATCGTTCAGGTTTCGTAGTACCAGGAATCGGAACAATCCATGGCCTTTGTGCCAACAACCACGCCAGGGCTATTTGCGCGGGCGTACTGTTCTTCTGTTTAGCTATTCGCTGAAGTAAATCCACCAACCCCTGATTTGCCTTTCGAGCTTCCGACGTAAAGCGGGGAACAGTATTGCGGATGTCCGATTTATCGAAAGTGGTATTTTCATTGATCTTTCCCGTGAGGAAACCCCGGCCAAGCGGGCTGAACGGCACGAAGCCTATTCCCAATTCTTCAAGTGCCGGCAACACCTCTTCTTCTGGCTTTCGATACCACAATGAGTATTCACTTTGAAGGGCAGTCACGGGATGTACCGCGTGGGCCCGCCTGATGGTTTGCACTGCAGCTTCTGAAAGTCCAAAGTGTTTAACCTTTCCTTCTTTGATCAGATCTTTTACCGTGCCGGCTACATCTTCGATGGGTATGGTGGTATCAACACGATGTTGGTAGAACAGATCGATCGTATCAACTTTTAGTCGCTTAAGCGAGGCGTCGGCGACTTCCCGGATGTGCTCCGGCCTACTGTCTAATTCGTTCCAGTGTGAAGGATCTTTTGGATCAGGTTTGAAACCAAACTTGGTTGCAATTGACACCCGGTTTCGAAAAGGAGCGAGTGCTTCGCCGACGAGTTCTTCATTGATAAAAGGGCCATACACTTCGGCGGTATCGAACAACGTGACACCTTGCTCAACGGCTGAACGGATAAGTGCGATCATCTCCTTTTTGTCCCCGGGTGGGCCATACGTAGAACTCATCCCCATACAACCAAGTCCGATGGCTGATACCTCCAGGCTTCCTAGTTTTCGTTTTTGCATATTCACATGTTGTCCCTAACGGGACTTTGGGAAAGACGTTACGATTTTCCACCAGCCTCATGTCCCTACAACACTCGGCGTTGGGATGATGCTTATCACAGTTGCTCCGTCGTTCAGGATTTACATGAGCTCATCACGATCCTTTGCCCTTTAATTTTTCATTGAAAAAATCGACCGTACGCGTCCACGCAAGCTCTGCTGCGGCTTTGTCATACCGTGGCGTTGTGTCATTATGAAAGCCATGGTTTGTGTTGTCATACATGTACGCGGTGTACTCTTTTTTATTTTCCTTGAGCGCAGCTTCGTATGCAGGCCATCCCTCGTTCACCCGGGTGTCTAGCCCTGCATAGTGCAACATGAGAGGGGCTTTTATTTTTGGGACGTCCTCCGCTGCAGGCTGACCACCATAGAAAGGAACTGCCGCCGCGAGATCCGGGATCCGCACTGCCATCATATTGGAGATCCATCCGCCAAAGCAAAAACCGACAACGCCGACCTTTCCAGTGCAGTCTTTGTTCCCTTTTAAATAATCATAGGCTGCGATAAAGTCATCCAACATTTGATTTCGATCGCGTTTACTCTGAAGCTCCCTGCCTTTGTCATCATCTCCAGGATAACCACCCAACGGTGTGAGCATGTCCGGGGCGATCGAGATGAAGCCTGCCAGTGCAGCTCGCCTGGCGACATCTTCAATGTGCGGATTTAGCCCTCGGTTTTCATGAACAACCACGATGCCACCCAGCTTCTTTTTTGCGTCAGCCGGCTTTGACAACAATGCTTTCATACTACCGCCGCCTTTCGGCGATGGATAATTAATATATTCTGATTTTAATTTCGGGTCATTGGCCTGAACTTGAATGGCGCCTTTGTAGTCAGGCATGAGAAAGCTCATCAACGACGTCACTGTTAAGCCACCCACAGCATAGGTAGATAACTTTTCCATAAAGTCGCGCCTTTCAATACGATTGTGAGCGTAGTCGTCATAAAGATCAAACACTTCCTGTTTGATGTCATTTTTCTTGATTTCATTCATATTACTTGACATGATGTGATTGTTATGTTAGGATATGAGACTTATATAATGTGTTCCATCGGAAAGAATCATCAATGTAAAACAAAAGGTCTAAAATTTTTCTTCTTTTTCCTGAGCGGTAAATTCAAATGTTGTATCATAAATAACGGATAATTTTGAAGGAAAATTGAAGCATTCAACAAATGACGGATCGTTGCCGGTCTTCCTGTGGTTATACGTCTTGTAGTGTCCATGTTTGATTTGTCTCCAAGATTGAAAGATTTGTTTCCTAATCAAACAAAAGTATAATCCACCTTTGTTGGTTTCTGAAGCTGTTTCTTTCAAGTAAACAAAATCAGGATGGCTTTTATCTTACGATATAGTTTAAGCATGGACTTTATGTTTTGAGCAACTTATGTTCGGACAACCAGGTGGAATGCCAAAGGCTAGCACCGAAGGTGTTACGAATAAAATCCTCGACGTTTTGTCTATGTCATTAAAAAAGGCAGCGCATAATTACGCGGCAATGTAGTCGTGTTTGACTGATTGATATGAGTGAAATAATTTGGGATATCGCGCATTTAGCACACGTCGAGATTTTAACACCAAAGCTCGACGAGAGCACGCGCTTTTTCACCGAGGTCATGGGTATGTCTATCACGGCTACCCTAGGCGATTCTGTGTATTTACGCGCCTACGATGACTATGAACACCATACTTTGAAATTAACTGCGGACAAGCAGCCAGGAATGCGGCACTTTGCCTGGCGTGCCCGCAGCCAACGGGGCCTGGCCAGCCGGGTCGCTGCCATCAAGTCAACCGGTCTCGGCATTGGTTGGAACGAAGGTGACTTAGGACATGGGCCAGCCTATGAATTTCGATCGCCGGATGGACACCTCACTGAGATCTATTTTGAAACTGAAAAGTACCGAAGCACGTCCAAGGATCAATCTGCCTTAAAGAACACAGCAAGCCGTTTTCCGGGAAGAGGGATAAATGTGAGACGCATAGACCACCTCAACCTATTTGCCAGCGATGTGCGAGCTTTCCGAGATTTCCAGTTAGAAAACCTCGGTGGTGTTCTTAGCGAAACTATTGTCAATAACCTGGAAGAGATGCATCCCCACGCCGTTTGGTTTATGGTTAATTCCAAGTCATACGATTTGGCTGTAACCTACGATGCTTTACAAATGAAAGGACGTTTTCATCACGTTACATATGTCGTTAACAGTCGAGAAGAAGTGCTCTTAGCGGCAGACATTTGTTTGGAGAATGGAATTCAAATCGAAACTGGTCCGCATAAACATACCATCCAGCAAACATTTTTTCTTTACGTATACGAGCCAGGCGGTAATCGCGTAGAAGTTGCAAACACAACAGCGCGCCTCATCACAGATCCCGATTATAAGACAGTAGTCTGGACGTTGGAAGAACGGAAAAAGGGTCAGGCCTGGGGATTGCCGACAATTCCAAGTTTTCATTCCCGGGGAACGCCAATGCCTACTATCAAACAGGAAGTATGAAAAAAAATTTATTGGTTATTGGTGCACACTCTGGAGATTTTGTTTGGCGTGCTGCCGGCACTATCGCCAGATCTGTGGAGGAAGGAGCGAAGACACTTGTGATCGCGATGTCTTATGGAGAACGGGGCGAGTCGGGTGAACTTTGGAAAGAGGACCCCAATCGGAGTGTAGAAAACGTAAAAGCAATTCGTCAGGAACAGGCCCAACGCGCGGCTGACATTCTTGGGACGCCCATTAGATTTCTCGACTGGGGTGATTATCCCATGATCGTGACGGACGAACGAGTTGAGCAGCTGACGAATATAATAGGCGATTTTGAGCCGACAGTGATTTTAACCCACAGTGAGAAAGATCCATTTAATCCTGATCATCCCCTGGCTTTCCAGGCGGTTCAGCGTGCGAGGTTATTGTCGTCTGGCGCAGGCGTTCCCAGTGCGTTTAAAAACATCGATCCACCGGCGTGGTACTCGTTTGAACCCCATCAGCCTGAATTGTGCGAGTTTGTTCCTGACGTATTCATCGACATCACGTCGGTGATCGAAAAGAAGAAGGCTGCGATGGCGTGCATGGGAGCACAAACTTATCTTCGCGATTATTATGCTGAGCTTGCTTCGCGAAGAGCGAACCATGCGCGAAGGATTTCCGGCCAGAAGCATATTCAGTTTGCAGAAGCTCATCAAAGTCACGTGCCTAGAGTTGCGACAAGTATATTTTAGTTCTTCAGACTGACAAAGGAGGATTTAAAGCATGATACACGAACTAAGCAAGTTTTCAACGGCCACCATACACGAAGCGCTTGGCAAGTCAGGCAATCTTCCATCTGCGATCAAACCCATCGCACGGGGTATGAAAGTATGTGGACCCGCTTACACAGCGCAGACAATCGCCTGCGATAATAAGATAATACATCGCGCCTATGCGAATGCCTCCAGGAGTGACGTGTTGGTGGTACATTGTTCTGATTATTATGAAGCTGGCTATTGGGGTGATCTTATGAGCCTTGGCGCCAAGGCTAAAGGAATTGCAGGACTTGTGATCGACGCTTGTGTAAGGGATGCAGACGATATTGAAGCAATGAATTTTCCCGTATTTAGCAGGGGGCTTTGTATTCGGGGAACGTCCAGCCTGGAAGGAGGCACACTCAATGCTCCGATTGTCGTCGGGGGTGTAACGATAAATCCAGGTGACATCATTGTGGGCGACCGCGATGGCGTAGTGGTTGTTCCGAAGGAATTGCTGGCAGAGACAATTGAAAAAGCGAAGGCGCGAGAGAGACGCGAGGAATCCATCCGGGAGCAACTCAGGCAAGGTAAAACATCGATCCAAATTTATGGTTGGGAGCATTCTTCAGCGAAATAGAAGTACATGAATAAAAAGAAATTAAACATTGCAATCTTAGGCTTGGGCGAAGCAGGAAGTTGCTTTGCGAATGATCTCGCCGAAATGGGTGTAAGTGTGGTCGGGTATGACCCCGTTCCGCTACGCGTATTGCATTCTAATGTTCGGCTTGCAGCCAGCAATTCAGAGGCTGCGTCAGGATCTGATATAATTCTCAGTGTAAATCTTGCCTCGGTGGCCGAAGTCGTTGCAACGGAGGTTCTACCAGTTTTAAAAAGGGGACAAGTCTTCGCAGAAATGAATACCGCTTCACCGCTAACAAAAAAGCGTGTCGAGGCGATCATCGCGCCATCAGGCGCAGAAACCGTAGACGTAGCCATCATGGCACCCGTACCGCCAAAAGGTATTAAAACTCCTTTTTTGATTTCTGGCCCTGGCGCTTCCAAGTTTGCAGATACTTTAAATCCATTTGGACTTGATATCACCATTGTAAGTGAACAGGTAGGAGCGGCAGCAACCCGCAAACTACTTCGTTCTGTGGTGTATAAAGGTTTTGCGGCTGTCATGGGAGAGGCAGTAGCGGCGGGAAAAGCCTTAGGGTTGGAGCATTACATCCGCGAGCAGATCGGGTCCCTAATTGGCGGAGATACGGCAATAATTGACCGCTTCCTGGAAGGTAGCAAAACCCATGCGCTTCGCAGAAGCCATGAGCTTGACGCGGTTGTCGCGATGTTGATAGACCTACAACTTGAGCCGGTTATGTCTAAGGCGACTTTGAAAAGTTTGCAAAACCTAGTCGCACAAAACCAGACTCAGTAATGCCGCAACGTGCCATTCCTTTTATGCAATTTCGAGGTGGCTCTTCCAAGGGTCTCTTTTTTAAAGGCAGCGACTTACCAGAAGATCCAATCGCGCGTGATCGTATGATCCTGGCCGCCATGGAAGGCGTTGGCTCAGGAGACCCACGGCAAATTGATGGGCTCGGTGGAGCAACTTCTCTGACGAGTAAGGTAGCCGTTGTAAGCCCTTCCAAAACGGCTGGTTGTGATCTGGACTATTTGTTCTTGCAGGTGATAGTAGGTGCGGGGCAGGTTTCTACAGGACAAAATTGTGGTAACATTTTAGCCGCGGTTTTGCCATTCGCTATTGAGGTGGGTTTGTTTCCACCCAGCAACCCGACTACAACAGCGCGCATCAACATGGTCAATTCAGGTGGCGTTTGTGAGGTCACGGTTGAAACCCCGGGTGGCGTCGTAGAGTATGCCGGGAAGGCCCGGGTCGATGGTGTGCCTGGAACGGCTGCGCCCATTGTTTGCAACTATTTAAATATTGCCGGCTCAACCTGTGGTACATTGCTACCAACGGGGAATATCCGTGATGTGGTTGATGGGGTGGAAATCACGTGCATCGACAACGGCATGCCTGAGGTATTGCTGAGAGCGACTGATCTGGGGGTTACAGGCTACGAAACCCCTGCCACATTAGAGGCAAACGTTGTCGTGAAACAACAACTGGAACAAATACGCCTGAAGGCGGGAGCCTTAATGAAACTAGGAGATGTATCGAAGAAGACCATTCCAAAAATGTGTCTCGTCTCGCCGTCTATGCGTGGAGGAATGATCAACACCAGGACTTTTATTCCGCATACCGTGCATGAAGCAATCGGTGTGCTGGCTGCAATTTCTACTGCAACTGCTTGTTTGGTGCCAGGCTCAGTCACAGAAGGCATTGCCGTAATTCCGGTAAAAGCCGACCTGGGATACTCGGTTGAACATCCGACAGGTGAATTTACGGTGATGTTGGAGCAAGAGTATAGTAATGACCGGTTGCTGTTTCGAAAATCAGGTGTAATTCGTACTGCACGTTTGTTATCTAAAGGTGAGGTAATGGTGCCATTGTAATGAGTTAGTTGCCGGGAGCATAGCAGTACATATAAATACCGAGTCGAATTTGTTTTTTACGAACCTTATTAAATAATCAAGCCTATGAAAAAAATTACGAAAGCTTTTCTGTTTTTCCTTGCCTTTGGTCACACCCCATCCGTTAAAATTAAAGACGAAGGTAGGTCTGACAGCCACGAGCTTTTCGACTCTTCTGATTTTTTCCAGCTATCGATGCTGATCAAGGTTAAGTCTTTGCTGTTCAATATATCCTTTGTAATGACGCGCTCACTGAGGAGCTCAATATGATTGGGAGCGATCTGCTCAATGGCACGGATAGACTCTTTAATTTCAGGATGCTGTTTAATTTTCCCTGCGGCATCCAGAATGGTGACTTGGGCTGAAGAATTGCTGATAAGCTTTTGCGCGAACTTGATTAGAAATATGTCTTTCAGGCTAAAAATGGGAATAAATACTCTCTCGATTTTTTCCAGCCCTTTATCTACCAACACACCAACGGGCACGTTGCTTTTAGAAAGAATCTGACGTGTACGCTCATCGAAAGAAGAATTGTCGGAAAGGTGTCCTTTTCTGGTGACCTGGTGCAAGAGCCTGTCGGGATTAATTATCCGAGTCGTAAACCCCAAAATCTTACCCAGCAAGCTTCCTTCAAAAATTGATTGACCAACACCAACCAACAACAAATCATAGTCGCCCTTATTGGCGACTTCCACGATATCTGCATCGATATCACTAGATGCTTTAAAAAGCGTCGTTACCTTTTGATTCAGTTGTTGTGATTCCTGAATCACAGGCATAAAACTTTCCCTTTCATACTCTTCCATGTTGTAATGATTCAATTCATTACTAGGAGATAGATGCATAGCAGTGACCGAGGCGTTGTCTTTGCGCTTATTGATGAAAGCGTTGGCAAGACGTAGCAATGACTTTCCTCGCTCCGGATTACCAAATGAAATTAATATTTTGTATTTACTAATCTGATTTATCGTTTGTGGGATTTCGGATTTTGACCGGAAAGCCCAATTGATCACATCCAACGCTGGGCCTGTCATGAATGTAGTGAGCAATGCCATGATTACCATCATAGCGAAAATCTCAGGGCCAAGTACACCTAAATCATAGCCGATGTTTAAAACTACAAGTTCCATTAAGCCCCTCGTATTCATGAGGGCGCCGATGGCGAGGCTATCCTTCCAGTTTTGCCCAACGAACTTAGCGGCCAGCGCACTACCGATAAATTTGCCGGTCACGGCAACAAGAATTATTAGTCCGGTAACGGTCCACAGATAAGGATCGTTTAGCAATCCGATTTCTGTTCTCAATCCAGTGAATACAAAAAATAATGGAAGTAAAAGCACGAGAGCCACGTCTTCAATTTTCTCTATGAAAATGCTTCTGAACTTCACATTTTCCGGCATAATCGCTCCGGCCATGAATGCACCAAACAAAGCGTGGATACCTATGACTTCCGTTGCATATGCGGAGGCGATCAAGATCATAAAGAAAATTGCAACAATGGGTTTGCTTAAGTTTTCTCGCGATGTATAGAGATCCCCGATACGTTTCAAGAATGGGCGGATAACTTTAATCATCAGCAGAACATAAGATATCGCAAGCATTAAAGTATAAAGGGCACTGAGGAAAGATCCCGCCTTTACAATTGCAATGACTGCGGCCAGAATGCACCAGGCCGTGACATCATCGGCTGCAGCACAGGTAATAACAATCGTTCCGAGTTTAGTTTTATGAATTCCTCGCTCTTGTACAATTCTTGCAAGTACCGGAAATGCTGTCACGCTCATGGCAATGCCAACGAACAATCCGAATGAACCGAACTGAATAGCTTGAGGTGCGAATTGCTCATATAAAAAGTAAGATAGTCCCGCACCTAAAGCAAAGGGAATAATGATGCTGGCGTGACTCACTACAACGGCCTCGTGCGCTTTGCTTCTAAGGGCAGTAAGGTCCAGCTCCATCCCGACAATGTACATGAACAATATCAATCCAACTTGACTTAAGAATTGAAGGTTACCCAGTGATTGCGCCGGAAATAGAACTGCCGAAAATTCCGGAAAATACATTCCCACCAATGAAGGTCCCAACACAATGCCGGCGATCATCTCGCCTACGACGGTAGGTTGACCTATCTTCGTGCATATCCAACCAAATATTCTCGCAACTAAAATTATCGTTACTACCTGCGCCAAGAGTATGGCGAGAGGATGCTGAAGGTTATGCAAGAAGGCATCTACGAATTCATGCCATTGGCTTTTATCTGACTTTGAAATTACAATATCCCTGCCTTGTTCCAGCTTGCCGCCTGCAAGTATAATCCAGTATATCAAAGCAGAAAATCCGCCAATCGTTCCAATATAAAAAATACTGTTTTTGAATTTTGCCATCGATCAAGATTCCTATGGGGGCTTTGTTCAAAATTGAAAAGTTTTGAGGCAGGAACAACGAAATTATCTGCTGAAATGTAACAAGAGCGAAAAAGTATGTAATGAAATCAGAATTGAACTTTTCGAATGAAGTCGTTTCTATAAACTTCACCCAGTGTCAGCTTTAAGGCGTTACCTGATCTATCCAAAATATTTGTAGTTACTTCGTTGAACGAAAAAAGCTGCACAACTTTCAGTGCAATAATTTCCTTTTTATTGATCCTGACGAAATTATTAACAGGTAAAAATTGCTGAAGATTTTCAAATGAGACGTTTTTTAAAGTAAGAAGGGATCCATCCAAAAGTTGTGCAACTTTGTCGCGTCCGTCGACGTCCGAGGCCCGAACGTACAGTAATTGATCAATGGGTATTACCGCTTTGCCTTTGTCGGTGTTGACTTGCATAACGGGTTTTGGAATTTCTTTTACTGGTATCTGTTTTTTTGCCTTTGCAACGGCCTGATGGAGCCGCTCTAGTTTGACTGGTTTTTGAACATAGTCAACCGCATCAATGATTAAAAGCATCGGCCGCATACTCTTTATACGCCGTTGTAAAAATAACAGGTTTTCCATTCAGCAATTGCGCAACCTGCAAGCCGTTCAATTCAGGCATTTCAATATCAAGAATGCAAAGATCAAAATTCAAACCAGGTACCTCGGTAAGAAAAGTTTGTGGGATTATCGAATGCTTTTACGACTTCAAGGTCAGGTATCTGTTCGCAAAGCATTTTCAGGTAAGCGAGTCCTGGCAATTCATCATCGAGTAGTAAGCATTTTAGTTTTGTGTTCAAGCAAATTGATTTTTAAGTGAGCAATGTGCACATCGCCTTCGATAAATTTGTCCAGTGTGAAATTTTTTTGATAGATGATCCGCAAGCGCTGCTCAAGCGTGTCAGAGCCTATTCCTCCGCTTTCCTTTTTTAAGGTACTTTTGGTTGAAATTTTATTGGATACCGTTAGATAAAATATGCTTTCTTTCAATTCAAAGACGATTGAGATAAAGGCATCCGCTTTCTGCAGGTCTGCGTGCTTAAATGCATTTTCAATTAGGTCAATAGAAATGAGCGGTGCCAAAAGCCGCTGCTGATAAAGGGGGTCCACCTCATCAATTTTGGTTTTTACTTTAAGCTCGAACAAGGGACTGACCTTTATCTTGTTAATCTCAATAAGGTTTAAAGCGAATTCAATTTCTTCTTTTGGTGTGACCAATCTGTTTTTGCTTTCGTACAAAATATAGTCAAGAACGTTGCCTAATTTATCGAGTGCGAAATAAGTTTGATAGGCGTGTGATTGAATCGAGTTTAGAATATTCTTAAAGAGGTGTGGATTGAGCCTGGACTCCAGGGTTTCAAGCTGGAGTGTATTAACCTTGGCTTCCAGCGTGTAAAATTTCGATTCGGTTTCTTTGGTTTTCTTTTCCGAGCGCAAAAGGCGCATGACCAGGTACGCTATTAATAAAAGTAATATCACCCCAATACCGATTGCGAAGTATAGCAAATAGAGTGAAGTGTCTTTCATGCGCGGTCTTACATTAACTCACCGGCGAAGATAGTAGTAAAAAGGGAAATGACTATTTCACCCTGTCGCAGGTTGTTGAAAAAGCCCCTTCTTTCAT
>CAWEZB010000046.1:0-13262 GCA_963813425.1 uncultured Bacteroidota bacterium
GAGTCGTTAACCATGTCCTTAGACATCATCCGGTATGACGCAGTGTTCTTTTTGTCCTGGGAAAACACGGCAGATTTCCTTCCCAATCAAAACTCGTTCCTATGAACGAGCTATTTCAGAGATAAGGAAATCATTACAGCAAAATCCAGACGATCCGGAAGCAGCTTTCTCAAGCAGCATTCTTCTATTTTATGAACAACGACGATCCAAAACAAATTCTAGCCTGGCTTGATAAAGCACTTCAGGCCGGTGATGAAGATGGATCCTCTCAACGTTTCGATATTCTCGAACGCATGCAAAAGTATGACGAAGCTGCAAAGGCAGCAGAACGAGGTATAGCTTTTCTAACACGCACCAAACCAGATGCGTGGGAAGAAGGCGTTCAGGAGTATAAAGAAAGCATGCGTCGCTGGCCAAAAGGTAGCCGATACCACGGATATTTTTACAATGGTTAATATGGATATCGGGTTTTGCAGGATAATTGGAACAAAAGGCACAAGGTCCTAAGGTTCACGAAGTACCAGATATTGAGATAAATGTCGACAATAGACCACGCGAAAAATCTGTGAGAAAGCATTAACATTCAATAATCAACACTCAACACTCCTACTTTGTCAGGTTGCAATTTGATTACTTCTTCGCAAAAATAGTTGTTCCGTTGCTGCATACAAGAACCACTTACAGCATACCGATATCGGCGCCTAAGCCTGTCTTTGGCCTGGAAGGAGCATGTGCGGACAGGGTTCAGCGCTGATATCGGTATGCGGGGGCCGCGCGCCCCGGGAGCGCAGTCGGAGTTTCCCTTTCGAGTGAGATTCTTTCGGCTATTCTGGTCTAAATGAGTTTGACAGGTTAAACTTGACAAAGTAGGAACACTCAATAATCAAAGTTTGAACCACCTACTGCTTTGCAGATATGCGATCTTCTATGTGAAAGAAATCAAAATCCGCAAAGCCACCCACATGCTTTGATGCATAGTTAAATAAGCCGAATCGATATCCCATGAAATGCGGTAGTGTGTATGCCATGTGAAGTGGTGAACCAATAGGATTCCATGATTTACCATCATGGCTGTAGAAGAAGTTGGCAGTGTCAGCCAGATCTTTGAAGTTGCATTCGACCTTGAGATGAATTGTATTCTGCGAGAGTGGAACGCGTTGTACTTCTACGGGTTTTCCGGATTCCGCGTTGACCATGACAATGAACTTGCGAGCGCCTTCATGCCGCACGCCTACCATACCGAATTTCTTTTGTAGTAAAGCAAGGCCGGCAAAGTCACCATCCTTCATATGGGAGACATCTATAAATGTCGAGCTTGTACATTCCGGTCCAATGGTACGCTGGGTCAATGTATTTCTGGCAAGAAAGAATGATGTATCTATGCGTCCCGTTGTAAGGCGAAAATAACCTTTCCTATCCGCTGATCGACCAAAGTTTGTTGTCAGGGTTGTGGTTCCACTGCCACACCAGTGGCAAGCGTACGCTCACCCTGCTTACGGCTAAATTCGTCCGATGCCACGATGCCCGGAATCAAGCCCTTATTGGCGGGAAGGTCGAGCGATTCAGGTACTTTACCATTGACGCCGAGCACCGGCCAACCATCTGTCCATGTTACCGGGACCAAATAGGGTATGCGGCCAACCGCACCAAAATCACGGAACAAGTAGGCGTACCAATTTCCATCAGGTGTGTCGATAAGTCCTCCCTGCGCGACACCGAGATCCTGCAGCGCGATCCTTCCTTCATAGGGGCCTGTAATTTTATCGGCCCGGTGAACGATAACCGTACGCATACCACCCTTAGGCCATACGATGTTAAACAAATAATATTTTCCATGCACTTTAAACAGTTGGGAACCTTCTGAAGGAAGGCCGATGTTTGTTCCAGCCGGTGCACTTGCATTTTCAATAACAACCTGCTCCGTCGTTCCTGGTTTTACACCCGACACGTCGGCAGTGAGTTCAACCAACTTCAGTTTGCCTCCACCATAGATCATGTATACGCGGCCGTCATCGTCAAAGAATAACGAATGATCATGATAATCCGGTTTGAAAGACGTTACCTTCCATGGACCTCTCTCAATATCCTTGGTTGTGAAAATGTGTGTCCTACCCGTTGTCTGGGCAAATGTCGTGACATAGTACAGTCCTTTATGATACCGAAGACTGCTGGCCCACGATCCTTTTCCATAGGTGCTTTTCCCGTTGTCAAGATTTAATTCATCAACATTCGCTAAGGTGTCGTAGGCATAATTTACGAGTTGCCAGTTCACGAGGTCTTTTGATTTCATGATCGGCACACCCGGACTCATGTGCATGGTAGTGCTGCTCATGTAGTAAACATCACCCACGCGAATCATGGCCATATCGGGTACATCTGCAAAAATGATCGGGTTGTGGGCCTGCTTTACTTGTGCGGCCAGTGGGTTAAAGAAAACAGGGACGATGAGGACTGCAACAATCAGAATAATTTTCGTTCGCATGATCATTTCAAATTTGTTTGGACCCCTGGTCCTTGTGCAATATTGAGTGTTTTTCAACGCCATGCAAGAACACTCAATAATCAACACTCAACACTCAATAAACAAGGGTGTTCTGTCGAGGCTATTCGGAAGATTCAATTGTTTTTCGACCAACTCATGACATAAGTTTTGACAAATTAATTCGTTATCAGCACTGATGCAGCAACAAAGTCGCCCCGTGACATGAACAAAATTCTGATCCTCATGCTTTGCCTGGTTAGCCCTTCACTCGCCAGGGGACAAACATTTAACCGTGACCAAATCGTAGGCGTCTGGACCTCCACGGAGGTCTCTTTCACAAAACCAATCGGGGTAGAAAATGCGACTGTTGAAAAAATGAAACGTGGACTTATCAACGCACAATTTATTTTCAAACCCAATGGGCTATTCTTTCTCAAGCTACCAGCCAACGCCCCAACGGAGTTCCGCGAGCTTGAATCCATGAACAACAAAATGTGGCACATAAGATCCAAAGAGCGGATGGTCTTTGTAGGGTCTCTCGACGAGGACCTGATGATGATCAACGTAAAAATTACAAACGGATTTTACTATTTTTTAATAGAGGACACGCCGTTGGTTCTAAAGATGAAAAGAAGCCGCTAGTGCTTGTCACACCCTCCAGAGTAGAAGGCCACGCCTTACATTTCTTACGAAACTTAATGACCTACATTCGTGTTTGCGCTTGATAGCTTATCTTTGAATTTTTACAAATCCCATGACGACCGCGGAGGTAAAAGATTTATATAAGAAGTATTAGGCACCTTGTGCCCGGAACTCAAGCACTTCCTGGAAGACCAAATACACGAAGAAATTTCAATGAAGGTTTTTGGTGGAAAAGTTTTAATGAAAGCTACTCCGATCGTTGCGTGTGGAGGAATTTACTCCGGCCAGAAAGGCGAAAACTCATAAGCATAAATTATTGTATAGCTTACACAGTTAATAACTTTAAAAGAAAAATGGAAAACAAAGGGCTGCTTTTTATTCCTGATATAAGTGGCTTTACCCGGTTTGTGAACGAATCGGAAATTAATCATAGCCGCCTTATCATACAGGAATTGCTTGAGACATTGATTAATGCCAATAAAATCGGGCTCGAGGTTTCTGAAATTGAAGGAGACGCTATTCTTTTTTACAAATTTGGCAATTCGCCCGACCTGGCTCAGTTGTATCAGCAGGTTGAAAAAATGTTCTGTGAGTTTCACCAGCATTTGATTGCTTATGAGCAACGCCGTTTTTGTCAATGCAAGGCTTGCAGTTCTGCAATCCATCTTACTTTAAAAGTAATTACGCACTATGGCGAATTTACCCGTTATAATGTAAAGAACTTTAATAAACTTATCGGGAAGGATATTATTCTAGTTCACCAGCTTCTGAAAAACGATATTGAACAGCATGAATATTGGCTGGTAACCAAAAACATTTTACCGGATCGTCCACCCGATTTTAAGCAATGGATGCAATGGAACATCAGCACCAAACAAACCGAAACAGGAGAAATACTTTTTCACTACACCCAACTAGGCCAGTTAAAAAAAGAAATACAGCCTGAGCTATTTCCACGGCTGCAGCTGGATCAAAAAAGAAAGCTTTTTTCTCTTACAAAAGAGTATGATACAGATATCATCACCCTTTTTCATGCAACCGGTGATTTTAATTACCGCAGCCGGTGGCAGGAAGGCGTAAAAGCAGTAGAAATCCTCAATCATTACCTGCCCCGTATAGGCACTAAGTGCCGCTATTTGCTGGACAACGGACAATCGGTTACTTATGCCAGCAGCTACACTTACCATCCTGAGAGAATTGAGTTTAGTGAAACGGATGAAAACGGGAAAATACACCGTATACTTTACACTAGAAAAAATCGGCGTTGACAAAACCAGGCTTTCAATAGATTTTTACATTAAAAAGAACATTGCTTCTGAACTCCTTTTTAAGCTTATGAAGAAAAAGAAAACAGAAGAGCGTTTCAACAAATCGCTGCACAATCTTGATGGGCTGCTAAAAGAAATAAATTTTTCCGCTGATGCCGTTTTATGGGAGAAAGTTAATCCTAACGATGAAACCAGCTAAAAATAAATGAAATGGATTTTACGAAAAATATTCAGAGGTCGTGTACGGTTCCCCACGCGTAGCTCACATACTTAGCATCGCTCGATCTTCAGAAACCCGCTGAAAATCTCCGGGCTAGGATGCATCGGGTTTATTCCGGAGATTCATTGTTTTTCGAAAGCCGCCAATCCCGAGAGTGTAGGCTTGTTGGTGAAGAAACTGCCTCAGTCAGGCAGGCACCAAACAAGGCGGTGTGGGTGGTGCTTATTTTGAAGGCAAACAATGTCGACAATGTAACACGCAAACCAGACGCACGCGAAGTAGAACTGGAGGTCCAGTACAGAAACCTCAGCGTTCGGAAACCGGTGACGAGGAAGGCGTGCCCTCATATTTCCTACGAAACTTATTACGCCACATTCGTGGTTTGCGTCTGATAGATTATCTTTGAATTTTACAATCCCATGACGACCACAGCGGTAAAAGATTTTTATAAAGAAGTATTCGGCACCTTGTGCCCGGAACTCAACAACTTCCTGGAAGACCAAAGCACAAGCGACATCGGGCACTTCAACGTGTTCAACATTGCTGATATGTATTGCGATGGAAGGAAGAAAGGCCGCGATGCCCTACAACCGCAGAACGTATTATAAGATAAGCCTTATCAACGGAAAAAATCATGTAGAGTATGCCGACAAGGTGCTGGACATTGAAGACCATGCCGTGTTGTTCGCAACACCCAAAATTCCCTACCGCTATGTACCTGCAGACCGTAACCAGGCCGGGCACTTTTGTGTGTTCACGCCTGACTTTATGCCCAAATCTAAAACGGGTTTTGACCTTGACAAACTTCCCATCTTCTCACCCCAAAGCGATTTTGTATTTCAGATAACGCCCAGTCAATACGATGACATCAATGCTATTTTCAGCGAAGATGCATGAGGAAATCACGTTCAGATTACACCTTCAAATATGACCTGCTGCGAAACTATGTATTGGAATTGATTCACTACGGACAAAAGCTGAAACCGGTAGTGCCTACCCAAACACACATCAACGCCTCTACACGCATCTTCAGCTTGTTTATCGAGTTGCTGGAGCGGCAGTTCCCCATTGAGAACACAACACAAATTCTCCAGCTAAGAACTGCCAAAGACTTTGCTGATACGCTAAGAGTACATGTAAATCACCTGAACAAAGTACTGAAGGAAACCACCGGCAAAACCACGACCGAGATTATCGCCAGCCGCGTCAGCCAGGAAGCTAAAATCCTGCTGAAGCAAACCTCCTGGAATATATCCGAAATTGCCTACAGCCTGGGCTTCGAAGAAGTGGCGCATTTCTCCAATTTCTTTAAAAAGCAGACACGGGTATCGCCCCTGGCCTTCCGTGACTAATGATTTGATTTTCGCAAACATCAGATTGATTTTTATAACGAATAACTGACCATTGCCCGGCAATTTTGTGTCATCATTTAAACGAAACAAAAAAATGACAAGCACAAAAAACAGAATCGTCCTGGTAACAGGCGCCAGCCGTGGCCTGGGCAGAGACATGGCATTGCAATTGGCCGCGAAAGGATTTGATGTCGTCATCACTTATCACAGCAAGAAAGAAGAAGCCGCCACCGTGGTGGACGAAATAAAATCACTGGGCCGGAAGGCACATGCCCTTCAGCTAGACGTAGCGTTGAGCAACAGCTTTGATGCGTTTGTAACTAACCTGAAGGCTGTACTGAAATCGGAATTTAAAGCTGACGGAATCGATGCTTTGGTAAACAATGCAGGTATCGGTGTACACGCTTCATTTACCGACACCACACCGGAGCAATTTGACAACATGGTGAATATTCACCTGAAGGCTCCGTATTTCCTCACGCAAAAATTGTTGCCTGCCCTAAATGATGGAGGCAGCATCGTGAACATTTCATCGGGCCTTGCCCGGTTTACATTTGAGGGTTACTCTGCTTACGGCACCATGAAAGGTGCGGTAGAAACATTCACAAAATATCTTGCCAAAGAACTCGGCGCAAGGCAGATACGCGTAAACGTAGTAGCGCCCGGCGCCATTGAAACCGACTTTGGTGGCGGTGTCGTGCGCGATAATCAGGAGTTGAACAAAATGGTCTCTTCGCTCACCGCACTGGGCCGTGTAGGATTGCCCGATGATATTGGTGGTGTTGTAGCTTTTCTATGCAGCGACGATTCCAAGTGGGTGAACGCGCAACGGCTTGAGGTGGCTGGCGGAATATTTATTTAATCGAAAACGGCGGGAGGCTTCCTTGAAAATTGAATATTGATTATTGAGTGTTGAGTGTTTTATTCAGTTAACTTCGGACATACATCGATCCGTATCGCCAAAACTGGAAAGATATTAAACACTCAATAATCAATAATCAATAATCAACATTCAAGGGCGTTGGTGACATTGTTGGAAATTAGTCCTAGCGCTTAGGCTCAAACAATTCAATCAGATTTCCCGACGGATCCATCACCAAAATTTGCTTGCCCGCATTTGCCGTTACCAGGTCGTTTCGAAATTTGACATGTTTACCTTTCAGATCCTTAATCACAGATTCAATATCTTGTACCTCGAATTGAATTCTGTTCCATCCACCGGGAGCAGGTACTGCGCCATCTGGCATGGTCTGCCCGCTCCGCCAGCACCTGGCTGATTAAATAACAGTCGCAAGTTTCCTTTTGAAAGTATTGCAAAACCAGTGGGAGGATTCATGATGACATCAAATCCAAGTATTTGAGTATAAAACGTGACACATGACTTGACATCATTAACGATATATCGAACATTTACCGTGGTTGGGTTAGCAAAAGAAGCACTCATTGTTTTGAAGTTTTAGTTGTTTCATATATAACTACTTTCTGAAAAAAGAATCAGTGCAGCAACAACGGCTCCGGTCAAAAGTTTTAGATCAAAAGTATCGCCTATTGCGTTGCGCTGAACCCCATTATTTTAACAATGCTGAGCATCATTGTTCTTAATACAAAGTAAGAATCAATGCATCTTTTATTCTTGTAAAATTGCGACATTTTACGCTTTGAAGTCGCGTGTCGCGCGGGTGTCCGTTGCTTCAGGACAATTTATAAAAAACTCCCTTGGATTATAGCCCGAGTATTTCTTGAATTCATGGGTGAAGTGCGACTGATCATAGTAACCGCTGTCAATCGCAATCTGTGCAAGCGATTTATTCCGATGTTCTGATTCTTTCAAATACATTCTTAAACCGCACGAGTCTGATGTATCTTGGTCTTTGTGGCGTTATTCAGCAGACCTCTGAGATTAATGCAGACTGATCACCCTTGTTATTCTCCACTTGCCATTGTCTCTTTTCCAGATGTGAACAAATTTTGAATAGTGAACCTCCAAACCTGGTTCCTTTTTGTTGTGAAACGCGTGTAGCCCCATTTCTACAGCCCCATATCCTTTAATCGGATACACTTCAAGACTGCCTTCCTTCAGTTGCCTTGTCACCTTTCCACAGATATTAACTTTCAGCGCTTCATTTAATTTTTGTTTTGAAGTCATCAAGCCTCCCTGGTCATGATAAAATTCCAGATCCTCGCTAATGAGCTCTTCCATCACGTCGAGCTTGCAGTTATTATAAGCATCTTCCCACATGGCGTCCATGGTCGCAATACTGTCGTACAATGATGTCGGAGTATCCTCATCTTCGGGCGAAACGAACACTCTCATGGAAGAGGTAAGAACCAACAGCGCGAAGGCAGAAAGTGAAAGAAAAATCGAAAGAGGTTTCATGGCAAATAGTTTAGTACCTACAGCGGCCATTTTCTGTGCCAACCCATTTTCACCAATAATAAGCATGATCCTTCTTATCATTTGTTCATAAAGGAACAGGCAGGTGTACGGTTGTAAACTTCATTGATATTTTGTACCATTTGGTAAACTATCCGTCAAAAAAATTTGACGGATAGTGGATCTGGCTTTGAGATTAGATTTTCGCAGGAGCAAGCTCAGCTGCCAGAGGAAAGTCAATTTTCACTTGGGTGAGATTGTGTAAATAATTCATGGCAATCTTGTCACTGATTTGCATGATCAGATCGACGAGATTCCCATCGTTGTAACCAGCCTCATAGAAAGCTTTTAACGTGGCTTCTGACACCCGGCCTTTTGTTTCCGAAATTTCTTTACCAAGCTGAACGAGTGCATTAAGTTTGGGATTCTTACTCTCCCCGGACCGAAGATCCAGCGTGTCTGATTCTGAAAACCCATTCATTTTGCCAATCACAGTGTGGGCACTTTGGCAATATTTGCAGCCATTCACCTCGCTCACGACAAGGTTAACAGCTTCTTTTTCCTTGTTAGTTAGTGAAGTCTTCGCACCCTGAAAGGCAAGGTAGCGCGGCAGCGCATTTTCAGAATATGCCATGGTAGCGTAGAGGTTTGGTACCATTCCAATGGCTTTGCTAAGGTTGTCAAACTGAATTTGATTTGCGGGAGACACTTGATCTCTGGTGGGAACATTGAACGTTTTCATTTGATTGTGTTTAGTTGTGAAACATTAATTTAGATATTTGTTTACCGTTTGGTACATAATTAAGTAAAAAAAATTACTGCAGCACTTTTAACTGCATTTCTATAAGCGGCATCAGGTCCTTTGTCTGTGGATACATCCGTCCTCGTGATATTGATCCCGTTCCACAAGTTTATCAGGTGTCGTGCCAGCAAACGGGCATCCTCTTTAGACTTTATCTTGCCGGTAAGCTGAGCCTCTTTAATATACTTGTAAAAGGTTTGTTCGATTCTCTCCAGATGCTCTGCAGCTTCCTTTTCCAACCCTGAGTCAATACATGCCAACTCAGCTACCGTATTCCCCAGAAAGCATCCCTTTTTATGCGCCTCGACCCCTTGCTTAGGAATATTTCTAAAAAATTCTTTAATGAATGCGATCGGATCTTTCGCCTTTGATATCTCAGATTCAAACCAGCCGCCGAAATTTTTTATGAATTTGTTCAAAGCAAGTTTAAATACTTCACGCTTGTTTCCGAAGTTATGATACATGCTGCCCTTTCCCATACCCATAGCAGTAAGCAATTGTTCAAGGCTTGTAGCTTCATACCCTTGCTTCCAAAATAATTCCATCGCCTTATCAAGTACAACCTCTTCGTCAAAATCCCTGGGCCTGCCTGCTGTCATACATTCGTTTTTACCTATTAACGGAACAAAGGTAACTTTGTTTACCATTCAGTACAATATTATTATGATTTTTTTAGAATGGCACCCTTTGTAACGTGTCTTAGTGACTTTGTGGATTGTGTCTAGCCGTTGTTGGTGTTGCGCGAGGATGGCGTACTGGCATCACCAACAACCACGCGCGCTGAATAACATGTTTTCCTGAGAAACCCTTGGAAAGTGGCCTCGTATCATTAATTGTCGACTCCCTTCGACGTTGTACAACATTGTAGTTTTTATGGATGTCATCACGCAATCAAAGCAATACGCAGATTTTATTGCGGTAACATGCCTTGAATGGACCCCGCTATTAGAAGATGACAGATTCAAAGACATCATCGTGAATAGCTTGTCCTTTTTGAGCGAGAACAAGAGAGTTACCGTTTACAGTTTCGTAATTATGCGAAACCATTTCCATTTAAACGGGCAAATGTTAGGTAACCATGAACGAGAAGCTGTTCAACGTGATTTCTTAAAATATACCGCACAACAAATTTTGAAAATATTACTCCAGGAAAAATCGCCATGTCTCGATAAATTGTTAGTTCGTACGAAGGATAGGAAATATCGGATTTGGGAACGTAACTCGTTAAGCATTCCGCTATGGAGCGGCCAAGTAATTCATCAGAAGCTTGAATACATTCATTACAATCCCGTGTCCGCGGAACTGTGCAATTATCCCGACGAATACAAATATTCGAGCGCGAGATTTTACTACAAGCAAGATAGGCAATGGGAATTTTTGGTTCATTGTGACGGATAGTTCTACCGTTTGTCGATGTCGACCGGAAATGGATGTTCGTCGAATTATGCTGATGCAAGCACGTGCGGTTGTTGGTGAACCGACGCACTTGCCGTCGCGCAACACCAACAACGGCGAGTCACCAAGACACAATGTAAATTTCTGCATTCAATATTTCAGAATTTGTTAACATTTGTATTAAAAGACGTCCTATGTTTCAAAAGAATAGAATGAATTCACTTTTAATAGTCCTGGTAACCCTACTTCATTTTCAAGCAATGGCCCAGGGAATTAAACTTTTCAGATTTGGTGAGTCCGGTAAAGAGAAACCCGGAATCTTAACAACTGCAGGAATTCAATACGACGTATCAGCATTTGGAGAAGACTATGATGAGAAATTCTTTGGCACCAACGGTATGGCGCGTTTGGAAAAATGGTTCAAGGACAATGAATCCAAATGCCCTAAAGTTTCGGATAAATCACGCATCGCTTCTTGCATCGTTCGCCCATCTAAAATTGTGGCTATCGGACTTAATTATCATAAACACGTTCAGGAAAGCGGAGCCAAGATTCCGAGCGAGCCAGTAATTTTCATGAAGTCAACGACAGCCTTGGCGGGTCCAAATGATAATGTCATAATACCAAGAAATTCAACGAAGACCGATTATGAAGTTGAACTGGCAATCATCGTGGGGAAAAAAGCTTCATATATTCCCGAAGACAGCGCGAGGAACTATATCGCCGGCTTTACGATAATCAACGATTATAGCGAAAGAGAGTGGCAGCTTGAACGTCCCGGCATCCAATGGGATAAGGGAAAAAGTGCTGATACTTTTGCTCCGTTGGGTCCGTATCTCGTTCCGTGGGCGCAAGCAGGTGATCCAAACAACCTCTCAATTTCGTTGTCATTGAACGGTAAAAAAGTGCAGGATGCAAATACAAGCGATTTGATATTCGGTGTTGAAAGATTAGTGAGCGAAGTAAGCAAATTTATGACCCTGCTGCCTGGCGACGTAATTGCTACCGGAACACCATCGGGAGTAGGTCTGGGCATGAAGCCGCCCCAGTATCTAAAACCGGGAGATGTCGTGGAGTTGAGTATTCAAAACCTTGGCACTCAAAAACAAACCTTGATTTCTCCAATTCAATATTACCTCGGTGATGCCGCCTACAAGGATTATCAGGCGTGGGTTGCGCTTGGCGTTGGAGGCCTTCCTCATACATTCGATGGATATCAAACACTTAAAAACCTGGGCAAAAAAATGAGAAACCCGTTCGATGTGACGAATTTGGAACTTCACGTCGGAAAGCTTGGAGATGTTAAGACATTGAAACGACTTCCAAAGAGAAAGGATCCAAGGCCGACGGTCGCACCATACGCAATTCCGCACCGGCAGACAAATCAACATAATGATACCACAATAAGAGCCGAACAGCGTCAATTGATTGAAAAATATGCCGCTGATCAACAAGGAAAAGTGTCCTTTAAGCGTAGCTTTTTTGAAAAACATAACAACGCATTATTCGTTAAGGACAGCGCTAGTGGGAATCCTGCGATGATGCCAATTACACACGCAGAGATTGGTCACATGCATCCAACCGACGGATCCATGCATATGATCCTAAGCCCGTCTGATGCAAAGGTTGTAATTGAAAGGGGATGGGGAGAATTGCACGGATTAGCGGGTCAAGTATTTGCACCTGGCCGGGAACTGGCACCAGGTTATATGATGATCTACTCACCACGGACGGAGAAAGAACTTGAGGTTACCAGACAGATTATAGAAGCGGCTGTTAAGTATAATTGTAAGTTGTAAGTAGTAGTTTGTAAGTGTAAGGTGAGAAGTAGATAGTGAGGGTATGGAGTCTCACCGTTGTGGGTAGTTGGGATCGTTAGTAGCTACGACTCTAGACTTAGCATGAGTCAAATTACCCCTGAGGATAAGGTCTCCGAAGGCCGAATATCGCTGCGCACTTTTCCAGGTACTTCTCAACTGCCATCAGCTCAGCTGCGGATTCATCTGCGCTAATTCCATATTGTGCGTATTGCATCTTTATCATTTTCTTATTGAAGGGAATTTCCTTTTCGTGCAAAAACTTTTTGAAGTCTTTAAGCCAGATCTTAAACTTTGCATCGGATGAAGTAAAATATTCATGACAAATCGCTTCGTACTCCTTGTTATAGGAGGCCATCAGCTCCTCCCCTTTTTTTATTGCCCATTGTGGCGTGCCTTCGCCATCGGGTAGTTTTCTGTACTCCGATTCGATCGCTCCCAGCCTTTTTCCAAAGGCCGATCTAAAATCAGATTCGAGTTCGTTGAAGGATGTCTCAAATTCAGAAGCACTTTGTTGAAACTCGGTCTGTGCCTGCGTCATCGCCATCATTTCACTTTGCTGCTTGACGATCTCTTCTGGCTTCATGTTCTGATACCTGGTAGCGATGGCCATTCTTTCTTCTGCCGTCATCTTACTGACCTTCTCTTCAGTAGCCTGCTTACTCTTTTCCAGTTCTATCTTTAATTTCAGATTTCAGCGCCTGGATTTTTTTTCCGAAATCATCTTTCTCGGCATAACACTCTGAAGTTAGTGCAGGAATTTTATCCCAATAGGTTTGGGCCTTCGCAGTCACTGCTCCGAAGGTTATTAATAATGATAAAAGCGTTGGTTTGATACGGAAAAGCGTAACTAAATGTTTCATCGTAATGGTTTGTGGATTGTCAATAACAGGCTTATACGGAAAGATGG
>CAWEZB010000047.1:0-27303 GCA_963813425.1 uncultured Bacteroidota bacterium
GCAGACTGAATAACCGTCTTTCGGCTTCCGGAACTTTTTGTACCCATCTCCATGCACGTCGAATAAATAATCCGGTGATTCGCTTAAATATATTTCGAATCGGCGCGATAATCCCAAACGCAAAAACCAGGGCCACAAAAATATCTCCAATCGCCGCTATAAGTGGCGAAATGATACCCACGGCCGATTGGTCAAACCCCATTCGGCCAAGGTGAATAAAGAACAAGACCATAATGAACGTCGCGATCCAACTCGCATCGATAGGGGCTCTGCGCTCACTTTCCTCTCCCAGTTTTGCCGCCAGCGCTTCTAGCTCCTTGTTTCCCCTGAGCCCAAGGCTATCGACAATGTCGTCAGCTACTTTTTGTACGCTACCGATTCGCGCTGTATAAAGTCCATATACTGTTCCAAAAATGCGTAGTGCTCCAGACAATGACACGACCCACTCTAGGCCTTTGCCTCTAAACAAGATGATGAGCACAACAACGACCCCATTGCCTATTGCCGACAGCAGATAGTGCCATGCAGGTTTTTTCTCCTTGCGGCGCTTTTTAACAAGAGGGACTAGGTAACGGTTTGCATCGATCAGGAACAGCACGAGTATAAAATCGACAAGTGGTTTTGGCTGGAACAATTTAGCATTGATCAGCAGTGTGCCGATCAGCATGGTCATCGCTCCACTGAACCAGGCAGACATTCTTGACTGGTTTTCCGCCCGCCTGAATCCATGCGCGATCTCAAGGATGGCGGCCCAGATCAGCAATCCTCCGACATGGGACGGAGGTTCTGCGAGATTCAAAAAGGGAGTCAGGAGGGCAAGGGCGCCCAGTAAAAGACCGATGCCCGTGAAAATAATTCGCTGTCGCGGAAGCGTGATTCTGGTTTTTGTCATCTTGTCTTAATTATTAATGGTTAATTATTAATGGTTAATACAGCTTAAAATTTCTTTCATTCAAATGATTAACCATTAACCATTAACCATTAATAATTAACCATTAACCATTAATATTCGCTTTCGTTGTTTTGATGATCGTCGTAATTATTTTGATGATCTCAATTGCATGAGCATTGATGTCTTCAAATTGCTTCGTTGTTAAAAAGTCCGTTGCTCTTAATAGCTCAAGCCAATATATGGTTTCGTTGATCTCCTTTTGGGCAATACCCATTTTATGTTTGAAGTCTGCTTTGGTTTCTGCATGTTCTGCTTCACGAACCATTGCTCCAACACTAGTTCCACTTCTCAAAAGTTGTTTCGACAAAACAAACTCCTTCTTATTATTGCACAAATGCTGATTCAGCTTAACAATGCTGAACCGCAAAAGTCAAAACTCTTAGTCTTGATAATATTTTCTTTCATTAGCCATTAACCAATTTTTAACCATTAACGGTAAACTCATACTAACCATTAATCATTAACCATTAATCATTTCCTCTTAAAGTTCATTTCCCTGAATAAGAAATATCGACCACCAATATCCGCACTCCATTGATATCGTCCCGGGAAGTCGCCGAATATTCCTGCGCTTGGCGTAATCCAGATATTGATGCGGGGTGTCGGCGCATAGGTCATCCGGGTCCTGAGGTTCATGGATACTCCGCCGCGAACATAATCGATAAACCACTCAGGCGCCAGGACCGTCCAGGCTCTTGCTGACCATTTCTTGATGAGAATAGCCTGTACTTTGGAAAAACTGATATCGGATCTTTCTTCATCGCCACTCACAGAATTTGCCTGTTGTAAAACCAAGGCAAAAAGCATTTTTTTCTTGGGTACCAAAAGCGTGTAGGAGACCACAGGAATGAGCAGGTTCTTGCCTAGACCAAGAATAGGCGATTCGGCCGTATTCATACTGATTTCAATAGAAGCGGTAAAGGCAGACTTGGGTTTTTCAATAAATCTGAAGCCGAGGAGACGAAATGAAATATCACCAAGTCCCGATTGTTTGTGATTAGCAGGAGAAGTAAAAGAGTTATACACCAACGGAATGTCTAGGCGTGTAGTGAACCGTTTCCCTACCTTCAAAATCGTTCTTACAACAGTTTGATTCAGGTAGATATCTGTTTTGTCGTAATACTGCAATTGATTGAACACCTCTATTCTTGTAAAGAATTGTGAGGGATCGTCAGCATTTGCAAGGGCAGGTTCTTTTTTTAGAGAGTCAGGTGAATTTTGTGCTAGCAAGATGGGCATGAACTGGAGTACAAAAAAAAAGAATAGAATTTTTTTCATTTCACCGGAAAAAGTGTTGCGCAAGTAAGCTGACGGACGACTGTCTCTTTTTGGTTGACAAAGACATTCTGGCGTGGGTCTCAAGTTATGATCAACGAGGTGTTTGTGAAGCAAACCTGATTGCCGTTTAGAATTATCATTGGCAATGGTTCAACTACATGAGTTGATTCCCAATGGCTATTATGAGGTGTTAGGTAATATAAATGAGAAGATTTAAAGTATTGGGACGATACTGTCACTTAAAATTCAAATCCTAGAAGTAACTTGTATGAAGAAGTCGGCAATTTGAATTATCATTCAAATGGTTAAAACATAATAGGCATCCAATTGTTAAGCTGATTCAGACTACTTCGCAAAAATCTAAATCTATTATGTAGTTAATTTGGAAACCAAAAACCTCATTGAAATTACAAATTTGGCCGAAAAGAGTAGGTCAAATATTAAATAAATAAAACCAAAAAAATCATGAAAAAACTACTTTCACTTTTAGCATTCCTGATCCTGATTGCACAAGTTCAGGCACAATTACCAAGGGTAATCATTTTAGCAACAGGAGGAACAATTGCAGGAGCAGGAGCATCTGCTGACAGGGCTGGTTATACAGCCGGAAAAATTCCAATTGATGATCTGATTGGTTCAATACCTACAGTAAAAAAAATTGCAAATATCACCGGTGAACAAATTGCATCTGTGGGCAGCCAGGATATGACCGTTGAAATCTGGAAAAAACTGGCCATTCGTATCAATGAAATTTTTAAGAACAATGAAGCGGATGGTATTGTGGTTACACATGGTACAGATACACAGGAAGAAACCGCTTATTTTCTCGATCTGGTGGTTACCTCTGATAAACCGGTTGTACTTACCGGTTCTATGCGTCCTGCAACAGCGATCAGTGCAGATGGTCCAAAAAATCTGTATGATGCAATTACTATTGCTGTCAATCCTAAGAGCAAAGGCAGAGGAGTATTGGTAAGCTTTAATGAAGGCATATTTGATGCAAGAGATGTAATGAAGCTGAGTACAACAAAAACAAATGCTTTTGGATCTCCCAATACAGGTCCTGTTGGCCAGGCTTATGATGGCAGAGTGGAATATTATTCAACTTCTGATACGGGAAGTAAATCCCACAAAACCCAGTTGTATTAACAGCCGATACAAAATTACCAAGGGTGGATATTGTTTACATGTATGCTGATGCACCGCCTGACCAGATTGATATGCTGATTAGTAAAAAAGTAGATGGTATTGTGATTGCAGGTGTGGGAAATGGCAACTTCAACAAAGCTTATACGGATGCAGTGAAAACGTGCTGTAGCAGCAGGCATTATTGTTTGCCGTGCAAGCCGTACTCCTTCCGGCAGGGTTGTGCTTCATGATGAAATCAATGATGATGAACTGGGCACTATTGTTTCTGATGATCTTACTCCTCAAAAAGCCAGGATATTATTGATGCTGGGCCTTACAAAGACAAAAGATAAAAAACAACTCCAGGAATTTTTCTTTAAGTATTAATTACTGAACGCTAATGTACTGAATTCAATTGCGCCCAGGTCGATGTATCCAGGTCGCAATTATCTGAAATCGGGTTTATATATGCAGACTAAAAACTAAAACAAAATGAACAACATAAAACTTATTCAACTATTGCGTTACTGATGCTTATTAGCTTTCAGTATCGCACAGGCACAGCAAACCCGCACAGAAAAAGATTTGCTTGGTGAAAAGCAAATTCCTGCTGATGCATATTATGGAGTACAAACACTCAGGGCACTGGAAAATTTCCAGATCAGTGGAGTAAAAACAAATTTTTATCCGGACTATGTAAGGGCTTATGCCATGGTAAAACTGGCTGCTGCCCGTGCCAACACGGAAGTAGGAAGAATGAAAAAAGAAAAAATGGATGCCATTGAGAAAGCCTGCCAGGCTGTGATCGATGGAAAATATCATGACCAGTTTCTGACAGACCTGTACCAGGGTGGTGCCGGAACATCTGCCAATATGAATGCCAATGAAGTGCTGGCAAATATTGCTCTTGAAATGATGGCAAGAAAAAAGGAGAATACCAGTTTATTGAACCCCATGATGATCTGAACATGGGTCAGTCAACAAACGATGTGTATCCTACCGCCATTCATGTCGCCTTGTTATTACATAATGACAAATTGATAAAAGAAGCAGAATTACTGGCGCAGGCTTTTCACAAAAAAGGAGAAGAATTTAAAAACCTGGTGAAGATGGGCCGCACCGAAGGCCAGGATGCTGTGCCAATGACGGTGGGACAGGAATTTCATGCTTTTGGAGGACCAGATTGATGCTGCAATTGAAGCGCTTCGTAAAAGTGAAGCCTATTTATACGAAGAGAATATGGGTGCAACAGCTATTGGTACAGGTTTAACAGCAAGTCCCGGTTATGCTGAAAAATGTGCAGTTCAACTTGCGAAAATTACCGGCAAACCAATGGTATTGGCTAAAGATCTGATTGCAGCAACAAGCAGCATGCAGGCATTTGTAATGTATTCTTCAGCATTAAAAAACCTTGCTGTTACCCTATCCAAAATCAGCAGCGATTTGATCTTCCTGGCATCCGGTCCCCGCAACGGTATTTTTGAAATCAATTTACCTGCACTTCAACCAGGTTCGTCCATCATGCCCGGAAAAGTAAATCCTGTAATGCCCGAGTTGATGAACCAGGTGTGTTACAAAGTTATGGGCAACGATGCAACAGTTGACGATAGCATCACGGGATGGTCTCCTGCAACTAAATGCCTATGAGCCGGTGGTTGCTACCTCTATCATGGAATCACAAGCGCTTTTTTATAAGACGCTGCCTTTGTTCCGTAAAAACTGTATTGATGGAATTACAGCTAATGAAAAAGTTTTAAAACGTTATATAGAAACTACTATAGGGATTGTAACGGCTCTTAATCCTGTTCTCGGATATGAAAAAACAACAGAACTGGCAAAAGAAGCTCTTCAAAGCGGCAAAGGAATTCTTGAACTGATACGGGAGAAGAAACTGCTGACTGAAGACCAGATCAAGAAGCTAATGGACCCTGCTACTTTAACCGGCCAGAAATAAACCAAATTCTCCTACACTTGTTTATTGAAACAGATTAGATTTAAGCACAAAAAGATATGTAATCGATTTTTATTGCCCATTATCAGTGCAAAACAAGAAATTATGAAATCATTCAAGAACATGGATGCTGGTTCCTTTTATCTACCGTCTGTCCTTTTGGCCCAGAACAGGAACGGCAGGCCGGTGATACCACTTATTACAAAACACTCATACCAGAAACAAAACAAGGCCTTCTGAAAAATGTGAGTATGATAGCAAACATGCGTTTTGCTAGCGAAATGAATTCGTGGATGGCGAACATACCAAGTCACGTTTCACCATGGAACAGTTCAGACTGGAGATAAAGGGAAAGTACATGAGAAAGTGTACTTCCGTTTTCGTGACCGCTATACACAGGGCACAAACTTCGGAATCAGTTGATGGCATTAGCCGTTCTACAGACCTTGCATTCATTCGGGTAGATATTAATGACAGATTCAGCATTTCGGCGGGTAAAATGTGTGCTGATTGGGGTGCTTATGAATTTGATTACAACCCCATTGATATTTACGAATACTCCGACATCATCGAATACGCCGATAACTTTCTTACCGGCGTTGGGTTTACATACACACCAAGTAACAAACCAATTTACATTTCAGGTATTGGATTCGAGGACAAAGACCTTTGAAGAACTGTATGGACCTCAACCCAACTTGACAGAGTCGAAAGCGCCCTTGGCATTTGTAGCAAACTGGCGAGGAAGTTTGTTTGATGGAAAGATTAAATACCATTTGGTCATACTCGTTATTAATGAAGCCAAGATGCGATGGCAATGGTGCCAACATGAATTATATCGCCTTGGGTAACGAGCTTAAACTGGGGAAATTCAGATTTATCTATGATTTCAAATGGAGTGATGAAGATTTGGACCGCACTACTATTGTAAGTGAAACTGTTCCAGACAATCTCTATCCATTATGCCCTGGCGAATACGTTATATATCGGTCATTGGATTAATTTTCGCTACATCCTCAACCCAAAAGTCCATCTTACTTTTGTTGGTATGTTGGACATTGCAAACTGGAAGAACAGTTTCAATGATCCTCAAAACACAACGGGCGAAGAACACATTCGTGACGCTTGGGGATATATTCCTGCCATTGAGTATTATCCATGGAGCGATATAAATATCAAGTTTTTTGCCAACTGGGTCAGGCAGGTTTATAAGTATTCTGACTATGCAAAAGATCGGTTTGGTGTCAGTTGACTATAACACCGGCAGATTTACCGTTGGTTTTATTACACCGCTGGGCATTTTATAGTTAAGGGTGTTTTAATAGACGCGATGACTGAAGGTAAATTTGTTGGGATGAAACAGGGACAGGATGATTTCTTTTTTACTCACACCCAGTTTGCTTTCAGTCATTTGCGTGCAGGGATGTAGGTTACCTATCTACTTAACGCAGGCCTGCTCGTGGTGACGTTGATAATCTTACCAACAATTTCCTACAGCCAGGATTCAATACAATATGTCCCCGATGGTACTGAAGGAGAACTATTGGAGGTTGTAAAGGCAGACACTGTTCCTCAAAAATGGAAGGATAAGCGCTGGCGATTGTTTCCTGGAAAGTACTCGACATTCAAATTGGGGGCGGCTCTTTTTTATGACTATGCGGGGTTCAGTCAAGACGCCGATAGCAAGCGGCAAGCTGATTCAGCGGGTTACGACGTAGAGTCTGCCTTCAAACTCCGCGACTTTCGTTTCTTATTTAGCGGGCAACTCAAAACAAAAAGAAGCATAACCTGGAAAGCTGGGATCATGTACGATGGCGTAACCGATGCATGGTTTTTTCGCGAAACCGGCTTCATGATCGCCGTGCCCGAATTGTGGGGGCATTTTTTTATAGGTCGAACCAAAGAAGGTTTTTCATTGAACAAGGTGATGAACGCGGCCGCCGGCTGGGGGATGGAGAGACAAACGGCAATCGATGTAATTCCAATCCTGGCAGATGGTATAAAATGGCTTGGCTATCTTCCAAAGCAACGAATGTTGTGGAACCTCGGTGTGTACACCGATTGGCTTTCGGACGGCCAGTCTTTCTCGACCTACAAATGGCAAACGGTTGCTCGGATCGGGTGGCTTCCGATCTATTCACAAGGCGACAAAACCGTTTTACATGTTGCCGTTAATTACCGGTATGGTAAACCCGACGATAACGAAATACGCTTAAGATCTCGACCTGAATCAAATCCTGCTCCGTACTTTATTGACACGGATAAATTTTCCACCAGTGGATCAAATCACCTTGGTGGTGAAGTATACTACAGCAAGGGTGCATGGATGTTTGGATCAGAATTTTATGGACACTCCTTCCATTCGCCGGGAGCAGCAACTAAGATATTTCGTGGAGGTGATTTAATGGTTTCGTATTTTATTACAGGCGAGACTCGTCCTTATAGTACGGCAAGTGGTATCTATGGATTTGCGCCTGTGGCCAGACCTGTTTTCAAAGGAGGGCCGGGTGCCTGGGAAGTGGTGGTGAGGTATTCTAGTTTCGACCTGGACGATGGTCCAGTGCACGGCGGCAAATTTTGGAAAATTACGCCCATGGTAAACTGGTATCTCTCCAAGGAAGTGCGTTTAGAGTTTGCCTATGGATATGGGGTCTTAGATCGATTCAATTTGAAAGGCGCCACACAATTCTTTCAGACGCGTATTCAGGTCACATTATTGTAACCCAGCTTGGAATGGATGATTCACATAGCTAATTTCCTATAGCAAAGAGTATTCTAATTTCCTTGGAAAAGCTTTTTTGTGCCATATCAATTTTGATTTTATAGCGAAGGATATTGATTAAAATAACAATGGCAAAAGAAAATTCTACAACGAAGTGGCTAGAAACAGGCTACATCGTATTTGCCCGTGAAGTATACTGATTCTATTTTTTTGAATTTATGGCAAAGGAAATTCTGCAGTAATTGAAACTTCATGGATAAACGCGTCTGCTCGTTAGTTGCTTTGCTTCTTATTACAAGGTTGCAAGGTCAGGCACAAAGTCATGAACAACTCTGGCTAGATTACCAAATGGATTATCCTTCTTATAGTTGGTTGTTCGAGGTTTCGGCTAGTTATCAAACGCTTTTGACACAAGAGAACAAATGGAGAAGTTTAAGTGTAACCCCAACCGTTGAGTACGTGTTGCTGACCCGGCTTGATCTAACTGCAGAGTTGCCGCTTGCTTACACCGTGCAAAAAGAAGATACCAATTCGTTTGAACTAGCCCCGATGCTGGGAGCTCGCTTACATATCACGCAAAACAAGCGCGTAAACGCACGACTTTTTTTAAGGTATCAACAACGTCATTTCCACGAGATAGAAGCTGACGTTTGGGATATCAGCAACCGCATACGCCTGAAAGGTGACTTCTGGATCAGCATCACCGGCCCCAACCTCTATAAGGATAAGCTTTGGTATACTCTTCTCGATTATGAGGAGTTTATTGTGCTGGATGATCAATTGGATGAGCGCTATGCGAACCGTAGACGTGCCCGAATCGGATTAGGCTATCGTCTTGACTACAAGAATCGGTTCGAGTTAATCTACACCTGGCAATCATCGCGCAACGAAATCGAAGGAGAATTTATCAGCAACGATCATGTCATTCAGCTTGTGTATAAAATGTACCTGAATCCTGCCAAGGTAGTTGATTAACTTCAGCAATTAACGACTACAGAAACTAAAATATAACTTCCATGGTGTAAAAAGGCCGATGCACAAAATCAAACAGATAAACCAAATTGTTGTACATTACTATTCAATTGATCATCATGAAAGGTAATCAGTCAGATGTGCTCGCCGAAAATTATCAAGCAACGGAACGCTAGAATAAGAATGGATCTATGTCTTGAACAACAGGATTCGAAAACCTGACTTTAATAAAAAAAATTAGCAATTCATTTTAAACCTAATTGTCAATTTCATCCAGATTCTGAACCTATTAAATAATAAAATTATGGAATCAATAAATCCGCAAGCCCAGGGACCTTCACTTTCGCAAAAATAGTGGATACCATTATTCGGCTTGCTTTATTGTTTTTTCTGTTGGGATGGTGCATCATCATATTGAAACCTTTCGTTTTAATTTTGATTTGGGCTGCTGTAATCGCGATAGCGCTTTATCCTTTATACATTATTTTTCTAAAGGTGTTTCGCAAGCGTAAGGTATGGGCGTCCGTCGTGTTGACACTTTTAATGTTAAGCATATTAGTAATACCGAGTTGGCTATTAACCCAATCCGTGTTTGAAGAAGTAAGTCACTTGCGCGACTTGAATAAGGAAGGACAGTTGGTAATACCACCACCGGGAAAAAATACTGAGACCTGGCCCTCCATAGCCAAACCTGTTGTTGACTTCTGGAGACTGGCTTCAGAAGATTTGCAAGCAGCCATGGCGCAATATTCCGACCAAATAAAGGCTGCAGTTGCGTGGGTTCTTTCAGCTGTGGCAGGCATTGGAGCGGGTGTCTTGCAATTCGTTGCATCTATAATTATAGCGGGCGTTTTGCTTGCATACTCCACTTCAGTCGCGAACGCCGCTACTAAAATCTTTATCAAGTTAGCGGGGAAAAACGGGGAAAATTTTGCGAGTACTACTGTAGCCACTATTCGTAGTGTAGTAAAGGGTATCTTAGGCGTTGCTGTTATACAGGCTACTATGGCAGGGCTTGGGTTTTTTATTGCAGGCGTTCCCTATGCAGGCTTATGGACAGTGGCTTGTCTGTTTTTCGCAGTTATCCAGGTTGGCGCCGGTCCGGTTGCAATTCCGGTAATGATCTATATGTTTTCGGCTGCGGATACACTAACAGCTGTATTACTCGCCATATGGTTAGTGATAACACTTATTTCTGATAATATATTGAAACCACTCTTGTTAGGTCGTGGCGCGCCTGCTCCCATGCTTGTTGTCTTCTTAGGGGCTATTGGCGGGTTTATTACCAGTGGTTTTCTCGGATTGTTTTTAGGAGCTGTTATTCTTACGATCGGGTATAAGCTTTTTATGGTTTGGTTAGAGTCAGCTCAAAAAGAAAGTGCAGCAGTAAAGTAAGTGCGATAGCATCAATGTTATTTGTGATTGCATCAGTACGGTACATCGCAGGATAATCATCTTGTAATAGCATCATCAATTACGATTCTGGATTTATCGGTTAGTTTACAGGGTCAATTATTTTATCGTTGGGCTATACCCTATTTCATTCATGATTGTGCAGAACTACCGATACTGAGCCGAAGCAGGAGATTTTAAACTAAGTCTGAAAATTCTCCAATTCGAATCCGACTTTTACAACAAGGTTAATCGTTAGTAAACAGTTCGCGCAATTCAACCATGTCCTTGTTGGCTGTGTCCATGTCTATCAAGCCGCTCCTTGGTCTGTCCAAATCTATGATGTTAAATACCGTTGACGAAAGCATAATGGCAAAGCCAACGACTACAATCCAGTCAATTTTGGCTTTCGTATCATACCCCAAAAGGAAAGCCGAACAAAAACAAAGTATAAAAAGGAAATACATGATGGAATCGGGAATGGTAGCTTGTCCGGCCGCTCTGCGAGTGGCGGTGATATCGATCATTTCATTTAAGGCCGGTATGAGTTGAGAGGCTATTGTGATAGATGTATTATTCTTCGCATAAGCCGCGGCCATCAACCATATTTTTTTACCAATTTCATCGGCCCTGGCATAGGATGCAAAAGCTTTTTCCAAATTCATCCCGGCTTCGTAAAAGGCAATACGTTCGTTTAAATATTCCTTCAAGTTAACACGAAGCAATTTGCGCATGCCGTCAGGATAAATATCCGTTCGCAAAATGGCAGTACCGATAGCATTAGCCTCTTGGATAACGGTGCTCCTCCGGGCGTCGAACCTGGAGCTTGACATACTGAATGTAAATGCAAGAAGCAATCCCAACAATTCCTGCTTCGCACACGATGGCCCACCAAATAGAAAATTATAATCAGTATGAAAATAATGATCGCGACAACGATGACTGGTGCATGCTGAAGTAATGTAAGTTTCAAACCAATCAGTTTAAGTGTAATGGATATTTTAATTCTCTTGCCATCTCCGCCTAACGGCATAACTAAGCTACGAAATTCAGCGCTTTTGTTAAAAAAATAAGGTATTGGACGAACTTGGGTGCTCTATAATTAGAAAATCTCTATATGAAACATTTGCAGGAAAGAGCGGAACGAATGTGGCAGCCTTGTTGGGACAGGACAGTCCAATCAAAAAAGCTTGCGCAAATTAACAATGATTTGCTGCCCCGCGTCCGGTTTGATTAAGCCCTCCATCGGTCTTGCCAGGTCTATTGTTATGTACAGGATAGTGGATGCCAGAAAAGCAAACACGCAAACGACTATCCATTCCTTGCGCTTAAAACTGGGTGTTGTAAAGCCGCCCACTAACGAGATGGACAACGCCAGGACAACCAACATAATGTTAACGGGCATCGGTATCCCGGCACTTAACAAGGCTTCTCTTTTGATGCCTATGTCAAATAAATTAGTCAAGCTCGTAGCCATATTGTTCGCGGGCCCGGTCAACTCGGGTTTTTTGGATTGCTCAACTGTTCTTTTCCACAAAGCTGTTGCCGTTTTTGATATCTCTTCCCTATTCTTACGAAACTTGGCCGCATCATCGTCATAATCATAGTAAGCGATACGTTCTTCAAGATATTTTCGCAAATCTGCACGGTAGCCATTCCGCACACTGTCAGGGAAGAAATCCGCTCTAATGATGGCATTTCTTAGAATATTACCTTCATCAACAATCATCGCCCGGACGGTTTCAAAGCGGGTACCGGATTGGCTAAACGTAAACGCAAGCATAAAACCCCATAAGCCAAACAATGCACCCAACAGAGCACTTACCCCTCCCTTCGGGTCCCCTTCTTCCACATTCCAGAATTTCTTTCGCATTTTATGTCCCGCGACAACCGTAAGCAACATGAGGATAAAAAGAATAATGCAGATCACTGAGGCATCGATCTGCATCAACAAGGGCTTTTCCATTTGCTACATTTTTATGTTTATGCAATATATTTGATTAATCAGAGAACGGTCCAAAATCCAACGATACTTTTTCGTTGCAAGGTTCAGGGGGCCTCAATAATCAAAATTTTTTCATGATTGGTCGATTGGAACTCAGGTCTCAGGGTGTTCCTTATTGTTCTTACTTTTGCATAAATACACCTTCTATGAAATGGATCACGAGAGAACGCCCGAAGATCGATCGCATCGCCTGCCCGTGGCTGATCAGCAGATTTATAGATAGAGAAGCGGAGATAATTTACGTTCCCTTTGAAAACGTAAAATCCCGGGCAGAAGAATTAAATGCAATCCCCTTTGACATACCCGATGTTGAGTATACACACTATGGTGACGAATGCACATTTGATTACTTCGTGAAAAAGCACAAGGTTGGTGATCCGGCGATCAAAACAATTTCTGCTATAGTGCGCGGCGCCGATACCGACCGTCATGATATTGCCCCTCAGGCATCCGGGCTTTGGGCTATTTCTTCCGGCCTTTCGGAAAATATTAAAAATGATCAGGAGCTCCTGGAAAAAGGAATGATCATTTATGACGCATTATACACCTGGGCAAAGGATTTACAGAAAGTAAAACATACTCAAAATCCAATTGAGAATCTTTTGTTGGATGTGTATAAGAAATTCATCAAACAAAAATCCCAGACGAAAAAAGTACCCTCCTGGGCTAAGGAGCTAAAGGAAATCATTCAGGATCAGATAGACACAAACCTGAGTTTAAGCCTGAAAGAGATATCGCAGAGCCTGCATGTTCATCCGACATATTTATCCCGCGAATTCTCAAAATACTTCGACGATCTTTCATTCGGAGATTACATCCGAAAACTACGCATTGAAAAAGCAATTCAGCTGCTCAATGAATCAGAACACTCCCTCGCGGAAATTGCCTACCTCACCGGATTTTCGGACCAAAGCCACTTCAATCGGATTTTTAAAAAAACGACTGGGAAAAATCCATCCGAGTTTAGAAAAAAGTTGGATAAAAGGTAAAGCAGATCCAAAACGTAAATTTTATACAATCTTAGTATTGTAGCGTTTCATAGCATTGTAGTTCGATATTCCATGGCCCCCGTTAATAGCAATTGAAAATATGAAATTTCCGCGTTCAATTTTTTGTCATTTGTTTTGCTTTCTGTTTGTGTATCGAGAGTTCGGCGCAAACACCGGATAAAACCATTCATACCCGTGAGCAACTGTGGCTGGGATATTTCAATCAAACCCGGTTCAGCAACAAATTCGGATTTTGGATTGATGTTCATTATCGGCAGACGGATCATTTTATTGAACGTCCGTTTCAATTTTTGATTCGACCCGCGTTGACCTATTTCATCAAGGATAATTTGCGTGTAAATGTTGGGTACGCACTGGTGAAGCATTTTCCTGCCGAGGGAATGAATACCATCAGGACAGAACATCGCACATGGCAGCAAATCTGGTGGAATCAAAAATATCCCGGCTTGAGCACGCTGCAGTGGTTGCGACTGGAGCAACGATTTAATCAAAAGGTTGTCGATGACGAAAAGCAGGAGGGATATAACTACAACTTCCGGGTACGTTACAATTTTTCATTCTTCATTCCCTTGAAAGGAAGAGAGATTGTTGCAAAGACACCATTCGTTGCTGTGATGGACGAAATTTTTCTGAATTTTGGAGGCAAAATTGTCTACAATACATTTGATCAAAACAGATTCTTTGTGGGCATGGGTTATCAATTTACGTCTCACCTGAATGCCCAGCTCGGTTACATGAATGTTTACCAACAAGAAGCGTCAGGCGAGAATTATTACTCGACCCACGCGATTCGGCTTTTTGTCTTCCATACCCTTGACTTGAGAAAAGAGAACTCAAAATAATTTTTATATGAAATGGATTACGCGCGAACGTCCAAAAATTGACAGAATAGCCTGTCCGTGGCTTATCCGGAATTTTGTTGATGAACAGGCTGAATTCATATATGTTCCGAAAGACAAAGTATTTGAAAAGGCAAGAGAGCTTGATGCTGTTCCGTATGATTTACCTGGTGCTGAATACACGCACGAAGGTGAATGGTGCACATTTGACTACATCGTTAAGAAACATAACATAGCCGATTTGGCCGTTTTGCAGATCGCAGAAATCGTAAGGGGTGCCGATACGGATAGCTTTCATCTGGCCCCTCAGGCTGCAGGGCTCTGGGCTATTTCGGCCGGGCTATCGTACAACCATAGAGACGATCAAGAAATGCTTGCCGTCGGCATGAAAATTTACGACGCGCTCTATAGCTGGGCCAAATATGTGCAAAGCGAAAAGCACACGTGGTCTCCGGCCTGACAAAACGCCAAAATGGAAAGCGCCAGTCCAAAATATTCCCTTCGCGATCTTATCGTCTATTTCATCAAACTGGGTACGTGGGGTTTTGGTGGACCGGTGGCGTTGGTTGGATACATGCATCGCGATCTAGTTGAAAACAAAAAATGGATTACGGAAGACGACTATAAGGAGGGCCTCGCGCTTTCGCAGTTAGCGCCAGGGCCGTTGGCGGCACAGCTCTCAATCTATTTAGGCTATGTTCACTTTAAGATCTTAGGAGCAACGCTTGTTGGAATTGCTTTTGTTTTGCCGTCCTTTCTCATGGTTCTCGTCATTGGATACACGTATGTGCTATACGGCGGCCTTCCCTGGATGCAAGCAATATTTTATGGAGTAGGGTCTGCCGTGATCGGCATTATTGCCATTGGCAGTTACAGACTTACCATCAAAAACATTCGTACTGACAAATTGCTGTGGATTATATTTTTAGTATTGGCGGTTACAACATTTGTGACGGAAGAAGAGATTTTATGGGTAATACTGTTAGCTGGAATGGTTGTTTGGTTTGTTAAAGCCCCACCGAAATGGTTAAACTCAGCGGCCCATGGGATCTTACCTACGATCCTGGTACAGCTTCCAGCCGTCACGACTGAGTCAAAGCTGTGGCAGATCGCCTGGTTCTTTACCAAGGCGGGGGCCTTTGTTTTTGGGAGTGGATTGGCAATTGTACCATTCCTGTACGGAGGGATCGTAAAGGAATACGCATGGCTTAATGAACAACAGTTCCTTGATGCTGTTGCTGTCGCTATGATAACGCCAGGTCCGGTTGTCATCACAGTGGGATTTATCGGCTATTTAGTAGCTGGCGTGTGGGGTGCCGTGGTCGCGGCCCTGGCGACATTTCTACCGTGTTATCTTTTTACTGTAATTCCCGCGCCATATTTTAAAAAGTACGGCAAACATCCGGGCATAAAGGCCTTTGTCGATGGTGTGACTGCAGCGGCTATTGGGGCGATTGCCGGAGCGGTTTTGGTTCTTGGAAAACGAACCCTGACCGACATCCCCACGCTTTTGATGGCAATCACGACGGCTGCTATTCTTTTCAAATTCAAAAAACTTCAGGAACCTTTTATTATTTTGGCAGCTGCTTTACTGGGAATTTCCATCAAGCTAATTTTTTGAGTAAGATTACCTTAACTAAATCTATCCATGTTGCCATCTCCAAATAGCCTGAAGAAAGTACTCCTGTTTGCACTGATTTTACTTTCCGCAGTAACGTATGCACAGCAAAATCTTACACTCTGGTATAAACAGCCTGCACGTAGTTGGAATGAAGCATTGCCGATTGGCAACGGTAGGCTAGGCGCCATGGTATTTGGCCATGCGACGGAAGAGCTCATTCAGTTGAACGAAGAGACCCTTTGGTCGGGCGGGCCGGTAAATACGGATCCCAATCCACAAGCGCCACAATATCTTGACGAAATAAGAACGGCATTATTTAATCACGAATATCAGAAGGCAGAAGCGTTATCGAAAAAAATGCAAGGCTTGTTTACAGAATCCTACGAGCCACTGGGCGACCTGACGTTAAAATATAACTTGAATGGAACGCCGACAGATTATTATCGCGAGTTAAATATCTCGACCGCCGTGGCAACCACCCGCTTTAAGGTCAACGGCATTGAGTACAAACGTGAACTTTTTGTTTCACAACCACAACAAGTCATGATCATACGACTGACGGCCAGCCAAAAAGGTGCTTTAAATTTTGACGTAAAGACATCCAGCCCCTTGTATTTTAAAAATAAGGTTGTCAGTGTTTCGGAAATTGCGATGCAAGGAAAGGCACCTTCACACACGGATCCTAGTTACATGCAAACGATGGAGCAGCCGGTCGTTTACAACGACCCGACTGGATGCCGAGGTATGCGGTTTGATCTGCGCGTGCGTGCAAAAAATACGGACGGTAAAATACAAAGTTCAGATTCAGGTTTACACGTCAGCGACGCCAGCGAAGTTTTATTGGTTATCTCGGCGGCAACCAGCTACAATGGCTATGATAAATGTCCCGACAAAGATGGCAAGGACGAAGTCAAGTTGGTGGAGCAATATCTCAATGAAGCGTGGCCCCTGACCTTTGACCAGTTGATCAAAAATCACCAGGCTGATTATCAACAATATTTTAATCGCGTAAGCCTTGTTTTAAATGCGAATCCGAAAGTCGACCTTCCCACCGACGAAAGATTACTGCGGTACACCAAAGGTGATTCGGATACCGGCCTCGAAGCCTTGTACTTTCAATTTGGCAGGTATCTTTTGATTTCAAGTTCGCGTCCAGGGGGGATTCCCGCGAACTTACAAGGCATTTGGAACCATCACGTCCGCCCACCATGGAGCAGCAACTTCACAACAAACATCAACACAGAAATGAATTATTGGATGGTGGAGTCCTGTAATTTGTCGGAGCTGCATACACCGCTGTTAGACCTTGTGCAACGACTCGCCCTCACCGGTACAGAAACTGCGAAAAATTTCTACAACGCCAAAGGCTGGACGCTGCACCATAACACGGACATCTGGGCCACAACAAACCCGGTCAGTGGAAGTCCAATGTGGGCGAACTGGCCACTGGGTGGTGCGTGGTTGTGCCAGCATTTATGGGAACACTATCAATTTACAGGAGACGTCTCGTTTTTGAAGAATACAGCCTATCCGTTGATGAAGGATGCTGGCTTGTTTTGCATGGATTGGCTGGTTGAAGATAAAGATGGCATGCTGGTAACCGCGCCTTCGACTTCACCCGAGAACGAATTCATTACAGATACCGGATATAAGGGTACCGTATCCGTTGCAACGACCATGGATATGTCGATCATCCGTGATTTATTTTCAAATCTAATTGCTGCTTCTGAAAAACTTGGCATCGACGAGGACTTCAGGCAAACGCTAAAGGACAAAAGAAGTAAACTCTATCCGCTTAAGATTGGAAAAAAAGGAAATCTGCAAGAATGGTATCTGGATTGGGAAGATGCTGATCCGCAGCATCGCCATATCTCTCATCTCTTCGGATTGTTTCCCGGAAGCGAAATCACTCCTTTGAGAACTCCCGATTTTGCGGCTGCGGCGCGAAAGTCCCTTGAGCTTCGCGGCGATGGAGGGACGGGGTGGTCAAAAGGATGGAAAATAAATGTTTGGGCGCGTTTGTTGGATGGTAATCACGCGCATAAATTAATTCGCGAGCAGCTGCGCCTTACCGGCCTTGAAGGAACAGATTACGCAAACGGAGGGGGAACGTATCCAAACCTTTTTGATGCACATCCACCTTTTCAAATCGATGGTAATTTTGGAGGAACATCCGGAATGACCGAGATGCTTTTACAAAGTCATTTACAAGAGCTCCATTTGTTACCGGCTATACCCGACGAATGGAAGACGGGAGAGGTAAAGGGATTGAAAGCGCGTGGTGGATTTGAGGTAAATCTGGCGTGGTCGTCTGGTAAGATCACCGACGCTACCGTTAAATCATTAAATGGTGAATCGTGTACGTTGCGCACAGCAACGCCCATAAAGATCAAAGGGATAGCCGCAACATCAAAAAAGACGGACCACGGATATACCACGACATTCCAGACGCAAAAGGGAAGCGTATACGAATTCAAATCCACGAAGTAAAATAAGGAATTGGCTTACAGAGCGGAAGTCGCGGAGGACGATAATTTGATTGCGCATCGACGTGCCTGAAACTGTCGTGCCTATGGCACTCAATTCCTCGATGGCATCTTCTTCTACCAAACTGCAGACCCTATGGGGCTATAAAATCGGATTAGGGTCAGTAAAAGTGCGCAATTCGTTTTCAGCCCCGTCTGCAATGTCATTAAGTAAGACGGCAAAACTAAATATTGATAGCCAACCTTTTAGAATGACACACCGCGACGAGAAGCTACACCTGTACTAGGCCTATCCTACAATGAACGCAACGCGTCGGCCGCACGCACGTCTCCCCGCCAGCTGGCGGGGAGCTAGAGGGGTGTCAGACCCTGTAGCTTCACTTGCACTTTGATTTTCCAAAGGCGCCACACTCCCCTTACCCCTCTCAAGAGGGGACGCTCCAAACGGCCGCAACGTGATATACATTTAGGATGACTAAAACCATAGGCCAAAGTCCTGGAAACAAAGAACTTGTGCGTATGGCTTGGGCGTCAAAACTCAATGACATTACCCGTCGGGATGACATGCAAAGAATCTTTCGAATAGTGGCCTATGGATTTCGTACCTACGGCACTAGATCACATGATAGATCGATTTCTACCAACATTTGATGCCTATGGCATCAGTTACTCGTACCGTGGGGACGAAATGTCGGTAGAAGAATTTATTTCTATACGATAAGTCCCGGAGGGACGACATTTTGGTAGCAGATCAACGTACGAAGTCCCGGAGTCCCGTAGGGACGACAGTTTGTACATCGTTGCATCACGTATTAAAGCAATATCCACAGCGAAACCCTTAGCTGACGACGTGACCACGGAATTAGGACCTGATGTTCCTACCCAGGAAAATATTTTTTAATCTCTGGTATTTCGATGAAACCTTTATCGTAATTTTACGATAAAGAAATATGGGACTGACGAAGACTGAAGAATTTACCCGGGCACAGAATGAACTTGCTGGCATCACAAAGGCATTGGGACATCCTGCCCGAATTGCTATTCTTCAATTCTTGATTAAATCGAACACGTGTTTCTGTGGTGACATTGTTGAGCATTTGCCTTTGTCTCAGTCGACGGTGTCACAACATTTATCTGAACTTAAAAAAGTGGGATTAATTAAGGGTGACATCAACGGGCCGAGTGTTTGTTATTGCATCGACGAAAGGGCATGGAGCAGGGCTGGAAAAATGATCAATGCAGTATTTGAAAGCTTCAAACCCGACTGCTGCTGAGCGCGCGCCTACTACTTACGTCTTACAACTATAACGAGAAACTATAGATGAACATCCATCCCCTGAACCACGACCACTATCCATCTGTAAAGAAAATTTACGAACAGGGAATCGCTACCGACAATGCTACATTTCAGACTGCGGCCCCGGAATGGACAGAATGGGATCAAAGCCACCTAGCACATAGTCGTGTTGTGGCGATCAAAGACGATCAGGTGGTAGGTTGGGCGGCACTTACCCCAGTGTCAGGCCGGTGTGTTTATGCCGGCGTCGCAGAAATCAGTGTTTACATCGACGAACGTTACCGGGGTAGGGGGATTGGAAAAATTTTGCTTCAGCATCTGATCTCCGAAAGCGAATCTCATAAAATCTGGACATTGCAGGCAGGCGTATTTCCCGAAAACATTTCAAGTTTGAAAATTCATGAATCGCTTGGATTCAGAAAAGTTGGGTACAGAGAAAAAATCGGACAGCTTAAAGGTATTTGGCGCGATACGGTCTTATTGGAAAAACGGAGTCCATTATTTTGAAATTTGAAAGTTTAGGAAAAACCACCCGCATCCCTTCTGGACAAAAAATTTAAATCGTTTGTCAACTTCATTAATCCTATTCGCAAACATTGTTATGGCTTCCTGAAATCACGTAGGTCGATGATGGCCCTTACATTATGTTCAAGGGTGATCAGACCGCGCCGCGGTTTGTCAAGGTCTATGATAAAATATATCACTACGGATGTCAGCAGACAAAATCCGATGGCCATCCACCAATCGAAAAGTCCCTTGCCAACGGATGTATGACCTGCTACAAAAGCCGTTGATACCGATAAGATTAAGAGCATCGTCAGAATCGGTTCTGGTGTACGATTATACTCTGCACGAAACTGCGCGTTGCTATGTTCAAACATCTCGGTAAGCGCCAGCAACATTTGATTTGATGCCAGCAGGTTGGCGTTTATTTTCGAGTGTTCTACCGCAAGGCTCCAAAGTGCTTCGCCATGAACACTGGCCTCTTTCAGCGTCTTTTGGATCCTGAGTGTATCGGCATTTCCCTGGTAATATTCAATGCGTGCATCGAGGTATCGATCGAAGGATTTTTGAAACTGCGATTGGGCCGAATCGGGGTAAAGCCGAAGGCGTAGCCTGACAGTGTTGATAGCATTCGCTTCGTCCACAATCAGATGTTTGCGTTCCTTAAACCTTTCCCCCGACATACCAAAGGTAAAAGCGAGCAGCAATCCCAGCAAACCATAAAGGGACGCGGTAATGGCTGTGGTCCCAGGATTTTCTGTGTATTCTTGAGAGCGGTTCTTGGCGAACCACCGACCGACCCAGATGGCTGACAGCATTTGGAGAAATAGAACGCTGCTAACGATCCATGTGGCAAGCTCGAAGAGATATGACAATTTCATAATTTATAAATCAAGTTTGAATTAGCGTTTAACTGGAAAGCATGGCTTTATGCGAAGTATGTTTTCGTGCCGCGATAAACCAACAAAGTGGCTGACGACCACTTCGTCCAAGATCGCGCTTTTTAAAATAAACAAAATTCCCGAATTCTATAAATCATTTACATTACTGTAAACTGAATCCCGCTCTGGAAGAATTGAACGGGGCTCCAGATTAAATCGGTGGGCACGCCATAGCCATAGATAAATTCCAGACGCATTATTCTCGTAAGTACCAATTTGCCATCGTCGTGAATTTCCGGAATTGACCGACGTCTATCGCCAGGTCTTTACCGACGACAGATCTTCGGCCTGACAATTTTAATAATCAATAAATATTTTTTGCATTTCATCCAGTTTTCGCGCCTTCAGCAAAGCAACGGAAAGCAATACTCTGGATTTTTGAGGATTGAGATTGTATGATGCCACCAGTCCAAGTTCATCATCATTCACTTCCACATTACGACCTACAGTGCCCGTTGCAACACGGGTGCTTCGCACCACGATCACCCCTTTTTTACTGGCCCTGGCACAGGCTTCCAGTGCGGACTTGGTCATATTTCCATTTCCAACACCGGCGATTACAATTCCTTTGGCGCCGCGTTCAACCGAAGCATCAATCAGATCAGCAGGCATATCCACGTCACCATAAATGATATCAACTCTTGGAAGCTTCGTCACACCTTTCGTATCGAACTCGGATTTCGTGCCAAACTTCTGATCCGGGTAACGATAGAAGTCGTTTACACCATAAGCTGTCGTGCCGATGAGTCCGCGAATGGGGGACATAAAAGTCTGCACTGCGGTTGTGCTCACTTTCGTCAACGTTTGGGCTGAGTGAATCCAGTCGTTCATTACCAAAAGAACACCTCGTCCTTTCGCATTTGGATCAGCTGCTACAGCGATACCGTTGTACAAATTGAGTGGACCATCAGCACTAACAGCGGTAGACGGGCGCATAGAGCCAACCAATACAACGGGCATATCGGTTTTGACCGTGAGGTTGAGAAAATATGCCGTTTCCTCCATGGTGTCAGTCCCATGGGTGATTACAACGCCGTCCGTCGCCTTAGCCGCTGCCAGTTCATTGATGCGCTGAGCAAGCTTCAGCATAATTTCAAAAGACATGTCCTGTGATCCTACATTAGAAATTTGTTCGCCTTTGATCGATGCGAGTTTCATAACATCAGGAACAGCATTTACCATCGCGTCAACTGTGACTTGCCCCGATGTGTAGCCAGACTGCACACCACTCCCTGCTGCACCGGCAATGGTTCCTCCTGTAGCGAGAATAACTACATTAGGTTTTTTTTGCGCAAGGCCCGAAATGCTGATGAATAAGAACACCATCATCAGCGTGTTTGTGAAATTTTTGCAATTGGGTTTCATATGTATCAATGGGTTTATTGTCATATTTTTATTGCGTCAAGTTTTCTAAAGGCTGCACGCCGTAGCACCGTTTGCAGGAATCTGCTGTTCTCCCGACAGTTCTTTTTCCGTTCGGGATATCCGAGTTTTCCGGAAATTACAGGCCAAAGCGATATTGCAAACCTGCGATTATTTGTTTCCGGGATCCTAGAAATCCATATTCACACCGAACCATCCAATGTTTGTTGTGCTGGTACTGCGTCCCGATAATAAAATTCCACATGTCTTTGGGACGTTTGTCAAGCGAGTATTGAACGGTGGAATAATTTTCGTCATTGAGGGCCTGATCCAAGCCATTGAGAAAACCGCCGGCAGCGTCTAACGCGCGATTAGCGGTTTCATATTTGGCGACGTTGACGGGGTTCTTTTGCTCTACGGGTGTCAGGCCCGTCCACCAGGTGTCGACTTGAACCTGTGTAGTCTGTATCTTAGCGATCCCGTTGTCAACCTTTGCTTCTATACCAGACAGGTCGAGCACCTCATTCAATTTCAGGGAGCCATTGGTTCCGGAGTTGAGGTGCAGACGAAAGCCGCCAACCCAAAAAGCAACATTGCTTTCCGGTTGTTTCAATTTGAATGATTTACCGAAACGCGGGCCGAATACGGTGGCGAAAGCAGGTTTATCCAGCTCCGCCACGTCGCTCCAGGTAAAGTTCACATCAAGTGCCATCCATCCGCCGCCAACGCCCAAAGTCGGCGTTAGTCCAAACCCCAGTGTTTGTGCTTCAAAATCTGCCTTTGTATTGAGTGACATCACGTTGCTCCAATTGCCGTCAGCATCGGGAACATATATACCAAAATCTACTTCAGTCGATGGACTGGCCTTTGCGACTATCCCATAAACATTAAGAAACGGAAACAACCAGATGTCGGGCCTGATATTAAATCCCGAAGCAGTAGAGGTAGCGTTATCGAATCGTACGATTTCATCCATGTTGTATAAAGGCCCGTTGTTAAAACCGATCTGCAAATTGTTAATCACCAGATCAGATTCCTGCCACAAGTAATTTACGCCGATACCCGCCGAGTACGGCAAATTAAATCCCATTGCTGCCGCTTTCTTGCCCCAGATAGGAAGCGCATAGGGATATTCGGTTGCTTTCATGCTATCGATGAGTTCGGCGTTTTTCTTGCCTACGACCTTATCAGAATACACCTGTGCATGAATTGAGGCATGCACAACGCCCATGAGGCAAGTGACGATTATTATTCTGAGGGTACAGGATTTTAGTTTCATAAGTTTCGATCTTTTGCTGTTGTGTCTAAACCACTGATAGACACCCTTTTTTTAAGATTTCAAGATATAATTAATTTCTGTAAAAGGTCTGAGAGAAGTTGCACTGTTTTGTTTGAAGTATTTAGTTATTTATTGCTTTAAATGGGTATATGAGGTAGGCAACAGGTTGAACACAAACTGAATGGTATGTTCAAACGCTTTATGCTTCCGCAAACCAATGTTCCCAGAGATCCTGAGGCGGTAAACTTTTTGGTCAATGTACTTGGGGTTTAAGCAGTAGCCGATCGAACCTCATAACTGTTGCCATGCGGTGATCAATGTACCAATAATTCGTGATATCATTTTTCGCAAACGCCTGCACTTACGGAATCAGGATTTTGCAAATCCATCGTGCTTTTAGCTACTCTGCTGTTTACTTTATAAGCTGCATTAATCTAATCTCAATCGCCTATGTTTGTGCGGTTTTCACTATCCTACCTATACAGATTTCCTTCCGAACACCTACCCTAAGGCGCAATGCTGGCCCCTTCTCTATTTTTTTGCTGTAATTGCAGTTTTAGGGCATATCCTAGTTAAAACTATACTTAACACTAAACTGAATTCGGTTTGCTGTTCCATCTTCTTCATTGATATCGTCGCGCGTTCCCCGCAAATATTCAATACCTGCAAAGGCATTATCAACAAAATGCCAAATCAAGTTGACAGCCATATAATTCATGCTTGAAATATCTGTTTGGGGTTGTCCTACCGTTGTGTCGATTGAGCCCTGATTATAGACTAAGAGTGATGAAAACTTGTCATTCCAAAAATGTTGAAGACCGGCCGTCACACCAACATCGGTTATGGCTTCCAGGTCACCATTCGCGTCTAGCCCAGCCGAAAATCCGCCGCGAAAGCGACCGACACCGGGTCCGTAAACAACCTGATAAATTAACTTGTCCTTCTTAAGAAAATTAAGTTGACCTGAAAGATTTCCACCGAACAGCGAAACTTTATCTGACCCACCGGCTGAAAAACGATAGTGCAGTTGTGCGGCAAAAGCTGATAGCTGAACGTGGCCCCATTTTTTTGTAATCCGATAGCGCGCGGTTAAGTCTGGAAGTGGGCTTTCAAATTTTCCAGGTTCCGTGGGAGTTTGTGCTCTTGTGTTGGGCTCTTCCACCGCAATGGCTAGATACGAGTCTTCGGAAAGAGATTGCTTCCAACGAAACATGGCATGACGAGCAAAGGCATATGCAGCAGGCTTTTCAAAATCGAGTGTGGGAGGAATGATGGTCTCATCCATAAAATTAGACCACCACTGGCCTGCCAGCCATTTTCCATTGTTGATCTCAACAAAAGCATGTCGAAGACGAAATGCGCCACTTGTTCCATAAAAGTCTCCCTCTACATACGCACGCAATTCGCCAACTTTTGATGGCGAGCGAAAATCCAGGAACACTCTTGATTCTTTTGCGTGCATGTGGGTCGTTTCACCTTTCGATCCATCCGTTGGAATGGTCGATACATCAAAATAGTCGGGGGAACCGATGGGATCGAAATCGTGAATGAGATCGAACTTTACATAGCCGCCAATTTTCATGCGTACTGTTGTCTTGGGAATTTCCCACCAGCCGGGGGGAACTTCGGCAGGTGCATCTGTTGTAACCTGAGCATTTGCCTGCACGCAAACGATGAGTATTAAAATAACTATAACGGTAGATTTCATGTTAGGGACCGTTAGTTCTCGACTTGTCCCGTCAGGTTATCAACGCTCACAGTTCGATTATTCAGCGGTTGCGTGGGCCTGTTGTTCGGTCCGATCCGCGATGAGAAGGCGGTGATCTGATCGGCAGTTAACGAAACCATATCGCGCAAAACAAGCCATTGTACATTTTCGCTGCAGGGCGGTGTTGTCAACGATCCCGTGTAATGATAGGCATAGTTATCCTTTGGTAGATGTACTTTCAATTCCAGCTTGACATCTGTGATGTGTTTGCTTTCGCCTTTTGCATTCGGCAGGTTGGCAATAATTTTAGAAAAGTTTTCGTTGGCAACTTTTCCCACTTTAAACAAGGCACTTACAACTGCTAAGCTGCCATCATCGCTTTGGTGTACCATGTGCATTTCCATCGGCATATTTTTTCCGTCTACGGTGTGTTCACTCGGCGTGTGGAAGTGAAACTGCTTAAGGTTGTACGTTTTATCTCCAAAAGAGAATGTACTTCCCTCGTCTACCGTTACCTGGATGGTGTGCCCATTGTCGATGATGTCATCCATATGCTCGTTGTGGGCAATTCTTAACGAAGTGGTTTTATAATCCAATTTCCAGTTGGCGCCTCCCTTCGCGTCAGTCTTAACGATATTAATAGGTGATTGTCCTTTTCCCGTTCCGCAAAGTGCATACGCAGGATTCAGTGTTGACCAGGATGTTGGGCCATCGTCACCTGCATAGCCCCAATGCGCTGGACGCGCGGACACAGGGGCTGCTTTAACGGTATCGGTACCTGTTGTTTGTTTAGCAGTTTCAGTTGGTTTTGAATTGCATGAAGCCAGCAGGGCAACGGCAATTCCCATAACCACCATGGGAGTTGAATTTAAGTTGAGCATGGTCTTATTCTTTGATTTCATCTATGATCCAGAAATTATAAGGTTTCCTTGTTCGATTTTTTATGATAATCGACATCGCACAAACGAAATATTTTTTCAAGCTATTCCGTTTGAAGTCGGTGGCACTTCAGGGCATATGCGGCAGAAAGTGAGACGATTATTGCGCGCCCCGGCCAATGCCTTTGGCAGCATGTACCATTGTTATTTCTTACGTCCAAATCTATAGCCTATTAAGACTTGATAGCGATATCCAAAGGACCAAGTATCCATTTTTCCATTTTGATTAACTTCCTTATCCTTGATCAGATCGTCTAATAGTGGAAAGCGCTCTACTAAGGCCTTTAAAATATCGTTTTGATATTCGTATTCCTCATCAATATCAAAGTCGCCATCCAACCGGAATTTGGCTGAATAACGGGAAATACTAGGGCCAATAAACGCAAGGTCAATAGACCAACGGTCATTGATGACGAACTGATAGCCAGCCTGAAAACCAATGTTCAGTACGTTGATATTTGATTTGAAAAAAGTATCGTAGACAGTTCCATCCTCGGCGGTGATGCGAAGGTCACGTTCGTTGTTAAAATTCAGGTAACTGACATATGGGCCGATATAAACTCCGTGCGGTGCCTGATATTTATTTTCCTTTTTTAAATAAAACCGGTATTCACCACCGACTTTAAAGCCCGTTCTTATCTTCGAGTCATTGGTTGTTTCAATTCCGGATCCTATCGATACAAGCTTGGGAAATTCTTGATATCCGACGGTAATAGCATAGGTTTGATTAGGTCGTCTTACACGTTCGTATGAAAAATTTAATGCATTTCGAAAAAGTAAGTTTGAGGTGAGGTCTAGCTTGATCGTATTTCTTCTGATTCCACTCATTTCCTGGGCAAGAATGTTTTGACTCTGGATAAAAAAAGTCAAAGGTAAAAATTATTTTTAATACCGAACCGTCAAAACCAATATGGTGTA
>CAWEZB010000048.1:0-16084 GCA_963813425.1 uncultured Bacteroidota bacterium
AGACTAAAAATGAACAGACACCAAGTGCATAGAAAAATCTTAGGCATATAATCTAATTGAATACAAGTATACAAACTATTAGGGTTTCAGTGGATGGTTGGTTTGGATGCTCACATTAAACTTACTAGTTTTCATCTGGAAGAGCGTGAAGTTGTTAATGGTCATTAAAAAAAATAACATGGATGTTCGCGTAGTTTTCCTGATCATGGCAATGCTACTTCTTGCTTCATGCCGCCAAGGTGAAGTTAGGAATAATGCCCCATTACTCTACTTACCAGATGATCTGGAAGTAACTTTATGGGCCGAGTCTCCCATGTTTTATAATCCAACAAACATGGACATTGATAGCAGGGGACGGGTCTGGATTACCGAGGCAGTAAATTATCGTAATTACAATAATGATTCGACCAGGAGTCTGCATCATGGCCTTGGTGACAGGGTCATGATCCTCGATGACGTCGACGGAGACGGCAAGGCTGATGACTCGAAAATTTTTGTACAGGACAAAGACTTGACCTCACCTCTTGGCATTGCTGTTATTGGAGACAAGATATACGTTTCCTGCTCACCTCATCTCATTGTTTACACAGATGAAAATCATGACGATCAACCTGACAAGAAGGAGATTTTTTTAACAGGTTTTGGAGGACTCGATCACGACCATTCACTCCATGCAATAGTGGGAGGCATGGACGGAAACTTATATTTTCCAACAGGAAATGCCGGCCCTCATGTTGTGACGGATAAAGGTGGTTGGACCCTTCGGTCGGGAAGTATTTATACTGGCGGATCACCATACAATAGGGAAAACCATGGTAACATGAAAAGTGATGATGGGAAAGTATGGGTGGGCGGGTTGGCCTTGCAAATAAAACCTGATGGCAAGGGGCTGAAAGTAATGGGTCACAATTTCAGAAATGCCTATGAGCTTGCCGTTGACTCGCGAGGTGATATGTGGCAAAATGATAACGATGATCAGGTCGTGACTTGTCGCACCACCTGGCTCATGGAAGGCGGAAATGCCGGATATTTTAGCACCGATGGAACACGCTACTGGCAGGCGGATCAGCGACCGAACCAGGATATTTTTACAGCCCATTGGCACCAGGATGATCCTGGCGTTATTCCGGCCGGAGATAGGACTGGCGCAGGTGCGCCTACCGGCATCGTTATGTATGAAGGTGACGCGTTAGGTGAAAAATATCGGGGAATGTTGCTCAGCGCCGATGCCGGCCGAAATGTTATTTTTGGTTACCATCCGAAACAATACCAATCTGGTTATGATTTGGGAAAGCGATTCAATTTTATAACCTCCTTACTGGATGACAATGAAGAATATGTGTGGAATGACTCCGCTATGAACCGTCAAACCGATAAATGGTTCCGGCCCAGCGACGTCGCCGTTGGAACAGAGGGTGCGATATACATTGCCGACTGGTACGATCCGGTAGTTGGCGGTCATCAAATGGATGACACAACTGGATATGGAAGAATATACCGGGTGACACCAAAAAATAAAAAACTCGTGCGGCCTGCAATTGATATGTCCACTACCGAAGGTCAAGTGGCTGCGCTATCGAATCCTGCTATCAACGTGAGGTTTGCAGCGCATAACAACCTTAAGATAAAAGGTGCTGGTATTATTCCACAGGTGCAAGAAATGTTGCAGTCCAGTAATCCATTTCACCGTGCGAGAGCTATCTGGTTGTTGGCAGGCATGGGGGATGAAGGCAAAACAGAAGTAGAAAAACTTTTAGACGATCATGACGAAGTGATACGAGCGGTTGCATTCCGGGCGTTAAGACAACAGTCAGCTGACATGATCGCGTATGCCCAGCAATTAGCCGAAGATCCATCGCCATTTGTCAAGCGCGAAATTATCCTGGGTCTCGCGGATAGTCCCTACGAGGTTAAGAAACCGATTCTCTTGCAACTCGTGAAAAAATTTGATGCCGACGACCGCTGGTACCTTGAAGCGTTGGGTAACGCGGTGAGTGGTCACGAGGAAGATTTTATTCAGGAAGCCAGGAAACTCCTCGACGAGGCAAATGCAAAACCCGACAACTGGAATGAGGAATTTGAAATGCTGGTTTGGAGATTGCATCCTGCCGCATACATTGATCAGCTTAAATCACGCGCCCAATCCGACAAACTTTCTGCCTTGCAGCGTCAGCGCGCTGTGACAGCGCTTGCTTTTATAAATGACCGACAAGCGGTTAAGGCAATGCTGGAATTACGGGAAAACGCAAATAAAGAAATCGCTGATCAGGCAACGTACTGGGTGTCCTTCCGACAAAGTAATGATTGGTATAAGCTTGCGGATTGGAGCAAGGTCAATATCGATCCCGCTCAAGAGCGGAAAATCGCCGAGATGAAAGTAAAGCGAAGCTACGTTCTTGATGCACGCATGCCTTTCGACGAAAAGCGACGAAGCGCGAGAGACATGGCGCGTGACGTTATCGGAAGCAACATGATTCTCTCTCTGGTAGCCACCGAAAAATTTCCGAAGGATTTATATGATGAAGTCAGCGATCTTATGTTGAATCACCCAGATCAAACAATTCGCATTCAAGCTTCGCAGTATTTTAGCAACGGAGCCGAACACCGCTATGATATACCTTCAATAGCTGCACTTAGTTCTGAGCCAGCAAAGGGAAAGCTTATTTTTACAAACAAGTGCAGCAGCTGTCACCGGGTTGGCGACGTTGGTATGGATATCGGTCCCGAGCTAACCCAAATCAAAAAGAAATTTGACAAGCAAGCGTTGATGGATGCGATTGTAAATCCATCATCTGGTATTGTATTTGGATACGAGGCGTGGACAATTCAAACAAATGATGGACAATCCCATTTCGGATTCTTGGTCGCCGACGGAAAGGAAGCTGTCGTGATCAAAGATCTAAGCGGCAGCAGGCGCGTAATACAAGTAAAGGACATTGTATCCCGGCTGAAGTTGGAAAAGAGTTTGATGCCTGGAGCTTCGACCCTTGCCTTGAATGATCAGGAGTTAGCGGATGTCGTTAGCTTCTTGAATAATCTGAAATAGTTAGTGTCAGACTTTAAGTCGGTGCAAAACGTAAATATTATATCCACCGCAAAGACGCCAAGGCGCAAAGCAAAATTATGCGAATAGATATAGCGGCCTCCTCGTTATCCGGAGGATGTACACGATAAATGTTTTTATACTTCGGAAAGTTCTTTTCATAGCTGAGTTCAATGCGAACGTGAAACACAATGAGAAAGCACGAAGCCATTGCCAGTGAAAACCCAACCATATTAATCAGGCTAAATGTGCGATGCTTTATGAAGTTACGCCAGGCGATTGTGAGGTAGCTTTTTATCATTGGCGTTCAATTTATTCGGTTTAGAATTATTCGTTCCGTAAAGAATTCACAGGGTTAGTCAAGGCCGCTTTGATGGATTGAAAGCTTACCGTGAATAATGCGATTAGAACAGCTATTAAACCTGACAGCACAAACGTCCACGCGTCTAGCTCAACATGATAAGCAAAGTTTTGCAACCATTCGCTCATGGCATACCAGGCGATAGGGACGGACACTGCAATCGCGAGCAGCACTGGTTTCAAAAATTCTTTCGATAATAATTGGGTAACGCCCAGTACACTGGCCCCAAGAATTTTTCGGATACCAATTTCTTTCGTGCGTTGTTGCGCCGTGTATGCGGACAGACCAAATAATCCAAGACTAGCAATAATAATGGCAACGAAGGTAAAGTTGGAAAACAGCTTTTGGAATTTTACTTCACTGGCGTAGAGCTTGGAGACCTGTTCATCCTGGAACGTGAAATCAAAGGGTCTGTCGGGCACAAGCGTTTTCCATATTTTCTGAATCTCGGCGATCGACTCAACCATTTGGTCACCCTGTATTTTTACAAACAATCTGTTTACACTAGTTTCAATCAGGAAAAACCCGAACGGCTTAATTGGCTCATGGAAGGAAGAAAAATGAAAATCATCAATCACGCCGACTACAGTATATGGGTCACCTCCGGCTGTGACCTGGCTGCCAATGACATCTTTTATTCCCATTTGTTTTACAGCAGTTTCATTTAGAATTATTGCGGAACTATCGGCTTTAGTGTCGCGCGAGAAATTCCGGCCTTCGTTAAAATTAACGCCCATCACGTCAAGAAAATCATAATCGGCGCTTAGGAGATTCAGGAGCAATGATTTCTCCTGGCCTTTGGCTTGCGCGCCAGTCGTCCAGTTCAAGCCTCCGAGAACACCATTGGCTGCTCCGACATTCTTTACACCGCTTGATTTTTTTATTTCTGAAAGCAGGCTTTGCCAGTTTTTCAAATTACCGGCGTTGTTAATGATCAAAATATTTTCTTTACTGAATCCAAGCTTTTTATTTCGTACAAAATTGATTTGATTGGATATCACCAAGGTTCCGATGATCAGGACTGTAGAAATGATAAACTGAAAAGTCACTAATCCTTTTCTAAGAAATGTATCACCGCCAACTCCTGTGACTGCACCCCTTAATACTTTGATGGGCTCGAAAGAAGAAAGATAAAAGGCAGGATACAATCCCGAGAGCAATCCGGTCACAAGCCCAACTCCAATTAGCATCCACAAAACATTTATACTTCCGGCATCGAAGAAGCTAAGCGTGGAATTAAGGAGATTCTTCAGCTGGGGAAGTATTGATTCCACAGCAGCAATTGAAACTGTTGTTGCAATTATTGCCATGATCAGCGACTCAAACAGGAATTGTTTGACAAGAGAACTCCTGACCGCGCCCGACGCTTTTCGTATTCCAACTTCTTTAGCCCTTCGTGCAGATTGAGCCGTTACAAGGTTGATATAATTGATGACAGCAAGGATAATTGTAAAGAGTGCGATGAGTGCCAGAATGCGGATATAAGAATAGTCTCCGTTTGCAGATAACTCCCATTTCAGATTTGATTTCAAATGAATGTCAGTGAGGGGCTGTGCATAGCACTCGGTCTTATTATCCGGATTGTATTTTTTAAATACGCCTTGAAGCTTGCTTTGAAAGTCTTGAGGATCTGATTCCGGATTCAAACGCACATAGGTGTAAAAATTATAGAAACCCCAATTGGTGTTAAGCGGAACATCGTCGGACGGATCGTCAAATGTTCTCATAGAGATCAGGAAGTCGAACGTGAAGTGTGAATTTTCAGGAACATCTTTTACGACCCCGGTTACTAAGAAATCACTACTGACCTGGACGATATCCATTTTTAACGCTTTGCCTATTGGATCTTCGTTTCCGAAAATCCTTTTAGCTGTTGACTCCGTCAGAATAATGAAATTCGGGTTTGCTGTGGCTGTTTTCTTTTCACCTTTTACAAAAGGAAAGGAGAACACGTCAAAAAAGCTGCTGTCGATTCTTACTACACCCTCTTCATAGGAGCGGTTATCACCATATTGAATCAGATATTTCCTTCCCCAATTCGGAAAAAGCCGGGTGGTATAAGCGACTTCAGGAAGATCTTTTTGGATAGCGGGACCAAAAGCCGGAGGCGTGGTAGCATCGGGAATTCTGCTTCCATCATCGTTAACAAAATCCTTCACGACGCGAAAGACCTGTTCCGGATTTTCATGGAACCGGTCATAACTTAATTCATGAACTATAAATAGCAATATGACAGCAAAACAGATCATGCCTATTGACAGACTGATGATCTTAATCAGTGAGGCAGACTTGTTGCGCAGGAGATTTCTCAGGGCAACGTTGACATAGTTTCTTAGCATGGTTACTTCGTTATTTGACGACACCGAAAAATTTTGGAATATTGTTCCGACATAATCATTGAGCACAGGCCAATGGTAAATATTCCCACCATCGAGTTTACGGACCTTCCGGCAGGAGTACGATTGAATGCGGTTACAACATTCCTGCCATGATCAATCCTTATTCGAATGGCCAAATGAGGCAAATCAGACACTAAAATGTTCGGATACGAAAATAACTGCTCAAAATCGGCCATCCCGAAAAATGTCGGTTGTTATGAGATGCCTATATCAGCGTTATGAAATTATTCAGCATACCAGTTCCTGAGCCTGACATCGATGGAAGGATTGACTGCATTCACTAATTTTTTGAATCCTTCTACATCGTTAAGGCCACCTTGTCCTCTGTAATGGTAGGGATAGACAATCTTGGGCTTAAATTCGAGCACGGCGCTCGACGCTTGCTCGATGTCCATGGTATATGGGAGATTCATGCAGACAAAAGCTATGTCAATATTTTTCAATTTACGCATCTCAGGTATGTCCTCGGTATCTCCTGAAATGTACACCGTTTTTCCACCGAGGCTCAATACGTATCCATTGCCACGGCCTTTGGTGTGCCTTGAGTCCGGTGCTTCAGGTAAATTGTACATCGGTATCGCGGAGATGGTGATTCCCGCTTCCGTTATCTTTTTTCCATTCGCCAACACCGTCCCCTTACCCTTTAATTTTTCTGGCAACTGATCCGCTACAGCTTGAGGCACTACTAGTTTGGCTTTTGAGGTTTCAATCGCATTTAATGTCTCTGCATTTAGGTGATCTCCGTGGATGTCGGTGATGAGGATCAGGTCGGCCGGTGGAATACCATCAAAAGCTTTTGCGTTAGGATATGGGTCAATGTAAATAGTTTTGTTGTTCCACGTCAGCACCAAAGAGCCGTGATTAACAGGTTGAACCATCAAAGGACCGGAAGAGGTTTCGATCTTGTCTGGCGCAGGACGTTGCGCCCGAACAAAAAAGAATACCATTGACAAGGCCACAAGCAAGGTTATGCGTTTCATATTTTAGAGATTTATTTTTTTATGTCTTCTGAATAGGTCTTAGTGATCATCCAAGATAACATCGAACCAGACTTGATGTTTTCTCGCCCAGCATTCGGATGCGTAACAGTCGTTCAATCAAGGTAAGAAAATTATTTTCCGAAGAGCAACCGCTTGTCACTTTACGCCTGAGTTAGCAGGCTCATTGTTCCGTACGGATCCCCGGTTGGTACCTGTGAGTTTAGCTCGGAACAGCGATGTCCTATTGGTAGCCGGAGCTTTAGCTCCGGATAATGGTTTGGGTCGTGTCGCGTCGCCTGAGTCCCTATTTGAAAAGCATCAAAATCCAGCGACGCAATTGCGCGCACTTTTATCAAAATGCCTAACGCTTTTCGCCGTATCAATTGTATTCAAATTTATCGGGCGTTGTCATCATCATTTTCGTTACATATTTTGTCGGAATATATTTGTGTCCGGAACCAGGCTGCTGAAATGGAAAAAGAAAACCAATTGAAACGCAAGATCATTCACATTGATATGGATGCATTTTATGCCTCGATTGAGCAGCGTGACAACCCGGAATATCGAGGGAAACCCTTGGCCGTGGGCGGCTCACCACAGGGTCGGGGAGGAGTTGTGGCCACGGCAAGTTACGAGGCCAGGAAATTTGGAGTACGTTCTGCCATGTCCTCAAAGAAGGCACTTCAACTTTGTCCCGCTATAATTTTCGTGCGGCCTCGATTCGATGTTTATAAGCAAGTCTCTCAGCACATTCGTGAAATATTTAAGCGGTACACTGACTTGATAGAGCCACTTTCGCTTGACGAAGCTTTCCTGGATGTCAGCACCGACAAGCAAGGGATTGGCTCAGCCATTGAAATTGCCAACCTGATAAAACAATCGATCAAAGACGAATTACAGTTAACGGCTTCTGCCGGTGTTTCTGTGAATAAGTTCGTGGCTAAAATCGCCTCAGATATGAATAAACCCGATGGGATGACTTTTATCGGGCCATCCAAAATTGAACGGTTCATGGAGTCTCTGCCCGTGGAAAAATTTTTTGGAGTGGGAAAGGTTACGGCTGAAAAGATGAAGCGCATGGGTTTGCATACTGGCGCTGACTTGAAAAAATTGACCGAAGGTGAAGCGGTACGGCACTTTGGTAAGTCAGGAAAATTCTATTACAAGATTGTTAGGGGTATTGATGATCGTGAAGTGCAGCCCTACCGTGAGACAAAATCGGTCGGCGCGGAGGACACTTTCCCATATGATCTCAAAGAATTGGAAGAAATGTACGATGAGTTAGAAAAAATAGCAAGGATTGTGCATGACCGTTTAGAACGTCACGGCCTAAAAGGACGAACGATCACCTTGAAAATAAAGTACCACAATTTCAAGCAGGTAACACGGAGTCAATCTTTGGAGGAGGGGATTGCAAGTCTTGAGATTATCACAGCGGTGGCGAAAAAACTTTTGGAAGCTAGTGATTTGGAAAACGTACGTGTACGGTTGCTGGGGATATCCATTTCTAATTTCCATGACTCAAAACAAACAAAAGATGATCCCTCAGATCAGTTAACGCTCGCACTGTGACAGTTTCACAACACCGTCTTACTGCTGCGTCCATTCATTAGATTTCTTTCAGGATTCGCCTTAGATCTGAACCCAGGTTGGTCGATATTGTCTCCAGGATCTTCGTTAGAACTTTAAAATCCGTTGGCTTGGTTACGAAACCGGTGGCGCCCAATTCAATGGCTATTTCTTTTTCTCTCGCGTTAGAGGATGTCGAATACATTATAACGGGAATGGTCTTTAACTCCGTGTCATTTTTAAGTTTTGCCAGGCATTGCCACCCGCTCATTGCAGGCATATTGAGATCAAGGAAAATAACATCGGGTTTTTCGATTTTTGAATTTAATAAGAATTGAAATACTTCATGGCCATCTTCCACATGATGAAACTTAATCGAAGGATTGACAGCGGACAATGCCTCGTTAAATAATTCGGCATCATCGTGATCATCGTCTGCTAATAAAAAAAACGTACTCACCTGCACTTAATTGATTGGGAGTGAAACAACAAATTGTGAACCCACATTTCTTTCTCCATGAGCATGAATAAAACCACTATGCCGTTGAACAATTTTTTTGCACAAAGCGAGGCCGAGGCCAGTGCCTTCGTACTTGTCTTTTGAATTTAGTCTTGTGAAGGTAGTAAATATTCTTTCCGCGTCTTCGTCATCGAAACCGATGCCATTGTCACTGACGGTAATTTTTGCGAAAGGATTGCCTTCGATGCTTACCATCTGCGATCTGATTATAATGACAGGAGGAACGTCTGTTTTCGAGAACTTCAGGGAGTTATTAACCAGGTTGTAAAACAACTGATAAAGTAAAACAGGAGCGCCTTCAATCGTAGGCAATCCATCGGAAACCAGGACACCTCTCTTTTCCAGAATGGGGACTTCAAGGTCAGTCTGTATTTGGCTGAATTATCTCATTCAGATCTACAAGCTCTTTAGGCTGGTTAAGGGCGGCCGTAGTAGAATAGGAAAGCACACCTTCGATCATGGAATACATTCGATCTGTGGCGCTGCGAATTTTTGTCAAAAATCCATTTGCCTTTTCTGGCAGGAGATCTTTGTATTCGTCGTGCAGACGGTTGCTGAAAGTTTTTATTTTGCGAATAGGTTCTTTAAGATCGTGACTGGCGACGTGGGCAAATTGCTGAAGGTCTTCGTTCGAAAGTTTTAATGTTTGATTCAATTCTTTCAGCGCCCGGGTACGTTCCTGAACTTGTTGTTCCAGCCAGCTCGATTGCTCTTTTAAGTTTTGTATGTCGGAAGCGGATCCAATCCACATAATTATGTTTTCGTTCGACATCCTTTAAGGGCTTTGAATTTCCGAGAAACCATCGATATGTTCCTGTTACTGTATTTTTTAAACGAAACTCTTCTTCCCAACCAGCTCCGGTTGCGATAGCTTCATTTTCTCTTGTAATTATTTTCCTTTTCTCTTCAGGATGAATCAGGTCGCGCCAGGACTGGTATGATTCTTCAGGATTCTGACCCGTAAACTTTTCAAATTGCCCACTGATATAGTTGGTATTACCCTGCTTGTCATTGGTCCACACGATTTGAGGAATACTGGTAGCCAGTAACCTGAACCTTGCTTCGCTGGCTTTTATTTCCTCTTCTGCTTTTTTACGATCTGTTATGTCAAGGATGGTGCCGATGAGGCGATAAGGCTTGTCATTGGCATCAAAGAAGGCTTGACCGTTGGCGCGCAAAATTTTCTGTGTTTTGTCGATGGCCTTTGTTAACGCGTACTCAATATCATACTTGCCGCCTGATTGCGGATTCAATGCCCATTGAATAGCTTCTATAACCCGGGACCTATCCTCCTCATTTATAGCATTAAGGCCATCCTCCAGTTTAATCTTTGCGCCGGGCAGAAATCCAAATAGTTCGGCAGTTTTTTCCGACCAGTGAATAGTATCATTTATTGGATCATACTCCCACGTTCCCAATTCTAATATTTCAGTTGCAATTCTTAATCGTTCTTCATTTTCAATGAGAAGTTTTTTTGCATTCACTTGCTCGGTAACATCACTGGCCAAAATCAGAACACCTACAATGGTATCATTTACATCACGATAAGGGACATAAATAAAATTGAAAAATCTTTCATCTCTTGTTCCATCTTTCCTGATAAAGAATGCGGGAGCCTCATAGCCGTAGCGTGTAACGCCCTTATGAAACACATCCTGCATGAGTTCGAGGAATGGTTGCCTTGCCATTTCGGGTACAATGTCCACCAGGCGTCTGCCAATAACTTCTTTTCCTACCTGCCAGACCGCAAGAGCAGCGTCATTGCTAACTTCAAGTATCATTTCTTCACCCCTGAATATGCAAAGGGGTGACGGCGTTTGTTCAATAATTGTTCTGAATTTTAATTCTGCTTCGGCTATTTTGTTTCGGGCGCTTACCTGTTCCGTTACATCCGTCCCCACGGCTACAATTCCTTCGATTTCATTTTTTTCATTGCGGAATGGCTCATAAAGGAGATTGACATAAATTTGATCAGGTTTTCCATGCCGGACAAAGGTCACGGGGATTTCGTGCGCAATAAATGGCTCACCCGTTTTGAAAACATTCGACAGCAGTTCGTCAAACCCTTGTGCTACGATTTCCGGGAATATTGCTAAGACTGGTTTGCCAATTACCTCATCATGGGTTTTACCCCACATTTCCAGGACGCGATCGTTGGCCACTTCCACTACATGGGTATCTCCCATTAGCAAGGCCATAGCAACAGGAGCTTGTTGAGCGATAGAACGAAACTTCAATTCATTAGCCTCGGCTTTTAATTTTTGTTCCGCAGTTTCGGTTACTTCAAAAGAAAACTGCAATACGCCTTGAATTTTTCCCTCCAGATCTTTCCAGGGCAGGTAGGTAATATCGAAATAATGATCCTGTGGCTTTCCATTGTTATCGTTTAATGTTGCTTTTGAATTGGGGGACTGTATTTTAATCCCCTCATGGTAAACCTTATCCAGCATCTCAAAAAAACCCTGACCTTCAACTTGAGGTATCGCGTCGCGTATCTTCATTCCGGTAATATCCCGGCCCACAAACGAGATGCCCAGCGGATGAAAAAATTCAACGGTATGCTCTGGCCCTTTAAATACGTGAATGTGTGCTGGCGACTGAAGAAACAAATTAAAGAATTCTTTTTCAGTGTGTCTCCGTGCCGTAGAGATGGCCAGATGATTTGCTACACGGGCGATCAATTCTTTTGATGAAAAGGGTTTGGTCAAATAATCATCAGCACCGGCATTCAGCCCTTCCACTTTGGCTTCTTCGCCTGCACGGGCAGAGAGGAAGATCAACGGAATATTACGCGTTGAGATATTCGTTTTTAATTTCTTTAACAGCCCGAATCCATCCAGTTTTGGCATCATGATATCCGAAAGAATCAGATCCGGAGTATATTTTACCGCTTGGTCAAATGCTTCATGGCCATCGGCAGCTACTATAACATTGTATTCTGCGTCGAACAATCGCTGAACGTATTTTCGCATGTCCGCATTATCGTCCGCAAGAAGAATGGTATATGGATATGCTTTATTTTTTTTCGGGTGGTCTACACCCTCTTGTCCATTTGTTTCGGGAATCCACTGTAGGGCTTCTTCAATATAAGATGACGAGTGAGATGCGATTTTCTTGTCTTGTCCTGCGACCTGTTTTTGTTGCGCGTGATTGCTCCCAATTGGCAGCTGAACCGTGAACACAGACCCCTTGTTCTAACGTGCTCTGAACCGAAATCTGACCCTCATGAATCTTAATCAGCTCCTTAACCATTGCCAACCCGATCCCGGTTCCTTCCTGTGTTCTGCCTTTAACGTTTTGAACGCGGTGAAATCGTTCAAAAATTTTGTCCATTTCTGTTTCGGGAATTCCGACTCCAGTGTCTTTAACTGCAACCTCAACGTGATCGCCATTTCGTGTGATCGATACCTCAATGGATCCTTCTTCGGTGTACTTAAATGCGTTCGACAAGAGATTAAGAATGATCTTTTCCCACATGTCAATGTCGAGGTTTACCGGTTCGGCAATTTTTTCTGCCTTGAAAATCAGTTTCATTCCAGCTTTTTCAATGGCGGCCCTGAAATTGCTGATCAAATCTTCCGTAACAGAAACCAGATCCACAGGCATACGATTTGCTTCCATTCTTCCGGCCTCGATCCGTGAAAAATCCAGCAATAAGTTTACAAGCTTTTGCATTCGGTGAGCGTTTCGGAACGCAACCTGTGCTCTTTCCCTATTGTTTCCAGTAATCTCGGGATCGTTTAACAAGTCTCCGACCGGCCCTAAAAACAATGTTAATGGCGTCCGGAATTCATGGCTGATATTGGAGAAGAATGTAGTTTTTGCCCGATCAATTTCAGCAAGTGCTTCGAGTTGTTTGCGCTCTTCATCCAAGGCATGAACATTCGTGAGACTGGTGATGACAAGATCACGGATCAACTCAAAGAAACTTCTGTATTTCTCGTCCAAGATCCTGTAGGGGTTTGTCCCCGCAACGAGGAAACCATATGGCTCACGTTGTCCGCGCTGCGCTATGGGGAGTATAATTGCTTTGTCCGTGCGAACGGACCAGGCGCCTTTCGGTATTGCTCCTATTTTGTTTTCTAATCCTTCGACCACTACTGATTTCCGATGCGTGATCGCTTCTGCGCAGTTCGCGGAAATTCCCTCCTCACTTTCAAGGTCTATTAGTTTGGCGATCACGGATGAGGAAGTGCCGAGGCCCCCCGTGGAGTTAACCAAACTGGCGGTATTACCGGAAAGTTCGTATAGGTGAGCAAAAGGGAAGTCGTAAGAATTTTCAGCTAGTGTGTTTATTGTCCGATGAAAAACTTCTTCATTCGTTTTTGGATCCGTCAGGGATTTTCCGAGTTGCGTCAGCGTTTTTAATTGTCGTTCGCTGATGATTCGATCAGTATCGTCCACATTTGCGCAGATCATTCCCTCTGTAGCGCCATCGTCTCCGGCAATGGGTGTGTAGGAAAAAGTGTAATACGTTTCTTCTGGATAGCCGTTGCGTTCCATGATGAGAAGCTGGGCTTCTGAATATGTTCCTTGATTTTCAAACATCACTTGCCTGAGCATCGGATCTATATCCTTCCAGATGTCGCTCCACACCACCGAAGCAGGTTTTCCAAGGGCCCACGGATGTTTTCCTCCTACAATGGTTTTGTAGGGGTCATTATAAAGTTTGATAAGGTCTTTACCCCAACCTATCCAAATGGGCTGTCGGGACATAAGCATTATTTGAACACAAGTTTTTAGGCTGCGCGGCCAGGATTCAACAGGGCCTAAGGATGTTTGAGACCAATCGAAAGCACGGATACGGGCTCCCATCTCGCCGCCGCCGGATAGAAAATCTATTGGTGTAAATTGTACTTCTTTATTCACTAAACGTAAATGTTACAGGCAGATTACTTAAGCAGGCATTCAGAGGTTTCAAAAAAAATTAACCAAGGAAAAAACAAACCCTTTCGTAAAAAGTTCTAAAATTATTGCGACCTGCACATATGACTCCAATCGAAGAGATTGTAAGATTTTTCCAGACTGGTATGGCTAATTAACAAACCTATTGGCACTTTGTTAACGGCTTCCTGCTTCATATGGCTAATAAGGTTTGTACAACTATGGGCCAGGCAGCCCATTTTAAACAAACTCTTTTAGTTTGATTGGGGTTATGGATTGGAAAAAACAAATGGTATAATAGGTCATAGAATTCCTAATTATTCACCAACACGACACATGGCTACATTATTCATTAAAAATATGGTGTGCAACCGCTGTATTATGGCTGTAAAACAGGAATTCGAACGCCAGGGCCTGCCTCCTGAAACTGTAACATTGGGAGAAGTTAAAATCACGGAGGATCATCTGTCGGAGGATCAGCAGAAAAAACTGGATGCAGCCTTGATCGCATTGGGTTTCGAAAGGATAGATGACCGAAAGGCCAGGTTGATCGAGGCGATGAAAAACAAAATCATTCAACTGATTCATCATACTGATCGCGTTGACCTGAAGTTGAACTGGTCAACCATCTTGTCAGAAGAGCTACACTATGAATACAACTACCTCAGCAATTTATTTTCAAGCGTCGAAGGTACTACCCTTGAACAATATATTATCCGCCAGAAAATCGAAAAGGCAAAAGAATTGCTTTTTTACGATGAATTGAATTTAAGTCAGATTGCTAATCGGCTAGGATATAGTAGCGTTGCTCATTTGTCGGCGCAGTTTAAAAAAGTGACAGGACTCACGCCGTCGGAAATGAAAAAATCCCGTGACCTTGACCACAATCGAAAGTCTTTGGACTCTATTGTTTAAAATTTTTACACTTTTTTACAAAAATATTCAAACCTGTGTGTGGGTCGCCCGTTAAGATCTGAAAATTGCTTTAAATCGCTCCATACGATGAATTGACGGTCCTTTAACGCCAACTACTAAAACCAATCCTTTTCATTTTAATTCCAGAATAACGGTGGGTTCATTGACCTTACCATCAAGCCCTTTTACGCAAGATGGTGAATAGGCGATACGACCGTATACTAAGTCTATGTCCAACAAAAAATAAATATGAAAAAAAATCTATTGATCAGACTATTTGCAATTGCCTTTATTGTTCCTTTTATAACAAGTTGTGATGAAGACTCGGATCCTGTTGCCACGCCGGACGATAAATCTCCTGTTACTTTTAGCTACGTGAATTTTATTCCTGCAAATGCCTCCATCAAAGAAAATTACTTAGAAGGATACACCCTTCAATTGCAGCTTTCCGAGTTGTTAACGGCCGAGGGAGATATTGTCGTTGAATCGATTTCTTCTAAAGCGGTGTATGGAGAACATTTTCTTACAGAACCGCCTATCAAGGACGGTAAGTTACATTTAGCAATTCCGGCGGGTACAAATGCAGTCTCATTTAAAGTCGTTCCTATTGACAACGCTGTCATTACTGGCGAACATCAAATTGAGTTCAATATATTACAGACTAGTTCAAATATTAAAAAAGGGACAAAACTAACGGAGTCGTTTATGATCTCTGATGATGAATTGTCAAATAAGCCCAAAGGTTATGAAATCGCTGCGGGTTCCTGGGGTCTCAAAGAGACGCGCGAGTACGATAGTTTAGGACGAATTTCAAAAGCATATATCGAGAGTGCTACTCCGGCAAAAAGCACGCGTACCGAAACATATTTCTACAATTCTTCAGGTCAACTTGAAAAAGTAAATCTGTATCCTGGAACCGACGAAGTCTTTACCTGGCAGGACGGTCGCATCATTAAGTCGGAGGAAATTCGTAATGGGGTTGTAAAGTCGTATATAGAATATGATTATGATGATCATGGAAATATTTCCGCTACCGTCAACTATTATTTACAGGAGGATGGAAAATTTGAAGTCGGATTGCAATTCGGGTACCTTTATTTTACGGACGGGAATATATATAAACAATTGTCGTATGCACCGTCTGTAAATGGCGAGGAACCAGTATTACTTTCGACACGCACCTATGAAGGATATATTGATTCTGCCAACCCATTTCCAATGGTAGAAATTCTTCCGACGGTCAATACTCAAGCCAAACTTCCTTCCAGTTTCCGAGTTGAAGAAAACGGTGTAGATCTTATTTACAATCTCACTTACGAATTTGGGAATGATGGCTTGGTGAAAAAGCGAACCGCCAGCAGTGCCCAAGCAACCGAAGTAGCAGTTTACAGTTACTATTGACATTTATTTCTG
>CAWEZB010000049.1:0-68304 GCA_963813425.1 uncultured Bacteroidota bacterium
TCATGAGCAGTTCAGTACCCTCGAGACCGGTGAGCACGATTACCTTAGGATACACGGCCTCTTTTTTCAACGCCGTAAGAAGATCGATTCCATTTGTATCGGGAAGCCGAAAGTCCATCAGTACGAGGTCAATGCCTTTCTTTATTTTCTCAGCGAACTCCTTAGCATTCGATGCTTCATGAATTTCTTTTACGAAGGTTTCTTTTTCCAACAAGGATCGAAGGCCTTCACGAATGAGGGCTTCATCTTCGATGAGCAAAATTTTCAGTTTGGTTGATTGTAGGTTATTCATAGTACTAAATTAAATTAATGCGTTTCTCGAAAAGATTGCAACGAAGTATCAAAGGCGGATTGAAGATCCAGAAACTTTGTCCTTACTCTTTCCATTCCACGCAACAATTTCTTCATGGTGCAGCAAATAAAAATAGAACAGTAATTTGGAAAACCGGATTAATTACGTGTTCGGTTTTCCTGACAGAACTAATTGGGCATATTGCGTTACCTCTATTGTGCGTGTAGCTTTCTAAAAAACAGGTCTATGGCAGATGAATTGAGAAATCTAAAACGGGAATTACGTCGTGTACGGAGACTTAATTTAGTCCTGATGATTTACATTCTTGTCATCTCTCTGGGCATACTTGTTTACGTTACTTACAATTAACCTTACTAACATGAAGTCTCAGCCAACTATTTGTTAAGTGTTGTTCTAGCCAATTGCAGGATGTTACAAGCTTTCTTTTGTGCGCTATCCCCCAGAAAGTGTTCTTGCAATTGGCTTTATTTCTTTTTACCGTAAGTCGTTCGGAAATTCAATTCTTATTCTGACGGAGTGTTAACTTTATAAGAATAGTGCATCTTATTCAGGATGGCTGAAAGGCCGTTTGAAGTATTGTCCAATTGTTTCCAATATTCAGTAGCCTTAGGGTGATCAATCTCCCTCGGCACCGAGAAAACACAATCCTTTTAGGGTTGCAATTGAACTTTGAATATCGGATGAAGCTTTTGAAATCAGCACATCACGTTCCTGCCATGCGCGTTGTAAAGCATCGCGATTCATTTCAAATTCTCTGGTTCGTTCCTTCACCCGTTCATCCAAGAGTTTATTTCTATGCGTTTATGCTTATTATTTTTTGCCAAGATCACGGATATAATAATAACAAGGACAAGCTATTGCGCCAAAAGAGGCATTCACTATTTTTTGTCGGTACATCACCTCTTCGTTTAATGCCAAGATTTTGTTTTGAGATTCAATTCGACTTCGATTTTCTCTTTCCTGATATTCAGCTTCGGCCTTCATTAAATTTTTCGTTAGCTCGTCATTGAAAACACTGTCCTTTAACGAGATATATTTACTCTTGATAGAAGGACATCTTTTCGAAGTCTTTATTTTTTTGATACAGCTTAAAAAATTGAGCATAAATTCTAATTAATTCGAGATTAAAGGGCGATTTTTTTCGAATTATCTGCTTCAGCTTCCTTAAGATATTTTTCGGCTACTAGAAATTTGATTCTTGCGAATATAAATTTCTGATAGCCAACTTATATTTTCCAATTGAAGACGCTCGTGGCTCGCCTTTTTTGACAATGCGTAGGATTTTAAAAATTGTTGTTCCGCTTTCGAAAATTCTTTTTCGTAAAAACAAATGATACCATACCCAAGGGATCCATGCATCAAAAGTCGATCCGAACAATCTTCACCACACTTGACAAAACCTTCGTCGATATAATTTACTGGCTTCTGAAAACATCTTATTGTATGCATAACATAAGCCAATATTCAACAAGAAGAATGTCAAGATCATATTTATTGTCTATTTCATTCTTGAGGTTCAAAGCCTCTTGATAGTATTTCAGAGCCTGATCTCGATGTCATTTAGTTTGTAATAAACTAGTCCAATGTTATGAAGCGCAACACTGATTTCAAATTTATCACCATCGCATCTTTCTCAGTTCAAGAGATTCAAAAAGATACTTCAATGCTTTGTCATAATTTGCTTTCACAAATGCTTACGAATGCCAAACCGTTCAAAATTGATTTCAATTCATCTGACATAATTATTTCTCCTTGCAATAGGCAGTATTTCAGAACTTAGAATTAAAGAAGAATCTATTTCATTAATTCTTCTATAGCTGTATGACTTAATTCGACCGGCCTTCACAATTCTTAAGCTGTCACCCGACTTCCTAGCGCTTTCAAGCGCTTGATTCCCATACTCTAAACCTTTTTGCATTGTCCAAATCGCCGTACTGATAAGCTAACTCATAAAGTATATCAATTCGTTGCTCACCTGATTTACCTGGTAGAATCGATTCTAATGAATCAATTGTGGTATTTTGACACCACCCGCTTTGAGCGATCAAAACTAGAAGTAAAAGGAAAATTTTGGTGGCGTCGAACAAGGATAACGGCGTTACTGTATTAATGTGTCTCATAACTTTTTAGATTGGCGCCGTATAATTTAATTTTTTTTCCAACCATCTGCCAATCAACGATACAAAAAAACCTGACTTTCCTAAAGGACAGAATAATCATTGCGGGAATTTGAATCAAAGCGAGAATAGAATGACTAATAATTTCCAATGAATGCATTGAAAAATACAAGCCGAAAAATGACAGCAATAGTAAGCCGGTCGCTTGGCTTCGATGGTATTCGCAAACTGAACGTTAACTAACGACGGCGCCGGGAGTTGCAATGCTCTGACGGCTGAAGGAGTTTTAGTTTTCCATCTCCATCCTCGGCCATCAATACCATTCCTTGAGATTCAATCCCCATCATCTTGCGGGGAGCAAGATTAGCGATCAACGTTACCTGTTTACCAACCATTTCCTCTGGCGAAAAATGCTGCGCAATACCACTCAATACCGTGCGCTTATCCACACCGGTATCAATGGTCAGCTTCAACAGCTTGTTTGATTTTTCCATTTTTTCAGCGGCCAAAACTTTTCCGATACGAATGTCAAGCTTGGAAAAATCGTCAAAGGTGATCTCGGGCTTCAGCGGTTTTACTTCCACCGTGGCAGGTTCCATACTTTTCTTTTTATCGTGAAGTTTTTGAAGCTGCCGTGCAATCACATCGTCTTCAATTTTTTCGAATAACAAGCGCAGCCACACCCAAGGCATGGCCACCTTCTAATAGCGTATCTGAACCTGCCTTGTCCCAGCTTTTCTTTTCGAGGTTCAGCATGCTGTTGATCTTTTTCGCGCTGAAGGGTAAAAATACCTCACCCACAATGCTGAGGTTGGCGGCAATTTGTAAAGCAATATTTAAGATCGTACCAACACGTGCCGGATCCGTTTTATATACCTTCCACGGTTCGGTCTCCGCCAGGTATTTATTTCCCAGTCGCGCCAGATCCATCAGCCCGGCCGTTGCTTCCCGGAACCGGTATTGCTCGATGGAAGCTGCAATGGTTTTTGGCAACGCCTTTAAAGCACAAGCACGTCCTGATCGACCGCTCGAAGGTCACCTCGTTCCGGAACCTTGTTGTCAAAATATTTTTGCGTGAGCACGAGGGCCCGGTTTATAAAATTACCCAGGATCGCCACCAGCTCGCTGTTGTTCCTCGCCTGAAAGTCTTTCCAGGTAAACTCGCTGTCTTTCGTCTCGGGAAGATTGGCCAGCAGGCAATACCGGAGCACATCCGGCTTGTCCGGAAAGTCCTCCAGGTACTCGTGCATTTCGATGGACCATCCACGGCTGGTGGACATCTTATCCCCTTCCAGGTTCATGAACTCATTGGCGGGAACATTATCGGGAAGAATAAATTCGCCGTGCGCCTTTAGAATGATGGGAAAGATGATGCAGTGAAAAACGATGTTATCCTTTCCGATGAAATGCACCAGCTTGGTTTCGGGATCTTTCCATCGGGCATTCCAGTCCTCGGCCTTTGCGCCTTTGAAGTCGCGTTGAGGTTGAGCGTACTTGAATTTTCCGGAACTGACCTCTTCGTAAAAGGCGCGTGTAGCCGAAACGTATCCTATCGGAGCGTCAAACCACACGTACAACACTTTTCCTTCGGCACCGGGAAGCGGAACCTTAATACCCCAATCCAGGTCGCGCGTCATCGCCCGCGGCTGAAGTCCTGCATCGATCCACGACTTGCATTGTCCATATACATTCGCCTTCCAGTCGTCAGCGTGCCCCTTTCAATATCCACTCCTGCAGCCAGCCCTCATATTTTTCCAGGGGCAGATACCAGTGCTTCGTTTCGCGTAACACGGGAGCCTTACCGGTCAATGTTGATTTGGGATTGATCAGCTCTCGTGGACTTAGGGTCGATCCACATTTTTCGCACTGGTCGCCGTAGGCATTCGGATGACCGCACTTGGGACAAGTTCCCACGATATAGCGATCCGCCAGAAATACCTTGGCTTCATCGTCATAGTACTGCTCCGATACTTCTTCCGTGAGCAGTCCTTTGTTATATAGTGTGAGAAAAATTTCCTGCGAAGTCTCGTGGTGAATTTGTTCACTGGTCCGGTGGTAGATATCAAAGGCGATCCCCAGCATTTGAAAACAGTTGAATATCAAGGCGTGATACTTGTCTATGATGGCTTGGGAGGTCGTGTTTTCCTTTAACGCCTGGTTGGGAATAGCCGTGCCGTGTTCGTCGCTGCCACAAACAAAAAGAACATCCTTTCCGGCTGAACGCAGGTAGCGGACATAGACGTCGGCAGGGATGTAGGCACCGGCCAGGTGGCCGATGTGTTTTGGGCCATTGGCATACGGCAAGGCCGCCGTAACAGTATAACGTTTGAAATTTTTCATGGCTTGAAAGAGGCACTTGATCAGCGCCCAAATATGATAAGAGAAAAGCAGGTAAAAAAATTCCGGACTAGTAGGATGAAACCCGTAAAAACTTTTCTGCTTCCTTATATGGAGAAGCCGGGAAGATGACATAGAACTCCGTATATCCTTCCGGGGTGGTGAGCAGGCCGACCTTGCCACCGATCTTTTCCGTGGCAGTTTTGGTGATGTACAAACCAATGCCACCGGTCTCCGACCGTTCGGAAGCGCGTGAAAACATCTGAAATAATTTGCCGGGGCTGGATTCGCTGATGCCGATACCGTTATCGATGACACGCACGATCACACCGCCTTTCGGCATGCTGTTGATATGGATCTTCACAAACGATTTTACCCGATCGGAATCATTGTAAAACTTGATGGCATTGTCGATCAGATTTTCCAAAACGATTCTAACAAGCTCTTTATCAGATTCTATGATCGCGTCGTCATCAATTTGAGGCATGATGAGCAATTCCGCCGGTACGCCTTTCTTGCGTTCGAGCAGCAGCACGTCGCTTACGATACTTTCAAAGTCGATGCGTTCGACGGTGAGCTTGGAGTTGTTGATCTGGTTGATGATCACGAGACGCGTGAGAATGGTATTCAATCGCTCCGCCGTGGCATCCAGTTTTTTTAAATAATCCAGGGCGACAGGATCTTGTACATCCATTAGCGCCACGTTGCACATACCTTTCAAACTGGCGAGCGGACCGCGGATATCGTGTGACGTTTTATAAATAAAGTTATCCAGCTCATCATTCACCTGTTTCAGCGAGCTGTTGGCCCGGGCCAGATCAGCCGTTTTTTTCTCCACCTGGAAGTCAAGCTCTTTGTTCTTGTTGGCCAGCTCTTGATTTTTTTCCTGGATAACTTCTTTAGCTTCAGAGAGTTTAGCATTGACGCGTTTGATGTTTCGATTTCCAAATTGCAAAACCAATACAAGGAGTCCTGCGAGAAGCACGATCACGGCACCTGCAATGTTGAGGTCGCGAGATTGTTTTATTACGACTTCATTCGAAGCTATCGTGGCCCTGTCTTCTCTTTGTTCGTAATTAGTCTGGACTCGGGCGATATTTTTGACCAGTTCCTCATTAAACAAACTATCCTTCATTCCAATATATTTTTTTTGATAGTTGGCAGCTTCCTCATGATCTTTAATCTGAACAAGTAATCGCGAAAAATGAAGATAAGTTTCCAAAAGCAATTGGGAATACCCAAATTGGCCCGCCATTTTTTCGGCCTTCAAATAATAACTTTTTGCTTCTTCAAATTCTTTTCGCGCTGCAAAGGTTTCACCTAGATACACTAGATTTTCAATTTGAAACCTCTGATAGTTGGTCCTAGTTGCCAGTTCGTATGACTCTTGAAAATTTCTTTCAGCTTGATCGTAGTCTGTTTGCAAAAAAAACGACACGCCTAAGCCAAATTTGCCTTGCACGACGATGTCGCTTCGACAAGCGTCTTTACAAGTTGCAAGCCCTTGAAGAATAAATTCCCGCGCTTTGTCGAAATTCTTGATTTGATTATAACACAATCCTAAATTTATCAGCAGCATATCAAGGTCGACAGCCGCCACGTCGTTTTGCTTTAGATCCAGTGAGCGCGTATAATATTTGATTGCCTGCTCATAATTCCTAAGTTTAAAATATACGATTCCGATGTTATTCAGAGTCACACTAGTCTGACGCCTATCATTTTCAGCTTCGTTAATGACGAGGGACTTAAAATGATAATCCAACGCATTGTCATAGTCAGCCTTAAATGTATAGGCGACTGCAAGGGCGTTCAAAATTTTCTTGTAGTCCTCTTGTAGTCGATTACGCCTGGCTATTGGAGCCATGCTGTTTAGAATTTTAATTGATTCTTGAAGGCGGTCAACTCTTCTCAATAGCTGGCCTTTGAGTCGACCCGCGCGCACTATCTTGGACGTGTCTCCAATCGAAGTAGCCAAATCAAATGCTTCTTCTGCATTTTGTAGAGAAAAGTTGTTATCGACTTCAAAGTATAACATTGCAAGCTCAATCTTAACGTCCAAGAGTTCATTATCATTCCTGGCATCATCAAGAGCTTTAAGTAGTTCTTCTTTACTTCTTTTTGTTTGTCCGATTGTCTCGGAAAAAAAAGTCAAACAAAAGATTAAAGAGACTGTAAGTTTAGCGGCATTAAAAAAATTATAATACACAGGTGACGAAGAAAAATTTATTAACAGAAAAAGTCTAAAACAATCCACCAACTTTGAGTTATCAAATTAATCAAAAAAGCTATTTCAAAAACCTAAATCAATAGCCATGAAAAAGTTCATCTACATTTTACTATTCGCTCTGGCAACAACAATTTCAATTTCTGCTCACACCGAAAAAGCAGTTGCTCAAAATAACAATAACAATAATGATGGTCCAATTGGTGGTTTCGTTTCCGATCCCAAGTAAGACCATTCGTATTTATATTATTCTCAATCAATTAATTAATCACTTTTTAAACCTAAACTATATGAAAAAAATTATTTACATCCTCCTAATTGGCTTTACATCTCTCGTTACTTTTTCATCGTGCACTGAAGAAGAAGTAAAACCGACTTCAGAGTTAAACGGTGGTGGTGGCGCATCCGATCCTAAATAAAATTTTCAACATCCCTTTACCTAAAAAACAACTCCTAAAAACTAAATCTATGAAAAAAATTATTTACATCCTGCTTTTGGCTTTCTCCGCATCAGTCTCTCTTTCAGCTTGTACTGAGGAGGAAGTAACTCCCTCAACTGAACTCAAGAATGGTGGTGGTGGCGCCATCCGATCCTAAATAATTTTCATCAATCTCAGATAAAAGAAACTAATATGAAAACTAAATCATTAATCCTCATAGCCTTCGCAGCCATCATCACTCTATCATTTTCATTTGCTGCTTCTAATCGTTCTGAAAAAATCAGCGCGCAGAAAACAACAGTTGCCCAAGAAAATCAGTATAACAATGAACCAGTTGGAGGCTTTATCTCTGAAGATAAACTCTAGGCCGAAGGTAGAAGCTAATTCCTTGACAATCTATTCGTAGCATTTGGAATTAGTACTTTGAAAGAACCTTTCAGCATTTGCTGAGAAGGAATGTGCCCGCCAACGACAATAGCCTTGCCGCTAACGTTTGTGGGCCCCTAACAAGTGATAGCTCAGCCAGTTAGGAGAACGTTAAAGTGATACTTTAACTTTCGACGGAATGCAGGGAAATCTAATATCTGCCGAAAAAAACGGGTTACCTGCGGCGATTTGGGGGTTACGGTTCTAAATAGACCTTTGAATCGACTTGATGAGCAGTTAGCCCGAAAGTTGGGTCGACGAACCGCGAGGACCCCCTCGGAAGTGGGGTTTTCAAAATGTAAGAGGGTATCGTTTATGTCAACTTCTGGGAGGAAATGTGCACTTTTTAAGGAAAACCTTACATCAAAAAATGACCATTTTCGGACTATTTTCTTTATATGCAGGGCGGGGTTTTAGCTCCAATTTTTGAAACATTTCCTGGTCTTTGACCACCCCTGGATTAGGGGTTGTGAGCAGTTTATCTCCGGCAAAAATGCTGTTGGCGCCAGCCAAAAAACAGAGGGCCTGCTCTTCCAAACTCATACGAACTCTTCCGGCAGACAGCCGTATCATCGTCTTCGGCATAATAATGCGGGCAGTAGCAATCATCCTCACCATCTCCCATACGGAAACCTTCGGCTGATCTTCCAGCGGCGTTCCTTCTATGGGTACCAATGCATTCACGGGCACTGATTCAGGATGTTCCTTGAGGGTTGCAAGCACCTGCAGCATACCAATACGGTCTTCTTCTTTTTCACCCATTCCAATGATGCCGCCGGAACACACGGAAATTTTTGCTTCACGCACGTTCTCTAAAGTCTCCAGCCGATCTTCATAAGTACGGGTGGAAATAATGTCGCCATAAAATTCTTTGCTGGTATCCAGGTTATGATTGTACGCATACAGCCCGGCATCCTTCAGCTTTTGCGCCTGCTCTGGTGAAAGCATGCCTAACGTGCAGCATACTTCCATTCCCATCGTGCTCACACCTTTCACCATCTCGATTACTTTGTCGAAATCACGGTTGTCTCGCACCTCGCGCCAGGCAGCACCCATGCAAAAACGCGTGCTTCCGTTTTCCTTGGCCTCCATTGCCTTGGTCAATACTTCCTCAACTTCCAGCAGCTTATGAACTTTCACTTCGGTGTGATAACGGGCAGCCTGGGGGCAGTAAGCGCAGTCTTCAGGACAGCCGCCGGTCTTTACCGAAAGCAGCGTGCACACCTGAACTTCCTGAGGATCATGGAATTCACGATGAACCGTGGCTCCCTGATAAATCAGATTTAGGATCGGCTGATTATATATTTCGCTGATCTCCTCTCTTGTCCAGTTATTGCGTATGACGGTCATGTCGCTGTTTTTTGATTATTGAATTGTCAATTCGTAAGGCATCCGCGCCTGTGTTCCCTGGAAGGTCTTTACCTGGTTCCAGTATTCATATAAATGATAATACGATCCCAGCTCTTCTTTTAATGTCGTGTTTTCTTCTTCCTCTATCTGACTAATGATCTGTTCAAAAATTGAAGGCGAGTACTCAGGGTAGAAACGAACTTTATAGTCATCAGTGAGGCCAGCGCTTTTTACCGCGATCGAAATCGCATCTTCAAAATTCCCCACAACATCCACCAGCTTGCGCTGCATCGCTTGTGAGCCCGTCCAGACTCTGCCTGACGCCACCTTCTTGATGCTGTCGATGGGTACGTCGCGGCCTTCAGCAGCTTTGCCCGTAAACGTTTCGTAAACTTCGTCGGTCCGGGTTTGCCAGATGTTTCTTTCAAGAGGCGTCAGCGGACGGCTCATGGAAAATAGGTCGCCCACATCACCTGTCTTAAGCTCTTCTGACGTAATGCCGATCTTGTTGTTTAAAAATCCGCTGGCGTCAAACAGGACGCTGAAGATTCCGATCGACCCGGTAATGGTGTGAGGCTGCGCCACAATGGTATCGCAGGCCATCGCCAGATAGTATCCTCCCGACGCTGCGTAGTCAGACATCGACGCGATCACAGGCTTCGCTTGTGATGCGAGTTTAATTTCACGCCACATAACATCGGAAGCCTGAAAACTTCCGCCTGGAGAATTGATGCGAACCACGATTGCTTTCACTTCTTCGTCCTCGCGGGCTTTTTTCATTTCCTTCGTAAAGGTTTCCGATCCGATGATGTTGCTGCCATTTTCGGATTTGCCAGGAAGAATTGTCCCTTCAGCAACGACGACGGCAATCTCATTTTTTGAAGCCTTGTAGGTGGAGAAACTTCTTTTGTATTTTGGGTATTTAATAAACTCCAGTTTTTTATCCGATTCAATTCCCACCCGTTTTTTTAATTCCTGTTCTACCTGGTCCATATATAGAAGAGAGTCGACCAATCCGTGCTCAAGCGCGAGTTTCGCGTTTCTAACCAGCATCTTATCAGCAATCTCATCCAGCTTTTCACGGGGAATTTTTCGAGCCTCTGCAACGCGATCCAGAACGTGACCATAGATAGAATTTATCATTTCAGTCAACTGCAATCGGTTTTCGGGACTCATCTTCTCCAACAAGAAGGGTTCGACAGCGCTTTTGAACTCGCCTACGCGGAACACCTCCGGCTTGATCTCCAACTTGTCGAACAAGCGTTTAAAGAAACTCACCTCAGCCGTTAGCCCATTGAATTCCAGTTCCCCCTCCGGATTCAGATAAATTTTATCAGCCACTGAGGCCAGGTAGTATGCAGACTCTGTCATCAGGTCGCTGTATGCGATCACCCATTTTCCACTGGTCTTAAAATCAATCAGTGCAAGTCTGATTTCTTCGATGACGGTATAGCCGGTTCCCGGGAGGGTCACATTCAAATAAATACCTTTGATATTTTCGTCTTCCTTGGCATGGGCAATGGTTTGACGCAGACGGGCCAAACCGATTGGCTGTGGCGCCGCTCCACCCAAAACTGAAAAAGGCAATGGAGTCTCTTTTTCTATTTCAATGATCGGCACATCCAGGTCCAGTCGAAGAATGCTGTTTTCTTTCACTTTTATTTCCTCCTCGCCGGTGGCTGAGATGATGGCTACAATCAGTACGCACAACAGTATCATGGCAACCAGTGCACCTAAGCATGACGCGAAAAATGCTTTCCAAAAATTCATGGCTCAATTATTTAAGTTTCAAAAGTAAGCAATACTCATTCGAATAAAAAAGTATGTTTGCGATCAAGTACAAGAATGAAAAAGATTACTTTTCTACTGTTAGGAACCAATCTGGGTGATAGGAAAAAAAATCTCTCAATCGCGCGGAATGCCATTGAAGTTTCTGTAGGAACCATTCTTAAAGCATCGTCCATTTATCAAACTGCCGCCTGGGGAAAAACTGATCAGCCTGACTTTCTGAACCAGGCGTTGGAAATTCAAACCTCGCTATCGCCCGAAGAAGTGTTAGCGGAAATCTTGAAAATTGAATACACCATGGGCCGCACACGTGATCAACATTGGGGGGAGAGAATCATAGACATCGACATACTTCTTTTTGAAAAAGAAATGATTTCGTCAACAGCGCTTAAAATACCGCACCCCGAGCTTGCAAGTCGCAGATTTGCACTCGAGCCTTTAACAGAGATCGCAGGAGACGTGACGCATCCGGTACTTCAGCTGACAATTCAAGAGATGTTGGCGCAATGCCCGGATTTACTGGAAGTCCGTCGTCTCCTTGATTAGTAATTGGATCGTTAGCATTTGCCGCTGACGGGATGCAGCGCCACGCGCCAATCATGAACTATAAGCTGGATACCTCAACAGCCGGAACAATTTTCTTGACCAATCCTTGTAACACTTTTCCCGGGCCGCATTCTATAAAAGCGGTAGCGCCATCTTTGGCCATGTTTTGCACCAATTGCGTCCAGCGGACGGGAGCCGTGAGTTGGGCGATAAGATTTTTTTTGATGTCCGATACATTCACAGAAGGCAATGCATTTACATTTTGATACACCGGACAAATGGGCGTGCCGAAAACAGTCTGATCAATAGCATCTGCCAGCTCCTCACGCGCAGGTTCCATTAGCGGAGAATGAAACGCTCCTCCTACCTGAAGCGGCAAGGCGCGTTTCGCACCAGCAGCTTTTAATTTTTCACAGGCGATCTCAATACCTTTCATTGATCCCGAGATTACCAGCTGGCCGGGGCAATTGTAATTAGCAGCCACAACAACCTCGTCAATAGACGCACAGATATCCTCGACAACCTTGTCGTCAAGTCCGATGATCGCGGCCATGGTTGAAGGATTTTTTTCGCAAGCGTGCTGCATGGCAAGCGCCCGTTTTGAAACAAGCTTTAGTCCATCTTCGAATGACAAGGTCTTATTTGCAACCAACGCCGAGAATTCCCCGAGGGAGTGGCCCGCCACCATATCGGGTTTGAACGAGTGCGACGTTAACGCTATTGCTACTGAATGCAGAAAGATTGCAGGTTGCGTTACCTTCGTTTGCTTTTGTTCATCGGCCGTTCCATTGAACATCATGTCTGTCAACTTAAAGCCCAGAATATCGTCAGCTTTACTGAACAAGCTCGCTGCGTGCGGGTCCCGATCAAAAATGTCTTTCCCCATTCCTGTAAATTGGGCACCCTGTCCCGGAAAAACATAAGCATTCATTTGCATTAGGTTGAATTGGTGCTGCAAAAATAACGGAAAAGTTGAAACTTTGATGGCAGCTTTTCGGATCTCGCCGGATAACGACCTGGCTAAACCCGCTGCAAAGATTACAAGCACCAACGAAAAGAATGAGTATAAGTCTGTGGCTTCCTATCGAATCAGGTGAACCCATCCTTTAATGATTTTAGTTTTGTCGGGTGAAACGATGTCGAACGTCACTTCCGCTACGTAGTAGTAAACTCCGGATGACAACGAGTTGCCTGTGTTCTCCTTTCCATCCCAATCAATGTAGATTGAATTTTCTTCGTCACGGATTGATCCTTCATAGGAATAAACTTCCTGACCCCACCGATTGTAAACCCGAAAAACAACAGACTCGACAAAGCGCGCACATTTCGTCAATGCATCTTCCGACAGCTTGCATCCCCCTCCTTCTTCACCTGAGAGATTTCGATCGCTATACGCGCTGAATAAATCATTGCAGTTATCGCCGTTGGGGGTAAACACATTTGGCAATTCATAGTAAGGACAGTTATCGTTACAAACCGCATCGCTAAGCTCACTTTCGTTCAGTGACCTGTCAACTGCGGAAATCTTATAACAATACGCATACGACGCCACGCTTTTGTCGACATAGAATGTGTCGGTAACAATCCCGGCATCTTCCAATAATACAAAATCGCCGTCGGCACTTACGCTCCTGTAAATGCGATACCCAAGTATATTCGTATCACATCCATCTCCACGGTTGTGTTCCCAGTAAATTGTATTTTGAAAAAGATTGGTACCACAATTGTCCTGGTCGGCTAAAAATTCTTCACAGTTTAATGAATTCACCAATACCGTCGGCTTGCAGGGCGGAATGGTATCGCCCAGCTGAGCACAGATAATTTGAGAAAAGTTTTCCAGAGGTTCGTCGATGGCAGGATTACCATAGCCTCCCCGTGTCATTACACGGTAGCAATAGGTTTTGTCAGGCTCCAGAGCACCATGCTGACCTCTGTCTACAAACATAAAACCGTCTGCCAAAACATCCACTTCATCGATGAGGACCAATTCGCTTTCTGTCGCACCTTCAGGTCCACGATAGATCCTGTGTTTATTAGGGACCGATTGAATCTTATTTGACCAGGGAACACAGGCGTTCCAATTTAATTGGATGCTCCCAACCTGCGACTGCGCAGTAAGACGAACTGAAGACGCCGGAAATGATGAACCAACCGGCAGGTTGTTTGATGAAAATGCGAACACACTATAATTGTATACGTTGTCCTCTGTATTGAGACCTTTGTCCAGAAAGGTAGTATCGGAGAGGTTGTTGGCCACCAGCACAGAATCGGTGCCGCGCGCACAGCCAATCGCCCGGTACAACGCATAGCGATAGGGTGGTGGAAACTGTCCCGGATCTGCCTCGAAGGGTTTTCGCCAACTCACTCTTATTTGCCCTGTGGCAAGGTCAGTCTTTTCAACTGAGACATGCGTCATGATGGGAACATCGGCGAGGATTGGGCCTACGCAAGTATCTTTGGAGACATAACTTTCACCTCCCTTTGGCAGTGGAAAAACTGCCACCAACCGATAACAATAACGCGCACCAGGAGCCAGACCTTTGCCGCCATTAGTATCGATATAGCTCGTTATAGGGACCAGGTTGCTGTCTTTGATTCCAACTTCTGTAACAAGTTCGTATCCCAGTCCTGGAGGCATGCCGGTCTGGCAATTATCAGGTTCGAATGGAGAACCGTCAACTTTTCTCCATACCTGCATCTTTTCAGCGCCCTGGCAGAAATAGGGATCCCATTCGAGTTCTGTAGACCGGTTGCTTAAATTCAATTCGGCTGCTTCCCATTCTGGAGGTGGTCCAACAACGGTGATGAACCATGTCTTAAATGTAACAAGTTTAGGTCCGTTGGGCGGATCATCAGTGATTTTGAAAACTACCTGATAGGGTTGCTCCTTAACATGAACACACTCCGTTTTCCATTGGAATTTTGTCTCGGCAGGTATGAGGTTGAAAATCAGTCGCTTTAGGAACAGGTGAATAAGTTGCCGGTGATTGATTGGAGGGAAAATTAAAAATCTCAGAGAAGGCTTCGATCTTAACATTATCATTGTCGGGATCAATACCCAAAATCGTTTCGTTTAAAATCGTTCCTGCAACGACACAGGTATCGGGCGGCAATATCAAATCGGGTCTTTCATTATCACAGTCATCAACCAGAATTTGCATGTCGCGTCTGACATACCCCATTTGAACCCATTGGCCATTTATGAAGCGCCATTCGATGATGTGAAAAGCGATATTATATTCGCCAATAGCGCCGGGTGCATCCCAGGTAATGGTTCCCGAAACAGGATCTATTGAAAAAGTCGGTGGACCTGTTCCTTCCTCATTCGCATTATTAAAATTATTATAGAACTTGGAGTTGTTTGGGTCCTTGTAGTTAATTACCTCAGTGCGTCTGTCGCTGTATGGAACTACTAATTCGTAACTCAGTCTATCTCCATCGGGATCAAAAGCGCCAGGATTATGCGTCCATGCGACACCAGGGCAAGCGTGATCGATGGGCGGTATCAGTAGCTTCGGTGTGTTGTTACATCCGAGAAACGCATCGATCTTAATAACCGTTTCCAGGTAAAATGTTGTGTTAATCGAACCATCCATGTTCAGCACGCCCTCGTTGCGATTGGGTTCGCGGTAGCTGATTATATAGGTGCCGGTAGAAGGAAAGGTATGACGTGTTGTATAGAATGCAGTTGCGACAGTACCTTCATCGTCCAAATCCGGTCTCGGTGTGTTTTCAATTTTAGGAACTAATTCCCAGGTACCGTCACCAAAATTAAGAACCTCGCCTTCACCACCGAAGCGCACCGGCGATCCTGTATTTGTATAAACAGTAACGGTTATCTTATATGTACGACCGCTGCAGTTCTCCCTTTCAACAATGATTTCGCCAGCCCTTAAATGTGTCGCCTGGGATTCAATCACGAAAAAAAAAGTGAACAGCATGGCGACGAAAACAAATCGCCATAAGATTGCTCACAGCACAGTGAAGTTTTGAATCCATAAAATTGCAAAAAGACAACGCTGCACTTTTAATAATAGTCTAGGGAGACCTAATTCTTTTTTGCCAGACTTGATAAACTTCCAGAAATCGGCAACTATCTACAACTTTTTGATTTTTGTAATGGCTCCTGAGAAGATTGAGTTCCTTTTCAAACACTCATTGCGACTGCTGTACGGAAGGCAGGGGATTCGTGTCTACTGCCTTATAGTTCAATAAATCTTTTCTTAAGTTCTGGTGTGGGGATCATGCAGGTATCCTTCTTACCAAAAATTCTATAACGACTGGCTGCCACGACGTTATAACCCGCGTCACGCAAAAATTTGGGAACGATCTTAAACGCCTTCAATAATTTCCACGGCCCGCCCAACTGACTTGCAATGTGTATCGCGGCATCGCTGCGTTCAAGTGCTGCATCGTTGTCGATGACCACAATGCTGTGCAGTAAATCGGGATCTATGTTAAATTGTTTGAGTATGGATCGCCCGGCATCAGATTGAAGGGAAGCGAACTTGAATTTTCCTTTTGGGTCTCGACGTACAATAAACTTAACAACCCCGCTGCAAAGATTACAAACACCATCGAAAAGAATGAGTATAGGTCTGTGGCTTCCTAACGAATCAGGTGAACCCATCCTTTGATGATTTTAGTTTTATCGGATGAAACGATATCGAACGTCACCTCCGCTACATAGTAGTAAACTCCGGATGGTAGTTGGTTGCCGTTATTGTCCCTTCCATCCCAATCAATGTAGATTGAATTCACTTCGTTACTGATTGAACCTTCGTAGGAATAAACTTCCTGACCCCATCGATTGTAAACCCGAAAAACAACAGACTCGACAAAGCGCGCACATTTCGTCAATGCATCTTCTGAAAGCTTGCATGCCCCTCCTTCTTCACCTGAGAGACTGCGATCGCTATAGGCGCTGAATAAATCATTGCAGTTATCGCCGTTCGGGGTAAACACATTTGGCAATTCATAATAAGGACAGTTATCGTTACAAACCGCATCGCTAAGCTCACTTTCGTTCAGTGACCTGTCAACTGCGGAAATCTTATAACAATACGCATACGACGCCACGCTTTTGTCGACATAGAATGTGTCGGTAACAATCCCGGCATCTTCCAATAAAACAAAATCGCCGTCGGCACTTAAACTCCTGTAAATGCGATACCCAAGTATGTTCGTATCACATCCAGCTTCACGGTTGTGTTCCCAATAAATTGTATTTTGAAATAGATTGCTGCCACAATTGTCCTGATCTGCTAAAAATTCTTCACAGTTTAATGAATTCACCAGTACCACGGGTTTACATGGCGGAATCGTATCGCCCAACTGAGCACAGATAATTTGTGAAAAGTTTTGAAGCGGTTCCATAATAGCAGGATTACCATAGCCTCCACGTGTTTTTATACGGTAGCAATAAGTTTTGTCTTGTTCCAGGGCACCTTTTTGTCCCCGGTCTGCGTACATAAAGCCGCCGGCCAAAACATCCACGCTATCAATCAGGACCAGCTCGCTCTCGGTGGCGTCTTCAGGTCCGCGATAGATCAGGTGCTTACTTGGAAACGTTTGGATCTGATTTGACCACGGCACGAAAGCATTCCAATTTAACTGAATACTTCCCACCTGCGACTGCGCTGTAAGCCGGACGGAAGACGCTGGAAAAGATGAACCAACTTCGAGGTTGTTTGATGCATATGCAGTTACACTATAATTGTATACGTTGTCCTCAGTATTGAGACCAGTGTCCAGGAAGGTGGTATCGGGAGCGGTGAGATTGTTCGCCACGAGGGTCGAATCGCCTCCGCGTGCAAAACCGACTGCCCGGTACAACGCATAGCGATAGGGTGGTGGAAACTGTCCCGGATCTGCTTCAAAGGGTCTTTGCCATCTCACCCTGATTTGCCCTGTGGCAAGGTCAGTCTTTTCAACTGAGACATGCGTCATGATGGGAACATCGGCGAGGATTGGGCCTACGCAAGTATCTTTGGAGACATAACTTTCACCACCCTTTGGCAGTGGAAAAACTGCCACCAACCGATAACAATAACGCGCACCAGGAGCCAGACCTTTGCCGCCATTAGTATCGATATAGCTCGTTATAGGGACCAGGTTGCTGTCTTTGATTCCAACTTCTGTAACAAGTTCATATCCCAGTCCTGGAGGCATGCCGGTCTGGCAATTATCAGGTTCGAATGGAGAACCGTCAACTTTTCTCCATACCTGCATCGTTTCAGCGCCCTGGCAGAAATAGGGATCCCATTCGAGTTCTGTAGACCGGTTGCTTAAATTCAATTCGGCTGCTTCCCATTCTGGAGGCGGTCCAACAACGGTGATGAACCATGTCTTAAATGTAACCAGTTTAGGTCCGTTGGGTGGATCATCAGTGATTTTGAAAACTACCTGATAGGGTTGCTCCTTAACATGAACACACTCTGTTTTCCATTGGAATTTGGTCTCGGCAGGTTGAGGTCGAAAATCAGTCGCTTTAGGAACAGGTGAATAAGTTGCCGGTGATTGATTGGAGGGAAAATTAAAAATCTCAGAGAAGGCTTCGATCTTAACATTATCATTGTCGGGATCAATACCCAAAATCGTTTCGTTTAAAATCGTTCCTGCAACCACACAGGTATCGGGCGGCAATATCAAATCCGGTCTTTCATTATCACAGTCATCAACCAGAATTTGCATGTCGCGTCTGACATAACCCATTTGAACCCATTGGCCATTTTTAAAGCGCCATTCGATGATGTGAAAAGCGATATTATATTCGCCAATAGCGCCGGGTGCATCCCAGGTAATGGTTCCTGTAACAGGATCTATTGAAAACGTCGGCGGACCTGTTCCTTCCTCATTCGCATTATTAAAATTATTATAGAACTTGGAGTTGTTTGGGTCCTTGTAGTTGATAACCTCAGTGCGTCTATCGCTATAGGGAACTACTAATTCGTAACTCAGTCTATCTCCATCGGGATCAAAAGCGCCAGGATTATGCGTCCATGCAACACCAGGGCAAGCGTGATCGATGGGCGGTATCAGTAGCTTCGGTGTGTTGTTACATCCCAGAAATGCATCGATCTTAATAACGGTCTCCAGGTAAAACGTTGTGTTAACTGAAGCATCCATGTTCAGCACGCCTTCGTTGCGATTGGGTTCGCGATAGCTGATTATATAAGTGCCGGTAGAGGGATAGGTATGATAGGTTGTGTACGACGCTGTTGCGACTGTACCTTCAGGATCCAAATCGGGTTGAGGGGTGTTTTCGGTTTCCGGAACCAATTCCCACGTACCGTCGCCAAAGTTTAGAATGTCTTGCTCGCCACCGAACCGTACGGTTGATCCCGTATTTGTATAGACAGTGACGGTTATCTTAAATCTGCGACTGCTGCAGTTCTCCCTTTCAACGATGATATCGCCAGCCCTTAAATGGGTTGCCCGCGATTCAATCACGAAAAAAAAAGTGAACAGCATAGCGACGAAAACAAATCGCCATACATTGTTCACAACAGGAGACAGCTTCATACCAATGCGGTAAAGTTTCTAATCAACATTCACAGAGCGATAAAGTTACAATATATAACCTTGTTTTGTATCTGGAAAATTCCCTTAAAGTAACGCGGAACATTTAATATTCGTCTGAAATTGTGGAAATCTTTTATACTTGTCGCTGAATCGGCTACAGCGACTACCTTTCGTGAGAAATCAGCAAAAATCCACAGCCTCCACGGGATTTTGTGGTTCAACAGTTTTATCATTTTGTTGGCAATTATACCACCGACTTGCATCTCAAATTTTGAATCGCCAGGATCAGATCTTTACTAGGCGAAAAAACTATTTTATAAATCCACTATGAACTCGCGGGAAGTGTATTACTTAATAATCGCTTGCTTACCTTTGGTACCTAAAATCACCACCGGTATGCGTATTGTAGGCGAGATTCCACATGATGTCTGTAAGATTACCCTATTCTCCTGGAACAACCGCTACTTGATCAAGCTTGAATTGGGTTTATTGGAACAAACGTTTAAAGTCAATCAATTTGATATAGCATCGGAGGCCGAACTCCAAAAAATTGTAGATGAATCGTTTGTCAAGGAAGCCATAAACCGTTTCCAGGATATGGATCAGAGCCTTCAATTGGCCCTGGAAAGGCTTTAATTACCAGCATTGCTGGATTTTGTTTTATTTTGCAGCCCCCATGGAAGTAGTCGAGAAGAAAAATAAGAACAAACAATATAAACCCATCCTGGACGGTATTCCTGATTGGCCGGTATACCAACTTAGCAAAAACCGGAAAGAATTTATTGAGGAGGTGGCGCAGAAGACCTTTTCGCACATTAAAAAAAACCGTCCTACGCCAAAGCAAATTATCGACGAGATTCAGGCTACTGTTTATCGCGAACAGCAGCGGATGAAGCGCAATCGCTGGCGAGTCGACCCTGCGGATGAACCCAAGTTCTGGAGCACGATCAAGAATGAAGTTGTGGCGCTTTCGACAAAGACTCCTGAAGAATCGGAAGCCAAGGCTGATGAAATTCTTTACCGTATTGTTTTTCGGTATGCTAATGAAATCGCTGGAAATTTTAAAGCGACCTCGTACCGGCTTACGCGCGAAATTGTAAAGTTCTGGTTTGCGCGATTGCTTAATGGCGCACGAGTAAAAAAATTCGGTGCCTTCTTCCGAAACCGCTATACACTTCGCGACAAAATTCATATCGTTGGAAAAGTCGGACAACTTCGTAAGCTCGCCAAAGAAGGAACCGTTGTGATGGTTCCTACTCATTTCAGCAACCTCGATTCTATTCTTATAGGTTGGATCATTCATTCACTCGGACTTACCTGCCTTTATTTATGGAGCAGGATTAAACCTTTTCAACATTAAGATCTTCGCTTACTTCATGAATAGCCTCGGGGCATACAAAGTCGATCGAAGGAAAAAGAATGTACCCTACCTTGAGACACTGAAATTCTATTCAATGCTCGCCGTTCAGAAAGGCGCACATAGCATTTTCTTTCCGGGCGGTACACGCTCTAGTTCCGGAATGATGGAAAAACATTTGAAGCTGGGGTTGTTTAGCTCCACTATCGAAGCACAACGCAATCTCTATCTGGAAACTCCCACCTGGTGAAGCAGTGCGCAAAATATTTATCGTGCCAGTCACCCTCAATTATCACTTTGTTCTTGAGGCACCAGATCTTATTGACGATTATCTTTCTTCCAAAGGACAGGATCGTTACCTTCCTGAGCAGGACAAGTACGGAAGCTGGCAACTTCTCCAATTCCTCTTCAAATTTTTTACAAAAGGATCGAATATTTCTGTATCCATTGGTCGGGGTCTTGATGTTATGGGAAATCAGGTGGATGATGCAGGGCAACAGCCTCGACGCGCACGGAAGAATTATCGATACGCGCGACTATTTCATTTCCAACGGTGCGGTTAACATTGACAAGCAGCGCGAGGATGAATATACCCGGATGCTGAGTCAGAAGATCGTTTCGGAATATCATCGAATCAATCGGATTTTTGCCAGTCACCTGGTTGCATTTGTTGCCTTCGAGATGTGGCAGAAGAAACATCCGAACCTGGACCTGTTTGGATTGCTGAGGTTGCCTGAAGAAGATCAGGTTCTTGAATACGAAGAGTTCCGTACAACCTGCAAGCGCGTACGCAAACAGATCTATGCGATTAAAAATGAGGATAAAGTATATCATGCCACCCACCTGAAGGGCAAGATCGACCTTGTGATCCGGCACGGGCTCGATAACGTTGGTATATTCCACCTGAAGAGGCCGTTGCTGATGAATAAGGACGGTAATATTATCACGAAAGATTTCAGCACCCTTTATTATTATCATAACCGGCTAGTTGGGTATGACCTCGAAAAGTTTATCTGATAATGATAAACCGGTCGGCGTGATCGGTGCAGGAAACTTCGGTAGCGTGGTCGCCAACCTGCTTGCCCGCCAACGTAAAGTTCTGCTCTATGCGCGCGATGAAAAGGTTGTAGAACTCATTCTCACAAAAAAAGAAAATCGTGGGTATAAGATGCATGAGCGAATTACTCCGACGAACGATCTTTCGGACATTGCCGAGCAATGTGATGTTATTTTTCCCATCGTTCCATCTGCACACTTTCGTTCGATGATGAAAGAGCTTTCTCCACACCTGCATCCCTATCACTTACTCATCCATGGTACGAAAGGTTTCGACGTCACGTTGCCCGAGGGGCAAACCATTGATACCATAGCAACGCTCGACCGCAGTATGGTGAAGACGATGAGTGAAGTAATCGTAGAAGAAAGTGTTGTCGCTCGGGTAGGATGTCTTGCAGGACCCAACCTTGCAAGAGAACTTGCTGAAGGCCACCCGGCGGCTACTGTAATTGCAAGTCACTTTAATGAAGTGATCAACATCGGCAAACGGCTACTGAGAAATGATCATTTCCAGGTATATGGCAACAATGACCTCGTTGGCGTAGAGCTGGCGGGTGTTTTAAAAAATGTTATTGCTATCGCAGCCGGAGCGTTGAGCGGAATGGGATATGGTGAAAACGCAAAAGGACTCTTGATCAGCAGGGGAATGGTTGAAATGGTTTACCTGGGCCGGGCGTTGGGTGGAAACACAAAAGCATTTCTGGGCATTGCAGGAATCGGTGATCTAGTTACCACTTGCAATAGTTCGTTGAGCCGAAATTTTAACGTCGGATTCAGGCTAGCCCAAGGGGAAACCTTAGAAAATATTCTCGCCAGTACGGATGAAATTGCTGAAGGTATAAACACGGTTCAAATCGCTAAGAAATGCGCGGACTATTATAAAGTGCGAGCCCCGATCACGTCAACCCTCTACCACGTGCTGTTCGAAGAGATGACCGTAAAAAAAGCATTAGAATATCTGATGCGTTATCCGCTCAATGTCGATATTGACTTCCTCACTGAATAAAACAATCCTTAGATCAATATCTCGCGAACGTTATCCCTTATTTTCGCGGCCAATTCATCCAGTGGCAAATCATTTATATCGCGGCCAAACGGATCTTCAATTTCTTCCGCGATGAGTTCGACACTCAGCAGTACGAATGAAATCAAAACAACAATCGGTACCGTCATGTAGCCAGACTGTGTGACAAAACCAAACGGCAAGGTGATAATGTAAATCAATATAAATTTCTTAACGTACATCATATACGAATAAGGAATTGGCGTATTCTTGATCCGTTCACAAGCACCGATAATATCAATAAAATCTTTTAACTCTTTATCCAGGTTAATCAGATGATCACCTGTGATCTTTTTTTGGACGTAAAGTTCGTTTACTCTTTGATACATCAATGCTGCGATGCGGTTCGGTTTGTGTTTGTACTTCTTCAGATCATTGATCAACGATTCATCAGGAGGCGGATCGAGTTCCGCGAACTGTACACCGCCTCGGAGATTTTCTTTCGTTGCAAAAACAAAATTTGAAATCATCTTGGAAAACCAGTCGCGGTCTTCATGATTTTCGCGATTGACATACGCGCCTATTTTCATGGCAAAATTTCGGGTGCTGTTCACCAGTCCTCCCCACAATCTCCGTCCTTCCCACCATCGGTCGTAGGCGGTATTTGTTCGAAAAACCAGAAACAAACCCAAAACAATCCCCAGCAACGAATGCATGGCGACAGTGGGCTGAAAATCAGCCTCGTGCAATTGGAAATAGTCCAAGACGACGTAACAAACGATCGTCGAATAAACAGCCAAAAAAATCAGGGCAGGCAGCAACTTCCGCATCACCCTGCGGCTATATGAGTGAAAAATCAGGGCAAACCACTGCCTGGGATTGTACATTACCATAATTCAGGCTTATTTTCTGCAATAACTCTATTCAAACAAAGAATTGCAATACCGCCTGGGAAGAGTTTCTTCCGCTATGTTGCTCGACCATAATTTTAATTCAGCTTGATTGAGATTTATTTTATCACTTATCTTTCCGGTCTAAAACTTCGTTTTTCATGAAAAGGGACATTCTAAGACTTTTTTTTACTGTATTTATTCTACTCCTGTTCAGAAGTGCCTACGCGCAGGATTTTCTGGTGACAGTGCAACAGGACACTATTAAAGGGGAGATCAAACCGCTCCTGTACGGATCAGAAAAAAAAGTGCAAGTAACCGAGCCAGGCAAAAAGAAAGTTGCCTATCCTTTTTTTAAAGTTAAGGCGTATTCTCTTAAGGGTGAGGTTTTTCAACCCGTAAAAGGACCCAATGGATACACATTCATGAAATTAATAAAGTCAGGATACCTGTCACTTCTCTCATTTCAACCCGAAAATCAAACCACCTATGATGGATTGTGGCTCTTAAAAAAAGATGGTGATGGTATGGAAGTCCCCAATCTCACGTTCGAAAAGGGTATGAAAAAATTTCTTAGCGATTGTCCAGCACTGGTAAAAAAAATTGACAATGATGCCTTAAATAAAAAAAATTTGCATCAGATCGTTGACGAGTACAACACGTGTATGACCAGCCCGGCGCCGGCAGCAGAGAAGCCGGTCGCTTCCAAACCGACAAAAAGTCTCGCCGCCTGGGATGCCTTGGAGAGTAATGTAAAATCTCAACCTGATTTCCCTGAAAAAGCCAATGCCCTGGACATGATCGGCGAAATCAAAGGCAAGGTTTCCACTGATCAAAAGGTCCCCAACTTTCTGATAGAAGGTTTGAAAAACAGCCTAAATCAAGATGTGTTTAAAGCTGATTTGGATAATGCGCTGAAAGAGATTAATTAACTGTTAGTGTCTGTCCTTAAAGTCGATACTAGACTTAATACTATATTCAACTGTAAAGACGCCAAGGCGCAAAGCATTAATTAATAAATCCGAAACACACAGCGACGTCCTCGTCCATTAAGCCCGCGGAGTCTGACAGCGGTAATTAACCACAGCCAATACTTAGGTCGTGAATGGAGAGCGATGGATAATCTTTTTGAAGTCGTCAAGTCTCTTTGTGTCCTTGCGCCTCAGCCGTAAATTTTTTGACTTTATGGACGGACGCTAATTGGTGCTCAGTCGAAGGCGCGCTGCCAAAAATCGAATGACTGACTCAACTTTAGCTTTGTTTCGAAACAATACGAAAGCGCTGCAAATGGCGACCAATACCGCCAGAAAAAAAAGATAACCCCCATCGCCCTGAACTGAAATGCCAAGCTTGGTAAGATGCATTCCTATCGCTCCAAGCATCAGCCCTAACGACAAGCCGCTTCCAACCCAGGCAGTCTTGTTAAACAGGAGTAACGCCGCGGCAATAAGTTCCAATATTCCAATACCAATCCTTCCCCAGGGTTCCATGCCTACCGTTGTAAATATGTAGATCGATTCCGGCGCACCGGAAAACTTAAAGAAGAGCGTCTGCGTAAGAATAATGACGGATATTAGGCGTGCGGACCAATACAAGGATAACGATACTTTTTTCATGATGTCTGATGTTTATGCAGCAAACCTAAGGTACCGGGGAAAAAGAAAATGTCATGCTGTTGACACACTGGCAACTTTTCAAGAAGCAAGGGATTCAAGGTGCCACGTTTTCGAGTTGTCAAGAAAAATTTGTCCGTCAGAAACCGTTAAGGGCGAATCAATATTATTTTGATAAATGGCACCGGTACCGAGCCCTTGCGGAAGGCTTATCTGGTGACTCGCCGTGTACTGACAGATTGCATTTAATCCAATATTTGACTCCAGCGCTGAGGTAATCCACCATCCAATTCCCATACTTGTAGCCACATCGATCCACTCCTCACAGCCGCTGATTCCACCGTGCAACGTAGGCTTAAGAATAATATAGCGAGGCTGAAGTTCTTCTAATATTTTCTTTTTGCTATCGATACGCTGATGGAGGATAAGTTCTTCGTCCAACGCTATGGGGATGGGTGATTTTTTGCAGAGTTCCCGCATCTCGGGGCGTCCTTCTTTGATAGGTTGTTCAATAGAATGGATACCAAACTTGCTTAACTCTTCCAGCTTTGATAAAGCTTCCGCTGGGTGAAATGCTCCGTTGGCGTCCAGTCGTATCGTAATTTCGTTGGTCGGGTAGTGTGCTCTGATCTCCCGCAAGACATCGCATTCAACTTCAAAATCCAGCCCTCCTATTTTTACTTTGATACATCGAAATCCCTGAATGACTTTTTTATGGATTTGCCTGATCATTTCATCAGATTCTCCCATCCATATCAATCCGTTTATCGGAATTGACTTCCCTGATAAAAAATCATTGTGAAAGATAATGCGATTACCACCATGTTGCAGGTCCAGCCAGGCTGTTTCTACACCAAACCTGATGGCAGGATAATCAATAGGGATCATATCGACCAACGCCTTCATTATTGAAGGGCCGGAATCCTTCTGGTCCTTCCAGGACTTGAACTCATTTATGTCCCTGACAACTTTTGCCAATATGACTTCAAAATCATCCCTCGCATCGATGCTAAGACCTGGGAGTGGACCGCATTCGCCAATACCAAAGATCATGGGGCTTCGCTCGTCCCACAGTTTAATAAACCATGAGACCTTGTCCTTCATTTCACCACGAGAGGTCCTCGCCTGAAAATTAAATTCAAAAACTTTTTTAAAAAAAGATGCCCGAAGCTGCATAAAGAAACAAATAACGAAAATAATGTTTTAGAATTAACTTTGAACTTTCTAATAGCATGAAGATCGATGTCGACGACTACACGTACAACCTGCCGCAGGAAAGGATTGCTCAGTATCCATTGCCGCAACGTGATCAATCAAAACTTTTGGTTTACGACCAGGGTACCATCCGGCACGAAAGCTTCACGAACCTAACTGAATATCTCTCAAATGGATCTTCGCTGTTTTTTAACCAGACAAAAGTAATACCAGCACGCCTCCTTTTTCAAAAAGAAACCGGGGCGGTCATTGAAATCTTTTTACTCTCTCCCTTGAGACCGTCCTCGCTGTTACTTGACGTGATGCAATCGACCGACACATGCTCGTGGAGGTGTGCGATAGGAAATCTAAAACGCTGGACTGCCAATACTGTGCTATCGATAAAGATCGACGAAATCAATCTCGAAGCAAGCTTGGAAGAACGACCCGAGAACGTGGTCCGGTTTAAATGGAATGGCAAATTAACATTTGCCGAGGTTTTACAACGATTAGGAAATACGCCGCTTCCGCCCTACCTGAAGAGGAATGCCGAAAACGTTGACAAGGAACGTTATCAAACCATTTATTCTGCCATTGAAGGCGCTGTAGCTGCGCCCACGGCCGGGTTGCATTTTACTGCCGCCATATTTGAATCGCTAAAGAAAAAAAACATCTCCACGGACTTTCTCACCCTTCATGTCAGTGCTGGCACCTTCATGCCGATCAAGGTAAAAAATGCACTGGAGCATACCATGCACCAGGAACAGATCGTGGTGAGCCGGAAAAATGTAGAAAATCTTTTGAAGACCACAAATGTGGTTGCCGTCGGCACAACCTCTCTTCGTACCATGGAAAGCGTCTACTGGTATGGTGTCAAACTAATTCAAGATCCCAAGGCAACATTTAAGATTTCACAACAGGATCCCTATTCACAGAGAAGACTTCCCATCAAAAAGTTTGTCTCTTTCCGCTGTGTTGAAATATATGGACGACAACAACACAAATAGCGTTACGGGTGAAACATCCATTTATATTATACCGGGATACACGTTTAGGGTATGTCAGGCACTGATCACGAATTTCCATCAGCCAGGATCAACCCTCATCCTACTGGTAGCTGCGTTCATCGGGGAAGATTGGCGAAAGATTTATGATGAAGCCCTTATGACTGGATATCGGTTCTTGAGTTATGGAGATAGCTCATTGCTGATTCCGAAGGAAATTCCAACTGGCAAATAGTTGCACAAAGCCGACCCGTGCAGCCTATTGAAAAGATTTAGGGACAATAATTTCCAAAGTCCTTTCCGTTTTAGAAGTCATTATCCCCAAAAGTCAAGTCATTAATTATTTTATTATTGTCTATCGAAAAGTAACAATTCTTTTCGTTCTTGCTTAGGCCAAATGATGAATTATCAAGCCATTTACAGCGCTTAGCAATGTTGTAGGTGCTATCAAACCAATACCAATTATTTTTCTCGAAAAGAATATCTCTTATTGTTAAATCACCCGTCGTAATTGATACACTTATTGTAGATTTTGCCTCAGTTTTTGTCAAGATTATTCGTCCAATGTGCTTTCTGTCTTTGGATTTCTTCTCAGGATAATACTTTTCAAATTTAAAATCATTTTCAAGAATATGATTATAAGCATTACTAAAAACGTTTTTATCCCAATCATAAATGTCTGCAATTTCTATAACTGTCGAATGTAGTATTTCAAGAATGTACTTATACTTTTCCTTTTTTGAAAGACTCAAATATTTATGCTCATCAATGATGTTATCGTAACTGCAAATTGCACCAAAGTAATTTGGTTTCTTTTCGCGGTTTTTGGTTGGACCAAGATGGATACATATCCTACCAGTTTTTGGGGGTTTATAACCATTCAGTCTGTCGTGATAAAAATCTGCGATATAATTTACTGTTCTCCTAAAGTCCCAGTCCTCTGGAGCATCTTTAATTACTTGTCCGCTGTAATAAATTGTTATGTCGTAGAGAGGCGCTCCCATTTTTTGGCTGTCTTTTTAGCTATTAATGTTTGGTCATAATGTGTCCCACGTTGCTGAACAAACCTAAGAAAACAAAACTGCAAATTTAGACGTTACCCCAAGCTCGCATAACCATTGTGTCATCACCAGTGCGATTATTAAGTCGTAATTTGCTGTTCGTCAAGTGGAGTGTCGGTCAATTGTTCCACTTTCGGGCTGGATTTTTGTTTAAGCTTCCAAAACCAGTAAAGTCCGCCAAGGGGAAGCCCAAATGTCCAAGCAGAATTTAAATATCCCATATAGGTAAAACTAACTCCCAACATAATTTGAAAATTCAGAAGTTTAAATGAAAATCCTCCAACTGCCGCATATGTCAGATGCGGAACGTTTAATAAAATCACTCCTATGTATTTTAGCCATTTCTTGTTCAAGTTGCTTCGCTTAATTTGTCTAATTACATGAATGTTAAAAACAGGTACACAAAGAGCGAGAAGTCCATACAACCAAAAAATTGTCATTGATGGGATTTCTTCTTTTACATCAAGTGTATTGATATTCAGAATTTTTTTAGATTCATCATCAAATAATACTTTGAAAACACCAAACTCATTTTTGTTGGAAAACTCAACTGATAGCAACTGTCGTATTTGGCGGCGTATTTTCAGACTCAACAGTTGAGAACTTCTTTTCCGATTTCATGAACGAGTAGTCTAACTCTGTCCCAAAATTTGAAACGATACGTTGTCGGAAATTCTGCAAGCCCATTTTCATTGTGTCAATGTTCGTGTTTTTAGCCATGTCATGTTCCATTGCTATAAAGGCCACGCACTTGTCATAATCTTCTTTTAATAAGTACTCAATAAATTCTTTTGTCGTTTCCTTGTACTTAAAAGTGTTACTAATAAACTCGCAACTTGTCAGCATTGAAACCGCCAAGATTGTCAATAAGATTTGTCTAAGTCTTGTCATACTTTGTCTGTCTCTAAGCATGGATTGTAACGTTAGTATATAAGTCGTGCCGGGCATGACTATGTATTGTTAGCGGATGTGGGTGCCTTTTCGAGGCAGTCCAAAGTCATTATTTTAAAACCAATTTATTGCCTAAATATATTCCCGACTTGATGTATTACATAGTTGATTAATGCCCAAATCGCCGGTGTCAAGATAATCGTTGTTGTCCAGGACAGGCCGTTTATCGCTTTGGTTGAACTGCCCATCAGGTTCTGATACATTCTTCTTGATGATCTGTAGAATTAGCAAACCAATTAAGAAAGTAAGTACAAGAAAAATGACTAGGCCTAGCCAGTTAATACCCATTAAGAATAACAACATTTTCGCTAGTTTATATAGTGTACCATGTTCAAATGTGCATTGCCACAACAACCTAGTAAACGTATGTCGTTTATTTCATAGGAGGTAAACGTATTGTCGTTTATTTTCTATTGTCTCCTTTCCTAGCTTGTTCTTAGAGACTCGGGGTATGTCCTCTTTTAGCTCCCAGCATTAATTCTTGGCTGCGAGAGCATTCAAATCGACAATGTTTACTTCCACTCTTCTTCCCTCCTCTTTTGTCGAAGTCTGATCTTTTGTGGCACCGTATCCTTTGGCCACAATCCTGCGCCTGACGATTCCTTTATGATTGATGTAGTCCAATACGGCAATCGCGCGTTTGTTGGAAAGATCACGGTTCAATTCTTCCGTACCTTCAGCGGAAGCAAAACCCAAAATTTCAATACCAAGTCCGGATACTTGTTTAGCTCTGAAAGAATGGCATCGAGCTGGCTATTGTATTGCGCTTTCAAATCGCTTTTGCCGGCATCAAAATAAATCTTGGCAGATTTTGTGAGCGCTCCCTTGTCAAATGTCGCGGCCTTCGGGTTGCTCTTTTTGCTTTTTTATTTCTTCCTTCACCATAAAAGTAGGCAATGAAAAAATAGTTTTACCACCTACATTTTTTTGCTCAAACTTGCTTTCATCGCTTTCATCATAATAATAGGTTCGGGAAGCAACTTCAATCCTCGAGTTTTGCTTTCTCATCAAAATTTACTTCTTCAATCGGATCTTTCATTTCGATCAGATCCGTCAGGTAATTCATACCTTCCTTATCCTGCAGAGGCGATCAGATCAAGCATCATATCATAAACATCTACACCTCCACCCTGAACCAGTTTAGCTTCATGCGTCTTGCGTAAGTCGGCCTTTACATCCTGATCCGTATCATAAAAAGCATTCTTCACTTGCACTTCCTGACCTACCACAACATCAAATTGTTTGATTGTTTTAAGGTTGATCATTTGATACAATTCATAAAAATAGGTCTGGTTAGGTATGTTGATGTTAAGCGTATAGGGAAGAAATCCTTCAGATTCAATTACCATATCGTAGTCCTTCGCCGGTGGTAAGATAACGAGATAGTTCCCGGTCACCGGATCCGGATCATAAACGAAATCAAGTTTTTTGTTTGTCTTGTTATCAATCAGATAAATTTTCGTAGGCATTGGTTTGCCCGTTTCTGCATTAAGAATTTTTCCTTTGATCATGGTTAGCGGAATGTCTGCTGATTCTGCCGGCATATCGATGTAATAAATATCCTGACCACCCATTCCTCCTTTGCGATCCGAAGAAAAATATCCACGTGTTCCATCAGCGATCAGTGTAAAGTAATTATCATTTACCGTGGTATTAACAGGATATCCCATGTTTTCGGGATTGCTCCACTTGTTACCCACTAGACGTGTGACAAAAATATCGCGACCACCCATGGTGTTATGACCATCGGAAGTAAAGAACAATGTCTTTTGATCGGGGTGAATGAATGGAGCATCTTCATTTGCCTTTGTATTAATTTCGGGACCGAGATTAACTGGAGGGCTCCACGATCCGTTCGCCTGCATCGATGTTTTATAAATGTCCAAACCGCCCTGACCGTTGACGCGGTCGCTGGCGAAATAAATTGTTTTACCATCCGGTGTAATACTTGCCGTAGACTCAAGGAACTTCGGCGTATTAATAGTTGGCGTGATTAAGCTTGGTCTTGACCATGTGTCTCCAGCTTTTGTGATCTGAAAAAGACTTCCAGGATCGGTCGATCCACCCATGAAGATCAGCATTTTTTGTCCATCGGCAGCTATACCAGCAGTCCCCACGTTGTAATCGTGCGCAACAGGAACAACTTTCGGCTCAGTCCATCCGCCTGAATTATTGTAGGTGATGTAGATTTCCTCAATGAATTTATCACCGGTTCGTGTCTTACCTGTATTTGGTCTTAAGGCCGTGAATGCCATCACGCTTTCATCCGCTGACAAAACAGGGTTATACTCGGTGTACTTTGAATTGATTATGGAATTGAAATGGTGCACCGTAAAATCACGAGGCACCGACATCAGCGCAACGGCGTTGTGACAGGTTTGAATAGCTTCATCAGCCATTGCCATCGCCTTTTTATCGGCCTTGCTGCTTGCCTCCCGGAACTTGTTAAAATTCGCTAGCGCCTTTTGAATATTTTCATCTTTGAGATAGATCGAGCCAAGATCATAGTACAACGACGGCGGCATATCTTTTCCGTTGGCGAGGGCAAATTCAAAATACGGTATCGCCTTGATTTGATTGTCAGTTTCCTCAGACTTCTGGTAACACACTCCGGTCTTGTAGTGCACCATCGGATCCTTTTCACCGGCCTGAATTGCTTCTAAAAATTTAGCCAATGCCATGTCATAACTCCTGACGCTAAAAAAACGCTCAGCATCAGCAAGAGACTTACTTCCTTGAGCAAACCCTGAAGTCGACGAAAGGACGAAGATAAGCCACAGAATATGAGCACTTTTCATCATGATAAATTGAATTTTAATTCAATACTACGAAAAGATGAGCCATATGAATGTTGATATTCGCTCCTAATCTTACAAGTGCTTTATGGATTTAAAAATTTGACATAGCTTCATGTTTTAATTAGAAATAAAACCCTAATTACACACCAGAGCCAGCTTTTTTGATGTATGAATTGTCTCAATATGAGGACCACATAACTTAATTACATAGTCGATTTTTTGATCATACTAACAAAAAAACAAATTTGAATTACAGTGTAAGATGTATTGCTTCAGCAGCAATTGAAGATTACTCCTCTTCGCGGTTGTCGCTGAAAAATTCGAAGAATGGAATAGCAATACGCCTTAACAAATAGAATAATAACTCATGGCTTTAGACATTGACATCCTTATTGTTTTTGCAGACGCTGACAATGAGCCCTCTGCCGGTAATGAAGTGGGCTGGGTGTCGCAATTCAAAAAATTCCTGGAGTTCATGCTCAACCAGGTGTTGACCGAAAAACCAAAAATATTGTTAAAGGGGGAATATGACACCATGACTTCTCCGACCCTGGATAATGTGGCTGTTCTTATCCCAATTTTATCGAAAGATTTTATAAAATCAACCGCATGTCTTGAAAACCTTTCTCGATTTAATGAGGCGGCGAACAAAAGATCCTCATCGAATTTTTAAGGTCGGAAAATTTCCCGTAACGCTTAACGAACAACCCGAATTATTGCGTTCGTTAATTGGCCATGATTTGTATCAACTCGATCCCGATTCAGCTGAAATCAAAGAGTATTCCAGCTATTTTAGCCCAGAAGCAGAACGTCAGTACTGGATGGAAATAGTAGATTTAAGCTATGACATCGCAGAAATATTATTTAGCCTTAAACAAGGATCATCGGCGACTGTCGTAAAGAATTTATTTAACCCCAAGATTGTGTATCTCGCGGAAGTAGGTCATGACCTATCCGTCCAACGCAACATAATCAGACGCGAATTACAACGGAATGGATATACTGTGTTGCCGACCCAAACGTTGCCGAACACTTCAATCGACATTGAAAGAATTGTGAGGAGAGATCTGGAAGATTGCAGCATGTCGATTCACCTGATTGGAAACAACTATGGCGAGATACCGGAGAACGGTTCCCGTTCTGTCGCAGACCTTCAGCATGTGATTGCGGCGGAAAAAAGTCAGGAAGCCAGTAAACAAAATGCAACATTTCAACGGTTAATCTGGATCTCACCGAATTTGTCCCTTACGAGTGAACGACAAAAGGCGTTCATTGAAACAATTAAACGAGACGTTGAGTTACAAGAGGGAGCTGAAATTTTGGAAACACCGCTGGAAGATTTCAAGAATATAATACGGGAAGAACTCCTCGAATCAATCGAACGAAAAGTCGTAAAAGAGACAGGAGGTCGTGCGATTTATCTTCTATACGAGAAAGACGACCACGACGAGATTAAGCCCTATGTTGAGCTGATTGAAAAATGTGGTTTCCATGTACTAATGCCCACGTTCAATGGAGAACTGCTGGATCAACGGATAAAACATATGGAAAACTTACGTGCTCTCGACGGTGCTATCATTTATAAAGGCAAGACAAATGAACAATGGGTGCGTATGAAAGCGTTGGACATCATGAAGGCACCCGGTTTTGGAAGGAAAAAACCGATCGTCGGTAAAGCAATTTTGGCGCCGCATGACGGTATCACCCAGAAAGAAACCTTGAAAAACCAAAATTTTCATTTTATCGAAGGCGACCCTGCTCGCTCACCCGAATCATTAAAATCGTTCCTGTCAGATTTTACGAGCTAAGTTCCTTCCTTTATTCTCGCAACAGTCGAAAATATATTTTCGTTACGATAAAATGTAAACGTACTTAGGACGTTGCAGCAGCTTACCTTCGGTTGCGACTGTGTATGAGGCTTTAATTTACGGCTGGGGCCAGGCAAACTTTAACCGGCTTTTATAATTAGGGGTGGCTTTGGAGGATACTATTACTTGTTCTATTTTTAGAGCTTAATCTTAAATGTTTAATGGAAATTTTCCTTCATCCAGAGGCCTGGATCGCTTTAGTTACCCTGACGTTTTTTGAAGTTGTTTTAGGTATCGACAATATCATTTTTATTTCTATCGTTTCTAACCGGCTCCCGGTAGAAATACGTTCTAAGACCCGCAATATGGGCTTGCTGCTCGCGATGGTTGTGAGAATACTGCTGTTGCTTACCATCACCTGGGTCATGAAGTTCAAGGAAACATTATTTACCATTCCTGGCACGTTAATTTTTCAGGAACCAATGCCGATCAGCGGACGTGATTTGATCCTTATTTTCGGTGGGCTCTTTTTAATTGCTAAAAGTACTCGTGAAATCAATCATGAAATGGAAGGTGAAGAGGAAGCCATGGAACCAGCAAGCGGAAAAGCTAACGTCGTTGGTATCATCGTACAAATTATTCTGCTGGATATAATCTTTTCCTTCGACTCAATCTTAACGGCAGTAGGATTAACTAACCAGGTTATTATCATGATCATCGCGGTAGTTCTTTCGATCGGCATCATGATTATATTTTCGGGAGCCATCAGTAGATTTATAAACAAACATCCTTCGATGGAAGTACTGGCGCTGGGATTTTTGATATTGATTGGCTTTATGTTATTTCTGGAAGGATTACACAAGGAGGTTCCCAAAGGATATATTTACTTTGCTATTGTATTTTCACTGTTGATTGAAATGGTGAACATACGGGTGAGAAACCGGCGAAAAAAAGCTAAAGCAGAATTCCATGAATGACGAACTTCGATACCCGATTGGCAAATTTGTTCCGCAAGAATCGTATAGCGACGCCGAAGTTAAAACCAATATTGCAAGAATCGAAAGGACGCCAGCTGACGTGGAAAAGCTTATCAGTAAATTCACTTCTAGTCAGTGGGAAATACCTTACCGCGATGGCGGATGGACCGCCAGGCAGGTTGTGCATCACATGGCCGATAGTCATCTGAATGCCTACATGCGTTTTAAATGGACGCTCACTGAATCGACGCCCCTCATAAAAGTGTATGATGAAAAAGCCTGGGCAGAAACTCCTGAAATCAAACTTGATCCTGCGATTTCGATTTCTCTTCTAAAAGCACACCATGTAAAATGGACTGCGTTAATGAAGCTTATCAAGCCGGAGGATTTAAAGAAAGAATTTATCCATCCCGATACTAAAAAGAATGTCCCCCTCGACAGGCTCATCGCGCTTTATGCATGGCACGGGGAGCACCACCTAGGACATCTCAAGATTATTGCAGGAAAAGCATAGGGTTAAAACCATAACGTTGAATTATAAGCGACCATCGTTACTTTTCTCCGGACACCTGGAAACAATTTACCCAGCGCTTTTTAGAAATGTCGATGTTAACTACCAGCGTGAAAGGATTGCTACCCCTGATGATGATTTTCTTGACCTTGATTGGGTTAGGCAAGGCTTAAAAAAGTTAGTAATTATCTCTCACGGACTTGAGGGGAACTCCAGTCGCGCGTACGTGAGGGGAATGGCAAAGGCTTTCGCAGGAAAAGGATTTGACGTAATTGCCTGGAACTTCCGAGGTTGCAGCGACGAAATGAACAAGCGACTTCGCTTTTACCACAGCGGGGCTACAGAAGATCTTGATTGCGTGATATCACACGCACAACGAAATGGTTACACGGAAATTTCTTTAATCGGTTTTAGTCTGGGCGGAAATCTTACCCTAAAATACCTGGGAGAAAGAAATCCGCATTCCGACATTAGGCGGGCGGTCGTTTTTTCTACGCCACTCGACCTTTATACCAGCTGTCTGAAAATTTCCAAGCCTGGTAATATGGTTTACTCCAGGCGTTTTCTTAAGAGTCTGAAGAATAAAGTGATCCAAAAATCAAAAGTGATTCCGGGCCTCGATGTAAAAGACATTGAAAAAATTAACACATTGATGAGTTTTGATGACCGATATACAGCACCTCTCCACGGATTTCACAACGCAATGGACTACTACAATAAATGCAGCTCCATTCATTTTATTGAATCTATCTCGATTCCAACCCTTATTGTCAACGCACAGAATGACCCTTTTTTGAGTGAATTGTGCTATCCTGTCACGACATTGAGGAATCACAGTCAGGTAAGATTGGAAAATCCGCGGCACGGTGGCCACGTTGGCTTCGCTCAATTCGACAAAAATGGTTTATATTGGTCGGAAGAGCGTGCGCTCTCCCATCTGACCACCGAAATTTAAGAACAGGCCTTAGTTTATGATCGAGCGTTACAGCATCACGGCATCTCCAGCGAAAATTGAACAAAGGTTTGGAACCGATGTCCTGGATACATACGCCCCAAATTTTAACGCCGCTCCGACGCAATTGCTTCCGGTAATTACCGCGTCGTCCTCGGGTGTTTCTACATTTTATTGGGGTACTTCGCCCGGATGGTCAAAGAATAAAACGCTGAGTGAAAAAATCATCAACGTCCGGGCTGAGTCGATTCTCGAAAAACCCATGCTGAAAAAAGGAATGATGAAAAATCGTTGCCTGATTCCGGCAGACGGGTTTTATGCGTGGAAAAAAGTGGGAAAGAAAACTTCGATACCCTATCGCCTCGTAACCAACGACCAGGACTTGTTTTCATTTGCCGGAATATGGGAAGAATTTGAGGACACCGATGGAAATGAATTTCATACCTTTTCGATCATTACTACTGAGTCCTCAGGGATCGCCGCCACCATACACGAACGTATGCCAGTCATATTTAACAAAGAAAACGAAGAAATTTGGTTGGACAATCATAGCAGTGAGAATGACTTGATGCAGATTCTGGTGCCTTATGCAACTGGTCGAATGAATCATTATCCGGTTTCACCGAGCATTAACAATGCGAATATGAACGTTCCATCACTAATCATTCCAACGCCTCCCGCGGATCAGTTTGGTAACTTGACTTTGTTTGATTGACATCTTATAACTTTCCCAAAGTTTGAAACAGCTTCACGAAAGTTGTAGCAACTTCCCGAAAGTTTGAAACTTTCGGGAAGTTTTAACGACAAGGAGGATCACACTTAAAAGTTCTAAATTCTGACGTTTATGAATACCTTCTTCTTATCACTATTCCTCTTCAGCTTTTTTCAACCCTTGCAAGAGGAACCAAAATTTCAATCTCAGGTAATTGATGACAATGTCGCGATCGGATATGGTCTTGCAATTGGGGACGTAGACGGAGACCGAAAGCCGGATATCCTTTTAGCTGACAAGAAGCAATTCGTTTGGTATCGCAACGGAGACTGGAAACGATTTGTAATGGTTGATAATTTAACACCATCGGATAATGTATGCATTGCTGCGCGAGACATTGATGGGGACGGAAAAGTTGAAGTAGCCGTCGGGGCACAATGGAATCCTGGCGAAACCTCTGATTCTGCCAAATCGGGATCCGTCCATTTTCTCATAAGACCTCGTGACCCAACGCAGTCGTGGACACCCGTGAAACTTTATCATGAGCCCACTATTCACAGAATGCGATGGGTGAAAACAGAAGGAAACAAATTTCAATTGATCGTACTGCCGCTTCATGGCGTGGGGAACAAAAACGGCGAAGGTGAACCTGTCAATGTGCTTGCGTATGAAATCCCAAAGGATCCGATGATGCCGTGGAAGCATTGGAGCATTGATCACTCCATGCATCTAACCCATAATTTTGACGTGGTTCCCGACGGCAAGCGTGAACTACTTTATGTCGGTGGCAAAGAAGGCATCAAGGTATTGGCCTTTGACAAGGGAAAATGGTCTGCCCATGTCAACAGGAGAATGGTTTGTTCAGGGCGAAAGTTTTGGAGAAGTCAGGGTTGGACGGCCGTCAGAAAATTTCGTAGTCGGAATTCAACCTATGCACGGAAACCAACTCGCCCTCTATTCGGGAAAAAAGAACATCGCGAAACACGTAATGACTACTGCTCTAAACCAGGGACATGCCCTTGCATATGCAGACTTGCTTGCAACAGGCCGCGATCAAATTGTAGCAGGCTGGCGTGAACCGGACGCAGAGAAGAAAACGGGTATTAAATTGTTTATGCTCCAGGCTCAGGAAAATCAATGGAAAGATTTCTGGATTGACGACAACGGAATTGCCTGCGAAGATTTACAGGTAGCGGATCTCGACGGCGATGGAAAAAAAGATATTATTGCCGCGGGCAGGGCGACGCACAATTTGAAAATCTACTGGAACAAAAATTAAAGGCTAGTGCTATTTTGTCATATTACGTACCTACGGCACTGGACTTTGCTTCATAATTTTTTCTACCAATATTAAATGCCTAACGGCATTTTAGTTGGTTAACCAGCCTTTGTACCGTGTTCAGTGGCGCGCCTTCGGAAGTCTGAAGGATAATATTGAAATAGAGAATGAAAGAACCCTGAAGCCAGGAGGCTGCTACGGTCCCGCTAGGGCAATATCATTAAGTTAACACGGTGAAACTAAATATTGATAGCCAACATTTTAGAATGACACCCCGCGACGAGAAGCTACCCTGTACCATGCCTATCCTACAATGAACGCAACGCGGCCGCCGCACGCACGTCTCCCCTTGAGGGGAGCTAGAGGGGTGTCAGACCCTGTAGCTTCACTTGCACTTTGATTTTCCAAAGGCGCCACACTCCCCTTACCCCTCTCAAGAGGGGACGCTCCAAGCGGCTGTAACGTGATATACATTTTAGGATGACGGAAACCATATGTAAAATCCTGGAGACAAAGAACTTGTGCATTTGGTTTTGGTTTCACCGTCTTAACTTAATGACATTACCCGCTAGGGACCAAATGTTGGTAGAAAATAAATTAAACGCGAAGCGAATCCCGTCAGGGATGAAATGTTATTTGCTGATTGATTGCTTAGCCCGCGCCTAAATCGTATCCTATGTCTTAAGATGACAAGGAGGGCTAATTTTTTACTTCCTGTTTCGCGGCTTTCTTTCTTCGTTCGCGCATAACTTCAATCACCGGGGGTAACACAGAAACGAGAATGATTCCGAAAATCACATAGGTAAAATTATCCTTGATGACAGGCAGGCCACCAAAGAAATAACCCAAGAACAGAAAACTTGTAACCCACGCGATTCCTCCGATGACATTATAAGAAGCAAATCGCAGGTAACTCATGGTTCCGATTCCCGCCACAAAGGGAGCAAAGGTTCTGATGATGGGAATAAAGCGTGCGTAGATAATGGTTTTCCCCCCATGTTTGTAATAAAACTCTTGCGTTCTTTCAAGGTACTCTTTCTTCAAGAACCGATACTTACCGCTAAATGCCTTGTGCCCGATGAACTTTCCCACGTGATAGTTAACAAGGTCACCCAGGATCGCGGCGACAATCAACAAGAGACAGGTCACTACGATACTCATATTACTTTCAGGTTTTGCAATAATGGCGCCCGCAGCAAACAACAGAGAATCTCCAGGCAAAAAAGGTGTCACAACTAAACCAGTCTCGGCAAAGATGATCAGAAAAAGAATCAGGTAGGTCCAGGTTTTATAGCTACTCACAATTTCTACCAGGTGCTGGTCAATATGAAGTATAAAATCAATGAGGGTTTTAATCAGTTCCAAAGTCTCTAGTTTCAGGTGTTTAACAATTTTCAATCAATCGATGGCTGCAATTTTATTTCTGTCACCTGCCCAACGATCTATGGTGACATTAACTTAATTAAGAATATTTTCTCTGCTTGCATAATTAAAATGACTCGACATTTTCCTCTTCCTCCTCAGCGTCGTCCTCGGGTTCTGTAGCGGGATCAACTTTCGGTTTCTTTTCTTTCTTTTTGGGTGTCTCTACTGGGGACGCCTCGTCCAATGTTGCATCATCTTCCTTTTTCTTTTTCTTTTTAAAGAATCCCTTTTTCTCGGTTGGTTGTGCAGCCTTAATTGAGTCTTGCTGATGCTGCCGTATAGAATCATTTTCAATGTAGTCAAAGTCGTCGCTTGCCTTTGGTTGTGTATGCTCCGTGGTATCGATCTCTTCCTTTTCTTTCTTCTTGAACAGATTTTTGAAGAACGCAAAGAAGCCAGCTTTCTTTTTTACATTCTTTGAACCATTCGCCTCTGCTTCTTTCTGGGCGTTCTGCTGCAGTTGAGATAATCTCACGTCAGGTAAAACCAAACTGTTTCGGAGATACCACATGTAGTTATCCTGTTCGACATTAAACCGGACATCTTGTACGACGTACTCGGGAGTTTCAGAAACGTATCGTCCGGTTGCTTCGTCAAATTTCAGGCTGTCAGGAAAATTATATTTAAGCAGCCGGAGTTCTTTGTCTTTGCTGATCACATAAACGCTGTCGACATACGTTTGTGCGGTATCCTGCGGCACGTCTTCGATGTAAGTACTATCTATGACGGAACGAGCAGCAAGGTCTAGCTCGGCGCCGGGCACTACGCCATCTTCTCCTTCTTCTCCCTCCATTTCTGCAATTAAGTCATCCTTCCCCATGATTAACGAATCAGGTACGACTGGATTCAGGGGTTTCATTGCGACCGTCTGCATGGCCCTGAGCTTTTTGCGGTAAGAAATAGGCTCAGCAATTAAATATTTGGTTTTGCTGGCCATCAAGATTTTAGGCGTGGAATCTTCCTGGAAATAGCTAAACCGTTTACGAAGTTCGTTTTTATCGTAAATAAAGGCGCTTTGATAGGCAGGGCATATCATACGCTGTGTGCAGGCGCTAAGGAGCAGGCTAAGACTTAGTAAAACAAAAAATGGCCTGGCCATGAAAAAGGTAAATCAAGCAAAAATAATGATTTAAATAGAATTAATCCCAAAACTGGAGTTTTGTAACCACCTGACAGTCAAATTACATCGATTCTAACGTCCGTTTCTCGATTTTAGTGAGTCCTGAGGCCACTAAATCGTAAGAATGGTCAATCCACTGCCGTAAAAGCTTATCGGGAATTGATCCATCGATTGTCACGGTAATCCAATGTTTTTTGTTCATATGATAGCCGGGCTGTACGGCGGTGTATCGTTCACGCAATTCAACCCCTTTTTCAGGGTCAACTTTAAGATTAACGCTTTCAAAATGCTCAATGCCTGCGAGGGCGAACATTTTACCCATTACTTTATAAACCAATACGCCGTCACCAAAGGGAAATTCTTCTGTTACCCCTTTGTGCGAAAGGCAATATGTTCTATAAGACTCAATATTCACTTTTAGAGGAATCTTCGAAGCACGATGTATATGACGCCTAAAAGGAAGACAATAATAGAGATTTTGTTGATGCCATGCATCATCCTGATATTCACATCAGAGGGACGTGACGGGTCCTTTTTACGAAAAAAATAGCCGCCTACTTCTCCCAATTGAAAGAACTGTTTAATGCCTTTCTTTTGCGTATTGCTATTCGATGTATTTTGAGATGTTTTTTGCTCTTCCATTTTCATGAATCTCCATTGCTTCTGGTACCATTAACAGATGGTTCAATCCAGTCACCATTCTCGCGAATAAGGGTTATTAATTCATCTACTGCTTTTGCGGTCGGAACATTTTTTCGCACTACTTCTTTGCCTTTGTAAAGCGTAATCCTTCCTGGCCCGGAACCCACGTAACCATAATCAGCATCCGCCATTTCTCCAGGGCCGTTAACGATACAACCCATAATTCCGATTTTAATTCCCTTTAGGTGACTTGTCCTTGAACGAATTTTTCCCGTCGTTTCCTGTAAATCAAAAAGGGTTCTTCCACACGATGGACAGGAAATGTATTCTGTTTTGGAAATACGCGTACGCGTAGCCTGTAAAATATTAAATGCGGTCTCGTTAACCATTTTATCGGAGCCGCAATTTTCCGCGGCGATGAAAATTCCATCACCCAGGCCATCGACTAACAATCCTCCAAAATCGGTAGCCGCATAAAGTTGTAATTGCTCAGTGGTAAGGTTTTGATAAGCTCTTCCGATCACCACTGGTACATCACACCCTTTGTTCATTAACGTCACAAAAAGCCTTCGCTGCTCAGCCATACCGTGACCGTTGTAAGTATCGATAAACAGGACTGCAGTCTTGTCGTTCTTTAACTTGTCGATCAGGTGATCCTGCACGTCTGGCAGCAACGCATAAATGAAATTTAACACAGGGGATTGTTCAACACCCGTGAGATATTTTTCAGCACGTATAAAAGGATATGCGCGGTCTTTACCCTTTTGCATTAACCAGGTCTTGTGATTATAGATCAGACCTAGCGTACCAGGAATCTCAAAATCAATTTCTTGATCACCAAGGAAAATATAGTCACAAGCCATATCAGTGATATTCCATTTATCCAATGGAACAGAGTATTGATAGCCCAGCGCAAAAAGGGAAGCTTGTGTGATTTTTTCTTTTGCAGTAAAATCGGCGACAACACGAGGAATATGGTGCTCGCCACCAAAATTCAAAACCTCGCGCGTTTTTCTCCTATTATATTCGAAAGGATTTATCGGATAGGAATCAATAGGCGGAATTGGATCATGAGGGATGCGCTTTTCATAGCGGTTAGCAAGTTCATAAGCAACCGGGACTTCCGCCTCGGGCTCCTCCGTAAGCGAAACACGAATGGTATCGCCCAAACCATCTTCCAGCAAAGTCCCAATACCAACGGAGGATTTTATTCTGCCATCTTCTCCATCTCCGGCTTCGGTAACACCGAGATGCAGTGGATAAGGTCTCAATCCTTCTTCATCCATTTTTTGAACCAGCAAACGATAGGCTTGCACCATCACTTGAGTATTACTGGACTTCATCGACAGTACAATATTATAGTAACCTTCGTCTTCGCATATCCTCAAGAATTCCAATGCCGACTCAACCATGCCAATGGGACTGTCGCCATACCGACTCATAATACGATCCGACAAAGAACCATGATTTGTTCCAACGCGCATGGCTGTACCGTACTCTTTACAGATCTTTATCAATGGGATGAATTTTTGACGAATTCGGTCCAACTCAGCTTGATAAGTAGCTTCTGTGTAGTCAATCGTCTCAAATCTTTTTTTATCAGCGTAATTACCTGGATTTATACGAACCTTTTCGACCAGTCGCGCTGCGAGTTCTGCAGCATTGGGCGTAAAATGAATATCAGCAACTAACGGCACATTGTATCCTCGCTTCTTCAGCTCCTTTTTTATGACTTCAAGATTCTGTGCCTCTTTTATGCTGGGTGCAGTGATCCGAACATATTCGCATCCAGCCTGAATCATACGGATCGATTGTTCCACTGATCCAGCGGTGTCCATGGTATCAATCGTCGTCATGGATTGGATCCGTATGGGATTATCTCCCCCCATAGCCACGTCACCAATTTTCACCTCAATTGTTTTTCTGCGACTGTAACTTACCAGGCTATTGCAATACTGCTTTAGGGACGCGATTTGAGAATTCACAGCTTAATCTTTAGCGTAAAATTACTGTAAAAAGTCCACAGTACAGGGCCAGCCGGAGACAGATTTTAGGACCACTGGAAAGGGTCCGAAATCAGATATCTCCTAACTGGGGTCTAATGATAATCTCTTCCACGACACTCCGTTCGGAAAGCGAATAAGCAGCATAAATTGCATCGGCAACGTCTTCGACTTTCATAAAACGTTCGTCGGGCAAATCAACACCGTCCCAGCTCGCCGTTCTTGTCGCGCCGGGAATAACCGCGGTGACACGAATTCCAAATTCTTTTAGTTCCTCTCTCAGGCATTTCGAAAATCCCAACAATGCAAATTTTGAAATAGCATAAGATCCCCCATTGGGGTAAGCTTTAATGCTGGCAATAGAACACATATTAAATATATGTCCGGCTCTTTTTTTAATCATGTCGGCAGCAAGACCACGTGTCGTGTGGTAAGCACTGTAAACATTCGCGTTGATCATTTTCTCCAGCGTATCTTCCGGTTCTGTGACAATTTCGTCCCGGAAGAAAATATCCCGCATTGTTGACCAACACATCGATCGGGCGATGAAGCATTTTAACAAATTCACAAAATGCTTTAGTCTGATTTTTCTCAGAGAGGTCTGCCTGTTGAAAAAAAACATTGGTCGCTGGACTTGACTTTATGAATTGTCGTTTTCAGTGATTCAAGTTCCTGCTGATTACGGGAACAAGTAGCAATATCAAAACCATGCTGAGAAAATTTTTCGATGATCGCCCTGCCAATACCCTTAGTCCCACCTGTAACGACAATGAGTTTATTCATGAACTTTATTTGTGAATTTTTTGGGTATCTTTCGCAAGGTAATAATTGCTCTCGTTTATTGCATCTATGATCAAGGAGATTGGAAAGTATTTCATGTTTCTCGGAATCTGTTCACCAACCGCGAAACTTTCAAAACTTATTATAAACTTATTTTAGAAGAGTGCATCAGCATCGGCCTTGGATCACTTTTTTTGGTGGCGCTGGTATCCACGTTTATGGGAGCAGTAACTACGGTGCAGACTGCGTATAATATGGTGAGTGATTTTATTCCCGACTATGTGATCTCCCAGGTGGTTCGCGAAATGATTGTTCTGGAATTAGCACCAACAATTATTGCTGTTATCTATGCCGGTAAAGTCGGATCGAGTATGGCCGGGGGGTTGGGTACCATGAGAATTACCGAACAAATCGATGCACTGGAAGTAATGGGGATCAATTCAATATCATACCTGGTACTTCCGAAAATCATCGCTTCTATCATGATGTATCCGTTGCTGGTGATTATCGCCGGAATTTGTGGTATGTTGGGCGGGTATCTTGCAGGTACGCTTACAGGAATTATCACACCTACTGATTACGTCTATGGTTTACGTTCAAGTTACAATGAGTTTACGGTAATATTTGCGCTCATTAAGTCCGTTGTATTTGCATTTTTAGTTGCTTCAATCTCGTCCTACAAAGGATACTATACACAAGGGGGAGCACTTGAAGTCGGAGTTTCTACTACACAGGCGGTAACAACAAGTGTTATTGCTGTTTTGATAGCAGATTATTTATTGGCCCAACTTCTCCTTGCGAAATGATCAAGATCCAGAATATAACAAAATCGTTTGGCGACAAGCTTGTGTTGAGTGAGGTCAGCGGAGTTTTTGAAAAGGGAAAACCGAATCTGATCATTGGGGCCAGCGGTACGGGTAAAAGTGTTTTGTTAAAATGTATTGTTGGACTTATAAAACCGGATCATGGCCAAACTTTTTACGATGGTAGGGACTTTTATGATAGCGATCGAACCACTAAAATCGAGATTCGGCGAGAAATGGGAATGCTATTTCAAGGTGGTGCGCTCTTTGATTCAAAAACGGTAGAACAAAATGTAAGATTTCCGCTGGATGTTCTCACCAAAATGTCACGATCTGAAAAGGCCGATCGCGTTAATTTTTGTTTGAAACGTGTTGGGCTTGAAAATGTAAACTCAAAAATGCCTTCCGAAATTAGTGGCGGTATGAAAAAGCGCGTGGGTATTGCGCGAGCAATTGTAAATAATCCCAATTATTTATTTTGTGATGAACCGAACTCAGGGCTGGATCCACAGACTTCCATCTTGATTGACGAACTTATTCAGGATATTTCCGAAGATCTTGACATCACTACCATTGTCGTTACTCACGACATGAATTCCGTGATGGGTATTGGCGAAAAGATCATGTTCATTTACAAAGGACAAAATGTTTGGGTAGGCACCAATAAAGATATCACCCATTCCGGGGTAAAAGAACTGGATGACTTCGTTTTTGCGAACAAGGTGATGAATAGTTTGAGAAACAAGTAGAATTTAAGCAAAAAAGCTGAAAGCAGAAAGCTATTGACCTCGAAAGCAATCAGCAGACAGCAATCAGCTGACAGCTTTTGGAGCCCACGCTTTCGGCCGTAAGCTGAAAGCTGGCGGTATCTAGAATTAAAGAAAAAATCCTACCAAAATCTGTGGGCTGTTGGCTTACAGTTTTAGAATTCACTCGAAGAAATCCTACCGGAGTCTGTAAGCTGTTTGCTGTAAGCTGACAGCTTAAAAATCAAACCTTCACAAATACAGCCGAAGCGTTGTGTCCTCCAAATCCAAAAGTGTTGCTCAGCGCGACCCTGATATCTTGTTTTCTGCTTTTACCTAGTACAATGTTTAAGCCCTCGGGCAATGCAGGATCAATATGTTGTGTGTTAATGGTCGGCGGAATGATCCCTTCGTGAACGGCCTTGATACAAATGATTGCTTCAATTGCGCCAGCACCACCAAGCAAGTGCCCGGTCGCAGATTTTGTGGCGCTGATCAAAAGTTTTTTTCTATGCTCGCCAAAAAATTTGAAGACAGCCTTCATTTCGCTTTCGTCGCCCACAGGAGTGGATGTAGCATGTGGGTTTAGGTAGTCCACATCTTCGGGTTTTAAATTTGCATCTTCGAGCGCCCATTTCATTCCCAGCATAGCGCCTAAACCTTCGGGATGTGTAGCGGTCAGGTGATAGGCATCTGCTGACATTCCACCTCCGCCACTTCTGCATAGATTCTTGCACCACGTTTCATTGCGTGTTCGTACTCCTCCAGGATCAGCGAACCGGCGCCTTCCCCCATCACAAATCCGTCGCGGTCAACATCAAAAGGACGTGAAGCTGTTTGCGGACTATCATTCCGCGTCGACAACGCTTTGAGCGCCCCAAAACCTCCAACACCGGCTTCATTAACGGCGGCTTCCGAGCCACCGGCAACAATAATATCGGCTTTATTCCACTTGATGTAATTCATAGCATCAATGATGGCGGTCGTCGATGTTGCGCAAGCCGATACCGTTGTGAAGTTCAAACCCATAAAGCCATGCTTCATGGCAATCCATCCGGAAGCGATGTCAACGATAACTTTTGGAATGAAGTAAGGATTGATTCGTGGAGTGCCATCCCCTCGCGCGTACTCCATGATTTCCTGTTGAAAAGTGTAAAAGCCACCGTTCCCCGATCCCCAAATAACGCCGACGCGTGTTTTGTCAATTTTATCCAACGCCAGGCCTGAATCTTTCAGGGCTTCGTCGGTCGTTACCAACGCATATTGAGCGAAGGGATCCATTTTCCTTATTTCTGCTTTTTCAAAGTGATTCAACGGATCGTAATTTTTTACCTCGCAGGCGAACTTCGTTTTAAATTTGGTGGTATCGAATTTGGTGATGGGTGCAGCCCCACTCTTGCCATCTATTAAATTACTCCAAAACTCCTGAATGGAATTGCCCAGTGGTGTTATTGCCCCTATTCCGGTGACGACTACTCTGCGTTGCTGCATAAATTTTACTTGGTAATTTGATCTAAAATATTTTTACAATGTTGAACAATAATATCCATGGGTTCGCGCGATCGTTCCGCACGCGAAAACATTAACGCACCTTCTATTGAACAGAAGAAAATATAGGCGATTCCTGCCGGATCGATATCCTGGCGAAATTCGTTTTTCTCCATTCCCTGCTGGAGTAAATTCTTTATAAAACCAATGGTATGGTGGAGTTCCTTTACGAGCACCCGGCGCATAGATGTACGGTGATCGTCCACTTCAATCGCGGTATTGAGCAACGGGCATCCGCCGGGTATTGGAGGGTTAAAAACGTAGTTGGAATAAAAACTTAAAAGCGCGATCAACTGCTCCTTGCAGGTCAGGGCACCAATAAGTTCTTGCTTTACAACTTCCCGAACTTTTGTTATTGAATATTGGAAAGCCTCCAGCGCCATTTCTTCTTTGTCCTGAAAATTGCCATACAATGCGCCCTTTGTGAGGCCTGTCGCAGCGGTCAATTCGGTCAATGAAGTACCATGAAATCCTTTTCGGTTAAACAACGGTGCAGTTTTTTCAAGGATATGCTGGCGCGTTTTATCAGCCTTGGTCATGGCTGCAAAGGTAATAAAATATACCGATTGGTATATTTTATTGGAAAAAATAATGGATGCAATGCCAAACAAAAAAAAGGCAGGCTCGAATTACGGTTCGATGCCTGCCTAACCCAACCAAACTATAGACGAATATTAACCTACAACGGAATAAAATCTTATACTATCAAACAGCAAACATCTGCTGCATGAAAGCCTTTTGTACTAATTCAACTGAATTTTTTGCCTCGCATTTGCGCAGTAGATTTTTACGATGTGTCTCTACAGTGTGGTGACTGATGTTCAACTTGGAAGCGATTTCCTTGGTAGTGAGCCCGGAGGATACCAGGGCTAGCACTTCTTTTTCTTTAAACGTGAAAGGATTCATGGGATAGAGGTTAAATTTTGTGCGCTAATAAATTTTACGGTCTTTATGGAAGGAAAGGCAGGATGTAACCCAACATCTAGAATTTTTTTTTAAAATATTTTTTGACCCGGTTATTTCCTGTCACTCATCCAAGCTCCTTTTTCATCGAATTCCCGCTTTTCTGCGAAAAAAACCTAACTTTAAATGTCTTTGAAGTGGCTTTCAATAATTATAACCCGAATGGGTTACATATCCCATCGTTTTACATTAAGACCGTGATCATGATAAGTGGTGAGGCCATACCAAGTGAAATCATACAAAAAATTCGTTCCGGAGGACAGACTGAACTCGGAATGATTTATGAAGAATACAGAACTGAATTTCTTCAATGGATTACGAAAGAATATGACTGTTCGATGGACGACGGCAAGGACATGTATCAGTTGGCAATTCTGATATTTTACGACAACATCAAACGGGGAAAACTGGAACATCTGGTAAGCAGCATAAAAACATATCTGTTTGGCATTGGGAAAAACCTTGCAAAAGATAATATGCGAAAAGAAAAAAAATTCATACCGATCAACCAGGAAAAATGGATTAAAGAATACCTTATTGACGAACCACAGCAAAACCTTGATGAAAACATATTCTCGCTAGCAAAAAGGGCCCTGGAGAAACTGGGCCAGCCGTGCCAGCGCCTGATTGAACTCTTTTATTATGAGAATAAAAATATGCAAGAGATAACGGACGCAATGCAATATAAAAATCCTGAAACAGCTAAAAATCAAAAATGCAAATGCATGGCCAGATTACGCAAGCTTGTTGATGAGGAAATTCAATTAAACCCAACCATCGCAAAGAATGAAACCTACTGAACACGATATTACTTTAATGGAACGATATTTCGATTCGGAACTAAGTACGGACGAGATGACTCGGTTCTCTGCCCGTTTACAAGACGATGAAATATTCAGGTCATTGGTCGAGCGGGAAAAAATAATTATTGGTGCCATTCGCAACCAAGGCCTGCTGGACAATCTTCACTATCTAAAAAGCGTGGAGGAAAAAATTCAGGGGAATCACGCTCATCCTTCTTTTACAAGCGTAAGGACGTGGTACTATTATGCAGCTGCTGCAGTTGTTGTCCTTCTTATTGCGGTCAAGGTGCTGCTTCCTTCTCAGCAAAACACTGACGATCTATTCGCTGAGTACTTTTCGCCTTATCCAAACGTTTTCGAACCGACTGTTCGTGGCACTGACATAGCAACAAAGAGGACCGAAGCTTTCCAGGCCTACGAAAAGAAAAATTATCAGCAAGCGGCCGTCCTCTTCAATGAACTGTTGGCGGCAAAGAAAGAATCTGAAATATTATTCTTGCTTGGCAATACAAACTTAATGTTGGGGCAAGTAACCCAGGCGCAAGAAAATTTCGTTACTTTAATTAATGAATTTGATGACATGGATTTACAAGCCAAATGGTATTTAAGTCTTTGTTATTTAAAAAGTGATGACCGTGAGAATGCGCGAAAAATGTTGAAGGAGTTGGGAGAGTCAGAAATTTCGTATGCATCGAAAGCGAAAGAATTGCTCGAAAAAGTAGAGTAACCCATATTCTAACATTTAATATTTAACCCTCCATGGCACCAGAAGAATCCTCTCGAAAAGACGATTACATTGAATTCACATTAAAAGTAAAAGCTGGCAGAAGAAAAGATTGGATCGAATTTGGACTTAAACTTGAACCCAAAGGATCGCCTGATTTCAATTTCAGACTCATTTTCTTCCTTTGAAGAGTTGAATAAAATTTTCAAGCATATACTTTCAGAATTGAAAATAATCAATGAACGAACGGAGCTTTACAATAAAGCTTCTGAGGTTAACACCGAAGCGTTAGACGTAACATCGAGGGAAAAAGCGTTAGTTTCAACGAAAGGTATCAGCAGAATTTCAAACCTGAGTTTGGAAAAATTGACCGCATCATTCATCGACACAATAGTCCCGGTGTATCAAGCGTAAGTTATACCCGCGTCTATAATGGTGACATTCCGCCTAAATAACTAACGGCTGGAGTGTATCGGTTGTAGATTTTGAAGGAAAGAAGCATGATTGTCAGGACACCCAATCCAACCAACGCACGAACATCATGCTTCTATCCTTTCTGAAATACGCTATCGAGATTGCCATATGCAATTAATGGCGCCCAAATTTTTGGATCAGCTGTCAACTCATCTGACAGCTCCAAATAATTTAACTTCGCCTGTCGCAATGCTTCATCGATAGATTCTCCGTCCAAAAGGTGTTCATAAAAATTATCCATTAAGGCTGTCGACGTTTGATCATTTACTTTCCAAAGACTCATCAGGATATTTTCGCACCCCGAGTAAGTAAATGCGCTAGCCATGCTGATCATACCTTCTCCCTTGTATCCTTTTCCCAATCCTGATTCACACGAACTTAACACAGCCATGAGTGCTTTTAATTTTAGACCATATAATTCATATGCATGCAGCTCGCCATCATCCAGCGAATCCTTTTGAGGTCGAAAATAAAGACTTGCTGCAAAATTTTTTTGAATATCACCCGACCCATGAATAGCCAGGTGAATAATATCAAAATCGAGGTGCCATTTTTTTAAAGTTCGATTCGGTCGCTTCATAACCTGTCAGAAATTTTCCCGAATCAAACCGTTTCTCCAATGTTTTCAATTCCTCTTCTGCACCAATAATTTCTTCCGAAGTCGGCCGTCCCGTCGCGAGAGCGTCTGACCTCCGGTAAATCCTATCGCGAGTAAAGATGGCGAACTGGTGATCTTGTCCGAAGCCTTTCGAGCAAACATGGCCGATGAATAAGCATACCCGATGGTGAAAGACTTAATCAGATACTTTAGTGATCGATAGTCTACCTGCGTTTGTAACGGCGGAGCTTCCAGCAATATTTCAAAAGGAATTTGACTAATAGATCCATCCGGAATTATTTGAATTCGGCTTTCTCCGATTAACAATTGAGCGAACGGCTCAACCAATAGTCGATACAATTCGCTAGCGCAATTTGTAAACGAATCGAAAGCGTCCTGATTCATGCTTGATCGTTCATCTGTCAGGTGCGACAACAGTTCGTTTACAACAACGTTAATGCTGTCTGGTGAACCTACTCTTTTAAAGACAACAATTTTCATCACTGACTCCCATGGCATATACGGATTCATTCCCCCAAAAATATTCCAGTAAAACTTGATCTTTCTCGGCCATCAATTTTTGAATGCTTGAAAGTGCAATGGGTTGATAACCATACTTTACATTGAAATATCCGGGATACTTTTCCTCAATGGCAAATTTGACCGACTGGATGGTCTTATCGAGCGTGACCAATTCTTCTCGAAGCGTTGCAATCCTTTCTGAGGCACCTGACTTTGTCCAACTTCCTTGTTGACAGCATCCTGTGCACTGAATAATTGCCTTTTTAAATCACCGAGAGCTCTTAGTAGGCTATCGTTATCACTGATCTGACTAGTCTGTTCTGTCTGCGACAACGCATCCGCCAGTGATGCGCGACTTGCTTTGCTCGAAATATTGAAACGCTAAAAAATTGACAGTATCAGCAGGCAATTTTCCTAAACCTTGGTACAAACTGGAAAGGATATCCTCATAAAGATCATATTTAGATTCCAGGAACTTCCACTTAGCATCCTCCATGTCCAATGCATTCCGTTGCTTGGAAAGTAATCTTTTCAGCAAGTCTTAGGGAAGCAAGAGATTGCCTTAGCAGTTGCACATCTCCTGTTTGCAAGAATTTACCTTTTAAAGTCAAGGCCTTACTTATGAGAGTCTCATTTATTTCGTAGCGAACTCCAATCATTTCTTCGGTCGGATTATCACGGAAATTCATGGATGTGAAAGCGAGGAACAGGAGCAATCAACGACTTTTGAAAGTAAAAAAGAGCCGAATCATAATTTTGCTTGCGATGTTGATGTCCGCCGATCAACAACCAAACCTGCGATGCTTCGGTGCTCTTGGACATCTTCAGTGAATCCAATAGCGTCCAGACTCTCGTTGGTTATCCGCAGAAAATTCATTTCATCCCCCAGGAGGGAATAGGTTTCAACCATATTGACAAGCAACCTGAGATAAGCACTTTGGCGTTTGATCTCAGAGCTTTTTATAAATCGCATACGCTCGTTCTAAAATGTTCGGATAGCTTCAGTAAATGACGAATCGTTCTTGAAGGTTTCGCCCAAGGAATTGTAATACGAGGCCCGGGTTGCCCAGATCATTACTTTTCTTATTTAATGCCAGCGCGTTTAGGTAGTATTGCTTTGCCAGGGACGGATTGATTCATGTCGCGGTAGATGTTCGCAAGCATTCCACTGCTCATCTCGGTTCGAAGTGGACCTAACTGCTTCGGACCAAAACTGCTTTGCGAGTTCCAAAGCTTTGGTCCCATACGAAAGTGCTTTTTCAAAATCGTATTGTGACCTGTTGGTTGCCGCCAGGCTGTAATAGTTTTTATAGAGCACATCTGAATTGTTGAAGCCAATTTTTTCGCGAATCAACAATGCTTTTTCATAACACTTTTCCGCTTCGTAAAAATCGAATTTATAATACTTATAAATGTTTCCCAGACCATGATAACAGTTGCTAACTTCTTCCGACCATTCACCCTTCAGAGTCGTCCATATTTTTTTTGCTTTTTGATAATGAAATATCGGGCGGTCAATTTCGTTTGTCAGCTTATCATAATACTCACCGGTGTTAAAATGCAGTTGAGCCAGTATGCTGTCCTCTTTTGCATTCTTTAATATCTCTACGGCGTCTTTTAACCATCCAAATACTTTTTCTTCCTGATCCTTTCAACTTACAGTCGACGCAAGTTTATTTACGGACAGCAGATAAATTGTCCCGTCGTTCGTTTTGTCGCGCCGAGTTCATTGCCCGTTCCAAAAATTGAAAAGCTTTATCCGGATCTTTTGTGACGAGCGACTGCACCGGTTTGATACAATGATCCGGCAGCGTCAGTCCCTTGTGAGAAAGCACAATAATGCAGACTCGCCAAAATAATAAAAACGAGAATAGTCTTAATGATGAGGGTCATTATATCCCCGAATATAGGGATGTAATATGTAATGCGGTACTGGCCCGTGCTAACTGATTGGTGCTAAAACAAATTAGATTTCGTCTTCTAATTCACCGGATCGGCGTTGTAACCTTTTAGTGCGTACCATAGCACCACTAAAAAGCAACCACAAGGAAGAATAAACGATTGCTGAATTCCAATCTCATCCGCCATATAGCCCATCACGGGTGGCAAGATTGCACCGCCAACGATTGCCATTATAATGAATGATGACCCAAGCTTCGTATAGTCACCTAACCCCTTGACGCCAAGAGCGAAAATGGTCGGGAACATGATCGACATAAAGAAATTGGTTCCCAAGATAGCATAGACAGCAACTTTTCCCTCAGCCAAAACGCCGGTCAGGCATAAGAGCGCAGCCGCTGCCTGCGTAGACGGTGAGTAGTTTATGATCGTTGATAAAAGTCATAAGCCACGTCCCCAAGAATCTTCCAACGACAAATAAAAATGTACCGATCACCAAAAAATTTTGAGACGCATCCTCCTTCGAAGTACCCGGTAATATTTCAATTACGTAATTGATTGTAATTCCCCAGATTCCAGCTTGAGCGCCAACATAAAATAATTGAGCGATGACGGCGTAGGTAAGATGTCTCTTCTTAAAAATGGCTTTGTCAAATTTAAGCGATGCCCCCTTTGCCGGTTCTGGCATACGCGTGAGGTAAAAGAAAAATGCAACCGCCAAAACTACGCCAGCGATCATCGCGTAGGGCAGGATTACGGCGTCTGCGGCTTGCTGCTTTTCAGCAAGCGTCGTCATCGCACCTTCATTGCCAGAAAAAATAAAACGTCCTGCAAGCCATGGTCCGACCACCAAAGCAACGCCATTAAAGGATTGCGAAAAATTTAAACGTTGAACCGATGTTTCAGGTTTTCCTAAGAATTGTAACGTATGGGTTAGCAGCTGTTTCTAAAAAAGCAAGTCCACTTGCGATGATGTATAATGCAACAAGAAAAAATCCAAAGGTCAACAAGTTTGCCGCTGGTATGAATAGCAGTGCACCGATCGCATACAAGACGAGCCCCAGCAGAATTCCTTTTTTGTAGCTGTACCGTTCCATAAAAAATCCCGCGGGCAAGGGCGATGGTGAAATAACCAAAATAAAAGGCAGTCTCAATAAATAATGCTTGCGCCCGACTGATCTCAAACACCGGTTGAAAATGCGCGATCAAGTGCAGAGTTCAAAATGTTCGCCATCCCCCAAAGAAAAAACAAACTCGTTACGAGAATAAATGGAAGTAGGTAAGACTTGTTGGCGTCGATACTTTCCGTTGATCGCACGGCTTCAGTGGTAGGAATAGGCATGGTTGTAGAATTTTCTGATAAAAGCTTAAAATAAATTTACGGTACCGCTAGCCCCTGGCTACTTGTCTTTGTTCGCCGAGACCCTCAATACCTAATTCAATAACATCGCCGGCTTTAATAAATATGGGTGGTTTAAATCCCAGCCCTACCCCTGCAGGTGTACCTGTAGATATCACATCACCTGGCAGCATGGTCATGAATTGACTGATGTAACTCACCAGCTTGGGCACTTCAAAAATCATATCGTCAGTATTATTATCCTGCATCATTTTTCCGTTGACCTTAAGCCACATATGCAGGCTATTATAATTTGCCGCATCATCCTTCGTAACAAGATATGGACCCATCGGCGCAAAGCTATCGCAGCTTTTTCCCTTCACCCACTGACCATTGCGTTCCAGTTGAAATTCGCGTTCACTGTAATCGTTGTGCAGACAAAATCCGGCAACGTAATCCATTGAATCTTTTTCTTCAACGTATGAAGCCTTCTTTCCAATCACAACGGCCAACTCAACTTCCCAATCGGTCTTCACACTTTTTCGAGGAATTATCAGATCATCATTCGGACCACACAACGCAGTTGTTGACTTAAAGAACAGAATTGGTTCGCTTGGCAAGGGCATATTGGATTCCAGTGCGTGCTTGGTGTAATTCAGTCCAACGCAGATAATCTTTGACGGCCTGGTAAAAGGGGCACCTATCCGAACTCCGGCTTTTACCTTCGGAAGCTTCGAAGCATTTTCTCCGAACCACTTGCTTAGCCGTTGAAGTCCATCCGTTTCAAAGAACTTCTCTCCATAGTCTTCGCCAAAGGATGATGCATCCAAAATTTCATCGTTCACTAAAAGTCCGGGCTTTTCTTTCCCTGCTTCACCAAATCGTAATAATTTCATAGGTTTTTATTTTGGTCTAAAGGTTCACGCAAAGCCTGTCTGCCTCGCCTTCGCGTAGCCGCTTGCGCCACCGCTATAGCTTTAGGGCACGCGGTCGGCAGAGCAAGGCGTTAGGCAGGGCCGCAAAGTGCGCAAAGTTTATTATTTTTTATTTAACTGTTTAATTTAACAAAGCCCCCGTCAATCGGATAATCGGTGCCCGTCACAAACCCAGCCTCGTCGGAGCATAAATACAACGCCAGCGCTGCTATTTCCTCCGGTTTCCCCATGCGTCCGATCGGTTGCGTCTTCGATAATTTTTCAAACATTTCTTTCTCCTGACCCGGATAATTTTTACTCAAAAATCCGTCAACAAATGCTGTATGCACGCGGGCTGGGGAAATACTATTGCAACGAATATTATCCTTGATGTAGTCCTTTGCCACCGATAAAGTCATGGACAACAAGGCACCCTTGCTCATGGAATAGGCAAAACGATCCGCGATGCCGAGACTCCCCGCAATGGAAGCTACATTCAAAATCACACCACCACCCTGCTTCTTCATCTGATCGATTGCTCCAGCCATAGCGTTATATACGCCCTTGACGTTCACTTTAAAAATACGGTCAAAATCTTCTTCCGAGGTGTTGTCCAGACGGCCGATATGCGAAATGCCTGCACAGTTTACCAGGATGTCAAGACGATCAAATTCTTTTGCAATTGATGAAAGTACATCCTTCACCTGGACTTGGTCTGCTACATTACAAGCATGAGATTTGGCTGTCCCTGCCTTTGAAGCAATCTGCTTTACCGTCTCTTCCCCAGTGGCAGTATTTAATTCAAGGATATTCACAATGGCGCCTTGAGCAGCAAACATTTCTGCAATAGCCTTACCTATGCCACTGCCGCCTCCTGTAATTGCCACAATTTTCCTATGGAGATTAAACATGACCCAAAAATAATGTTAGTGTGTATGGCTGCTCAAGAAACTATCCCACTCGCCTGCCTGACCATTTAAATGGTCTTTTAAGAAGATAGCATACGAAGGCTTATAGGGTTTTTTCCGTAGAGACATGCTTGCCTCTTCCGGGGTATAGTCTCCTTTTTTAGCATTGCATTTTTTACAGGCAGCCACGAGGTTCATCCAGGTGTCGCCGCCACCCTTTGCTCTAGGCACAACGTGATCAATAGTGAGGTCTCTTCGTGTACCACAATACTGACACTCGAAATTATCGCGTTTAAATATATTTTGCCGGGTAAGATTAACGCCCTTGTAGGGGGCGTTAACATATCGATTCAACCGTATGACCGATGGCATCGGGAAACTTTGGGTCACAGAATGCAATTTGTGACCATTCGCAGGTCTCACCAATTCGCTCTTTTTTAGAAAAACAAGAATAAAGGCGCGTTCCACTGAGCAAACCATCAGCGGACTGTTATCCTGATTTAGCACCAATACCCTGCTGTTCATGATGGTAAGATATAACCAATCTTGCTAACAACAAAGGCGTTTTGGTTCGAGGTTCGGGGTTTGACGTTCAAAGTTTGAGGTTCGAGGTTCGATGCTTTTTGAATTTCGAACGCCGAATATCGAATAACGAATTTCGAACGACGCTTGGCTGTTGCATCCGATCGCGATTCGACATTCGAAATTCCCTGTTCTATGTTAATGAATTACTACTCGAGCCACTTGCCTTAAGAAGGCAGAATTGGATAAATTCAGAACCTCGAACTTTATTCGGCCAGAATTCGGCGAAGATGTGAAAGTTGATGTGTGTAGATCTTATTTTCCAGATTGAGGATACCTTCTTCGTTGAGGTGATCAACTCTAACACGCCCTGAAGAATGAATAATTTTGTCTTGCTCTAAAAGAATCCCCACATGATTGATTTTATCATCATTACTTTTAAAGAATGCTAAGTCTCCTGGTTTTGCGTCATGCAGTTCACTGACTGGTTTTCCATGCGTAGCTTGTTGTCCTGAATCTCTTAGGAGACGGTATCCACAAATCTTAAAAACCATTTGCGTAAATCCTGAACAATCAACCCCAAATGTGCTTTTACCTCCCCAGAGATAAGGTGAATTAAGATATTTTACTGCCGTGGTACGCAAGAATTCAAATTCCCTTTTTTGTCCCAGGTTTTTTGCTTCGCCGATAAAAGCAAATTGCTCCTCCATTTTGAAAAGCTCAGAACTTGAAATGGGTATCATACTTCCCATCAAAATAATCTGGCGGCTTTTGTTATACAGGATACTGGACGTGACGTCCGTTGTGATTTTAAACTCAGCGTGATTTAAGTATTCAAAATATTCCTTTGAAATGGCGTGGTGCTGTTTTTCATCGATCCATCCAACGTATTGATCGAAGTGAGCTCTTACCTTTAACCATTTGCGATCATTAGTCTGGTCAATCACTTCATAATGGTCGCCAAAAAGAAGTTGCGTCACCTGCTCAATTTTATCAGACGATTCGGCGCGTACAGGTACAACGCTGAGACGGCAAACTCCATATTCCAAAATTTCCATGCAGGGGAGAAAATTAATAATTTATTTCAATTTCAAACGACTAAGTTCTCGTTTTGCGTCTCGCTCCTTAATCGTATTTCTTTTGTCGAAAACTTTCTTTCCCCTCGCAACGGCAATTTCTAATTTCGCTAAACCTCTATCATTGATAAATAAACGAGTAGGCACCAGGGTAAGTCCCTTCTCCTCCACTTTGCCTTCCAACTTTTTCAGTTCTGATCGTTTCAATAGTAATTTTCTCTCACGGGTCGCCTCATGATTGTAATGCGTCCCCTGAGCATACGGCGTGATGTTTATGCCCTTTACAAATAGTTCATTGTTGTTCAAATAGCAATAGCCATCCTGAAGGTTTGCTTTCCCTTCTCGAATGGATTTTATTTCCGTCCCGGTCAGCACCATACCGGCAACATATTTATCAAGCAACTCATATTCGAATCCAGCTTGCTTGTTTCTTATGTTGATATCATTTGAAAAACGTTCTTTCATTAATGTGTTGGAGTGTTGAGGTTCTGGGTGTTGAGGTCAGGATAGGCGGTCGTTGCGCATTGGGCTTAAATATCCTACTAATAGGAGGAACCAACAAAACCTTTTGTCATATTCTGTTCCTTAATATTGGGATTATTCACAACGGCATCCGGGCTAAGGGTACAACATCCAGCGGGCAAAACTGTCGTTTCAAAAATTTATAATGGGCGGCGATGGCAATCATGGCTGCGTTATCGGTGCAATATTGGAATGCCGGGACAAAAATATTCCAGCCCAACGACTCACCGAGCGACTGTAAATTATTGCGCAGCCCGGTGTTGGCTGACACACCGCCTGCAATGGCAATGGTTTTGATCCCCGTTTGAATACTGGCTTGCTGAAGTCGGTTCAATAGCATATTTACCAAAGTATGTTGAATGCTTGCGCATATGTCAGCAAGGTTTTGCTCGACAAAAGCAGGGTTCTTTCGGCTTTCGTCGCGCAGGAAGTACAAAAAGGCGGTCTTGATCCCACTAAAGGAAAAGTCGAGCCCTGGCATACTGGTTTCAGGAAATTTAAACGCTTTTGCGTTCCCGCCTTGTGCATACTGGTCAATAAGTGGGCCACCAGGATATGGCAGCCCCATGATTTTAGCCGCTTTATCGAACGCCTCACCCACCGCATCGTCCTGTGTTTGGCCAATAACTTCCATGTCCAGGTAATCCCTTACCATCACGATTTGTGTATGGCCGCCGCTTACAGTAAGGCATAAGAACGGAAACGAAGGCTTGGGGTCATCGATAAAATGTGCCAACACGTGAGCCTGCATATGGTTGACTTCAATAAGCGGAATATTCAATCCCAACGCCAGGCCTTTTGCGTAAGAAACACCAACGAGCAGCGAACCCATCAGCCCGGGGCCACGAGTGAACGCGATAGCGTTTAAATCTGTTTTGACGATACCTGAACCGTCGATGGCTTCGTGCACGGTAGCAACGATGTTTTGCTGATGTGCCCTTGAGGCTAACTCTGGAACTACCCCTCCGTATTTTCGGTGTATGACCTGTGTCGCGATAATATTATTAAGTACCTTGCCGTTTCTAATGACAGAAGCAGATGTCTCATCACAGGAAGACTCAATGGCAAGGATAATGGGACTCATATGTTGACAAATGAAATGGCAAGTTATTAAAATTACGATACAGAAAGTACTGGCTTATACCGTCACGGCTTTCATTTTCTTTTTAATATCTGCCTTTCTGATCCTTCAAATTCCACCAGTTCAAAACTATTTTATCGGTAAATTCCTAAAAGACTTTACCCAAGTCACTGGGTTCACAACGACGATCAAAAGCTTTCGTATGCTTTGGTTCGACCGCCTCGAACTGCAGGATGTTTCCGTATTCGACCCGGCCAACAATCAAATGATCAGGGCCCGTGAGATTCTCATCAATTTCAAGCTTTCACAGTTGTGGGAAAACAAGAATGTAAACATCGACGGCGTTTTTGTCGATAGTGCACATGTATTGGTCACCAAGATCAACGAGTCCGACACGTCTCGTGACCTGAATATGAATGTTTTCATTTACAGGATCAACCAGGGATACTCGTCTGGCTCGGGGGGCGGTCGTGGTAAACCTCCAAAGATTAATATCGGCGAGGCATTTGTTAACCGCAGCCAATTCACCTATGTCAATCAGGATCGCGATTCAATAACTTCAGGGTTTGACTATAATCACTTTTCACTTTCCGTCGATGAAGGACAGCTTAGCGGTTTTGTAATTCTTGGTGATACAACCGAATTCAACGTCAGTACTCTGATCGCAGAAGATCTCAAATCGAAATTCAGGGTGAAACAGATTTCAACGTTTTTCCGGGTTTGTCAAAAGTCGATGGAGTTCACAGGGCTTAACGTGCAGGCTGGTGAGAGCGTTATCTCAGACACCGTGGTTTTTACTTATAATCGCTTACCAGACCTCAATGATTTTGTAACGAAAGTAAAAATTCATGCGCGCCTGAAGAATACGTTGGTCTATCCAAGGGACCTGGCATTTTTCATTAATGGCGTGGAAGCAATAGAACAGCCATTTCGGGTCGATGGACTTTTTAATGGTGGTGTTAACAACTTCAAGTTCTCGGAGATGAAAGTTGATATTGGCAAATCGCACTTGCGCGGTTCCATCGATATGGATGGACTTCCCAACATAACGGAAACCTTCATGAACATCAATCTGAAAAATTCGACGGTCGATCCGAACGATCTGTCTTTTCTGTTCAACGAGAACACGATGAGCCGGATACTCCCCATGGGCATGCTATCGATGGACGGACAATTTTTAGGATACACAACGGACTTTGTTGCTAACGGAAGGTTTACGGGCAGGTTGGGCGCAATCAATTCGGATATAAACTTTAAAGTGAATGAAAAGAATTTCGATCGTTCGGAATACAGTGGAAGACTGTCGCTTACCAAATTTGATCTGGGCCGATACCTCAATGATACCGTAACATTTCAAAAAGTTAGCATGGATGGTAGAGTGAAAGGATCGGGGCTTACACAGTACACAGCAGACTTTCAGTTGAACGGTCAGGTTTATTCCCTTGGATTTAGAGGATATGATTACAAAAATATTAATACGAATGCACGCCTGGCATCGGAGCGTATCAATGGGTTTGTAGAAATCGATGATCCCAATCTTCAGTTCAAAGGAAATGGATTTGTGGACCTGCGCGAAGGTAAAAGCATCATCCAGGTTCAAGCCTCCCTCGATACAGCATATCTACATAATCTCCACCTTACAAGGGACAAGATTTTTCTGAAGACTGAAATTATCGCGGATATAAAAGGTTTGTCTCTGGATTCCTTGATAGGAACGGCTGATCTAAAGAATTTCAGAATTGATTACAACAACGAGTCTTTGAGTCTCGAAAATATCAGTCTCAATTCGCAGCACCGGCTCAACAGCAGAAGGCTGCTGCTGGAAACCTCGTTGGCGGATTTTGAGATCACCGGCGACTATTATTTCTCTGACCTCTATAATGATATTGAAATGTTGTCGACCGAAATTGGTCTGAACATCGAAAATGACGCCGGGAAAACAGCGTACTACTACCAAAACAAAAGTTATGTTCCCAAACAATATCACGCCGACATAAAAATCGGAGTAAAGGACATCAAACCGTTGGTTTCTTTGCTTGGGGTAAATTTCAGTCTCTCACCAAACGTTACCATCGAAGGTAGTTTTACCAGTGGACGTACGGCAATCTTTCAGGCATTTACAAAATTTGATTCACTCCAGTACGAGAATACCTTGTTCCTCAACAGTGAATTAGATCTTACAGCGTCTAAAATCTCTGACAGCACCAGCGTGTTGGCAATGGCATCCTTTAATTCGGAAAATCAATCCGTCGGACCGCATATCAAGACAAAAAATCTCTTGGCAGAAGGCATCTGGGATCGGAGCCATATCGAATTTAATCTGGACGCCGATCAAGTCGATCAGTCAAACAATGTAAGAATGAAAGGGGCTGTTGATTTCTTGTCTGACAGTACAAGAATCACGCTTGCTCCTTCAGCACTAAAACTGTTGGAGCGCGAATGGAATTTTCGCGAAGGAAATTTCATAAAGGTCAAAAACAGCGGCTGGCGATTTAATCAGTTAGAGCTTGTTAATGGAGAACAATCGATCGCCGTGAATGGACTCATTTCGGAGAACCCTTCGCACCTGCTTACACTGGATGTCAATGCGCTGAATCTCTCACTTCTCAATGCTCTTACGGATAAAAAATTCACCGGCACGATGGATGCTCAATTGAAAATGAGCAACTACTATGGAGATCCATCACTTGAAAATGATATCAGCATCAAAGAATTAAATATCAATGAGTTTCTAATTGGAGATATTACGGGCAAAAACGAATGGGATACAGCCCAAAATAAATTTGATATCAATCTGGTCATCGACCGGACTCAAGAACGGATCCTTGACCTGGTTGGTAGCTATGCGCCAAATCGTAAGGAAAGTCCGTTGGATATTACGGCGAATCTTAAAAACGCGAATCTGAAAATTGTTGAACCTTTTATCGACGATATCCTGAGCCAGATAGAAGGTACAATTTCGGGTGCATTTAAAATTTCAGGTCCGCTGAATGCCCCGCAGATCAATGGCGAAGGAGAAGTGGCGGAAGCTCAGATAATGGTGAATTATTTGCGCACCCTGTACAAGTTTACAGGCCGGGTCGGGTTAACACCTGGTTCCATTTATTTTAAGGATATCGAACTCACGGACGCGCTTCGGAACCAAGGAAAGCTCGACTGTACCATTTCTCATCAAAATTGGGGAAGTATGGCCATTACGTTGGATGCAACGTTCAGGAATTTTCAGGTGCTGAATACCACCATTAGGGATAACAGTCTTTTTTATGGACAGGCCTATGCAACGGGTGACGTAAATTTCGCGGGGCCCCTTTCAAACCTGCGAATCACTTCTAATGCAAGAACCGAAAAGAATACAAGAGTTTACATTCCAATCGGCGGTATTTCTTCCGTTGACCGAAAAGACTTTATAACTTTTGTGAATTTTACTGATACAACATTTATCAAAAAGGTTGAAAAAAGTGTCAACAAGAAAATAAATCTCACGGGAGTCACTTTCGATTTAAATCTGGATGTTACGCCTGATGCCTATTGTGAAATCATCTTCGACCTAAAAGCTGGCGACATTATACGGGGACGTGGTAACGGTGATCTTAAATTGCAGATCGATACTAAAGGGGAGTTCAATATGTTTGGCCCCGTTGAATTCACCGAGGGTTGGTATAACTTTACGCTTTATGATATTATCAACAAAGAATTTGAGATTCAAAAAGGGAGCCGGATAACCTGGTTTGGAGATCCTTATCAGGCGGTTATGGAGATCAACGCGACATACAATCAATTAGCCTCATTCCTGCCAATTGTAATGGATCAGACTGTTCAGGAGAATCCGCCGGCCGGCCTTCGGCGCAAATATCCTGCGACGGTGATCCTTAAAATGGATGGCCCGATGCTCTCCCCTGACAAAAATTTAAATTTTGACATTACAGCACGGGACCTGCCAACAAATATATTGAGAGAAAATGCACCACCCGTTAATCTTAATCTGGAATTCACAGCATTTAAGAACCGGTTGGACGAGCAGGAAATGAAACGACAGGTATTCAGCCTGATAATCTTGAGAAGATTTTCGTCACCAGAGTCATTTAACACCAGTGGGTCCGTTGTAAGCAGTTTAAGTGAGCTGTTATCCAATCAGCTGAGTTACTGGATGAGTCAGGTAGATGAAAACCTGGAAATTGATGTTGACGTTTCCTCGATGGATCAGGAATCGTTCAATACCTTCCAGCTTCGGTTTGCCTACACATTTATGAACGGCCGTCTTCGGGTGTCAGGAGATGGCACGTTTAACAACACGTCCCAAAATCCAGGCAACCAACCCAATCCATCAACCGTCGCGGGAGACTGGACGGTAGAGTATAAACTTACAGCCGACGGAAAACTTCGTGTTAAAATGTACAGCAGGACTAACGTTAATCCTATACTAAGTTCCGTGAGCAACCAAACCGCCATTACTACCGGGGCCAGTCTCCTCTACACGCAGTCGTTTAATGAAATAAGGGATCTGTTTCGTTCGTCTCGTGAGCGAAAGAAAAGTGAACCAACAGAGATCGATCCCAATGTGGAGGCTTTAAAAGAAGACGATGGCGGCGAGTAAGTGGTTGGTGCCCCTCCTTTTTTGTCCATGCCTTGCGTTCGGTCAGGTCGCTGATTCCGCTAATGCTATAAATAAAAAACGTCTAAGGGCTTTTGCCATTGGTGGAACCGTTGCTTACAGCATCACGCTTGTGGGTCTCAGTCATCTTTGGTATTCCGATAGCGAAAGCCAGGCGTTTCGATTTTTCAACGACAATGGTGAATGGAAGCAAGTCGACAAGTTCGGCCATTTTTTTACCAGCTACTATTTCAGCTACGGAACATCGAGAGCACTTCAGTGGTGTAACGTTCAACCAAAAAAATCCGACCTGATCGGAGCGCTGGTTGGATTTGGTATCATGTTGCCCATTGAAATAATGGATGGCTACTCAACGGCGTACGGAGCATCGGCAGGTGATCTTCTGGCAAACGCCGCAGGGTCCGCTTTTTTTCTGGGTCAGTCCAGGTTGTGGAATGAAATTCGTATCCACCCAAAGTTTTCTTTTCATCGCACGGACTACGCCGAACTTCGTTCCGAATTGTTGGGTGGTGACCTGACGAGCGAAGTGATCAAGGATTACAACGGACAGACTTTCTGGTTCTCCGTTGACATGGATAAGTTCATAAAATTTCCACGCTGGCTAAATTTTGCGGCGGGTTATGGAGCAGAAGGCATGATCTATGCGCGCGACCATCAAAATGTCGAAGCTGGTTATCCGGAACCCTACCGACAATACTATTTGTCTATCGACTTTGACCTACGTGCAATTAAGTCACGGTCGAAAGCCGTGAATACCTTGCTCTTTTTTGCTAACATGATCAAAATTCCAGCGCCGACCGTCGAGTTTTCGAAGGAAGGCGTAAAATTCAAGCCATTTTATTTTTGATCATTGGAAAATTTAATCCCTTTTGTCTTATACATCCAACGATGAGATTCCTTAACTTCCGTATCCTTTAACCAATTTTTTATGGACATCATGCAGTACCTTGAACAATATGCCGAACAAATCGGTGGACAGTTCACAGACTATAACCACAACAAATCGGTGGTCGTTGTCCCTATCAACGGAAGCCGCTATCAAACGGTATTAGCAGTTACCCAAACCAGTCCGACTTCAGGCCGGGATCAGGCGATCTTTACTTCTAAAGTTTGTGAGTTTTCGTCGAATCTGGATCTCAAGGCGTTGTTGGAAAAAAATGCCGAGTTTGACTATAGCAAGTTTGTACTGGAAGAAGGATACATTAAAATTGAGGCTTCCTGCCTCACGTCAATAGCATCACAAGATCAGGTAAAAGAGATGATCCAGGAAGTTGCCAAGCTCGCCGATCATTTTGAGTTGAAGCTTACCGGCAAGGACATACATTGACGAGACCCTTTCTTAAGTGCAGCTTATTCGTGTTGTTAGAGAATGGTCTTTCTCTGGTTATTTAGACTATAAAACGTCAACACTCAACATTCAACACTCAATTTTCAAGGAATATTCAATACTCAATTCCTTAATTTTCAAGGGCAGACCAAAGGTCTAGAATTCCGAAATTCAGGATGCGGATTTTTTATTTCCGTTGGCAGTGGCAATACTTTTTGATATAATCGCTATCAATTCTTCATTTTCTTTTGCGACTGCCTCGAGACCATTCATCATTTTTCTGGCCATAATTATTTTAAAACAAATTCGTGTTTCTTTCAATTCCTTGAGTCCAATCTTCATTTTATGAATGAAGTCATCTCTTGACTCCGAACTTTGCGCTTCGCCATACCAGAGAGCCGGCGCGAGGCCGCAGCGAATTAGTTGGGCGGTAATATAGCTAGCCGCTTTTGTTCCGGGTAGCGCCTCAACTACTTCAATAACTTGAAATGAATATTTTACTAGTCTTTCGTCAAGGTCCTAACTTCTTAGTGCCGGGTCACAATGTCCACAACGAACCACAAAGCGCACGACGTATTTTTACGCTTCAAATAGTAGTGTTCATTGTGACCTCCTTTGTGATCGTCGTGACCCTGCATTTATAATCTGGTATCACCATAACCATTCTGCACACGCTGATACCGTCTTTGGTTCATAATCTGTGCTTATTAGAGCTAACAAGTGGCACTTGACCGAATACCAAGATAACTTATGAATACTGAATTGACCAAAGTCAACCAATCCGGAAAGTCGGACAAAATTTGAAGGTCGAATTCACACCAAAATGATGAGCAGTGTCTCTCGTTGAATATTGAAATTTCCCAGTTGTTCATTCCTTGAAAATTGAAAATTGAGTGTTGAGTGTTGAGTGTTAAATTACCGTAGGAACACCAACACTCAATTTTCCTGCCTTCTTGAACGCATTTTGCCATTTTAGGCGTTAACTTTGCACTGCAAGCGACCTTATCGCTCTGCTGCTCTTTACGGAGTCGTGGAGAGGAAAGTCCGGGCAACATAGGGCAGCGTACTTCCTAACGGGAAGGTGGTCCGCCAGCTGGCGGATCAACAGATAGTGCCACAGAAAACAAACTACCATCCGCCATTCGGCGGAGGGAAAAGGTGAAAAGGCGAGGTAAGAGCTCACCGTCACGCCAGCGATGGCGTGAGCAGGGTAAACCTTACGCGTTGAAAGGTCAAATAGGTCACGCCCACGCAAGTGGTTAGCGGCTCGTTAACAATACCAGGCGTGACGGGTAGACTGCTTGATCAAGTCAGCGATGGCTTGACCAGATAAATGATAGGGATTCTCCGTCTACTGGCGGAGGCTACAGAACCCGGCTTATCGCTTGCATTTTTATTTAAAAGCCTGTCAGTTTCAGAAGCTGACAGGTTTCTTTATTTTTAGCCCTTAACCAAAAAGTACATGTCAAAAATCCTCGTCATCGAAGATGACAACAAAATACGGTCGATCCTGAAAGAAATACTGGAAGAGAAAAATCACGAAGTAGACGACGCTGCAGATGGCGTTGAAGGATATAAAAAACTGGAGCAGGGAGTTTATGACCTGTGCCTTTGCGACATCAAAATGCCCAAGATGGATGGCCTGGAAGTTTTAGAAAAAGCAAAAGAGAACGAAATCGGCACGAACTTCATCATCATCTCCGCGCATGGCACCATCGATGTTGCCGTGGAAGCTGTTAAAAAAGGTGCCTTTGATTTCCTTCAAAAACCATTTGACCTCGGCCGTCTGGAAATCACATTGCGAAATGCGTTGGACAAATCCACCCTGCAGCGGGAAACAAAAACGCTCAAGAAGAAAATCTCGAAAAAGAATGACATGGTGGGCGAATCCGAAGCCATTCTCCAGGTAAAGGAAATAATTGAAAAAGTAGCGCCTACCGATGCGCGTGTGCTGGTGACCGGACCCAACGGTTCAGGTAAAGAACTCGTGGCACGCTGGATCCATGAAAGCAGCAAACGCGCAAACGGACCACTGGTAGAAGTTAACTGTGCGGCTATCCCTTCCGAGCTAATCGAAAGTGAACTCTTCGGACATGAGAAAGGATCATTTACATCTGCGATAAAACAGCGCCTCGGAAAATTTGAATTGGCCGAAGGTGGCACGCTTTTTCTCGATGAAGTGGGTGATATGAGTTTATCGGCGCAGGCAAAAGTTTTGCGCGCATTGCAAGAAAACAAAATCACACGGGTCGGTGGCGACAAAGAGATCACCGTCCACGTGCGTATTGTTGCGGCAACCAATAAGGACCTGAAAAAGGAAATTGAAGAAAATAAATTCCGGGAGGATTTATATCATCGGCTAAGTGTGATCGTTATCAAGGTTCCGGCATTGAACGATCGCAAAGATGATATCCCTTTGCTGACAGAAAAATTTTTAGAAGACATCGCGGAAGAACATGGTGCGAAGAAAAAAAATGTCGACCCCAAAGCGTTGGAGGCATTAAAGAAATACAACTGGACCGGCAACATCCGCGAGCTGAGAAACGTCATCGAGCGATTGGTAATTATGAGCTGCAGGCGATATTACTGAGGACGATGTGAAGAAGTATCTTTGATAGTTTAACTTCAGAATACCATCCTATAATACGAATTAGATGCACCGCTGGAAAAAGCCCAAGGGGGAAATTTATGCACTAAGGTGCATATATCCAATAGTTGTAAG
>CAWEZB010000050.1:0-17365 GCA_963813425.1 uncultured Bacteroidota bacterium
CAACTTTTCGCTTGTTCAGCGTGCAAACGGAGTGAAAATAATGCGCACCTCGAAACGTTGTTGATACAATGCCTTGGCTAGCCGTTTTTTAAATCTCCTAAACATCTAGCTCAAAAATTCGTGATATTTCCCTCCATAGTTGTAGAGCATAGATGATCCGTCTATGTTTGCGTTAACCGGGCCTGTATACACGTTGTTGGCCATCGCTTATGTGATAAAGTTATTTGATGAAAACACATCCGATAAGGAATCTACACCATATTGATGAAAAGAAACGCTACCATAGTCGACATCGCGGCTCATTTAGGAATAACCCCTTCTTCAGTCTCAAAGGCATTTAGCAATCACCCACGAATTAGCGCCGAAACTAAGGCCAGAGTTATCAAAACAGCCATTAAACTTGGCTACGTTCCAAATTCTCTTGCAACAGGATTAAGAAAAGGACGGAGCGGGCTTATCGGAGTCGTTGTGCCAGGCATTCATTACAGTTTTTTTTCCACGGCAATAAAAGGCATAGAAGAGCAGGTTACGGCAAATGGTTACAACGTTATAATCGTTCAATCGCGTGATTCGTTTGAGTTCGAGAGGAATCAATTGCAAAATCTTCTTCGTGCACAAGTAGAGGGAATAATAGCGTCCCTGGCGATCACTACTAAAAATTATAAACCTTTTAAAGAGGTTGCAGCTCGCGTTCCTGTTGTTTTGTTTGACCGAACGTTCTCCCGATCAGGCTTGAGCGAAGTCACAATCGATGACTTTCAAGGCGCCGTATCTGCAGTGGAGCACCTGATATCGATGGGGTATCGGCGAATAGCGCACCTTGCAGGCTTCTCCCACATGCGACCATTTTCGAAACGAATTGAAGGATATAAACATGCTTTGGATAAACACGGGCTACGCTTTCGGCAGGAATATATCTTCGAATGCTCACCCAACAGCAATGAGGGAGAATTTGCGATGGAACATCTACTTAAACTGAAGACACCTCCTGATGCAATTTTCGCAGCCAGCGACTATTTAGCATATGGAGCAATGCAAGTCGCAATAAAAAACGGATTTAAAATACCTCGGGAATTGGGGATCGTGGGTTTTAGCAATGAGGAATTTTCTGGGCAGATCACTCCAGCGATTAGCACCATTGAACAATACAGTGAAAAACTACGGATCAATTGCAGCAAAACTTTTAATAGATCAACTGGCTGTCGAAAAAAAAGGCGGAAAGTATGTGGTTCAAAAAGTAGTTGTCGCCCCGAAGTTAATCAAGAGACAATCCTCTCTAAGAAAATAAAACTGCTTTCCCGGGTGCCGATCCTTTGTCAATAAGGAAACATTGACACCTCGGAAAACCTTCAAACCGGTGTACTGTTAGCCGTTAAGATTTCTCCTCGCTACTTGTTCAATATCTTTCGTCGAGGTTTACTGGAAGTTCTTGTCGACAAAGTTCATCTAGATTGCAATTAGTTCAAACGGTTGCATCCACGATTTAACTACTGTTGCTACTGTGCTTTTAAAGCCAGCTTCAAACCTAACCCAAACTAAACAATGAAAAAACTTTACACAAACTTGTTGAGATTGTTCTTCATGATAAGCATGATGGCATTCTCTACAGTGTCTTTTGCTCAGCGTCTTGCTGTTTCGGGAACAATTGTAGACGACACAGGCGACCCAGTACCTGGTGTCAACATCCTCGAAAAAGGCACTGCTAACGGAACCTCCAGCGATGCTGATGGCAAATATTCCATCAACGTGGCCGATGGCAGCGCAACACTGGTATTCTCCTTTATAGGATTTAAAACCGAGGAAGTTTCGGTGGGAAATCGAAGTGCAATTAATATTGCCCTTACAGCCGATGCAACATCGCTTGAAGAAGTTGTTGTAACGGGTTACAGCGAACAGCGCAAAAAAGATATTACAGGCGCTGTTACGGTAGTGAAAGTGGACGAATTAAAAACTTTGGCTGCTTCGAACTTCGGCACGCAGCTGGCAGGTAAGAGCTGCTGGCGTTACCACATCTACATCCGGCGCTCCTGGTGATGGAGTAAACATCCGTATCAGAGGTTTTAGCTCATTAGGCCGTGGGGGAAGCGATCCGCTGATTATTATTGATGGGGTACAGATTCAGGGCGATAAAGCAATGACGGGATTGAATCCCAATGATATCGCAAGCGTTCAGGTATTGAAAGATGCCTCCTCTGCTTCTATTTATGGAGCCCGTGCTAATGCAGGCGTTATCATCATTACCACTAAACAGGGAACACCAGGCAAAGTTAAGGTAACCTATGACGGATACGTTGGTCGTCAGACCCCTGTTGAGGGATATGACAAATTCCTCATGCAAAATCCGCGCGATTATGCAGAGGTAGACTATAGAGAAGCTGCCGCCTCTCCGACTTTCAACGGAAATTACAGACCGCTTTATGGTGGCACCAGCACATTTCAGATGCCTAACTTTACTTACCCGGTAAAGGCGGATAATTCCGACTTACGCTACACTGGCTGAAATTGAAGCAGCTAAAGGGCCGTATAGCTACCCTAATAACCTGATTATTCCTTCAAACCCTTCCGGTACTAACTGGTGGGATGAAGTATTCGGTCCAGCCTACATCACGAGTCACGATATTGGTATTTCAGGTGGAACTGAAGCCTCTACATTCAGCATATCTGCTGGTTATTTCAAACAAGACGGTACCATGAACCACACGGGTTTTGAACGTTTTTCTATGCGGGCTAATAGCGAATTTACCGCTGGCAAATTTAAGTTTGGTGAATCCGTTTCGTTTGCCCGCACAAGCCGCGTAGATCAACCAGGCGGCAATCACAGGAAGGGAACGTCATGACCAACATCATCAAGGAACAACCTATTGTACCGGTGCGCGACATTGCCGGTGGTGCTGGAAACGGAAAATCAACTGGCCTGGGCAACGCAACGAATCCCGTGGTTTGGCTGGAACGCAACAAGAATAACGCAACTGTACAGAACCTAGTACTGGCCAACTTTTTTGGACAATTCAATTTCACGGAATACCTGTACGCGAAAACAAGCTTCAGCGTGGACTACCGCACCCAATTCTTCCAGAATTTCGTGTTCCCAACTTTTGAAAACGCTGAGCCCAGCACAACCAACAGCTTTTTTGAGCAAAATCAAAATACAACAAACTGGGTTTTCACCAACACTCTTAATTTTGACAAGTCCATTGGAAAAGGAAACCTGAAGATCCTTGCAGGATACGAAGCATATAAATCGGATTTCAGAAACCTTCAAGGCCAGTTATCCGGGTATGTAACAACGGACGTCGATGCCCGTTTCCTTAACGTAGGGCTAGGTGACCTTGCAAGCCGCCAGGTTCAAAGCAACGGTGCAGTCAATACAATCTCATCGGTTTTCGGTAAGATCGATTATGAATATGATGATCGGTACATCGTCAGTGTTACTGCCCGCCGTGATGGTTCTTCTAATTTTGGAGCAGACAAGCGCTATGGGGTTTTCCCTGCCGTAAGCGTTGGCTGGCGCATCACCTCAGAGTCATTCATGCGGCAGACTACCTGGTTGGATGAACTGAAAATCAGAGCAGGATATGGAGTGACAGGAAATCAAAATGCACAAGCAGGAAATGCGTACCAGCAATATTCGGGTAGTCCCGCCAGTACTGCATACGACATAACAGGTGCAAACACGGGTGTTCGGCCAGGTTTTACGTTAACGCAACGCGGAAACGAGCTGACCGAATGGGAAGAAAACAAATCCACCAACATCGGGCTTGATGTCGTTCTCTTTAGCGGAAAACTATCGGCTGTTTTTGACTGGTATACACGCAATATCGAAGGTCTTCTTATTCAGGCAACCCTGCCAGGAACGGCAGGAGCTGCAACGCCCGCATTCACCAATGTGGCTTCCATGGAGAACAATGGTTGGGATCTTGCACTTAACTGGAGAAGCCAATTCAACAATGGGATCGGTGTTAACCTTGGTCTTAACCTGACCCACTACAAGAACAAAATCACGAACATTGACGGTGGCTCCAACTCCTTCTTCCCGGTTGGAATTGACTCACGTTTCGGTTTGGTAAATATCAACCAATTGAATTACCCGATATCTTCGTTCTATGGCTTTCAAACAGATGGTATTTTCCAGGATGCCGCCGATGTAGCGGCACATGCTACACAGGACGGCGCTGCGCCCGGCCGGATGAAGTTTAAAGATATTACTGGAGATGGTATTGTGGACAACGCCGACCGCGGCCCTACCGGTTCGCCTCACCCCGACCTGACCCTCGGATTTAACATAGGATTAGATTACAAACAATTTGATTTCAGTATGTTCCTGTACGGATCTTTCGGCAACGAGATATTCAACTACAACAGAATATTCACCGACTTCCGTCTGTTTAATACTAACGTAGAGAAGACGTGCTGACAGACTCCTGGACACCTGAAAATACGGGTGCTTCAATCCCTCGTCTGGATGCTTCTGATTCGTACAGCCGCGTACCAAGCGATTACTATGTAGAGGATGGTTCCTTCCTGCGCGCAAGAACCGTTTCCATTGGCTACAATATAACACCTAGCAAATCGATCGGTTTCAGCAAGCTGCGAGTTTACATACAAGGGCAGAACTTGTTTACGATCACCGACTACAGCGGCATTGATCCGGACCTTTCTAATGTGAACGTTGGTCAAGCCAGATGGTCAGGGCCGTAAGAACAATGATCAGTGGACCGGCTTTGATTTTGGAAATTACCCATCGTCAAGGGTATATATGATTGGTGTAAATGCAACATTCTAACTTTTATCAAAGAAACTTATGAAAAAGAGAATTTTATACGGTACTATCTTTTCACTGTTTGCTGTCGCATGGTCATGCAGTGATTCCTTCTTGGATGTTAAGCCAAAAGGAGTTTTGAGCGATGCAAGCCTTGCCAATAAGGCTGGGGTAGAATCTCAACTGGTTGCCGCCTATTCCATATTGGACGGCTGGTTCAACCAGGGTGGTATTGCCTGGGGAACCGCTGGGAGCAACTGGATATTTGGAAGCGTTACCTCCGACGATGCCTACAAAGGATCAGAGTTAGGTGATCAGGGTGAAATTATGCAAATCGAGCTGTTTCAGTGGGACCCGCAGAACGTTTACTTCAATAATAAGTTTACGACTCTGTATGAAGGTGTTGCACGTTCCAACAGCACGATCAACATTCTCGCCAAGGCGACTGACGTATCTGATGCCGACAGAAGCAGGATCAAAGGCGAGGCACTTTTCCTCCGTGCGCATTACCATTTTGACGCTTACAAGTTTTGGAAAAACATCCCGTACTTTTTCGAAACGGATGACCCTACAAAAGTAATAAAGCCAAACACAGACGATGCGATCCCGAACATCGTTAAGGATCTTAAGGATGCGATCGAACTACTCCCAGAAACACAAGCAGACAAAGGCCGGATTACGAAAGGAGCCGCACAGGCTTACCTGGGCAAAGTATATATGTTTGCCAATGACTATACCAATGCGAAAGTATACCTTGAACTTGTCTACAACAACCCCGCCTATAAGCTTTCCTCCTGTTTCCACGATATTTTCACCATGGCAACTGAAAATAATTCCGAGAGCCTGCTTTCTATCCAGGCTTCTGTGAACGATGGATCAGGTGGTGGTGAGAACGCTAACCATTCAGACAGGTTGACATACCCACATAGCGGGAGTCCGTTCGGATGCTGCGGCTTCCATCAACCTTCTCAGAACCTGGTGAACGCTTACCGTGTAGATGCAGTGACGGGATTACCATTGAATGACAATAGTTCGAATGCAAATCCGGGACCTGCAGATTTTGTAGATCCACGGCTTGACTTTACAGTGGGCCGCAACGGTGTTCCCTTCCTTGACTGGGGCATTCATGCCACGAGTTGGATACGGAGCCCAAGTTATTCAGGTCTATACAGTGGCAAGAAGTTTATTCGATTAAAGGCTGACCCTGCCCAGGGTTCCGGATGGAATACAGCTCACCTGACCCCGTTGAACATTCCGATCCTGAGATTGTCCGATGTTTATCTTTACCTGGCTGAAGTAGAAGCGCGTGCTGGCAACTATGCAAAAGCCCAGACAATTGTTAATCAAATACGTACTCGTGCTGGAGGCTGTGCGCAAGGTGCTGGAACAGCAACTTCACCGATATCACAACAAACCTGAACGACCCTGCAATCACATGGGCCAAGTACAAAGTTGGAGTATACACGGTCCCTTGGGCAAATCTAACAGAAGCGTTGGATGCTATTACGCTGGAAAGACGACTTGAACTGGCGTTGGAAGGCCATCGCTTCTTTGACTTGAGACGTCTTGGAACCGCCAAGGAGGTTATTAATGCATATATCGACGTAGAAAAAACAAGACGCGATTTCTTTAGCACCAGCACAAATGCGTTCCAGGATCGCCATATGTTGTACCCTATCCCTGGACAGCAGCTTGAGCTGAGCAAAGTAAACGGAGTTCAAATTTTAACACAGAACCCTGGATTCTAAGAGTTTTTTAATCAAGATTCTTTAATTCAGATCTGACTGGTTATAGCAATAAAAGGCTGAGGATTCTTCAGCCTTTTATTTTTTATACCCAAGACAGAATGAATTGGCGTGATTCCAATTTGGCGATTCTTTTGTCATCATGGAAGCGATGACAGTCGCCTATAATTTTATAATTTCCGATTTTAATTTCCGATCGTAAAAAAGCAGATAAGTGGTTCCGGTAAAACTATATTGTTCCCTTCTCCTTGCCGCAGTTCTTTTTGGATGTCAGAATAATCATGAAAAGGCCGGACAAACATTATTCACCAGCATGCAGCCGGACGAAACCGGCATCTCATTCTCGAACGACGATCCAGGATACTGATAGTATGAACGTACTGACGTACAGGAATTACTACAATGGAGGAGGTGTATCCATTGGCGATATCAATAATGACGGTCTGCCGGATATTTACTTAACAGCAAACATGACGCAAAATAAGCTCTACCTGAACAAAGGGGGCTTTCACTTTGAGGACATCACGGAAAAAGCTGGCGCTGGAGGCACCCGCTCATGGAGTACCGGCGTCACAATGGTGGATATCAATAACGACGGATGGCTCGATATTTATGTTTGCAATTCAGGTGATGTAAAAGGTGATAACCGGGAAAATGAGCTTTTCCTGAACAATGGTAATCTTACCTTTCGGGAAGCAGCTGCCGATTTTGGTTTGAAAGACCCCGCTTACTCAACACACGCTTCTTTTTTCGATTATGACCAGGATGGGGACCTGGATTGTTACCTCCTCAACAACAGTGTCAAGGATCCGAGCAAGATTGAACTCAACCAAACGAAACGGGAAGAACGCGATCCGGAGGGCGGTGATAAGTTGTTCAGGAACGACACGCCGAAAGAAGCGTATCCAAACGGTAAATTCGTTTTTACGGATGTAAGCGAGGCAACCGCCATATATGGAAGCGCCATTGGCTTTGGACTTGGCGTTTCAGTCAGCGATGTTAACGGAGATATGCTTCCGGATATTTACGTCAGCAACGATTTTTGGGAGCGTGATTACTTGTATATCAATGCAGGCGCCGGAAAATTTTCAGAAGAGCTGCCGTCCCGTTTTTGTATGATCTCCGGATCCAGTATGGGTGCAGACATTGCCGATATAAACAACGACGGTGCTCCCGAGATATTCACTACCGAGATGCTGCCACAAGACAATTACCGGATAAAGACACAAACACGATTTGATGAATTTCACCTCGAGAATACAAAAGCAAAGGCAAGTTACTATTATCCTTTCCTGCAAAATTGCCTTCAATTGAATACTGGCGATGGGCACTTCCGAGAGATAGCGTTCATCGCTGGCGTAGCGGCTACCGACTGGAGCTGGGGGTCACTCATTTTTGACTTTAACAACGATGGATGGAAAGATATTTTTGTTAGTAACGGCATTTATCAGGAGATCACTTCGATGGACTTCGGAGATTTCATGTCAGACAAAGAGAATATCAAAAAACTAATTGTCGAAAAAGGACGCTTCAATTTTAAAGACGTTGTTTCGATGCTTCAATCGAATAGAATACCGAACTACGCATTTTTAAATCAGCGCAACCTCACGTTCAAAAATTCTGCCGATGAACTTGGACTTGAAGAGCCATCGTTTAGTAATGGCGCCGCGTATGGTGACCTTGATAATGATGGCGACCTGGACCTGGTGGTGAATAACGTGAACATGCCCTGCTTTGTGTATCGGAATAATTCTGAAAAAAGTTCTTCCTCTAATTACCTGAAGGTGCAGTTCAAGGGAAGTGATTCAAACCGTTTTGGCATTGGCGCCAAAGTGATTGTTTATACGCAGGGTCAGCAGCAGGTACTTCAGAATTTTCCTTCGCGTGGCTTTCAAAGTTCGACAGAACCGAACCTGGTAGTAGGAATTGGTAACGCTTCACAGGCAGACTCGCTGATCGTGATCTGGCCGACGCTGAAAATGCAAGTGTTGAAGACCGTGAGGAGTAATCAAACCATTGTGCTGGATCAAAATGAGGCCCTGGCTACCTTTGTAAAGCCATTTGTCAAAAGCGATTCACTCTACAAAGATGTTACCAGCGCTCTACTAAAAGGCAATTACAATCACAAAGAAAATAGTTACAACGATTTTAACCAGGAAAAACTGTTGCCAAGAATGTTGTCAACTGAAACCCCTAAACTACTCGTGGGTGATTTGAATGGTGACAAGCTTGATGATTTTTTGCTCTTAACGGCCAGGAATGACGATGATAAATTGTTTATCCAGCAAAAAGGAGGAACATTTCAGCAGACCGTTCAAAAAGCGATTGCGGCAGACAGCGTTATGGAAAGCACTTGTGGAGCGCTCTTCGACCGTGATAACGATGGTGATTTGGATATCCTGATCGGTTCCGGAGGCTATGAGCACCGGGGAAACAATACTGATTTTTTAATCAGATACTATCAGAATGATGGAAAGGGAAATTTCGAAAGTAGAATGGAACTTGCGCCACGGGCGTTTGGCAATTTTTCATGCATCGTGGCAGAAGATTTTGATGGAGATGGAGATCAAGACATTTTTATGGGCGCACGTGTGATCCCCGGAAATTATGGGCTGAAACCTCGTAATTTTTTGTTTCGAAACGAGCTCAATAACTGGAGCGAAATCACCCCTCGAACATTGGGAGGCCTGGGAATGGTTACTGATGCAGTCTGGAGCGATGTGGATGGCGATGCAAAAAAGGATCTGATTGTAGTGGGTGACTGGCTGCCAGTCACGGTTTTTAAAAATGCTGGGACGACATTAATGGAAGCCGTATCGGTGCCCGATACAGAAGGCTGGTGGACCTGTATTGAAAAGAGCGATTTGAATAAGGATGGACGCGAAGATTTCATCCTGGGAAACTGGGGCCTAAATACAAAATTCACGGCTTCGAAAACCCGGCCGCTCACAATGTTTGTGAAAGATTTCGACCAAAACGGAAAAAGTGAATTTATCATTAACTGGTACCCCCCGCTTGACGAAAAAGCATATCCGTTTGCTGCAAAAATAGACATGACCTCACAGCTTCCAATGCTGAAGAAAAAATCACTCAAGTACCAAGATTACGCTTCCAAAACATACGAAGACCTCTTCACCGAAGAGCAACGTAGTGGCGCTCTCGAATACAAAACCACACACCTTGAAAGCGCTATTTTATGGAATAGTAATGGTGCGCTTACGCTGGAAGCATTGCCTTTTGACGCGCAGGTATCACCCGTATTTGCCATTGTCGCTAATGACCTGGACGAAGATGGAGATCAAGATCTTTTACTCGGTGGAAATTTCTACGGTCTAAAACCCGAAATCGGACGGCAGGATAGTAATTTTGGAGTTGTCCTTCTTGGTGATGGGAAAGGCGGGTTCGTTAGCGGATCTCCGGATAAAACAGGTATTGATATTCGGGGAGAGGTGAGGGATGCAAAACTGTTGCATGCTGCAGGCAAAGGTAAGACCATTCTCGTAGGTAGAAATAACGCTTCCGTTATTGTGTTTTCCAAGGCAGAGAGTTCTGTCTTGCAGTAACTTATAGCTTTTGCTTGAGGCGTCATCTGATAGTGAAAAAATAAATTAATCAAGAAATAATAAAAGTTCGCTTACATAAATCTGTGTGAACGTAAGACACGGCCATTGCAACCTATTTTTTTAGACGACGGTGTTGGAATCCTACAATATGTCGTATACCAATGCCGTTGCGTGTTGGACAATAGCTCGGGCGGGCAGCATTCAGCTGGCATCCGCGTTTACAGTTAAACAATGAATTTTCTGCTTCGAATCGAGTACCATGTTCCCCACGTCCCTTACTAATTGGGCAGCATTAACTTCCGCCTTCGAAAGTATGTGGCAATAACGTTGTTGCCTTGAACGGAAATTAATTAGCGCTTATTTTCAAGCCCTCCCGCCGCCGCTCTAATTTAATTTGTGCAATGACGAGTTTAAAAGTTTTTTGTTTCCCTTTTGATAAATGTCCATGTTACACTATTTTGGTCAAACGTTTGAACTTAGGGAGAAAAGTAGTTTAAAAGCTTTCTAAACCAAAGTTGCATTGTTAAAGCAATGGTTGAGATGTGAAGGCACATAACACGAGCACTATCCCTATTAAACAATCTTATGAACATAAGAGGCTAACAATGAAGCTGATATTCAGTATTGTGTTTTTATTCGCCACGACAACCGTCGGTATAACGCAAAACGTATCCCGATTGAAGCTTTGGTACAATACACCATCAGGCACTACCTGGGAGAATGCACTGCCTATAGGAAATGGGAGGTTGGGCGCAATGGTCTATGGCAATGTTGAAAGGGAGACCATTCAATTGAATGAGCATACCGTTTGGAGTGGGAGTCCGAATCGAAACGATAATCCGGAAGCGCTGTCTTCACTGCCCGAAATCCGTAGGCTCATCTTTGCGGGAAGGCAAAAAGAAGCCGAGCAGCTTGCGAACAAAACCATCATTACAAAAAAATCTCACGGGCAAATGTTTCAACCTGTGGGCAATCTTCACCTGGATTTCCCTGGACACGACCAATACAGCAACTACTATCGCGAACTCGACATTGAAAGGGCAATAGCGAAGATCTCGTATGTAGCCGGCAACGTTACTTATACCAGAGAAATCTTCGCCTCTCTTTCTTACCGAGTGATCATTGTACGCCTGACTGCGAGTAAACCACGCAGTATATCGTTCACTGCTACGCTTTCCACACCACAACCCAAAGCCACTATTCAGACCTCTCAACCCAGTCAGTTGATGATCGCTGGCACAACAGTCGATCATGAAGGTGTGCCGGGAAAAGTCCGGTTCAAAGGAATCGCTCGGTTAAAACCTGAAGGTGGAAAACTCGCAGTTAACGATACATCGATTGTCGTGCAAGGGGCAGATGCTGTGACCATTTATATCTCTATCGCGACAAACTTCAACAGTTACAAAGATGTCAGCGCGAATGAAAATGAACGCGCTGTCTCATACCTTAACGAAGCATATTCAAAATCATTTGCAAGCATTTTGAAAGCGCATGTCGAGGCCTATCAGGGCTACTTCAACAGAGTAAAACTCGACCTTGGAATTACCGATGCAGCAAAACTCCCAACGGATGAGCGGTTGAAGAATTTCAGCTCAACGCAGGATCCAGATTTTGTAACACTCTATTTTCAGTTTGGTCGTTACCTCTTGATTTCGTCTTCCCAACCTGGAGGACAGCCAATCAACCTGCAAGGGATTTGGAATGATAAAATGAAACCACCCTGGGACAGCAAATACACCATCAATATCAATGCAGAGATGAACTATTGGCCTGCCGAGAAAACAAATCTCGCAGAACTGCACGAACCATTTCTTCAGATGGTTATCGATCTATCAAAATCAGGCCAAGAGACAGCAAAGGTGATGTATGGTGCAAGAGGTTGGATGGCTCATCACAACACGGATATTTGGCGCGTGACCGGGGCGATCGATGGAGCTTTCTGGGGAGCTTGGACGGGCGGTGGTGGATGGACCTGCCAACATCTTTGGGAACACTATTTATATAATGGCAACAACGAATACTTAGCATCTGTTTATCCTGCGTTGAAAGGTGCTGCAACTTTCTATGTTGATTTTCTGATAGAACACCCATCGTATCACTGGCTGGTCGTCAATCCAGGAATGTCGCCGGAGAATGCACCCAAAGCTCACGAAGGTTCCTCGCTGGATGCCGGTGCCACCATGGATAACCAGATCGTTTTTGATGTTTTCAGCACTGTCATACGAGCCGCACAGATACTAAAACAGAGACGAAGCTTTTATCGATACGTTGAAACGAATGCGCGATCGGTTGCCACCTATGCATGTTGGTCAACATGGACAATTGCAGGAATGGCTTGATGATGTTGACGACCCTAAAGACGATCACCGTCATATCTCACATTTGTATGGATTGTTTCCATCAAATCAGATATCGCCTTATCGTACGCCTGAATTGTATTTTGCGGCGAAGAACACCCTAACGCAACGAGGCGACATATCCACCGGCTGGAGTATGGGCTGGAAGGTAAACTGGTGGGCAAGAATGCTCGATGGTGATCACGCTTTCAAGCTGATTCAAAATCAACTTACTCCCGTGGGTACTAATCCTGGTGGTGGAGGAACTTATAACAATCTTTTCGATGCTCATCCGCCGTTCCAAATCGACGGAAATTTTGGTTGCACTTCGGGTATTGCCGAAATGCTGATGCAAAGTGCTGATGGCGCTATTCATTTGCTTCCAGCTCTTCCAGGGAGTTTGACAGCGGGCAGGATACAAGGCTTGCGTGCACGTGGAGGTTTCGAAATAGTCGACCTGCAATGGAAGGATGCGAAGGTCTCTAAGGTCGTTATCAAATCTACGCTGGGTGGCAATCTTCGAGTGAGGGTTCCTAATGAAGTAAGATACGGCAATGGCGATGCATTGAAAAAGGCAATTGGTGAGAACCCAAACGCGTTTTACCAAGTAGAAGAAACACGCGCGCCCATAGTGTCATCAAAAGCTATAGTCACGTTAGTCAAAACTCCTCAGACATGGTTATATGACATAGAAACTCAGCCTGGAAGAACTTATACACTGACACCTAACTAAAATATTAATGCTTACCAAAAACGCTAATAATATTTATGCAATTGCTTGTAAGGACCCAAATTCCGTTAGCCCCATGGTTTAAAATTATCATGACGATAACGTGGGGAAAGTTTTCGTCCCGGTTGAGCTAAACATTACGGCTGGAAAGCAGCATGAACCAGTTTACATTACAACAAGGATCTTCAAGGGAACTGGAATTGTTTCCGCATATAAAAGAGTTTGCGCTCAGAAAAAACAACACAATTCAATTAGATTCTTTTACACCCATTCTTTCGGATACACTGCGCTGCTATTACATTGTCGATGGCAAGTTTGAATGGGTTATTAATGGGCAGCATTTAGTACTTTATCCAGGAGATATGGCACTGGTATTACCAGGCCACGAAATTGGCGGATCAAAAGGATATTTGGACATTGGCACGCTATTCTGGTTGCATATTGAAGTCGAAAAAATAGAAAATACAGGAATGATGCTCGGCAAGTGGAGTAAACTTTCCGAGATGGAACGCCTCACGATTAGAAAAATTCTGCTGCTCAACAATATGTCGGTATTGAAAATGAAGGAGGCCATTGAGTTACTTCATGAGATGCGTGCCGAGATCATGAATCAGGAATTGGGGTACATCACCCGGGTCAATTACTTCATCGACTCGCTGTTTATAATTATTGCAAGGCGATTAACCCGTCAGGGTGATTCACGCCTTGACTTTCCCCGCACATTCATGAAACTCGAACAAACGTTGCGTCAAAGGCTGGCACATCCGTGGACCGTTGAAGAAATGGCAGCGCTGTTCGGCCTGGGCACAACTGCCTTCACTGAGAAGGTGAAAAAATATACCGGATTTTCTCCTTTGAATTATCTTATCAACATCAGGATTTCGGAAGCGATCAAACTACTAAAGCGACGGGACGTAAATTTTACCGACATTGCACTCGAGACCGGATTCTATTCATCGCAACATTTTTCCACGACATTCAAAAAGCTTACCGGTTATACACCTGGGCAGTTCAGAAAACAAAATGCATCCAATCCAACGTAAACGATACCTGACAATATGGAATGTGTAATTACAATAGAATTAGGAACTAACGCAGTTAGAGTCGTGGCATTTGATCTGAACGGTAACGCTATTGGATCAATGAAAGGAGCTTACCCGACTTTTCATATTGAACCTGATTATAGTGAGCAAGACCCGGAACAAATTTTTATCACGATGCTTTATGTGCTGAAAAACTTGTTATGTGAAGAGATACACCCGAAAAACTATAACGTAATTTCCATTTGCTTCAGCGCTTCTATGCACAGTGTGCTGGCAATCGATAAACATGGTGTGCCGCTTGGCAACGTTATTACGTGGGCCGACAACCGTGCAAAAAAGGAAGCGCAGGAATTGAAAGCTTCTTCACTTGGAAAAACGTTCTACGAGGCAACGGGTACACCGATTCATCCCATGTCGCCTCTCGCTAAGATCACTTGGTTAAACAGAAACGACCCGGAAAGATTTAAGAAGACCCACAAATTTTTAACCATTAAAAGTTACATTATTCAGCAACTCACCAACGGATATGTTCTCGACTACAGTCTTGCTTCTGCAACGGGCTTAATGAATATTCATACGCTTTCCTGGGAAGCGAATGCGCTCGACCATGCTGGCATTACCGCAGAGAAGTTACCAGAGCTTGTGCCTGTATTTCACTCGCCTGGTAAACTTAGGAAAGAATACCAGAAGTCATTGGGACTGTCGAATAGCGTCAAAATAATAGTGGGGTCAAGCGATGGATGTCTTGCCATGTTGGGGGGAGGAATTTGGGAGGATGGAAAGGCTACCGTTACGATTGAAGACAGTGGTGCCGTTCGGGTAATCGGAGACAAGGTAATCCAAGACAGCAATCAGCGCATTTTTAATTATCTCCTAACGGAGAAACACTTTGTCTCAGGTGGCCCCACGAATAACGGTGGCGTCATCTTTGAGTGGTTTGTCAAGCAGTTTGGTGATCGCAATAGCTCTTTTGATATTGAATACAGCATGCAAAATCTAATTCACGAGGCGATGGCTATTCCGATTGGCTCAGATGGTTTGCTGTTTTTGCCCTACCTGCTTGGAGAGCGGGCGCCGATCTGGAATCCAAATGCACGGGGCAGTTATTTTGGTATCAACATTAAACACGAAAGACAGCACTTCATAAGGGCCACCATCGAAGGAATTCTTTATGAAATCTACAGCATAGGCAAAACACTTCAAGAACACAGTAATATCAACTGCCTTACAGCAAATGGAAGTTTTGCATCTATACCCGTTTGCACACAGATGCTTGCCGATATTTTTAACAAGCCGGTAAACGTTGGAAAAAATCCGGACAGTAATGCGCAGGGTGCATTTTTATTAAGTGCCACAGACTTGGGAATCTATAAGACCCTTGACGAAGCCGCGCGATCAGTTGTGCTTGCTTCCACGTTTAAGCCTCAAAGCCAGAACCATGCTGTGTACATGGAGTACTTTTCCGTTTTTGAAAGACTCAGCGTCAAATTGCACGATGAGTTTGAGATCATCGCCAATCTTCAGCAAAAGAAATCAGCGTCTCCCATGGGTGAAGAGACTCGATAATTCAATTTCAGTCCGAACGGGAAATCAATCGGAAAACACCCAGCCCTTACGTGATCGACCAGATTACTTCCAAACTAATAACAAGTGATGTTCAATATTCATCGACGGCTTTTATTGGAAGACGCGTTTAAGTGTATTTAATACCTTTATTAACATTCAAATATTGGAATTCTCTGATGTGTTTCAACCTGTTTCTGAGCATTTGAGATGGGCGGAGGACAAGTAATTATTCAAAAACTATAAACCTAAACTATGAAAACATTTTTACTATTGCGCGGAATGGCTGTGGTGATGGCCGCAATTCCCTAGTGTAAAACGACTGAGAGGGTGCAGTCCCTGATACTCATGGTAAGTACAGGGAAAGGATAAACGTTGAGAAACTCAACCAACCTTTCGCGTTACGATCATCAGATCACAATATCAACCAATCATTGAGGAAATCAGTGTGAAGAACAATACGTTGTCTTGCACGTTTCCGCCGCATTCCCTTCACACAGATCAAGCTTGGTGTAAAATGAAAGACATGAAAAACATTTACTGGATTACTGTTCATTACAAATTAAAAAATCATCGCAGATAATGGTAGCGTTAGATATCCGTTCCGGAAATGTTATTACGGAAGTGCTGGACGCAGTGATCAGAACATCGGATCACGAGGCCGACGTTCTAGTTTCGCGGCTCTATGCGGAACATATTCACAATCTCTTCAATTACGGAATGAATGCCTGCGACGATCAGGCATTGGTGAAGAATTGCATCGTGGAGTTGTTTTTACTTATTGGCGGTCGACTCTGACCTGTTGCGGGAAGGTGCGTCTGTTGATAGTAGCCTTGTCAAGATGTTTCGTCGGCTTCTTATGCAGGAGATAGTCACCTCGAGGACAAGTATTGAGAATTTTTTTTCGGTCGAAACCCAAATGACACAAGGGCTCACGAGTCTTCAACGGGAAGCTCTTTTTCTAAAGTTTCAACGTAGGCTAAGCTATCGCGAAGTAGCAAATGTTATGGATATAACGATTGAACAATTGCGAAGTCAGATCTCGAAGGCTGTCGATGTTCTGCTTCATCGAAAAAAGCAAACACTAGACATGACTTTGTTAATGAAAAATAGACTCTAAATTAAAGGCATAAGCAAAATAAATTAATATGAAGGAACGGTTTCTATTGATTTTCCTGGTCGTTGTGGTTGGCGTGATTTGCAACGGCCAGACGCAAATCAAACGCGCGCCACCGGAATTCGATTCCTTCAACGCAAATAATTTACAGGGAAGAGTTGACACAATAAGCTATCCGTCAAAAACAGTAGGCGTGACCCGGAAGGCATTGATTTACACGCCGCCTGGATTTTCCAAAAAGAATAAGTATCCCGTTCTGTACCTTCTCCATGGCATCGGCGGTGATGAGAAGGAGTGGTTAAAGAATGGTCAGCCGCAAGTTATTCTGGATAACCTGTATGCTGAAAAAAAGATTGAACCTATGATTGTTGTATTACCCAACGGTCGGGCTATGAAGGACGATCGTGCCACCGGGAATATTTTCGATAGTGTTAAAGTTCAGGCCTTTGCAACTTTTGAGAAAGATTTGCTAAACGATCTGATTCCTTTCATTGAAAAAAAATATCCGG
>CAWEZB010000051.1:0-111331 GCA_963813425.1 uncultured Bacteroidota bacterium
CATACCGAAACCATTAAATATCAAAACGCAACATGTACACAGAAAGTTGAATTACACCAAGATAATCCCTTAATATGAGATAGTCAAAATAGTTCAGGATGACGCGTTGCCAGAGGAGGAATCCGGTCCAATCCAGTCAAACTCTTTCTCAAAATATTCGATAACATGCATTTTCAAAAGTCGCTCCTGTTCAAGCAAATCAAAATGCGGAAGTTTCTTAAGCATTTTCCAGTGCGGCCATCCCTCCTCGTCCAAACCGTCCAATTCGTAGTAACCGGACAGACTCAGTACCTTGCAGATGCCGATGTGCATCAAGTCTTGTTTTTCCTCTTTGCTAAAAGGTCTACTTCCTCTGCCCAATTCTTGCACACCGATTAAGAACAAGACAGCGTTCAAATCTTTTGGCTTTTTGCCGATTACAGATTCGAGGTTATTGAGGAGTGAAGCCCATGTCCTTTCTAGTTCCAGGTCACGTTTAAACATAATGTTCCGGTTAATTTTTTCCTGATTTTGTCTGAAATGAATTCCTCTATCTCCTGACGTTTGTAAATTTGAAACAAAGTTAGCCGCAAATATATCTGAAATGAGCCATTCAGTTTTTACCGACGTCCTTCGGGATTTTGTTTCATTGATTTACCCAAATTACTGCGCGGCGTGTGAAGATTCATTGGTGAAAGGCGAAAAGTTAATTTGCACCCGTTGCCTGGCGCAAATGCCACAAACGAATTATCATCTCGATCCCAATAACCTGCTGAAGAATCGGCTCGCAAGCCGCATTAGCGTACGCTATGCTATGGCATTATTTAAGTTTAGCAAGAGTGGTAGGGTTCAAAGCCTCCTGCATGTATTGAAATATAAAAACCAACCTGAAGTTGGAGTTATGCTGGGAAACCTATATGGCGATCGAATGGTAGCCGCCAATCTCGGCGATGCTTTTGAACTTATCGTTCCGGTGCCATTGCATTCTTCCAGAAAAAGGAAAAGGGGATATAATCAGAGTGCAGAGTTTGCTGAAGGCCTCTCTCAAGTATTGGGAATTCCTTTTTCCGATGAAATACTGGAAAGGAAGGTGAAAACAGATACGCAGACGCGCAAGACTAAGTTGAATCGGTGGCGAAATGTCACAGAGGTATTTGACGTCAAGAGTGTAGATCCCATTCAAAACAAAAATATCCTCCTCGTCGACGATGTCGTTACAACGGGTGCGACATTGGAGGCATGTGGTAACTGTTTATTGAGTGCCGGGTGTTCCACGCTAAGTCTTGCATGCATTGCTGAGGCATAAAAAAACCCCGGGAGATTCCCAGGGTTTTTATAATCAGTTTGTAATATTCTAGTAGTTTGATCCCGCACGGATCATCGCGCATCGGAATCCAATTGTTGCAGTAGCTGAATCCTGATCCAAATACCTTCTAGTACCAGGCGACATCCAGTAAGCAACATCTTTCCATGACCCACCTTTGTAAACCCTAGCACGGTCGGTGATCAATGAAGTAAATGCTCCAGGGTTCTTTTCAAAGTCACTGTTGTAACCTGAATTCGTTCCCGAGGCTGGATCTAAGAATCCATCTCTACGAATTGGGTTTAGATCGTCAAAATCCTGGAATGACATTGGACGATAAATATCCTGAACCCATTCGCTCACGTTCCCTGCCATGTTGTAAAGACCATAATCATTAGGAGGATACTCATAAATATAGGAGGTGATCAAAGCTCCATCATTTAAGCGACCGGCAATACCTGCATAGTCTCCACGTCCTCTCTTAAAGTTCGCCAACATGAATCCCATCTGTTTTCCATATGGATTCCGAACAGCGTGACCATCCCAAGGATAAATCCGTTGATGGGTTTGCAATTCTTCAAGCCATTGTGTTCCAATAAGCGCTTGCGCAGCGTACTCCCATTCCGCTTCAGTCGGAAGACGATAAGCAGGAACTACAATTCCTGACTCCAAAGGAATACGACCATCACTTTCCGCATATTCCTCACCTGCGTCTTCAGCAAGTTTGATATTGACAGCACGGGTTCTCCACACGGCGAATTTACTTGCCTGATTCCATGTTACCCCAACGACTGGGAAATAACGAAATCCAGGATATCTTAAATAGTGCTCAACGTAAGGATCGTTGAAAGCAAGTTTTCCTACCCAAACAGTAGTGTCTGGCAAAGCCTCCTGGTAAGCTTCCTGAGAGGAATCCTTCGCCAGATAGTGCATGTACTCTAACCAGTGCACGTTGGCGATTTCAGTTTCATCCATATAAAATGAAGCGACGGAAACAGTCCTTTCAATATTGTCGCGATAGGACATCACATCTTCTTCAAAAGATCCCATTACGGCTCTTCCGCCTTCTATAAATACCATATTAGGAGCATCAGGCTGTCCTTCATATGGATTCACCATAAATCCCCCCTGATCTTCGTCGTTGTACGTCAACCCAGTTGCCGTACTTACTTGACCGGGATTCTGAGCTGTTGGCTTTCCGCCTTTACCGCCAAAAAGGGAACAGGCAGATAACACTACCGAACCCAGCAGCACATATAAGACAACCTTGAAAGAATACTTCATCTTATTTAAAAAGTTTAATAAATGCTAATTACGGGCATAAAACCATGTTTTCCAAGTTGGTGCAAGTTTTATGGTCAATCAGTAATAGAATACAAACCTGGTCAATATGAACGATGAAGTCTGAACACTATTGTTTCGGGAAAGCGAAATCCAGTTTTGGGAAGACAGAATTATGATAACGCGGATTAATCAACATTTTCAACAGTTAAACCGGGTGGCATAGAATTTTGAATGGAGGTAATAAAAATATGACGAACATGTTTACCCTCCACAATTTTAGAGTAATGCCCTTCGAAAGGAAATGTGATGTTATTACCTTTTATGGCAATTATTTGGCACAGCGAAATTGCGCGGATTGCAAAGTGTTTCTTTATCATACCGAAGGGTTCTTTATTGAGGTGTTTTACTCCCCTAAATATCAAAAGGTCTTAATGATCAATGCTTTTGATAAAGCCATCGGACTGGAGCCCTACTTGGATAAAATCTCATTAGCCGATTTAATTGGGTGATCGGCTAGCCGGTTCAGCAATTCAATAGCGCTGTCAACGGTCTTTATTCCCTCCGTAAACAACATTGCCTTACCAGCGGTGTCCTTCATTTTGAATTGGCGTGGATGTTTTTGGACGTACGATATAATTTTTCCAAAGACTTCAGAACTGAAATAATTCTCGTTGTTGGTAATAAAGTAAGCTCGCAACGTGTCATTTTTTAATGTAAGCTTTTCAAACCCTAAAACTTCACCCAACCAGCGCAATCGTACCGTACTGACAAGTTCCTTAACGGAAACAGGAAAGGGACCGAACCGGTCACGAATTTCAGCGGAGAATTCCTCCAGCTCTTTTTCATCTTTGATATTATCCAAACGGGAATATAATTGCAAGCGCTCGCTGATGTTGCTGACATAGTTATCCGGAATAAGAATTTCCAGATCGGTTTCTATTATGCAATCCTGGACAATGATCTTTGCTTTCTCTTCAAGCTCTTGATGAAATAGATCCTTAAAGTCCGTTTCCTTTAGTTCTTGAATCGCATCATCCAATATTTTATGATAGGTATCGAAACCTAAGTCTGTTATAAACCCGCTTTGCTCGCCACCCAGAAGATTTCCGGCGCCTCGTATGTCCAGGTCGCGCATAGCAACTTTAAATCCATCGCCCAGTTCTGAAAATTCTTCTAACGCCGCTAAACGTTTTCTGGAGTCCGCAGTCAAAACTGAAGCTGGAGGCGTCAGCAAATAACAAAATGCTTTCTTGTTAGACCTGCCGACACGTCCCCGCATCTGATGCAGATCAGACATACCAAACATGTGTGCATGGTTTATCATGATGGTATTGGCATTCGGTATGTCAAGACCCGATTCGATAATATTGGTTGAAACCAAAATGTCATATTCCCCATCAATAAATTTTACCATCACTTTCTCCAGCTTGTCTCCCTCCATCTGACCATGGGCGATACCTATTCGCGAATCAGGCACCAGCTTATAAATAATATTCGCCATCGATTCAATATCGCTGACGCGATTATGAACAAAAAACACCTGGCCACGCCTTCTTAATTCATAGCTGATGGCATCGCGTATAACCACCTCGTTGAACGTATGCAATTCCGTAGTTACCGGTTGACGATTTGGCGGAGGTGTGGAAATTATACTTAAGTCACGCGCGCCCATTAAGGAGAAATGTAACGTACGAGGGATTGGGGTGGCTGTGAGTGTAAGGACGTCAACATTAACTTTTAATTCTTTCAAACGATCCTTTACTTTCACGCCAAATTTTTGTTCTTCATCAATGACGAGCAACCCGAGATTTTTAAATTCTACATCTTTGCTTACCACGCGATGTGTACCGATTAATATATTGACTTTCCCTTCCTTGACCTCCTGTAAAATTTGCTTGATCTCTTTATCAGTTTTGAACCTTGAGATATAATCCACTCGAATCGGAAAACTTGACAACCGTTCACTGAAGGTTCGGTAATGTTGCATTGCCAAAATCGTTGTTGGTACCAGGACAGCAACCTGTTTACCCTCCGTCGCTGCTTTAAAGGCTGCCCGGATGGCGACTTCGGTCTTTCCAAAACCGACATCACCACAGATCAGTCGATCCATAGGATGTGGCTGCTCCATATCTTTTTTAACATCCTCGGTCGCGCGCCCTTGGTCGGGCGTATCTTCATACATAAAAGAAGATTCCAGTTCCGCTTGTAAAAAGCTATCCTGCGCAAAGGCAAACCCAGGAGATGATTTTCTTTTAGCGTAAAGCTCGATCAATTCCTTTGCAATATCCTTAACTCGTTTTTTTGCTTTAGCCTTTTTATTCTCCCATTCTTGCGATCCAAGCTTACTAATAATTGGCGGAGCGCCTTCTTTGCCAGAATATTTCGAAATTTTATGTAATAGGTGAATGCTTACATACAGTAAATCATCGTCCTTGTAAACGAGACGAATGGCTTCCTGCTCGCGGCCGTTAGTCTCCTTCTTTTCAAGACCTGCAAACTTTGCAACCCCGTAATCAATGTGCGTTACAAAATCACCTGGCTGAAGGGTTTGTAACTCACGCAAGGTCATTGCCTTTGATTTCGAAAATTTTTCCTTGCCACGATATCTGTGAAAACGTTCGAATATCTGATGGTCAGTGTAACAAGTAATTTGAAGACTAGAATCGACAAAGCCTTGCCGCAGAGAAAAGTCCAAAGGCTGAAATATAACCTCGGGATTGATTTCCTCAAAGATCCCTTTCAGCCTTTCGTTTTGTTTTGGAACATCTGCGGTTATGAAATTCTGAAAGCCTTGAAGCTGGTGTTGGAAAAGGTCTTGTGCCAACAGTTCGAAATTTTTGTTAAAGGAAGGCTGAGGTGCCGACTTGAATTCAAAAACTTTTGCTTTCGGTCGGATAAAGCGAATTCCAAATTCGGCGGTTGTAAATTTTTCTGCCAACTCCATTAAGGCAAAGCCATTATCAAATAATTTTTCCGGCGATGAAATGATTTGAGTGGCGCTTGAATGAATTATTTTTTTGAATGATTCTTCTGCCTTTTCAAAACATTTTTGTACGATGTCTTGTGTAAGCTGATAATCCTTGAACCAGATTCGGGTGCCTGATGCGATGAATTCAAAAAAGGATTGACGTTCATCGTGGGTCAGCTTAGATTGAATGTTGGGAATAATGTTAATGTGATCCAGCGCGTCCACTGATAATTGGGAGCCAGGATTAAATGTCCTGATACTATCGACTTCATCGCCGAAGAGCTCGATTCTATAGGGATACTCATAGGCGAATGAAAAAATATCGATGATGCCCCCACGGATGGCAAACTGACCAGCTTCGTACACAAAATCCGTCTTTTCAAAATCGTAGGTATGAAGAAACTCTTCGAGGAAATTTATGTCGAGTTTCTCTTTCAGCTTTACCGAAAAAGTATTTTGAGCCAGTGATCGTTTGTTTATTACTTTTTCTGCCAGCGCTTCAGGATAAGTGACAATTATTTCAGGTGTGGTTTTGTTTGACAAGCGATTGAGCACTTCAGTCCGCATCAGAACATTCGCATTTTCAACTTCATCAAATTCATATGGCCGTTTATACGACATAGGAAAAAGAAGAATCTCGTGCGATAATAAATTTTGGAGATCATTCTGAAAATACGCAGCTTCTTCTTTGTCATGGAGCACAACCAGGTAATCTTGTGGATGCATTTTGAAGATGGATGCCAGAACCACGGCATCAAGGCTTCCCGAGAGACCTTTTATTTGAAAATGATTTTTTTCGGACGCTCTTATTTCTGCAGCTACGGTCTTTATAAAACCATCTGCTCGATAGATATTCAAAAAATCGTTCACCCGCACGTCACTGAGTAAATTGAAAGGCAGCAAAGATAGTATTTACCCTATCCGTTCTCCAAGAATTCTATTATTTTTAAAATATGGAATGGATCGAATCTCTTTTATTGTTTATTGGAATGTTGGGAGTGATCTTCCTGCTAATTGGCATTTATAAACCTTGGATAATGCTTTGGTGGAGGGAAAAACAAAATCGAAGACAAATAATAAATTTATACGGGGCCATTTCGTTCTTGAGCTTTCTTATTTACATAACCATTCGATTTACACGATCATGAAGATTCATCGTTTGCTAACAAGTCTATCCTTCACTAGTATCATTTTTTGTTGTTCTGCACCTTCTGCTAAACCTCCTGTCGAATCCACACCTCAATCCCCGGTCCTTCAAACAAGGAATGATATGCCAAAAATGATCATTACTTCGTTAGATGAATCCAAAATCAATGTTCATGCGCTTAAAGAAAAAACCATTCTGATATTGTTCCAGCCCGATTGTGACCATTGTCAACGTGAGGCCAAAGAGATAAGAGAAAATCTGGAAGCGTTCAAAGAATACACTTTGTACTTTATTTCGGCTGATCAAATGGATGCTGTTAAAAAGTTTGGAGAAGACTACGGTCTGATAGGACACGCTAATATTCGCCTTGCACTAACCACCGTGGATGACGTGATCAAAAATTTTGGCGGAATTCCTGCTCCTTCGGTTTATATATACGCTGATCAAAAACTTGTACAAAAATTTAATGGAGAAGTAACAATCGGTAGAATCTTACAGGCTATCTAATTTATTTGCAACAATCAAAAATTTTCTCCCGACACCTGAACATCCAATTAGAAACTTCTTTCCTCCGTCTTTAAGCCGAGTTTTTTTTCGTAATGCATCAACGCTCAACGGATAATTTCGCGTAAGGATATTAGCCCTTGAATCCTCGAAGAAATTCATCAATTCCTTCGCGCTTGATTTTACGAAAGCTTCGACTTGAAAAACTTTGCCCGGGAAATTAGGCACCAGGTAGTGAGACGTATAAATGTGCGTATTGGGATGTAGTTTGTAAACTCCAAATCGAGCGCAAATTGATTTGAAAGCTCCTGCCTTCAGGATGGACGCATTGGGCTCATACAAATATACCTGTGGATCATCATATTGAACTTCGGCTTTTTCTTCATCGGAAAACGAAAAGGAAAAAGAAGATTCATCATCGTTCAAATTTATTGCAGTGATAGAGGGTTCCGACAAAAAATGTTTTTCACAATAAAAGAGAACCTCTCTGCATTCATTGTGAACTGAAATGACGTGGACCTTTTTTACGTTCTGTAATTCTTTTAGTCCAAGTTTAATATCTAACAATGGTGACGTTTTTATCAGGAGATTATCAGTGAACTCCCATATTTTGGGTTGAAGTTTAATCACATCTGGCTCGCATTGACCTAACGAAAAAACTTTTTGACCTCCTTTTGACCTTCGTGAAGGATCAACGTAGCACATTTCAAATTTCATCGTGCTGGATAAAGAATCCAGGAATTTCTCAGCCGTTGAATTGTAATAGTAAAGATTTGTTGCGTCCAACACGTGATGATTGTGCTTAGCAATCTCGAGCAGATTATCATTCGGTTCTACAAAATGTACTTCCTTGGCTACCCTACTAAAAAAGAAACTATCTACTCCAAAACCGCCAGTGAGATCGAGCACTCTTGCTAGCGCCAAATCAAGGTTCATGACCTCCTTGAACAGTTTTAATTTTTGCAAGGCAGTCCTCTCTGAGGAGGACTGCTCAAGGTTTAAGGAAGGAGGATAAACAACACGCCTGGCGTTACACCAAGTCGGAAGTTTTTCTTTGATCTTTTTCCTTCCTAAAATTTGATCTACGACAATATTGGCAGGGACGTCTAATATGGCCTTATATTTAAGACGAAGGTCGTTGGGGTCATCTTCTTGATGCTCCTGAATAAACAATTGAATCTCTTTAGACAGCAGGTGGTCGATCAATGAATTTAATTTACGCGCGAAAGAACAAAATTAAGAAACAGAACGCTCAAGTATAGCTAAAGCGAATAACTTTGAAATCATGATAGTCCAAATATTAAAATGCAGTTTGACCTAATTGTTGTCGGTGGTGGTGCAGCAGGATTTTTTGGTGCAATTCAGGCTGCAGAGATGAAGCCTGGCTTGAAGGTTTTAGTCCTTGAAAAATCAAATAAAATTTTATCGAAAGTAAGGATCTCCGGAGGCGGGCGATGTAATGTGACGCATCATTGTTATAATCCGTTTGAATTAGCCCACCATTATCCTCGCGGCGAAAAGGCCTTGAAAAATCTTTTTAAGTCATTTCACGCGGAACATGTCGTAAAGTGGTTTGCTTCGAAAGGCGTTCAGCTAAAGACAGAAGAAGATGGGAGAATGTTCCCGACCACTGATTCTTCACAGACTATTATTAATTGTTTTGTCTTGCGGACGCAAGCGTTGAACATCAAAATCGAAATGGGCAAGGCGGTTGCCAAAATAGAGCAAGATGTTAGTGGACTTCATCTCTTTTGTAGTGATGGAGACGCTTATAGAACCCGGAGAGCTTTGATAGCAACAGGGGGGTCTCCAAATAAACAATCCTATAATTTCATCAATGACATAGGTCACTCAATTTGCGACCCGATTCCCTCCTTGTTTACATTTAATGACTCGGAAAAAAAATTCAAGGACTTGATGGGGATAGCTGTTCCAAACGCCGAAGTAAGGATCGAAGGAACAAAGTTTCATCAGGTGGGACCAATATTGATAACACATTGGGGTCTCAGCGGTCCAGCTGTTATCAAACTTTCCTCTTGGGCTGCGGAATATCTCCACCAATCAAACTACACGTTTACCGCTTTAGTTAATTGGCTTGGTAAAGCTAGGGAAGATGAACTTAGGGAGGAGCTCACGACATATAGATCGACGAGAGGAAAGCAAAAGGTCATGTCGAATGCGCTGTTTTCCCTGCCGCAACGATTAACGCAACGTTTATGTATGCTGGCGGAAATCGATGACACGAAAATGTGGTCGGAATTATCGCAAAAAAAAATTAATAAACTCATAGAATTTTTAATCCGATGCCCTTTTCAAATCAAAGGGAAGACAACATTTAAGGAAGAGTTTGTCACTTGTGGCGGTGTTGATCTAAAAGAAATCAACTTTGAAACAATGGAAAGTCGAAAATTCGGAAATGTTTTTTTTGCTGGAGAAGTATTGAACATCGATGCAGAGACCGGTGGATTTAATTTTCAAAGCGCCTGGACTACGGCTTTTATTGCGGCGAAGGCGATTACCTCGTAAAATTAGAAAATAGGCAAAAGCTGTCCTCCTCTTTCGGTTACGTTCAAGCCCATCACTGAGCCATGCACCCAGGCGAGATTTGGATTTTCATGTCCAATGGGAAAATTAAATGCGATTGGGTAATTTCGTTTAGGGATTTTGCTCACAAAAATTTCTTCAATCGTCTCTCCGAACGGCAGCTCAGGGTCTTTAATATCGGTCATATGGCCCACAACTAATCCAGCGAGGTTATCGAGTTTGCCCGAGCGTTTAAGATGTATGAGCATTCGGTCGATCTTGTATTTGAACTCGTCAATTTCTTCCAGCACCAAAATTTTTCCGTTGGTATCCGGATCGTTGGCAGTTCCAATTGAGTCGACAACCAATGACAAGTTGCCACCCATAACCTGAGCCGTAGCCTTTCCAAATTTGTTGAGAGGGTTTGGAGTGGAATTAATGACGTCACTTTCGCCGACCAAGCTCTTTCTTAAACTTTCTATTGAGGCGGTGCTTTCTACGCTGGAGAAAAGTAAGGGCATGGTTCCGTGAACACTTTTTATGCCCGCTTTAAAAAGCTTTAGGTGAAGGGCTGTAACATCACTGAAGCCTACGATCCATTTTGGATTTTTATAAAGTGAAGAAAAATCCAATGTATCAATGATCCGTGTTGTACCGTAGCCGCCCCGTGCACATACAATAGCTTTGATATCGGGATCGTCTATCATTTGCTGAAAATCAGAACGTCTTTCCGCGTCGGAACCTGCGAGATAATTGTGCGCGTTGCTATAAAGATTTGGACTCGTAATCACGTCCATCCCCCAGGATGTAAAAATATTGCGTGATGGGTCGATGTTATTAGCACTAACTTTTCGTCCGGTGGCAACAATGGCAATCTTATCACCGGATTTTAACAATGGAGGATTTATCATGCTTTAAAATTAGCAGGATTTTAGATCAGCGTGTATATAAAAAAAGGCCCTCTGTATCTTAGAGGGCCTTTTTCGTCTATTGTAAAATTGTATGTTATTTAGGCGCCGGCGCCGGAGCAGCAGGTTTCGGGGTAACACCTAGTTTCTTAAAAACAAGATCAGAGATATCCATCTTTTCATCACCGTAAAGAATTACATCAAGTCCTCCGATTTGCTGACTCAGAATGAAGGTGATATCCGTTTTCCTTTGCCACATCTTCGATTGCCTTTCCTACCTTCTTATAGACAGGATCCATAATTGTGTTTGCTTGGTCTGGATGGTGGTTTGAGCATCTGCTTGCAGCTTTTCAATGTTTTGCTGCATTTGTGAAGTTCACGTTCAGTATTTTGACGAACAGCGTCAAGCATTGTGTTCAGGTTGGCCTTATAGTCAGCCAAGCTTTTTTTGAAATTCCTGATACTTGGCATCAATTTGATTTTTCAGTTGAGTTTGGAGTTGATTTTAATTCCGCTTCAATTGCTTTTGACTCCGGAAGTTGGCTAAAAATATAATCGACATCGGCATAGCCAACTTTAGTCGATGGCAGTTTGTGCCTGGGATCAAATGCTACTAATCCCAACACCAAAAGTAAAACGAGTTTTCTCATCACAATTAATTCAAATTTAGTTTTTAATCTTATCGTTAGGGTCTCCAAAACCCAATTGGTCCAATACAAAATCAGTATAGTCATGCCTTGGATCTGTGTAGATCATAACCAATTCACCAGCTTTGTCAAACATGATGGCAAGATTATTTTCCTTGCATACTTTGTCGACAGCATCCCACACTTTATCCTGTATCGGTTTAATCAATTCTTGTTTCTTTAGGAAAAACAATCCTCCAAATCCAAAAACTTTTTTCTGATACTCCTTTAATTCAGTTTCCTTCTTCTGAATAGCCTCCAGACGCTCCTTTTTCATCTCCTCCGTCAGCAGAACTTGTTCAGCCTGAAGGGCAGCTGTACATGCCATCAATTTTTTTCTTCATTTCCTGAATTTCCTTTTCCCAGGCCTGCAGAAAGCTGATTTATTTCATCCTGGGCCTTTTTATAGTCCGGCATCTTGTTCAGTATGAAGTCGGTGTCTATGTACCCGAACCGCTGAGCGTTGACAAAATTCAGGCCGAAAATGAGAAAAAATATTGTAATTAAATAAGACCTCATGCTTATCTGATTTGCTGTACCTATCGTAAAGTGGAATTGAGAACCACTGACAGTCTATTGCTTCCAGGCGGAACTTTATCAAATCCATAGGCCCAATTTAAACCAATTAAGCCAAATGCAGGCATAAATATCCTGGCTCCAATACCCGCCGCTTTGTACATTTTAAACGGATTGAAGTCTTCATAATTGCCCCAGTTATTGCCTGCTTCAGTAAAGATAAAACCATAAATTGTTGCTGCATTTCCTGTCGTAACAGGATACCGCAACTCCATGCCAAGTTTTTCATATACGAACTCCCACCTGGCTTGTGACGTGCTGTTTCCAGCCATGATAAGTTGGTGGCGTAATTTGATTATCCTGGTAACCCCTGAAGACCAATGATCTCCTTTCCAAGCACAAAAGAATTGAATCCACCAGCCAGACCACTTCCACCTAAGACAAATCGTTCAAAAGGTCCAATTCCTGTTTTCTTCAAATTGTAAGCACCAATAAATCCAAAGTGAGCCTTTGCCTCCAGCACGAGTTTCTTCTTGTTGTCCAATGGCAAATAATATCGCGACATCAAACATCCATTTGTGATATTCCTGCCATTTGTTCTTTGTCTTCCGCAGTGAGCTGTTGCATAGTCCATATCGTTAAACGCGGAATATGGCGGTGTCAACGTAAGACTCAGGGAAATCATCGATCCCTGTGATGGATACATTTGATTATCAATGCTGTTTCTCGACTAGTGTAGTGTTAAAGGTAATGCGCATAAGAAGCACAGTTTGTACACCCAAACCGTAATCGATATTCTTTAAGGTGTATACCGCATAGCCGAGGGAATTAGTTAAGGAAAAATAATTGTCCGGCCATTCCAGCATTCTTCCCAATCCAACAGAGATGTTATCGGCTTTTAAGCGTCGAATTTAGATCGTTGTAGCTTGTTGCACCAGCGCCCGCATATCGAGACAGAGAATCGAACATAGCTTACACTAAACGAATGAGGCTTTCGTCCGCCCAACCACGGTTCTGTAAATGAGAAGCTATAGCTTTGGAATGATCTTCCATTGGCCTGCATTCGCAAGGAAAGTCGTTGACCATCTCCCACAGGAAGTGGGTTCCAGTTCTTTGAGGTTCGGAATATTTCGAAGCGAAAAGTTATTAAAGGTCAGTCCCAATGTTCCCACAAACCCATAATAACCACCCCAGCCACCTGATAATTCAACCTGGTCATTGGATTGCTCTTCAACCTGCCATTCTATATCGACGGTTCCGTTGGCTGGATTGGGAACAAGGTTCTGACCGATCTTATCTGGCGCAAAGTATCCAAGCTGTCCGAGTCGTTGTTGCGTCCGAATTATATCAGAACGTCTGAATTTCTGACCAGGAATGGTGCTGAGCTCTCTCCGGATCACGTGGTCGCTTGTGCGTGTCATTACCGGAAATAGTTACTTCGTTGATGGTCGCCTGCTCCCCTTCAAAAATTCGCATCTCAACGTCAATTGAGTCTCCCTCAACCGCGACTTCAATATCGGATTTATCCGGAAAAACAAATATCCGTCATCCATGTAAAGACCGCTGATGTCGATACCCTTTGGATTAAATTGAAGTTTTCTTGTCAATCAGTTCTCTTATTATAAACATCTCCCTTGCTTGATGCGCAAGTACAGCAGCTAAGCTGTTTGTCGGTATAGATATAGTTTCCTGTCCAGATGATGTTCCGGAAATAATATTTTGGTCCTTCGTAAATTTTAAAATCAATATTGATTGTGTTTGAATCATGTTGCGTATACTCGTATCCGATAACAATCTCAGCATCGCGATACCCTGGTGTTGTAGAAATTCGATGATCTTCTTCTTATCATCCTCATAATCGGTCTTAATAAATTTTGAACCAGTGAACATGTTTAGGTTTGATGTTGTCATTAAAAATTCCAGGATTTCAGTTTGGACCCAACAACATAACTTGAGTCAAAAAATTCTTTTGGTTTTAGATGAAATATCTCTTTAAGAATAGACGCGGTGAACGGAGAAACTTGGCGATGCTCGTGCGTTTTCTTCATTTTCTTCCTCAGCTTTGCATCTGCAATGGTGGTCATTTCCAACAAAGGATATTCTGATTGATCTTTACTTTTGATTTTGGATTGACGGTTATCTTTAATCTAATTCCATCGCGATTAAGCGTATCTTTTTGCTGAACAATTTTTACTTCGGTGTTCAGAAATCCCTTTTTGACAAAATATTTTTTTACGGCCAGTTCGGTATTGCGGACCATGGCGTCATTTACAATTTTCCCCCGGATAAGTTTGAGATCATCTTTTAGTCCACTTTCCTGGGATTTTGAAATACCAGTAAAATAAAATCCAGTTAGGCGTGGGTCGTTCTGCGAGAACGATGTTGAGATACACATTTTGTCCTTCGATCTTATCAACCTTGATGGTGACATCACCGACCAAGCCGTGCTTCCATAAAGCTTCGAATGGCATTTGAAATGCCGTCACCAGGAATCTTGATCTTGTCGCCGACTTTTAGCCCCGTAAGTGACACCATTGCATTCTTATCGAGAACATTAAGTCCGGTAACTTCTATTCCTGCAATAGTATATTCCGCCGGATTTGTATAGTTCAAGGTTATTTTCAGAAGGGGTGGTCGGGCGATCCGCGCGATTTCTTCTGAACTGAGCCAATCCATCAGCAGCGATACTCAAAATAACTGCCAGGAATAAAACTCTCTTCATCAACTTACCGGGTTCAATTGTTCACTTGTTTTTCCAAATCTACGTTCACGCTGCTGGTAAGACCAGATAGCTTCGTAGAGATGATCTTTTCTAAAATCTGGCCAAAGTGTGGGTGTGATGTAAAGTTCTGTATACGCAATTTGCCAAAGCAAAAAATTACTTACTCCTCAGCTCCCCACTGGTACGAATAAGAAGCTCCGGATCTGGGATGCCTGAAGTCTGCAAATAGTTTTCCAAAAGGCTCTCATTTATTTCCTCGGCTTTGATCTTTCCCTGTTCGACGTCCTTCGCCATCGCCTTGGCGGCTTTCGTGATTTCCCATCGGCCGCTGTAACTGAGGGCCAGGATTAGCGTAAGCCGCTGTTGTTTTTTGTTTGATCAATTGCCCACTCCAGGTTTTTCTGACAATCCGTGGGAAGGTTGGGATGTCTCTCCAATGGTTATCAGTTTTACCTGATTTTCCAGTCAGCCTCTTAATTTCCTGCTTTAAGGGTATTCACGAGAAGCTCCATCAAGCCATCTATCTCGGCTTTTGGTCGATTCCAGTTTTCCGTGGAAAAAGCATATAGCGTCAGGTATTTTATGCCCAACTCACCACATCCCTCCGTTACATCCTTGACAGCCTGAACTGCAGTTTCGATGGCCAAAAATGCGCATTGCGCCCTTTTTTCTTCGCCCATCGCCCGTTGCCGTCCATGATAACGGCAATATGTTTTGGCAAATTATTAAAGTCGATATGTTCTTTATAAGAAGCCACAAGGGTGCAAAATTAGTAAAAGATATCCGGATTCACGGACAGCCATTAAAAAGGAAGATTGAAATGAGTTATTTACTTGTAGGGATTAGTGGGGCAGGGAATATTATAAAACGTACGGGTTATGGTAATTCCAAGGAAATAGTAATTGTCGTTATCGTTCGGGTTTCCGTACTGATAATTCTTGTCTCGAGGGTCACCGGCCGAAATATTGTCGAGATAATCAAAGAAGGTTTTCCTTATCCCAAATTCCAGCGAAAAATACCACTTCGGATTATAGATGTATTTAACACCCACTCCGAAGGGAATTGACTGCCTGAACATTGCTATACTCTTCAGTTTTTTGAACATCTCCGGAAATGCCAAAAAGCCCAAGGCCAGCAAAAAGATAGGGGGTGAAGCGTACAAATCGTTTTGTTTCCCTCCAATTTAAAAAATGGTACTCCATTACAGTTGAGGCTTCCAGCAAAAACAAGATCAAAAGACGCATTGCGTTGAGTCGGCAAACGGATCAATCGGTTCCTCGCTGGCGCCAATTTTACCCGCAGTAATACCCACTCTGAAACTGACTACCTTACTTAAATTGGATCGATAAAAAACTGTTACCGGCGGGTTTGGAATATTTGAAATTGTAGGTCCTGACAAGATCACCAGTGTAATTAAAGGTTCCAAGCCCAAACCCGACCTCCGACCGCTGGGCCAGCGATGATGAAACAAATAGTGAAAAAAAAACGAGGAAGAGAGGTTTCTTAATTACACAATGCATTATCTGAATTTAGCCCTATGAAAAGTTTTGCCTAAGATATATGTTAATCTTATCGAAGTCACGATGTAAGTATCGTTGTTACTTTTATTTCCCCGTTTGTTGTCAACATGCTCTTGACCGTACCCTGGCAGCAAGTTGTACACCTGGCCATTTCTAGTTTGAGTCGGTGTCAACAAGTTTGGATCAACAATTTCATTTGTTCTATACGACATTGCCTTTGCCAACTCGTCATTACCAAACACCCCGAGATCAACATAGTTTTGACTAACGTCGTCAATATAATCTGTAAATAAGATACCGGAAACCTAGTTCAGCTGACAAATCTAGCATTTCATTTAATCTGAAACGAGCTCCAATCCCAAATGGTATTGCGACCTGAAATTTTTTATAGGATTTGATTCCGTGGTTGACATCGCTTTCCAGTAAGAGTCGCTTTTTGCCCTTCAGTTCCCAAAGATTGGAGATTTACCCATTCGCCGGCGTTGGGCAAAGGGTTGCCGTGTAAATCAGTTTGAGGAACTTGAGCTTGTGGATTGTGTAAGAAACAAGCGATACCAACAAAAGCATAAGGTGTCCATTTTACACGGCTTATATAGGTGGCCAGTTTGAATACAAATCGATGCTGGCGACAACCGACAATTCTTTGATTCTATTTCTAAACGACAAATTTCGTTGATATCGATACACGCCATTCCCAGGATCGTTGGCATCGGCCGACTCATGATCGGCACCTTTCAAGGTACCATACATAAACGACCGGCAAGAATGCGGTAACGAGGGCCAAAACGGTGAGAATAGGCAATCCCAACAGCTGGTTTTGTAAACGAAATATCGGTACTGAATTGGTCAGGTTTCGGCGCCAAATCGCCGTAATAGTTCAAGCATTTAGTGCAATTCCTAGCGTTTGTATCTTTTCTCTTTACCAAACCAGCTCCTTTTTGCCGCGATAGCTGGAAATCCTTTTGTTATTTTTCTTTGATAGACTTCCTGCTCAATTGAGCTGCAGATTCTGACGCAAAAAATAGCAGCAGAAAGGCAAATATGTAGACGGAGTTTTCTCATCTGCTTCGACGCTAAAAGTTCAAACTAAAATGAAAGTTCAAAAAATGGCTACATTAAAATTAGCCTTAATCTGCAAATACCATACAATAGTAACCAAACGACTAGTTTCGTATGTCAAGCCCCCAATTGAGCTTTTGACGCAGCGTCTTGAAGTAATGGTTTCCTTCGAGCTGAACGAGGTTGACTTTGAAATCAGCTTTTGTGACTTTTAATTTTACAGACGAATCAACAGAGGCCACTCGGGAATCAAGCGACACCAGGAATCGTTTGCTTCGTCCTTCGACCTGAAAAGTTATTTCGGAAGCATCGACAACGACGATGGGTCGCACCGTCAAGATTATGAGGACTTACCGGCGTTATAACAAAATTACCGGATCGCGGGAAGATCAATGGACCTCCACAGCTTAGAGAATATCCAGTTGAACCCGTGGGCGTGGCAACAATGATACCATCAGCCCAATAGGAATTTAGAAATTCACCGTCGATGTAGGTATGTATAGTAATCATCGCGGATGAATCTTTTTTCACCACCGTAAAGTCATTCAAAGCAAAATTCAAGCTTCCAAAAATGTCCTTATTTGTCTCGAGTTTTAGCAGCGGCCCTTTTGTCAAGCGTAAATGAACCTTCAAAAATTTTTTGAAGCGCTTCTTCGGTTTCAGACTTGCTGATGGTAGCCAGAAATCCCAACCTTCCGGTGTTAATTCCAAGAATTGGTATTTCCAGACTTCCCAATATGAGTGACAGATTCCAGCAGAGTCCCGTCTCCTCCAATGCTGATAAAGAGCTGAATGTCCGATAACGGTTCGCCTGGGTTATAGACATTAAACTCTTTTGGAAGAGGAGGTTTTAAAAATTGGCTAAACTTTGATGAAACGTATAGCGTCGCTTTTTGCTGGACAAGAATCTCAAAAATACGAGCAATAAACGGAGCAACTACGCGATTGAATTCTTTTCCATGGATTGCTATTTTCATTTCAAACTATAGAAGTGGGAATATATTCCAAATCTATAATAAATTATAGATAGGTTTCTAGTGGACTTCAGATTTGACTTAAATATCTAAATAGCGCAGCAGCATGTCAATCCGTTCTTTGTCATCCCCGATTGGTTTTGTTTCATGATAACGCCCAATGACTTTATAGCCAAATCGTTCTAGTGTAGCCACGATCCGAGACAGATCCAGTTGATTTATTTTTAATGTTAGTCTTAGCTTGACGGTATCAAGAGGATCCTCTTTAACAATGCTGCTTAAGACCTTAGCGTGATTTTCTTCGATAAGCCGACTTATTTCCGACAATGAATAATCCGTGTGATTCATTGACAAAACCAGGATTCCACCCGGTAGCTGTACAGCGGCAGTCTGGGCAAAAGATGTCAACGTATCTTGAATCGTGATCACTCCGCAATAGGTCTGGTCCTGATTTAGCACGGCCACCATTTGAAGTTTATTGTTCGCGGCAATCTTCAAAATATCATAGAAGTGAGTATCTAAGTGGACGTAGCAATTTTGACCTACCAGGTCGAAATCTTTCACCTGTTTCTCAATATCATTTGTTTCCAGGATAATTTCCTCGGAAATAAACCCCAGCAGTTTCTCCTCATCAACCACAGGCATATAGGCACACCGAAATTCCTCCATCCAGACGATAGCTTTATGGGCATCGTCTGTAGCCTTTTAATGGGGGTAACATGTGGTTGATCAAATCTTCTGCAATCATGGAGCGAGGATGTTCATCTACTTTGAATTTGAGTTAAGCAAAAAATCTTCCACAATTTCATTAAACGTTTCAGGATGTTCCATCATGGGAGCATGGCAGCAACGGTCAATGAATTTTAGCTCCGAATTGGGAATCAAGTCGGTTAAATTCATGCGCGACCATGGGTGGTGTGATAGTATCGTTTAATCCCCAAACCAATAATGTTGGAATTTTAATATTCGGTATTTCGTCAGCCATGTTGTTACGCTGTGCTGATTTCGCAATCGCAACAATTCTGAGGCATTTTGGGATGCTATTGGTAATTTCAAAAACCTCATCGATCAGGTCCTTTGTTGCAACATCAGGATTGTAAAATGTGTACGAAACGCGTTCTTTTATGTATTGGTAGTTTCCCCTTTTAGGATAGGATCCTCCCATCGAGTCTTCAAATAATCCAGAGCTTCCTGTCAAAATTAGCTTTTTTACCTTCGACGCATTTTGCAATGTGTACATCAGGGCGATATGGCCGCCCAAGCTATTTCCCATTATGATCATGCCATCAAGCTTTTTTTGGGAGACAAAATTTTCTACGAACTGACGAAGTCCATCAAGTCCCGCCTCCCGGATAGGCATTTCATAGAGGGGAAGCATCGGAATAACAACACGGTAATTCTTTGAAAACTTATCGACAACACCTTCCCAGTTGCTCAATGCTCCAAATAGCCCATGCAACAAGAACAATACGTCACCCTGACCTTCGTCAACAAATCTAAATCCGTTCTCTTCTTTAATCTTAAGGGTCATATCCTCAAATTAGAAAGTAAAGGAAAATAATCACAACGCAAAAATTTGTTTCAATATCCACCGTCTATAACACATCTCTGAAAATTGGTAAAAATTCACCAATCCAGGTCGCAATTTTTGGGGCAAAATTAGCCGCCTTTGGTTGCAGCCATGAGTTTGCAAGCCAGGTTTCCGGGATTTTGATACGTAGTGAGTCGGCAATCCATAACATAATACTTACCGAAAAGGTGGTATGTACCATTCCCAGCAATGCTCCAACAGTTCGATCCGCGCCGCCAAGTAAAGGTTTGCCAATGGAGGCCCTGATAAACCTGCCAATTAAATTGACAACAATTACAATGAGCACGAAAACGACCCCGAAAGCCAAGTAGGGTAAAACCTTCTCGTCCACATTATAATTCCGTGCTAGCAAAACCATGGCCGTACCCATTAATTTAAAACCGACAAGCATTCCCAGTATTATGGCTACCAGGGAAAATAAAGATGATACAGCACCATCCTTGTAACCGCTGATAGCTCCCACTAAAATTATAATGGCCAGTATAATATCTACGATACTCAAGAGGCGAGTAGTTTTTTTACGAGTTCAGAAATTAGTCTACCATCCGCTTTGCCAGATAGAGCTTTTGTTGCGTTGCCCATAACCTTGCCCATGTCCTGCGGACCTTTTGCACCTACCTGATCGATAATATTTTTTAATGTAGTCACAATTTCTTCTTCTGAAAGCTGCTTTGGTAAATAACGGCTTATAACCTCGAGCTGAAAATTTTCTTTGTCCGCCAGGTCTTTGCGGCCTTGCTGCTGAAAAATATCAGCAGATTCTTTTCGTTGCTTGACCGCTTTTTGCAATAACTTATTTTCTGTTTCTGCGGAAACGTCTCCGCCAGCACTTTTATCCGTTTCTGCCAACAGTATCAATGATTTGATGGCGCGCAAGGCTTCCAGTTCTTCTTTGTTTTTAGCGAGCATCGCTTTTTTTATATCATTGTCAATTTGCTGTTTGAGGCTCATAATAAATTTTAGTTCGTGTAAATTTCGGTGGCTAAATGTTGCTTGCTTTTTTAGCGCAAGGGCGCCGACGAGAAAACACGCCGAGGAGACCAGCGGGGAACAATCGCACCCTTGGTGACTCAAGCGCGAATTTCTCCGCGCACTCTGCGCTTAATTTTCCAAATTGGCTCAAAACTAATTTCGTAACGAATGTTTTATTTTATCAGTTATTACTATATCTATTCTTCAATCTAATTAAGGTCATGACAAGACTTAGCGTCAATATTAATAAAATTGCCACACTCCGAAACGCACGTGGGGGAAATAATCCGGATGTTATAAAGACCGCTGTTGATTGTGAACGGTTCGGAGCGCAGGGCATTACGGTACACCCGCGTCCAGACGAGCGACACATTCGGTACGCTGATGTGCTCGCCTTAAAAGACTTGGTGAAGACCGAATTTAACATTGAAGGTTATCCCGACGAACGATATTTAAAGATAATTCGGGAATTAAAACCGGCGCAAGCGACCCTCGTTCCAGATCCTCCGCAGGCTATTACTTCCAACGCGGGTTGGGATACGCAAGTAAATGAAGCTTTCTTAAGAGATGTTGTCGAGGAAATAAAATCCAGTGGTGTACGGGTGTCGGTTTTTGTTGATCCGATACCGAAAATGGTGGAGGGCGCAAAAAAAGTTAACGCAGATCGTATTGAACTTTACACCGAACCGTACGCGCATGAATTTAACAAGAACAAAGATCTGGCGCTCAAACCGTATAAAGAAAGTGCCCAGAAAGCACATGAAGTGGGGCTTGGTATAAACGCAGGACACGATCTTTCTCTCGAAAATCTAAACTTTTTCGCACAAAACATTCCTTATTTAGATGAGGTATCGATTGGACACGCTTTAATTTGTGATGCGCTTTACTATGGACTGGAAAATACAATCCAATTATACCTCAGGGAACTCAACAGGGCCACCAAGTTTTTTACGTGAGTTTGACACCACCTTCCTATCTTTGAACAAAGCTGTTATAAATGAATCTGAAACAGAGACTTAACGAAGAAGGCCTTCAACGAATCAAGGCAGCTGTAAAGAATGCTGAAGAAAAAATTTCCGGAGAAATTGTTCCGGTCTTTGTCGAGCGTAGCGGCGACTATACCATTGCGCTTTACAAGGGAAGTTTAATTGGCGCTTCCTTAACATTTATCTCCATGGTGGTTTTAGATCGTTTCGTTATTAAGGATGCCGTGAATACCCTTTTCTATGATCCCCTTTTTATTTTATTATTGGTCATTCTAGGCGGCGTATTAGGTGCCGTCATTCCCTATTTTTCCGACGCCGTAAAGAGATTGTTGGTGGCAAGGACCTATCAGGATCATGTGACCAAACAATGCGCAGAAAACGCTTTTCTGGACGAAGAAGTTTTCAACACGCGACAACGCACAGGCATTATGATTTTTGTTTCTTTTTTTGAGCACGAAGTGATTGTAATGGCCGACAAGGGCATTAGCAAAATTGTGGATCAAAAAGAGTGGGACAAGATAGTCCAGGATATCATCACGGATATCAAAGGCGGAAATGTGATTGAGGCGTTGGAGAAAGGCATCAAACGATGCGGCGATATTTTATTAGAAAAAGGATTTCTAAAAACAATAGATGATGTTAACGAGTTGCGCGATGACCTTCGAGTTTAGAAAAATTTTTCCTCCTTTATTCGTGCTTGTCAATGCTATTATATTTTAGCATGAGAATTTCCCTCACAACGGTATTACTATTATTTTCTCTACTTGCGTACAGCCAGCCCGATATACCGGAACAGGGTGGGTTTTGGGTTCACGACGAAGCCAATGTACTTTCGGAACAAGCCAAAAACAGGTTGGAATCCATTCTTAAGGCGGAAGAGGATTCCACATCCAACCAAATAGCAATTTTGATTATCCCTTCACTTGAAGGAGGTTCACTCGAAGAATATTCGTTGCGTGTAGCTGAGAAGTGGAAAATGGGAAAGCGTGAAAAGGACAACGGAGCTTTATTGCTGATATCCATTCAGGACAGACTCATGCGGATTGAAGCAGGTTATGGACTCGAAGGCACGCTCACAGACGCAATGTCAAGCCGCATTATCAGAAATGAAATTGCTCCGCATTTTCGAAATGGAGATTATGAAGCAGGCGTTGAAGCCGGGGTCGCAGGCATAATAAAAGCGATTAGCGGCGAGTACGTGAATGAGGACCCATTGCCCCAAAAGCGACACGCGAAGAAGTTCCCTTTGGGTACGATTATTATAATTATTATCATTATAATCCTTGCTTCCCGAGGTAGGCGAGGTGGTGGTGGCGGTCATTGGTCTTCTGGGAGAGGTTGGATTGGACCGATAGGAGGTATGGGAAGTTCGGGCTCGTGGGGTTCTGGCGGAGGCTTTGGAGGAGGCGGCAGTTTTGGAGGCGGTGGAGGTTTTGGCGGCGGCGGATCCAGTGGGTCCTGGTAAATATCACAAGTCGAATGAAGTTGTCAACGAATAGATCGGGAAAGGTTTCTTTGAATTCACGCACAGCCTATTGGCTGCTTGCAGGAACTTTGATTATTTTTTCCCTAAGGTTCGCAGAAGCTCAAAAACCTGTTCCGGAACTTTGGGGACTACATGTACATGACGAAGCACACGTATTAACACAAGCCACGATTGACAAGTTGGAGCAGCAATTAATAGCATACCAGGATTCAACCTCGAATGAAATCGCTGTTTTGATTATTCCCACACTCGACGGCGATGCTCTTGAAGACTACTCACTTCGGGTGGTGGAGAAATGGCAATTGGGTAAAAAAAACAAGGACAACGGCGTACTTTTATTGATTGTGGTGGACGACCATAAAATACGGATTGAGACCGGCTATGGTTTGGAGGGCGTATTGACTGATGCAAATACCAGCAGAATCATTAGAAATGAAATAGCACCTTCCTTCCGGCAAGATCAGTATGATGAAGGAGTGATCGGTGGTATTAATGCTATTATGAGAAGCATCGGCGGCGAATACAGGGATGACGATGGCGGGTCAGATCAGTTGACCTGGAAGGAACGCATCTTGATAGGATTATTTATTTTTGGAATACTCGGGGTTTTTACGTTTATGGGTTTGGTTACTCCCGGCTGTGGCGGTTGGTTTTTGTACGCTTTTCTGATACCCTTTTATGCAGCGTTTCCAATGATAGCCCTTGGTACGACTGGTGGATTTTCCATATTGGCATCTTATATCATTGGATTTCCCATCGTAAAATTAATGTTGGGACGAACGGAGTGGGGCAAGCGGATAGCAAAGAAAATGACCTCTGCTAATCGGAGTGGCGGCAGGGGATGGTCTGGAGGATCCGGCTGGTCATCCGGTGGCGGCGGGGGAGATCTTCTGGTGGGTTTTCAGGCGGCGGCGGAAGTTTTGGCGGCGGTGGAAGCAGTGGTTCTTGGTAGATTAATAATCTTGTTTTATGCATATTTTTTATCTTTTGATTTTCGTAGCGATGGCGTTCGCGGCTTGCACTTCTGGAGAAGAAAAAAAGGTTACTGAAATGAAAAAACCGTTCAATGATTTCTTAGACGCGTATTATGAGGAGCGTCTAACATTGTACCCGATGGAGGCTACACAGATTGGCGACACACGTTATAATGACTTGTTGCCGAACGATATCAGCGAAGGTTTTCGCTCCGACCTCAAAGCATTTTATTCGCGCTATCAATCCGACCTAAACGCTTATGAGCGTGACTCGCTTTCGCCACAGGAAAAAGTGAGCTACGATATCTTTAGACGTGAAATGGAGGTCGGTCTTAAGGCACTCACGTTTAAGGATCATTATATACCCGTTCAACAATTTTGGGGGATGACACTTACCATTCCTCAGGTCGGCAGCGGAAAAAGTTACCAGCCATTTAAGACCGTCAAAGACTATCATAATTTCTTATCAAGAATAGACGGCTTTGTTGTTTGGGTTGATACGGCTATCGTAAACATGAGGAAGGGATTGCAGTCTGGGTATACGTACCCGAAAATTTTGATGGAACGCGTGTTGCCTCAGGCCCAGGACATGATGGTGACTGAGGTAAAGAAGAGCATTTTCTGGGAACCCATTGCCAACATGCCTGATTCTATTAAAGGCGCAGATCGCGATGCGCTGACCAAGGCGTATGCAGATGCGATCCAGCAAAAAATTATTCCAACTTATAAGAAGTTACACGATTTCTTGCGTGATGAATATATTCCCAAGACGAGGACGACCTCTGGATTCTCCGATATCCCTGGAGGGCGCGAGCATTATCAACACCTGATCAATTTTTGGACGACTACGAATTTGTCAGCGGATGAAATATTTAAGACGGGTGAAAGCGAGGTTGCGCGCATTCGGAATGAAATGGAAAAAATAAAAGATCAAGTTGGATTCAAAGGCAACCTCAAAGCATTTTTTGAACATGTCAACACCGATAAAAAATTTATGCCTTTCAAAACGCCCGAAGAAGTTATTGCAGGGTTTAATGCGATTCACGAAAAAATGGGCCCTGAATTGAAAAAGCTTTTCAATATGGTTCCAAAGACACGTTTTGAGGTCCGACAAACAGAAGCATTTAGAGCAGCTTCAAGCAGTGCCGAGTATAACCCGGGAACGCCTGATGGGTCCAGGCCTGGCATTTTTTATGTTCCGATATTAGATGGCAAGACGTTTAATTACACAGGGATGGAGACTTTGTTTCTTCATGAAGCCATTCCGGGTCACCATTATCAAATCGCACTTCAGTACGAAAATCAGGAACTACCAAAATTCAGACGATTTTTATGGTATGGAGCCTACGGGGAAGGTTGGGCGTTGTATACCGAATCTTTGGGGAAAGAGCTAGGATTGTATACGGATCCATACCAGTATTTTGGGAATTTGGGAGATGAAATGCATCGTGCGATACGATTGGTCGTCGACGTGGGAATTCATGCAAAAGGGTGGACCCGCGAACAGGCTATTAAATATATGCTGGATAATGAGGCCATCAGCGACCAGGCGGCAACATCCGAGATTGAACGATATATGGCGATCCCGGGCCAAGCGTTGTCCTATAAAATAGGTCAGCTTAAAATTCTGGAATTAAGGAAGAAGGCTTCAGATGCTTTGGGTGACCGGTTTAACCTCGCGATCTTCCATGATGAAGTACTAAAATATGGCTGCCTCCCGCTTGATGTCCTGGAGAGTATTATTGACGAATGGATTAAGAAACAACAGGCCTGAGGGCTTTTGAGCCAAAAATTTAATGAAAGGCATTTATATGTTTTTAATGACCTTTCTTTTTCCAAGGGTTATTATGCCATCTCATATCGCTCCCTTATTTTTGCCCCTTCTTTTAAACCTCACCTCATCCATAAATGAAACGTGATAAAGTAATTTTTGATCTCATTGAGAAAGAAAAACAAAGACAAGAGAGTGGTATTGAATTGATTGCTTCCGAAAATTTTACGTCCCTTCAGGTCATGAAAGCCCAGGGGACTGTCCTTACAAATAAATATGCGGAAGGGTTGCCAGGAAAGCGTTATTATGGCGGATGCGAAGTTGTAGATGAAGTGGAACAATTGGCCATTGACCGGGCAAAAGAGTTGTTCGGAGCGGAATGGGCGAATGTACAGCCCCACTCTGGAGCACAGGCAAACGCCGCAGTAATGCTTGCTTGCTTAAAGCCGGGTGATAAAATTCTTGGGTTTTGATTTGTCGCATGGAGGTCACTTGACCCATGGGTCGCCTGTTAATTTTTCAGGTAAGCTCTATCAGCCATCTTTTTATGGTGTAGAAGAAGAAACTGGCACGATTGATTTCGATAAGGTTATTAAAACGGCTGAGAAGGAAAAACCCAAAATGATCATTTGTGGTGCTTCAGCTTATAGCCGGGATTGGGATTACAAAAAACTCCGTGCGGCTGCTGATAGCGTTGGTGCGCTTTTGCTGGCAGATATTTCACATCCTGCCGGCCTGATCGCTCGAGGCTTGTTGAGTGATCCCATGGAGTATTGCCACATCGTTACGACCACTACACATAAAACACTGAGGGGTCCACGCGGGGGAATGATTCTCGTGGGTAAGAATTTTGACAATCCCTGGGGGTTAAAAACTCCGAAGGGCGAGCTAAGGAAGATTACTTCGATCCTTGATTCGGGCGTGTTTCCTGGAACGCAGGGAGGCCCATTGGAACACGTTATCGCTGCAAAAGCGGTATCGTTTCAGGAAGCATTGTCGGATGAATATATGGAATACATCGTTCAGGTCGCAAAAAATGCCAAGGCGATGGCTCAGGCATTTTTGGATAAAGGCTATAAAATAATTTCGGGAGGCACCGATAATCATTTGATGTTAATTGACCTTCGATCGAAAAACTTAACAGGCAAACAGGCGGAAGAAGGCCTGATCCAGGCGGACATTACGATCAACAAAAATATGGTTCCTTTTGATACTCAGTCACCGATGGTAACATCGGGAATGAGAATCGGGACGCCCGCAATCACCACCCGTGGATTAAAAGAAAAGGATGTTCTTAAGGTTGTCGACCTTATTGATGAAGCCCTCCAAAAACCAGGCGACTCAAAACACCTAAAGTCGGTCAAAAAGAAAGTGAATCGATTCATGCAAAAATTTCCGCTTTATTGATTGCTAAAATATATTCAAAATAGGTAAGGGAAGAAGGGCCGGATAAACACTCACAATTTATGCCATTAGATCAGGAAGAAAGTGGAGAAAAGGAAATGAGTTTCCTCGAGCATCTCGAGGAATTACGATGGCATGTTATTCGTGCATTAGGAGCCGTTATCATATTTACGATCGGCGCTTTTGTGTTGGCTCCATGGATATTTGAAAACATAATTTTTGCACCGGCGAGAGTTGATTTTCCGACATTTAAATGGTTGTGTAAGCTTGGTGACCTTTTAGGATATGATGGCTCTGTGCGTAAAGGACATTCCTTTTAAGGTACAAAGTCGTAACATGACAGGGCAGTTCACTATGCACATCATGTCGTCATTCATCATAGGGCTGGTGGTTGCATTTCCCTATGTTGTTTGGGAGTTGTGGCGTATTTATCAAACCAGGACTTCAGACAAAGTGAGCGAAAGTATTCGAGGGGAGCCGTCGGAGCCGTTTCAGTTCTATTTTTCCTCGGCGTTGCTTTCGGATACTATGTGATCGTCCCTTGGATGGTTTACTTCCTGGCAAATTACAGTATAAGCGACATGGTTGTTAATGAGTTTGACATTACTTCGTATGTCTCCACCGTTGTATTGTTGGTGTTGGGTTCGGGCTTGCTTTTTCAGCTGCCGGTTGTGATCTACTTTCTGACAAAAATTGGAATAGTTACGCCGGAATTCCTGCGAAAATATCGCAAGCATTCCATCGTAATCATATTGATTGTCGCAGCCATCGTTACTCCGCCGGATCCGCTGAGTCAGATGCTTATCACAATTCCATTATACATGCTTTTTGAGATCAGCATTTTAATTTCTGCTTCCGTTGCCAAGCGAAAAGCGCGGGAAGAAGCGGAAGAGCTACTGAGAGAACAAAAAATATCACCTTCCTGAGGTAAGAACATTTCGCGTCAGGTAATAGGCCTCCGATTAAAGTGTAACAATATCAAAGATGAAATTAGCACTAGGCAGTGATCACGCTGGTTTTGCGTATAAGGAAAAACTCAAACAGCTGTTAAGCAGACAGCATGACATAAAGGACTTTGGTACCTACACCACGGAATCTGCCGATTACCCTGACTTTGCACATCCGGTTTCAGAAGCCGTCGAAAATAATGCGTTTGAGTTGGGGATTTTAGTATGTGGAAGCGCGAACGGCGTTGCCATTACAGCGAACAAACATCAAGGTGTTCGCGCTGCTATTTGCTGGAATGAAGAACTTGCATCGCTCGCAAGAAAACACAATAATGCGAATATACTTTGCCTGCCGGCGAGGTTTATAGATTTTGGATTGGCTGAAAAGATCGTTGAAAAATTTATCAAGACCGACTTTGAGGGAGGTCGTCATGCCACACGGGTGAACAAAATTACTTGTTAGCGACCTTTACGTAGTAGAAATCCTGTTTGGTATACTTTTTCTTGAGCTCCGGTATCCGGTCAAAAAAAGGTTTTAATTTATCTTCTCTATCTCGAATTACATCCGGAGGATCAAGGGTCAGTCCCCGATAAACCTGAATTACATTCTCATAATAATCAGGTGAAGAAAAAATCTCCTTTGATAGTTCCCAATTAAAAAAGGGCGATGCAAGATGGTGATGTTTATAAACATTGACATCATTATCCAAAACTAAAACCCTTTGCCCGGCAACCTTTAATTTTCCATCATTTACTATTAATCTGCTATAATCAACTGAATCTATGGCGCTGTACCTGGCCAGGTAGCTTATACAAACCGTTGTGATCAATAAAATCCAAATACCAATTTCCGCGAACTTCTTTTTATGAATCACGAGTAAAGAATGAGTTATGAAAAAACTCAGACATGGAATCACAGTTATAAAGCTTTGGGGCCTGATGTCTCTTGAAAAGAAAAGATGAAGGAAGGAAAATATCATCCAGAAAAACATGCTTTGCACCAACTGAGTTTGGTATTTTGTGAGTCTTGCCTCCCGATTCAACATGAATAATGAAATGATCAAAAAAATTATGGGAATTGCGCCTAGCCACCATAAGCTTGAAGAAGACAGATAGCGACTTGTTTGCATGCTTAGATTAGGGATGTAATAAAATCTCCACATTTCCGAAAAGGAGTCCTGCAGGTAAAAAATACTCATCAACAAAAGGTGAGGTATAAGAAAACCACAGATAAGGAGAAAATATTTTCTCGCAGGGTGTCGTGTGAATATGATAAGAATGAATAGCGCGCCAGGGAGATAAACAAAAAATGAGAAGGAGAAGAGTGACGCCAGACTAATGTACAAGCCCAGATTAAAAATCGATTCATTGCGTTGTTCTCTGAATTCAATCTCCTTTAGCAGATTGTTAAGCGCCAGCAATACGAAGCCAAAGCCAAGCAACTCAGGTGTAAGAGATAACGTATCGAAGGAAAAGAAAAAAAGGATAGCATAAATAAGCGAAGGTATGTATGTGTTTTCGGAGAAGGCCTTTTTATCGGCAAACATGATACCCACAAATGCCGTCTGGAAAAACAGTACTATAAAAGCAAAAATGCGGCGTGCCAGTATGGAACTGCCAAAAATCAGATCCAGCAATCCATTAAACCAAGCTGCCAATGGCCCGGTAGAATCTATTAATTCTGAATACAATGTTCGACCCTCGTGAACTTTTTCCCCGATGACAAGATTTTTCAGTTCAGGGTATGTCATCTCGGGCATATCTATAAACAACGGCAGATAGACAAGAATCAATATGACCAGCAAACCTAGCAGCCGATAAGGATCGTTAATGCGAAAGTATCGTAACAAAATGAAAAGTAGCTTTGCATGCAAATTAGACTAGGTTTTTATAATTGCCAATGGTTCATTGGTAATTGTTGAATGATAAGAGATATTTGTACTTATGGCAGAATCGACCCGGCAACAGAAGTATTCAAAGCTCATACAAAAGGAGCTCAGCGATATTTTCTTACGAGACCAGCGCGGCATCTTAGACAATGCATTTATCACAATTGCAGATGTGCGGATGAGCCCTGATCTCAGTGTAGCCAAGGTTTATATCAGTATGCTTCTGGTTAAGGACAAAGAAAAAGTCCTGGAAAACATAACCCAGCGCAAGAGCGAAATCCGGAAAGCATTAGGCAATCAGATTGGAAAGCAAGTGCGCATTGTCCCGGAGCTGGTATTTTTTAAAGACGAGGTTGAGGAACAAGCAACGCGTCTCGATGAGCTCATTAAAAATTTAAATATCCCACCCGCTTCAAAAGCAGAATAAATTGTATTGAATTGAACCTTCCACTCTTTATCGCAAAACGTTACCTGGTATCCAAACGAAAAAAAAATTTCATCAATGTAATTTCCATTATCTCTGTCGTCGCCGTAGCCATCATCACAGCTGCAATTATCATAGTCCTTTCCATATTCAATGGGCTAGGAGACTTGATTCATTCACTAAATAATTCTTTCGATCCGGAAATAAAAATAGTTGCGACGAAAGGGAAATCGTTTACAGTAAGCCAATCGTTATTAAAAAAAATAGAAGCTGTCCCGGGCGTTCAGGTTGTAACGGAAGTTATCGAGGACATCGCTTACGCTAAATACAATAATGCAAGTCGCCTGATTAGCCTCAAAGGAGTAGGCGACAACTTTGTTGACCAAAAGCGGATACCTAAGGAAAGCATGGTCGAGGGCGAATTGCAATTGAAAAGGAATGGTGTGCCCCGCGCGTTAATAGGCTATGGGGTTCGGAACAGCCTGTCTATTTCCCTCGAAGAGGATTTTCATCTTCTGCAGCTCTATTACCCCAAAAATGTAAAAGCTGGCGTTTTGGATCCATCCAAAATGTATTCACAAAAGGGTATCCTGCCTGGCGGTGTCTTCGCTATAATTCAGAATTTTGATGAGAATTATGTCATTGTCCCTTTAGACTTTGCAAAAGATCTTTTGAACTACGAGAACAAAAGGACCTCCTTAGAGGTTAAAACAAATACGGCTGTCGGTATCGAACAACAAATTCAAAATATCCTGGGTGATAAATTCAACGTTTTGAACGCTGAAGAACAACATCAGGATGTTTATCGGGTCTTAAAGCTTGAAAAGTTATTTGCTTCCATTGCGGCGGTCTTATTGTTGTTGATTGGGTCGATTAACATATATTTTAACCTCATGATGTTAGCATTAGATAAGAAAAGAGATATATCCATTATGGCCTCCATGGGCGCTGACAGCAGTCTTTTGAAAAAGGTATTTATAACGGAGGGCCTGCTAATCGCAGCAATCGGCACCATGCTTGGGCTGGTTTTCGGAGCAGGAATCGTGCTGCTTCAACAAAATTTTAGTTTGATTTCGATGGGAATGAATTCGTCGGTGGTTGACGGTTATCCTGTGAAATTGGCTTTGATGGATTTCGTTTATGTGTTCCTGGCAATGAGTGTGGTAACGATCATTATCTCTTCGAGGCCAGCAGCGCTGGCGGCACGATTCGTGTCTGTGCAAAATTTATAAGGTCGATATACTAATTTTAGAAGAAAAACTGTCATTTTTTGATAGAATATCCCTAATTTTCAGGTTCTGTCATTACAAAAACGTTGTTCTTGGATGAAAGTCTCTGCGTCACAACCGTTTCAAATCATCTATTCGCTGTATCAGCACGAATACCTGGGATTCGTGTTCGAATCTTATATTGTCCACCTGGATGACAAGGGCAAACTTACCTATCAGCATCAGAACATATCTCCCAAAAATGCCCGTGAATTTTCTAAGGGCCTCGATGACCGCGATTTTGAGCTGATTGAAATTATGGACTCGATGGCGCAGGAATCGATTGTGAAGAAGTTCTCTTTAAAATTCATGAAGCCTGAGGAATTTTTTTCGAAGACCTACGATAAAACCAAAGGCAGCGAACTGGTCCAGGAACAGATCGAGGACTACATGGAAAAACGGCGGGCGAAAATCCTCGAAAAACTGAGAGGAAAAATTCTGTTTGAAATGGGAAATGATGGTGAACCCACCTGGCGCAAAATTGAAGTCTTGGAGAAAAGGGCCTCCATTCAATTTCATTTCATGCGCACGGAGGAGCACACCAATTATTATCCGACGATTTTTTACCAGGGAAAGAAGATAGACTTGCCAAACCCATCTGCATACCTGGTATGCAAAAATCCAGCATGGATGGTATTGAATGGAAAATTATATGGCTTTGAAAAAAATGTTGATGGCAAAAAATTAATCCCTTTCTTTTCAAAGAAATATGTAGTCATTCCAAGAAACGTTGAAGAGACTTATTATAATCGTTTTGTAGCGCCACTTATTGCTTCTTTTGATGATGTTGATGCGCGCGGGTTTGAAATCAATAAAAGTACCTACGACCCACATCCGGTGCTCACGCTTTCCGAGCTTCATACGGCGCAAAGTTCCTCACCGATTTCTCTTTTTGACGAAAAACCTGCACCCGAAGATCACAGTGACGAGGCTGGAAAAATCGTTTTTGATTTGTCTTTCAAATACGGTAAACATCGGTTTCGCGGAGACAATATTGGGCCCGTTAGCGTAACGCTTGAAAAACAAGGTGAAGGCTATGTGTTCCATAGAATCACGCGCCGCACGGAAGACGAGAAAAATTTCCTGCACACGCTACAGAAGCTCGGACTGCCGATGAAAGGATTTAGAATTGCAATTCCTAAATCTGAAGCTTTCTCCTGGCTGAACGAAAATAGGGTTAATCTTTTAAATTTTGGCTTTGAGGTAAGTCAGCCCGAAAGCCGGGACAAAAAATATTTTGTTGGAAAGGCGGTTATCGAAGTTGAAGTCAAGGAAAATATTGATTGGTTTGACATTCACGCAAAAATCCGTTTCGGAGAATTTGAAATTCCTTTTAAAGAACTTCGGAAACTGATCATGCGAAAGAAGGTGGAGTTCAAACTTCCAAATGGAGAAATTGCAATTATTCCCGAGGCCTGGTTGACGAAGTATGCTGATTTGTTTGCGCTTAGCGAAACAGACGGCGAACATGAAAAGCCCGTGCTTCGTAAACATCATCTTAATCTGGTGAAAGAACTTGAGGAAGGAAACCTTGCTAAGGTTCACCTAAGTGAAAAGCTGCGGTCCTTGAATTCCTTTAGTGGTATTAAGAATTATCCACTACCTGGTGGTTTCAAAGGCGAACTGCGGCCCTATCAACGCGCCGGCTATAACTGGTTGAGATTTCTAAACGAATACAAGCTGGGTGGCTGCCTTGCTGATGATATGGGGCTTGGCAAAACTGTGCAAACATTAACGATGCTTCAGGCTGAAAAAGATGCTGGCTCAGGCACGACCCTTGTTGGTCATGCCTACGTCCCTTATTTATAATTGGGAGATGGAAGCCAATAAATTTACTCCGGAATTAAGAATTTTTAATTATACAGGAACGCTGAGAAATAAAGACATCAAGCGGTTTGAGAACTACGACCTTATTCTTACTTCCTATGGTATTACGCGCTTAGACGTAGAGTTACTTCAGCAATTTTATTTTAACTACATTATTCTAGACGAGTCACAGGTTATCAAGAACCCCACGTCGAATATTGCTAAAGCCGTACGGGAACTGAAATCCCGTCACAAACTGGTGTTAACAGGAACACCAATTGAAAATACCACCATGGATCTGTGGTCGCAGATGTCATTCATCAATCCGGGAATACTTGGAACACAAACATACTTTAGGAATGAATTCCAGAATCCTATTGAAAAGAAAAATGACGAGTCGCGATCAAAGAAATTGCACGCAGTAATAAAACCATTTATTCTGCGGAGGCACAAATCGCAAGTCGCCACAGAGCTTCCTGAGAAAGTAGAAAATATTCAATACTGTTCAATGTCGTCTGAGCAGGAAAAGCGATACGAAGAAGTTAAAACACATTACCGGGAAAAAATATTTAAGCTGATCGATCAGGAAGGACTGGGCAATAGTCGATTTATGATTCTTGAAGGGCTAACCAAACTTCGTCAATTGGCAAATCACCCGCGGATGGTCGAGCAAGGTTATACCGGCGATTCGGGCAAATTGGAAGACGTTACCTACATGCTGGAGAATGCGGTGGCGGAAGGTCACAAGGTTTTAATATTCAGCCAATTTGTAAAACACCTGGAATTGGTTCGTCAATATTTAAAAACACACAAAATTGATTTTGCTTACCTCGATGGATCGAGCACTGATCGAAAGGAGCAGGTTGAACGTTTCAACCGGGAGCCAAATCTGAAGGTGTTTTTGATCTCGATCAAGGCGGGAGGCTTAGGACTAAATTTGACCGAAGCAGATTATGTCTTTATTCTTGATCCATGGTGGAATCCTGCAGTAGAAGCTCAGGCGGTGGACAGAGCCCATCGCATTGGTCAAAAGAAGAAAGTCTTCACGTATAAATTTATTACCAGAAATTCCGTGGAGGAAAAAATTCTCATGCTTCAAAAGCGCAAGCTTAAGCTGACAACAGAATTAATTACTACGGAAGAAAGCTTTATGAAGCAACTGACCCGCGACGATATCAATCAGATCCTTCTCTAAGGAGTAGGTGCGCCTGTTTGATTTTCTTTCAGGTGCCGGGTTTTCCACCGGTTATGTGACCATAGCCATCCCGCGGGATCTTTGTCAATCACATTTTCAACTTCATAAATGTAATTTCGGAGCACGTCAGTATTTTCTTTTTCATAAGGCGGTAACGCAAGCTCAATGATCTTCGCTTCATAATATCCCCTCCTCACCTTCCGCATTGCATAATATAAAACAGGATATTGCGTCATTTGGGCCAGCTGGTTCGGCCCGCTAAAAAATACCGTTGGCTGATTAAGAAACGTTGCTTCGTACCGTTTATCATGGCCGTACCCAGGATACTGATCACCTACAATAGCAATGTTTCTTACGATATTTTTTCGTTTGACCACTTCACGAGCAACCGAATCTCTTCGGATGCCATAGGCGCCGAACCGTGTACGGCAAGCGTATGAAAATGAATCGAAAAATTTACTATTGACTGGCTGATATACAAAATCCATTTGTGCCGGTAGAATGAAGGAGCCTGCAGCAAGTAACCATTCCCAATTGAATTGATGTGAGGCAAGATTTAAAAGTGACTGACCCGCTTGCGTATATTTTATCGAGACTTCGGGGTTTATAAATTTTACTCTCTTGTTAAGTTCATCCTGTTTGATGGTGAACAGCTTTAACATTTCCACTGCGTAGTCACAGAGGTTTTTGTAAAAATCTTTTTCAATTTTTTTTAATTCTGGTTCTGATTTCGAAGGGAAAGAGTTTTTCAGGTTTTTCCAAACGAGCTTGCGGCGGTATTTTACAATGTGGAAACTTACAAAAAAGAGAAAATCAGAAAGTGCATATAAGACACTTAGAGGCAACCTGGAAAGCAGCTTAATTGCAAACATATACCACCTTGAAAGAGCAAGTTAAACAAGTATTATTACTTTTAGAGCATGAAGGATAAAGTAGTAATTATTACGGGAGGCTCGTCTGGAATTGGACGCGCACTTGCCGAAGTATTCGGTTCTCGTGGATCGAAAGTACTTATCACAGGACGCAACAAGGATCAGCTTGATAAGGCTGTTGTTGATCTGCGGGGGAACGGAATAATTATCGAGAGTTTTGTCAGCGACGTTAGCGTAGAAAACGATAATCGACACATGGCTGAAGAAGCGCGGAAAAAATTCGGGACGATTGATGTGCTCATCAATAACGCAGGTATTTCGATGCGTGCATTATTCGAGGACGTTGACCTTGACGTGATCAAAAAGGTGATGGATATTAATTTCTACGGTGTCCTTTATGCCACAAAATATTGTTTGCCAGAAATTATAAAAAACAAAGGTTCGATCGTCGGGATCTCCTCCATCGCTGGCTATCGGGGGTTGCCCGGCCGGGCAGGTTATTCAGCTTCGAAGTTCGCATTGAATGGCTTCTTAGAAGTCTTACGGACGGAGTTTTTAAAACGTGACGTCCACGTGCTTACGGCTTGTCCGGGTTTTACAGCCTCGAATATTCGCAAGAGCTCGCTTACAAAGGATGGTACAAAACAAGGTGAGTCTCCACGCAATGAAGAAGAAATGATGTCTGCTGAGGAGTGCGCCGGGCATATCTATAGGGCTATCGTAAAACGCAAGCGGTCTATTATACTTACAAAGCAGGGAAAGCTTGCTGTATTTTTAAATAAATGGTTACCGTCAGTCGCTGATAAAATGGTCTATAACGTTATGGCTAGCGAGAGAAACGCCCCTATTACCAAATGAGTTTATGGTTTACTCCTTGTCGAAAAATATGGTTTGTGCTTAATTTATAGACTTAAACGCAGAGATCGCGGAGGAATTTACGCTGAGAAAAATTCAGAGAGAACCAATTCCACGCTCGGCGCTTTCTCATGTTTTACTCAGAAATACGATTTTGGTGTTGTCTGCCTTGTTGATGCTTTTATAGAATTCTGAAAATTCTTTATATGATTCTGGAGGAAACTCTCCCTTATTCATTTTTAATTTTCTAATGTAAACAAGGCTTCCGTCGTCCAGCGTGAAAGTGGCCTCATATTCACCAAAACGAGATCTTATTTTTGCAGGCTCGGGCAAGAATTCTGGATAAATTCCTTCGGGAAGGTGATAACGTATCGTATCAACGTCGATAAAAGGCTGGCGTACGACGACATTTGTTTTTCGTGTCTCAAGTTTTTCCGGAATGTAAGTCGACCTGTTCAAGAGGTTCGGGGTTAAGAACATTCGCTTGCCGCTTACCGTTGCAAATCGTTTAATCACTAAGTCCGCATTTACGACAGCCGAAGGGATGATGTCTTTCTTGTTGACCATGCTGAAGCCCGAGATATCGAACGCTGGGATTTTAAAGTTTTGCTGGATCCATTTTTTTTGATCGTCGTATTGGTTGTTGAGAACGGAATTAAGGTCATTGTTTTCGTATTGTAGCCCCCGAAAAGTTGTTTTAACTTTAGCTTTTGCGTCTCCGGTAACTTCCACAACAACATCTCCGGTGCGACTCTGCGTATTTTGACTTGCCGTGTACGCTGGAGTTTTAACAATTTTACCGCCCAGGTCTGTGATCATCAAAGCGTATCGATCTCCCGTGAAGTCTCCCAAATACCCAAAGGGGTTTGTCTGGCTTGTGCATTCAAGCCAAAGTGTATCTGACTTATTTGGCACTGCCACTATAACGTGGTTGAACTGTGAGCTGGGAAAAGAGATATCCATTGCAGCCGCATTCGCTCCGGCCCTGATCAACGTATAGTTGGCTGTTATTCCTACTTCCTTTAAGAGCGTAACCATATAATTTGAGAGCGCCTTACAGTCACCGTAACCCGTCTGATCCACGACGGATGCTTCGAATGGTTGAAACCCGCCAATACCCAGTTGAATACCTACGTATCGGGTTTTGTTCTGAAGGTATTCGTAAAGGATGCGTACTTTCTCATCCGTAGATTTTGCATTCCTAGTGAGTTCATGAACTTGTTTCTTAGCCTGTTCAGGTAGCACATTTCTGTCCTTATTCAACAGCATAATCCATTTTGCATAATTTTCCCAGGTGTCCATTTTCCCAGCATACTTATCAAACTCAAATGCATTTGGTGCTACGGAAATATTTGGGACTACACGGTCAAAATCCGGACTTAGTTTTTCAAACTTTTCAGGTTTAATGTTTTCAAAAGTCCATTGCAGCGATTGCTTGCTGTCAACGGCAATTTCCTTTGGTTCTTGAATTTTGAACAATTTGTACCGGGGCTTTAAAGAAGGTGGATATACTAGCGTATATTTTGTCTTTTGAGTTGAAATTTCATCGTCTTCGTATAACTCAAAATCAGGAATAAAAAACAAGGCCTTGTGTTCTATCTCGTATTCAAATTCTACGGTGTAGGGATAAGTGCTTTGAGAAAGATCCGCCTTTTTCATGCGATTGTCACTGTACAACGTGAACCCATCGAAGACACTTTGATCGTATATGTCTGATGACTTTAATTTCCTAATGACTTTCCCCGCGGCGTCATAACTAGTTCCTTTGAAGAATTTTATGACGTCGAACTTGTCATAGAAAAGAATTTTTTCTGCCCAATCTTCGGCATTTGAATTGAGGATCGTAATCACAAGACGAGAGTATGTTGTGGCATTCTTCTCGGAATTAATTTCAAATCTTAATTCTTGTTCCCGAATAACGGCATACATCCCGGTTTTCATATCTTCAGGAATTGCTGAAACGGGATATGCCGGATCTTCTTTGGCACTGGCAATTAGGCCCAACGTTATCCCCAACAAAAAAAGCAAAATCTTCCTCATAAGTTTACTTTTTCTTCAACACAATTTGCTCCGCCTGTTTAGACACGACGCGGGTATAAAATTCTCTAAGGTGCGGATATTCGTCTTGAATAAATAAGCTCTTGTTAATTTGCAGGTGGCTGGTGATGTTGATCACATTACCCACGACGACGGCATTAAATACATATTTTGCCGCATTTTCAGGCAGAACAAAAATCTGGGGTTTTGGCAACTCATCAAGAGCATATCCATTAGGAATCACAATCTTGCTGAGGTACATTCTCTCCAGCGGGCTTCCAAAGTCAACAGGATATTCTCTTTTCTCTGACTTAAATGGATTTTCTACTTCCTGCATGGTGATGAATGGATTGAGATAAATTACATCCCCGGAGGTTGTAACATGATCATTAATCGTGATATCATGTGTTTCTTTAAAACTCTGATCAAGCTCCTTGGCATTCTTAAATTCACTTTTGCTTATTTCCCAAGCGTGGGAACCTATGAAATCTTTGACATAATCATTTTCAGCTTTGGACAGGTAATTTTTTCTGCCGCGATGAGCTGAGTAACCAGCACGATCTAATGATACTTTTCCCTTCATGGTGGCGTCAGATTCGAATGTAAGATCGGCAGTGACAAAGAATTTTGATTTTAGGGGTGCTGCCAATTTGATCCATCGATGACCCTGTTTCGAAATCACCAGTCCATTTCCATTTAAACATCGCTCAGGTATAACCCCTATGGGAAGCAGTTTGTCGGTCGCGTCCAATAAGACCTGTTTGCCATTTACTTCTGTCACGCAAATCATGTAATTGAATTGTGACGTTACCGGAACTGTCTCTCTTACAAAACCATGATCACGTGTGCTGATCAAGACAGGGTGGACTATGATATCAGCTTTCTCCAGCATGGATGCAACCAAAAAATTGATTTCGGCTGAGGTACCTTTCCGTTCGTCCAGGACTTTCTTTAGTGATCCGTCAACGGACCGCCTGCTTGTTTCATTCCAAGAAACGTTTTGCCTCACGTAATTGAAAATGGCGCCTATTTTTTGCTCATTAGAAGTCATGCCGGCCGTAATTTCATCAACCGTCTTCTTCAGGAACCCATTTCCACTGATTGCTTTTCCAAAAGTCTCGCTCTCGTTATATTTTTTGTTTATTTCCTCCCAACTGCCGAGTACTGGCTCGATCGGCTGATTGGGATATTTTATGTACGCTAACTCAAAATTAATTTTCGAGATGTAATCTTTATAGGTTGTAATAAATGGCTCAGCTTTGAAGGCCGGGACGTCTTTTGCAACCCACCTAAACCGCTTCTCAGTAAAGTCAATTTTGTCTGTGGAAAAGCTGGTTTGTACATTATATCCTTGTCCTCGTTCCTTCGAGGTTATGCTTATAGAAGTGGGCACAACCTTTTCGTCAGCTATATCGAGCGGAATATAACCCTGCATATATTTATCGTAGTTAAAGAAATCAGGAATAGATGCCCTGTATTCACTCCAGACGACTGGAATTGTTTCCTGAAATTCCCAGTCCCAAAAATTCATGAGAAAGTCCGAGTTTATCGTATAGGTGATCTCGACGACAGAACCGTCTTTGACGTTCGGCAAAGCGACTTTTACAAGGTTAACGTTATCAGTAAATTTCTCCTTAAAGAAGCCATCACTTTTTGCTTTTGCTGCCACAATTTTTCCATTTTCAAGATTGTAGGTGACGGCTTTCAATCCTGAGACTTTTTCGTCATTTGCGCCATCGTCGTACAATGGAATTTGGAAGTCAGCCCATTCCAGCCCATCCTTTTTTAAGATTTTTATGCGCGTGGTTCTCTCAAAATTTAGGGAAAACCCTGCGCTTTGACTGTAGCTAATTGACGACTCTCCAAAATCGCACAGGACGACTGCGGATGCAGACGAATCCTTCTCGTAACGAGTCATTTTCAACTCTTCTATTGAAACTTCTCCGAATTTAACAGGTGATTTTTGGGCGAGGCTATAGCCAACGGTGAGGCATAGTATAGCCCCAGAAACTGTGATTTCATGCAACTGGTTAAGGTTTAGGTTTGGTAATTTAAAGTTATTAAAAATTTCGTGCAACTTTATCGCCTTTTGTTCCATTATCGTAACCTAATTACCCAATTCAATCTTGGCCAAATCAAAGACGTCGTTTTTTTGTCAATCCTGCGGATATGAGTCTGCCAAATGGCTCGGCAAGTGTCCTTCGTGCGGATCCTGGAATACCTTTGTGGAAGAACTCCTCGTAAAAGAAGAAAACAACAAAAACGAATGGCGTCAGGAGTCCGGGCGTTCAAAAACGGTGAAAGCGAAAGCGCTGCATGAGATAGAAACGTCAGATGATGTACGGATAAATGCAGTTGATTTGGAATTGAATCGAGTGCTTGGTGGTGGAATTGTGCCCGGATCGTTGGTGTTAATTGGTGGAGAACCGGGCATTGGGAAATCAACGTTGCTTTTGCAGGTAGGCCTACAGTTGAGCAGTATGCGAGTATTATACGTTTCCGGTGAAGAAAGTGAGCAGCAGATTAAGATGCGTGCAGAACGTCTGGAAATAGCTTCGAAAAATTTCTACACACTTACGGAGACCAACACAAAAAATATTTTTCTAGCGATCGAAGACATTCAGCCCAATGTTGTAGTCATAGATTCCATTCAGACGTTGCAGTCTAATCAGCTGGATTCGGCTCCAGGAAGTATTGGACAAGTACGACAATGCACAGGAGAGCTGATGAAATTTGCAAAGGAAACTAATACACCGGTTTTTCTGATTGGTCACATCACAAAAGACGGCTTGCTCGCGGGACCAAAAGTGTTAGAACATATGGTTGACACGGTTCTCCAATTTGAAGGGGACCGGCATTTATCGTATCGTATTCTTAGAACAACCAAAAATAGATTTGGATCGACTTCTGAAATCGGAATTTATGAAATGATAGGCACAGGGTTGCGTGAAGTTTCGAATCCTTCTGAGATTTTGATTTCACAAAAGGATGGCCCTTTGAGCGGTGTAACGATCGGAACGACGCTTGAGGGAAACCGACCGTTGCTAATTGAAATTCAATCCTTGGTGAGCCCGGCATCCTATGGAACTCCGCAGCGAACACCGACTGGCTTTGATCATAAAAGGCTTAACATGTTTTGGCAGTGCTTGAAAAACGGTGCGGATTCAAGATGGGTATGCAAGATGTTTTTTTGAATATTGCAGGTGGAATCACGGGTTGAGGATCCTGCAATCGACCTGGCGGCGTGCGTTTCTATCATCTCGTCCTTAGAGGAAATACCTATTTCTGACAAAGTATGTTTTGCTGCAGAAGTTGGCCTCGGTGGTGAATTGAGAGCTGTGAATAAAATTGATCTACGAATTTCAGAAGCTGAAAAACTAGGGTTCAGTGAAATCTATATCTCCAAGTACAGTCATAAATCTGTGGATTTTAAAAAGTTTAAAATTGATGTAAAATCGTTCGGACAACTCCATGATGTGTTTCAGGATTTGTTTGGATAAATATTGAGAAGTTATCATTGTGGTCTATGGAAAATTTTTTCACTGAAACATTGGGGATATCAGAAACTGTATTCAGTTACCTCTTGCTCCCTTTGCTGATTTTTTTCGCTCGCATCGGCGATGTTTCAATCAATACCATCCGCATCATTTATGTACTAGGAGGAAGGAGGTGGACTGCTACGTTGTTGGGTTTTTTTGAGTCATTTATTTGGCTCATGGCCATCCGTCAGATCTTTGAACACCTCGATAATTGGATTTGCTATGTCGCCTACCCTGCAGGGTTTGCTTCCGGAATTTTTGTGGGGATGATTATTGAGGAACGGATTGCCTATGGTAAAGTTGATCGTTAGAATCATTACCCGAAAGGAGATCAATGAATTGATCGGTTATTTAAATCAAAGACTATTCAGGTATACGCACGTGAATGCCGAAGGTCCGGATGGACATGAAAATTTGGTGTTTACGGTTTTGGAACGGGAAAATCTTGAGGGACTTACTATTCAAATTGAAAGAAATCTTGCCTACAGCCTTCTACACGGTTGAAAAAGTGAACAGAGCGGCGGAAGTTGGAACGGTGGCCGAACAGTCGTCCCGGTGGAGTATTGTATCGTGGCTAAGAAGTATACGCGGAGAATAAGCATGCAATTATACTTCTTCCATCATCTTTAGAATTTCGTCAACATATTCCCGTGAATTGGCAAGCCGAGGCACTTTATTTTGTCCACCAAGTTTGCCTCTGCGTTTCATCCAATTGTAAAATGTTCCTTCACCTGCACTGTGCACTTTGGGCTGCAATAAGCGCAAGATTGTGTGCTCGCTTAGCATCGTAATCAGAATTAATTGCCCGAAGCGTTTCATCAAGTATTCGGGTGAATTCTTCAGGATCGGAAGGTGGAACTTTAAATTCGATGATCCATTCGTGCCTGCCTTTTTTGCCTTCCTTAAGATAGATTGGAGCCGCAGTAAAGTTATCGATCACTGCACCGGTAATTCACAGGCCCTGGTAATTGCTGCTTCGGCATTTTCAACAATTATTTCTTCACCAAAGGCATTCATGAAATGTTTTGTTCTTCCGGATATCTTAATGCGATAAGGATATTTGGAAGTAAACTTAATCGTATCTCCAATGTTGTATCGCCACAAGCCAGAGTTGGTTGAGATTACCATCGCGTAATTCTTATCAAGCTCGACCTCGCTCAAGCGGCACAGCTTTAGGATTTTCTTTTTCGATCTCCTCCATCGGAATGAATTCATAAAATATTCCATAGTCGAGCATCAGCAATAGTTCTTCGGAATTCTGTCTGGTCTTGAATTCCAAAAAAACCTTCGCTGGCGTTGTACGTTTCCCAGTACCGCATTTTATCAGAAGGAATGATGGATTGAAAGAGTGTTCGATAAGGAGCAAATGCAACGGCGCCATGAAAGAATACTTCGAGGTTTGGCCACACTTCGAGAATGTTTTTTTTCATCGCCATGTCCGTCACTCGCTGAATGAGCAATACTGTCCAGGTAGGCACACCGGCAATGTTCGTTACGTTTTCTTTTATCGTTTCGCGCGCAAGCTTTTCAATCTTTTCTTCCCAGTTGCCCATCAGGGCGGTTTCGAGGCTTGGTGTACGAATGAACTGAGCCCATGGCGGCAAATTTTGCATGATGACAGCAGAAACGTCGCCATAATATGAAGTGGCAGTAGGATCGAGTTCGTTGATTTGATGACTTCCTCCCACAGCCAAGCCCTTTCCATCAAATAATTTTGTGTCAGGAAAATTATTGACATAGATGGACAGCAGATCTTTGCCACCTTTAAAATGGCAATCTTCCAATGACTTCTTGCGATACTGGAATGAATTTGCTTCGCGCATTGGTTGTGCCCGATGATTTTGAAAACCATTTTATTTCTGATGGCCACAGAATATTCTGTTCGCCTTTCATCAGGCGGTCAATGTATGGAAACGTTTTTTCGTAGGTATGAATGGGAACTCTTTCCCTGAATTGTTCATAACGTATGAATGGATGAAAAGTCAAACTGCTTTCCAAATTCAGTGTGCTTGCGCAGTTTGAATTAGTTTTTTGAATAACTCTTCCTGAACTTCATGGGGATATTTAATGAAAAGTTCAATTTGATGGATGCGTTTTTGCATTACCCAAGTCAATATTGAATTAATCAGCCCCATAATAGCTTACCTTAATTTCAAAAATAACAAACTTTGTCTGATTATGTATCAGGGATGACTGGTAAGAAAAGTTGCAACTTTTAAATGGCTTCGGAAGGGTCGGACCAATTGTCCGTGCTTCTTGTTGCACAACTTTTGCCCTCCGCAATTCAAAATTTTGACCAAGATATACTTTTCGGACCTGCGGATCACTGGCTAGTTCTTCAGCCGTTCCAGCTTTAAATAGTTTTCCATCTACCATTAAATATGCACGGTCCGTGATGGAAAGGGTTTCGTCCACATTGTGATCCGTGATTAAAATACCAATATTTTTCTTTTTGAGTCGGGAAACGATGGATTGTATTTCTTCGACCGCAATTGGGTCAACACCGGCAAAGGGTTCATCCAGCAATACAAAATTAGGATCAACCGCCAATGCTCTGGCAATTTCTGTTCTTCGTCTTTCGCCACCAGACAAGGACATTCCTAAATTTTTACGAACTTTTTGTAAACTAAACTCATCAATCAGCATGTCTACTTTGTCCTTGCGTTGCTGTTTTGTAAATTCTCGCATTTCTAAAACGGACATAATGTTTTCTTCGACGGTAAGCTTGCGAAAGACAGAAGCTTCCTGCGCCAGATATCCGAGACCTTTGCGCGCCCGTTGATACATTGGCAATGGTGTTATTTCTTCGTCATCTAAAAAGATGCGTCCTTCATTTGGTTTGATAAGTCCAACAATCATGTAAAATGAAGTTGTCTTACCCGCTCCGTTGGGACCGAGCAATCCTACAATTTCTCCTTGTTGCACTTGTACCGAAACATCATTGACGACTGTCCGCGTTTTATATTTCTTCATCAAATGTTCCGCCCGCAAAATCATGATTCAACAAAATTTAATATCCTTAATTCGCAATTGAATGCTCGTTGACCCATTGAACGTATTTTCTTCGATTGTGAATGCCATTTTAAAATCATCACCGCGTGATAGCCGGTCATAATGTTCTGCCATATCAAATCCGACGACGTGAAAAACGCTTTCGTTATTGCTTTGCTTTGCCAGGAAGCGAACATGTTTGTCTTTGAAACTCGAAAGCGAATTGAAGACAGAGACATTGGTTGCTTCAAACAACGGCCGCGGATTTTCTGGTCCAAATGGTCCCATTTGTTTTAATATCTTAAAAAACTTTGGAGTAATGACGTTAAAGTCAATGGAGATGTCGATGTCCAACATTGGCGTCAGCATGTCTTCTGTAATCGTGGACGATACAACCTGTTCAAATTTTTGCTGAAAGGATTCGAGGTTGTTCATGTCGAGGGTGAGGCCGGCAGCATATTTATGGCCACCAAATTTTTCCAGCAGATCGCTGCATTCAAGTATTGCACCATACAGATCAAATCCGCTGACGCTTCGTGCCGAACCTGTGATTTTGTTGTTGGATTCCGTCAGGATTACAGTGGGGCGATAGTACTTTTCTACACAACGCGCGGCGACGATGCCGATGACACCTTTATGCCAGGTGTTTTTGAAGAGCACGGTTGATTTAGCACTGCGAAGAATTTCATTGCTCTCAATCATTGCCAGGGCTTCGCCCGTGATATCTGAATCAAACTGCTTGCGTATTTCATTTTTTAAATTCAATCTTTCAGCAAGCGTGTTAGCATCTTCTTCCGTTTGTGAAACCAACAAGTCGACGGCGGCTCTTGCATGGGCTATTCTTCCCGCCGCATTAATTCTTGGTCCCAGGGTAAAAACAATTCCAGATACGTCAAGGTCATTTTTAATTCCCGCAATGTCCTTGAGCGCCTTTAATCCGGGCCTTGGGTTGTCATTCAACTTCAGTAATCCGAAATAGGTTAGAATTCTATTTTCTCCTGTGATCGGAACAATGTCCGATGCAACGCTAACGGCCACCAAATCCAGGTATTCGTAAAGTTCATCTTCATTCCGATGCTTTTGGGCATAGCCCTGCATAAACTTGAACCCAATGCCACATCCACTTAATTCGAGATATGGATATTCACAGTTCTCTTGTTTTGGATCCAATACTGCAACAGCATTCGGTATTATGTCGTCCGGAAGATGATGATCACAAATAATAAAATCAATTCCTTTGAGAGAAGCTAAATCAACAAGTTCGACCGACTTGATTCCGCAATCCAACGCGATTATTAATGTGAAATTATTTTGTTCAGCGTATTCAATGCCGGCGAGTGATATTCCATAGCCTTCTGCATATCGGTCTGGTATATATATTTCACAATTCGTATAAAACTTATTTAGATAACTGAAGACAAGAGCAACTGAAGTTGTTCCGTCGACGTCGTAATCACCATAGATCAGTATTTTCTCTTTCGTGTCGATGGCTTTTTTAAGACGTGTAACGGCACTCTCCATTCCCTTCATTAAAAATGGATTATGTAATTGTTCCAGCGATGGACGAAAAAAATTGCGGGCACTGTCGAAATCTGTTATGCCACGTTGAATAAGAATGGCCGCGAGGTACGAGTTGATATTGATGGCTTGGGAAAGCTCTTTAATCTGCTCTTTTCCGGGCAGTTCCTTTGTTAACCATCTTTTATCCATGTGTTAGTTTGATTCAAATTTGAGTTCGCCATCAACGCCAGAGAAACCACTTTTTCCTTCAGCACCTGGTTCTCCGTTCTTGCCATTTTTTCCTCGTGGCCCTAATCCAGCTCCACCATGATATCCAGCCCTTCCGCCTTCACCGGGATTTCCTCCGCGGGTCTTAACTATAATTTTGGTTCCCACCCACGGCTTCATCGACTCGATCTTAGGACTTGAGAGCACCAGATTTCCGCTCTGCGCGCCATTTCCTCCCGGCGCACCATTTCCTCCATTCGCCCCATTACCTCCATTGCAATGGAGCGTTCCAGGGCTTCCTCCTCCGCCACTCCCTCCGGGGCCTCCGAGTCCACCATCGCCACCTGATACGTCAATAATGAAGGGACCTCGAACTGTAACTCTTTCAAGATACAGAAAAAGATTTACGCCTGGCCTGCCATCGAGTCCGCGCGTGCCCGGGCCGCCAGGTAACCCGTCCCTGCAAGGCGCATTATAAGATAATCCACTTCTGCCTTGCCTTCCAGGTTTACCTTCTATCCCTTTCCCATCAATTAAACAATAGCTTCCGATTATAGCAACCCTGGCTCTAATGAAATTATCGGCTTTGAGTTTGTTTAAAATAATTCGGGAAGAATCCATCATAACCAACGTATCGGCTACCAAAATATCAGTTTCTGCTAACGTGTAAGTCTCCCCGGCTTTCAGCAGCAATTTGCCTACTCGAACTTGCGCCAATAAAGAATTGGATAAAAATAAGACAAACAGAAGAACTTTGAAATTGGTCATCCTACTAAATTATCCTTATAAATGTTACAAAAATAAAGTTCTCATACACAACCCACGTGCCATTTATAAATAAAGAAAGCAGTACTTGCGCACTGCTTTATAAAAAAAGTTCGATTTAACTTTATTTTGATTCCGGGGCAGGCTTATCCGCAACAACTCCTTCAAGCACATCTTTGATCTCTACCCGCTGACCATCTTGGTAAGGAACGATCCATGCATCTTTAACGCCCATTTCGCGCATATATTTTTTAAATGTATCAGCCTCCCAATAATCACGGAAAACACCTATCGTTAATTTTTGGGGTTCATTGTCTTTCGCTTCGCCGCCAAAATTTGGATTGTTTTCAAAATACTTTGCCAAATTCTTATTCTTAAAAGCCCCGATCTGAACTTTAAAAACGACACCTTTTGAAAAATCCATTGAGTTCGAAGGGTTTTCTTTCAATGCTGTGAGTTCGGCGTTTGCCGCGGATAATTGGCCGCGCGCTTCAGAAAGTTGGCCCTCAAGTTCAGCAATCCTAGAGTCTTTCTCACTCACAGAGGATTGCAACTGAGCATTTTTTTGATTCAGTGTTGCAACGGTGTTGTCGGCGGCCTGCTTGTCCTCGGTAAGCTGCTTAAGATTTTCGGGACTTTTGGAATACTCCTTTGCTTTTTTCTTCCATTCTTTCTTTTCCTTTTTAGAAAGCTGAGCAAAACTTTGCGTAGACGTAAGGATCAACGCAAGGCAGAAGAAGACGATGATACTATTTTTCATTCTGGTAGGTTAAAAAATTTAAATTAAAGGTACAAATTTTATTAATATGCTCAACTAGTCAAGATTACCCACCATTTTCTCCGGCCGTACCCAAGCATCAAATTGTTCGGCTGTCACAAACCCAAGTTCGATGGATACTTCACGCAATGTCTTGTTTTCCTTATGAGCCGTCTTTGCAATTTTTGCGGCCTTCTCATAGCCAATATGAGTGTTTAGTGCCGTGACTAGCATCAATGAATTTTCAAGATGTTTCTTGATGATTTCATGATTAGGTTCTATGCCCGCGGCGCATTTATCGTTGAATGAAACACATGCGTCTCCCAATAAGCGAGCCGATTGAAGAACATTGTAAGCGATGACAGGTTTGAATACGTTCAGTTCAAAGTGCCCAGTCGCCCCGCCAATGGTAACGGCGATATCATTGCCAATGACCTGGGCACACACCATCGTGAGCGCTTCGGGTTGTGTGGGATTAACTTTGCCTGGCATGATAGAGGATCCAGGTTCGTTGTCCGGGATCACGATCTCACCTATACCACACCGGGGACCTGAACTGAGCATGCGTACGTCGTTAGCGATTTTCATCAAGGAAACTGCAGACCGCTTTAAGGCGCCCGAGAGTTCTACCATGGCGTCGTGTGCAGATAGCGCTTCGAACTTGTTAGGAGCAGTTATGAAAGGATACCCCGTAAGATCGGCGATTTTCTTTGCCACCAGTACGTCATAACCTTTTGGCGCATTGAGTCCGGTACCAACGGCCGTTCCGCCGAGCGCGAGTTCACGGACAACTTCCAGCGCATTTTTTATTGCTCTCATGCTTTGATCCAATTGTTGCACGAATCCGGAAAATGCCTGACCCAGCGTGAGCGGTGTCGCATCCATAAAATGCGTTCTTCCCGTCTTTACGATTGTCTTGTATGAAGTGGACTTCGCGGCCAACGTTTCCCGAAGCTTCTTCATACCGGGCAGTGTGATTTCCATCACCTGCTTGTATGCGGCTATATGCATCGCGGTGGGAAAGGTATCGTTTGATGATTGGGATTTGTTAACATCATCGTTGGGATGGAGAACTTTCTTTTCATCGTCAAGTTTGCCGCCATTCAATACATGCGCGCGGTATGCGATCACTTCGTTTACATTCATGTTGCTCTGGGTTCCGGAACCGGTTTGCCAAATGACGAGGGGAAACTCGCCGTTCAGTTTTCCTTCCAAAATTTCATCGCACACCTTCTCTATCAATAGTTTTTTGTCAGCGGTCAAGATGGTTCAATTCATGGTTGGCCTGGGCGGCGGCCTTTTTCAAGTAGGCAAACGCATAAATTATTTCTAGAGGCATGCTCGCCTCGGGACCTATTTTAAAATTGTTTCTTGAACGTTCGGTCTGGGCACCCCAATATTTATCGGCAGGTACCTGCACTTCGCCCATAGTGTCTTTCTCAATGCGGTAGTTCATGTAATTTTTTGAATTTGCGGGTAAAAATAGGAAAGGATAAAAGAAATGAAATGCAAAAATGTAGGGTTGGTCGCCATAAACATAAATTTATAGTATTTAGATGAGGGCTAAGGCTTATCTTTAAGGCAATATGAAGCTGGGAAAGGCATTGAAAAAAGAAAAGGTGGAGAAGCTTTACTTCGTGGCGATAGTACCGCCCTCACCTATTTATGAGGAGGCATTTGAACAGAAAGTTTATTTCAAGACAAAATACAATAGCAAGGCGTCGCTCAACTCTCCGCCTCACATCACCCTGCATATGCCTTTTAAATTTGTCGAGAAAAATGAGGATGAAATAGTGTCTAACCTGAGAACATTTGCGCACGAAAATTCAGCTGTCACTGTTAAACTAAACGGCTTTTCCTCTTTTCCCCCTAGAGTTATCTTTATCAACGTAGAAATTACCTCCGAACTCGAAAGGCTACAAAAGAATCTCGAACGATATTTTAAACGACAGTTAAATCTCTTTAATGCAAACTATAAAGAGTTGCCGTTTCATCCCCACCTGACGCTTGCGTTCAGGGACCTTAAAAAACCGAATTATCAAAAGGCGTGGGAGGAGTTTGTCAGTAAAAATTACCAGGCGACTTTTTTGGCAAGTAAAATTGCGTTGTTAAAACATTCGGGAGCTGTTTGGGAAATATTTCAGGAGTTTGACCTAGAAGAAGCTGAAAAGACACTGTCAAAGTAAATTGCATTATTTGGGAACCTGCAGTCCGCCCGTATGAATTGCAAGGATGGTCGAGCCGCGCGGAAAAAATCCGGAAGAAATCAAATCATAAATACCCGCCATCAATTTGCCGGTATAGACAAATTCAAGGGGAATGTTGTGAGCAGTTTTAAAATGCTCGATAAATTCCATTAGCCGGGGTGTAGACTTCCCGTAACCACCGAAATGATAATCGTACACTAGCTGCCAATTCGTGAGATGTATACTTCTTTCGCTAAGCTTTTTTATTTCTTCAACTAAAAATTCTGCACCCTTCAGCGCCGGAAATCCGATAATTTTTTTTTCGTTTGGAACCCCATCGATCAAGCCGCTCAAGGTTCCGCCAGTGCCAACTGCACAACACAAATAATCGTAGGATACATCCAGTTTGGAAGCAAATTCGCGAACGCCCTTAACCGCAAGCAAATTGCTTCCACCTTCAGGTATCAGATAAAAATCATCAAATCTTTCCAGCTGATCTCTGGATTTTGCGCGGTAGGCCTCACGTGAGATGAATTGCAGATCCATACCTTGTTTGCGCGCAAAAGCGAGTGTTGGATTAAGCGGTAAAACTTCTTCGCCACGGATGATACCAATACTTTTAAAACCAAGTTCAGATGCGGCTGCTGCAGTTGCAAAAATATGGTTGGAATATGCACCCCCATAAGTGACCAAGGTTTTGAGATTTTTTTGGGCAGCTTCCATCAAATTATATTTCAGCTTCCACCATTTGTTGCCTGAGACTAAAGGGTGATTCAGGTCTTCGCGTTTAATAAGGAGCTGTAAGCCGGCCTTTTCCAATACCATGTCATGAATTTCTTGAATGGGGGTTTCCTGGTATTGAAGCATTTGATGGGAAATTTAGGAAGTAAAAATAATCAGCAAAAAAATTGTACAGGCGTCTTGCATTAACTAATATTGTTAGATTGTAATACTAAAATAATTAGTATATGGAAGAGGAGATTGACGATTATTTTAAAGGAAGAGGCGCTCAAATCAAGACAGAAAACAAATTTCTGAAAGCGCAGTATGTTACGGAACACGTAGAAGGGTTAGACGAACCTTTGTTGACAGCCCCGAACACACAGATTTTTTACGAGAACGCGAAAAAAATTGTAAACAAGGTCGAAAGTCCTGATTTGCATGGAATGTATTCGTTAAATCCGTACCAGGGTTGCGAACATGGCTGCATTTATTGTTACGCAAGGAATACACACGAATATTGGGGTTTTAGCGCTGGCCTGGATTTCGAAAGCAAAATTATTGTAAAGCAGAATGCGCCTGCCTTGCTGGAAAAATTCTTGATACATCCGGACTGGCATGCTACGCCAATTATGGTTTCCGGAAATACAGATTGTTATCAACCGTTGGAAAGGAAGCTGGAAATTACGCGCAAGTTATTGATGATATTTTCAAAGTATAGGCATCCCGTTGGAATGATTTCCAAAAATAGTCTGGTTACGCGCGACCTCGATATACTGTCCGACCTTGCAAAAGACGGCCTAGTCCAGGTTCATATTTCGATCACTACACTGAACGAAGATCTCAGAAGGGTTATGGAGCCCCGGACAGCCAGCGCAAAGAAACGACTGATGACCGTTGAGACTTTAGCCAAGGCGGGGATTCCAGTAGGCATCATGAACGCGCCTATTATTCCAGGATTAAATCATCATGAGATACCAGCGGTATTAAAAGCGGCAGCCGACCATGGTGCGTTGGGGGCCGGCATGACCATGGTACGCTTAAATGGTTCAATAGGCAAAATATTTGAAGACTGGTTGAAGAAAAATTTTCCGGATCGATTTGAAAAGGTATGGCATCAAATTTCCGCAGTGCACGGCGGAAACGTAAACGATTCTACGTTTGGCAGGCGTATGACCGGGGAAGGAAATTATGCGGAAGCGGTGCATCAACTTTTTCGTTCAGCCAAGAAAAAATATTTTAACGGAAGAACCATGCCAGCGCTTGACCTTACAAAATTTAGGAAAGGAGGTAATTTAAATTTGTTCTAGTCAAGCCATTAGGGATGTCAGTTGTCAGGGCGCGATCACATTGACGATCACCGATAATTGTCCTTACGAAAATGCTTTTATTTTTTAGAAAAATGTTTGTAAAAAGCAACGATGGTTTCTATTCCCAGCATAAAATTCTTAACGCCGAAATGTTCATTGGGTGAATGTATCGCATCTGTATCGAAGCCAAATCCCATGAGCACCGTGTCCAGGCCGAGTTCCTTTTTGAACAACGCAACGATGGGAATACTGCCGCCATCCCGCATGGGGATAGGTGTTTTGCCAAATACTTCGACGAATGCGTCGCTTGCTGCCCGGTATGATGAGGAACTTGTAGACGTAACTGCAGGTTCACCGCCGTGCAGCGGCGTGACTTTGACTTTTACATAGGACGGCGCGATAGCGGAAAAGTGCTTTGTAAATAATTCCGTAATCTCCGTGTTGACTTGATTGGGAACTAGCCGCATGGAAATTTTTGCGAAAGCTTTCGATGGTAATACCGTCTTTGCGCCCTCACCGGTATATCCGCCCCAAATTCCATTAACATCGAGGGTCGGTCTGATGCCCGTACGCTCCAAAGTCGTATACGTTTTCTCTCCCTTGATTTCATCAATGCTCAGGTCGCGCTTGTAGGCATTCAAATCAAAGGGCGCCTTATTAATTTGCGTTCGTTCCGCTGGCGTTAATTCCACGACCTTATCATAGAATCCGGGAATGGTCACCCTGCCATTCTCGTCATGCAAGGATGCGATCATGCTGGCAAGCACGTTAATGGGATTTGCAACGGCACCCCCATACACACCTGAGTGAAGATCCCGACCTGGACCGGTAACTTCAACTTCGACATAACTCAATCCGCGCAGTCCGGTGGTAATTGAAGGATGTTCAAGAGAAATCATGGCTGTATCGGAAATGAGGATAACATCAGCCTTCAGTTTGGACTTATTCTCGGCCACGAAATTACCAAGATTGTCTGATCCTATTTCTTCTTCGCCTTCCACCATGAATTTGATATTGCACGTCAGCAGCTTAAGTTTTGTCATGGCCTCAAAGGCTTTGACATGCATGTACGCCTGGCCTTTATCATCACAGGCACCACGCGCATATATTTTGTCGTCTTTAATTACAGGCTCAAACGCTGGTGAAGTCCAAAGATTGAGTGGGTCGGGCGGCTGGACGTCGTAGTGGCCGTACACCAGCACCGTTGGTAAAGCCGGATCAACTATCTTTTCAGCGTATACTATTGGGTTGCCCGCCGTTTCACAAATTTCTACTTTGTCGGCACCTGCATCCTGTAATTTTTTCTTTAAGAATTCCGCGGCCTTACGCACATCGTCCTTGTATTTTCGGTCGGCACTAATGGAGGGAATTCTCAGCCAATCGAACAGCTCTGATAGAAAGCGATCTTTATTATTTGAAATGTATTCTTTGATCATAAAGTAAGGATTAAAGTATCAACCACGACACCAACACAACTTAAATGCGTCGGGCGAAAAGTTAAGGGAATCCGCCAGATATTTAAAATTCATTTTTTGCTTTTTTGTCTCAAGTGATTTGACTCCCTCAAACACACATCACACTTGCAAAATGATTGTTGAGGCTGAAAGCACATTAAAGGCATTTTGCGAGGAAAGCGCCGTAAATAAAGATTTGGGTAACTGTAACTTCAGAATTGTCGGCAAGTAACCAATAAAATTTCTTTCTTATATGAGAACCATTTCCACAATTCTAGCACTTGCGCTGTCGACCTGCCTGTTTGCTCAGGAGGACACAGTAGATATTTCTCTCCCCCTCAAGACTGGACAAAAAGCAATCCTTAATCTAAGGTTTGCCGATAAGATTGAAGTGAAAACCTGGGATAAGAAAGAGTTGTTTATACGGGCTTACGTGCAGATCAACGGTGGCCTGCTGAACGAAGCCCACAAGGTCGATACTGTTATGAGCGAGAAAGAATTAGAGATCTCGACTGGATTTGACGAGGACATTATCAAAAACAGCGGCTTCCGCGACTGTGATGGTAAAAACCGGAGTCAATACAATTTTGACGGTAGAAGAGGTAATCGGAGCTATAACATTTGCCATACCATCAATTACACGATTTTCCTTCCTGCCGAAACGGCTCTTGAGATCGAAACAATTTCTGGCGATATCGCGATCGACAATATGAAGAATGAACTTGAAGCGAAATCGGTGAGCGGAGTGGTTGACGTCATCATAGCTAAAAACCAGAAGGCTGACATTCTCCTTGAATCTGTCTCAGGACGTGCTTACACCGAGCCCGCCATGTTTACCCGGACCGATGGCCTACAAGTTTTGCTTTCAAGAAAAGTCAGTGGTCAGTTGAACGGAGGAGGAAAATATGTTCACCTTGAATCTGTCAGTGGCAACGTCAGTCTTCGTCATCCGGACTAAATGTGAGCGTGTTCTTTTCAAAACGCGTTCCGCCACGAACGTCAACTGCTCAGTTTTTCCACTCCAGGGTGTTAATCATATGCATGATATCTTTCTTCATATATTCAATAGCCGGTGCCAGTGAATCATTGGCGACTTTTGTATTAAAATAAAGGGCGCCGCGGACGAAGTTTCTGGATGAATCTGTAATTGTAAACTGGAACTGACTTGGTACTTCGCCTTCCAGTTCGGCAATTACAGCTGTTTTGCCGCTGGGTGTCGTGGAGATCACTTCATTAATCGCGGACGCCTTGATCTGATGTTTCGCAGTAAGGGTGTACGCATCATCCAAAAATTCTTTTAAGAGTTTTTCATTCCGAATAGGTTTGTAGGTAATGTGCACATTGGCCTTTATTTCTGGATAATAAATTTCAATCCAAAATCTTTCACTGATGGACGAGGTGTCATCCAACAACTTCGCGTGATCCGAGTATTCAAAACGGTAAGGCAAAGAATCGGGAAGAGCCCTGTAAGACGGCGCTGGTAAATTCAGTCGATTATACCCCAGTGGTTTTGGTGTATAGTCTTGCTGACATGAAGCAATCAGGAAACCGATACCTGTCAGCAACATATTCCAAATGACAAGTCGTCTCAGGGCAAATGTTAGATTAAATGAATTCATTCCTACTTTGGCGTAACAAAAGTAATTGGTCATAAGTGATTTTACACGATCGCTACTTTATCTCTTCTTCTTTTACATTCCCAATTATCTCCTGGACGATGTCTTCCAATGTTATCAATCCAACAGTAGCATTAGTCTCATTTATGGCTATGGCCATATGCACATGCTTTTCCTGAAAATCCTTTAAGAGTGAACTGATTTTTTTCGTTTCCCTCACAAAGAAACCAGATCGGATCAGGTTTTGCCAGGGATAATTTTTTTCATCGATGAATGGCAGCAGATCTTTAGGATATAAAATCCCGACAATATTATCAACACTTTTACGATATACAGGGATGCGGGCAAAACCGGTTTTGCTAATGTAGCTCATCAGATCTTGAAAATTCATATCAGTTTTAATCGCTGAGATTTCATGTCGAGGTCTCATGACTTCTTTCACGGTTAACGTTCCAAAATTCACCAGTCTCCTCAAGAACAGGGTATCGCCGCCTGATTCAAGCGTGTTTTCTGCCGCCCGTTCCAACGCGTGATTTAACTCGCCCGCGGTCGTTTGATTTTCTCCGCGCTCAATTCTCTTTTCAAGCAACTGGCCCGTTTTTATGATAAAAATGGAAAATGGCCTCAACACCTGAATCCAAAGTTTCCAGGCATAGGCACTACGTTGCGCCAGGCGAATGTTATGCTTCACGCCATAAATGCGCGGAATAATTTCACCCACGATACTGATAGTAATGACACAAAGAAATAAAGCTAATAGTGTGACAACGGTCCTATACGCCGACGCAAGCGTGAGGTCCCATACCAGGGAGATGACCAACGTTATGATGCTGATATTGACGAAAGTGTTTAGCACGATGAAGGACACGAGCAATAGACGAGGCCTTCCAAGCAGTTCCGCGATTAACTTATTACGTTTGTCCGGACTGGCTTTGAACCGGTCCAAGTGGTAGGAAGAAAAGGAAAAATAGGCCGCTTCCGAGGCGGAAATAATTGCGGACAACAAAAGAAAGAGGATAATCCCTCCGATGTTTGCTAAATAGAATAACCCCTGAGCTGAAAAAATGCTTAGCAGTAAAAAATAACTGGGAGGCTCTTTCACTCAGGGGTTAAATTGATGGAACATCAGAACGGTAAATCGTCTGTACTATTATCGACCGGAGCGTGAGCCCTGTAACTATCAGCCGACGTAGTTTCAGCGGGACTGTATCCCGTATTACTTCCTCCACCTCCTTTGGTGGAAAGCATAGTCATGTTGTCCCCCAACACTTCCGTTGTGTAGCGGGTAACACCTTCTTTTTCCCAAGACCTGGTGCGAAGTTTTCCTTCGATGTAAACCATGTCTCCTTTGTGAAGGTATTTTTGAGCAACCTCAGCAAGGCCACGCCAAAGCACAATGTTGTGCCATTCCGTGATCTCTTTTTTTTCTCCTGTGGTTTTGTCTTTGTAGCTCTCTGATGTAGCTACTGTGAAATTGGCAACTATAGCGCCATTATCGAAATTTCGAACTTCTGGATCTTTGCCTAAACGGCCTACCAGAATAACTTTGTTTACTCCTGACATACTAGTAATTGTTTAAAGTGATACATAACGACTTGGCAAAAGTACCATTCTTCGCTCAACTATAAAAATTTTTATAGTCAGATAAAAAACGAGTAATCAACACTGGTTTTGGCAAGTCGTATACTTTTTCGAAAGTATAGAATTTTAAATTTTGTTCCTCGGGCAACTTAAATTTTCCACTCTTAATCAACACAAACTTTGCAAGAATGATTTGATGTGTGAGAATATGTTTGTAGCTACTTGAAATTTCCAGCTGATCGACAGTAAACTGACCTTTTGAACTGGCGGCAACCTCTTCCAATAGTTTCTCGATCTTGACCGCCCGTTTTCTTTCCACTAAATGAAAATCGTATAACCCATGCCAGATATCTTTCCCGTCACGCTTTTTCATTAATAACGATTTACCACTTTGGACAACAAAATAGTAGAAGTACCGCTTTCTGGAGGGTTTTGACTTAGCCTTGCGCGGAAGAAAGGTTTGAAGATTGCGCTGCGCCGCAAAACAGGAAGATTGGAAAGTACACGTCAGGCAAGGTGGATTTTTGGGAACGCACTGCAACGCGCCAAATTCCATAACTGCCTGATTATGGAAATCAGGAAACTTTTTATTGATTAAAGTATTGGCAAGGGAAGTAAATACCTTTTTGCCCTCGGGGCTGTTAATTTCATTTTCTATTCCGAATACGCGTGATAGGACTCTGAAAACATTCCCATCCACGACGGCGACTGGCTCTTTAAATGAAAAGGAAGCAATGGCTGCCGCCGTGTAGTCGCCAATGCCCGGTAGTTGCAGCAAGGATTCGAAATTATTTGGAAATTGGCCATTGTACTTTGAAACGACGACTTTAGCACACTTGTGCAGGTTCCGGGCACGCGTATAATAACCCAACCCTTGCCACAGCCTCAGAACTTGATGCTCGGTTGCGTTTGCCAAGGCCTGAACCGTCGGAAACGTTTCCAGGAACCGAAAATAGTATGGCATACCCTGACTTACCCGGGTTTGCTGGAGGATAATCTCCGACAACCATACCTTATAAGGGTCCTGAGTTTCACGCCAGGGCAAGTCCCGCTTGTTCAAATTATACCATTCAACGAGTTTATCAGAGAAATATCGGGTGTCCATCCTCCTGATTATCAGATTTTTTCAATATTCATTTTTAATTCTGAAGGCGGCGTTTAAATTTGCCCTCCCTAAATTTTCGATATAAATTCGAACTAAAATATAACACAGTGACCAAAGCAGACATTATTAACGAAATCGCAGAAAAGACTGGGGTTGACAAAGCTGACGTAACAGCATCCGTGGAAGCATTCTTCAGCGTGATTAAGAGTTCCATGTCAAATGGCAATAACATTTACATTCGGGGTTTCGGAAGCTTCATCAACAAGAAACGGAAGAAAAAGATTGCCCGAAACATTTCGCGTAACACCGCATTGGTTATTGACGAACATTTTGTTCCAAGCTTTAAACCTGCTAAGATTTTTGTTAACAAGATCAAGAATAGCGATAAGGTAAAGCAATTGGAAGAAAAATCTTCAGACTGAAGTAAGCACGAACCTTTCTATTCAAAGTTGTAGCGCTCCATCGAATGCTCAAAACTCGTATCCTGTTAGTTGCTGGTAGCGCTATTGTAATTTGGTTGATATTCCTATTGCCCAAAGTTGTGGTGGATAGCGAAGCCACACGCCAGGGAAATCCACAAGACTCGGTGGCCAATGCCAAACCAACCGAAAATCACAACGAAGTTCCTCAGGAGATCCTGAACGCCATCCGACATGTGAGGAGCCAGCTTGGGGAAGGTTGGCCGAAAGAAAAAAATGCTATCTTTGCCGACTCTTTGGCAAACCTCTATACTGCAGCAGGAAAATTTGATAGCGCTGCCTGGTTCGCCGAAGAAGCATCGAAGTTCTTTAACACGACTGAAAGTTGGATCAAAGCCGGAGAAAGTTATTATCAGGCTTATACCTTCGCGTTAGACCAGAATAAACAAAGTCAATTAGCCGAAAAGGCTCGCGAATTTTTTAAGAAGGTATTGGATGCAAATCCAAAAAACCTGGACGTGAAAACGAAATTGGCGATGACATATGTGTCCAGCAATCCCATGCAAGGCGTTACCATGCTGCGGGAAGTGCTGGCGGAAGATCCGAAAAATGAACCTGCACTCCTTAACATGGGAATGCTTTCAATTCAGTCGGGACAGTATGAAAGGGCAGTGGAACGATTGGAAGAGTTGGTAAAAATCAATCCGAATCATACGCAAGGACACCTTTTGCTAGGCATCGCGTTGATGAATGCCGGCGACAAGGAAAGAGCCAGACAACAATTTGAAAAAGTAAAACAAATGGATAAGGATCCCGCCGTTCAGGCAACGGTTGATTCATATCTGAACGATTTAAAATAATTAACACATTATTATGCCTAGTGGAAAGAAAAGGAAGAAACACAAAATGGCTACGCACAAGCGTAAAAAGCGTCTGAGAAAAAACAGGCATAAGAAGAAATGACCGGCCTCCGGTTAGCGCTGGAAGTTGTCCAGCCTATACATACATCATTAAATTAATTTTTTAAGTTTTGAGTAACGAGCTAATTATTAGTGCCACTCAGGACGGATGTCGTATAGCCCTTCTTAAAGATAAGACGCTTGTTGAATTTCATAATGAAGAAGAAGGCAGCAAGTTTACTGTAGGTGATATTTACCTTGGTACAGTAAAGAAAGTTGTCCCAGGTCTCAATGCAGCATTTATTGATGTCGGTTATGACAAAGATGCTTTCCTTCATTACCTCGATCTTGGACCGCAGTTTAGTTCACTCCAAAAGTTTACAAAACTGGTCCGCGCTAAAAAGATCAACGGCGGAAAACTAGACAAATTCAATGGTGAAGCAGACATTGACAAGCACGGGAAAATCACCCAGCAATTGTCAAAAAGTCAACTGTTACCTGTTCAAATTGTCAAAGAGCCGATTTCAACAAAAGGGCCACGATTATCCTGCGAGTTAGCCCTGGCTGGGCGATACCTGGTATTGGTACCATTTTCCAGTGCCGTAAGTGTGTCGAAAAAAATTACCAGTAGCGAAGAGCGGAAGCGCTTGCTTCGACTCATTCAGTCCATTAAGCCGGAAAACTTTGGTGTGATCATCCGCACCGTCGCAGAAGGAAAAGAGGTTGCTGAATTGGACCGAGACCTGCGTTCCATGGTAAAAACATGGGATGAAGGTATGGCCAGGTTGGTTACTGCCAACCCCCGCGATAAGATCATTGGCGAATTGGATAAGACGTCCTCATTGTTGAGGGATATGTTGAATGAATCGTTCGACAATGTACATGTCGACGACAAAAAGATCTACGAGGATGTCAAAAGCTTCATTCACAACATTGCCCCTGACAAAGAAAAAATCGTAAAACTATACACTGGAAAGGCTAAAATTTTTGAGCATTATGGAATCGAACGCCAAATCAAGTCGGCGTTTGGTCAAACTGTAAGCTTGCGTGCCGGTGGTTATCTTATCATTGAGCACACGGAAGCTCTCCACGTGATCGATGTAAACAGCGGGAATAAATCTAACCGGGAGGAAAATCAAGAAACGACAGCGCTTTCGGTAAATATGGAGGCGGCGAAGGAAATTGCCAGACAGTTGCGACTCCGTGATATGGGGGGGATTATTGTAGTCGACTTCATTGATATGAAGAATCCCGACAATAAGAAACTCATCTATAAAATCATGAAGGATGAGATGGCAGACGATAAAGCTAAGTCAACCGTTCTTCCGCTTTCTAAATTTGGGCTAATGCAGATTACACGGGAACGCGTTCGGCCCCAGATGAACATCGCGACCAAGGAAGTATGCCCTGCGTGCAATGGCACTGGCAAAATTACGGCTTCTATTCTCGTCTCCGATTTGATAGAAAAAAACATTGACCATCTTTTTCAGAAACAAAATGAACGCAATTTGGTACTTGCAGTTCATCCATACCTGCACGCTTACTTCACCCATGGATTCATATCACAACGGATGCGCTGGTATTTTAAGTATAAGCGGTGGATTAGCCTGGTGAAGGATACTTCAATGGCTATAATGGAATATAAATTTTTGAATAAGGAAGGCGAAGAAATTCAACTCACGTAGCAAGGTCAAATCGTCATAATTTCGCCTTCTTTCTTTTTCATCAACGCGTCGATCTTTGCGATAAAATCGTTCGTCATTCCTTGAACAAGTTCTTCGGCGTTTTTCACATCATCTTCCGAGACTCCCTTGGTAGACTTCAGTAGTTCGTTGGTTTCCTTTCTGACGTTCCTCACGCTTATTCTTCCGTGCTCGCATTCCTGACCGACTTGTTTTACGAGTTGCTTTCTTCTTTCCTCGGTGAGCATGGGGACATTGATGATCACTTGCTGGCCATCATTTTGGGGATTAAGGCCAAGGTTTGCCACTAAAATCGCTTTTTCAATCTCAGGAATCATGCCTTTTTCCCAGGGTTTAATAAAAATAGTTCGTGCGTCGGGGGTTGTGAGTGAAGACACTTGACTCAGGGGAGTATTGGTTCCATAGTACGAAACAAAAATTCCGTCCAGCATAGATATATTTGCTTTTCCCGCTCTGATTCTTCCAAGCTCGTGCCCTACGTGGGCGAATGCTTTGTTCATCTGGGCTTTTGCATCATCAAGGTACAACTCAAGTTCCTCCATAACACTTCAATTGGTTTTTAATGATTGTTAACTGATTAATGTTCCTGCTTCCTCTCCTGTTACTACTTTTAAAAGATTGCCCTTTTTATTCATGTCGAAAACAATGATCGGCAGATTGTTCTCCATGCACAATGTAAAAGCAGTCATATCCATGATGTTAAGATTTTTTTCATAAGCCTCCTGAAATGAGAGGTGTTTGTAGCGAACTGCATCTGGAAATTTTTCAGGATCCTTTGTGTAAACGCCATCCACGCGAGTTCCCTTAAGGACAACATCTGCCTGTAGCTCGACCGCGCGCAAACTTGCTGTTGAATCTGTGGTAAAGTATGGGTTGCCTATTCCAGCGCCAAAAATTACGATTCTCCCTTTCTCCAGGTGGCGAATTGCTCTTCGTCTGATAAAGGGCTCACAAACTTGTTCCATCTTAATCCCCGACATCAACCGGGTATACACGCCGTGTCTTTCCAGCGAACTTTGGAGCGCCATTGCATTAATCACGGTTGCAAGCATCCCCATATAGTCTCCCTGAACACGGTCAATTCCCAATGCTTCGGCCTGGCCCCCTCTGAAAATATTTCCACCTCCTATAACAATTGCCAATTCAATCCCAGCATTTTTCACTTGCTGTATTTCCGCACAGTACTGCTCCAAAACAGTAGGATCAATGTTCGTGGTCTTAGATGATCCTTGAAGAGCTTCTCCGCTTAGTTTTAATAGGATGCGTTTATATTTCATTTAGATTTTTTTGTGGCGCAATATATTCAGAAAGCTGCAAGGTTTAAAAAGTCATTTCGTCAAAAGTTTGGTACCCAAAACTGGGTTTTGACTTGTCCTAAAACTCGATCAGTACTTGATTCTTTTCCACACTATCACCTTTTTTCACCTTTACGGACTTTACAACGCTCTGTGCAGAAGCCTTGATCATATTTTCCATTTTCATCGCCTCCAAAATCAGCAGCGCGTCCCCGGGCATTACGGTGTCGCCTTCTTTAACCCGGAGATCAATGATCAACCCAGGCATAGGAGCTTTTATATGGTTTGCCTTTCCTGCAGAGCCGTTATTCATTCCCATTTTTTCAAGCAGCAAGTCGAATTTGTCCTTCAGCTCTACAGTGTAAATTTTACCATTGATCTTCAACGCAAACGATTTGGTTGATGGATCTGCCTTGACCACTTCGGCACGAAAGCTCTTGTGATTGATCAGGATGTGAAAATATCCGTCGGAAATTTGTACCATATCCCACTCCAATGGAGTACCATCAATAAATAGTTGGTGATTATTCTGGACAATCTCAAAACTTTTTTTGCTTACGCTTGCCTTGTACATGAAGGAAATTTTGAATCAGGTCAAAAGTGCATTTTTTTCTAATCCCAGCGTCAACAATAGTCATTATTTGCCTTTGGATGATTGATGCTTGCACGAGATTATGAAAAACTAGTTAAAAAAGTTGTCAATGTAAAAAATGCGGGTATAACTTTGTGCTGTCCAAAAGACAAGGGGTGCCATAAAACAACGGGCTGAGATTATACCCAAAGAACCTGATGCCGGTAATGCGGCCGAAGGGAAGGCAAGGTTAAACGTAAGCAGGTGCATTCCCCTGTGCGCTGCAGGTTTAAACCAAAAACAAACAAATGTTCAAGTCAATGTTAGTAGCCACAGCTTTGCTGTGGGGCGTGTGTGGGTATTCCCAAAAGTTTACAATTACCGGTAGCGTTCAAGACGGAGAGCAGAACGAAGCGCTATCCGGGGCGACCGTGGAACTGGAAAATACAGACCAGTTTGCAGTAACAAATGAAAAAGGGATTTTTAAAATCGAAGGGCTTTCACCCGGTAACTACACCGTTGTAGTTCGGTTTCTTGGTTACGCGCCAAAAAAGGAACCAATCAATGTGCAGCAGGATATGGAAGTCACCATCAAGTTGGAAGCCACAGCCGTTATCACGGAGGAAGTTGTGGTGTATGCGACCCGCGCGAATGACAAGACCCCAACCACCTTTACACATGTGAATAAGGAAGCGATTCAGAAACAGAATTTTGGTCAGGATATACCTATGCTCTTAAACTGGACACCGTCGATGGTGACAACTTCCGACGCAGGGGCTGGTATTGGCTATACAGGATTGCGTATACGGGGAAGCGACGCCTCCCGGATCAACGTAACCATTAACGGGATCGCCTTAAATGATAGCGAATCACAAGGCGTATTCTGGGTTAATACACCGGACCTCGCCTCGTCTGTTCAAAGCATTCAGGTGCAACGGGGAGTAGGCACGTCAACGAACGGCCCGGGCGCGTTCGGAGCAACTGTAAACGTTCAGACAAACGTCCTATCCAAAAAACCATACGCGGAAGGTATTGCTTCTTTCGGTTCATTTAATTCACAGCGCTACACGCTGAAAGCGGGGACTGGTATGATCAACGACCACTGGTCGTTTGACGCCAGAGTATCCAAAGTAACTTCAGATGGATACATCAGGCGAGCAACTTCCGACCTTAGTTCGTATTACCTCAGCGGCGGCTTTTACGGAAATAAGACCATTGTCAAAGCCATTATGTTTGGAGGACATGAACAGACCTATCAAGCGTGGTACGGCGTCGATCAAACCACCATGAACGTTGACAGGCGATTTAATTATTCGGGGGCAATCTATGATGATCACGGAAGCATTACGCGGTTCTACGATCGCGAGGTAGACGATTACCGGCAAGATCATTATCAGCTGCATATTTCACAGCAACTATCTGCCTACTGGAACGCGAATCTTTCTTTTCATTACACGGATGGAAAAGGTTACTTCGAACAATACCAACAAGACAAGTCGTTTGCTGATCTCGGCCTGCCCGACGTTACGATTGGCGATACAACGATCGAATCCAGCGACGTCATTGTGAGAAGGTGGTTGGATAATGATTATTATGGAACCACATTTTCAGCAAACTATATAAAAAATAAAACCAATTTGACTTTTGGCGGCGCATTCAGCAAATATGATAATGCCCGTCATTTCGGAGAAATCGTCTGGGCCGAGGTGGCAGTTGACGCGCCGATTCGCCACGTGTACTACGATGGTGAATCTGAAAAAACAGATTTTAATGTCTATGCAAAATGGAATTACGCTGTAACGGAAAGGCTAAGCACATTTCTCGACCTGCAATACCGTGTTGTCGACTATGAAACCGCTGGGATTGATAACGACCAGAACTCATATGCCGTGACGGATCATTTCAATTTTTTCAATCCGAAAGTAGGACTAAGTTATACGGTTGCTGAAAATAGCGTGCTTTATGGATCATACGCTGTCGCTAATCGTGAGCCCAATCGCACCGACTACCTGGACGGAATGGAAAAACCTAAAAGCGAGCGCCTGGGCAACCTGGAACTTGGGTGGCGCAGGACTGCAGGAAAATATGGGATCGAGGCAAACTACTATCTCATGAACTATATCGACCAGCTCGTTTTAACAGGCAATATCAGTGATGTCGGTGCGCCTATTCGCGCAAATGTCGGCAGGAGTTATCGTACGGGAATTGAACTTTCTGGTCTAATCAATTTGACGAGCAAGTTGAGCTGGAATGCAAACGTGACGTGGAGTGTTAACAAGAATAAAAACTACGCCGTTTTTGATGAAAATAATATTGCAACGAGTCAAAACACGACGATAATTTTGTCGCCTTCCTGGATTGCAGGAAGTCAATTGAACTGGAAAGCTTTCAAAAATTTCCAAACATCTTTGCTCAGCAAGTATGTAGGGAAACAATATTTGGATAACACACAAGATGAAAACGTGACGCTTGATGACTATTTCATCAATGACCTCAGATTTTCGTACCAGATCAAGCCGAAAGGCCTGGAGACAATTGAATTGGGATTGCTCTTGAATAATTTCCTGGATGTTAAATATTCTTCAAATGGTTATAGTTACGGCGGCACGCCGTACTTCTATCCACAGGCAGGTATTAATTTTCTTCTGATGTTATCCGTAAAGATTTAATTTCCAGGATTCTTTTTGCTGAAGATCGGGTTGTTCTATGTGTTTAAGGCTGAGGAGCACCTAGATTCTGGAAGCGTTCAGCAAATATCGCTTGTGCTTTGCCTGGGAAAGATCGTTGGGGCAGGTTTGCTGTCGTAATATGTGGGTTTCTGTTAAAACCCCTGTACGGTTGAAAATTGTTATCTTTAAGACGCAAAACATGTCTATTTTGAATGTCTTTTTGGCAGAATTTATGTTTTGGCGCGAGGGTTGATGTGAAGTTATGCAAGAAATTAAATAACTATAAACTGAAATATGGGAGCATTAATAATTGGTCTTTTTTTTATGGCGATTGGCTGGATTGTGAGTGCCAGACTTAAAAGCAAATTCCGAACGTATTCGCAGGTTCATTTGACTCGCGATTTGACCGGCGCTGAAGTTGCACGCCTTATGCTCGCAGATAATGGGATACATGATGTTCAGGTAACGAGTGTTGAGGGGGAATTAAGTGACCATTATAATCCCGCGACTAAGACCGTTAATTTGAGCGAAGGCGTATACCATGGCAGAAATGCTGCTGCGACCGCGGTTGCTGCGCACGAGTGCGGCCACGCTGTGCAGCATGCTAAGGCTTACAGCATGCTAGAACTTCGTTCGGCTATGGTGCCGATTCAAAACATTAGCGGTAAAGTGATCAACATAATTTTCATAGGAATGATGTTTGGTGCATTTGCCGTGCAAGGGCTTGTTTTCTATTGAAACAGCTCTGTTGGTAATCATCGCTTGTTATGGTGTGTTTGCATTGTTTGCACTCATAACCTTGCCGGTTGAGTTTGACGCAAGTAAGCGCGCTTTGGCGTGGGTAGAGGCTCGCGGTATTGTAACAGCGCGAAGAACATGCAATGGCTAAAGATGCATTGAAATGGGCAGCGATGACTTACGTGGTTGCAGCTATCGGTGCGATCACTATGCTATTGTATTATGTGATGTCTGTTTATGGGAAGAAGAGATTAACGCTGTATCGGAGTAAAGTAATATTCGGGCTTGAGGCTAACCTTCAGGCCCGATTTTTTATTGTCCAGTCAATACGATAAATTACGTTATGGATTTTCAACTGACAGAGGAACATTTGGCCGTTCAGCATCGCTGCAAGAAATTTTGCGCAAAGTGAATTGCTTCCTGGGGTAATTGAACGCGATACGCATCAGAAATTTCCCACTGAGCAAATCAAAAAAATGGCAGATCTCGGATTTATGGGAATGATGGTTGATCCGAAGTACAACGGTGGCGGTATGGATACCATTTCCTATGTTCTGGCCATGGAAGAAATTTCCAAGGTGGATGCGTCTGCTTCAGTTTGCATGTCGGTGAATAATTCGCTCGTGTGCTGGGGATTGGAAAAATATGGCAATGAAGAGCAGAAGGAAAAATTCTTAAAGCCCTTGGCGCAAAAAGGCATCGGTGCATTTTGTTTGTCGGAACCAGAAGCAGGATCGGATGCAACCAGTCAACGGACTATGGCCGAAGACAAAGGTGATTATTACCTCGTGAATGGAACAAAAAATTGGATAACAAATGGTAATACTGCGAATGTTTACATTGTCATAGCACAAACCGATCCCGTGAAACGACACAAAGGAATTAATGCGCTGATTTTGGAAAAAGGAATGCCTGGATTTGTTGTTGGAAAAAAAGAAGACAAGATGGGCATTCGTGGGTCGGATACGCATTCGCTGATGTTTACAGATGTAAAAGTACCCAAGGCAAATCGCATCGGAGATGAAGGTTTCGGTTTTAGTTTTGCCATGACCACACTGAATGGCGGCCGTATCGGAATTGCATCACAGGCGCTGGGAATTGCTTCAGGTGCATATGAATTGGCGTTGAAATATTCAAAGGAAAGAAAGGCATTTGGGAAGCATCTGTCGGATCATCAGGCCATACAATTCAAGCTGGCGGAGATGGCTACAAAAATCGATGCGGCCCGTTTGCTTGTTCATCAGGCCGCATGGTTGAAAGATCTGAAAAAAGATTTTGTAAAAGCAGCTGCCATGGCTAAACTGTTTGCTTCTCAAATTGCACAGGAAGTTACAACGGAGGCGGTACAGATTCACGGTGGATATGGATATGTCAAGGAATTTCATGTGGAGCGAATGATGCGTGATGCAAAGATCACACAGATCTACGAGGGGACGACTGAGATCCAGAAGATGGTTATTTCACGCGAATTGCTAAAATAAACGTGACACTTGTGTAAATGCACCTCGACACAAGAAAATGGGAAAGCATCAATAGACAAATTCTCCGTAAGTACTTTTAATGGTCAATTTCTTTTTTTCGGACGCTTCTACTCTGCCGATAATTTGCGCCTCCACACCAAACTGTTTTGAAATATCAACAATCTTCTCCGCGATCTTCTCATTGACGTACACTTCCATACGATGTCCCATGTTGAAAACCTTATACATTTCTTTCCAGTCGGTTCCACTTTGCTCTTGAATCAGTCTAAAAAGCGGTGGGGTATCAAAAAGGTTGTCTTTTACGATATGGACATTCTCAACAAAATGTAAAACCTTGGTTTGTGCACCACCACTGCAGTGCACCATGCCGTGAATTTGGGAACGAAAATGTTTCAACACCTCGATAATTATGGGTGCATAGGTTCGCGTCGGTGAAAGCACCAGCTTGCCGACATTAACCTCGGCTTCGGGTACCTCATCCGTTACCTTATATTTGCCGCTATAGACCAAATCGGGCCTGATATTTTTATCATAGGATTCGGGATACTTCTCGGCGTATTCTTTATGGAAAACATCATGGCGCGCTGATGTTAATCCGTTACTTCCCATGCCGCCGTTGTATTCATCTTCATAGGAAGCTCTTCCAAACGAAGCCAATCCAATAATAACATCGCCCGCCTGGATGCGGCCATTGTCAATTACGTCCGAACGTTTCATCCGGCCAACGACCGTGCTATCCACTATAATAGTTCTAACCAGGTCACCCAGATCAGCCGTTTCTCCGCCCGTGCTGATAATGCCAAGACCATGACTTCGGAGCATTTCCAGCACTTGCTCCGTTCCATTTATTATCGCGGAAACTACTTCGCCGGGAATGAGATTCTTATTGCGGCCAATGGTAGAAGAAAGCAAAATATTATCCGTCGCACCAACACAAAGCAGGTCATCAATATTCATGATGATGGCATCCTGCGCAATTCCTTTCCAGACCGAAAGGTCTCCGGTCTCCTTCCAATAAACATAGGCCAGCGACGATTTTGTGCCTGCACCATCGGCATGCATCACAGTACAGTAATCATTGTCGTGACCCAGGTAATCGGGAACGATTTTGCAAAATGCCTTCGGAAACAAACCTTTATCAAGCTTGCTGATGGCCTGATGTACATCTTCTTTAGAAGCGGAAACACCGCGCTGCGAATAACGATCAGAGTTCAAAGTAGTGGTTATCAGTCCGCAAATTAAGACTGATTGATCAATCTTGTCCTTAATGAGACAATATTTTTGAAACACTCACTAGGGGGAAAATCATTTGATGAGGATAACTTTTCTAAAAATTTCCCAAACAACGATCCCCAGGCAAACGGAAATGTTTAGTGAGTGTTTTGTTCCTTCCTGGGGGATTTCCAGCGCAACGTCACCCAAGGAGATTACATCGTCACTAACGCCGTGTATTTCATTCCCAAAAATGAGACAATATTTTTGGTTGGCCAATGGATCAAATTTTTGTAATGCAATGCTTTCGGATGTTTGCTCAACAACCACAATTAAATATCCTTCGCTTTTAAGCTTGCTCACGATCGCTGAAGGTTTTTCAACATATTCCCATGGCACGGATTCGGTAGCGCCCAGTGCAGTCTTTTGAATTTCACGATGCGGAGGCGTTCCTGTAATGCCTGTAAGAAAAATCTTTTCGACGCGAAACGCGTCCGCGGTGCGAAAAGCTGACCCTACGTTGTGTAGACTTCTGATGTTATCCAGAACAATACAAACTGGAAGTTTGTCTACCACCTTGAATTGATCAATCGAAATCCGGCCAAGTTCCTCCAGTTTCAGTTTTCTCATTTCGTTATCCGTTATCCGTTAATCCGTTATCCGTTATCCGAGTGTATTGTGCGGCAAAAATAAGGAGGTGATTGACTAATCGTATAATCATTCGTAAATAACTAAACATTAAATCTGCCTGAAGTTACCTTGAGCACGTTTACAACAAATGACAGGTGAAATCTTTATGAAATATTTTTCTTTTTTCCTGCTGCTTGGTATCGTTTCTAACGCCACGTTTGCCCAAGACCCCTGGAAAGATATCTACAGAGAGGGCGCGTGGGAACAGCGGGACACGTGGCAGCGCGCAGATGAGATCATTCAAAAACTAAATATAAAGGAGGACAGCCATGTGGCTGATGTCGGCTGCCACGAAGGGTATTTTACAATAAAACTTTCACGTGCTGTTCGTGAGGAAGGAAAAGTCTACGCCGTGGATATTAGTCGGGATAAAATTGAAAAATTAAAGAAACATCTTGAGGATAGAAAAATACATAACGTAACGGCAATTGTCGGCGGCGAAAATGATCCACGCCTTCCCACGCTCACTTTAGACGCTGTGTTGATCGTGGACACCTATCATGAGATGGACGCACATCAGCAAATCCTACAACGCATTAAGGAGGCTTTAAAGGTGGGGGGTAGGCTGGTAATTTGTGAACCAATTTCCGATGAAAGAAAGAAGTTATCGCGTGAAGAGCAGGAACGAAAACATGAACTTGGACTAAACTATGCGGTAGAAGATCTTAGGCAGGCAGGATATAGGATAATCTCGCAACAAGAGGCCTTTGTTGACCGAGTTAAAGAAAAGGGTGATAAGATGTGGTTAATTGTTTGTGAACGATCAAATTAAGTTACTAAAACAATCCCCCTGTGCCATGATCGCAGGCAAAACCTCCTGATAGTTTTATTTTTTGACGAATAACTGATTTTGACTTTTTTATATTTGTTCACTATGAACGAAGTGAAATCAGTTGTCGAAACCCCTTTAATGAAACAATACAACGCCATCAAGGGAAGGTACCCTGGCGCCTTGTTATTGTTTCGAGTAGGCGATTTTTATGAGACGTTTGGGCAGGATGCTGTTACCGCCAGCAAAGTTTTGGATATAGTACTCACCAAACGCGGAGCCGGATCAGCGTCAGAAATTGAACTCGCGGGGTTTCCGCATCATGCCCTTGATAATTATCTTCCGAAACTGGTGCGCGCCGGACATCGTGTTGCCATTTGTGATCAGTTGGAAGATCCCAGGTTCGTTAAAGGAATCGTAAAACGTGGCGTTACGGAATTGGTCACTCCCGGCCTGTCGTTTAATGATCACGTATTGGAGCGCAAGCAAAATAATTTTCTCGCCTCCATTTTTATGGGTAAGAATACCTTTGGAATTTCTTTTCTGGATGTTTCGACGGGTGAGTTTTACGTTGCTCAGGGCAGTGAAAATTATATTTTAAAATTGCTTCAAGGTTTTGCTCCATCCGAAATCATTTTCAGTAAACAATCACGGGGTCATTTCGAGGTTTTGTTGGGCGATGATTACAGTACCTTTGCTTTGGATGAATGGGTTTATGGATTTGATTATGCCTACGAAAAACTCGTTCATCAATTTAAAACTGTTTCACTCAAGGGTTTTGGTATTGATGAACTGGGCGAGGCTATTATTGCCGCAGGTGCTATTTTACACTACCTGGAGGACACCGAACATAAGGATACTTCACACATTTCTTCGATCTCCCGAATTGATGAAGATAAGTTTGTCTGGCTCGACAAGTTTACGATCCGTAATCTTGAAATTGTAACTTCTCAAAATGATGGTGGAGTTCCCCTGATCGATATTTTGGATTGTACCGTTACCCCTATGGGTTCACGACAATTGCGGAAATGGATGATCCTTCCACTGAAAGAAAAATCAGCAATTGAAGAACGGCTATTCATGGTCGATACGTTCTTTAAAGATCGCGGACTTAGCAGAAAAACTATTAGAATCGCTGAAACAAATAGCAGATCTCGAGCGCTTGATTTCAAAGGTTGCGGTGAACCGAATTAATCCCCGGGAAATGCTTCAGCTGAAGAGGTCGTTGCGTTGCATTCAACCCATCAAACAAGCTTTGGCCGCTCATGAATCAAGTGAGCTTAAAAAACTGGCGGATCAATTGCACCTTTGCGAATTTCTCGCTGATAAGATTGATGGGGAATTAAGGGAAGATGTTTCCATTGCAATCAACCAAGGTAACTTGATTAAGGATGGCATCGATGTCGAACTGGATGAATTGCAGGAAGATTGCTTTTTCCGGAAAAGATTATCTGATTCAGATTCAAAAAAGAGAGATAGAACGGACGTCCATCAATTCCTTGAAAATTTCATACAACAAGGTATTTGGATATTATCTGGAGGTGAGCAATGCCAACAAAGATAAAGTCCCTTCAGACTGGATTCGAAAACAGACACTGGTGAATGCCGAACGCTATATCACGGAAGAACTTAAAGTCTACGAAGAAAAAATTCTCAATGCTGAAGACAAGCTCATTGTCATTGAGCAACGTATCTTCAATGCTTTGGTTCATCACACGACTGACTTCATTCCACAAATTCAACAAAATGCCCGCGTGTTGGCGCAACTCGACTGTTTGCTTTCTTTTGCCCGTGTTGCCCAGGCTAACCGTTATTCAAAACCTGAAATTAATGATTCGCTTGTTCTTGATATTAAGTCAGGAAGGCATCCGGTTATTGAAAAACAATTACCAGTGGGAGAAACATACGTACCAAACGATATTTTTCTAGACAGCGACAAGCAACAAATATTGGTGATCACAGGACCGAACATGGCTGGTAAATCCGCGTTGCTGCGGCAGACTGCCTTGATTGTGCTAATGGCGCAGATGGGAAGTTTTGTTCCTGCAGATGCTGCTTCCGTTGGCATTGTCGACAAAGTGTTTACACGCGTGGGCGCTTCCGATAATCTTTCCCGCGGTGAATCCACCTTCATGGTCGAAATGACGGAAACGGCTAGTATTCTGAATAATCTCAGCGATCGAAGTCTGATTCTGATGGATGAGATCGGACGCGGCACGAGCACCTATGACGGTGTCTCCATTGCCTGGGCAATCGTAGAATATCTTCACAATCACAAAGACTTTAATGCTAAGACTTTATTTGCCACGCATTACCATGAATTGAATCAGCTGGAGGAAGACTTGGTGCGTGTAAAAAATTTCAATGTGTCGGTGAAAGAAGTTGGCGACAAAATCATCTTCATGCGGAAGTTGAAAGAAGGCGGCAGTGAACACAGCTTTGGAATTCACGTCGCACAGCTTGCCGGTATTCCAAACCGCGTGGTACTCCGTGCCAATGAAATTCTGCATTTCCTGGAAAAGGAAAAGCATAAGAATCAGGGCGACAAAAAGATGAAAGATGCACCAAAACCAACGCCGCAGATGAGCCTGTTCGAAGCCGATCCGCGGTTCAAAGAAATTCAGGAAATGCTGGAAAAGACTGACATCAACACGGTGAGCCCTGTGGAGGCGTTGCTAAAATTAAATGAGGTGATCGGTATTATTAAAAGGAAGTAGGACTAGGATTTACAGGATTGTGGGATTAGTACCGTGATTAGGATTGCTGGGATTTAATAGGATGGTGAGATTTTGTAATTCAATAGTTAATCCTACAATCCTTTAATCCTACAAATCCTAGTCATCTTAATTTCTTCTGGAGTTATTTTTCTTAAAGGGTTTTTTTCCGAAAGTCCGCTTTCGGAAATTGTTGTTCTTTTTATGCTGAGGCTGATAAGCGGGACCTTCACCGATAGCAGCTGGCAATGGAAGTTTCTCGATTGTATCGCCGATCAGATTTTCAATACTCAAAAATTTCCGTTGATCTTTTTCATTGATAAAGGTTATCGCAGTGCCGGTAGTTTCAGCTCGGGCTGTCCTTCCTACACGATGAACATAATCTTCTGGATCCGGCGGAACATCAAAGTTGATCACAAGACTGATACCTTCAACATCGATTCCCCGCGACAGCACATCGGTTCCGATGATCATGTTTATCTGTTTGTTTTTGAAATCCCGTAGAATTTGTTCACGTTCTGGTTGCTCCAGATCAGAATGAAATGCTTTTGCAGCAAGGCCAGCACGTTGAAAGGCCGCATCCAGTTTTTTTACATTTTCTTTTGTCGATGCGAAAATCAGAACGCTGTTCCACGTATTAGTTTTTAGAACGTGTTTGATCAGCGCGCCCTTTTGTTCATCGTAAACAACATACGCCTGCTGCAAAATTCCTGCAGCCGGTTTGGCAATTGAAATGTTAATTTCTACTGGCTGATTTAAGATTTTATTTGCAAGCACCCTGATCTTTGGAGGCATTGTAGCCGAGAACAAAACTGTCTGCCTTTTCTTGGGCAGGTAATTTATGATCTTGACGATGTCATCATAAAAACCCATGTCCAGCATCCGTCGGCTTCATCGAGGACGAGATGTTCAAGATGATCAAGGACAATTTTCCCGGTTGCCAGGAGAGCGATAAGTCGCCCAGGCGTTGCTATGACAATGTCCGCGCCTTCTTCCAGTGCTTTTCGTTGCTGATCCCAGGTTGCGCCGTCGCCGCCGCCGTAAATGGAGATCGAGCTAACACCGAGAAAATATCCAAAGCCTTCAATTTGCTGATCAATCTGCTGCGCTAATTCACGCGTAGGTGCAATGATCAACGTATTGAGGTGACGTTTTTCAGTATGAATAATGCTATTGAGAATGGGTAAAAGGTAGGCCGCGGTTTTACCGGTTCCGGTTTGTGCGCAGGCGATCAAATCCTTCTGCTGCAGAATGACAGGAATAGCTTGTTGCTGAATCGGTGTGGGTATACGAATACCCATGGAATCCAATCCATCAACAAGTCTACTGTCAAAATTAAAATCGTGGAAGGTCAAGGTTTAGATTTGGCGATTAACATATTACAAAACTGAAAAGGCTTTTAATATGCGAAATTACGGTTAATTATTTAAGATTTAAAGTTAGTAAAGCGTCGGCCGCATTGATACATGAAGCGGCATTAACTTTTTCAGCTTCGTATTCCTTTCGTAACGCGGCAGCTTCCTGTTTATTTTTCGAATGCTAAAATGTGCTTAGGGACTTCCTTTAAATCCCAGATCAATCCAACTGCCGCGAAACCTCTCAGGATATAATAGGTTATATCGATTTCCCACCAAAAAAAACCTTGACGCGCTGCGACTTCGTAGTAGTGGTGGTTATTGTGCCAGCCTTCACCCAATGTTATCAGTGCCAGCCAAATGCTGTTTCGTGATTCATCATGTGATTCGTATCGCTGTGTTCCAACTTTGTGCATGATGGAATTGATGGAGAAAGTAGCGTGATATAGAATAACCGTGCTCAAAAAGAACCCCACGAATAATGAAGAGAAGCCAGCGGACGTGAACATTTCTGTAATGCTTCCGCCGTTAACAATTCCGCCCAACGCCATAACTACCAGCGCCAGAATAATCGGTGGAATCAGATAATGTTTGTTGAGCCAAACCAACTCGGGATATTTGGCATAGTCGCCGATAACCTTGTAATCGGTCTTCTTAAAATCTGGTCCTACAATCCATCCGATGTGCGAATACCAAAATCCATAGATCTTCATGGAATGCGGATCAGCCGGCGTGTCACTATGACGATGGTGATGACGATGATGAGCTGCCCACCACAAAGCACCTTTTTGGGCAGTGGTTTGTGCCATAAAAGCGATCACAAATTGAAACCATCGGGATGTTTTATAGGACTTATGAGCAAAATACCGATGATATCCACCAGTCACCCAAAACATGCGGGTGACATAAAGGAAAGCGCACACGATCCAGTCAAACCAGGTTGCTCCGGTAAACAGTGCGCCAAAGGGCAGAAGGTGCATACCTGCAAAGGCTATTTCCTGTACAAGAATAGGCTTTCTTCTTACTTCTGGCGAATGAGATTGACTAACCATAATAGCTCCAACAAAAAAAATACAATATAGTGTCATTAACACCTTAAAAATTCAAAAAATAAATCAAAGGTAATGTTTTCAGAATTGGCATCGGTGGCATTGAGTACCAAACGATTGTATGGTAGTATTAAAGTTTTACAAGAGTTTAAGTAACGGCATTAAGAATCCATATTTGCATCGTATCTTTCGCCTCAATTTCATGAATCAAGAACAAACCATAATCCTTTATCAGCCGATGCTACAGGCCATCGCCTATAACATCGTTCGCTGCAAGGCCGATGCTGAGGATATCGTTCAGGAAACATTTCTAAAATGGCTAACGCTTGGGCCGCAGAAAATTGAGAACACCAAAGCTTATTTGATAAAAGCCGTTAGAAATAATTGCCTGAATCATTTGACCACGCTGAGAAAAAAGAAAGAGGAATTGTTCAGCAACAATAATTTCGCCGAAATCCTGGGGAAGTTTAAGGAAACCAGCTTTGGCCACCTTGATTTTGATGTTGAAATGAGTAAAGCGCTAAAGGTATTGCATTCCAAGCTTGAACCGCTTGAACGCGCTGTTTACTTGTTAAAAGAGGTTTTTGATTTTGATTACGAGGCATTGCAGGAAACTCTTGATAAGAAGAAGGACCATTGCCGGCAGCTGTTATGCAGGGCGAAAAAAAAATTGGAGGATGAAACTTCCAAAATAAACTTCGAACTACCTGATGCCTCCACCCTAATGGAAAGTTTTCGTAAAGCATGTCATTTGGGAAATGCCTCGGATCTCATTAACGAGCTCAAAAAAGCCCTTCCCGCAGCGCTTCAAGAAAATCGTAATATTTTTTATCGAAACTGTCACAAATCCTAGATCAAATTGTCTTGCAGTAAACCGCTAATAGGTTTTTTGCGGACTCTTGTTATACTTATAACCTAAATCTCCATGACCGTCATTCTGGTATTTTTCATAGCGAGCTGGTATTTGTCGCTTTTTTTTCAAACATTTTTCCTTCACCGCTATGCGGCCCATAAGTCATTTACGATGAGTAAATTCACTGAAAGGGTTGTTTATATCCTCACGTGGATATTCCAGGGTTCAAATTATTTGAGCCCTTATGGGTATGGCGTTATGCACCGCATGCACCACGCATTCGCTGACACGGAAGACGATCCGCATTCGCCGAAATACGATGAGTCCATCTGGAACATGATGTGGAAAACGAAAACCATTTATTCAGATATCGCCAATAAAAAATTCGTTCCGGAAAAGCGTTTTACCGAAGGTGTTCCCCAGTGGGAAGCGTTTGACAAATTTGCACGCTCATGGCCATCACGTGTCTTTTGGGCAGGAGTCTACATCACCGTTTATTACGTATACGCTGATGTCTGGTGGTTATGGTTGCTATTGCCCATCCAATTTTTGTTAAGTCCAATTCATGGTGCGATCATTAACTGGTTTGCTCATAAATACGGCTATAGAAACTTTGAAGTAGGTGATACTTCCAGAAACTTCTTACCTGTTGATTTTTTGATGATGGGGGAGAGTTATCATAACAATCACCATAAAAATGGATCGCGCGCTAATTTTGGAGGCATCCGGTGGCATGAAATTGACCCTACCTTCCAAGTCATGGTTTTGCTTGACAAAGTGGGAATCATCCGGCTAAAGAGACACAAAGAGATTCAATTAGAAAGCGATCAAAAAGCAAAAGCTGCTTAACAAGAACGTTTTACAATACCAACGAAAAAAGGCTGCTCACATGAGACAGCCTTTTTTAATTTATAAGGTTAAATACAATTCCTGATCAATTCTTTTCATTAAAATATTTGTCTTCTTCATCGATTGGCTCATCGCCCTGAATCGATTTTGGAATGACTCCTACTTCCAGAATCTTAAATTCTGTCCGTCTGTTCTTTTGCCGGCCTGCTGAGTTGTCTGTTCCATCCTGATTGGTGTTTCGCGCAATTGGTTTCGACTCCCCATATCCTTTTGCCACAATTCGATCCGGAGCGATTCCATTTTGAACAATATAACGGACGGCGGATTCCGCACGCCTTTGCGAGAGGTCCAGGTTAAAGGCATCGGTGTCCACACTATCCGTGTGTGAACCTAATTCAATCTTGATTTCAGGGTTGTCGATCAGCAATTGTACCAGTTTATCCAATTCCTTCGCGGCATCTTCACGTATATCTGCCCGGTTAAAATTGTAATAAATATTCTCCAACGGAAAAATCTTGTTAAGCTCAATTTTGTCAAGGACCAGCATCGTATCCAATGTGACATTTGTTATCAAATCTTTTAGCGTAGTCGGATCGACACCTCGGCCCTTCGTAGTATAGCCCTGACGTTTGATCAAATAACCATCAGTTTCCCCCACCATGTTGTAATCTTCATTTTCATACACCCGGAACAAAAATTTTCCATCATCGCCCGTCACATAATCCTGCATGATTTCTCCTTTTCCATCCAGCAAGTTTACTTTCGTATTGGGAAGAATCTGCATCTTACCTTCCTTATCCTGTGTATAGGTTATGCCCTGCAAATAGTAATTCACGACCTTAAGATTCGGGTCTTCGTTCACAAACGTGTAGATATCATCGTCGCCCTTGCCCCCTTCGCGATTGGATGTAAGAAATCCACGGTCAGCCCGGAACAAAAATATTCCAAAGTCATCCCCTGAGGAATTTACAGGTTGCGCCAGATTTTCGATCTGGGTCTTTCCGTTGGCGCGTTTCACCACGAACAAGTCCAAACCTCCGTAACCAGGATGCCCGTCAGAAGAGAAGTAGAGCTTTGCGTCCTCGGCCACATAGGGGAAAAGTTCATCACCCGGAGTATTGATTTCAGGACCTAAATTTCTCACACGGGAAAACCTTCCCCGGGTATCCATTTGTGCAGCATAAATATCCAGGCCGCCATAGCTAATTTGCGTTCTGCCCCGTGATTTACGGTTAGAGGCAAAGTAGAGGGTTCGTCCATCGGGACTAAATGCCGGGGATGAATCCCAGGCTCCAGGTTCATTGATGTTGACCATAATTGGTTGAGACCAAACTCCGTTTCTGAACCTGGTAATGTAAAGGTCCACGTCCTCAGTGCCTTTTCGTTTTCCGGTATTACCTTTTGCGAACACCATCGTCTTGCCGTCGGGGGAAAAGGTGATACAACCATCGTTGATGCTCGCGGTATTGATGCCTTCAGGAAGAGCGGCAACGGTAGCAACGTCAACGTTTGCCCCGCGACTTGCTACTTTGTAGATATCTGTAAAGGGCGTACCGGTTGCCTCGTAAATCTTGTCGTTGCCGCGAGATGAAGTAAAATACAATTCATTATTCAGAAAAACCGGTGAGTATTCGCTCGAAGGTGTATTGATCAACTCCAAATTTTTTACCCGGTAAAAACTCTTTCGTTCATTCAGTTTTTCAAGATAGGCAAGGCCGTTCATTTCGGCCTGAGCCCGATCCTTAAAAGCCGTATTATTAGTTCGCTTGGTCATTTCATCCAACTGCTGTCGCGCTTCAGCATATTTACCATTCGCTTTAAGGGATTGCGCATAGTAAAACTGAACGGTGTCGGGATCTATTCCCTTGCCACCAGCCTTACCGTAGTAAGCTTCGGCTTCTTTTGGACGATTGCTGAGCCTGTAAGATTCGGCTATGAAATAATTTGCCTTGCCATTGTTTTGATTCTTGGCTACAACCTTCTTATAAAGGTCGATGGAGTTTTGATATTTACCCAGGACAAACGCTTTATTGGCTTTCTTCTCAATGCTGCACGACATCAGGAAAAGGAAAGCACTGAACGCTAAAAATCTCAACTGCATATGTACTATTTCTAGAAATGATTGAATAAAGCTACAAATATCTGACTTAACCGGCCACAGTTCGCTTCGGGAAATAACGTTTTAGCCAGGAAGCCCCTGCAGGCACAAGCCACGTTTGGGTTAGATCTCGTTTTGTATTTACAAGATTGTTAAATAACAACGTGTCACTATTCCAGACGCCATCACTCAATTTTGTTTTCAAATCCGAAGCGGAAATTGTAAAAACGTGCTCGTCTTTTTTAAAAGCAACCAAGGTTCGATCAAAGAAATCTATTGATAACGCTGAGCCTAACCTTTTAAGGGTTCTTACAGAATCGTCGATAGAACAACCGCTGGCAGCATTTGCGTCTTCGTCTGCCGCAATTATAACAAATTGGTCATATCTTAAACTAAACGAAGCTTCCATGGGGCTGCCATGAACCAACCAGCCCTCTGTAAACGCTGTGAGTGCATCGGAAATTATATTGAACTCCTCAGAATTAAACTTCCGGTTTGCCTGGTAAATCCAGATGCGCGAAGAGTCCTGTATTTTCTCGAATGGGACGTACATATTTTCTCGAATTTATCTTAAAATAATTAACCTTGTGCCTCGGCAATTAGTTCTGCCAAGTCCTTGACCTGAATATCAGCCTCGCGATTTTTATGTTTGACTCCGTCGCTCATCATGGTCATACAGAAAGGGCAGGCTACAGCAATCGTCGTGGCACCGGTCGAAATTGCCTCTTCAGTTCGTTCCACGTTGATATCCTTTGATCCTCTTTCCGGCTCCTTGAACATCTGAGCTCCACCCGCTCCGCAACACAATCCGGTGGTCCGGCAGCGTTTCATTTCTACGAGGTCGGCGTCCAGGGCTTCTAACACGGCACGGGGAGCTTCATAAACATTATTTGCCCGTCCAAGATAGCAGGAGTCGTGATAGGTGATTTTTTTGCCCTTAAATGAGCCACCTTCAAATTTGATCTTTCCGTCTTCAATGAGCTGCTGAAGAAAAGTGGAATGATGAATCACGTCATATTTTCCCCCAAGGTCGGGATATTCATTTTTTATTGTGTTAAAGCAATGCGGACAGGCCGTAACGATCTTCTTTATCCCGTATCCATTCAAGACCTGAATATTGTTCATCGCCTGCATCTGAAATAGAAATTCATTGCCTGCTCTTCGGGCCGGGTCACCCGTGCAGGTTTCCTCCGTTCCAAGCACCGCGAATTTTACGGGAATCGCATTTAAGATTTTAATGAATGCCTTGGTCACGCGTTTATATCGATCATCAAATGAACCAGCACATCCAACCCAAAAAAGTACTTCCGGTTCCTCGCCTCTGCTTTTTAGGGTTGCAACTGTTGGAATTTCAAAAGCTATTTCAGGCATGCTACTATTTTTTTATTTCATTAGCCCAATTAAAACGATCGGCAGGGGAAAATTTCCACGGCGCAAAGCTTGTCTCGATATTTTGAAACATTGAATTCCACGAAGGTGGTGATCCCGATTCTTCCATGGCCACGTACCTTCTTAATTCCAGAATTATTTCCAATGGATTGATCATCACCGGGCAGGCTTCAACGCACGCATTACAGCTCGTGCACGCATTGATTTCTTCTTTGCTAATATAATCCCCGAGCAAAGTTTTACCATCGTTCAATCCTTTTCCGTCCTTTTCAAGGCTTGCTCCCACTTCCTCCATTCGGTCGCGGGTATCCATCATAATTTTTCGCGGTGAAAGCTTTTTTCCCGTGAGATTTGCCGGGCATTCCGATGTACATCTTCCACATTCGGTGCATGAATAGGCCGCCAGCAAATTATTCCAGGCCAAATCATTGATATCCTTTGCGCCAAATCTTCCCGGCGTTGCAGGAGGCGATGCGTGTCGCGTCTCCTAAACCGAGCATCATTTTTACCTCGTTCGTAACTACTGGCATGTTTTCCATATGCCCTTTCGGCTCCAGGTTGGCAAAATAGGTATTCGGAAACGCCAGGAAGATATGTAGATGTTTTGAAAACGTAATGTAGACTGCAAAGCCCAAAATCCCTACAATATGAAACCACCAGGCTATTCGTTCCAGGAGAATTAGTGTCGAAGTGCCAGCGTGCTGGAGCGCAGGCGTGAACACGCCACTGAACAGGAGCGGTCCCGTGGGCGAATAGTGTTCAACAGATCTCGCTTGCAGTAATTGATCCGACGCATTCATGGTGAGGATAGCAACCATTAGGACTATTTCAGTAATTAAGATGATGTTGGCATCTAATCGGGGCCATGAGGTCATTTCGGAGGACCAAAATCGCTTTATTTTCAGGACATTCCTTCGCATAAGCATTATGACACAAGACAGCAGAACGGCCACCGCCAAAAATTCGAAAAAGTTCATCAGAACGTTATAGAACCCCCCCAGGAACGGTGCAAAAATTCGGTGTGTTCCTGCCAACCCATCGATGACAAACTCCAACACTTCCAGATTAATAATGAGAAAACCAGCATATATAAAGAAATGCAGGATAGCGGGCAGTGGGCGCTTAAACATTTTCCTTTGGCCAAAGGCCACCAAAAGCATTTTCTTTAGACGTTCACCGGGTCGATCGTTTAAAGATTTATCCTTGCCTAAATTGACGGTACGTCGGATAAATAAAATCCGCTTCCGAATGAAATAAATCGCCGTACCCAAGATGATAATAAATGCAATCTGTTGAATCATATCTGAATTAGATGCAAATATCCAGACGCCTTTCCAATGAGGTCTGAACATTTGAAACCGATCTATAAACCTATGAAATATGCATAAATCCTGAAAATCTACTCCATTCATGAACCCTGTTAATCCTGATCAAGTCCTATTAATCCTGATCAAACTTTGCATGGAATTGAAATTTACATACTTTTGTGCCTCATTTTTTGGTGATGTAGCTCAGTTGGTAGAGCAAAGGACTGAAAATCCTTGTGTCGGGGGTTCAATTCCCTCCATCACCACTCTAGAAAAGCCTCCTGCAGAGGCTTTTTTTTTATCATTCTCAATGATCAATTTTGATAATTTAGCAAAGAGTATTTGTATCCTTACATTTAATTTTTATTTAAAATTGAATTGAATGGAGTTATCTGACTTGTCAGGTTACGAAACGCGTGTGATCTACGTCCATCTCTCCGAAATTATTCTCGGATTGATCTTTTTTTTCATTTTTCGCCATTTTGGAATGGTGTATCGCCGCCTGTTTCTTCATACCTGGTCTTACAGTTGGATAGCATTTGCCATTTACATGATTAGTTCCGGGATCGTAACTGTTTTTTTGCTGGACGAACGATCGATGCCAAGAACTGTTCTGAGCATTGTCGCTCAGCTATGCTGTTTTCTACAAATCATTTTTATCCTGCGAGGCACATACGAACTTATTTATGACAAGGCATTTTCGCGGAAGCGCTTCAGTTTAGTTCTTCTGCTTTCATTTATTATTGCATTATTATCCATCGTGACATTCAGTCAATCGGGTGTCTTCTTTCATTACCTCATCAGTTCAGGAAGCCGCGCAATCATTACCGGGATTGGCTTTTTGGTGGCTGGTATTGTCGTATGGACCAATAAGAAGTTTTCTAAAGGATTTGGACAACAGCTACTCACGAGTTCCCTTGTCATTTTCAGCGTTTACCAGCTCTATATTTTTACGCTCAAACTATTTAACCTATTGGGAAACAAAGTCGCTGGTCTTGATTTGTTTGGAGCGGTTGATTTATTGTTGATTTCCCTCATGGGCATGAGTATGGTGATGTGGTTTTTGGAGGATGAGCGTCAAAAGCTAAATGAGGAAAATAAGGAACTTGATAGTTTCCTTTCAAGCACATCGCACGATTTACGAACTCCAATTGCTTCGATTCTCGGTCTCACATACCTCGGCAGGATTGAATTACAGGAAGAAAAGGCCAGGACCTTCATGAACATTATTGAAGAAAGAATAAAAAAATTGGATTTGATCATCAGCGATATTTTGAATTTATCACGAAGCAAAAAGATTGATGTCAAAATAGAGGAACTGGACCTTCGCGAATTAATTGAAGAAACGACAGCCGATATCAGATTCAACAAAGGAGCGTCGTCAATAAGTCTAAATTATCAGGCGCATCCCAGCCACACCTTTAAGTCTGACTATAATCAATTGAAAATAATACTCAGCAATCTACTCACCAACGCCGTTAAATATCACAATCTCGATCAGCCTAACTCCATTTATCCTGGTGACATTTAAAAGGAACAGGCATATTGTCGAGATTTCTGTGGAGGACAACGGTAGGGGTATTTCAAAAGAAAATGTGCCTAAAATATTTGACATGTTTTTCAGGGCTTCGGAGGACACGGAAGGAACAGGCCTTGGACTTTACATTGTAAAAGAAGCACTTAATAAAATTAAAGGAATAATTTTTGTTGATTCCGAACTCGGTAAAGGAAGTAAGTTCAGAATTGTGTTGGAGAACGCTTAGCAAAGAGAGAAGAACTTCAATCTTATTTAAAGTGTTTTAGGCGGACCAGTTCTTCCTTCGTTAAAAATCGCCACTCACCTCGTCCAAGATCTTTTTTATCCAGCCCGGCATAGACTGAGCGGTCAAGTTTTACTACTTCGTAATTTAAGGCTTCAAAAATTCTTCGCACAACGCGGTTCCATCCGATGTGAATTTCAATTCCGACGGTTCTCTTATCCTCAGAAATAACGGCGAGGTCATCGACCATTGCTCTTCCTTCTTCTAATTGGACCCCCTCCAGAATAGTTTGAGCATCTCCCTTCGTTATCGGTCTGTCAAGCTCGACCTTGTAGATCTTTTTAGCATTGTACGAAGGATGCATCAGTTTGTCTGCAAGGTCCCCGTCATTCGTTAGCAATAGCAGTCCAGTTGTATTTCGGTCCAAACGTCCAACGGGATAGATACGTTCCTTTACGTGATTTCCGATCAGGTGCATGACGGTGTTGCGCTCTTGAGGATCACTGGTAGTGGTCAGAAATCCTTTGGGTTTGTTCATCAGTATATACACCGGCTTTTCAGCGTGCAGCACTCTGCTTTCGTGGCGTACTTCGTCGCCTGGGTTTACTTTGTAGCCCAATTCCGTAATGGTTTTTCCATTCACTGAGATTATACCCATCTTGATGAGTTCATCGGCTTCACGCCGTGAGCAAACACCACTATTTGCGATGAATTTATTAAGCCTTATTTTTCCGGTTTGAACAGGGGCTTCATTGTCTTCCACGGCCCGCCGTTTAGTACCTTCAGCTTTCTTAAAGCTTTCGGTTGATTTGCGATCTGAAAAGCTCGTCGAGCTTTTCCGTTTTGGCCGCTCCGATGGGCCATCGAATTTTTTAAAGCTGCTTTCTCTTCTCAATGATGTAGAAGGCCCTTCAGCTGTGAAGTCTTTTTTATAAGGCCTTTTTTCGCCAGAATCTTTTTTATCAAACTTTTTGTACGGCCTTTTCTTGGAGTCGTCAGACTCAAATTTTCGATAGGGCTTCTCAGCGTTTGAGGATGAAAAATTTTTCTTGTTCGAATAAGGTCGTTTTTCCTTATCGAAAGATTTTTCCGATCGATTTGAATCGAATTTTCGATTTGATGTTGGACTTTCCCTTCTGTCCTTTTTGTAAGGTGTTCTCTTGGATTCGTCGCCGTCAAATTTTCGTTTAGGTCGATCGCTATTTGAGGATGAAAAATTTTTCTTTTTTTGATAGGGGGCTTTTTCCTTGTCGAAAGATTTTTCTGACCGGTTTGAATCAAATTTTCTGTTCGATGTGGGGCGTTCTCTTCTATCCGAGCCAAAAGGCCTGTCCGGACGTGAATCTCCAGATGATTTGCCCGACGATGATCTGCGTGGCCTGCCGCCAGGTTTTCCGCTAAAATTTTTTTTAGGGGAGTCACCACGCGAAGGTGGAGCAGAACGTCGGCCCGTTCCTCTCGATGTGTTACGCTTGGCCATCGGACTCCTTTTGATCTAACGTATCGCTTTGATCCAAGTTCTCGCCGATCGAATTTACTTCAGCTACGAATTCTTTAGGAGTCGGTAATTCTGTAATGTCGTTGATGCCGAAGTATTCCATGAATTTTGCGGTTGTCCCGTACAGCATTGGACGACCTATTGTTTCAGCCTTTCCGGTGATCTCAATAAGGCCTTTATCCAGTAATTTTTGTACAGCATAGTCGCAGTTAACACCGCGGATATTTTCGATTTCCGTTTTGGAGATCGGTTGCTTATAGGCAATGATAGAAAGTGTTTCCATCGCCGAGGTAGACAGCCGTTTTTTCGATTGCTGCTTTAGCATGATCCCAATGCTGGCCTGGTACGCAGGCTTTGTCAGGAATTGATAACCTCCGGCAGCTTTGAAAAGTTGAAAGGAAAATTCTTCTGCTTGATATTTTTCTTCCAATCGTTGAATGGCACCTTGAATGTCCTCTTCAGGGACGTCGGCATTAAACATCTCTGATAGGCATCCGCGGATCTCACCGAGACGAATAGGCGTAGGCGAACAGAAAATAAGTGCCTCAATATGGTTTTGTAAAAAGTCCAACTGGATTTTTTTAAAATGGGAATTAATCGTGCTGCATCATTTTAGCCTCGATAGATTGCGTCGTGTGGGGCACTGCAATCAATCGTTCCTTAGGAATCAACTTTCCCGTTACGGAACAAATTCCATAGGTACCATTCTTAATGCGAACTAAGGCATTCTCAAGATTCATGATATATTTTTGTTGCCGGGCAGCCAACTGACTCAGGTTCTCCTTTTCAGCCGTTTCTGCACCGTCTTCTAAAACCTTCGTGTTTCCACCGGAAGTGGCATCAGTACCCTCATCGTTGTTACGATTGAGTGTTTCTTTCAAAATTCTATATTCATCACGAGCTTTATCAAGCTTCTTGTGAATCAATAATTCAAACTCCTTCAATTCTTCTTCTGAATAGCGGGTTCGCGTGTCGCCTGAAGAACTATTGGTTTGTTTATGAGCAATGGGTCGTTGATTTGGCACAGGGAAAATGCTTAATTGTGGGGGCGCAGGCTTCGGAGGAGCAACTGGCAATGGTTTTTCTGCTTGAGGCGTGGCCGCTTTAGGAAGCGGGGCAGGTCTCTCAATTTTTTCCGACTTCTCTACCTTCGGAGGTGCTACTTTTTTCACCGGCTCTTTTTTCGGAGCTTCCTTTTTAGCAACTACTGCTTTCGGAGCAGCCTTTTTCGGAGCAATTTTTTTCGCAGCCTTCGGAGCGGCCTTTTTAGCAACCTTCTTCGGAGCAGCCTTTTTCGCTTTAGCAGGTGTCGTTTTTTTCGCCTTCACTTTTGCTGCAGGCTTTGCTTTAGCAGGAGATTTTTTCGCTGCCTTGGTTGATGACTTTTTATTCTTAGCCATAGTTGTTACTCCGTTAGGTAAAAGATGCGCAAAATTATGCGGTCGCCCACGAAAACAAAAAATATTATACAATAAATTCCAGAATGTTTGATTTAACGCTAAATATCTCTCTTTATAATGCCTGTTAATACAATGAAACAAGTTCTAATTATTCTTGCTATCACTGCAGTTCTTTGGTGCTGCAATTCAAATTCCAGAGAAAAAATGGCAGAACACGCCAATTCCGGCCCCATTACCTTGGTGATTCACGGGGGAGCTGGGACCATTACGCGCGCAAATTTGAGCCCGGAGAGGGAAAAAGAATACCATACGAAACTACAGGATGCCCTTGACAGCGGCTTCGCTGTTCTTGAAAACGGAGGAAAAAGTGTCGACGCAGTAATTGCAGCCATTAAAATAATGGAAAATTCCCCGTTGTTTAATGCTGGAAAAGGCTCTGTTTTCACCAACGACGAGCGAAATGAACTTGATGCCTCCATCATGGACGGAAGTAATCTTATGGCTGGAGCGGTAGCGGGTGTCACAACGATTAAGAACCCAATTGATGCAGCCTACGCGGTCATGACCCAGTCAAAACATGTTATGCTGTTCGGCCAGGGAGCGGAGGTATTTGCCGAAGAACATGGATTGGAGATCGTTTCGCCCGCCTATTTTTTTGATTCAACCCGCTACAAACAATTATTGCAATTAAAAGGAAATGGGAACACCAGCGATTTCCGGGACGATAAAAAATTTGGAACAGTTGGGTGTGTCGCCCTTGATAGCCATGGAAATCTGGCTGCCGGTACTTCGACGGGAGGGATGACAAACAAGAAATACGGACGTGTGGGCGATTCGCCCATTATTGGTGCAGGCACATACGCCAATAATCTAACGTGCGCGGTATCTGCTACAGGTTGGGGTGAATATTTTATCAGGCTGAATGTTGCACATGACGTGCATGCCTTGATGGAATACGCTCACCTTTCCATTCGTGACGCGGCTGATTCTGTCGTTCTGAAAAAATTACCTAGACTAGGGGGAGATGGTGGTGTCATTGCCCTCGATCGCCAAGGGAATTTTACCATGCCGTTCTGCACGGAGGGAATGTATCGGGGCTACATCACGAAAAAAGGAGACGGAAAGGTGTTCATTTACAAAAATTGAAACGGCCTGGCGGCCGGGTTAGTTTTAAAACGAAACGGCGATGGCTACTCGCGCTTGATAGTTTTTTACTGACCCCGTGTCGTCAAATGTTTCAAGCCAAATCATGTAGTAACCAACGTTGGCTTTTGTTCCATTGTCACGATCACCGTCCCAGCGATAAAAGCCGGTTGTACCCACAATGTCGTTGTTCGCAATTTCTTTGATCAGATGACCTTGGGAATCGAATATCTTCAGGTTGGCAACAAGTCCTCCAGGCTCAAAATTATAATGAATCATGGCAAAATTGTTTTGCGCTGCCAAGGGATTAAAAATTTCAGGCTCTACTTTCAAAATCTGGGAAGAAAGGGCTGACTGCTGAGAGGAGTTAGAGTTCATGTATCCAGGTGTTGCAAACCCGACTGAGGAACTTGCAGATTTCCAATTTTGATCGGCCAAAGTATTGCTCGAAGAAATGCGTTCGAGGGAAACTCCTTCATCGTCTTTGATGAACACTGAGTGCATCTCTTTGGTGTAAGCGAAATAATCAATGACTTTATCGGTCGCATCCAACAGGGCGACAGACCCAAGATCGTCACTGAAGGGAGGTAAATCAATTACTTTCAGAAAATGCTGTTGCTGCGATGTTAAATATTCTCCTGCCAGGATATTGGGGTTTTCTGTAACGGCCAGAAATTCCCCCGGTTTCAAGAGAAAGTTATCCAACGACAAGGTTGTCTTATTTTTCGGGACTCCATCCTCAAGGGAGGCCAGGGACCAATTCTTAAGGTTGATGAATTTTTCGGAGTCATTGATAATTTCAACAAAATCAATTCCGGTAGGCCTGGGGTTGAACAAAATTTCGTTGACCAATACATCCAGGGTGTCGGCATCTTCAGGCATTCCGAATTCAGGTGCCACATCTTCTTTCTGGATAGGATTTCCCCCACAATCGTAAAGATTTTCCACAACGATCGAATAAACAATACCTGGTTGAATTTCGTGTACCAATGTTGCCATTAACGTCGTAAGGGAAGGATTGGAAAAAGAAACCACTTCCACTTCCAGCAATGGATCGATATTAATACTAAGGTCTTCGGGCAAAATCCTTTCAAGTTTTTCGTCGAACTGTAGTCGCAGTTCAAAGGGACTAATTGGAATAGCCGAAAGCAATTTTGGTCCTGTGATATCAGGTTTATTTGCAAAAACGGAATTTTGCATTCCTGGTGTTCCCCCGAGTTCGTCTTCTGAAGCGACCCAGTTTTGGTGCTCGCTACACAGGTTAGCAGGATCTATAATTTCTAACGTCCAGCCTCCGCCGCGTTTCTCTTCATCGTTGTACCAATTGTCCGAATAGCTTACGGAATCTATTGTATTCTCGTCCGCATCACGTAAGATCAAAACATCGCCGCTGTTATTCAATGAGGGGAAGTTTGCCAATCGTAGTACTTTTTCTGAAACAGGGAAAACACTGTTTTCCGAGGTAAGAACAAGATATTCCCCGGGAGCCAATATTAAATCTGGCAAGGTTGCGGAAGAACTCTGATCCGTAAATTTCCAACCGGCAAGGTTAAAGGCTTGCTCGTGTCGATTATAGATCTCAACGAATTCTGATTCAGGCAATCCAACCGCGGGGGAAGGGTCGGCAAATATTTCAGTGACGATAACAGCCTTTTGATCGACATTACAGGGGAGGAACGAAGAAAATATTCCCTGTTAAGAGGCGCCATAAGGTTTCCAGAAAGATCGGCGATGCCTGCAATTGTCAGGACAGAAAGTGCGTTTTCTGAAAAATCCCTGTCAAATTTCAACACCAGGGTTTGTTGATCTGATGCAAGTACGGCCGATGCAGGGCGTCCAACGGCTGGGCTAACTGTAAAGTTTTCGACGTTAGTCGCGCCGCCGGCGTCCAACGGTTCGGAAAACAGGAGATTGAGTTCATGTGAAGACTTAGTTTCAAGACTGACTAAGCTCGGAGGAATATCGTCTTTAGATGCATCTCCCCGGACGTCAAAATCATCAAAAAAAAATTTATCGGAGCGTGTGGCTGTATAGACGCAAAGAAGGCCAAAATAATTAGACGTCTGAAAGTTATTGTCCTTCACAGTTCCTTCCAGGAAGTAATTTCCTGTGACCCCCAGATCTGTAAATAATTGCCATCCGGTAGCCGCATCCCGGACGACGCGAATTTTGATTTCAATGGTTGACCTGTTGAGAATGCCATCGCGCCCATCAATTATTTTTGAGAATGTGCTTCCAGTTTGCCTGTACAAGCTTATCTCATCGTTACTTTCACCTATCGTGACGAAATATCCGTTTAACGCTCCTGAAGGGTCTGCCTGATCGGCCATGAGATACACCCTGCAGTAATTGCTCAGAGATGGATTGAATTCCATTTTGAGTTTGAATTCCCAGGATGCGTCTTTTCCAACGTGACAAAGGGTCGAAAGAAATGAAACGCCGTCTTCCTTGGGGGCTTCAAGTTTTAGCTGATTATTCGAAACGATGAATTGCGAGTCATCTCCTGCCCACGAAGGCGAGCTCGTAAAATCATTGTCGGAGAAATCATCTTCGAACTGAGCTAACGCTAGTTGGGGAAGAAAGAGGAGCGAAAATGTAAAATAAAATTTTACTGTAAACGTTTGCAGGTTGGAAACCCAACATATTTGCATTTTGTTTTTCATAAGCACAACGGGAAATATTATTTTTGTAGTCCTTAAATATAAAAAACAAAAATGAAACTCGCAGTAGTAGGCGCCACCGGACTTGGTGGGCCAGGAAATCCTGAAAGTGTTAGAGGAAAGAAGTTTTCCATTTGATGAGCTTTATTTGATCGCATCGGCAAAGTCTGTTGGACAAAAGATAAAATTTAAGGGTAAGGAATATACCATAAAGGGTATCGAGGAAGGCTGTAAGCTGGCTGCGGATATTGCTATTTTTTCCGCTGGTGGAGGAACTTCTTTGGAATGGGCTCCAAAATATGCCGAAGCAGGTACGATCGTGATCGACAATTCTTCCGCATGGAGAATGGATCCCACGAAAAAACTTATTGTTCCTGAGATCAATGGGCATGAGCTTACCATCGATGATCGGATCATTGCAAATCCCAACTGCTCAACTATTCAGATGGTGATGGCGTTGGCGCCACTTCACGTCAAGTATAAACTGAAACGAATTGTTGTTTCAACCTATCAGTCGGTTACAGGAACAGGCAAGGACGCCGTGCAACAAATGATGGATGAACGCAAAGGTGTTAATGGACCAAAGGTTTATCCTCACCCAATCGACATGAATGCGTTTCCTCATATCGACTCATTCCTTGACAATGGATACACTAAAGAAGAGATGAAGATGGTGAATGAGACGCGCAAAATTTTGGGCGATAATTCGATTGGTGTAACGTCGACGACGGTAAGAATACCTTCTATGGGTGGGCACTCAGAAGCCGTCAACGTAGAGTTCCATGAAGACTTCAATTTGAGTGAGGTACGTTCGATATTGGCAACTGCACCCGGTGTAATCGTTCAGGATGATCCGAAGAACAACATTTATCCGATGCCGATCAATTCGAAAAACCGGGATGAAGTTTTTGTTGGAAGGCTTCGCCGCGACGAATCTCAACCCAATACGCTAAACATGTGGATCGTTGCGGACAACCTACGCAAAGGCGCTGCTACGAATGCCGTTCAGATCGCAGAATTTATGACGGAGAAGAGTCTTGTTTATTGAGGTTAAGAATATCAGCAATGAAAAGCCCGGACCTCCGGGCTTTTTTATTTTAGGGATTGGAAACTAAAATAGATACTGAATGAAAGCGTAGATACCCAGAGTAATGAGCGCAGCTCCTGGGATCTTGTTAAGCCATGAACTTTGGGTGAATTGAGAAATGACCTTTTTTGCCAGATATACCAGTATCATCAGAAGTACAAAAGTGCCTAAGCAAACGCCTACCAGGTAACCATGAAGCCCTGCTGGCGTCGACAAATCAATCCAGTTTAAACTTTTTAAATAGGCCGTGGTTCCCACCCAAAAAGGAATAGCCAACGGGTTCAGGACGCTTAACAAAATGCCCCGCATGTAGGCACTTTCGCTAAGCTTTGTCGTAATCTTTGAAGGCCTGAAAGACGACCACAACGTTAAGATCCCTAACAGGATCATCACGATGGCTGCAATGAGTTGCATATTTTCTACAACCAAGGGAGAAGACGTAATCCATTCAGCAAACTCCACCGCTATCCAGGCATAGGGGTATTCCAGTACGGAGCAGACTGCAGCAAACCTCCAGGCGATGCCCACCTTTTTTTCAAGGCCCAACTGAACACAGGTGAGATTAATGGTACCGGGTGGAATCGAGCCAACGAAGCTGAAAAGAAAGCCCAACAAAAAATTGACCGTTGCAATCATGATAGCTGGGTGGCGGCCTTAAATCTTTTGTAATACATTTTGGCTTCTTTAAAGGGAATATAGGAAGTTCCACGTTCTGCGTTTTCGCGTGCGATTAAAAATATATTTTTCCAATGAGTCAAGAGTACATTTATGGCTTTAAAGACTGAGTAGCCGGGATGATAAATATGAGCAGGCTCTGCGCCACATCCATTTAGCTCCAATATTTTCACATTGCCATTGTACAAATCCTCCACTGATGTGCACCTCAAATCGAACCGTCCAAAATAAAAACCCTCAATTTGTTTGCTCATTTCGTCAAATGTAGCCGAAAGCCTGTCGTTGATGAGATGACTTCCATCTAAAAATTTCGTGCCCAAACAATGGTTGCCAATTGAAACGAGTTCTATTGTTTTGTCTTTGGGAACAATTTCATTCAACTGGCTGGAATATTTTTTTTTCAATGTTTCCCATTGCAATTTTGCTCTGTCCTTGCGTTGTATAAGGATTGCGAGGGTGGAGAAACCATCTCCCGTAACCGAAAGCATTTCTTTCATTACGACCGAGGTAACTCTGCCTTTTTGCTGACTTGGATAGCGCAAATAAAAAACACCAAATTCCAACGGTAGGTCTATTAGCTCCTGGATCATGAAAGAGTATTTCATCTTCGAGAGGTAATTGTCGATATCAGAATCAGTATTAATCCGTTGAACCATAAATCCCCGTTCACCCAAATCCGGTTTAAAAATGACCGGCAATTTTAAACCTTGATTTTCCATTGCATTGATAACGTCATCTTTTTTGCATGGCGTTTGTACCAAGGTTGTGATGGCCGTATACCGCGAGGGTACCTTTTTCAGCACGTCATATTTTGATTCTCCGAACATTCCACCCATAACGATTCCGGGGTTGGAGGCAGAGAAGAAAAAAAAAGATCGCGCCCTGACGCATAGCCACAAAAAATAGACGATCACTGGAAATTGAATAATTCCAAATGGCCAGTACTCCCAGCTTTTTAGTCGAATAAAAAAGTTACTGCGAGCAACATCTTTAACAAAAAACATTCTCAAGGGAGGGCTAGTGAGCAGTAGGTACGGAGTTTTCCTTGTACCGGATCGTCGAGGCAGCAACTCCAAAATCAGGGGCAAGTTTTATATAAGAAGCAATTTCCCTCACGCCAATTTTCATAATTGCCATATGATGGACTGCATGTTCTATGTTATAAACCAACTCCCGGGTAGCTGTGGTTTCGATCGTGATGAAAGTTTCGTTCTCGAGATCATAGCCGACCTCCAATTTTAAAGGTTTGTCGGTCAGGCTATTGACGAAATCGGAAATCCTGCCAATTGAAGCAAGCGCCAAAAATTTATCGCTCTCAATAAGCTTGTCATGTGCTCGTTTGTCGTAGTTGATAAGTCCCTTATCAAAGCCATGCTCAAAGCACATGAAAAATTCCAGGGTGTGCCTCAGATGTTGCCCGATGGTGGAATGACTCAGTGTTTCAGCAGGTCTCACAAAATCACTTTCGCGAATCTGATCCACGAGGTCCGTCAATTGGGCTAAGATATTAGAACAGGCTTCCGTTAAGTTCATAGCAGACATAATATATGGTCCAATTTAAGTTAATTGACATCATTAATAAAATACCTCAATCTCCACGAATTGGAAAACTAAAACTTATCTAACAATATTTTTCCAATTATGATCGGCAACTTCCTTCAATTTTTTTTCATTCTTCTTCCAATCTTCCAGCGTATTGTTCCCCCAAAAATTGTAAAACAGGTAAAGTTTACCGTCTAAAATCTTGAATGTTTCCGGGTCAATTTTTACTTTTTCGCCAGATTCCCCCATGGCATACGCGCACCATCCTCCATATGCCGGTTCATATTTGTCGGGCATAAGTTTAAATTTTGCAAGGTTGTCCGCAGAAGCAAACTGGTAGGTGACGCCTTTGAAGACAAACTTTAAGTCGGGATCACCCTCCAGTGGAGCACCGTCAAAGTAACTTACGGGATCGTACCCTTCTAACGCTAAATTCTTCTTTACGTTAAAATTCTGTTTACGAAATTCATCAGATTGTCCATAAACGGACTGTATTGCCACAGCAAGAATCACAAGAGAGAAGATTATTTTCATAAGATGTCTTAAATTACGATTAGAATTCAAAGATGGATTTTGTAAGCCTATCAAAATGTCAGGGAATTTACATTTTCGCTCATGGCTTTAAATTTTGAGACGATTCACCTAAACGGCCAGATCCAGATGAAAAAAATACTGTTTGTAATATTATTAGCGCTGTATTTCCATGAGAGCGTGGCGCAATCAAATGACATTTCAGCAACGGCAAATGCTTTTTTGAACCTTCTTGGCGCCGATGTTAAGGCCCAAATCCAATTTAAACTGGACGATGAAGAGCGATTTAACTGGCATTATGTACCTCGTTTTCGAAATGGAGTTTCATTGCATGACCTCACGCAACCTCAGCTGGACGCTGCCCTCAATTTATTGAAGGCCTCATTAAGCGTGCAGGGATTTAAAAAAGCCACGGATGTGATGACGCTGGAAAATGTACTGCGTGAAGTGGAAAATCGGAATGCTGATGATACCTATCGCGATCCGAAAAAGTACTTTTTCTCAATTTTTGGAACGCCCGCTAAGGACAAGCCATGGGGATGGAGACTGGAAGGCCATCATATTTCATTGAATTTTGCTGCCGTCGATAACAAGATCGAATCATCCACACCATCTTTTTATGGGTCCAACCCGGCAACGATTCCTTTGGGAAAAAGAAAAGGAGAGCAAATTCTGAAAGATGAATCGGCGATTGGATTTTCGTTGGTAAATTCGTTTTCATCGGCTCAATTGCAGACGGTCGTGATTGCTGAAGAAGCCTACGCAGAAATCCTATCAGAAAACAAACGAAAGGCGGCCACGCTGATGCCGAAAGGCATATCGTATCCGGATATGAATGACCAGCAGAAAAAATTGTTCATGACTTTGCTGGACGTATATGTAAAAAATTATGAATTAGGTTTTTCGACCACGCTGATGAATAAGATCAAAGGGGCCGGCATTGAAAATCTAAGCTTTGCCTGGGCAGGAAGTTTAAAGCCAGGTAAAGGCCACTATTACAGGATACAAGGACCGATGTTATTGATTGAGTTTGACAATACGCAAAACAATGCAAACCATATTCACTCCGTTGTGCGCGATTTGACCAACGATTTTGCTGAGGATATTTTAAAGGAACATTATCTGAAAGAGCACGCCAAGAATTAAGGAGGGTCGTAATTCTACTCTTGCAGCTGCCCGCGCATCACGCGGTCATAGGTGATAAAATCAGTGTTGATTGGTTCAAACCCCTTTTGACGCAATAGCATGGCGATTTGTGCGCGATGATAGGATGAATGATTCACAAGATGGATCATAATCATTTCCACATTATTTGTATAAGGTTCGTTGAGGTAGTTCCGATAGGTGAGTTCGCGATCAAAATCCTCAGTGCTCTCCACAAAATCGATCCATTTCTTTCCTGCATCTTCTGCCATTACAAGGAGCTGATCCAAAGTATAAGTCCCCCACAACTTTACATCTGGCGGTGGCAAACCCTTGATGCGATGAAGCCAGAGAAATTGAGCCGCTACGATATGACCCATGATAGTAAGAATTTTTTCATCGCCTACGGTCTGTCGTTTTATACAATTCAATACGCGTTTGTTCGACCAGGCATTATAGTGGTAAAGCTTTAAGAAATATTTCTTCATAGGATGATAAGTCGGCTACAAATCTAAAGTCAAATTCTTAAGCTTTCGTAAAGACAACCCTTATTTTTTACAAGTGTTTCAGCGAAGTGTATTGATCCAGTATCCATCCAGTTAGGCTTAATCGTGTTCGTGTTGCCGGCAATACTTCATGTTCGATCTGATCACTCCGAAAGCAGACCAGTCTTCCTAAGGTGGGCAATATCTCGGCGGTCGTTCCGTCAGGAAGAAACATGCGCAATTGACCGCCTTGATCTGGGCTCCAATTATCATTCAAATAGCAGATGACGGACAGTTTCCGGTGATCGTCGCGATTGAACTGATCTAAATGTCGCTTGTAAAAGGTTCCGGCTGGATAAATGGTCATGTGTATCTCAAAATCCTTAAGGCTTAAAAAAAGACTTTCATTCAGGAATTGAACCAATTGTCCCAGCTTATCCAAATAGGCTTTCAGGGGATCTGGAGCTGAATTTTTGTCAATCCAGTGTATATAATCACCGCGAATTGACTCGTTAATTTGATGATCTATATTTTTACCAATGCCAGCCTTTTTAAAATAGGCTGATCCGGCTTGAAATTCATTTAGATCCAGGATGTTTTTTACTTCATCGGGGCTTAAAAAGTGATCGGTCACAGCATAGCCGTTTTCGGCAAGGCCATCCGCGAGGACATCAAAGGTTGAATTCACCAGAATCAATTATTGGTGCAAATAAAATGAATGTCGGCAAATGGTGTAACAAATAATGGACTAGAATGTCTATACTTAAATGCCCAAAGGCTGAAATGACCAAAATGAATCGAAGAAATTGCATGTGCGACCGCAGGAATACTTTTAATGCCGGGATTTATATTAGCCTTTTTATCCTGTTGGGCATTGCCGTCACAGGATGCAAAAGGCCAAAGGAAGACATCGTGCTGAGACAAATTAAGGATGTAGTCGTGGATGCAACGTCCGACCCAATGTTAAAGGCAAACGCAATTTTTTACAATCCGAATTCCATGCGGGGCAAGCTCAAAAAGATTAAGGTAGATATTTTTCTCAATGGTAAGAAGGCTGCTTCCGTCGATCAGGAGCTGAAAACTACTATTCCCGCCAACGACGAATTTACTGTGCCAATCGAGGTGAAACTTGCTATCAAGGAGCTGGGTTTTATGGATACCCTGTTGGGAATGATTGGTGGAAAAACCTTTGAAGTGCGCTACGAGGGCGCCTTAAAACTTAGCTATCACGGCGTTCCCATCAATGTACCGGTCAACTACAAAGACGAAATCAGGGTGCGCTTTTAATGGCACGCCAACTGGATTGGCAGGTACGACATGTGCGATTCGCATTCCGAAAAGGCTTGTCGAAAGGCAAATGGCGATGGCCACAAAAATCCCTATGATTAGTAATATTATCCTTTTCGTGAACATAATTCTTTCCAGCGTAACGAATAGACACGAAAAATACCTCAGACGTTGTAAGTCATCAATTAAAAAAAACTCATCAGTATCATATGAAACCTGAATTGTCGAAAAAATAGGCTGAACCGGACTGGGTATTACAATGAATGAGGATAACGACGTGTAGCCCGATGTTTTTGGAATCAAATAAACGCGCTCTGTCCTGTGATGGCACGTCCAACGATAAGCGTATTGATTTCCTTGGTGCCCTCGTAGGAATATATTGCTTCAGCATCGGCCACAAATCGAGCGATATCGTACTCAATTAGAATACCATTTCCGCCGAAGAGTTCGCGCGCATGACTAACAATGTCACGTGTCCGTAAGGTGCAGAATACTTTTGCGAGGGATGCTTGCTCGTCGGTAAGTTTACCGTTGTCCTGGAGTTGTGAAAGTCGGCAAACCATCGTCTGCATGGCTGTGAGATTACTCAACATCATCACCAATAAATCTTGCACCATTTGAAAACTGCTGATCGTGCGACCAAATTGTTTACGTTCATTGGTATATCGAAGGGCGCTTTCGTAGGCGCCACGTGCGCATCCCACTGCTTGCCATGCGACTCCTGCACGGGTCATTCTAAGTACCTTGGCGGTATCTTTGAATGAATTTGCGTTTTGTAATCTATTGGCTTCGGCTACTTCGCAGTTAGTCATGGTAATCAGCGCATTTTGTACTATGCGGAGGGCCATCTTACCTTTTATTTTTTCTGCTTTGAATCCCGGATTATTTTTCTCAACGATAAACCCTTTGACATTTCCATCGTCAAGGTCACGAGCCCAGATCACCGTGAGGTCCGCAAAGGTCGCGTTCCCGATCCATTTCTTTTGTCCGTTAATTACCCATGTGTCGCCATTGCGTTTGCAGGTACAGGTTAACCCTCCGGCTACACCCGAACCTACCTCGGGTTCCGTCAAGCCAAACGCTCCGATAAGTTCCAATTTTTGCATGGGCGGCAGCCATTGCTGTTTTTGTTGTTCGGAACCACAATAATAGATCGAGCCCATAGCCAGTCCGCTTTGAACTCCGAAAAACGTCGATATCGAGCAATCTACCCGCGCCATTTCCATCGCGAGAAATCCTTCCAGCAACGACGACTTGCCGGGGCAACCATAACCCTCATAAGTCAATCCACAGATATTTAGCTTCGCCATCTCAGGAATAATTTGATGGGGAAACTCATCCTTCAACCAAAAGCTATTAACAATTGGTTTTATCTCTTTCTGCATGAACTCGCGCACCTGGAGTTGAACGGCCCGCTCGTCGCTGGTGAGAAGTTGATGCAAGTCGTAGAAGTCTGTATCAATTTCCGGGAACTCATGTTTTTTCTTCCCCCCTTCCATAAACTTGATAAGCTTTTGAAGATCCTCGTCTTTCATACTGCTTACCAGTCCTACCATTTTGTTGAGATCGACTTTCTGAGAAAGCTTACCAAGCTTTGCCAAGTCGAGGTTTTGCAAAACATTGACCGTTGTTTTTATATTTTTGAAGAGGGACATAGATGGGGCGAGGTTATTTTTGATTTTGAAATCAGTTTATCAGCTTATCAAAAGTATTGGTGGCAACAAAATGATAGTTGGGTCGTGCCTTCTCATAGATTGCCTTCGCAAGTTTTTTTCCTTCACCGGTCTTGACAAGTTCCTTATACAGTGGGTTCAGGAATTTTCTCCTTCCTGTATTAATTAAGAATTCTTCCAGTCGTGCGTTGGCGGGTGTATAGTGATCGCGAATTGTTATTGTTAACCACGCAGTTAATATTTCGGAGTTCCCAGAAGCAGTAAAACGTCCGAATTTATCCAGCGACTGCAGTTGAGATTCGGTTAAAGAGTCCGGAAGGTTTTTTAAGAAGTGCAGCCATTCATGAGTGCTCCAGTCCTTTGCCTGATGAGAATCTAGTTTGCCTGAATTCTTCCATTGTTGCGAGAACGCGTCTACTTTTTCAAACCGGGTGGAAACAGGCTTTGGGCAAGTCGCGGGTAGCCCTTCCGTAAATATCCAGGCGTTCAGGAATGAGTCTTCGATGCTTATGTTATATTTTGTTTGGTAATAGTTTTTCAGGTAGGTAATAAATCCATCTGTATCCATCGCTTTAAAGGCATTCTCATTAAAGTAATCTTTGACAAAACGGTCGAACTTATCGCGGCCGTGTTGTTCTTCGATCGAGCGTAAAAAAAAGTATCCTTTGTCATAAGCAATGTCTGTTACACCTTCGTCGGGATTTCTGCCCACGAGATTTAATTTCAGTTTGGTATCACCATATTGATTTTTTGCCTTCATGTCATCGACCGTTTCGTGAAGATCCTGAAGGGCCAGCAAGGCCAGCATTTCGGAGTAGTCCCGGCCATAAAGTTTCTCCATGATGCGATGTTCAAAGTAAACTGTAAAACCTTCGTTTAGCCAAAAATCGTCCCACGTTGCGTTGGTCACCAAATTTCCCGACCAGCTATGCGCAAGTTCGTGTGCTATCAGGGAGGTAAGAGATCGGTCGCCGGCCAATATGGTAGGCGTTGCAAACGTCAGTCGAGGGTTCTCCATTCCGCCAAAAGGGAAACTAGGGGGTAAGACAATTACATCGTATTGGTCCCAGCGATAGTTCCCGTAGAGGGCTTCGGCACCAGCAATCATTTTTTCGAGATCTGCAAATTCCCAGGCCGCGGTATCAACCAGAGACGGCTCAGCATAAATTCCGCTTCGCTTACTAATCTCATGAAACTTAATGTCGCCCACCGAAAGCGCCAACAAATAAGACGGTATCGGTTGCCGCATCGTAAATTGATAGATACCCGTCGTATTTTTTGCTTTGGGATTTGAAGCGCTCATCAATGCTAGCAGATTTGCAGGCACGGTTACTTCTGCGTCGTATGTAAATCGTATGCTCGGGGAGTCCTGACAAGGCACCCAGCTTCGTGCAAGAATAGCTTCGGATTGGGTGAAGAGAAACGGATTGCTTTTAGAAGCCGTTTGTTGTGGCGAAAGCCACTGCAAAGCTTCGGCTTCAGGATTTGTTGTGTAAAAGATTGAAACAGTTTTTGTATCAGGTTTCAAAGATATTCGCAACGCTTGCCCGAAAAGGGGATCCGACTCTGCGAGAACAGGAGTGACAGGCTCGCTGTCGTCGAGGAGAATTTTTTCAATTGCAAGGTCTTTTGTATCGAAAATAATTTCTTGTGCATCCGGAGCCAGCTGCACATTCCAGGTTGCTACTGCCTGAATCGTTTTGGTATTAAAATCCACTTTTGCCTTCCAGTTCAGATGGGTAACGCGGGCCAGTTCCGGTTTTGAAAAAGAGTGCTGATCTTGTTTCATACTCGTTTGCTCTTGCTTTTTTCCTGGCTGACAGCCAAGGAAGACCAAAAATATAATAAAGCACGATGTTAATGATTTCATAGGCTGTTCGTTATTCACGATCAAACATTTAATTTTTTGTAATGAAATTAATATTACCAAGAAATAGAAATTTTTGACGATACATTCTACCTTGATTTACTCAAACTCCAACAACAATATGAAAAAATCAAAAAACCTGATGATGGCAGCTGCTTTATTGACCGTGGAACGATGCTCGTGGCATTCAACGTTAAGGAAAAGACCAGAGACGCAAGTAGCGGTACTGCAATTATGGTTAGCGACTGGGAACGTGCCAAGGCGTATACTTTGGAATATCTAAATGCTTCCACTGATGAAGTGATTAATTTTAAGCCAACAGCGGATATGCGGTCCTTTGGACAACAAATGCTTCATCTTACCGAAGCTAACTATGGCTTTGCCTCGACCGCTTCTGGTAAAGCAAATCCAGTTCCTTTTGGTTCTTTAGAGAAGTCAGACAAGTATAAAACAAAGGATGCTGTTACCAAGGAAGTCATGGCGAGTTATGATTTTGTTATTGCAGCAGTCAAGGAAATGCCGGAATCAAAAATGAGTGAAATGGTTAAATTGTTTGGCAAGTTTGACGTGTCACGTGGCGGAGCTATGGAAAAAGCTTTTGAACACCAGACTCATCATAGAGGGCAGACAACCGTTTACCTTCGCTTGAAAGGGATCACACCACCAGGGGAGAAGTTATTTTAAATGTTACAAGTGAATAGGGCGTCGGACTACCAAAGCGTTGGACGATGCCCTTTTTATTTTCTAGTTTCTATGCTTTGATTCCACTCGTAAACTTTGTCGGAGATCTCGCTTAGCAGATTTGTTTTTTTCTCAAGGGCGTTACCAATCACAATCATGTCGGCGCCAGCTTCTAGCGCATTCAATGCTTTTTGACTGGTATTAATTCCACCTCCGACGATAAGCGGAACGCTGACGGATTTCCGAACGGACGCAATCATTCTAACACCGATTTCTTTTTCGGCGCCGCTGCCCGCATCGAGATAGATAGACTGGAGGCCTAACATTTCGCCTGCCATCGCGGTGCATGCGGCTAACGAATACTTATCATCGGGAATAGGCGTAGTGTTACTGATATACGCCACCGATGTAATAGGGCCTGAGTTGATCAATATATATCCTGTGGGGATGATCTCAAGTTTTGTGTTCTTTAATATGGGTGCGGCAATAACATGTTGACCGATCAACAATTCAGGATTTCTTCCGGAAATCAAGGACAAGAAAAGTAACGCATCGGCTGAGGGCTCAACCTGCATGTAGTTACCTGGAAACAATATCACAGGTATTTTTACATTGTCTTTTATTTGCTTTACTACTTGCCCAAGGTTGGGCGTCGTGATCAGGCTTCCTCCTACAAAAAAAAAGTCTACACAATTTTCGGCCGCCAGGTTAGTGAGGTGCAGGAGCCTTGACGGATCATCAACTTTATCAGGATCAATTAATACAGCAATGGACTTTTTTCCTTCCCTGTGTCGCTCGCGCAATGTCTTAAGAACGCTCATTCGTAGTTGCGGCTTCTTTATGGAGATTGGACTGTAAAAAGGCCGACAATTTATCTTTTGCCAAACCAAGTAGAAAAACAGTGGCCTGGGCGGCAATAGCGGAACCAATTCGCCCGATAACGCTATCATCGTCTGAATCATGTTCGACTTGGACTTCGGCTTCCTCGACATTGGAATCTCGTTCCTTTATTAATTTTATCTTCTTCCCCTTGGATTTGCTTTTGGATTTTGATTTGGAAAATTGGCTGATGAGAAAATAGGTCAGGGCCAGGGTGCCGCCAATGATGAGTGCGTTAGTTACTATTTTATCTGTGTTTTCAGAAAATAGTTTTATCTCATCTTCAAGGCCTTTCTTATGTTTTGCTGATTTCTTCAGCAATGAACTTTTAGGATCATTTGTTTCCAGTAATTCCATAATTACTCTTTCTTTTTCTTCATGATATGAACTAGTTGGTTCTGGAGCTTTTCGACGATCGCTCCTCTAAAGGCAAAGATCAATAAACCGAGCAGCAAGTAAAAGCCCGCCACGATGGCAAACCCACCAACAGGGCCAATGGATTTTGCAATTAAATGGGCCACCGCGATACTTATCAAAATGACAAATAAAGTAAATACAACACCGAGCAGAATAAACAGCAAAACGTTGGAGAGACCCTTTGCCAGGTCTTCTCTAATCTCCATTTTCGTCAGCTCTATGCGAGTTTCGACGTAGCCTGTGAGATTTTCAATCAGGCTATCCAGTTTCAAAAATTTGAGGAATGAGTCCTTTAACACGTTTTAAACTTATAGTGCAATATAGAGAGAAGATTTGAAAATTTCCTGTACTCATTGTGTTTCGAACCGGACCAACTTTTCTATCACCGTTGGTTCGTTCCGGGGTGAAATGAGCTCACGCTGCAAGTAAATTTTGTAGGGCGCGCTAACATAGTATTTATACGAAATGGAGTCAGTAGCATTGGGATAGAAAACCCGGCAGACATAAACCGAGTCGAAAGTCATATTGGACACCTTCATGGACGGTAGTATCGTCTCAATACAGGATTGAAATTTTCCGCGTTCATTTTCGCCGTCCCAACAAAATCCAGGTCTGTTGAACAAAAACATTTCCTTGCCGACAAATAATGTGTTGTTTTTTACGGATACCGGATAAATAAGGGAGGGTACGGCATTTACATCGGGTGTAGGGTCATGGCCCGCTTCATATCTTGTCCAGGCCCCACTCTTGGTCCTTGTGTTTGTTTTGACAACAAGTCTGAATTGTGATTTGCCATTCGCCGCATCGGTTTGTTCATACACGAGGTTCAGGGTTTGAAATGAATCCTGATTTAGATAGATAAGGGAAAAAGGCAGGAAGAAAAAGGTCGTCAGGAGATATACAAATCCGGCCAAACGATACTTCAACGTTAGCTTTCCCATCCAATCAGCGAGGCCCAGCGGCAGTTTGCGCAGCACAGGGATTGGGAAGAAGATGAGGACGCCAATGAAGTTGAATAAGAAATGGACGATAGCAATGCTTAGCCCGCTTGAGGTATTTGAATTTAAGAATGCGGCAATAAATGCTGTTACCGTTGTGCCAATATTGGCACCCAAGATGAAGGGTGCTGCCTGTTTGAGCTTTACAATTTTTTGCGCCACAATAGGTACGACAACAGAGGTAGTAATCGTGCTGGAACGGATGGCAGCAGTCGTCAGCAAACCCCACGTAAAGGATTTCAACGGACTTTTGAAAAAGAACCGGCTGAAGACTTCCGGCGATTTTGCTTTTAAAAGACCTGAAATCAATCTCCTGAAAATTAGGATGGATGCGAAAAGCAAAGCAACGGCCACGGCAGCGAGAAAAAATGGACTGGGAATGCTAGCAATCAAAAAATTGGTAATGGGGCCGAATCCAAACCAAAAATGGGTGACGCTATTTCCTGCTTGTTCCGGAGATGGCGTAAAAAACAAATTCGATATTGAACCCGACACAGTTGACAGGAATCCGTAATAATATTCCAGCGGGAAAAGAATAATAACGGTAAGGATATTGAAAAAATCGTGATACGTTCCTGCTGCGACGGCTCGCCTAAACTCTTTCTTTTTATTGATAAATCCCAGCGAAACAATGGTGCTTGTAATCGTTGTCCCCACGTTAGCACCCATAATAATAGGCGTTGCGCTTTGCAGGGTAATGGACCCAGAAGCCACCAGCGCGACCACGAGTGAGGTTGTTGTGGAACTGCTTTGGAGCATGGCCGTGACCAGCAAGCCTATAAATAATGCCGTAAAGGGATTGGATGTCGCTTGCAAAATCGTCTCTGCCACATTTTTTCCCATGTGCTGCAGCGACGAGGTCATCAAATCAAGCGCGAACAAGAAAAGGAGAAACGCACCAAGAATGTAAAGCGTTAACCGGACATTATTCCACGTTTTGAGATTGGGGTCGATGGATTGGACAGGTTCCAAATTTTTTTTGAATGCTAAAAATACTTCAAAAGATTTAGTACATCCGGTTTTAACAATAACTTAATGTGCAATTACAAGGCTGCCAGATATTCTTTTTTTAAAAGCGGACAAATTTTGTAGCGCTCGTCCCGTGTATCTTCATATACAGCCTCCAACAATTCATATACATGTTTCACGCCAATGCGGTTGCTCCATTCGAAAGGCCCAAACGGATAGTTTGAACCTAATTTCATCGCAAGGTCTACATCTTCCCTGGTTGCAGTTCCATCTAAGACCGTATAGTAGGCTTCGTTGATGATCATACATACAACACGGGGCGTTACAAGTCCGATGCGATCTTCCACCATTAGAAACTCAGTCTCCAATTGCGTACATATTTCTTTCAATGCGACCTCGTCATCTTTTCGCCAATAACTCACTTCCATTATCTTTCTATTTAGAAAGGTAGGCATACCGTTGAATCCAAACAACGTGCTGGCGACCTGCCGGTCCAACAAGTGCACAAGTTCAGCGAGGTTGATCTTGCAGGTATTGAGGAAGACCGTGGCGCGGTTGTTACAGTAAATCTCAAACTGGTGGGGCTCTTCTTCAATAATGAAGTCAAAGACCAGATCGTTTGTTTGCAAAAATTTTTGGGCATCGCGATGTTCCGCTACTGAAGAGTATTGATGCGATCCACCAAATTTTTCTTTGCATTCCTGGACATTCTGTGCGTCACCTATTATTAAAATATTCATGCTGAATAACAAATCAGATTAATGATTGCTTATTTTTGGCAAGCGCTAAATTAATTTTTAAACTTAGATATCATGTCAAAAACTGTTGTTTATTCTGACAAGGCTCCTGAACCCATTGGACCATACAGTCAAGCGATAAGTGCCGGCAACATGCTGTTTGTTAGTGGCCAGATTGCCATTAAGAAATCGTCCGGCGAGATCATTACCTCGGCCATCGAAGTCGAGACAATTCAGGTGATGTCAAACTTGAGCGAAATTCTGAATGCAGCTGGGATGGATTTCAGCAATGTCGTAAAGACCACTATCTTCTTAAAAGACATGAACAATTTCCCCAAGGTAAATGAGATTTATGGAAAATATTTTCAGCGCGAACCCCCAGCCCGTGAAACCGTAGAAGTTAGTCGTTTGCCGAAGGACGTCAATGTAGAAATTTCCTGTGTTGCTGTGAAGTGACTTACCTTTTACCACAAAAGAAAGAGACGTTGATCGTTGCCCACGATTGGGACGTCGTGCTGCAACGCCTTACGGAGGTGACGACGGACCAAGTAAATTATGTGGGAAGAGCACCAAAAATACTGGCAGGTTGGATAAAAGACGATCGATTTCAGTTGCTGATCCGTCAACGGCGTATGAATAGTTTCATGCCCGTGGTGGAAGGGAAAATAGATCCGACATCGACCGGATGTTTGATTTTTCTGCATTATCGGCTTTTACCGGTGACCAGAATGTATTTGATCCTATGGACCATCATCGCATTTTTATCCGGAGTATTTTTGGCCTTTTATTATTCCGACATTTTGCTGGGTATGGCCGCGCTGGGAATTATTGCGTTAATACACGGAATCGCATGGGCCAATTTCAAAATTCATTTGATACCCCTCCATAAGGTCATTTTTGAGGTTTTGGCCTAAAGGGATATTATGTATAAGGGCTGCCAAGATTTGGAAATTTAGGAATCAGACTTAAATTTGCACTCCAAATTAATCACACCCACACAAACCAAACAATTTGCGGGAGTAGCTCAGTTGGTAGAGCACGACCTTGCCAAGGTCGGGGTCGCGAGTTCGAGCCTCGTTTCCCGCTCATAAGGCTGTTAACCTCAAGTCATTGATGTTAATCGGAGCAAAAAGTGTGAGATTAGCCTCGCACTTTTTGTTTTTTAGAATACACCTGCCCGGGTGGTGGAATTGGTAGACACGCAGGACTTAAAATCCTGTGGATAGTAATATCTGTGCGGGTTCAACTCCCGCCCCGGGTACATTAATCTCTAAACGCTGACCCTTCAGGTCGCTCTTACACGTTACCAATGATGACCTCCGTCAACATCCGCACCGGTCGAAAACAAGATTTGCCCCGGGTACTAGAACTCGTTAAAGAACTCGCTGAATTTGAGCGTGCGCCTCACGAAGTTATCAACACTGTCGAACTTATGGAAAAAGACGGATTTGGCCCTAACCCGATCTTTGGTTTTTTTGTGGCAGAAAATGAAAACGGAATTGTTGGTCTTTCCCTGTATTATTGGCGGTATTCAACCTGGAAGGGCAAGCGCCTTTATCTGGAAGACATCATTGTCACCGAAAAGGAACGCGGAAAACAGATCGGTAAACTTCTGTTCGAGCGCACCATGCAACACACGCTTGATGAAGATTGCTCAGGGATGATGTGGCAGGTGCTGGACTGGAATGAACCTGCCATAAATTTTTATAAAAAATACGGAAGCGATATAAAGCAAGAGTGGATGAACTGCTCCCTGGAGAGTTCACAAATCAAATCTTTGCTAAACGAGCAGAAAAAGTAAAGGCCGTATAACCGGCCTTTGTGGAATTATATAAAGCCAAAGACACTAGATATCCACGTCGAAAATTGCCCACACGGGAATGTAATACCCGCCCTTAAGCACAACGACATCATCAGCATAGTCTATGACGTCAGACTCTGTTTCCAGCGTTTCGCCATTGGGCAAGCGCATGTACAGGCTGATTGGAATATGCTCAACGTTGCTGAGGATCATCGCGCGCTCCAATTTATGTTTGCGCTCTTCTTTCTCGTCGTTGTTGGTAAGCACATCTTGTGATCCGAAATAAAACATTCGTATATCTGAAGGATTGATAATTCTGGCGTTTCTCATAAAGAAAATATTTTTGTGTAGAATAGAAAATAGCAGCATTACACAGGGTGAATGCTGAATAAATTTTAAGGAAGCGCGGCTAATTCCGCAGAACCCTAAAGAGCAGGTAATACCTTACCGATTTTTGCGTGAAGTGTGAAGCGGTATATAATTGTTCTCGGCCAACGCTAATTTTAGTTTTCGCAAAGTTGATAAGAACGGTAAAAAGTTGATAAGAAGATTTTTTCCAGATAAAATTATCATCGGCAACAATCGCCTTACTGACGAGCTCAGCAGAAATTTTGATTTCCTGGTGTTTGGAAATGACGTTGTGATGACTAACTGCGAGCAGACTGCTCCAAAGCAGAAAAGCAGATAAAATAAATATCGTCAGTTTCACTCTCATCACCTTCTAAAACAACTGAAGCACATGAAAAGTTAACGATATTTTGAGTTATAACATTGTAATTTTATGTGATAAATTTAAGGTACTTCTTCCAACAAGGTCATAAAAGCCACGTGCTTGTCTCTAAATCGTTGCCGGAGCTTTTCAAGAATTGCCGGAGCGAACCTTTCAAAGTATGTCGTCACTTGCTCAAGTGTTTCAGCAAAGTATTGTATGCAATAAGAAACATTGCCATCATCCTGATCGTGCAGGACTTTATAGATCTTAAAATCAACAAACAATTTTGTGTTCATGACTTCGGGAATATGTTCTGTCTTCGTCCAGAACAACCACTCATACTCTACTCCTTTATCAATACCTATAGTAACGTTATACAAAAGCATAACTCAAAGGTATGGCATTTCGGGAATGTCATGCGTGAAATAATGAGACAATCTTAGAGCAAACTTAAAACAGCAAAAAAATGAAAGGTGCTGCCGGCCAAAACAAAAAGGTGCCAGATACTATGGTTATAAGGAATTTTTTCCCGGATGAAGAAGAACGCACCAAGTGTATAAAAGGCGCCGCCGAGCAATAGAAATGAAAAACCCGCAGCGGACATTGTCTCATAAACTGGCCTTATAAAAAAAATGATAATCCATCCCATTATGATGTAAAGTATGGTGGAAATCAATGCGCCTTTGCCCGTGTGAAATGCTTTGATTACGATACCACCAATTGCACATGCCCAGACGATGCCAAAGATTGTCCAACCAAGCCATCCCCTTAATGCAGTCAAACAGAATGGTGTGTAGGTGCCGGCGATCAGCAGAAAGATGGACATGTGATCGAATTTTCTAAAGAGTTTTTTTGCCCGCATGTGTGTTAGACTATGATATAAAGTCGACATCACATACAAGATTACCATCGTGGATCCAAAAATGGTAAAGCTCGACACGTGCCAGGCCGATCCCTGAAAAGCAGAAAATACAATCAATAACACCAAAGCAGCAATAGCGAGCAACGCACCGATACCATGCGTAATAGCATTTGCGATTTCTTCTCGTTTCAGGGAGGCAACTGATTTCATAAATTCAAAAATATCATCGAAGAACAGACTCATTTTTTAAAAGGCCGAACAACATTCTTTGTCCAGACAAAAAAAATATACTACACGCTGAATTACCCGCCGGATGCATAGTCATGCAGATAAGCAAAATGACTGGTTAGATTCCCGTTACAAGTGATGGTAGCACGTTCGATTATATTTTCGGAATCTTCATGGAGCAATGGTTTCATTATTCGGTCAATGAGATCCCTGCCGAATTCTTCCGACGCACTCCGGGGTAATTCACAGGGGAGATTATCGACAGCCATCACAGAAACAAATGAATCATTGCTAAATGCCTTATGAATTGAATTCGTCGCGGGATCATAATCGTAAATCGGATCCGGAATTGTACTTGCGCGCTGCGTGCTGGGTATGGATCCATTGATATCGCAGGTGATGTCCGCGATGATCCTGATTTTAAAATCCGCAGCCATCATATGTTCTCTCGTAAAAAGTACCGGAGCCTTGGGATTCCAGAAAGCCCCCGCCAGTAAGATATCAGTGACTTTCGTAAAATCTTCAAAGTGAGAAAAGTAACGGTCGGGGTGCTGATGGAATTCCTGACGGTTAAAGTGGCCCCCTTCCTTTCGGGTGTGGTAGTCACCACTGCTCAATTGTATGTAAACTGGTTCATCGAATTTTTGATAAAGAAAATCGCGAATGCTTACTTTTCGAATCCGGGCACTGTCCAGCGTTTCCATTGCGCCTTTGCCTACACGGCCCGCTCCGGTGAGAATGATCTTGACAGGAGGTAGCTTTACCTTGCTTAATTCTAATTTCAGATCATTGACATCAAAGCATTCGAACGCTCGTCGCAGGCTAAATTTTTTATAGCGGTTGCCGTAAGTCCAAAGGCCGTTGTAAGCTCCAACAATCCCTGCGTATCTTCCGAACGCCACCAGGCGGTTTCCCTGTTGGTCTTTCAGCGCTTCGTAATCGATGAGCCGTATTTTTTTTTCCAACGCAGCCTGCAGCAATTTTCTATTGTAAGGCTGCTTTTTCAGGGTATGAGAAAAAAACAAATACGTTTTTCCAGAAATGAGTGATCGAACGGGAACTTCCTTAATTCCCAAGAGGATATCACAGTCCTGAATATTTTTTGTAACCTCAATGTCTAGCGCCTTATATTCGTCGTCTTTGAAGCATCGTATTTCACTGGTCTCACAAACTACTTTGACGTTAGGGAAGCGCTGCTCAATTTCCTCCACCTGCAAAGGCGTGAAAGCAACACGTTTATCGGGGGGAATTTTTCCTTCCCGGATGAGTCCAATTTTTAGATTCGATGCGTGCATTGCCAAAGATATCGAATAAGCGGTCAGCTTACGGCTTACAGCTTCTTCGCTCTAAGATCTTTCAAGTAGTCCGCCGAGTAATGAACTTGCTTCCTTACCGCTGTTCCGTCCGTAAGGGGCAAGGGCTTGAACAAGTTTGCGTATAGGCATAGATTGAAGGTAGACTTTTCCCGTACCTCTCAATGTTGCCAGAAAAATACCTTCGCCGCCAAAGATCATGGACCGAAGACCTCCAGCACTTTGTACATCGAAATCAATTTGCGATTCGAAAGCCACAACGCACCCGGTATCTACACGGAGCGTCTCGTTGTTGAGGGTTCGCTCAATGACGGTACCCCCCGCGTGGACGAATGCTTTACCATCGCCCTGGAGTTTTTGCAAGATGAAGCCTTCTCCACCTACGAGTCCGGATCCTAATCTCCTATTGAATGTAATCGAAATTTGGTACCTAGTGCAGCACAAAGAAATCCATCCTTTTGTACAATGAGCTCGATTGGAAGGGCATTGGGAGAGATCGATTGGAATGACGGTTCCGGGGTACGGTGCGGAAAATCCGACCTTTGCCCGACGGCTTCCCTGATTCGTGAAATGCGTCATAAAGAGGGATTCCCCAGTTAAA
>CAWEZB010000052.1:0-80413 GCA_963813425.1 uncultured Bacteroidota bacterium
AGAGCAAAGTAACCCGGATGGGAGGATTCTTGTGTAATGCCGTCTTGATCAGCGGAAGGATTGGCGTAATGCCACTTCCCGCTGCAAAGAAAACAAGGTGTGTATGGTGGCTTAAATTTTCAGGCAAGGTGAAATAGCCGGAAGCACCAATTGTGAACAGGATGTCACCCTCTTCAATGGTATCAAATAAATACCGTGAATATTCGCCATTATCGATTCTTTTGACCGTAATAGTCAAGGGTTCCAGTAAATCAGGTGTGGATGAGATGGAATATGACCTCCTCTCTTCGGCGTTTTTTTTCTTGAATATTAGCGTCAAAAACTGCCCAGGCTTGTAATGGATCGGATTTCCATGAAGCTGTTTTAAAATAAAAGACTTGGTATTAGCCGTATCATGTCGGATTTGGGTGACCTTAAGCGGAATGTAGGGAGATTGCTGCATGCCATGTATTCATTGTAAAAGTACCGCCTTGACCTACGGCGGGTCTCAATAGTAGAGACAAAGCTGATTATCAAACGTAATGAATTCATACGTTTGCCGGTACTAAAAAATTTCTTTTACCTTTACAGATTAAGATGGGTAAAATCACTTTAAAACTAGGAAAGCTACTTAAAATAATAGGCATTGGGCTGCTTATTGGGATAAGTGTAATTTCCTGGGTGCAGGTTGGAAGCAGTCACACGCGACTGAACAGCTCCATTAATTGTGATGGAGATTCATCTGATACAATAATAATAGCCCAGGAACGATTCAGAGGAAGGGTATTCTTTGATATTTTAAAAAAGATGACTTTCATTACCAGTTGGATTCAAAATGCTTACGCTGATTTTCAGCTGGTAACCTCCATAGAGTCGAAATCCCTTTTTGTGAATGGGTACCAGCGAAATGTTTTTTATGTTTATGCCTTCTCTACCGTTCCTTAGCAGACGCCTTGGAAGTTTAAATTTATTCATGTAGAGGTATTTTAAAGAGAGCTGCGATTCGAGAAGCCTCCGATTTTTAACCAAATTTTGTAATGTCATTATCTGAACTCATAAATCCAGAGGCACTTATTCAGTATGGTGGGTTAGTCCTTTTGCTGTTGATCATATTTGCTGAAACGGGAGTTTTCTTTGGATTTTTTTTACCAGGGGATTCGCTGCTGTTTGCAGCAGGATTACTCTCTGAATCGCCCTATCTCGACACCCCAGTTACCATACTTATTCTACTGCTTATAGCTGCGGCAGTTTCTGGAACGTGTGTGGGCTATGCCGTGGGTCGATGGGCAAAGAGTTACCTGGAACATCGCACGGACAATTTCTTTTACAGGAAAAAATATATTGAAATGACGGAATCATTTTACCAGCGACATGGAATGATGGCGTTCGTTTTAGGTAGATTTCTTCCAATAGTGCGAACCTTCGTTCCCATCCTGGCGGGAATGACTCATATCAACTTTAAGAAATTTTTGATCTTCAATATTTTTGGCGCGACCGTCTGGGTTGTTGCTATGGTCATGGCTGGACACCTGTTGGGCAATGCTTTCCCCAACCTGATTGAATACCTGGAGTACATCGTATTTGGTATGATATTACTCACTGCCATACCGTTAGTCGTTTCCTTTTTCCGCAGTAAAAGAAACAACGCGCACTAAAAAGGAATTATGTGCCTGAACAATTTGTTTTACACTCATTATTCAGCAGCTAAAAAGCATTAGCTTACAAGAGCAATCGTGTGCATATTCCTATGTAATATTTTAGGAATCATAACTAAAAAGTTTAGCGTGGATATTTTGTATTTTCGAACCCATGAATGAACCTGGACTGATTCAATATGCTCCAATAGCGCTCATGTTTCTCGTTGCCCTTGGATTTGTGGGGACGACCATGGTGGCTACACATTTACTGGGTCCGAAACGTAAGACCAAAACAAAATTGGAATCCTTTGAATGTGGTATTGAACCTCAGGGCAACGCACGGGTGCCGTTCAATATCAAATACTTTTTGGTAGCTATACTTTTTGTACTGTTCGACATCGAAGTCATATTCATGTATCCATGGGCTGTAAATTTTAAGGAGTTAGGGTCCGATGGATTTATTGAGATGATCATATTTATAGTTGCATTGCTCATCGGATTTTTCTACATCCGAAAAAAGGGAGCATTAACTTGGGAGGACTAGTTTTACAATGGAAACAGGGTCACGCAAAGTTCAAATCGCGGATAAACCGGCGGGTGTCGAAGGGGCAGGTTTCTTTGCCACCAGCCTGGAAAAAGTAGTTGGATTAGCCAGGAAGAATTCAATCTGGCCATTGCCATTTGCTACATCATGTTGTGGAATCGAATTCATGGCAACCATGGGTGCGCATTATGACTTGGCACGCTTTGGTTCTGAACGATTAAGCTTTTCACCTCGTCAGGCCGACTTGCTTATGGTGATGGGAACCATAGCAAAAAAAATGGGTCCGGTGTTGCGACAGGTTTATGAGCAAATGGCGGAGCCTCGTTGGGTGTTATCGGTTGGCGCTTGTGCTTCAAGCGGTGGAATTTTCGATACTTATAGCGTGCTGCAAGGTATCGACCGGATTATTCCCGTCGATGTTTATGTGCCAGGATGTCCTCCACGTCCTGAGCAAATAATTGATGGAATTATTAAGATCCAGCACCTGGTTGAATCGGAATCGTTGCGAAGAAGGGATTCGGATGAATATAAGGCCATGCTGAATACCTACGGAATCGAATAATGGACGTAGAGCAACAGGATAAAATATTAGGTGTTCTCGGCGAAAACTATGAGGATCAAGTCCTGCATGCAGGTATGCTGTACGATTTTTTTACCATCACACTGAAGAAGGATAAGATTGTCGAGATAATTCGGGAATTGTACGATCATCCTGACGATGCAAGTTTCAATATCTCACCACCTTGTGCGGAATTCATTATCCGGAGCTGGAACAAATCGGTATCATGTATCAGCTTCACAATCTGCATACAAATGCGAGGGTCCGATTGAAGATCTACTTACCGATCGCTAGCCCAACCGTTCCTACGCTCACACCAGTTTTTGCAGGCGCAAACTGGATGGAACGCGAGACTTATGATTTTTATGGCGTAATTTTCGAAGGACATCCAAATCTTAAACGAATTCTCAATGTGGATGAAATGATTATTTTTCCGATGCGCAAAGAATATCCGTTGGAAGATCAGGTCCGCCAGGATAAAAATGATTCCATGTTTGGACGATAAAAAATGGAAGTAAAAGAAACTACAGATCAATTTTATCAAGCGGAGGAGAAACAGTATTCTTTCCTCAACCTGGGTCCTACCCATCCAGCCACGCATGGTATTTTTCAAAATGTTCTGAAGATGGATGGCGAGGTTATCGTCGACGCGACTCCAACGATCGGCTACATTCACCGCGCATTTGAAAAACTGGCAGAGCGACGACCATTTTATCAGATTACCCCAATTACTGACAGGTTAAACTATTGTTCTGCGCCCATCAACAATATTGGGTGGCATATGACGGTGGAAAAACTGTTGAAAGTGGAAATTCCAAAACGGGTTCAGTATCTCCGGGTTATAATCATGGAGCTCGCTCGCATTACGGATCACCTAATATGCAATGCTGTTATTGGCGTAGACACGGGAGCGCTCACTGGTTTTGTGTATATGTTTCAGCAGCGTGAACTGGTGTATGAAATATACGAGGAAATATGTGGCGCGCGATTAACATCGAACGTCGGTCGTATCGGTGGATTTGAACGCGATTTTTCACCGAAGGCCTGGGAGAAGATAGACAGATTTTTGAAAGAGTTCCCTGTGGTGCTAAAAGAGTTTGAGAACCTGCTGAAGCGAAACAGAATATTTATTGATCGCACCGTTGGGGTAGGGGGAATCACGGCCGAGAAAGCTCTCAATTACAGTTTCTCTGGACCCAACCTCCGGGCTGCAGGTGTGGATTATGACGTTCGGGTAGCCTTACCGTATTCTTCCTATCAGGATTTTGATTTTATCATTCCAGTCGGAAAGAATGGCGATGTGTATGATCGGTTTATGGTCCGGCAGGAGGAAATGTGGCAAAGTTTGAACATTATCCGACAGGCCATCGACAAACTGCCGGAAGGTCCATTTCATGCAGATGTTCCTGATTTTTATTTACCTCCTAAGGAGGAGGTTTATAATAATATGGAGGCCTTGATATATCACTTTAAAATTGTGATGGGAGAGACCGACGTTCCAAAAGGAGAAGTATATCACGCTGTCGAAGGAGGGAATGGTGAGCTTGGATTTTACCTGATTAGCGACGGGGGAAGAACCCCGTTTCGGCTTCACTTCAGGAGACCATGCTTTATTTTTTATCAAGCCTACCCTGAAATGATAAAAGGATCAATGTTGTCTGACGCAATTTTGACCATGAGCAGCATGAATGTAATAGCGGGTGAACTGGACTCCTAAGAAATGGTAAACAAACGATGGGTTTAACAGATAATAGAGTACATGCAATTTTCTGACGAGACACTCGCCTTAGTGAATAAGATCATAAAACGATACCCCGAGGGTAAGCAGAAGTCTGCTTTACTACCGGTGTTGCATTTGGCCCAAGCAGAGTTTGATGGCTGGCTTAGCAATGAAACGATGGACTATGTCGCTGGACTGTTGATGATCAAACCCATTGAGGTTTATGAAGTAGCAACGTTTTACTCGATGTACAACCTGAAACCTGTTGGGAAATGTTTGCTGGAGGTATGTCAGACCGGTCCCTGCTGGTTGCTTGGATCGGATGATATCGTGGCGCATCTGGAGTCCAGATTAAAAATTAAGGTTGGGGAAACAACTCCTGATGGTATGTTCACCTTGAAAACGGTGGAATGCCTGGGTTCCTGTGGCACAGCGCCAATGCTGCAATGTGGTTCGAAGTATCACGAGAACCTTACAACTGACAAGGTAGACGCTCTCTTGGAAGACTTGAGTGTTAAAAACGAAAGAACAACTTATATGAAATAAAGCGGTACGCTGTAAGCTGACTGCTGAAAACTTAATTATCAATGCCCCGAAAACTTCTTCTTGAGCACATCAACGTCCCTGGTATAGAAACTTTCGAAACCTATCGAAAGCAGGGTGGCTATTCTTCCGTTGAAAAAGCATTGAAGGACATGACACCCGATGCGGTAATGGAGGAGGTTAAAAAATCTGGGTTGCGTGGTCGAGGAGGAGCGGGGTTTCCCGCAGGTTTGAAATGGAGTTTTTTGGATCGCAAATCAGAGCGACCTCGGTACCTGGTGTGCAATGCCGATGAAAGCGAACCAGGAACATTTAAGGACAGGTACCTGATGGAGAAGATTCCGCATTTGTTGATTGAAGGGATGATAACCTCAAGCTATGCACTGGGTGCAAAGACTTCCTACATCTACATCCGTGGCGAGTACATGTACATCGTTCGTATTCTTGAAAAAGCAATTGAGGAAGCTTACGCTGCTGGTTTCCTTGGACAGAATATTTTAGGCACGTCATACTCGCTCGACCTATATGTTCATCCTGGAGCTGGCGCATACATTTGTGGTGAGGAAACGGCCTTACTCGAATCGCTGGAAGGGAAACGTGGAAATCCAAGATTGAAGCCGCCGTTTCCTGCCGTTGCGGGCTTGTATGCTGCACCAACTGTAGTGAACAATGTTGAAACGATTACAGCCGTCGTTCCCATTATTAACTTTGGTGGAGATGAATATTCGCAGATTGGCGTGGGAAAGAGCCATGGGACAAAATTGATCTCTGCCAGTGGACACATCAATAAGCCAGGCGTTTATGAGATCGAATTAGGACTGCCAGTTGAAGAGTTTATTTACTCCGACGAGTACTGTGGTGGTATCTGGAAAGGCCGGAAATTAAAAGCGGTCGTGGCCGGAGGATCTTCAGTCCCAATTTTGCCGGCACACTTGATATTAAAAACGGCAAAAGGCGAACCACGCCTGATGACCTACGAATCCCTTGCCGATGGTGGTTTCGTCAGCGGTACCATGTTGGGCTCCGGTGGTTTTATCGTGATGGACGAAACTGCGTGTATCGTTCGAAACCTCTGGACCTTTGCGCGCTTCTATCATCACGAATCTTGCGGACAATGCAGTCCTTGCCGTGAAGGAACCGGGTGGATGGAGAAAGTTATTGCATCGGATTGAACATGGACATGGACATATGGCAGACATCGACTTGCTTGGTCGATGTTGCCAAGAAAATTGAAGGAAATACAATTTGCCCGTTGGGGATGCTGCTGCCTGGCCAGTAGCCAGCGCGATACGTCATTTCAGGGAAGAGTTTGAATATCACGTGAAGTATCCGGAGAAGGTGAAGGATCCGAAGCATTTCGAGAGAATGGTTAGTACCGTTATTTAAATCGAGCAGAAATTTCGAAGCAGTTATGCTTGAAACTGTCACGATACGAAATTAAAACGGATGACAGCGGATAACTAATGGTAGAAAGTAACATATAGACGGCATTGAAATGGAAGTACCCGAGGGAACAACGATTCTCAATGCTGCCCGTCAAATTGGAGGGGACCTTGTTCCTCCTGCCATGTGTTACTATACAAGTCTGAAAGACTCAGGAGGAAAATGTCGCGTCTGTTTGGTAAAGGTGAGCCAGACGTCCACGAAAGATCCGCGACCTATGCCAAAGCTGGTTGCATCGTGCCGTACGAATGTAATGGATGGAATGGTGGTACAAAATATCACTTCACCAGAAGTGCTCGAAGCAAGGAAAGGTGTTGTGGAATTTTTGCTGATCAATCATCCGCTTGATTGTCCGATATGTGATCAGGCAGGTGAATGCGATCTTCAGAATTTTGCCTATGAGCATGGCGTTGGCAAAAACGCGCTACGAAGAAGATCGAAGAACATTTGAAAAGATCGATATCGGCGATAAGATCAAACTGCACATGACGCGTTGTATCCTCTGTTACCGATGTACGTTTGTGGCCGATCAACTTACGGACAAACGCGTCCATGGCGTGTCTGGGTAGGGGTGACACGTCTGAGATCAGCACTTACATTCAGAAGGCAGTTGATAATGATTTTTCCGGCAATATGATTGACGTTTGTCCGGTAGGCGCGCTTACCGATAATACGTTCCGATTTAAAAGCAGGGTATGGTTCACGAAGCCCCTAGACGCCCACCGCGCATGCGACAAATGTTGTGGCAAGGTAGTACTCTTGTACGAAAGGCGACGACGTGCTGCGAGTCTCAGCACGGAAAGATCAATATGGCGAGGTAAAGGAATTCATTTGCAATGAGTGCCGCTACGATCACAAGAAGTTAAGCGACTGGCAAATTGAAGGGCCACGTCATATTGACCGAAATTCAGTAATATCGCAAAATCATTATGAGAAGATCGATCTCCTAAAACTAAAGCAAGAAATTGATCGGCAAATTGAATTTGAAAAAGGGAAACAGTTACCCCAACCAAACCAGTCTTTGACATGATTTCATTCCTGATCTATAAGGCCATTCTTGTCGGGGTAATATTTGCTATTACGTTGTTCGTCGCTGCTTATTCAACTTATGCAGAACGAAAAGTAGCTGCCTTTCTGCAGGATCGTATTGGTCCTGATCGAGCCGGCCCATTTGGTATTCTTCAGCCTCTTGCCGATGGTTTGAAGTTTATCATGAAAGAAGAAATCATCCCGAACGTTTCCAATAAGCTTCTATTTGTACTGGGCCCAGTATCGCGATGCTCACGGCCCTGATGGCAGGTGTTGTTATTCCCTGGGGCGGTACTCTCACAATCGGTGGCGAGACATACAGCTTGCAGATCGCCGATCTTAACATTGGCATTCTTTATGTCTTTGGTGTTGTCTCTATTGGAGTATATGGCATCATGATCGGTGGATGGGCTTCAAATAATAAATTTTCCTTGCTCGGCGCGATTCGCGCTTCGGCCCAAATGATCAGCTATGAAATTGCGATGGGCTTATCCATCATTGCCTTAGTAATGATGACCGGAACATTGAGCTTGCGCGAGATAACGGAATTGCAAGCCGGTGGCGTTGGCAGACCATGGAATTTCTGGAATGTTGTTTACCAGCCGGTGGGATTTCTTATCTTTTTGGTGTGCGCGTTTGCGGAATGCAACCGTACGCCATTTGATTTACCAGAATGTGAAACTGAATTGGTAGGTGGATATCATACGGAATATAGCAGCATGAAATTGGGATTTTATCTTTTTGCTGAATACATCAATATGTTTGTTTCTTCGGCGGTGATTTCAACGCTTTATTTTGGAGGTTATAATTTCCCGTTCATGAATGATCTTGGACTGGATCAAAATCTAATTACGATTATTGGTACCGTTGTTCTTTTCTTGAAGATTGGATTCTTCATTTTCTTCTTCATGTGGATCCGTTGGACGATACCACGGTTCCGCTATGATCAGCTGATGAATTTGGGTTGGAAAATTTTGATACCGCTTGCGGTCATCAATATTTTCATTACAGGATTATTTGGAATTTTTTGAAGATACATTAGTATCAACTGCGATAAACAATGTTAACAAACCGGTCGAAATTAGTTGTTAAGAAAGAGATGACCTTCTGGGAGAAAATATACCTTCCAGCGATACTGAGTGGCATCGCCATTACGATAAAACACTTGTTTAGAAAGGGCGCAACGGTAAGATACCCGAAAAGAAACGAGAAATCAGTGAGGTTTGGCGTGGACAACATGTATTGAAGCGTGATGAAAAAGGTGCCGAGCGATGTACCGCCTGTGGATTATGTGCTGTGGCTTGTCCTGCAGAAGCAATAACGATGGTCGCCGCCGAGCGGAAAAAAGGCGAAGAGAATTTATATCGTGAAGAAAAATATGCCTCTACCTATGAGATCAACATGCTGCGCTGCATCTTTTGCGGCTTGTGTGAAGAAGCGTGTCCTAAAGAAGCCATCTTTCTGACGGATCGAATCGTATCGACCGACTATGGCCGGGGAGAATTTATTTATGGTAAAGATAAGTTGGTTGAACCAGTGGACCAGACGAATTGATGTTACGAAACGTCAAACGCCGGCAGTTCTTCAATTTAAAAAACTCAAGCAATTCAGTCATAACAAATAACCTACTGTGACCCTTAACCTATTTTACTTTCTTTCTTTTGTCGCAGTGCTCTCTGCGTTAATGGTCGTCTTTTCAAAAAATCCTGTTTACAGCGTTTTGTATTTGATCATCACCTTTTTTGCAATTGCCTGTCATTATGTTTTAATGAAAGCTGAATTTCTTGCAGTCGTGCATGTGATCGTTTATGCCGGTGCAATCATGGTGCTGTTCCTCTATGTGATCATGCTTTTGAATCTGAACAAAGAAACTGAACCCCATAAGAGCAACATTTTAAAGTTCGCGGCGACTATTTGCGCCGGACTGTTATTGATTGTGTTGGTGGGATCGCTGAAAGGGGCAGAACTTTTGGTTAAAGCATCAGCCAGCCGGGGATTCAGAGTATCGGGAGTGTGAAAAATCTAGGAAAAGTTTTGTTTACGGATTTTTTACTGCCTTTTGAAATTGCTTCGGTACTTCTATTGGCAGCAATGGTTGGTGTTGTTATGCTGGCGAAGGCAGAAAAGAAACTAAAGATTAACGAATAAAGATTTACCCATTAAAGGATGATTCCAATAGAATATTACTTATGGCTCAGTGCAGTACTGTTCAGCATTGGTGTATTGGGGGTACTTTACCGCAGGAATGCCATTATCATCTTTATGTGCATTGAGCTTATGCTCAATGCCGTGAACCTTGTCATGGTTGCTTTTTCAAACTACCTGAACGACGCGGCCGGTCAGGTATTTGTGTTTTTTATTATGGCAGTGGCGGCTGCGGAGGTAGCCGTAGGGTTAGCGATATTGGTAATGACCTACCGGAACACAAAGACAACAGATATTAATATTTTGAATCGTTTAAAATGGTAGACCTAAAGGTGTTAATAAGTTGGATCCCTATTTTCCCTTTGTTGGGTTTTCTCATCATTGGCCTCAAGGTGCATAAGATATCTCATAGAACGTCATCTTATATTGCGTGCGGCACGGTGTTGCTTTCATTTCTGTTTTCCGCAATTGTGTTTCCGCAATTGTTGGGTATGCCGCCGGATCAACGTGCACTAACCGTTAGGATTATTAGTTGGATTGGCACCATGGGCTTCTCCGCCAACATATGCTTTTTTGATTGATCCGCTTTCGTCGATTATGCTGTTGATGATAACGGGTGTTGGATTTCTTAATCCACGTGTACTCCATTGGTTACATGCACGACGACGCAGGCTATAGCAGGTTCTTTTCCTATCTTAATCTGTTTGTATTTTTCATGCTGCTGCTGGTGATGGGATCGAACTACCTTTTGATGTTCGTCGGGTGGGAAGGCGTTGGACTATGTTCGTACTTGCTGATTGGATTTTGGTTTAAGAATCATGATTATAACAAAGCTGCGAACAAAGCATTTATCATGAACCGCATTGGGGATCTTGGGCTACTGTTAGGCGTGATCCTCATCTTCATCAACTTTGGCAGCGTTGACTATGACATCGTGTTTCCAAACGCGCCTTCAATAAGATGGTACAACCCTTACTTGGATCACGGTATTACTTTTTATCGGTGCTATGGGTAAAAGCGCGCAGATACCGTTGTACACCTGGCTGCCGGATGCTATGGCCGGTCCTACACCCGTGTCTGCCTTGATACATGCCGCAACCATGGTTACTGCGGGAGTTTACATGGTGGCCCGTAACAATATATTATACTCTCTTTCGCCATTGGCGTTACAGCTTGTGCTTGTTATTGGACTTTGTACTGCGCTCTTTGCTGCGACCATTGCTTTGCTTCAGAATGATATTAAGAAAGTATTGGCCTACTCAACGGTCAGCCAGCTGGGACTTATGTTCGTCGCGTTGGGATTGGGTGCCTATTCGTCTGGTATTTTTCACATGGCTACGCATGCTTTCTTTAAGGCATTGTTATTTCTCGGCGCGGGAAGCGTTATTCACGCATTACAAGGAGAACAGGACATTCGTAGAATGGGTGGGTTGAAGAAATACCTGCCTGTCACTTATTTGACATTTTTCGTCGCGACGCTGGCTATTTCGGGAATTCCTCCTTTTGCAGGTTTCTTCTCTAAAGACGAAATTTTGGCCAATGCTTTTGCGCATAATCCATTGGTTTGGAGTGTGGCTTTGTTGGCGTCATTGTTGACCGTGTTCTACATGTTCCGGCTCTTTTATCTGACATTCTTTGGTACTCCAAGGGCCGAGGCTTCGCGGATGAACCACATACATGAATCTCCAAAAAGTATGGCCATCCCGTTGATAGTCCTTGCCGTGCTTTCCTTTGCCGGTGGTTTTATGAATATTCCTGAAGCCTTGGGTGGATCCAATAGCTTGCAAGAATATTTATCACCAGTCTTGAACGCCGGAGGCAATACAGCGTTGCACCATCTTGATCACGCCACTGAATACTTGCTAATGGCAATTGTTGTTGGCTTAACGCTTGTTGTGATCGGCATCGCCTACGTTCGGTTTGTAAAAAGACAACTTGTGCCGCTGGAGGATGGGCAACTTGAGGGCGTCAGCAAAACACTTTATCATAAATATTATGTCGATGAAATTTATGATTTTCTGATCGTCAGACCGATCCACTGGTTTGCAAAGATTGGAGATCGCGTCGTGGAAACACTGGCAATTGATAGACTTGTAAATTCTTTTGGACATCTGGTTACAGCAAGTAGCCAGGTCTTGCGAAGACTTCAAAACGGAAGTATAGGATTTTATATTTTCGTGATGGTCCTGAGCATAATTGTGATTTTAACACTCTCCACCGTGGCTGAACTGGGAAGATGATATGATGCTTCTGTTTTTAATATTATGGCCTTTAGTCACCGCGTTAGGGATTTACGCATTTCAGCCCGCCAATGCGAAGGTGGTTGCCTTTGTTTCATCGCTTATTGAGTTTTTTGTTTTTTTATTTCTGCTCATTCATTTTGATAGCCGGGAGCCGGGTGTATGGACTTATCACATAGCATGGATCCCATCGCTTGGCATAAACTTTATCGTTGGGGTGGATGGGATCAGTTTATTACTGGTGTTGCTGACTACGGGATTAGTGCCATTTATAATTCTTTCTTCTTTTAAAATGCCAAAGCAAAAATCGCCAAACTTTTACGCATTGGTTTTAATTATGCAAATGGCGCTTGTCGGTGTGTTCACGGCCTTGGATGGATTTCTATTTTATGTATTCTGGGAAATGGCGCTCATTCCGATTTATTTCATTTGCTTGATTTGGGGCGACGAAAACAAAGTAAGGGTTACATTCAAATTTTTTGTTTATACGCTCGCGGGAAGCTTATTTATGCTGATAGCCTTGCTGTATTTGTACTATCAGACACCTGGCAACCATAGCTTTGATATTCAGGCATTGTATAACGCAGGCAGAGCACTTTCAGCCTTTCAGCAGGGGATAATATTTTGGGGCTTGTTTTTAGCATTTGCTATTAAGATGCCGATATTTCCCTTCCATACTTGGCAACCTGATACCTACACCGTGGCGCCTATGGAAGGCACTATGCTTTTGTCTGGGATAATGTTAAAGATGGGCTTCTATGGGTTAATCCGATGGCTGATGCCTAGTCGTTCCCCTAGGCGTAAAAGAATGGGGTTTTACCGCGGTCACTCTTTCGGTAATCGGAATCGTATATGCATCCGTTATCGCAATCAACCAAAAGGATTTTAAACGATTGATCGCCTACGCGTCTATCGCTCACGTGGGATTAATTTCCGCCGGCCTGTTGACTTCCAGTCGACTTGGCATGCAAGGAGCCCTGATTCAAATGATTAGCCACGGAATCTTAGCCTTTGCATTATTCTATATTTGCGAGATCATTTCCAACAGATCCAATACCAGAATTATTAGTTCATTGGGTGGCTTGAGGACAAATGCACCAATACTGACGACGGTTTTTGTTATCGTTATTCTCGGGACCATCGCGTTGCCTTTTACCAGCGGATTTGTGGGAGAGTTTCTCTTGCTCAATGCATTGTTTCAGTATAACGTGATATTGGGCGCGGTCGGGGGCCTCACCATTATCCTGGGTGCCGTTTATTTGCTCCCTGCGTTTCAGTATATGATGCTGGGAAAAAATCACGCACCGGCAGTAGAGATTGCGGACCTTACGAAGCACGAAAAAATAGTACTTTACCCAATTGTGATGTTGGTGTTTCTTATCGGTATTCATCCCGATCCGCTACTACACATTTCTGAAGTAGCGGTGACTGACTTGTTAGAAGTATTTTCCACTTTTTCCGCGAATGTAAAATAGTATGAACGCGCTCTTAATCGTTTGTGGATTGGGTTTTGTTTCTCTGCTATCAGAGATTATAAATTTCAAGAAGGGACTTCATACAATAGTTATTGTTGGTTTGATTGCCGCTGCATTAACGGTTGCGCAAGATTGGAACAGCACTGCTCACTATTTTAACAACATGCTGATCTTTGATCAGTTTTCAATTGCATTCAGTTGTTTGATGATGATCGTTGCCGCCGCCTGGTTTTGTCTTGCGCCCGCTTATTTTATTGGCGACACGCACCAAACGGACCGAACGGCTCTTGTGGTCTTTACCATAGTCGGCGGGATTATGATGGTGTCGTTTCATAATATGACCATCTTATTCTTAGGAATAGAAATACTTTCCATTTCCCTGTACGTGTTGGCTGGAAGTAATAAGGAAAGTTTCTTTTCGAACGAAGCTGCCTTCAAGTATTTTATTATGGGATCTTTTGCCACGGGATTTCTATTAATGGGGATCGCGCTGGTTTATGGTACGACCGGCTCGTTCGACATCACTAAAATTACCGAATATGTTACGTTGCATAAAGCTGACTTGCCTGGCTTCTTTTACGTTGGACTATTTCTGATGCTGATTGGACTTGCGTTTAAGATTGCTGTTGTCCCGTTTCACTTTTGGGCGCCGGATGTCTATGCCGGATCGCCTACATTGATTACTGCCTTTATGTCGACGGTTGTCAAAATTGCCGCCGTTGGTGCCTTTTACAAGATTTTCTCAAACTGCTTTTTGCCAGTCCAGGCGTCTATTACTTCGGCGGTGATGGTCATCATTGTGCTTACACTTTTGGTCGCAAATATTACGGCCGTTTATCAAAATAACGTTAAGAGGATGCTTGCCTATTCAAGTGTTGCACAAGTTGGTTATATCTTGCTGGGATTAATTTCTGACAGTGTCAAGTTTGAAGGCCCTCTTTTGTATTACCTCGCTTCCTATGCAACGACCTCGCTGGTGGCTTTTGGTATTTTATACGTGATCGAAAATTCCAGAGGTTCAACTTCACTGGAAGCCTTTGCGGGCCTCTATTCCAAAAATCCGTTTGCTGCGGTGTGCATGACGATTGCGCTGCTATCGCTGGCCGGCATACCTCCCTTTGCAGGTTTCTTTGCGAAGTATTCGGTTTTGTCCATGGCAGTAGATGCGAACTATATTGAAATGGTTATCCTCGCGATAATTACTTCATTGATTGGGGTGTATTATTATTTCAAACCCATCATGGCCATGTTCGGTGCAGAGATCAGAAGCCCAATTGCATTTTTCGCAGGGTCAAAAAATTATCGTAGGCGCCCTTACTTTGTTGATAATATTAATGGGATTGCTTCCAGACGCTCTGATCAGTCTAACGGGGTAAAAAGGGCGCCAAGGGCTTCAAATCAGGGCAATTCTGTCGGCGTTTAGCTTGCTTTTTTTCGCTTTATCTAATATATTCAATCGTTTGAAACTAATACAGCCATGGGAAAGGTAAGAGATATTTTGCGAGTGAAGGGTAACAACGTTTACTCGGTTGAGCCTACCATTATGGTCTATCAGGCCATACAATTGATGTGTGAGAAAAATATTGGTGGGCTTCTCATTGTAAACAATGGTCACCTTGAAGGAATATTTACGGAACGTGATTATGCGAGGAAACTGATTCTAAAAGGGAAGTCATCAAAAAACACGCCCATTAGCGACCTCATGACAAAAAATCCAATCACGATTACTCCGGATACTACCATCGAAGATTGTATGAACCTGATGACGGGTAAATTCATTCGACATTTGCCGGTGGTGGATAGGCGATCATTTGGTTGGTCTTATTTCCATTGGAGATGTTGTCAAGCATATTATCGAAGAGCAGAAAGACATAATAGAATATCTTGAGAATTACATCTCCAGATAATTCTTATGACCCTTTCGTCACGGCTTAAAGTTCTCTGACACGCCGTGTTTTTGCGGTAAATTTTTTCAACGACCATCAATTTCTGACGAAGGCTTATCTAAAAGGTAACCGACATTTTCGATTTTTATTTTAAGTAGGCGATTGACCCGCCGGTCAAGTTTTTTTTATGAAGAATTTTTCAGGAAGAATCAAAATCCCAGGGGTTTTGATTTTTCTTTATCGATTTGTAAAATCATTGATTATCAGATAATTGTATAGATTACTTTCAGGCACTTGCCTTATGATTTCAATCATTTTAAACATAGACTTTGATCATAAACAGAATTTATCAATTGAATTAAGTTTGCTCTAGTCCCAGAAAAATCATGTAACGAATAAAGAAAGTTATGGCAAATTTTGTAACCACTGGCAAATGTAGATTTTGCCAAGCACCGTTAGACACACACCTTTGTTGATCTAGGCATGTCACCATTATGTCAGGATCACGTAAAACCCGAAGAGCTAAACAGGATGGAGCCGTTTTATCCACTTCATGCTTACGTGTGTGAAAATTGTTTTCTGGTGCAGTTGGAAGAATTTGTAGCCCCATCCGCGATCTTTAATGACTATGCTTATTTCTCCTCTTATTCTGATTCATGGCTCCAGCATGCCAAGAGATATACGGATCACATGGTGGGAAAATTTCCTATTAATTCAAAAAGTCTAGTGGCGGAGTTAGCAAGTAATGATGGATATCTCCTGCAATATTTTATGGAAAAGGGAATTCCGGTTTTAGGAATAGAGCCTGCTAGCAACGTTGCAGAATATGCCATCAAAAACAGAGGTATTCGGACTGAAACCAAATTCTTTGGAACTGATACGGCCAGAGAAATGGTTGAAAAATATGGAAAAGCGGATTTATTAATAGGTAACAATGTGTTGGCTCACGTTCCGGATATCAATGATTTTGTATCTGGAATGAAGAATTTTCTGAGCAAGGATGGACTTGATTACGATGGAATTCCCGCACTTGTTGAGATTGGTCGAACGAAATCAATTTGATACGATTTATCATGAGCATTTTTCGTACCTGTCATTTACAACAGTGGAAAGGATATTTCAATACCACGGACTGGCGATGTTCGATGTAGAAGAATTGCCGACACACGGAGGCTCAATTAGAATTTACGCAAAGCACATCGAAGATGCAACGAAAGAAATTTCTGTTCCGCGTTGCTGAGCTTCTAAAAAGAGAACAGGCTAGCGGGAATGTTATCGATGAATTTCTACAAAGATTTCGAAGAGAAAGTAAGAAATACAAAACGCAAAATTCTTGAGTTTCTGATTCATGCAAAGAATGATGGAAAACAATTGCGGGATATGGCGCTCCTGGAAAAGGCAATACATTATTGAACTATTGTGGAATACGGACTGATTTTATCGACTTATACCGTTGATCAGAAATCCTCACAAACAAGGTAATTTTTTACCTGGAACATTGATTCCAATTTACGAACCGAATAAAATAAGGGAAACTAAACCTGACTATGTATTTATACTACCCTGGAATCTTAAAGAAGAAATCATGGAAAGTATGTCATTCATTCAGGAGTGGGGAGGCAAATTTGTAGTACCAATTCCAGAAGTAAAAGTTTACGATCCACTTTGGTTGATTCATAGATTTAAGAAAGGCATCTTAAAACTTATACTTTAACTGCACATGATACTATTTGAGCCACATTGATGCTTACCGAATATTGAAAACATGCAACCTGCGGTCAATTGTCCAGGCTACATCATTACTAAGTTTGATAAGAAATGTCAATCGATCTCGACGACATAAGAAACTGTCGACCTGATTGAGCCAGAGGATCAGGTCGGTGAACAAATGTATTCTTACGTATCTGAAATGTTTCCCATCTGCAGAAGCATCACTGGCAATGGCGTGAGGGAGACTTTAAAGATCATACAAGGATTGTTGCCGCTCGAGGTACATGAAGTCCCTTCAGGAACTAAAGTTTTCGATTGGGAAGTTCCAAAAGAATGGAACATCAGAAGATGCATACATTAAAAATTCCAAAGGCGAGAAAATTATTGATTTTGCAAATTGCAATTTGCATGTCTTAAATTACTCTGTTCCAATTCATGCCAAGCTTAGTTTGCAGGAATTGAAATCTCATTTATTTTATCTTCCGGAACAACCAGATTGGATTCCTTATCGAACATCTTATTATAAGGAAGATTGGGGTTTTTGCATCAGCTATAATCAATTTCTTTCCTTGAAGGATGATAGTCTATGAAGTTTTTATTGATTCAACGCTTGTCGCCCGGTCATTTGACCTATGGCGAATATTTTATTCCTGGCGAAACATCTGAGGAGGTACTAATATCGGCGCATGTTTGTCATCCTTCTCTTGCGAATGATAATCTTTCGGGTATAAGTCGTTTCAACTTTTTTAGCCAGACACCTTCAACAAGAAAAAGCCACGGTATTCCTACAGATTTTTGTTCATACCGGGAACGATAGGCGCCATTACATGGCTTGCATTGAACGAATCAAGAGCAGAGAAAATCAAACATGGTTTGGTTATGTCCTTACTGGGAGATACGGCTAATTTTACTTATAAGAAATCACGCCAGGATACAGCTGAGATAGACCGTGTGGTTGAATATGTTCTAAAGTCAAAAAATTCAGCGAACAAAATAATCGATTTCATTCCGTATGGATACGACGAAAGGCAATTCTGTTCTCCCGGATTTAATCTGGCTGTAGGTTGCTTATCTCGGACAACATATGCGCAATTTCCGGAATATCACACTTCGGCTGATAATCTGAGTTTTATTAAACCAGAGTGCCTAGACGAGTCGTTGCGTGTGTCCATTGAAATTATGGAGACATTAGAGGCCAATAAAAAATTTATCAACCTCAATCCAAAATGCGAGCCGCAATTGGGAAAAAGAGGATTGTACAATTTGAAGGGTGGTGACAACAATACAAAAGAATTTCAAATGGCCCTGTTATGGGTGCTTAAATTTGTCCGACGGAAAGCATTCAATTTTGGACATCGCTAATCGATCCAATATGCAATTCAAATATATAAAAGAAGCCGCTCAACAACTGATGCGTTGTCATCTTTTGGAGGAGGTGAAACAGTATTGAAAAATTCGTGTTTCTATGTTAGCCTCTATTGAGCCTGGTTCGGCCTTGGGATTGTAATTACCATGCTGTACACCGGCTTTGTATCGGATTTTAAAAAAAATAATTTGAAATTAGCGCAAACCATTGCTGAGAACTGGGATGATTTCAATCCTTTAAAGGCATGATACGGATCATTGGTAGTCGCATTGTTATGCTATTTGTTTGTAGAAATATTTAGTTTATAACTTACGATAATTATGAAAGCAGTAATCTTTGCAGGGGGATATGGGACCAGGATTAGTGAAGAAAGTGGGGTAAGGCCCAAACCGATGGTGGAAATTGGTAGCAAACCGATCTTGTGGCACATACTGAAAATCTATTCACATTATGGGATCAACGATTTCATAATTTGTTGTGGGTATAAGTCCCATGTCATCAAGGAATATTTTTCAAATTATTTTTTGCATTCCGCGGATGTCACGTTTGACATGCAGCACAATCAGATGGTGATACACCATGCATTTCCAGAACCCTGGAAAGTTACACTTGTCGACACAGGGGAGGAGACGATGACGGGTGGACGACTAAAACGTGTAGCCAAATATATAGGACACGAAACTTTTTGTTTGACGTACGGTGACGGAGTCAGCGATGTAAACATCGAGGAACTAGTGGCTTTCCACAAGACCCAGGGTACCAAAGCCACCCTCACCGCGGTGCAACAACCCGGCAGGTTTGGAGCTTTTACACTTGGCACCAAGGATATGAAAATTTCAACATTTCAAGAGAAACCTATGAACGGAGATTCCCCTTGGATCAATGGCGGATTTTTCGTGTGTGAGCCTTCCGTGATCGACTTAATAAAGGATGATACCACAACTTGGGAGCGTGAGCCACTAGAAGGTTTGGCGACTACTGGTAACCTTTCAGCGTATAGACATCATGGTTTCTGGCACCCAATGGATACACTGCGCGATAAACACTATCTTGAGGACCTTTGGAAATCAGGTAAGGCTCCCTGGAAAAAATGGAAGTGAGTTAAAATGTAATTGAATTAAAAATGTAATTAAGATCCTTAAACCTTTTATAAAATCACTATGAAGATTATCATTTTTGGAAACATGGGTTATGTTGGCCCTGGCGTTGTCGAAAGGCTTAGGGAAACGTATCCCAAAGCGACGTTGATTGGTTATGATACTGGTTTCTTTGCCAGCTGCCTTACCAACGTCGATTATTTACCAGAAAGAAAACTCGATCACCAATACTTTGGAGATATTCGCAATGTTCCGGATTCAATTTTGCAAGGCGCTGACGTCGTTATTAATTTAGCTGCTATTTCCAACGATCCGATGGGAACAAAATTTGAAGAAGTCACCCTGGACGTCAATCATAAGTCAGGCATAAAGCTGGCAAAAAGGGCAAAGGAATTAGGCGTGAAGTCTTTTATTTTCGCTTCGAGCTGTAGCATGTACGGCGCAGCAAGTGACGGTGCTAAAACGGAAGATTCGACCTTAAACCCACTCACCGCCTATGCGCGTTCTAAAGTTTTTACGGAACAGGATTTAAAGCCTTTGGCTGATAAAAATTTCACCATCACTTGTCTACGCTTTGCGACGGCATGCGGTATGAGTTCCAGGTTGAGATTGGATTTGGTTCTAAACGATTTTGTCGCTTGTGCTTTAGCGTCCAAACATATTACGATATTAAGCGATGGAACCCCCTGGAGGCCACTTATTAATGTAAAAGATATGGCTGTGGCAATTGACTGGGCAATTTCAAGACCTGCGTCCCATGGCGATTTCCTGGCTGTCAATACCGGCAGTGAGGCGTGGAATTATCAGGTAAAAGATTTAGCAGAAGCAGTTGCAAAGGTTATTCCAGGTGTTAAGGTTTCAATAAATACGGATGCGCCGCCGGACAAAAGATCGTACCGGGTGAACTTCGATCTTTATAAGAAGATCGCGCCAAATCATCAGCCTAAACATGATCTGATTACGACAATCAAAGATCTGAAAGACGGGCTCGAAGCAATGAAGTTTAGCGACTCCGATTTTCGCGATTCAAAATTGATGCGGCTTAAAGTGCTCACATCATTGCAAAGCTCTTCTCAGTTGAGTGATGAATTAAAATGGAAAACCAATTAATAGTTAAAATAAAGACGGATTAAAAAAGAAGGAGGCTAAATTGATTTTTACTGAAACAAAGTTAAAGGGTGCTTTCATAATTGACATCAAGAGAATCGAAGACGAACGAGGTTTTTTTGGTAGAGCCTGGTGTAAGAAAGAATTCCAAGAGAACGGGCTGAACTCCAATGTAGTGCAGGCAAATGTCTCTTACAATAAAGTTAAGGGCACCATCCGTGGTATGCACTACCAGGTTGCTCCCTATATGGAAACCAAAACTATTCGTTGCACGTCAGGAGCGATATACGATGTTATTATCGATCTCAGACTGGATTCACCAACGTTCAAGCAATGGATAGGAGTTGAATTGACGGGAGAAAGTTTTAGGATGCTATACGTTCCCGAAGGCTTTGCGCACGGATTTATCACGCTGGAAGATCATACTTCTGTACATTATATGGTAACAGAGTATTATACTCCTGGCGCTGAAGCAGGACTAAAATTTAATGATAAAGCGTTTAACATTCAATGGCCCCTTAAGCCTACTATTGTATCGGATAAGGACTTATTACATCCCGATTTCGACGAAAAATTCCTTTCAATCAAAATAAGCTAACTTAAAATTTTCACGCTATGATTATTGTAGATACTGCCCTCGCCAAAAGACAAGAAGAAAACAACCCGATAAGGGTAGGACTTGTCGGCGCTGGTTTTATGGCAAGAGGAATTGTTTTGCAAATTGTCAATTCAGTTCCAGGAATGGAGTTGGTAGCGATTCACAATCGAAGTGTGGAGGGCGCGAAGCGTGCATACCGGGAAGCCGGCATAGACGATTTTGAAATCGTCAACACTCAGGCTGCATTGGAAGATCGAATCGCCAAGGGAAAATATACCATTACGGAAGATCCCTTTCTACTTTGTAAAGCAGAAAATATAGATGTTGTGGTAGAGGCTACCGGGGCGGTGGAGTTTGGTGCCCGTGTCGCATTTGAAGCTATAAGGAACAAAAAGCACTTTGTCATAATGGGTGCCGAGCTTGATGGAACGGTCGGCGGAATTCTAAAAGTGTATGCAGATAAGGCGGGCGTTATCATCACGAATGCCGACGGCGACCAACCAGGAGTAGAGATGAATCTATACAGATTTGTTAAGGGCATTGGCGTAAAACCGGTCTTGTGTGGAAATATCAAAGGGCTTCAGGATCCATATCGTAATCCGACTACTCAGGAGGCATTCGCAAAAAAATGGGGACAAAACCCGGCGATGGTGACATCGTTTGCTGACGGAACAAAAATCTCCTTTGAGCAGGCGATTGTTGCAAATGCAACGGGAATGACGATCGGAAAGCGGGGAATGTTCGGACCTACAATGCCGTCAGGGACGCATTTGAAAGAAATATTAAGCAAATATCCGTTGGACGTACTGACGTCTGGTCCAGGGATTGTTGACTATTGCGTTGGCGCAGAACCTGGCCCGGGCGTATTCGTCCTCGGTACTCATGACCATCCTCAGCAAAAGCACTATTTGAACTTGTATAAATTGGGTGAAGGGCCACTATATTTATTTTATACTCCATATCACCTTTGCCATTTTGAAGTCCCCCTGACTTGCGCAAGAGCAGTACTTTTTAACGATGCTACAATTACTCCGTTGGGCGCTCCGCTTGTTGAAGTTGTGACCACTGCAAAAATAGATTTGAAGGCGGGACAATCGATTGACGGACTTGGCTGCTATATGACCTATGGCCAATGCGAAACCGCGGAAATAACAGCAGAGCAACAGTTATTGCCGATTGGCCTCGCGGAAGGATGTGTGCTGAGAAATGATGTTCCTAAGGACCAAGTACTAACGTATGCTGATGTGACCCTTCCAAAAGATAGGTTCTGCGACAAGCTTCGTCAGGAACAAAATGAGTATTTCAGAGTAACAGTGTAGCGATTCTAAGCCCTCGAATAACCAAAATCTTACTTTTCTCCCAATGATGCCTGAAATTTGATGTCAAATTTTAGGGTACTTTGCACTTTTTAGAATCATATTAATCGTTAGTTTCACGAAAAAAAAATCTGTGCAATACGATGTCATTATTGTGGGCGGTGGCGCCGTTGGGCTTGCCACAGCCCTCCAGCTTAAAACTCAAAATCAGAATCTCAAGGTAGTTGTAATCGAAAAAGAACCTGTCGTCGCGAATCATCAGACGGGGAATAACAGCAATGTTATTCATTCAGGGGTTTATTATAAACCAGGTAGTCTCAAAGCGAAAAATTGTATCCACGGGTACAATTTGCTCATTGATTTTTGTCGTAAATATGAAGTGCCATTCGAACTGTGCGGCAAGGTCATTGTTGCGACCGACGAGAAAGAGCTCCCCCTGCTAAAAACAATATTTGACCGGGGTCAGCAAAATGGACTGAGTAATTTGAAGATGCTCAAAGCTGAGCAACTTAAAGAGTATGAGCCTCACGTTGCTGGAATTGGGGGGATACACGTTCCGCAGACGGGAATAGTTGACTATCGGGTCGTGGCGGAAAAATATGCTGAAGTGCTTCAGCGAAATGGCGGAGAATTGAAACTAGGTGAAAAAGTAACGGATATCCGGATGGAGCCTAGTGGCGTTAGTGTCGTCACCCAAAAATCAACTTACACCGCAAAATTAATGGTTAATTGCGCGGGCCTTTACTCCGACAAGATTGCCAAGTTGACATCTCCCAATATCGACGTTAAGATCATCCCCTTTAGAGGTGAATATTATAAACTTAAGAAGGAAAAGGAGTATTTAGTGAAGACGTTGATTTACCCTGTTCCGGATCCAAATTTTCCGTTCCTCGGCGTCCATTTCACCACAATGGTTGGCGGGGGAGTGGAATGTGGTCCCAACGCCGTTCTGGCGTTTGCTAGAGAGGGCTATAAGAAATCTGACATCAACTTATCAGAATTAAGCGAAACGATTGCCTGGCCGGGATTTAGGAAGGTTGTATCAAAATATTGGCGGACGGGATTGGGCGAAATTCATCGCTCATACTCCAAGGCAGCGTTCACGAAGGCGCTTCAGAAACTACTGCCTGAAATACGCGAAGAAGATTTGGTCGTTGGTGGAGCTGGTGTTAGAGCCCAGGCTTGCGACAGAACTGGTGGCCTGCTGGACGACTTTTTAATAATAGAAGACAAACAGGTCATCAACGTTTGTAACGCCCCTTCGCCCGCTGCCACGTCATCACTTTCCATAGGACAAACTGTCGCTGATTGGGCAAAGAAACGCTTATAGGATTTGATTTATTCTTTGTCAGTTCATTTCATGCTATTCGTCGATCATGCGTCCTGCGATGGGAGAAAGGGATTTCGAGGTGATGCCTTTTCTGTAAACTCATTACGCAATTTCTATCTTATAGCCTTGCATCCAGAATAAAAAAAGCTCGTCTCAATTTTTTTGAGACGAGCTTTTTCATGTAATCAGTCTTTTCTAATAGGCGCCTTTTTCGCCGCTCACCATGTTCCAAACGGTAAGGAAAATTATCTTAATGTCCAGGGAGAGACTCCAATTCTCCATGTAGTTCACGTCGTACTCAACACGTTTCTCCATTAGTCCAACCTCTTTTGTTTCGCCTCTGAAGCCGTTCACCTGAGCATAACCGGTAATACCTGGCGTAACAAAATGTCTAACCTTATATTTCTGGATCGTTTTCGAGTATTGGTCTTGTTGGCTGCTGATATGTGGTCTAGGACCAACTACCGACATGTTACCCATTAAAACGTTTACAAACTGAGGCAGTTCATCCAGGTTTGATTTCCGAAGGAAACGACCGACCTTCGTTATGCGAGGGTCATCCTTCGTGGCTTGGCGTTCAGATACGTTGTGAGTGTACATTGTTCTGAATTTATAGCATTCAAATAATTTATTCTTTTTTCCCTGTCTCAACTGTTTAAAAATAATTGGTCCGGGCGAATTCAGTCGAATGGCAAATGCAACGATAGGTACTATAATTGGAAATATTATCAGTATCACAAGTAGCGAAAAAGCGATATCGAAAAGTCTCTTCAAACCTGCATTTAACGCTACCCCTAGCGGTTCTCTTCTCGTCGTTAAGACCGGAATTGAATCCAGTAAGAATACGTTGTACTTGTCTGTAACAGCCTCACCCAAATCAGGCGTAATTCTCAAGTAAATAAAATTGTCGTCTGCAAATCTTGATATCTCTCTCAACAACTCGTCGTTCCCTGCAGGCAAGGCAAAGTAAATCTCATCGATGTTTTCTTTTAAACAGAATGCTGTAACATCTTTGATTTTTCCTTTTACCAATTCCTTTTGAACAATGAGCGGATCGACATTATCATCGAAAAAACCTTTAAAGTTATATTTCGAAAAGTCGTGCGACTCGAAGAACTTATACAAAGCTCTACCAGACCGTGTCGCTCCAATAATAATTACCTGACGTTGGTCGAAACCAGAGAACTCGAAATATTTCCACGTGAGTTTGTACACGATCCGTGATCCGATGAAAAATCCAGCTGTTAGCAAATACACGAAAGGCAAAAACTGCACATTCAGTAAATACGATTTTGTTGTGAATAAAATCACAGAAAGCAGACAGAAGTGAACCAGGAGCGTACCGAACAAACTGAAACTAATGCTTCTGATTAAGCTGAATTTATTGATACGATATATCTCATTGAAAAATCCTGCGATCACCCACACTAAGCTAAAAATCACAAAAAATGATGTTTCCTGACTCGCTGGAATACCAGCGGTAAAGCCTAGCTTCTTGGTCAAAGAAAAGGCCAAAGAGATCAGGTAAAAGTCCAGGATAAATACCATCATCTTAATCAAGCGGGAATAATATTTATCTTCCATAAAAACAGATTTTAGAGCCAAACATGTCATAAATGTATATTTGCTGACATTGGTTTTGGATGACCAAGATCATCGGTTCAGAAAATCTTTCTCATGATGTTGCGAGGTGAGGGTCACACCAAATTTGACGGTCATTATTACCCTGATTACCAGTCTGTTACAATGGGACCAGTCCCAGGCGAAATCTTGTTTAAACAAATGACATCCCTGAAAAAAAATAATTTTTCTTTAGTTGGAAGGGCAGAAAACGATTGCTAAAAACTTAAAAATTGAACAAAACATTACATCAACTATTCTGTTAACGCATTTTGGCCACCTTATTGGCAAAAACCATCACTAAATGCTCAAGCTTGGCTTTTTCACGGATCTTGATTCCTTCGTCTGAGATCTCAATCAGGCCTTCGTCTTTGAAATCAGCAAGCGTTCTGTTGAGGGATTCAGTGGCCGTACCAATCATATTTGAAATGTCTTTCCTGGCAATCGTTATGATTTCCTTTTTATTGGGCACATTATGTTGGTTGTAGATCTTCAGCAAAGCACCAGCGACGCGCTGTCGGACGGATTGATAGGCCAAATCCAAGAGGCGGTTCTCGGCTTCCATCAAATTGTTGGAAAGCATCTTGATGAATTTTCGCGCGATATCTTTGCTAGAATAGATGACGGTGAGAAAGTCCTGTTTTGGTATGATGGAAATTTCTGATTCGTCTAACACCTCGGCACTTTCATTATGCTGTTTTTCTTCTAACAATGGTACATAGCCCAGAAAATCCCCTGCTGAATGAATCCCAGTTATCAACTCCTTTCCATCATAATTAGCCTTGTACGTTTTAACTTCACCGCTAATGATGAAATAGAGGTCAGACGGGCTTTGCCCTTCCATAAAGACAAATTCCTTTTTCTTAAAAATGCGGGTAGGCCTGTTTTCGGATAATTTTTGGAATTCCTTCAGCTCGCGAGCCTTGTTGAAAAAAGTATTGACGTCGTACAAGTCATTCTTAACATTCGCCTTGAGCGATTCATTTTTCTTCAAGCGTATCTCAACAACTTTTAGCAGGTCATGACCTTCAAAAGGTTTGGTTATGTAGTCATCAGCCCCAAGGTTCATTCCCATTCTTAAATCATTCTTATCTGCCTTAGCAGTTAAGAAAATGAATGGTATATGGGCTGTTTCCGGATCGCTGTTGAGAATGTGTAAAACGCCATAACCGTCAAGTTCCGGCATCATGACGTCACACAAAATAAGGTCAGGGTGCTGCTGCTGCGCAATTTCGACCCCTATTTTTCCATTTGGAGCACTTAAAACATTGTAATGTGCGAGTTTTAGGATGCTACATATATTTTCAGCCATTTCCTGATTGTCCTCAATCAACAGTACGGTGTATTTCATAGAAATCTTTGATTGCTTTCAGGACGCTATATTAAGCTTGTTTTTCTAAAACATTTACATTCATTACGGGAATAATAGCGATAAAAGTAGTTCCTTTATTAAGTTGGCTGGTGAATTCGATTGTACCCTTTAAAAGCCTTATGTATTTTTTTGCAATATTGAGTCCCAGGCCGGTTCCTTCAACGTTGTTAGCATTTTGCCCTCGATAGAATCGCTTGAAGATTTGATGTTGTTCATTTTCAGGGATGCCAATACCCTGGTCTGTTACCTTGATCTTTAAGGTATCTTTTTTTAACTCTGCAGACAATTGGATTTCAGCATCGTGAGGTGAATATTCGATTGCATTCGACAGCAGATTTGTTAAAATATTTTTAAGAAGAAACTTATCTGTCATTACCGTGCAGTCAATACCCTCGTGGCTAAAATGAATTTTCTGCTTCACCTTTTTTATCGAGCCTATCTCTTGCAGGAACTCATCAAAAAATGCTTTGATATCCGTGGCCGCGTATGTTACTTTTAGTTTTCCTTCTTCCAGTTTGCCAAGGGACAAATAATCATTTAACAACGCGGTGAGGTTGTGGACAGACCTTTTTATCTTATCAAAAAATGCTGTCTTCTCCAACTCGTAATCGGCGTCAGTATAATTTTCCAAAAGAAAAACAGAAGACAATATTGTGCTTAACGGAGTTCTGAATTTGTGAGATGCCATCGTGACAAACTGCGACTTCAACACGTTTAATTCCTTCTCCCTTTCCAGCGCTTTTATTAAATTGTTTTCCAGATTTTTTTGATCCGTTATATTTCGAATAACCACTAACACCTCATTAATCACATTATTCGCATCAGGGATAGGTACACCGTTTAGCGTGTAGGACTTATTATTCATCCGGAACTCTGTCGAGACATGTTCCCCCTTAAAAGCATTCTTCAGTTCCTCTACAGAAGATAAATTAAAACTGACGTTATCAATTTTTTTATTGTTTCGGATCAAACCTAATTCTTCCATTTCCCCGCCATCAGCAAGTATAAATTTCATATCGGTATTGAGAACGCAAATGACCCCATTGGGGAAGTTGTGGGCCATGGCATCCTGAAGTTTTTTTCGTTTTAGAAGCTCTTGTTCAGCGTGTTTTCGTTTATCGACCTGCTGCATTAAATCCCCGTTTGCAGTTTGTAGTTGGGTTATCGCCTGCTCTCTTTGTGCCGTGAGGGATTTTATCAACTCGCCGTCTTCCTTTTTTTCCTGTAACAGTCGTTTTAGTTGCACATTAGCATACAAACAAACCCAAACGACGGCCAGTGAAATAGCGCGCATTAGTATGGGCTCTAAGGCGAATGGTTCGTGATTGTCCGAAAGGAAATATCCCAGACCAATCGACAACGATGTAGCTATTGCTAACGCAAAAGTTTGCATGCTTGATCTGGAAAATCTAAGGATATAGATCGCCGGAATTAAATAGAGAAAGCCGCCTATTTGAATGGTCAAGTCCAAGGAGAAAATTCCTAACACTAACACTAAACCTATTGCGAGCCTATCGAAACGAGTTAAATTCATATCCTATTAAAAGAGCCCTAACGACCTCTCTCCTCACAAATAAAATAACGCTTTAATTTTATGCAAGGTATTGCCATTAACAATACAATTTAAATGACTCCGGTCATCAAAATGAAAGATATCAAAATTGCTCTGATATCGGGTAAAAAAACAAAAGCGGGGAAACCCCGCTTCTGGACCAAATAGTTTAGTGCCTTTTAAAGCAGTTATTCTATTAGGTCTATCTCAATCAGGATCGCCTCCTTGACCAAACCACAGTTTTTGTTTCTGATTTCCAGATGATTAGTTTTTTACCTGTTACGATAATTATCTCTACCCATCCTGACCTGATCGGACAATGCCTCCCTAATCAAGATGGCGAAAAGGTACTCGACAGATTAAATTCTCATCATGACATCAGTCATCATGGAAGAAGATTTTTGTCGATACCAAAAATAAACCGTGCTTACTTTTGCTTTCGACGATAAACAAGTCAAACTATTTTGTGTTACTGCAAACACGAGAGACTATTAAGCTGTTTCAGAACTTACATCCCAAGGTTTTTTAATGCCCTCTCGAGATTTAATTTTTCTTTTAGGACACCCCTGAATAGGTCTCCTGTCTTGTTAACCCGCTTAATGATTGTTTGAAGGTTAAATTGTGAAGGGTGTAATCCAGGTTTGACTTCTTTCCACGCCAAGGGTGTTGAAATGGAAGCCTTGGGGACTGGTCTGAGGCTGTAAGCAGATGCCAACGTTTGCCCACGACTGTTTTGCAAATAATCGATGTAAATACGACCGTTCCGCTTGTTAAGAGCTCTTTCTAGTGTTGTTGAATCAGGCAGCTGCTCCTGCGCCAAGCTTGCAACTATTTGAGCAAATGACCGAACTTGCTCGTAGTGATAGGCAGCATGAAGCGGAACATATACGTGCAGACCAGTCGCGCCTGATGTCTTACAATAGCACGCCGCGTTAGCTTTATCCAAGATGTCTTTAATTGTCAGAGCAGTTTCAATAACCTCATTAAATGTACTTTTTTCGGATGGATCGATGTCGATCACCAGGTAGTCAGGATAATCCAGATGGCTGAGCGTTGAATTCCAGGGGTTAATTTCAATGCACCCCAGGTTGTTGAGGTAGAGGAGGGTTGCCTTGTTATTGCAAACGATGTAGTTGATGTCTTTTTTTGTGCTTTCAGAATATAATTTCTCATGTTTCACCCAATCTGGTGCCTGATCACCAGCGTCTTTATGAAAAAATCCATTGTCCAAAATACCATTGGGATTCCGCTTGAGCGATTGAGGACGATCCTTTAGATAGGGAAGGATAAACTTTGAAATGGTATTATAATATTCGAGGACGTCGCCTTTTGTATAGCCTTCCTCCGGCCAGTATACTTTTTCTTGGTTGGTAAGCTTCAGTAGATGTCCATTGACCTTTAACGTCTTATCGCTTTTACCGATTAGCGATTTTTTCTCTTGGTTATTGCCAGACGCTTTTCTTTTTTTTGAGAGCTTCTTGACACGCCCGACTGAACTCCTTTGTGTTTTTTTTATTTCAGCCATAATACTATGATGCTTTTTTAATGCTGGCCTTTAGCTGACTCATCAGGTCGTCTGCTTTGCGATGTGTGACCTTAAGTGGTGAAGTTTTAATGCTTTTACCTTTCGCTTTGGCCTTGATAAGTTTTAACAATTCAGCTGTGTAAGTATCTTTGAATTTCTTGATATCGAACCTGGCTGTCGTCAGTTGATCAATTAGACTGAGCGCCATTTTCATTTCGGTTGGCTTGGGCTTCACTTTTGGGAGCGTTAATTCTCCAGGGTCACGAACTTCTTCATTAAACCTCAGTCGATTTAGCACGATGGCATTTTCGTAGGGTCTTAAGATGCAAAGGTGCTCTTTGTTTCGCAGTACAAAGCTACCAATGCCGGCCTTTCCACTTTTCTTTAACGCTTCGCGTAGCAAGGCATAGGCTTTTGTCCCGGATTTTTCAGGCTCCAGGAAATAAGGCGTTTCGAAATAAACGCTATCAACTTCCTTTTCAAGAATGAAATCAGTTATTTCAATTAGTTTGCTTTTCTTCGGGCTTGCCTGTTCAAAATCTTTATCACCCAAAACGACGTAACCACCCTGGTATTTGTAGCCCTTTACAATGTTGCCCCAGGAAATCTCTTTGCCTGTGTTTTCATTCACCCGTTTAAATTTGATATGTGCATGATCTTTTTTGTCAAGCATGTCTAGGTTCAAATCGCTTTGCTGGGTTGCACTATATAATTTTACCGGTATGTTAACCAACCCAAATCCTATAGCTCCTGTCCAAATTGCTCTCATAACTATTTTTTGATTATTGAATAAAAAAATAATGCCATGTAGAAATTCTTCGATCCTTTACCATTCATCAAGTCTTGTACTGCGAAAACTGAAGTAGAAAGTGGAACTAATTCTACAATTTTAAGTGCTGCGCATTATTTGATTACATTGTTATCACTACGTAGTTCCCTTCATCAAATTAATGACTTCAGTATTTGTCGCCCTCAGGGTTATTTAAGATTTTCGTTCAAACCATCCATCAACTTACAAATGAAAACTAGATTTGTTCTTTGCTTTATTCTATTTGCACCTGTTCTTTTATTCGCGCAAACTGGTAAAGTCTATGATAATTTATCTTTACCTAGTAAAATACTGAAAGGCACCAGGAAGTATGCAGTATACCTCCCTCCGGATTATGAAACGTCCCAACGCAGTTATCCTGTGCTTTACCTGCTTCATGGCGGAGGTGACGACCAGACCGGATGGGTTCAGTTTGGTGAAGTACTAAACATTGCAGATCGGGAGATAATAGAGGGACGGGCGACTTCGATGATCATCGTAATGCCAGATGCCAATACTGGAACGCGCGGATATTTTAACGATTTGAAAGGGGAGTGGCGCTATGAGGATTTCTTCTTTGAAGAATTTATGCCTTTTGTTGAAAAGACTTACAGAATAAAAGCTGACAAGCGATATCGCGCAGTTGCAGGGCTTTCAATGGGAGGCGGAGGATCATTCATGTACGCACTCCATCATCCGGAATTATTTTCTGCTGCATGCCCTTTAAGCGCTTCCACAGGGCCACTTTCACTAGAGGCCACAAAAGCGTGGCTGGAACAAAGAAACTTACAAGGGACAGATGAGCAGGTAGCGACGTACTACAAGAGGCATAGTGCGCTTGCACTGGTTGAAGCTATGCCGGAGGACCAAAAGAAAGCGGTGAGATGGTATATTGACTGCGGCGACGATGATTTCTTGTTCGAAGGGAATTCACTCATTCACATTGCCATGCGGAAGAAGGAGATTCCCCACGAATTTCGTATTCACAACGGTGGTCATACCTGGACCTATTGGCGCACGGCACTACCAACGGTACTCGAGTTTGTATCTCAGAGTTTTCACCAGAATTAAAATTTTCAGATACAGAGTTCTAAGCTGCAAATCATAACCTTCTAATTATGATTTGCAGCATGACCCTGATGAATTATTCGTCTTCAAGGATGACTACTTTCTCCATGACATCACCTTGGCGTATGGTATCAATTATATCTAATCCTTCATAGACTTTTCCGAAAACCGTATGATTTCGGTCGAGGTGTTTTGTTGTGTCCCGGGTATGGCAAATAAAAAACTGAGACCCACCTGTATTTCTTCCAGCGTGAGCCATGGACAACACACCACGGTCATGGTATTGGTTTCCGCCTGTTAGTTCGCAATTGATCTTATATCCGGGGCCACCATTTCCAATACCATTGGGACATCCTCCCTGTATCATAAAGTTTGGGATAACACGGTGAAAAATTAATCCATCATAAAACCCTTTCTCTGCAAGGCTTATAAAATTTTTTACTGTATTCGGGGCGTCGTCTTCGAAGAATTGGATTTTCAGCACACCTTTTTTTGTGTGTATTTCTGCTCGTTTCATGTGTTAATATTTGTTTATTAGTTGACACAGGGAATACCATGCTGTTAACGTGCGTTTCGGCGGACGTACTTGCATGGATATTTCATGGTGAATAAGATTTAGGCGGCAAATTTAGAATACTATAGTCATTTTGATACTTTGTTCAAGATATTCCTGCTTATTTTTATAAAAGCGATTGATTTGAGCACCTGCCCGACACATAAAAAAATGTATCCCACGGAATCTATTGCAGAAGACGCATTGATTTCAGCCTGGGCCACCTATCAGTATACCCGCGGTCAAGGGCCGATCGGTGTATATTTATGTGAAGAATGCGGGTCGTATCACCTGACTTCCAAAGGCACAATTAATAAGAAGTTGCAGGATTACATCACTTCTGGGAAAATCCAAAGAAACAAGGAGATAGACGCGTGGTTAGACAAAATCCGACGCAAAAGGCAATTTTAGTAAGCACCCTTCTCCACAACAAATGTGTAATTTCTCCCCAACCACATTATCGCAATTTCAACGCCACCCTTTTTAAATTATAGATTTTCGTTCTGGCCTGATTTTGCTTGATTATTTGAAAGACTCATTCTTCGAATGAGATCTATTAAAAAATACGAGTATGAAAAGGTTCATTCAGCCAATTGGCTTTATTTTAATATTGTTGTTGGTCGATTCCTGTGCGAAAAATCCAGTCACTGGCAAGCGTGACTTAATGTTGATGACGGAGAGCCAGGAGGTTGCCATGGGGAAAGAGTCGGATCCGGATATCGTAAAATTTTTCGGTCTTTATGATGATAAAAACCTTCAAAAATTTATTGAAGAGAAGGGCCAACAAATGGCGGCAATTTCCCATCGGAAAAATTTGAAATATGAATTCAAAATTGTCGATTCGCCAGTGGTAAACGCCTTTGCGGTTCCCGGCGGATACGTCTACTTCACACGCGGGATCATGGCTCACTTCAACAATGAAGCAGAGTTTGCAGGCGTGCTGGGTCACGAAATCGGCCATATTACCGCGCGACATTCTGCAAAACAGTATAGCAATGCGATGGCGGCACAAATTGGATTGACCGCAGGCGCAATCCTTGCACCCGAGTTTGCTCAATACGCTGATCTGGCGCAAACGGGAGTCGGACTTTTGTTTTTGAAATTTGGCCGCGATGCAGAAAGTCAGTCGGATAAACTCGGCGTGGAATATTCTACTAAAATTAATTATGATGCTCAGGAAATGGCAGGGTTTTTTAAAACCCTGGACAGACTTCAAGGACAGTCCGGTGGAGAAGAAGTGCCTGATTTCCTTTCAACCCATCCTAACCCTGCAGATCGTGAAGAAGACGTGGCCAAACTAGCTGATGATTGGAAACGCAAGGTTAAATCAAAAGACCTTAAGGTAAATCGAAATAGCTATTTAAAAATGATCGACGGAATCGTTTATGGGGAAGATCCAAAACAAGGCTTTATTGAGCAAAATGTTTTTTATCATCCGGTTCTGAAGTTCCAGTTTGATACCCCAAAAGGTTGGGCTGTACAGAACACGCCTGAGCAAGTTCAAATGGCGGCTCCGGATAATAAGGCAATGATGGTGCTGACGCTTGCTCCAGCCGGATCGTTGGAAGCAGCAGCCGAGGCAATTCTGAAAAATTATCAGCTTACGCTCGTCGAATCAAAGAAAGGAAATGTCAATGGCCAGTCTATGATCGCGATGATCGCGGATCAGATTTCCGAACAACAGAGTATCAGAACACTGATATATGTAATTCAAAATGGAAAAAATAATTACGCGATGATCGGTGTTACATTGCCGTCTCTTTTTGACAGTTATGCGAACACTTTTAAAGGATCGATGGAGAGCTTCAAAACATTGACTGACCAGGAAAAAATAAATAAACAACCCGAACACATTCGTATCAAAACGGTCCAGCAAAATGGGACGCTGGCGCAAGCCTTAAAAAACTATGGAACCAGCGACAAACGAATGGAGGAAGTATCTATCTTAAACGGAATTAAACTCGAAGATAAAGTCGACAAAGGCATGCTGATAAAAATCATTGATGACTGATATCGTCATATCGCATCGGAACCTCTTTCTCCTGTTCTCAGACGGATGCACTCTTCGAGATGTGTTATAAAGATTTTACCACTCCCGATAAGACCACCGTCGTTCGCCTTAGTCGCATTAAGGATGGCGTTAACCGTGGTGTCAACGAATTCATCGTTAACGGCAATTTCTAATCTGGCATTCGGAACAAGGTTTGGAACGACGATCTGTCCTCTGTAAATTTCTTCTGTTTTACTGCGGCCATGTCCGGCCACATTACTCACTGTGATCCGTGAAATACCGGCTTCAATAAGCGCCTCGCGAACCTGGTCTAATTGATTTTCCCGAATTATTGCTATGATAAGTTTCATGGTAGTTCTTTTTCGAAAGTAATAGAATTATGGTGGAGCGCTTAGCTTGGATTTATCATGCCGTAGCCTCTTTCGCCGTGGTAGTAGTTGTCAAGGCCTTTCATTTCAGCTTCGCTATTGGAACGGATTTTCATGAATTTGTTCAATACCACAAGAATAACCAAAGTTCCAAACGCGGAGTATGCAATTGCCATGAGCACAGCAAGCGCCTGGATCCCCAGTTGTTGGAAGGCAGTCCAGCTGCCGCCTGCGATCGAAGCAGCGTCCGCCATCCAGCTATCACGAATAAAAAATGAGAGGAAAATTGCGCCTACAATTCCACCGATACCATGGATACCGAAAGCATCTAAGGTGTCATCATAACCTAATTTATTTTTTAGGATGATGGCGACGTAACAAATTATGGTTGCCAGGGCGCCGATAGCCAAAGCGCCAGCGGGCTGTACGACACCAGCGGCCGGCGTAATCGCGACCAAACCAGCGAGGATACCGCTGACGAAACCTAACGCAGTCGCCTTGCCCTGATGGAATCCTTCAATAATGACCCATGTCATTGCGCCTGCGGCCGCCGCGACTTGCGTGGCCGTTAAGGCTTGCGCAGCGCTGAGACCGCTTGAAATACTGCTTCCGGCATTAAAGCCAAACCAACCCACCCAAAGCAATCCGGCTCCAATCAAAGTCATTACCAGGTTGCTAGGTCGCATCGGTAAATGAGGAAATGCCTTTCGAGGCCCCAGGTAAATTGCAGCTACCAATCCACTTACGCCCGCAGATATATGCACTACCGTTCCGCCGGCAAAGTCTATTGCACCCTTTGGTCCGAGATTAAACAGGAATCCGTCGGATGCCCAAACCCAGTGGCACAAGGGATTGTAAACCAACAATCCCCACAACGCGATGAAGAAGCAATAAGCTTTGTAAGAAACACGTTCGGCAAACGCCCCGGCAATTAAGGCCGGAGTGATGATGGCAAATTTTGCCTGAAACATGGAAAAGACGTATTCGGGTATCCCGGCCGGGAGGATAACTTCGTCGATACCGTTTAAGAACACATAATCGGGATTCCAGCCGAACCATCCCCAAAGAATGTTACTGCCAAAAGCCATGCTGTACCCGCAGATTACCCAAAGCACGGTCATGATACCCATAGCGGTAAAGCTGTGCATCATGGTGCCCAACACATTTTTTGTTCGAACAAGTCCGCCGTAGAACATGGCGAGTCCGGGGATCATGAGCAACACTAAAGCTGTGGAGGTCAGCATCCAGGCAGCAGCGCCGGAATCTATTGGTGGTGTTTCGGCAGCGAAAAGATCAGTGGGTATAATTGAGATTAATAGAATTAGTAATAATAGGAAGGCGGGACGTAGAACTGTTTTCATTAGGCGTTTTTCTAGGTTCAGTGGTATAAATCAATTCCAAGGTATTAATCTCATAGAGAATACAAGCTTTATTTTTCCGTTCAATTATCATTGAGCTGGTACCCATCTCTACTGAGGTTAATACTAATTATGCGTGAAATTAATAGACGATAATTATTTAACAAGGTCGGTGTAAAATTAATCTGATACGAACAAATGTTCGTCGTTTTTGATCATGGGTGGTTATAAACGGATGGGGAAATCTTAAAATCAGGCGTAAATCTTTGAAGTGTGGCTTTTTTTTGAACCTACCGTAAGATCATGACTGCGCCCTTGTATGTCTTCTTGGTGAATGGCAGCTTGAGATCGATGGTATAGTAGTAGGTATCTACCGGGAGCAATTCGCCCTTGAACGTTCCGTCCCATGCTCTTTTCTTCTTGCCAAACCGACAGTTTCATAAACCAGAAGCCCGCGTTTGTTGTAGACCCTGACGATCGTATCGTCAAACTGATCGGAGCTGGTGACAGGTCGGACGGCCCATGTATTATTTTCCGAATCGCCATTGGGTGTAAATGTATTTGGAATGCTTAACTCAACAGATGTTCTGAGTTCAATGGACCGTTGGGCGGACCGTTGGGCGGTGTCGCTCGCCAATTGACCGTCACTTACTCGGAAGTATACTCTTTTGGGCGCTGTGGAAATCGGAGTTTGATTACCGTTATTATCCAGGGTGAGTTGATAATTATATTTTATCGATCGTATTGCGGCGATGTACGCTTCAGTCGTAGCATATCCCAACAGTGATAAAACACCTTTCGAAGGATCGTATATACCCCGGATTGGCGACGTGTCGACATTTTCAAAAATGAGTTCGTCGTTACGCGCACTGTAGTTTGAATCGATGAGCCCTATTTCGGCAAGCTGCAAAAAATCGTTATCGACATCCATAGCCTCAAATTCTTCTGTTATAGGAACAGGCCCTGTACCCGGCTCATATGAAATCGGGTCGGACTCCAAGATTGTAACTTCTGGAGCATCGTTTATTGGAGTAACGTAAATGCGCAGCGGGAAAATGTCGCTGGTTTTTTCTCCATCGTTCACGGTTACTGCAACGTCGAGAAAACCAAAGTAGTTCAAGGACGGCGTTATCACGAGATTGTCGACAGAATAATTTTCACCTGGTAGAATCGTCATGGTAAATCCGGTCGGATAAGGATCGTCGGTATCGCTTACGATTAGGTTCTGAATATTCCAAAGGAAGCGTATTGTCTTCTTGGATTATTAACAGACTCTGGGCCGTGATGAGGGGCGTAGCACTCGGTAAGACGACATCAATGTCGACCGTAAAAGGCTCACTCGAAGATTTTCCATCACTTGCCCTGATGACGACTTCTAATGGCCCTACGTAATTGGCGAAAGGCGAGATTATATTGAGATTGGTGCCTGATATCGTGTAATTTGCACCCTCCGAAACGAGGAGGGTTATTATGTCCCCCGGCTTTCGATCAACATCCTCAACGAAAATATTTGTGCCGTCAACAAGCTGTACTGTTTGACCGGAACAACTTTTAACGGATCAGGCCTTTGCTCGATAATAACGGGTGCGATGTTCACATCTGATACGGTTATCCTTGCGACATATTCCCTACTGAGTAGTTTCCCGTCGGATACCTTAACGTTCACGAAGCATTTCACCATCAAAATCCTTTGATGGTGTTATTATAGTTGTATTTGGCGAAAATGTACAATTAAGACAGTTCAAAACGAGTAAACTATAGTCAGTCGCGGACATTGTCCGGATCTGAAATGTCAAAATTACCGGGGACAAGTGTGATTGGAGTATCTTCCAGTGTTGACAAGAGGGTCCTGTCCAGTAATGGTGGGGGCATCGTTTACAGGCGTCACCGTTAACGTAAAGGCTACTTGTGCACTTGCCGTCCCGTCCGAAACAGTAAGGGTAATGGTTGCTACGCCATTTTTGTCTGGCGCGGGTGTTATTCGCACGGTGCGGGTATTGCTATTGCCTAAAGGGATAATATTTGCGTCAGGCACTAGGGTCTTGTTATTGGAGCTGGCTGTAACCGTGAGCGCGCTAGCTGCCGTTTCCGCGTCGGCTATGGTGAACGATATTGAGCCAGTAGGAACATCTTCTGCCGTGGTTTGTGCGGATATCGCGGTGATAGTCGGAGCATCGTTAACAGACGTAACTGTCAACTGAAAAGCGGTCGAGCCCGACGCGACGCCATCGCTTACAGTGAGGGTAATCGTTGCGGTGCCACTTGCTCCGGTGACAGGCGTGATTGTCACCGTCCGATCCTCTCCCGATCCTCCCACGATAATATTTGCAACCGGTACGAGGGGAAGATTGCTCGACGTCGGTGTCACGGTCAACGATGCCGGCGCATTATCAAGATCATTAACCTTAAAGCTAATGGCAGGAGTCGCCGTGCTTTCGGCGGTGGTCTGATCACTAATAGCAGCTATGGTTGGAGGATCGTTGTCCCCGGTGACCGTGACGACAAAGGTCGTAGAAGTACTCTGAGCTCCATCGCTGACGGTGAGGGTAATGGTCGTTGTTCCGGTTTGATTCGATGCCGGAGTCACAGTTACGCTTCGGCTGATGTCACTGCCAGACACAACCACGTTTGCATCAGGGACCAACGTTTTGTCGCTGGAACTGGCGGTAACCGTCAACGACGTCGCAGCGGTTTCAGCGTCACCGATTGTGAACGGTAGGGCAGGGGTTGCAACATCTTCAGTCGTGGTTTGGTTCGTTATTGCTGTAATGGTCGGCGCATCATTGACAGCACCGACCGCCAAAGTAAAAGTGATAGAAGTCACGACCGTGCCGTCGCCGACATTGATTGTGATCGTGGTCGACCCACTTTCACCAGGAGCTGGAGTCAGCGTTACGGTTCGATCCGAACCAGACCCCGCAAAAACTATGTTGCCATTGGGAACCAATGTTGTCACGCTGGATGTCCCCGTGACTATCAGATTAGCGGCAGGCGTTTCTGCGTCACCAATATTAAAAGAAATTGCCCCGGTTGGCGTGTTCTCCGTAGTGGTTTGATTGGCTATCGGTGTAACAGTAGGCGCATCGTTAACAGGCGTGATGTTTACATTAAATGTTGTGGAAACTGTGGAGGTTCCGTCACTCACGGTTATTGTAACGGTGGCGCTACCACTTAGACTTGCTCCTGGATTAATCGTTACGGTCCTATTGGCCCCACTTCCACCAAACGAAATGTTGGCAATGGGAATCAGCGATGTGTTACTGGAAGTAGCTGTAAGCGTAAGGCTGCCAGCAGCCGTTTCCGCATCGCCGACTGTAAATGGTATGGCACCTGTAGGCGTATTTTCGGTAGTCGTTTGATCCGTAATGGCTGAGATGGTCGGAGGATTATTGACATCGTTTACATTAAGTTGAAAAGTTGTGGTACCAGTGGCAGTTCCATCGCTTACAGTGATCGTGATGGTCGCTGTCCCGCTCTGGCCGGCAACTGGTGTAATGATAACGGTTCGATTAGCCCCGCTTCCGCCAAAAACTATGTTAGCGTCGGGAACCAACGGCGCATTGCTGGAAGTACCTGTAACCGTTAAGGTCGCAACTGGATTATCGGGATCCGCTATTGTAAACGCTATGGCACCTGTCGGCGTATTTTCGGGTGTTGTTTGGTCATTGATATTAGTAATGGTCGGCGGACTGTTAACAGCATTTACGGTTAATACAAAATTCGTTGAGGCCGTAAGCGTTCCATCGCTGACGGTGATTGTAATGGTTGAGGTGCCGCTTAGACCGGCCGCAGGCGTGATCACTGCCGTACGGCCGGCTCCGCTTCCGCCAAAGACGATATTGGCAACCGGGATCAGTGTTGCGTCCGACGAGGTGGCTGATACCGTCAGTGCGTTCGGTGAAGTTTCGATATCCCCAACGGTAAATGCTATTGCACCGGTGGGCGTATCCTCATTTGTCGACTGAGGCCCAATGGCTGTAATGGTTGGTGGTGTATTAGGATTCACCGTTAACAGGAAATTAATAGACGCTGTAAGTGCTCCATCGCTCACAGTAACTGTGATGGTAGAGGCACCGCTTGCACCTGCAACAGGCGTGATGGTTACGGTGCGGTTTGCGCCGCTTCCACCAAAGGCGATGTTTGCGTCTGGAACCAGCGTTGTATTTGATGAACTACCCGCAAGTGTTAAAGTGCCAAGTGGCGTTTCTGCATCGCCGATGGTAAATGCAATTGGTGAAGTAGGGGTACCTTCAGGCGTTGATTGAGGGCCAATGGCGGTAATGGTCGGAGGAGTATTACCCGGATTGACGGTTAACACAAAATTACTGGAGGCAGTAAGGGTTCCATCGCTCACGATGATTGTAATAGTGGACGAACCGCTTAGGCCGGCCGCTGGCGTGATCACTGCAGTACGGCCGGCTCCGCTTCCGCCAAAGGCGATATTGGCAACCGGGATCAATGTTGCGTCCGACGAAGTTGCCGATAGTGTCAATGCGTTCGGCGAAGTTTCAGCGTCTCCAACTGTAAATGCTATTGCACCGGTGGGCGTATCTTGATTCGTCGACTGAGGCCCGATAGCCGTAATCGTTGGTGGTGTATTAGGATTCACTGTTAACACAAAATTGGTAGACGCTGTCAGCGTTCCATCGCTGACAGTGACTGTGATGGTAGAAGTACCACTTCCAATTGTAGCAGGTGTGATGACTACAGTTCGATTAGCACCGCTTCCACCAAAGGCGATGTTTGCGTCTGGAACCAACGCTGGGTTTGATGAGCTGCCTGCAAGCGTTAAGCTTCCTGGTGGAGTTTCAGCATCACCGACGGTAAACGCAATTGCGGAAGTGGGTGTATTTTCATTTGTTGACTGAGGGCCGATGGCAGAAATGGTCGGCGCAGTATTAGCCGCATTTACAGTTAGAACAAAGTTGATGGAAACATTTTCAGTTCCGTCGTCCACCGTGATGGTAATGGTGGTCGTCCCACTTGCTCCAGCGGCAGGGGTGATCACCAGAGTACGGTCAGCGTCTGTTCCACTAAAGACAATATTGACATCAGGGACCAATGCAGGGTTTGACGAAGTGGCTGAGACCATTAATGCACTGGGGAGAGACTCAGGATCACCAATCGTGAATGCGATCGGTGAAGTAGGGGTATCTTGATTTGTCGACTGAGCGCCAATTGCAGTTATCGTGGGCGGTGCGTCTGGAACTACCGTTAGGACGAAATTTGTAGAGGCATAGAGTACACCATCGCTAACGGTAAGGGTAGCGGTAGTAGTACCGGTCTGTCCGGTATTAGGTGTAATGACCACGTTACGGTTAGCGTCAGTTCCCCCAAACACGATGTTAGCATCGGCCACAAGCGTCGCGTCTGAAGACGTTCCTGAAAGCGTCAGGCTGCCCGCTGGCGTTTCGGGATCTCCGATGGTGAAAGCAATCGCGGCTGTCGGTATATTTTCGAGCGTGCTCTGGGGCCCGATAGCACTAATGGTTGGAGGATCGTTTACGGCATTGACCGTTAATACAAATGTGACTGAAGCATCGAGGGCTCCATCACTTACTGTCACGGTGATGTCAGTAGTACCTGACTGACCAAACGATGGCGTGAGGACAACGTTGCGGCTAGCACCATTTCCACCACCGAAGGCGATGTTTGCGTTTGGAACCAGGGTTGTATTTGAGGAAGTGCCTGTAACCGTTAAGCCAACGGGCTGAGTTTCTGTGTCACCGATCGTAAAGGTTATTGCGGAAGTCGGCGTGCTTTCATTTGTCGACTGCGGTCCAATAGCGGTAATTGTTGGAGGAGTATTGGCGTTAACCGTTAAAACAAAATTCGTGGAAGCGGTAAGCGTTCCGTCGCTCACGGTGATTGTAATAGTAGAAGTGCCGTTTGAGCTAGCTGTCGGCGTCAGGACCACGGTCCGGTTAGACCCATTCCCACCGAAGGAGATATTCGCATTTGGAATTAGCGCAGTGTTTGAAGAAGTACCTGAAAGTGTCAACCCACTCGGTTGAGTTTCAGCATCGACGATTGTAAAAACGATTGGAGAAGTAGGCGTATTTTCAGCCGTTGACTGAGGTCCAATAGCGGTAATGGTTGGAGGAGTATTACCCGGATTCACGGTTAACACAAAATTAGTGGAGACGGTAAGGGTTCCATCGCTGACGGTGATTGTAATGGTTGAGGTACCGCTCTGTCCAGCTGCTGGGGTGATGATTGCATTGCGACCTGCTCCGCTTCCGCCAAAGGCGATATTGGCAACCGGGATAAGCACTGCGTTCGACGAGGTGGCTGATAGCGTCAATGCGTTCGGTGAAGTTTCAGCATCCCCAATTGTAAATGCTATTGCACCGGTTGGCGTGTCCTCATTTGTCGACTGCGGTCCAATGGCAGTAATGGTTGGTGGCGTATTTGGATTAACCGTCAGCACAAAATTTGTAGACGTTGTCAGCGCTTCCGTCGCTGACAGTGACGGTGATGGTAGACGTGCCGCTTGCAGCTGCAACAGGCGTGATGGTTACAGTTCGGTTTGCACCGCTTCCACCAAAGGCGATGTTTGCGTCTGGAACCAGCGTTGTATTTGATGAACTACCTGCAAGTGTTAAAGTGCCAAGTGGCGTTTCTGCATCGCCGATGGTAAATGCAATTGGTGAAGTAGGTGTACCTTCATTCGTTGACTGAGGGCCAATGGCCGTAATGGTCGGAGGCGTATTCACCGCATTTACGGTTAACACGAAATTAGTGGAGGCCGTAAGCGTTCCATCGCTGACGGTGATTGTAATAGTAGATGTACCGCTTAGGCCAGCCGCCGGCGTGATCACTGCATTGCGACCCGCTCCGCTTCCGCCAAAGGCGATATTGGCAACCGGGACCAACGCTGCGTCCGAGGAGGTGGCTGATAGTGTCAATGCGTTTGGTGAAGTTTGGGCATCCCCAACTGTAAAAGCAATTGCACCGGTAGGCGTGTCCTGATTTGTCGACTGAGGCCCAATGGCTGTAATGGTTGGTGGTGTATTAGGATTCACTGTTAACACAAAATTGGTAGACGCTGTAAGCGTCCCATCGCTGACAGTGACTGTGATGGTAGAGGTACCGCTTGCACCTGCAACAGGCGTGATAGCTACAGTGCGGTTTGCACCGCTTCCACCAAAGGCGATGTTTGCGTCTGGAACCAGCGTTGTATTTGATGAACTACCTGCAAGCGTTAAGCTGGCAGGTGGAGTTTCTGCATCGCCGACGGTAAATGCAATTGGTGAAGTAGGCGTATTTTCATTTGTTGACTGCGGCCCAATGGCCGTAATGGTCGGCGGAGTATTAGCCGCATTTACGGTTAACACGAAATTGGTGGAGGCCGTAAGCGTTCCATCGCTGACAGTGATTGTAATCGTAGAAGTGCCGCTTCCGCCTGCTGCCGGTGTGATGACTGCGTTACGACCTGCTCCGCTTCCGCCAAAAACGATATTGGCAACCGGGACCAGCGTTGCGTCGGACGAGGTGGCTGATAGGGTCAATGCGTTCGGTGAAGTTTCGGCATCCCCAACTGTAAATGCTATTGCACCGGTAGGCGTGTCCTGATTTGTCGACTGAGGGCCAATGGCTGTAATGGTTGGTGGTGTATTAGGATTCACCGTTAACACAAAATTGGTAGACGCTGTAAGCGTTCCATCGCTGACAGTGACTGTGATGGTAGAGGTACCGCTTGCCACCTGCAACAGGCGTGATAGCTACAGTGCGGTTTGCACCGCTTCCACCAAAGGCGATGTTTGCGTCTGGAACCAGCGTTGTATTTGATGAACTACCTGCAAGCGTTAAAGTGCCTGGTGGAGTTTCTGCGTCGCCGATGGTAAATGCAATTGGTGATGTAGGAGTATTTTCATTTGTTGACTGAGGCCCGATGGCCGTAATGGTCGGAGGAGTATTAGCCGCATTTACGGTTAACACAAAATTGGTGGAAGCCGTAAGCGTTCCATCGCTGACAGTAATTGTGATCGTAGACGTACCGCTTCCACCTGCGGCAGGTGTGATGACTACGTTACGGTCAGCGTCCGCTTCCACCAAAGACGATGTTGGCATTCGGAACCAACGTAACATTGGACGAAGTGGCGGAGACCGTTAATGCATTAGGTGAAGTTTCAGCATCACCAATTGTAAATGCAATTGGCAGGTAGGCGTATCTTGATTTGTCGACTGAGGGCCAATGGCTGTAATCGTTGGTGGTGCGTCTGGGATTACCGTTAAGACGAAATTTGTGGAGGCAGTAGAGCACACCATCGCTAACGGTGAGGGTAGTGGTAGTAGTGCCGCTTGCCCCGGCATCAGGCGTGATGACCACATTCCGGGTAGCGTCATTTCCCCCAAAGACGATATTGGCATTGGAACGAGCGTTGTGTTTGAGGATGTACCTGAAAGCGTTAGAGCGCTTGGTGCTGTTTCAGGATCTCCGATGGTGAAAGCAATTGATGCTGTGGGTGTATTTTCGATTGTTGACTGAGGTCCAATGGCCGAAATGGTTGGAGGAGTGTTAGCCGCATTAACGGTTAACACAAAATTGGTGGAAGCAGTAAGCGTTCCATCGCTGACTGTCACAGTGATGGTAGTCGTACCGCTTGTCCAGCAGCCGGTGTGATGACTACATTGCGATTAGCGCCATTCCACCAAAAGCGATATTAGCATTCGGAACCAGCACTGTGTTCGAGGAGGTACCAGAAAGTGTTAATGCCCCTGTGGTGGAGTTTCTGCATCGCCGACTGTAAAAGCAATTGCAGCGGTAGGCGTATTTTCATTTGTCGACTGAGGCCCGATAGCGGTAATGGTTGGTGGCGTATTTGGATTAACCGTTAACACAAAATTCGTAGACGCTGTGAGCGCTCCATCGCTGACGGTGACTGTGATCGTAGAGGTACCGCTTACCGCACAGGCGTGAGACAGTGTTGACCACTTACGGTTTTGCGTAACCAGCTGATGAGAACCGCGCTAAGCTGGTGATTTCTGCATCGCCGACAGTAAAAGCAATTGGCCTGTAGGCGTATTTTCATTTGTTGACTGAGGCCCGATGGCGAAATGGTTGGAGGAGTATTAGGATTTACGGTTAACACGAAATTGGTGGAGGCAGTAAGCGTTCCATCGCTGACGGTGACAGTGATGGTAGAGGTGCCGCTTAGGCCAGGCGCTGGCGTGAGGACCACGTTCCGGTTAGAACCATTACCACCGCCAAAGGTGATATTCGCATTTGGAACCAGCGTAGTATTTGACGAGGTTCCTGAAAGCGTTAACCCATTGGGTGGAGTTTCTGCGTCGCCGATCGTAAAAGCAATTGGTGACTGTAGGCGTATTTTCATTTGTTGACTGAGGCCCGATGGCAGAAATGGTCGGAGGGGTATTAGCCGCATTGACGGTTAAAACAAAATTCGTAGAAGCCGTGAGTGCTCCATCGCTGACTGTGATTGTGATCGTAGAAGTACCACTTCCACCTGCAGCCGGTGTGATGACTGCATTACGTCCTGCTCCGCTTCCGCCAAAGACGATATTGGCAACCGGGACCAGCGTTGCGTCGGAAGAGGTCGCTGATAGGGTCAATGCATTTGGTGAAGTTTGGGCATCCCCAACTGTAAAAGCAATTGGACCGGTGGGTGTATCCTCATTTGTCGACTGAGGTCCGATAGCAGTAATGGTTGGTGGCGTATTTGGGTTAACTGTCAACACAAAATTCGTAGACGTTGTGAGTGCTCCATCGCTGACGGTGACGGTGATGGTAGACGTACCACTTCCACCTGCAGCAGGTGTGACCACAACGTTACGGCTGCTCCACTTCCGCCAAAGGTGATGTTAGCATTTGGAACCAGCGTTGTGTTTGACGAGGTACCGGCTAGCGTTAAGCTGGCAAGGTGGAGTTTCAGCGTCGCCAACAGTAAAAGCAATTGGTGCGGTGGGAGTATCTTGATTTGTTGACTGAGGCCCGATGGCAGAAATGGTCGGAGGGGTATTAGCCGCATTGACGGTTAAAACAAAATTAGTAGAAGCCGTGAGTGCTCCATCACTGACTGTGATTGTGATCGTAGAAGTACCACTTCCACCTGCAGCCGGTGTGATGACAGCATTACGTCCTGCTCCGCTTCCGCCAAAAACGATATTGGCAACCGGGACCAGCGTTGCGTCGGACGAGGTGGCAGATAGGGTCAATGCATTTGGTGAAGTTTGGGCATCCCCAACTGTAAAAGCAATTGGTGCGGTGGGTGTATCCTCATTTGTCGACTGAGGTCCAATAGCAGTAATGGTTGGAGGCGTATTTGGGTTAACTGTTAACACAAAATTCGTAGACGTTGTCAGTGCTCCATCGCTGACAGTGACTGTGATGGTAGACGTACCACTTCCACCTGCAGCAGGTGTGATGACAGCGTTACGTCCAGCTCCGCTTCCGCCAAAAACGATATTGGCAACCGGGACCAGCGTTGCGTTCGACGAGGTCGCTGATAGCGTCAATGCATTCGGTGAAGTTTCAGCATCGCCAACTGTAAAAGCAATTGGTGCTGGTCGGAGTATCTTGATTTGTTGACTGCGGCCCGATGGCAGAAATGGTCGGAGGGGTATTAGCCGCATTTACGGTTAATACAAAATTCGTAGACGCCGTCAGTGCTCCATCGCTGACGGTGATTGTGATCGTAGAAGTACCGCTTCCACCTGCAGCCGGTGTGATGACTGCATTACGTCCTGCTCCGCTTCCGCCAAAGACGATATTGGCAACCGGAACCAGCGTTGCGTCGGAAGAGGTGGCAGATAGGGTCAATGCATTTGGTGAAGTTTGGGCATCCCCAACTGTAAAAGCAATTGGACCGGTGGGTGTATCCTCATTTGTCGACTGAGGTCCGATAGCAGTAATGGTTGGTGGCGTATTTGGGTTAACTGTCAACACAAAATTCGTAGACGTTGTGAGTGCTCCATCGCTGACGGTGACGGTGATGGTAGACGTACCACTTCCACCTGCAGCAGGTGTGATGACAGCGTTACGTCCTAGCTCCACTTCCGCCAAAGGTGATGTTAGCATTTGGAACCAGCGTTGTGTTTGACGAGGTACCGGCTAGCGTTAATGCTGTGCAAGTGGAGTTTCAGCGTCGCCAACAGTAAAAGCAATTGGTGCAGTAGGAGTATCTTGATTTGTTGACTGAGGCCCGATGGCAGAAATGGTCGGAGGAGTATTAGCCGCATTTACGGTTAACACAAAATTGGTAGAAGCCGTGAGTGCTCCATCGCTGACGGTGACTGTGATCGTAGAAGTACCGCTTCCACCTGCAGCCGGTGTGATGACAGCATTACGTCCTGCTCCGCTTCCGCCAAAAACGATATTGGCAACCGGGACCAGCGTTGCGTTGGACGAGGTCGCTGATAGGGTCAATGCGTTCGGTGAAGTTTCAGCGTCGCCAACTGTAAAAGCAATTGGTGCAGTAGGAGTATCTTGATTTGTTGACTGAGGTCCGATAGCAGAAATTGTTGGAGGAGTATTAGCTGGATTTACGGTTAACACAAAATTGGTGGACGTCGTAAGTGTTCCATCGCTGACAGTGATTGTGATCGTAGAAGTACCGCTTCCACCTGCAGCCGGTGTGATGACAGCATTACGTCCTGCTCCGCTTCCGCCAAAAACGATATTGGCAACCGGGACCAGCGTTGCGTTGGACGAGGTCGCTGATAGGGTCAATGCGTTCGGTGAAGTTTCAGCGTCGCCAACTGTAAAAGCAATTGGTGCAGTAGGAGTATCTTGATTTGTTGACTGCGGACCGATTGCTGATAATGGTTGGAGGAGTATTAGCTGCATTTACGGTTAACACAAAATTGGTGGACGTAGTAAGTGTTCCATCGCTGACTGTGATTGTGATCGTAGAAGTACCGCTTCCACCTGCAGCCGGTGTGATGACAGCATTACGTCCTGCTCCGCTTCCGCCAAAGACGATATTGGCAACCGGGACCAGCGTTGCGTTGGACGAGGTGGCTGATAGGGTCAATGCGTTCGGTGAAGTTTCAGCGTCGCCAACTGTAAAAGCAATTGGTGCAGTAGGAGTATCTTGATTTGTTGACTGAGGCCCGATGGCAGAAATTGTCGGAGGAGTATTAGCTGCATTTACGGTTAACACAAAATTGGTAGACGTCGTAAGTGTTCCATCGCTGACGGTGACTGTGATCGTAGAAGTACCACTTCCACCTGCAGCCGGTGTGATGACAGCATTACGTCCTGCTCCGCTTCCGCCAAAGACGATATTGGCAACCGGGACCAGGATTGGGTCGGAAGAGGTAGCAGATAGGGTCAATGCATTTGGTGAAGTTTGGACATCCCCAACTGTAATACCAATTGGTGCTGTAGGAGTATCTTGATTTGTCGACTGAGGCCCAATAGCGGTAATCGTTGGAGGCGTATTTGGATTAACCGTCAACACAAAATTCGTAGACGTTGTCAGTGCTCCATCGCTGACGGTGACGGTGATGGTAGACGTACCGCTTCCACCTGAAGCAGGTGTGATGACCAAGTTTCGGTTCGCGCCGTTTCCGCCACCAAAGATGATATTGGCGTCTGGAACCAGCGTTGTGTTTGACGAAGTACCCGAAACTGTTAACCCACTGGGTTGTGTTTCTGCATCACCAATTGTAAAACCGATGGGTGAGGTAGGCGTATTTTCATTTGTCGATTGGCCGCCGATTGCAGATATCGTCGGTGGAGCGTTCACGGTCAATACAAAGTTTACAGAAGTATTATCCGTACCATCGCTGACGGTAATGGTAATGGTGGCCGTACCACTTTCGTCACCCGTAGGTGTGATCACCACGTTACGACCACTGCCACTTCCCCCAAGGACAATGTTGGCATCCGGAACCAATGTAGTATTTGACGACGTAGCCGAAAGCGTCAGGCCGCTGGGTTGGGTTTCCGCATCGCCAATAGTAAAAGCGATGGGTGATGTTGGTGTATTTTCATTTGTTGACTGGTCTGCGATCGAAGTTATTGTTGGCGGAATATTATTGTTGACCGTCAACACAAAGTTTTCAGAAGAATTATCAGTTCCATCGCCGACGGTAATTGTAATGGTTGTCGTCCCGAATTCGCCTGTGGCAGGCGTGATCACCACGTTACGACCACTACCACTTCCCCCAAAAACGATGTTGCCATCCGGAACCAATGTAGTATTTGACGACGTAGCTGAAAGCGTCAGGCTGCTGGGCTGCGTTTCTGCATCACCAATGGTAAAAGCAATGGGTGATGTAGGTGTATTTTCATTTGTTGACTGGTCTGCGATTGAAGTTATCGTTGGCGGAATGTTAGCTTCGACCGTCAATACAAAGTTTACAGAAGTATTATCCGTACCGTCGCTGACGGTAATGGTAATGGTGGTCGTGCCACTTTCGCCAGGCGTAGGCGTGATTACTACGCTACGATCAGCGTCAGTGCCACTAAATACAATATCGCCATCCGAAACCAATGTAGCATTTGACGACGTAGCCGAAAGCGTCAAAGCGCTGGGCTGAGTCTCTGCATCTCCGATTGTAAATAGAATCGGCGACGTTGGCGTGTTTTCTGGCGTTGACTGAGGGGCAATAGCTGAGATGGTAGGTGGCTCGCTATGAACAACAAAGGAAAATAAGAGGCAAATAGAAACTAAAATCCACCGGTAAAAGCGCGCCATAGAACCCCAAAAGTAATTAAATATCTTTACCTCAAATGTTATTTGTATACTGTAACACGTGACTATTGGAGATTGTTTTTTCCTCCCAACGAATGCGAACGATTTTATCCTATCCTATCTTAAATGTCGGTAAGTTTCTATAATTCATCCAAACAATCAATCACCATTTTCACGGATGGCAGTTGCCATGCGCAATTGAAGACCGGTGGCTGGGCTTCCATAATAATAATTGGCGATGAGAAAGTCGTCCTGGAAGGAACAACGTTGAAAACGACCCATCAGCGAATGGAATTAACAGCTGTGCTCGAATCGTTGAAACATTTAGCGCGAAAAGGAATGATTCAAGAGGAGATTTCCATTTATTCTGACAGCCAATATGTAGTTGATCTTTTGAAAAGAAAGCAGGGACTCGTGTCGGCCAACTACCTTACTAAAAAATCCAAACCAGTCCGAAACACAGACCTTGTAAAGGAGTTGGTAGAGTTTATGAGCTTACCGAACATTCATTTTGTAAAAATCAAATCGCACCAAAAGCTTTCAGATCCGGAGTCAAGGCTTAATCGCGAGGTCGATGTGTTGTCAAGAAAGAACATGAGGAGCAGGTAAGCAATGAGGACGCACAGGGCCTTAGGGCATATCGTGGACGGACGTTTATGTTCAATATTGCACAGCTCAACGGGATAGCAAGCTTATTGCATCGGAAAAAGCAGGTTTAAATGGTTGGCACAAAGATCGTGGCAGCATTTGTCAAGGGCAATATTGAAACCAATCCTGCGTTTAAGCTTTCATGCAAAAAATAACTATGTTCTTTTGGCACTGCTCCGGTGCGGATATGGAGCTGTTGAAAAAGTGTCCAACCGAATCCAGCAAATATGTAGGGATTGGGGCTACAATTTTCTTTACTGGACTGTTTGCAGCACTATCAGGAGCATATGCCCTCTATACAGTTTTTGATTCCATACTTGCGTCTGTTGTTTTTGGATTAGTCTGGGGTTTGATGATTTTCAACCTTGACCGGTACATCGTGTCAAGCATGCGAAAGGAGGGGAAATTTGATCGGGAGCTTACGCTCGCAATTCCCCGGATCTTGCTTGCCGTGATCATTTCCATAGTGATCGCCAAGCCGCTTGAGCTCAAAGTTTTTGACAAGGAGATTCAGCCCGAATTGATTGTAATGGAACAGGAGGCATACGCGCGTCAGGAGCAAGAGCTCAGGTCACGATTCGAACCATCGCTCGACAGCCTCAAATCTGCCGTTCAGGCTTTAAAAACAGAAATTTTAATTAAGACGCAAAAACGAGACGAATTGGTTCGAATTGCACAGGAGGAAGCCGATGGTACAGGCGGAAGCCGACGACGAAACCTTGGACCGATCTACAAGGTTAAAAAAGCTAATGCTGATGCCGCTGAGCAAGAGCTTCTTCAACTTGCAATGGCCAATCAGAAACGTATTGAAGCACTTGAAAGCACCATTGCCAAAATCGATTTAAGCATGGCTGCACAGCTCAATGCATTGGAAAAATCGAAAATCAATGGAATGGCAGCAAGGATGGAGGCATTAAGTCGAATAACAACAAATAGCGATGCGGTGACGTGGGCGCATTGGTTTATCATTTTATTGTTTGTTGCCATCGAGACGGCTCCCGTATTTGTTAAGCTCATTTCCTCGAAGGGCCCTTATGACAATCTTCTAAAAATCGTCGAGCATGGGTTTGTAGCGAAGGAGATTGAGGAGACAGCCCAAACAAATGCACATACCAAAGAAAGAACCATGAACCTGCCGCAACACGAAAAAAATTATGTTGGCAATTCGTTAGATGCCGAGCTTAGCAGTTAAATAATGAGTTCAAAATTTATGATCTGGCTGACAAGCAAGTCAGCGTAAAATAGTCACGATTCCTTTGTAGGTCTTTCTGATATAGGCGAGGTTAAGATCAATCGTATAATAGTAAGTATCAACGGGTAATACCTGCCCGGCGGAAACGCCATCCCATTCCATTTTCACCCCGCTTGATTCATATAAAAGCAACCCTCTTTTGTTGTATACCCTAAGAACTGCATTGTTGAGTTTGTTAGTATTAGTAGCGCGAACACGCCAGATGTCATTGGCCTTGTCTCCATTCGGTGTAAATGCGTTGGGGATGTCAAGGATAACATCAGTCTCGATAGTAATCTTTCTTTCAAAGGTCTGGCTCAGCAGCTGGCCATCGTTTACATTGACATAAAGAATCCGGTCGCCGGTGGAAAGTTCTGGATAATTTCCATTTTCATCCGCGACCAGTTGATATCCATATTTTATGGAGCGAATGGCCGTTTTGTATTCCTCAAGAGGTGCGTTACCCACCAAAAATAAAATACCCTCCTGATCATAAATTGCCTTAATTTTTGTTGAATCACTCGTCATTACCAATCGATCGTTGTCGGCACTGTAATGCGGTAACCGAAACCCTATCTCCGCCATACTTAGGTAATCGCTATCAACGTCTCGCAGGTCCAACGTGTCAAAAATGCTAACGGGATCCGCACCCGGCTCATATTTTAACATGGTAGTGTCAATGGTTATGATTTCAGGAGCATCATTGACAGGCGTTATTAAGATTGAGAGTTTGAACTCCTCGCTAATATTTTTGCCATCACTAACTTTGATGCCAACTTCGATAAAATCATTTACATTTAACGCCGGTCTAATAGTAGCGCCAGACACGGTGTACTTGTCGGTCTTCCCAGGCGGCAGGACGATTAGCGAAAATCCTTTGGGGTAGCCGGCATTGTCGGCATCTGAAACCTGAAGGTCAGTAAGGTTGATAGGCAATGTGCTATCTTCCGACATCGTTAATTCTTTTTGCCCGGTAATTTTCGGCGTCACCTCGAGCGGGGTCACGTCAACTTTTAATTGGTAAGGCGCGCTTTCCGCCTTGCCGTCACTAACGGTGATCTTTACGAAAAGTCTTCCTTTTTTGAAACTGGGAATAGGTCTGATCGTCGTTTTAGATTCGATGCTATAATCGTTTCCTGGATAAACGTTTAACGTGAAGTCCGCTGGGTATTTGCTGTCGGGATCTGTGACGGTCAGGTGGGATAAAAGGATGGACAACAACGTGCCCTCAACGATGGTTATTGCCTTCTGGTTGGTTATTACTGGAGCGACATTTTTGACTTCGGTAACATTAATTTTTAAAGTATACACGGGACTTTCGGAATTGCCGTCGTGAACGCTAACATTCACACTTAAGACACCAAAAAAATCCGCAGCGGGTTTCACAGTATTACCGGTGGCGGTATACCGGTCGCCTGGATAAATCTTCAGGGAAAAGTTGTCTGGATATTTATTGTCCGGATCCTTTACGGTAAGATGAGTCAATAAGATTGGAATTGTGGCGCCCTGTAGCATGGTTAATGCGACCTGGCCTGTGATAATGGGTGTATCGTTAACAGGAGCCACCGTTATTTGGAGGTTGAAGGGTTGACTGTTGTTTCGTCCATCATTTACTACAACAGGGATGGAAAGAACTCCTGTAAAATCTTTTGCAGGCGTAATCGTTAAGCCATTGATGGAATAATTGGGCCCAGGGTTAATTGTGAGACTAAATTCGCGGGGGTATTCATCATCGGGATCGTTAACACGGATATCAGACATTTTTAGAACAATGGCGTTCTCCTCATTTGTACGTAATTGTTCTTGCCCTGTAATTTCTGGTGTGGCATTGAATTCCTGTACCTCGATGATAAGGTCAAAATTTCGACTGTACTGAGCGCCGTCATTCACCCGCACTCGTACTTCCAATGTCCCTATAAAATCACGATCGGGTGTTACTGTGCTACCATTTACACTATAGTTCCGATCGTCTCGAACTTGTAACGTGTAACCATTTGGATAGTCCTGCCATGCATCGCCGTCCTCAACGATAAGATTTGTGAGCTCAATTGTAATGGGCTGATTTACAATCGTGGTCATGGGAGATGGTTTTTGGCCAACAATTTCAGGCCGGAAAAAATTAAGCTGTCCAAACGAATTTGTGGAAGTGGTTAAGATGATAATAGCGCCAATGAAGAGGAGGGGAGATTTCATACCACAGGAGACATCGATATGAAATTTGCACACAAAAGTATGCCATTAAAACGATGGCTATAATAATCTCAATGTCAAATTGTTAATGACTGTAGAAAAAATTTGCCGTGGAACAAAATCTACAGAAAATCCACAAAATGACCCCATGTTGACACGATTTTTTGGACGAGATCTACCTTAATATCATAACGGTACCCTTATACGTCTTTTTGGCGTAAGACAGGTTGAGGTCTATGGTGTAATAATAAGTATCAACCGGTAATATTTCACCATTGAAAAAGCCGTCCCAACTTTTTTCAAATCCCTTCGATTCATAAAGGAGTAACCCTTTTTTATTGTATACTTTTATCAAGGCTTTATTGAACCGGTTAGCATCGGCAACAGGTCGTACACGCCACGTATCGTTGGCTTTGTCCCCGTTCGGCGTAAAGGTGTTTGGTATGTCGAGTTCAACCGGAGTTTCAATCGATATATTGCGTTCTTTCGGATCACTTTCCAACAGACCATCGCTCAATATAATGTAGATCATTTTCTTACCAGGCAGCACCTCGGTTTGATTTCCCTCTTCGTCAAGCGTAAGCACGTAATTATATTTAATCGTCCGGATCGCGGAATCATATTTTTCTAATGAAGCCTGACCTATTAGCGATAATATTCCTCTCGTCTCATCATACACGCCTCTGATCTGATCTGTGCTTTCAAAAACAAGTTCGTCATGTACAGGATTGAAGGTGCTGTCAATGCCTATCTCAGCATAGCTCAAAAAAGGATTATCGATATCATCACCGGTGAATTCAGCCGTAATGGACATAGGTCCGCTTCCAGGTTCATAAGGCATTGGCGTCGTTTCGATGGCAGTAATGGTCGGCGCGTCGTTTACAGGCATAACGTATATTTTTAACGGAAACGGATCGCTTTCCTCTTCACCATCATTTACAGTAATATTTACGCTTATCAATCCATACCAATTGCGTGTGGGTGTTACAGCACGGCCTTGAAAACTATAATGATCTCCGGGGTGAATTGACAGGGTAAAACCATTGGGGTAGTTATCGTCGTCATCCGTTACAAACAAGTCCTGGAGCTTTATCGTAAGAAAAGCATCCTCATTCATCATCAGTGATTGCTGCCCCGTGATGAGGGGGCGGGAACCCGCTGGTATTACTTTGACTGTGAGGTTAAAAGGTGCACTGTCGACAACGCCGTCATTGACCACAACGCTAACCGTCAATTCAACCTCGCCGATCGTTGGGGTAATGATGTTTCCATCTGCCGTATAGTTTGCCCCGGGCAAAATTCGCATTGTAAAGCCGCTGGTATTGGCGGTGTCCGGATCGTTTACCATTAATGATGACACTTGTAACGACGTCGGCCTGCCCGAACGAATCGTGATTTGTTCTTGTCCGGTGATCACCGGCGCGTCGTTTATTGGGGTAACGACGATGGATAATGGGAATGGCTCGCTCTCGGCGAGGCCATCAGATACCGTAATGTTTACGGCAAGTGTCCCGTTAAAATTTGGGTCTGGCGTTATTGTATTTCCCAATGCGGAATAATATGCTCCACTTCCTTGAGGTATATTCAACTTGAAGTCATCCGGATAAGTATTATCCGTATCCGAGACTCGCAGATTGGCTAATGTGATTGTGATCTTTTGATCTTCATTCGTTATGAGTGCATCCTGACCTGTAATTGTCGGAGCAGCGTTGTCTATTGCTAAAACTTCGATCTTGACGTCAACTTTTTTACTTTCATCCAATCCGTCATTAACGGTGACGGGTACTTTAAGCGTGCCTGTGAAACTTCGATTTGGTGTTACTTTATTTTCATTCAATGAATAGTTATTCCCCCCATAAACTTTTAAGGTAAAATCGTCTGGGTATGCATTGTCGCCGTCTACAACCGATAAATGTTCCAAAACCAGCTCAATTTCCTTTCCTCTGTTTGTGGAGAGAGGCACCTGGCCCTTAATAACCGGAACGATATTGGCCTTTACCTCAACGCTCAATTCAAATTTGTTACTCTCAATATGACTATCATTAACACTGACAAGCACTTTTAGAATTCCACTGAATCCGGAACCAGGTGTTATGGTGGTCCCATTGACACTATAATTATTTCCGTCGTACACAGTCAAACTAAAATCATCCGGGTATTTGTTATCGTCATCTTTCACTTTCAAATGAGAGAACAATAGGATGACATTTGATCCTTCTTTGATACTGATTGGGTTCTGGCCTGTAATCACGGGTTTGATGTTCGTTACATCGATCTTCAGGTCAAACATGTTACTATTGAATTTCCCATCATTCACCTGGACTTTCACCGTGAGTGTTCCTGCGAAATTGTTAACTGGCGTTACCGTTGTATTAGATAACGAATAATTAGTTCCTGAAAATACAGTGAGCGTATATCCCTGTGGATAGGCCGGCACTAAAAAGTCCGGATCGGTTACCCGGAGATTTTCAAACGCAATTGTAATTGGCGTATTTTTCTCAGTGATCAGGGGGGTGGGCCGCTGACCGGTGATGGTAGGTGGATTTAAATTAAATAATTGACTTAGTGCTGGAAACGAAATTCCACCAACGAGAAACAATGACAGCAGCGCTCGTACTAAAATTCGCATAGGGTTGATACGGGGCTCACAAGGACAAATTGCGGTAATTTGCCATGTAATATATCAGGTTAATAATGTCAGTTTTAAGAAGGTGACCTAACATTGCCCTTTTAATTTCAAGACGCCGGGACAGTTTCGGTGTCTACAGACATCTCTTTTGGGAAAAGGTTTAAAAGTAAAGCCTATTTTTTGAAGCTTCTGAGCTTGATTTCAGTGAGTTTGCGTTTCGTATCGAGCGGAAAGTCACCGTTCATCATCCATTCGTAATATGGGGGCTCTTCCTTAAAAACGGCGGTTACGAGTTTATTTTTGTGTTTTCCGAAGTTAAAGACTTCCTGCCCTTTGGTGTTCATTACCATGCGGCCCGCTAAATCCACCATGCCAGAGGATGTAAGCTTGCTGAGGGTTTCTACGTCGTTTTGAATCTGGCCGATTTTGTTATTTAACCCGTCCAAGACATCCTGACCTTCGTATTTTGCAACCTGCGCTAAAAGTACTTCCATGGTCGCTTCCGTATCTGCTTCGGCTGTATGCGAATTTTCAATCTCCTTATTTAAATAAAATCGATACGCGGCAGAGAGCGTTCGTTTTTCCATGAGATGAAATATTTTTTGCGAATCAACTATTTTTTTTCGTCCATAATCAAATTCGACGCCAGCTCTCAAGAACTCTTCTACCAGCATTGGAACATCGAACTTGATAACATTGAATCCTGCCAGATCGGCGCCTTCAAAAAAACGCAAATAATCTTTGGCAACCTCCTTAAAAGTCGGCTTGTCTTTAACATCTTCCTCCTTTATCCCATGGATGGCAGTTGATTCCGGTAGTATGGGAATGGTAGGGTTAATCACGTCTGACTTTCGGTGTACCTCACCGTTGGGCATCATTTTAATAACGGCAATCTCTATTATCCGATCTTGCGTAATATTTGTTCCGGTAGTCTCAAGATCAAAGACACAAAGCGGGTTCCGAAGATTAAGTTTCATCAAAGCCTAAGGCGAAGGATTAATTACGATTTAATTTTTTCAGCAAGGTCTGAAATTTTAAGCCCGCCAAAATTTCCTGAACTCATCATCAGTAGATTCTTGTTTGTCCACGAATGCTGAAGTAGAAAATCTTCTAATTTTTTTGCGTCATTAAAAATATGCATGTTGGGTGCACCAAAAGCTCTTTCTGATGTCGGTGTCCTCGAGAGGTTCTAACTTTTTTACCTTCATTTTCTCGGCATTATAATACACGATCTGCACCTGTGCAGACTTCATGCTATCCTTGTATTGAGGTATGAAATTTTTGCTCAGGCTGCTCAATGAATGTAATTCCAGACAGGCCACAAGATCGCGACCAGGGTAAATTTCTTTTAACGCCTTTACAGTTGCTTTTACTTTTGAAGGGGCGTGCGCAAAATCTTTATATAGCGAAGAATTTTTGGTTTCGATAATTTTTTGCAAACGTCCTGAAGCGCCTTCGAAACTTGAGATGGCAGCAAAGAATTGTTCTTCAGTGACACCTAACTTTTTTAAAACTTCTTTTGCGCCGCTGATATTCTGATAATTGTGACTTCCAAATATTTTTATGGGGTGTTTCTCCCGGCCATGCGTAAGATAAAACTGACTGACATCTGCAGCGTGAGAATGACTCCGGTACGGAATCGCCTGGACATCTGCTCTTTCTTTTTTTCCGATGATCAACGCCATGGAATCTTGCTCACAATAAATCAATATTCCGCCTTTCGGAGTCTGATCGGCAAACAGGTCGAATTGTTTCACATATTCCTCCTCGGTTGGGAATACGTTGGCATGGTCCCACGAGATGCCGCTGATAAGTCCAACATGATGTTGATACCGCACAAATTTAGGCGTGGGGTCCAGCGGAGACGATAGATATTCGTCGCCTTCAATAATAATGACCGGAGCATTCGACAGCTTCACGGTATTTTCGATGCCATTTACCTTTGCTCCTATAACGTAATCAAACTTGTGGTCTAAAAAATTCAGAACATGGATTATAATCGCGGTAATAGTTGTTTTTCCGTGACTTCCAGCAATGACAACCCGCTGCTTGTTCTTGGATTGATCATAGATGTATTCTGGAAAAGAAAATATTGTGAGCCCTAACGCCTGTGCTTTAAGAAGCTCAGGATTGTCCTGCTTGGCGTGCATTCCCAGTAAAATTGCGTCAAAGCTCCGATCCAATTTTTCAGGGTACCAGCCTTCTCTCTCAGGAAGTAATCCGTGTTTGATTAAGGTAGCGCGTGAAGGATCAAAAATTTCATCGTCTGATCCACTGACTTCATGACCATCTTGCTTTAAGGCAACGGCCAGATTATGCATGACACTTCCACCAATTGCAATAAAATGTATTTTCTTTTTTTTATGGTGCATTCGAGGGAAAAAATTTCCGGTCTAAAGTAAATGAAAATGTTTGGTGTTTGAAAGTCAATAGATTATCATGCAGGGTTGATTTTTAACGACACGATTTTTGAAATTGAAATTTATTCACACCTATCGCTGTTAATTGTTTGTGGAATGTTCATAAGTTGTTGATATTAAAAATCTATTCGTGTTTCGGTTTTTATACGTTTGTCACCCTATTCAGAGCAACCTAAATCCAACAACCACTGTATGGAGCAAAGCAGATCTACGTCACTGAGGTTCGGTACCAAAACAAGTAAGTTAATCCCAAGGGATATTTCCGAAAGTCTTGGTAAACTTCCACCTCAGGCACGTGATCTGGAAGAAGCAGTGTTGGGTGCATTGATGTTAGAAAAGAATGCGCTTAATGCTGTCGTCGAATTTCTTAAGCCAGAACATTTCTACGAGGAGAGACACAAAGAGATATATAGTGCGATTATAGATCTCTTTAAAGCGTCTGATCCCGTGGACATGCGGACCGTAGTGAACCAATTGCGTAAAACCGCAAAGATTGAATTGGTAGGCGGCGCTTATTACATTGCTGAACTTACTTCCAAGGTTAGTTCTGCGGCCAACATCGAATACCATGCACGTGTTATCATGGAAATGGCGATCAAGCGTGAGCTGATTCAGGTCGCATCAGAAATCCATCACAATGCTTATGAAGATACAACAGATGTCTTTGAGCTGTTAGATAAAACGGAACAATCCATCTTCGAAATTTCCGATTCAAACTTGCGGAAGAATTATGACAACATGCGCAATTTAATGTCGCGTGCTATTCATGAACTTCAAATATTAAAAGAACATAAAGATGGTCTTACCGGCGTGCCAAGTGGTTTCACTGCTTTAGATAGAATGACTTCTGGTTGGCAGAAATCAGATTTGGTAATTATTGCAGCACGTCCAGGTATGGGTAAAACTGCTTTCGTCGTTTCTGCTCTCCGCAATGCGGCTGTAGAATTTAAAATTCCCGTGGCTATCTTTTCGTTGGAAATGGCGTCTATTCAGCTCGTTAATCGGATGATCTCGGCGGAGGCAGAATTAGAAGGTGAAAAAATAAAGCGCGGACAATTGGCAGACCACGAATGGACGCAGCTTGTTCATAAGACTAATAAGCTGGCGACAGCTCCAATCTTCATTGACGATACTCCAGCACTTTCAGTGCTTGAATTGCGTGCAAAATGCCGAAGGTTAAAAGCCGAACATAATGTGCAACTTGTGGTTGTGGATTATCTTCAGTTGATGCGAGGTGATCAAGGCGGAAACCGTGAACAAGAAATTGCGTCCATCTCCCGCGCGCTAAAAGGCATAGCTAAAGAATTAAATGTCCCCGTGCTTGCATTGTCACAGTTAAGTCGTGGAGTAGAAACTCGTGGCGGTGACAAACGTCCTCAGCTTTCGGACTTAAGGGAATCGGGTTCTATCGAACAGGATGCTGACATTGTAATGTTCCTTTATCGTCCTGAATATTATAAAATTACCGTTGACGAGGATGGCATGCCCACACAAGGCGTGGGGGAGGTCATTATTGCAAAGCATAGAAATGGTTCTGTCGGGACGGCAAAACTTAAGTTTATCGGCAAGTATACAAAGTTTGCCGACTTCGACGCCCCTTCAAATGCATACGAAAATCCGTTCTCTGGAATGATTACCCGTGAAAGCAGGCTCAACACCTTTAAACCCGACAGTGAAACGCCACCGCCATTCAACGGCGATGAAGCCCCATTCTAGGATGAAGTGCCGGTCTAAAAAGAATAATTTGGCGCATTAACCGTTTTATACCTGTATTAGACTTCCGGTTCCATTGTTTATTCGACTTCTTTCTAACTTTGTGCAAGTTTTTTTTATGCATCGATGCTCATTGCTGGTTATTGCAACAATAATTTTTGCCGCGTGCTCCTCCGACGATGATCCGGTTGATTGTGCTACGTCAGGACCTCTTATCAGCCTGGACGGTGTAGAGAATGCAACAAGCTGTTCTAGCAATGATGGTATGATTCGGGTCTCTGTAAGCGGCGGCGCAGAGCCCTACAGTTTTTTTGTAAATGATCAGGCAGTAGGCAGTTCAGCCGAAATCAATAATCTCCAGGCAGGTAGTTATTCTGTTCTGGTTACTGATGCAAACCATTGCAGCAGTTCCGTTGATAACATCACGATCTTGTCGCAGGATTTTTCATTTACCACGACGCTCCAAGCCAACACTTCCTGCATTTTCGGCAATGGATCCGTCAGCATCGATGTTGTGAGCTCAAGCCCACCTTACAGCTTTCGCTTAGGGAATGGTAATTTTACTTCAGATAATTTTTTCTCGGGGCTGGAGACCGGCAATCATATTATTACTGTGCAGGACAATAGCAACTGCACGGTTACCCTGTCTGTTACAATTCCACAAGGAACAACAGGTACCAGTTGGTCAAATGACATAAAGCCAATCATGGAAAAAAATTGTGCTATCAGTGGATGTCACAACGGTGTATCGCGTTCTAACAATTTTAGCGAGTATGCTTCTGCCAAATCGTTTGCAAAAACTATTAAGTCCAAGACGCAGGACCGAAGCATGCCGTTCGACGGCTCGCTAACTCAAAATCAAATCGATCTCATCGCCTGTTGGGTCAACGACGGCGCATTGCAGAATTAAGAATATTTTTTCCTGAAATTGCTCGATATTTCATCAATTGTGAAACATCAGATTTTGATCAACGTTTTACAACATCATGACGTTGGAATTAATAATCAAAATATCTGTTGTTGCTGTATTAATTGGTGCCACTTTGTACATCCATTTTCGGGGTAAAGTGCGATATCCTTTTTTCAGGCAACTTTTTGATCACTCTACCTTTATGGCACCGATTAACGCCATGATGTACGCTTTTTCATCGGTGCCTAAGACGCCGTATTTACCGGTAACAAGTATCCCCTCATTACATCAAATTAAGACGAATTGGGAAACCATTAAGAGTGAGGCCCTGGCCCTCGAAAGCAACAAACTCATAAAGGGTTCGAACAAGTATAACGACATTGGGTTCAATTCTTTTTTCAGAAGAGGTTGGAAACGATTCTATCTGAAATGGTATAACAACTTTCATCCTTCTGCCCTGGAGTACTGTCCGAAGACCATCGAATTGCTAAAGTCAATGCCCAACATCAAGGCAGCTATGTTTGTGGTGTTGCCGGCTGGAAGTTTCCTTCCCGTACATCGCGACCCATATGCAGGCTCATTACGCTATCATCTGGGGTTGATCACGCCGAACTCGGATCAATGTAAAATAATCGTCGACGGTGAAGGATATTTTTGGCGCGATGGTGAGGATGTCCTTTTTGATGAAACTTATATCCACTATGCTGAAAATAAAACAGAAAAAGATCGTTTGATTTTTTTCTGTGATGTGGAGCGCCCTATGAAATCAAAACTGGGCGTAATCTTGAACCAGTTTTTTAGCTGGTTAATACTTTCTTCAGCGGAGTCCCCAAATTTACCCACTGATCGGACCGGTGGCCTAAATAAAATATTTGGATATGTTTATCAGGTGCGAGTTGTTGGTAAAAAGTTAAAGGAATACAACAAGAACCTTTACTACATGTCGAAGTATGCTTTGTTTGCCTTGATCATCTACCTGGTCTTTTTCTTGTAAAGCGACAAAGGAAAAAAAATTTAATCTTCTTTTAATTGCTCCAGTCCTGCCGCTAACTCTTGTTGAGTTTTGAAATCTTTTTGTTGTTTGGCGATCAAGATGCCGTTATTATAGGTAGCTAATGCCCTTTCTTTTTGCCCGACCTGTTCGTACAATTTTGCCAGCTGATAATAGGTGGGGAGGTAGTCGCGGTGATCCCCTATCAACCGAATAAAAATGTCTAGCGCCTTTTGCTCGTCTCGTTTTGCATACTCTAAACCGAGGGCATAGTAATTAAATGGATCGGTTGGGTCTTCATCAATAAATCGTTCTAATAATTTGATCCGCTGTAACATCCATCAATATTCGCGAAATAAAAAATAATAATTTCATCCTGCATGCTGTGCGAGAAGACTGGCGTATTCGTTAGCCAGTCTGAAAATTGTTGGGAATTTCTTAATTGGAAAGTGGTTTTTTGTATCTTGAGCCCTGTTTCCAAAATGAGTTTAGAACTTATTGATTTAGAGCGAGATGAAGATTTTAGTATGCATTAGTCATGTACCCGATACCACCTCAAGAATCAATTTTACTGACAACAATACAAAGTTTGATACCGCTGGAGTTCAATTTATAATCGGTCCATATGACGACTACGCACTGGCCCGTGCCATTGAACTAAAAGAAGGATTAGGGGCGACAGTACACGTGATTAATGTGGGCCTTGCAGATACTGAACCAACGCTGCGTAAGGCGCTTGCTATTGGGGCGGATGAAGCAATAAGGGTCAATGCTGAGCCTACAGATTCTTTTTTTGTCGCCTCACAAATTGCGGCACAGTCAAAGTCAGGAAATTACGATTTGATTTTAATGGGGAGGGAATCCATTGATTATAATAGTGGCGTAGTTCATGGCATCGTCGGAGAACTCTTAGCCTTGCCATCGGTTTCTCCTGTAATGAAGTTGGATATTGAGGGGAATAAAGCGAAGCTTGCGCGTGAGATAGAAGGAGGTAAAGAATACCTGGAGGTGAATCTCCCCTTTGTTGCTGGATGTCAGGAGCCTATTGCAGAATGGAAGATACCGAACATGAGAGGTATCATGTCGGCGCGGACCAAACCTTTGAAAGTGGTTGAACCCGTGGCGGGCGATGGAGGCGTGAAAATTTCTAAGTTCGAATTGCCTCCGCCAAAAGGAGCCGTAAAAATGATTCCTGCTGATAACGTTAGCGAGCTTGTAAACCTCTTGAAAAACGAAGCAAAAGTCCTCTGATTAATTGAAGCCTATGCCAATATTAGTATTTGTTGAAAGTGCAGAAGGAGCCATAAAAAAAACGTCACTGGAAGCGGTGGCCTATGCTCATGCAATGGGCGGTCCTGTGACTGCGATTGCGTTGGGTGAAGTTGACAAAAATGAGCTGGAAGGGTTGGGTAAATATGGTGCGCAGAAAGTATTACACGCTACGGATTCAAAATTGAACAAGGGCATCAGCCAGGTGTTTGCTTCCGTGTTGGCAAAAGCAATGCAAGACGAGCAAGCCGATATTTTGGTAATCGCAAATTCATCGTTGGGCACACCAGTTGCAGCGCGTGTAGCCGCAAAGGTAGGCGCTAGTTTGGCATCTAACATTACAGCGCTGCCAGACACGTCTTCAGGATTTGTCGTAAAGCGCAGTATTTATTCTGGGAAGGCATTTGCTTACGTGGAATTAAAAAATCCAAAGAAGGTGCTCGCGTTAAAAAAGAATGCTGCAACGCTAAAAGAGGTTGGAAGTCCTGTGCAAGTTACGCCTTATACTGTTTCACTTTCGGATGCTGATTTTGCTGTCACGATTACTTCGTCGGAACAGGCAACGGGAGAAGTCTTGTTGCCGGAAGCAAACATCGTGGTGTCTGGAGGAAGGGGTATGAAGGGACCTGAACATTGGCCAATGTTGGAAGAGCTTGCAAAAACGCTACATGCGGCGACGGGATGTAGCAAACCTGTTTCGGACATGGGATGGCGGCCGCATCATGAGCATGTTGGTCAGACTGGCGTGAAGGTTGCGCCTCAGCTTTACATTGCCGTGGGGATCTCAGGAGCAATTCAGCATTTGGCAGGTGTAAATTCATCCAAGTATATTGTGGTTATTAACAAAGACGCCGATGCTCCTTTCTTCAAAGCCGCCGATTATGGAATTGTGGGCGATGCCTTTGACGTATTGCCTAAGCTAACTGACGCACTTAGAAAAGCGAAATAATTCTTTAAAAATAAACGACAACAGATAGCCTTCGAAGTTTAAAATTGAATTGACGTGAAGAAAATCAAATTAGAAATATTGGGACTATCCTCAAGCCAATCGCAGACCGGTTCATTTGCTTTAGTTCTGGGCGAGACTGAGGGCAATCGCAGATTACCGATAATTATTGGGATGTTTGAAGCGCAGGCCATTGCCATCGAGATTGAAAAAATAATTCCAAATCGCCCGATGACGCATGATTTATTTAAGGCCTTTGCGACTAATTTCCATTTTACGGTAGAGGAGATTATAATTTCGGACCTGAAAGAAGGCGTTTTCTTTGCAAAAATTGTCTGCTCCGATGGACTTAAAAAATCAGAAATAGACGCTCGACCTTCTGACGCAATTGCCATCGGCCTTCGATTTGATTCGCCTATTTATACGTACGAAAATATCTTGGCTGAAGCCGGCATTGTCTTAACCGATGAAGCTGAAGAGGATAAACCAGAACCTAAAGCCGAAGCAAAAGTTCGGGTAAAAAAGGAAACCTCTCGCAAAGACGACTTTAAGAACTACTCTATCGAAAAATTAAACGACTTGCTCAAGGACGCGATCGATAAAGAAGATTATGAACGCGCGGCGAAGATCAGAGACGAATTGAGCAAACGCAATTAACGTTAGCAATAATTTTAATTTTTGTACACAACGTGCTCCGCTTTTACCGTTAAAGCAAAACGCTTATATTAACCATTACAAATCTAGAGTGAAAAAGCTTTAAGCTTTCGGCTTTCGGCTTTCAGCTTTTTAACACCTAAACCGGATGGAATACTTGCGTGGATTTCTCGGCATATTGATCCTGCTTTTTTTTGCATATTTATTATCGAGTTACCGCAAGAAGATTGATTGGAAATTGGTGGCCACAGGAATTGCCCTCCAAATCGTTATCGCGCTTCTTGTTTTAAAAGTTCCGCTAGTTCGCAATGCCTTTGATGCAATAGGCAGTGGGTTTGTAAAGTTCCTGGGCTTTGCTGCCTATGGAGCACAGTTCTTATTCGGCGATCTGGCAAGGAATAGTGACGCCGTTGAAAACTCCCGTCATAACTTGGGTTTTCTGTTTGCGTTCCAGGCGCTACCGACAGTGATTTTTTTCTCTTCCGTAACGACAGGACTCTATTATTTAGGTATTCTTCAAAAAGTAGTGTACGGCTTTGCCTGGATTATGACTAAGACGATGCGCCTTTCCGGGGCCGAGAGTCTTTCAGCAGCGGGTAACATTTTTCTTGGACAGACAGAGGCTCCATTATTGGTTCGGCCTTTTATAAATAAAATGACGCAATCTGAATTGCATTGTTTGATGACCGGGGGTATGGCTACGATTGCAGGAAGTGTAATGGGCGCTTATATTACTTTTTTAGGAGGAACGGATCCGGTACAATTGGCCAAGTTTGCAACCTACCTGCTATGCGCTTCCATCATGAACGCACCGGCTGCTATTGTAATGTCAAAAATTTTTCTACCTGAAACAGAGCCGGAAAAAATTGATAAGTCCTTACGCGTCAATAAAGAATCGATCGGTGTAAATGTGATCGATGCGTTTGCAACAGGCGCAGCAGACGGTTTAAAGCTCGCTTTAAATATTGGAGCAATGCTCTTGGCTTTTATTGCAATCATTTATGCGATGAATTGGATCTTGGTGGATGGCATTGGAAACTGGACTGGGTTGAATGCATAGATCATTGAATCCACGAATGGCGCATTTAACGGATTTTCGTTGCAATATATCTTTGGACAGATTTTTAGGGTATTTGCTTTTGCTATGGGTGTCAGTTGGTCTGAAGCGCTGCAGGTGGGAAGTTTGCTGGGACAAAAGATGGTTATCAATGAATTTGTCGCTTATCTAAGTCTGGCGGATATGAAGACTGCTGGTCTGCTCAGTGAAAAATCCATTATTATCTCTACGTATGCCATCTGTGGTTTTGCTAATTTCAGTTCAATTGCAATTCAAATCGGAGGTATCGGGGGAATGGCACCTGATCGCCAAGGTGATTTATCACGGTTAGGAATTAAGGCATTATTCGCCGCGTCGCTGGCCACCATGATGTCGGGAACCATTGCCGGCGCACTGGTTGGCTAAAATTTCCAGCGGCTATTCTATTTCAAATTAGCTTACACCGACCTTTCCATGACGGACCACGAACAATTAGTTTTTCAACACTTGTCCCAGTTTGTTTCGGATCATAAAAAAGAATTTGTCGAAAAAGTTTTAAACGCTCGGACCAGAAACATTACTGTTGTCCTGGAGGATATTTTTCAATCTCAAAATGCCAGTGCAGTTATACGGACTTGCGAGTGTATGGGGATTCAGGATATTCACATCGTTGAAAACATCACAAAGTACAGCATCAATCCCCGCGTGTTAAAAGGCTCAAACAAATGGATTGATATTATACATCATCGCTCGAAGTCAAAAAACAATACCGAGACTCTTTTCCGGCAGCTCAAGGATGCTGGCTATAAGATAATTGTAACTGATCCGGGACTAGATGGCATCTCCATTGAAGAATATAAATGTTCAGGAAAAAATTGCATTGGTTTTTGGAAATGAATTGCGTGGGATTTCAAAAGAAGCCATAGCACTTTGTGACCAGAAAGTAAGAATTCCCATGTATGGATTTACCGAGAGCCTGAACATATCCGTCAGTGTAGCCATTTGCCTCAATACGATTTTAACGAAACTTCACGCCGCGCAAGCTTTTGTTGGATTATCTGACTTGGAGAAAGAGGAATTGAAACTTAAATGGTACCGGAAAATTGTTCGGAAGTCAGATCTTATTGAACGAGAGTTTCTGCGTACAATTGAGTAGATTTGTTTGTCTTATAATGTCTATAGTTGATGCGCTTGATGAAGAGAATATTTCTTACGCTTAGTTTTTTATTTATTTCGCTTTTCATATTCTGTAATCTATGGATTGTAAGAAGTACAAAGAGCAGAGTATTTTCTGATTTAAGTAAGGTACCACATCATCGTATTGCGCTGGTATTGGGAACAAGTCACAAAACCTCTAAAGGTGATCCTAATCCCTTTTTTGAAAAACGAATTGAAACAGCTGCAGAACTTTATAAAAAAGGTAAGATCGATCATTTGATTCTCAGTGGAGACAATCGATCGATCTATTATAACGAACCGATGGCAATGCTAAAGGCTTTGCTAAAGAAAGGTGTACCAGCTTCCGCCATTACACTCGATTACGCTGGACTCCGCACATTAGATTCTATCGTGCGATGTAAAGAAATATTCGGACAAAATAAATTTATCATCATAACGCAACCATTTCATAGTTACCGAGCATTATTCATCAGTCGCTACCACGATATCAATGCAATTGCAATGGTGGCGGAGGAACCTGATTTTGACTATTCTTTCAAAGTCCGGCTCCGTGAGTATCTTGCAAGAACGAAAGCCGTGCTTGACTTGTATGTCTTGAAAACTTCTCCTCGATTTCTGGGACGGAAGGAAGAAATTAACGTGCAGGAAGCACAATAAAACTTTATCCCTGGCATTTGGTTATTGTCTATTCATAACTAGTACTAAGCGTGCTGAAACTCCTGAAAAAATATTTTTTTTGCAGCTATACATTTCTTCTCATTGCGTCTTGCCTTTTGTCAAATTTTGCCCTGGCGCAGGAAACGATTGTTCGAGGAAAAGTTACCGACGCAAATTCAGGTGACCCTATACCTTATGTCAATGTTATTTTTCAGGGAACCTCCGTTGGCATCACTTCTGATTTTGATGGTAACTACGAATTAAAAACCACAACACCTTCAGATACGATCGTTGTGTCCTACATCGGATACAAGGTCAAAAAGAAATTTATCACCAAAGGAATAACGCAGGTTGTCAATTTTCAGATCGAAGAAGATATTACAAATCTGCAGGAGGTTGTTTTTATGGCAGGAGAAAATCCGGCATTTGACGTTTTGCGAAATGTTGTTCGAAATAAAAGTAAAAACGATAAGCGCAAATTGACGGCATACGAATACGATACGTACACTAAAATTGAAATCGATGTTGATAATCTTTCCGATAAATTCCGTCAACGTAAAGTGGTAAAAAAGATTACCCAGGTTCTCGATAGCATTGAGATAATTGCCGGTGAAGACGGAAAGCCAATTTTACCCATGTTTATCACGGAAAGTCTTTCTAAAGTTTATTATCGTGACAATCCATCGCTGAAATACGAAAATATTCTTCGTTCTAAAATCAATGGTGTAGGCGTTGAGGATGGTACGACGGTGACGCAGCTTGTGGGATCATCTTTTCAGGAATACAATTTTTATCAGAACTGGCTTAAATATTCTCGCAAAAGATTTTGTTTCGCCAATAGCCGATGGGTGGCGACTATACTATGAATATGATCTGATGGATAGCCTATACGTCGGCGATGATTATTGCTATCGCCTGGACTTTTTTCCAAAGAGCCCGCAGGATCTGGCCTTTACAGGAAGCATGTGGATTACAAAAAAAGAATATGCGCTAAAGCAAATTGACGTCGGCATCGGGAAACAAGCAAATTTGAATTTTATTGAAAAAATAAAAATTCAACAGGAGCTTGAGCCTACTGAAGAGGGCGCATGGCTGCCGGTTAAAAACCGAGTGTTGATGGATGTAAGCGAGGTGACTGGAACAGTCTGCTGGTATGCTGGCAAAGTTCTACACGTCAAATAAAAACTTTGTTATCAACAAACCACATCCACCGTCATTTTATGAAACTCCTATTATCATGGCGGAGGATGCGCGCGTCAATGAAGAAGAGGAAGCATTGGGATTCGCTTCGTCATGAGCCACTGACTCAAACGGAAAAGAATGTTTATAAGATGATCGATACACTTCAGAATATTCCAGTCGTAAGAACTTATACGGACATTATTAAAATTGCGGTCGGTGGATATTATGATGTTGGAAAATTCGATTTGGGTCCGTATATGTCGATGTTTGCCATCAACGACATCGAAGGCGTAAGAATACAACCTGGTTTTAGGACGAACGAAAAGTTTAGCAAAAAGTGGGTTCTTGGTGGCCAACTCGGGTATGGATTTAAAGATGAAAGGATAAAATATATGGCTTCTGTTCAAAATATCTTGTCACGGCGACGATGGACAACGTTAACCATAAGCGCACGTAGCGATATCAGCAGGGTTGGTATCGATGAAGAAAGTGCGGGCGACAATTTTTTGTTGCTGGCATCACAACGCTTCGGTGTTTTCAGAAGAGGGTATTATTTTAATCGAAGGTCGCATTGATTTTAAACGTGAGCTATTTAAAGGATTTACTCAGCGGGTTGGCTTCCGGTATTTTACCTTTGAACCTACTTTTAATTTTGCGTACTATGATGAGCCTGAAGACGTATCCAACTCAAGTATTCACGAAAATTTTGAAACCGCTGAACTTATTTTCGAATCGCGCTATGCGCGCGATGAATTATTTATTCAATCTGATAACGATCGACTTAGTTTAGGCACCATCCGGTGGCCCATCATAACGGTTCGTTACACGAAGGGTTTGAAAGGAGTATGGAACAGTAATTTTGATTATGACAAAGTGAGATTAAGTGTCTATAGAAGACTCAGATTCGGTCCGCTTGGCGCAGGTTATCTTACGTTAACGGCGGAAAAAGTTTTTGGAACTCTACCTTATCCGTTATTGGTCATTGCATTTAGGAAATCAGAGCCCACTTTATACGTCAGTAACGTATAACCTGATGAACTACGGAGAGTTTATCAGCGATCAGTTTGCCTCACTGCAGTATCAACATCATTTTGAAGGATTTCTCCTAAACAGAATTCCATTGATTGCGAAAATTAAAATGGAGATTGGTCGGAACGGCAAATGTCATCTATGGTAGCCTGAGCCAGGCGAACAAAGATATTATTGCACCGACAACCCTGGATGGCGAACCAACACTTGCCGTTCCGGTCCTTTGACAAAAATCGGCCGTATGTCGAAATGGGGTACGGAGTAGAAAATATTTTCAAATTTCTCAGGGTGGATTTTGTTCACCGGCTTTCTTACCTCGAAAATCCGGATATCCGAACGTTCGCGATACTTTTTAGCTTTCAATTCAGTTTGTAATTCGCGCATTAATTCTTCTATGACTTTCTTATGACTTTTCGCATATTTGTGCCCGAATTAATTTTGTAGTTTAGTTCAAATCATGAATGTAAAAATTTCTCTTCCGGACGGAAGCGTGCGGGAATATCCACAGAGGCGTAAAGGGTTCGGAAATAGCATCCAGCATTAGTGAGGGCTTAGCTCGGGTTTCATTAGCAATCGAAGTGAATGGGGAAGTGTGGGATCTTGTCCCGTCCCATAACAGAAGATGCATCTATCAAAATTCTGACTTGGAACGACAAGGGTGGGAAGTCTACCTTCTGGCATTCATCGGCGCACTTAATGGCCGAGGCTCTTGAAGTACTTTGTATCCTGGTGTTAAGTTTGGGATTGGTCCCCCAATCGAAAATGGATTTTATTATGATGTTGATCTTGGGAGATAGACCATTTGGTGACGACGATCTCGCGGCGATAGAAAGCAAAATGAAAGAGCTGGCTAAGAAGGATAGCGTCTATAGCGCGCAGTGATGTAAGCAAAGCAGAAGCACTTGACTATTTTACCAAAAAGGATGATCCTTATAAGATCGAGTTGATCAACGGGCTTAGAAGATGGAAAGATCACGTTCTATCAGCAAGGTAATTTTGTCGATCTGTGCAAAGGCCCTCACATTCCGCATACTGGATTTATTAAAGCGGTAAAACTGCTGAATGTTGCAGGTGCATATTGGCGCGGGAATGAGAAAAACAAAATGCTCACCCGTATTTACGGGATTACATTTCCCAAACAAAAGGAACTGGATGAGTATCTCCATCTTTTAGAAGAAGCAAAAAAACGCGACCATCGTAAGTTGGGAAAAGAGCTAGAATTATTTGGATTTTCTGAAAAAGTAGGGATGGGGTTGCCGCTGTGGTTGCCCAAAGGAACGATTCTTCGCGAACGCCTGGAGCAATTTATGCGTCGGGCTCAGATCAAAGGCCGGATATGATCCGGTGGTTACACCTCATATCGGGAGGAAAGCCTTGTATGTCACTTCAGGTCACTACGAAAAATATGGCAAGGATTCTTTTCAACCCATTCATACACCCGATGAAGGCGAAGAGTTCCTGTTAAAGCCGATGAATTGTCCGCACCATTGCGAGATTTATAAGACCAAACCCCGTTCGTATCGCGACCTTCCGATTCGGTTGGCGGAGTTTGGAACTGTTTATCGTTATGAGCAAAGTGGAGAACTGCACGGCTTAACCCGTGTTCGGGGATTTACGCAAGACGATGCCCACATATTTTGCCGCCCGGATCAGGTAAAAGAGGAGTTTATTAAGGTAATTGACCTGGTGCTTCATGTATTTAATTCGCTGGGATTTGAAAATTATACTGCGCAGGTTTCACTTCGCGATCCGGCCAACAAGCAAAAATATATTGGAGAGGATCATTTGTGGGACAAGGCGGAACGTGAAATTCAGGAAGCCGCTGACGAAAGAGGTCTGAAAACCGTTGCTGTTAAGGGCGAAGCGGCCTTTTATGGTCCAAAGCTTGATTTTATGGTAAAGGATGCTTTGGGAAGAAACTGGCAGCTTGGAACCATTCAGGTCGATTACCAGCTTCCGCAGCGATTTGAGCTTGAGTATGTAGGATCAGATAATCAAAAGCACACGCCGGTTATGATCCACCGGGCTCCTTTTGGATCACTGGAACGCTTTGTCGCCGTGTTGATCGAGCATTGTGCCGGAAATTTTCCGTTGTGGCTGGCGCCTGATCAGATTGCCGTATTGCCGATTTCAGAACGATTTAACGATTACGCCAAGATGGTTTTTGATACGCTTAAAGAGCAGGATATCAGAGGATTACTGGATGATCGGGACGAAAAAATCGGACGAAAGATCCGCGATGCTGAGACCAAGAAAATTCCTTATATGCTGATTGTTGGCGAACGAGAAGCCGCGGAGGAGCATGGTAGCTGTACGCAAACATGGCCAGGGAGATCAGGGAAGTGTTCCGCTTGAAGAGTTCGTAAATCGATTTAAGATTGAATGTGCAGCGCCAAATTGATTTTGAAAAAATGAAATTATAACGATATTTGCACCCTATTTTCAAAAACGTCAATATTTAGAAACTTAAATAACAATAGTATCGCAATTTTTAATAACAATAGACCGAGTTTTAACAAACCAGTAAGAAGAGGGCCCCAGCGTCCCGAAGAGCCTTATCGAATTAACGAAAGGATTACTGCACAGAAGGTTAGAGTTGTAGGTGAGGATATTAAAGTAGATGTATATCCGATTCAGCAGGCTATTAAACTAGCACAGGATCAGGGGTTGGACCTGGTGGAGATTTCCCCAAATGCAGATCCTCCGGTTTGTAAGATTGTAGACTATTCGAAGTTTAAGTACGAGCAGAAGAAGAAGCAGAAGGAAATAAAGTCCAAAGCGCTGAAAGGTCGTACTGAAAGAGATACGTTTTGGCCCAAATACCGATGAGCATGATTTCAATTTTAAATTAAAACATGCCGAGAATTTTCTAAAAGAAGGTGCGAAGGTGAAGGCGACGGTGTTTTTTGCGGGACGTTCGATTGTTTACAAGGAGCGGGGAGAAATATTGCTTCTTAAGTTTGCCCAGGGTCTTGAAGAGTTTGGCAAAGTCGAACAATTGCCAAAACTGGAAGGAAAAAGAATGAGCATGATCGTCATGCCAAAAGCCGGAAAAAAGTAGAGTTTAATTTTTTATATAATGCCAAAATTAAAGACAAAATCAGGCGCCAAGAAACGATTTAAAGTGACAGGCACTGGTAAAATAAAGCGCAAGAATGCTTTCAAAAATCATATTCTGACCAAGAAAGAAACCAAGCAAAAAAGAAGACTCGGCAACAAGTCCTTGGTTTATAAGGCAGATATGAAGAATGTAAAGGACATGCTTGTTCTTTAAGGTTTAATGTTTAACCCGATTGCTGGCCACTAAGATTTCTGTCTGAATAAGACAGGGACGCCATCAATCAAAAATGTAGTAAAATGCCAAGATCAGTAAACAATGTAGCTTCAAGAGCCAAAACGAAAACGCATCTTGAAGCTGGCCAAAGGTTTCTTCGGCCGCAAGAAAAATGTATGGACAGTAGCCAAAAATGCCATCGAAAAAGGATTGGTATATGCTTACCGCGACAGAAAACAGAAAAAGAGAGAATTCAGAGGCATATGGATCGCCCGTATCAACGCAGGCGCACGTTTGCATGGACTTTCTTATTCGGAATTTATGGGTAAACTCAAAAAGGCAGATGTTGAGCTGAACCGCAAAGTTCTCGCAGATCTTGCAATGAATCATCCATCGGCGTTTGAGGCCATCGTGAATAAGATTAAATAATATTATTCAGGTAAGATTAATGGTTAAAAAGGGGCTTAATGTCCCTTTTTTTAATGCCTTTCAAGGAAATTTTACCCTATCTTCGGGCTCATCATTTTTTGCTTTATAAGATATTTTTTAACCTGGTGAGAAGTGCAACGTAGAACTTACCTTCTTCAATCTTTAAAGGATAACTCGTAACAGGGCGATATGCAGAACCAGCCCTTTCATAACGAGGATCCTCAAGACAGTTCCGACGTTTCTTCAAACGTTCAGCTTTCTGATGCCAATCCATTTCCAGGTTTAAGACCTTTTTCGATTGATGACACGCATTTATTTTTTGGGCGTGAGCATCAAATCGATGACATCCTTCTAAAAATTTCCAAGAACCGGTTTATCACCATCATGGGATATTCCGGAAGCGGTAAGTCGTCGCTAATGTTCTGCGGGTTAGTACCTATTCTTTACGGAGGATTTGTGACTAATTCAGGCCCGTCTTGGAACGTTATAACTACCCGTCCCGGTACATCACCAATCAACAATTTAACAGAATCGGTGATCGATTTTATGTTGAAGACAAATCGATTGGATACCGAAGGCGTAGAGATGCAGCGAGCGATTATCAACTCGGTGCTCCGCAGTGGTTCTGATGGTCTGATAAAAGTTTCACAATACCTGCAAAAGGAGCGATCTGAAAATGCTTTTTTCCTCATCGACCAATTTGAAGAAATTTTTGGATATCGTGAACTTGACCGATAGCAGCGAGGCATTGAATGATGCGCAGCTATATGTAAATCTTGTTATTGACTGCCATTCAGCAAGACAAAGTATCGACCTATGTGGCGCTGACGATGCGCTCTGATTTTATTGGTGAATGCTCCATATTTGCTGGACTAACGGAACAAATCAACAACAGTAATTACCTGGTTCCTCAAATGACACGGGAGCAAAAACGAAGTGTTATTGAAGGACCTGTTGCCGTCGCTGGAGGAAAAATTTCGCAACGCTTGGTCAAGCGGCTATTAAACGATATCGGTAACACGCAGGATCAGCTTCCTATTTTTCAACATGCGCTGATGCGCACCTGGGATTATTGGGTTGAGAATCATGAGCCTGGCGAATCGATGGATATCCGGCATTATAATGCCATCGGAAAGATTAGCACTGCACTTGCGCAACACGCCAACGAAGCATACGATGAACTGTCGTCTCGGGACAAAGAAATTGCAGAAGTTCTTTTTAAAAATATTACTGAACGAAATCAGCTGAATCGCTTCATGCGACGACCTTGCCGGCTCGGGCTGGTGGCTGAATTGGCAGAAGCAAGTGAAGACGAGGTGATCAATGTCATCGATCATTTCCGAAGAGCCGGTCGTTCTTTTCTGATGCCTGCAGCCAATGTTCCTTTGCATAGTGATTCCATGATTGAGCTTTCGCACGAAAGCTTGATGCGTATATGGGTGAAGTTGGAAGGCTGGGTAAATGAAGAGTTTGAGTCGGCGTCCATGTACAAACGTCTTTCGGAAGCGGCTGTCGATGTATCAGATCGGAAAGACAGGTTTGTGGCGCCCACCGGATTTACAGCTGGCTTTAAACTGGCAGAAAAAACAGAAGCCAACGCGCGAATGGGGCCAGCGTTATGATGAGGCATTTGAACGTGCAATTGTATTTCTTGATACCAGCCGTATCACCTATGATGCGGAATTAAAGAATCAGGAGATGATGCAGCGTCGAGTGCTACGTCGTACACGCGCAACGGCCGTGATTTTAGGTGTTGCCTTTATTGTGGCGATCATCTTTTTTGTGTTTGCATACCTTCAAAAAATTCAGGCCGATCAGCAACGACTGGCGGCTGAAGCAAGTAGGCAGGAAGCTCTTGCTCAAACCAAAATAGCGGAGGCGAACAAACTGGAAGCCGAACGCAAAACAATCGAAGCCGAAAATTACAGTCAGCAGCTTACAGAACTTCCAACAATGAACTAAAAGAAGCGTACCGGAATTTGACTTTTGAAAAGAACAGGGCTGAGTTGGCACTCTTGAAAGCTAAAGAAGAAGAAGCAAAAGCCATTGCTGCAGGTGAAAAAGAAAGAGCAGCGAAAGAACTGGCGGAATTGAAGTCCGAAGAAGCGCAGTTGAATTACCGCCTAGCAAATCAAGCTTTACATGTTAGCTGTTGCCCAAAATTTAGCGACAAAATCAGTTCAGGAAGATGATGATAAAGACCTGAAAGGACTGATGGCGATGCAGGGATATCTTTACAATCGTCGCTACGATGGAAAAATATATGAGCCCTACATCTACAATGGTTTATACTCAGCGCTGAAAAAAATCAATGGCGTTACCTACAATTCCATGAAAATCAACGGCCCGTCTCGAACGCACTTAAGGTCGCTTGCAATTTCCAATAAAAATGGTTTTTACATTGCCGGGGCGGATGGAAGAATATATCAAGGCGATTTGCGTAACCTGACAAATACCGCAACACAATATGCAACTCAATATCCTTCGAAAGTTATTGCGCTGAGCAAGGATGAGAAGTTTATTGTCAACGGAAGTGATTCGTCCTTTGTCCAGATCTATGATCTTAAAAATGGGGGTAGACCAAACGTTGTAAAGGGATTTAGCGGGCCAACGAATGATATTGAATTTTTACCCGATAATTCCGGATTTATTGTTGCCAGTGGCGATAAGACATTATCAAAGGTCGATCAAAATACCGGCGTGATCAAAACATTAGCAACCTTACCGTATGAATTAAAAGCAATCAGCATTAGCGCAGATGGAAAATGGCTGGCAGGTGCAGCGTGGTCGGGGCAAGTCGTGTTGTACAACTTTGAGACAAGATCGACCTCCATTATTGCGCAAGAGTCACCCAATCGAATTCTTTCAGTCAAATTCAGTCCTTCAGGCCGATACCTGGCCTATGGCGTGGATGACATCACAAACAAAAGAGGGCTTGGTTAAGCTGTATGATTTTGACACAAAAGAAACAAGACAGTTCTCCGGACATCGTGCGGGTGTTAATGATGTAGCATTTAGTCCCGATGAGAAGTTACTTGCCAGCGCCGGCTCGGATAAACGACTTCAACTGTATGTGTTGGATAATCCTGAAGATTTGCCGGTGGTGATGGATAATAACAGCGGATTTATTTGGGATATCGAATTTGCAGAGGGTTCCAATTATCTCATTGCAGCATGTAGTGAATCTGAAATCAGGATTTGGCCGACCAATCCTTCGTTGCTGGCGGAACAGATTTGTCCAAAGCTAAGTCGCAATATGACGCAGGAGGAGTGGAAAAAATATGTAGGCTATGGCGAAGAAACGCCTTATGAAAATACGTGCGTACGTCTATTAATAAAGGACTACTGATGTGTCATTAAGAAGATTTTTTGTAGCTATTCTATTCTCGCTTGGGTGCACTGCTATCCCATGCTCAGAATGAGTGTGAGTTAACGCTTACACGCGCTACGGAAGAATTTAATGCAGGACATTTGTATGGCATTCCCGCTATGCTCAACGACTGTCTTAATAAAAACCAAAAAAGTGAGTGGAGACAGCGCGCTTATTTGTTATTAGCTGAAACATATTTATTGCTGGAAGATCCTATTGGCGCTGAGAATAGTTATTTGGAAGTATTACGCGCAAACCCCGAATATGTAACTGATCCTCAACGAGATCCTATCGACCTGGTTTACTTGAGCAAAAAATTTACGGCCACACCGATTTTTGCATTTTATGCAATGCTTGGGCCCAACACATCGCCTATGCGCGTTATTCATGACGTGACAATAGGAGGGGAGTCGCAAACACAACAATCGTATAAACTTAGATTGGGTTGGCAAATTGGGGGTGGGATCGATTACAATTATAACGACAACATAACTTTTTCTGCGCGGTTTCAACTACGTTTTTACAGGATTTCCAACATGTTACTACTGATCTTTTTGGACCCAACAAGGACATTGTTGAATTTTTAGACCGCCAAACGTGGGCGGTTGTTCCCCTGACAATAAGGTATACCCATGACGTTGGAAAAGTCAGACCTTACGGCTACGCTGGATACTCGGCTAATTTTTTATTGCGCGACAAGGGGATTTAAATGTATATAACAGAGATACCAGAGCCCAGTACAAGTGAGGACGCTTCTGAAGAGACTCGCTTCGGCGGAAACTGAAACTCCAAATCTTAATCTGAATGATCATCGTCAGCGATTGAATGGATCATTTCTTTTGGGCGGTGGTGTTAAGTATAAATATAAACTCGACTTCTTTTTTGTTGACGTGCGGTATTCGTTCGGTATTAAAAATATCGCGAATTCGGAAAATCGATTTAACAATTACTCTGAGGGACTTCCTTATCCTTACGTAGACGATGATTTCAGAATGGATAATCTTGCAGTATCGATTGGATATATTCGACCATTTTACAAGCCTAGAAAGTTAAAAAAGGCAAGGACGAAATCAGTATTCAGATTTATTAACAAACACCGTGGTGATGCGACTGATCAGCCTTAATTGTATTCTTCTAAGTACGTTCTTTTTGTCTTGCGATACGGCAAGCAACGTTGAGCCTATTTACGAAGAGTACTTTACGAAATATTATGGCGAAGATGGTGAGCAGGAAGGTGTTGACATCGTTCGAAATGCCGATGGTTCCATGATATTGCTGGGAAACTCGTTGTCACAGACGGACCCAATTTCACCTTTCATTGTAAAGACGGATGCTATCGGTAATGTATTGTGGCAACACGTATTTAAGACTGACAATGAAATTGCTGTCGATATTGAACTGATCAATGGCGGAAACCAATTGGCTGTTCTGACAAACGTTGAAAGAGCAACGACCAATATTTGTTTGTATATCTTGGGACAAGACGGAGGACTTGTTGATAGTCTTTATGTTACCGATCCTAAAAATCAATTTGGAAAATCCGTTACGCAGTCATCCGACGGGGGATTCCTGATTTCAGGTTACTACAGATCCGGATCCTACAAGAAATCCAAATTTACTTAACCCGGAGCTAGACGAAGCCGACATTCTGCTTCTGAAGCTTGACAATAGCCTCACTGTAAAAAAGGATTTGTCGCCAGGGGGCGGTGAATATGTAGGTTCCGGAACGAAAGCGTTTGAAATTAATTTGGACAACTCGATCTATTACCTGGTGTTTGGCTATTCGGACAGACCGAGACCTTTCAGCGACGAATATCGCCAATGTTTCCAATTATTAGCCGCAACACCGTCGAGCGCGTTTTCTGGAATGCATGAAGTTTCTGAAGGCGCAACGGACGAAGAGCAGGAAGCATCTAGCGGTTTTGAAAATTCCTCCAGCGTTGGGCGATGGCTATTTGATGATTGGAAAGACGTTTACGTCGGCGGATCCAGTGATTTGTACCTAACCCGTTTTAATAAGCCAGTGAATCCGAATACGGTTACTAAATCATCATTGGATACAAAAATTCCGTTGGGACGACGGATTGAAGGCATTGCAGGGGCAAATGCATCGCCGGATGGATATTTCATCGTTGCGAACGAAATCAGAGATAACAGTAAAAAAGATATTTTTTTACTGCGCATTGAGCGCGATGGTGCCGTTAGCTGGAGCACCAGTTTTGGGTCCTTCGAAGGCGACGATACTGCCGGTGGTGTTGAATCACTTCCGGACGGTAGGATTGCGGTTGTGGGTACGATCCAATTAGAAACTCAAAGAAAAATGGCGTTAATCGTTACCAATCCGAATGGCAGATTTTCTGACTGATGTAATACGCAGGCCCTTTGCGGTTACTTTCCCTCACCATTAAAAATTAAGTTTATTTATTAATAGTTACCCGGCTCTCTGGATGTTAAGATTTTACAAGGCTCGTCTTGGTTTTTTATGATCCTACTGGGTATTTTACTCGTTGGGCGTCAATTTTGTATGCGCAGTGCCCAAATGTTGCGCTGACGGTCTCGCCGGCAACAACCACCATTTGTTCAGGAAATATAGTTCCAGTCACCATAACCACGTCGGAAGCAAATATTGCGTATCAGCTTCGCAACAATGCAACCGATGCGCCACTCAGCGGATACTTTTTGGGAACTGGAGCGAATTTGATAATTAACAGCGACGCCATCGCTGCTAATGTTGTGATAAAAGTATATGCGATAAATCCGCTAGTCCTTTTGCGCGGTGAATTTGACAAATCTTGTAGCGGTAACGGTGAATCAACCACCGACCGTTTCGAATGCGGGTGGAGATCAGACGTTTTGTTCTTCGGCAACCTTGGCGGGTAACACCCCAGTTGTAGGCACAGGTCAATGGACGGTAGTAAGTGGAGCCGGTGGAAGCTTTGTACTGAATACCAATCCGACGACAACATTTAATGGGACAGCAGGCGTAACGTATGTTTTACAATGGACGATCCTCTACTGGATGTTTGTCCAGCG
>CAWEZB010000053.1:0-69083 GCA_963813425.1 uncultured Bacteroidota bacterium
TACAGCAACCGTTCGGAAAGTGAAACGATCTTTATGGATGAATTAAAACTTCTCATCCAAAACTTTTCCATCCCCCTCCACGTGGAATTTTTGTTTAGCGCTTCACAAGATTTAATGAAAGCAAGGCTCACGAAAATCCTTATTGTTCAATACATCAAAGAAAAGGTCATCGGAAAAAAAGAGACACTTTTTTACATCTGCGGTCCCTTTCAATATATGCAGATGGCAACGATCACCCTGCTGACCGAAGGAATTCCGCTGGAAAATATCCGAAAGGAAAATTTTAGCACAGAGAAGCCTGTCGTTAAAGAACTGCCGCCCGATGTTCAAGTGCACAGAGTTCAGGTGAACATCGAAGGAAAAACATACAAGTTTGACGTTCAATATCCCACCACCATTCTCGAAGCTGCAAAACAAAAGGGCATCATGCTCCCGTATAGCTGCGAGGCTGGAAAATGTGGAACCTGTTCAGCAACCTGTGTGGAAGGAAAAGTATGGCATTCATACAACGAAGTTTTGATGGATGGTGAATTGCAGAAAGGGAGAATATTGACGTGCACCGGCTATCCATATGGTGGGGAGGAAGTCGTGGTTATTTTTCCCGATAGAATCTAAAGGCATCGCTAAAACAAATTGCTTATGTTTTGTCAATAATAACCTTGTGGGAAAGCCCCGCGCATCACGAACATAGTCCTTTGCACATTGCGTCATTTGAAGCATTACGTTCTTTTGTCTTGATACAAAAGAACCAAAAAATCAAGAGCCAAATATGCTTCCGCCCACATGCCGGGCCACCCCCGCATTTGGCTCGGGCCACCGCGCCGGCACGGAACCAATTGTTGCGAGATGAATTAGACCCTTGTCAGGTCAACATAGAATGGAAGTTTGCTGCGCAACATATCGACGAGTTATATAGAAGAAATACCGAGGTTAAATGCAAGAGGGCCGCGGAGTGCAACTAACTGACATATTTTGTACCTCTGGTGTTCTCAACAAAATCTACTGCATTTTCCTCTACGCTAAACGTCGCCAAAATCTTGGAAGGCCGCTCAAACTTTGCAAGAGAGCCGATCGATAGAATACAACGTTACATCTCCGCTGTGCAAAAATATTTGTTGACGTTCAAGCATACCGTTGATCGTGTTTCGACTCCCGTCTTAAATTCCATTTTATTTTTCGGGAAGGCATTAGAGCGCATATAATGTACTGTCTAAACTTCCAGCGTATAGGACATCTTCAGCTTCGGTGCAGAAATTCCCTAGAGCGCCAACATGCTACTCGGCGCTCATCAGGAAAACAATCATGCTTTTAGGACCATGGGCACCTAATACCAGGGACTGTTCTATGTCAGCCGTCTTTGACGGACCAGCAATGAAAGTTCCGTATTCGTAAGAATCGGCAGCTATACGCTCATAGGCCGCGTGAAGCGTGGGTACAATATCCTGTTTATTAATAACCAGCGCGAGATGTTGAGATATGAAGGGAATGGACCGATCACCCATTAACTTGTCAGTAATCCAGACCGCACCATTTTCGGCCACTCCGAAATGTCCCTTCAAGATTGCAAGGTCGACATTCTCAAAGGCGTGCGGATCATCAGAAAGCTGAGCGGCAAACCAAGGTAATTCAGGGATTGTAGTAAGTATTCGAGGCAACGTGGAAAAGTGGTGTAAAACATAATGCCCGAGGGCAGCCCAGTCTTTTACCTCGACGACCTTGCCACCGATTTTTTCCAGTATAGCAACGAATTCCCCAGCATCATTCGACCCCTTTGCCAGGGTTTCTTTCAATTCAGCTAGCGGCGTTTCCTTCACGTTCGCGCGCGCGATATTGTTTAATATCTCCTCTCTACTTCCCATCCTGTTTTCTATTTTGACGGTACCATGCATTGAAAGATTGAGGCGGAGGCTGTGGCATTTCGCGATGCTTATACCATGGGTTTAATCTATTGCTTATCAGAAAGGGCAGAAACTTCATCATTGTTCGCCCAAGCGTACCGCTCCATTTAAAGATTTTTGGATTGGACAGTATGGTTGCCATGCCTTTCATTCCGAAAGATTTGCCAGCGTTAACATGGCCATTTTTTACCAGCACCTGTCTCCATTTATAAAGTTGGTCATGAATGTCAATCTTCACAGGGCACACATTGCTGCACGATCCGCACAACGTTGAGGCAAACGGAAGGTCTGCATACTTCTTCATATCAAGACCAGGCGCTAGAATAGAACCAATAGGCCCTGCAATTGCGTAATGATAGCTGTGGCCACCGCTGCGCCGATAGACAGGACAAGTATTCATACATGCGCCGCACCGGATGCATTTCAACGCATTTCTAAAATCATCACTTTTTAATCTTTCGCTTCGGCCGTTATCCACAAGGACAACATGCATCTCCTGTCCTGGGCGAGGCTTTTTGAAGTGGCTGGAGTAAGTAGTAATTGGCTGGCCCGTTGCACTGCGCGCCAGCAACCGCAGAAAAATCCCAAGGTGTTTTCGCTGGGGTATAATTTTTTCAATTCCCATACATGCGATGTGCACATCGGCCAATTGTACACCGAGGTCAGCATTGCCCTCATTCGTGCACACCACTATTTCACCCGTTTCTGCGACGGCAAAATTGACGCCGGTAATAGCAACGCGACTCGTCATAAAGCGCTGGCGTAAATGCGCCCGCGCGGCACTGGTAAGAAATTGAGGATCTGCATTTCCCTTTGGAGTTCCTAAATGCTTATGAAACAATTCCCCTATTTCCTCTTTTTTCCAGTGGATGCAAGGAAGCACAATGTGGCTTGGAGGTTCGTTCGCCAGCTGGACAATCCGTTCACCCAAATCCGTATCGACAACGTCAACGCCATGCGCCTCTAAATATTCGTTGAGGTGGCATTCTTCCGTAAGCATCGACTTGCTCTTAACAATTTGCTTTACGTCTTTTTTCCGGATGATGTCATACACGATGGAATTGTGTTCCTCCGGTGTGGCAGCCCAATGAACTTGAATGCCGTTTTCCTGAATACGCTTCTCGAATTGGAGTAGATACTGTTGAAGGTTGGCAAGGACATTTTCCTTTATCTGAGATGCCTGCTCTCTTAACATCTCCCATTCCGGAATTTGCCAGGCCGCCTTATCACGCTTCTCGCGAATGAACCACAAAGTTTTGTCATGCCAGTTCACCCGCTGTTCATCCTGATTAAAAACGGATGAGCGCTGGGCATGGTCCCTGATATTTTCGCTGGTTTCCATCACGTTGTCGCATTTAGTATTTCAGCCACGTGTGCAACCTTAATCAAACTTTTTTGCCTGCGTAGAATTCCTTCCAGATGCATCAGGCATGACATATCCGTTCCTGTGATATATTCAACACCGTGGGAACTATGATCCAGTACACGGTCAACTCCCATCTTAACGGACACGGCTTCTTCGGTTACGCAAAAAGTGCCGCCAAAACCACAACACTCGTCTTTACGATCAAGCGCGACAAGTTTCAAACCGTCGACCATATTCAATAAGTCTTCTGTTTTTGAAAACGCAGGCCCAACAATCTCAGACATTTGTGAAAGCATCAAGCCACGCTGACCATGACAGCTCTGGTGCAGCCCAACAACATAGGGGAATCGTGATTTAATAGTTTTCACCTCGAGTACATCGGTCAAAAATTCTGTGAGCTCGTATACCTTTTTTTTAATGTCAGAAGCTACAACCTCATTAGCCTGGGAATGCAGATGATGTTTTACATGAAGAACGCAACTCCCGGAGGGAGACACTATAAAATCACTATCGCGAAAGTTGCTGATGAATAACTCATTGGTCTCATTTGTCGTGTGTTCAAATCCAGCGTTGGCCATGGGTTGACCGCAACAAGTCTGGTTAACAGGGTAAGTGACATCCACGCCAAGCCTTTCCAATAATCCAAGCGTTGCAATGGCTACCTGTGGATAAAACTGGTCAATGTAGCATGGTATAAATAGGGCTACCCGCATACTATTTGGTAAAATTTATGATCTAAATGTAATCAATAGAATCACATTAGCCTCCAATAAAAAAAGGTTGGCGTTTACACCAACCTTTCATTTGTTTTTCTGAATCTCAACCTAGTTTTCCAAGCCGAGTTCCTTGTATCTTTTTTCAACTCTCTTAATTTGTTCTTGCATATCAAGGTCGACATAGATACCGGAAAGGGTATCCAATACTTCCTGATCATCCGGTTTTAATTTCTCAGCTTTCTCCCAATAAGGAAGGGCCAATTTTAGTTTTTCTACCAACACCTTATCAAGGTCAAGTTTTTTCTTCTTGTCGGCAGCAGAGATGCCGAGGTTCGACATTTCTTTTTTGATTGCAGCTGCTTCACTATACATCAATTTTGCAAGATAGAGTTGCGCCTCGAAATATTGCGGATCAATTCTCAATGCCTCTTCATAATTTTTCTTAGCTTCTGGCACATCATTCAAAGTTTGATTGGCGTAACCAAGGTAGAAATGAAGAATTTTATTGTTTGGTTCTTTCTTGATCGCATTCTCCAGACCACTTTTCGCTTCATCAATTCTTTTTAAGTCAATGAGCAAACCAATTTCAACCTTCGGAAAATCCGGATTCGCTGGAAATTTAGTCTTGGCTTCACGAACAAGTTTCAAAGCCTCTTCTTTGTTTTCTTTTGGACCACTGTTAATGTTGATCATAATGGAATATCCATCTGATGATTTGCCGCCAAGTTCATTATACTTTTGAAAATTGGTGATGGCTTTGTCGTATTGCTCCAAGCCATTGGCAACAAATCCTGCATAAAAGTATGCGGTAGTGTCGCCTGGATTTATCTCTTGCGCTTTTTCAAAATTCTTTAGCGCACCTTCCAGGTCTTCTTCCTGGTATTGTGCTGCACCAGTGTTTAAGTATCCACCTTGCCACACCGCCATTTGTTGTGACTTCAGAATCGGAAGTCCACTGGCATCGGTGATGAATAGTTCCTTGTCTTTTCCATTAAGCTCGTCCGCTTTCTTAAAGGACTCCATTGCGGTTTTGTATGCATCCGTTGCGAGTGCTTTATGGGCTTCGTTCGATGTGGTATCTATGGAAGCATAAATCAAACCGCGATAATACCACGTCTTAGGATCAGTCATCATTTTTTCGTTCGTAGCCGCAAGGTCAATATTCGCTTTGGCTTCATCCAGTTTTCCTTCCTTCCAGGAAGTCAGAGCTTTGTTAAGGTTAGGCTTCGGAGTCTTTTGTGCATAGACAGATACTGTGGCCAACATTAACAGTAAAAGTGTAAATCGTTTCATTGTTAAGTACAGGTTTATAATTATTAATTAGGGTTGCTGTTCTTGATCTAGCTTATCATCGATCTTGTCGATCTTTTGAATCTTCTCAACCGACGATATTCTGTCATCTTCATTTAATTTAATCAATCTAACCCCTTGTGTGGCGCGTCCCATCACGCGAAGTTCGCTTACTTTAATCCGTATTGTAATACCGGATCTGTTGATGATCATGAGCTCGTCATCGTCAACAACTTCCTTGATGGCAACAAGCTTGCCAGTTTTGTCGGTGATATTTAAGGTCTTAACACCTTTCCCACCTCTTTTCGTGATGCGGTAATCGTCTATTAGCGACCTTTTGCCGTATCCGTTCTCTGAAACTACTAACAAGTTAGCGTCTTCACGGTTTATACAAACCATCCCAATTACTTTATCAGTTTCAGATTCCAGCGTCACGGCCCGCACACCCGTCGCGGTTCGGCCCATCGGGCGTACATCGCGTTCATTAAAATGCACAGCCTTACCCTCACTTTTTGCAATAATAATATGATTTTTGCCATTTGTTAAGGAAGCATTTAAAAGTCTGTCGCCTTCCTGAATAGAAATTGCATTGATACCACCCTGCCTGGGTCTGTGAATAGGCTTCCAGCGATGTTTTTTTGATGGTACCCTTTTCTGTGCAAAGGATCACAAAGTTGTTGTTGATGTATTCGGTCATCCTCGAGGTTCTTTACGTTGATGATGGCCCTTACAGTATCTCCTGGCTCAATATTGATCAGGTTTTGAATTGCGCGTCCTTTTGAGGTCTTTGTTCCTTCTGGAATTTCGTAAACCTTTTTCCAATATACTTTGCCTTGATTCGTAAAGATCAGCAGATAATTATGCGCCTGGGCTATGAACAGATGTTCGGTAAAGTCATCTTCCTTTGTTACCACGCCCCGGGATCCGACTCCACCCCTTCCCTGCGTCCGGTATTCGGAAAGTGAGGTTCGTTTGATATATCCCTGGTTGGATATGGTGATCACCATGTCCTCATTTGGAATCATGTCCTCGAAGGAAATATCATCTTCGTTCACCACGACCTCGGTTCTGCGCTCATCGCCGTAGCGATCCTTCAATTCAGGCAGTTCATCTTAATGATCTCCATTCGCACAGATTCATTGGCCAGGATATCCTTGAGTTTTTCAATGAGCTGCTTCACTTCATTGTACTCCTGCTGAATTTTATCGCGCTCCAGCCCCGTGAGCCGTTGGAGGCGCATATCCAGAATGGCTTTCGATTGGATCTCGCTCAGGCTAAAGTGGCTCATCAATCCCTCCTTCGCGGTCTCTGGATCCTTTGAGCTTCTTATCAGTGAGATGACCTCATCAAGATTATCCAGAGCGATTAAGATATCCTTCGAGAATGTGGGCCCGTTTCTCTGCCTCTGCTAATTCAAATTTTGTTCGCCTAACAACAACTTCATGACGGTGCTCAACGAAATACTTGATTAGGTCTTTCAGATTCAGCGTCAACGGGCGTCCTTTTACCAGGGCAACGTTGTTCACACTAAATGCCGACTGAAGCTGAGTGTATTTGAACAAATTGTTTAATACAATATTGGGAATGGCATCCCTCTTCAGGTCGTATACAATCCTGTAGCCGTCCCGATCGGATTCATCACGGATATCGGAAATGCCTTCGATTTTCTTTTCATTCACCAGTGCTGCGGTCTTTTCAATCATCATCGCCTTGTTTACCATATAAGGAATTTCGGTGACAACAATCTGATCTTTACCGGTGCTTGACGTGACGATCTCCGCTTTCGATCGCACAACAATTCTACCCCTGCCCGTAAGGTAGGCTTCCTGAATTCCCGAATGGCCATAAATAATTCCACCAGTTGGAAAATCAGGCGCTGTGACAAACTTCATCAACTCAGGAATGGTGATGTCATGATTGTCGATATAGGCCATAATCCCTTCGATAACTTCGGTCAAATTATGTGGCGCCATGTTGGTAGCCATACCCACTGCAATGCCTGAAGATCCGTTCACCAACAGGTTCGGAAGTTTTCCTGGAAGGACGGTGGGTTCGGTGAGCGAGTCATCGAAGTTAGGCTGAAAGTCGACCGTGTCTTTGTTTATGTCGGCCAAGAGCTCTTCGGCAATTCTTCTAAGCCTTGCTTCGGTGTAACGCATCGCCGCAGGTGAATCTCCATCAATGGAGCCAAAATTTCCCTGACCATCCACCAGCGTGTAACGCAATGACCAATCCTGCGCCATGCGCACCATGGTATCATAGACAGAAGCATCACCATGTGGGTGATATTTCCCTAATACCTCTCCTACAATTCTGGCTGATTTTTTATGCGGCTTGTTGTAATTAACACCTAACTCCTGCATTCCATACAGTACGCGACGGTGAACAGGTTTTAATCCATCGCGGACATCGGGAAGAGCTCTTGAAATAATAACAGACATCGAATAGTCGATGTATGCCCCCCTCATCTCATCTTCAATATTTATCGGAATTATGCTTTGCCTTGCAGGGGGTAAATCATTCGTCTCTTCTGCCATGTAAAATATAAATTGTTAAACTTAAAATAGGCTCTTTTTTGAGTCGTGCAAGATAGTAAAAAACACTGTTGGACAAGCTGATTCTTAGAATAGTTATTGCCTAAAAGCAAAAAGTAAAAAGCTGAAAGCTGAAGGCTCGTCCGTGCCTCCTGAACGTAATCCTTGAATAGGAAAATTTGTCTGTTTGTGACAGGTTTTTGTGCTGGATTCGTTATCCGTTTAGTGGCTAAAATTTATTGTTTTTCTGGATGTTGATCCTTACCAAGCTGTAACTGATTGATGTGAGCTGATAGCCGAGACGAGCAAGGGATAAAATTTCGTTATCCGTTATCCGTTATCAGGTAGCCAAGTTTTGTACTTCTATGCTATTTTTTTTTATGGTCGATGTAGCTGGGCCAATTGGTGAGAAACACAGGTCCCAGGATGATAAGTTCGGACTCGATTAACGGATAACTATTAACGGATAACTATTAACGGATAACGGATAACTGACCTAATAAGGATTCAGCTTTTTCTTATTCTTGCCCTTATACTTGATAATAACGGGGTGATTTTCCCCATAGTGTGGATTTTGCTTTTTGTAAATGGGATGTACGCGGCTGCGATACTCGCGATTGCCGTGTGCGTGGTTCATCTGAGCCTTGCAGGTCTTTAAAAAACATTTTCGAAGTTCCGGGATCCGATAAGTCGCACCAACATTCACATAAAATGCATTGAACTTATGATTGATACTCTCCCCGGTCTCCGTAAAATTCAATGTATAACTTTTAATCTCATACGAAGGGCGGACAAACAATTTAAAATATTCCGACATCTCGCGCTCAACCGTTACGCCGAGATTAATGAACATGCCCTTTTTAATTGATCCGGAATCAAAATCTTTTCCCAACTTATAGCCACCGATGTTAGCATCCACCACTAATAAATATTCGTAATATCGATACACGGCTCCCCCAAGAGAAACGAAATATTTTTTCAGGAAGAAGTTCGAAACCTCCGGCGAAAAATCGTTGATCCGGTCGCCGTAGCTGGTCGGCTTAAAATCTCCGATGCTTGTATATTCAAAAGAATAACCTCCGCCGATCCGATAGCGATCAAACTCAAAATGAAGTGTTGCCCGCAATGGAATATTAAAAGACTTACTTTTGAACCCGATAGTTGTAGTGTCCGAATTGACCAGAAAGGAACTTGCTTGAACCGTGTTCGTTGACGGTGTTACCCTATTGAACCAATTGGAGTAACCAGTTGTGACGCTGGATGGCTGAAACAACTTAGGCGGCGTGGAAGGATTTTGCAGAACTCCAAAACTCTCCAGTTCGTGTTTGAAAGTAGTACTTCCATAGCCAGTGCTCAATCCGAAAGTCACTTTACTGAGAATTCTCCGGATACCACTGCTTCCTTGTCGCTTGATATAAAAATGATCCAACGGTATCGTTGCATCGGTCTCATTTTCATACTGACCGAACGCATCTTTAAAAGCAGCAAAGCTGCAGAGCAATAGCGTGGATATGAAAATAAAACGCTTCAGAAAAAAAGATTTAGATCTTTTGAGTCAAAAAAATGTAAGCCATTCATAATCTGGCCATTGAGGCGTTAAAGGTAAGTGAAATTCACGAATGATCCTATCTAGTAATATCGGTAGGGTCCCGTCATGGTTTCTAACGACGAGAAGGTGTGAAATAGTGTCTGACCTTTTGTTGCCGTGTAAGTGAAGTTATAGTCGATATTCCGCTGATTATTACTTTGTATGGTAAACGTTACCGGATTTGCACCTTCCTTTAAAGGGACCCGGGAGTAAAAAATACTGTGCGGCAAAGTTTGCCAATTTCGCGTATCTGCCTTTTCAGTAATGGCGTTTACGAGGCCAATGAGCGCCCCGAGGCGATCGTCCTCCTTCCGGATACTGTGTTCTGCCGCTTTCTTTAACGCTGCGCGAAGTAACCCTTTGCCAAACTCCTGGAGCATGCGTTGGTTTAAACTATGGAAAGCAACTTTGTTTATGTCTTCTCCCAACTGTAAAAAATATTTATTCGAATCAAGTTGCAAGTAAGCTGAGTTGAAATACAGTCCCCGTTCCCTGTATCTCGGAAAGGCGACCCGGAAAATTTCCAGCTTCGCCAAATCAGAACGGTCTTTGGATTCTGTAACCACAAAAGGAAAATTCAAACCCAGTTCAGGATTGGTGAAGATCATCGTGTTGTCCGGGCCCGAATGAATCATAAAGTTAATGCTCCACTCATCCTTTACAGGTCCCAGTCCGTTGTGCCAGAAAAATATTAAGTCCGCGTCCGGACTTGACTCCTTGTAGTCCGGCATCTCAAACTTTACTTTGAGAGTTTCAAACTCATCCTGGAAACCTGTCCACTTCGCAGTGTTCAAAAGATCAATTTTAAGTTGTGGAGGCACGCGCATGCCAAACATCTTTGCATATTCATTTTCATATACATCTACGGCATTACGGTAAGCGATAAACGCGTTGTTATAGTCTTTGCTAGACTGATAGATAATTCCCATGAGCGTATGGATGAAAGCATCGCGCTGAAATTTTTCCAGAGACACGTACTTGTCGTTCAGTTGATTCAGACGAATGTTAAGCCGACGGCATTCTACCAACGCCTCCTCTGGCCTATTCATTTTGAGATAGTTAATAGCTTTAAAATACAATACCATAAGATGTTCATGGTCCTCGCCGCGATAAGCAGTAACGTTAGGGTTGCTTAAATAGGAAGTGGCTTCAGCCACGTAGTTGATGCGGTGGTCTTCGCCAAAAAGGAAGGCTTTTTCAAAGTACTCATTGCTCTCTTCGTAGTCGCCAAGAATGGATAACACCAACCCCTTATTTACATTGTATAAAAATCGTGTTTTCCCATCACCTTCACCTTCCCTTCTTCTTAAAGTTTCGAGCGCTTTACCCAAATCGCCATGTTCAAACTCGCTGTTAAAGTCTAGATGACTTTGATAGTATGTAGCGCAAGCACCCAATCCGAAAACGAAAGTGATCAACCCGAAAAAATAAATACAATATTTTAAACGTCCCGGAATTCTAGAACTTCCCGAAAGTTTTAAACTTTCGGGAAGCTGACTGAGATGTCGTTGATGGTGCGCTTGTATAAACTTGTTCATTAATTTTTAACCAACTTTTTTATCTCATGCTGACCGTACCAAACGCGTTTGTTTGTCTCGATATCCGTAAGGAAAAGAGTTGTAATATAATTCACAACACGTCGGTTGTTGTTCGTATCGGTTTCAGACGACATTTCACCAAACAGCATTAGATCTGCCCCGGTTTCTTTGCCCCATTGCGCTACTGTCGAAGGATCTGCAAAATCTTGCTGTTCGGCACGCTCCTGTCTCAGTTTATCACGAAACTCATCGGACTCAACCAAATCAGCGACATTCGAATTGTAGATTGCCAATTCGAATTTCTTAATGTAGTTCGACGCGTCAATGTGTTCCGTGGTTTTATTTTTGATCAATCCAACAATGAGCGTAGGCTTTTTACCGTTGTCCGTTGCATACTCTTTAAATCTTTCCGAAGCAAAAAGTTCATTTACCATTTTATCCGCAACCATACGCGAATCCGAATCATTCCACCGACCACTCAGATCAACTTGTGTTTCGGGATTGATGCGGGTCACATTGTTGCTTTGACAGGATATGCAGAGAACGATTGCCGTGATCCAAAAGAGACTTTTCATCTTTTATAGTGTTGAAGTGTTGATGTGCGAGGTGTTGGGGTTTGACGTTTGCCAGATCTAAATTCAAAAATCCTGCCGAAAGATCGTCCTGATTATCAACAGGAATGATGAATAATTACGGTTTAAACACTTTTAAGTTGCTTGATAACCTCTGTTGGTTTACCTGCGCTAAACACAAAATTGCCGGCAATCAAAACGTCGGCGCCCGCATCCAACAGCGGTCTCGAATTTTGTAAGTTCACGCCCCCATCGATCTCTATTTTTGCAGTCGACTTGGTTTGGAAAATCAGGGATTTTAATTGCGTGACTTTTTGGTAAGTATGTTCGATAAATTTTTGTCCGCCGAAACCGGGGTTGACCGACATTACAATTATTAAATCAACGTCGGCAATAATATTTTCGAGATCCATAACTGGAGTGTGGGGATTGAGTGCCACGCCAGCCTTGCAACCCAACGCCTTTATTTGTTGTATGTTTCTTTGCAGATGCTTGCACACTTCCACGTGAACGGAAATATGATCCGCGCCCGCTTTCTGAAAGGCTTCAACGTGATGCTCTGGGTTTACGATCATCAGATGCACATCCAATGGTTTTTTCGTGTGACGCTTGATGGCTTCAACGACAGGTATTCCCAGTGAAAAGTTAGGAACAAACACACCGTCCATCACATCAACATGAATCCAATCAGCCTGACTTTCATTGATCATTTTTACCTCACGTTCCAGGTTTGCGAAATCAGCTGCAAGAATAGAAGGTGCGACTAGGTGATTAGACATGGATGTTTATTGTTAAGCTTCGCGCTGCAAGGTTGTGGTGAACAGACAAAGGTACTCAGATTTCAATTGCTTAAAAATACAGGAAAGGTTGAATGTATTTTCTGTTGCCAGTATCAAAAGAAAAAAATCTAGACTTTAACCAGCTTGTAAGTGTAACGCTTATCACCCCACCAAATCCTCATGAAATAAATTCCCGCTGCGAGGTTCGTAACGTAAGATGTATACGTTCGATTCGTCCAGGAAAAGCTGACAGAAGCCTCATAGATCGTTTGACCCTGGGAAGAGATTACTTCGACCTTGCAGGAACTGACTTGATTGGGATCGAAAGGCCTGATGGTAACTGAATCTTGCGTAATCGGATTAGGATAAACATCAAATACATTTTCCTGGTGAGACTGCTCTAAATAATTAACGACGGCTTTGAAATTTGGAATTCCATATCCTAATAAATTATCTGGGTTGGCCGCCTGTGAGGCGGACTTGCGAATAGCATCAATTACCTCCACATTCGATAATTCAGGATAACGTTGCCAAACACCGGCAGCCAGGCTTGTTATCAAGGGGGCCGCAAGGGACGTTCCCGATGCTGTGCCCAATGCACCATTAGGTTTTATAACACTTGTATTGACGCCCAATGCCGCCACGTCAGGTTTGATTCTTCCATCTGCCGCAGGTCCTATGGAGCTCGACCCGGCCCGTACTCCTCCGCTATTTACATTTCCCACGGCAAGGACATCTTTGGCGTCTGCCGGCGCCGTTATAATTTGCCAGGAAATTCCCCCTTCATTACCGGCACTGCAGACGACGATAACACCTCTGTCGGCCAACATTTGTGCCGCTTTGCTGACAACAGTCGTCTTTCCATCCATCGCGCTCTTGGGATAGTCCATGGCACCCTGATCAAAATCGTAGTACCCAAGCGACGAGTTAACAACATCGACGCCAGCGCTATCGGCACGCTCTGCTGCAAACAGCCAATTGTATTCTTCGATACGATATTCGCCGACTACGTCTTCAGTCACATAAAGCTGATAATTTGCCTCGTATGATCCTCCGGTGAAAAATCCATCCTGGTACGCAGCAATCACCGAAAACACTTCGGTACCATGCTCATCAAACTGAAAAACGTTATCACTATTCGTTACAAAATCTTTGGACACCTCCAGGTTAATTCTATTCTCATTAAAGATATGCTGAAAAGGTGCGCCTGTATTCACGCCCTGAAATCCTCCATCAAAAATCCCAATAACCACGTCCTCGCCCCTGGTCCCTATCGCGTGCATCTCATCAAGTCCAATCATATGCAATTGCACTTGTGTAGATGAAGCCGTTTTTAATTCCTTGGTCTTTAACTCAGTTCTCTTTCGCCCCGCCATCAGCCTTTCATTCGGCGCTACAAATTCAACCCGATCAACGTAGGCCAGATTTTGGATTTCCGGAATTAAGGACGCATCACATTGAACCAAAACGCCATTCATCCATTTGGTCCGAAAAAACGCCTTCGCCCCAACGTCACGGACGCCTTGAACGTAATTTTCACTGACGGGTAAATCCTCTTGGGTAACGGCTATTCCTTGTTCGACCCTCCTTTCAATGGCTAGCGGCGACAAAAATTCCGTCGGCTCATTCACAGTGAATGGTATGCCAGACTTGTCCTTGAAGAAAACAAGATAGCGATTGACTTGCGCCCAACCGGTTGAGGCAAAAAGGAGAACGGCGATCGTCAACGTATTTCTATTCCACGCCATAAGCTTTGATGGTTTGTATATAGATTACGCCACTCTCCACCTGTTGCTGTCCCAGGCAGGACCCAACTGTGCAATAGTTTAATACCCGGACTTCCTTATAAACAAGTCCGATATTTCTGGCGTAAAGTTCTTTACGCTGATCAAGCGTGACAACAAAATCCTGATTGTCGTTTTGGTTAATGACGATACAGTCGTCATAGGAGGTTCCGTTAGCGTTAAAACTGGTGGCAACCTCTTCCATGGTATAGGTATCTTCACCCTTTGTATTATAGACATTTCCGTCCCACTCGTCATCCTTTGCCACGGGAAATTTTATTTTAAAAAATGTCGTGTTCTCTTCGTTCATCACCGCTTCGCGCGAATCCATTCTGGCTGACCAAGTATCAAGATATGAAAATTCGGCTGCACCTTCATTACGTTTGCTGCGTTGGATGACGTAGGTATAATTTCCATCCTGGTTTGGAAATGAATCTACCACCAGCGTCTTTAACTCGTACCTGAGAGTTTCCGGTACGCCCAGGGTGTATTCAATATCAGTTACATCGAATATTTGGAAATTTCCCTGGCGTAATGGAAAATAGTCTTCGCTGGTATCAATGGGTAGATTTTCGTCTGAGGAATCACATGAAATAACTGTTATTGCAACGAATCCGATCAAAAATCTTAAAAAATGCTTCACTGATAATGTGTTTTTCTTCTACTTCGCCTCCCTAAATCCAGTTAGCTCTTTGAACGTAAACTCCGCAAAGTTATTTTTTCTTATCCATTAAAACTATGCCACTCAAGACCTTCGTAAAAGTTGGATGTGTTACAAACCTCAGCGATGCCCGTTATTGCGCTGGAATGGGGGTTGATATGTTGGGATTCCGCGTTGTGGAGGGTCAGGAAAACTATATTAAACCTTCGCAGTTTCAGGAAATTCGGGGATGGATAACAGGCCCCTTGGTTGTTGCCGAGGTTTATGGCCTAAAAAATCCAGCCGAACTACAGGCTATTGTTGAAAACTTTAAGCCCGATTACCTTGAAATGAGCATGCAAGAGCTATCGCAATTTTCGACGCTTCCCCTGCCCTTCCTGCTCGCCGCAGCGGAAAACGATGCCATGGCAAACCTGCCTGTTCAACCGGCTTACCTAATCGGTAAAAAGCCTTTTAGAACATCTTTTCCTTTGCTCATCGAAGTCCAGCTCACGAAAGATGTTGTGCCGTTGTTGGACAACACCAGCGTAAAAGGGATCGCGCTGAAAGGTGGGGTTGAACTAAAGCCTGGTCTGAAAGACTATGAAGAAATGAATGAGATTCTTGAACTTCTCGATTTGGACTAGTTTCGAGTTTCTTGTTTATAGTTTCTAGTTTGAAGTTCGAGGTTCGAGGTTGCCGCCAAATGAGGCTGCGAGCTATTTGACAGGCTGTGTGCTGTGCGCTGTTTGCTGACAGCCATTACCTTTTTTTGTTACCAGCCACGCTGAAGTTTGCACGCCCTGGCTTTTTGCCTTCGGCTTTCTGCTTCCGCCATTGAAGTTTTGCCCGCCCTGGCTTTTTGCTTTTTGCTTTCCGCTTTCTAGCTTCGTACAAGCCAAATGCAGGGAACAAGTGTTAAATAAAACTAGCATGGTCGACCATATATACTGAGCCCTATTATGAAAAAACTTCTTTTTTTAATTCCAGGTTTGCTTCTAACCCTACAGCTACAGGCACAAGTCTTTAATGCACGTCCGGAGGGAACACAGAAGCCCGTGCTCCACGGCAACCAATGGATGGCCATAACAGGTAAGCCGCTGGCTGCAACCGCTGGCGCCATGATTTTTCAAAAGGGTGGCAATGCCGTTGATGCCGCTTGCGCTATGGTTGCTGCAACTTGCACGATGTGGGATGTTTTAAGCTGGGGTGGCGAAACACAAGCGTTGATATACAATCCTAAGACGGGAAAAGTAATCGGCATCAATGCCCTTGGCGTAGCGCCAACGGGTGCTACACCTGACTTTTTTAAAGGTAAGGGAATGAACTACCCGCCGGAGTACGGTCCGCTTGCAGCCGTCACACCAGGAACACCTGGGGGTATTTGTACTATGCTTGCTGAATACGGCACCTTAAGCCTCAAGGAAGTGCTCGCACCAGCCATGAAACTGGCAGCTGGCTATCCTATCGAAGCACAAGCTGCGAATAGCATGGAGCGTGGAAAAGAGATGATCAAACAATGGCCTTACTCGAAAGCTGTTTTCCTTCCCCACGCGGGAGAAGAACGGGAAGCACCGGAGGCAGGAGAAATTTTTAAACAAACTGATTTGTTACAAACCTTGACGAAAATGGTGGAAGCCGAAGAGCAGGCATTAAAGAAAGGTAAAAACAGAAAGGAAGCTATTTACGCTGCCAATGAACGATTCTATAAAGGTGATATCGCGAAAGAATTTGTACGCGGTTGTCAGGAACAAGGCGGGCTTATCACAACGGCTGACCTGGCTACTTGGAAAGTAAAAATCGAAGAACCATTAAAAACCAATTATAAGGGTGTTGATGTTTATAAGCTCTCACAATGGACGCAGGGCCCAACGATGCTGCAAGCACTCAATATCCTGGAGAATTTTGACCTTAAGGGTATGGGTTACAATTCAACGAAGTATATTCATACGTTATATCAGACCATGAATCTCGCGTTTGCAGATCGTGATTTCTACTACGGTGACCCTGCGGTGGCGCCGGAAGAACCCATCAAGGGATTGCTTTCGAAAGAGTATGCGAAAGAACGGGCAAAATCGATCAACGGAAGTAAAAATGACGCCAAGGCTTCTCCTGGCGATCCTTATCCTTTCGAAGGAAAAGTCAATCCATACCAGGATTACTTAAAGCAATGGACTCAGGCTTCCGCGATTTCTCCCCTCAGCAATCCTATGGATGAAAAATATTTTCGGAATTTCTGGTTGGGTACTACTTCAGTTGAAGCCGCCGACAAGGAAGGATGGGTTGTTTCGATCACCCCCAGTGGTGGATGGATGCCCGCGTGCATTGCGGGTAAAACAGGCGTAGGAATGAGTCAGCGCATGCAAAGTTTTGTTACCGATCCAAAACTAAATCCGTTCAACGTAGTGGCTCCTGGCAAGCAGCCCCGCGTGACGCTGACACCCACGCTTGCATTAAAGGATGGGAAACCTTTCTTATCCTTTGCTGTTCAGGGCGGCGACTCGCAGGATCAGAACCTGCTCCAGTTTTTTTTGAATGTCGTTGAATTTGGAATGAATGTACAAGAAGCCACGGAAGCAGCGAACATCAATACGTTTCAATTGTATTTGTCTTTGGGCGATGAAAATCGCAAACCCCAACCCGGCGCCATCTTACTGCACAGCAGCACGCCCGAATTTATTCGGAAGGAATTGTTTGGCATGGGATATAAATTATCCTTTGATGCGCGTACGTCGGGGCCGATAAACGCAATTTATTTTGACTGGAAGCATGGAAGTTTCTGGGGTGGCTCCAGCAATCATGGTGAAGATTATGGTATAGGCTGGTAGTGATGCTACAAGCTTCAAGCGACAAGCAATACATTAAGAAAACTTGAACATTTAATTTCTTATTTTAACACTTAGAACCTCTACAAAACTGGAAACCCTCAACACGTCACGCTCATGAAAACTCAACTATTACTAAGCATTATTTTTTGTGGGGGCGCGAGCCTTGCGCAAAATATTCCTACAAAAGAAGTACAGATCGCCACCGCCGTGCTCGCATCACCCGAAGCCTCACGCGAAAAGGCAATGGTATACGGTTATACGGACAAAGGTGAATTCATCGTATTGCGAAAAGGCGAAAACGAAATGGTTTGCCTTGCCGATGATCCCAATCAACCCGGTTTGAATGTCTCTTGCTACCACAAGGACCTCGAGCCTTTTATGGAACGTGGACGCGTATTGAAGAAAGATGGAAAATCCTTTCAGGAAATTTTTGACATCCGGGAACAGGAAGTCAAGAGCAAGAAACTTTCTATGCCCGCGCAGCCGACAACTTTATATGTATTTTCTGCCAAAGATGAACAGTTCAATCGCACCACTGGAGAAGTAAAAGACGGCAACCTGCGATATGTGGTTTACATCCCCTTCGCTACGGCTGAAAGCACGGGACTGCCATTAAAGCCGGAAGCTCCAGGCATGCCGTGGATTATGGATCCAGGAACACATCGGGCCCATATCATGATTACTCCGCCACCGAAGAATTAGTTCGAAGTTTGAAGTTCGAGGTTAGGAAGAAAGATAATGGGGACAGAAATAGCTTCTGCCCCACCATCGGTTATCGGGCTCCAGCTTCGCGATATCATCGAGTTGTTCCACCATCTTTCAGGTAGTCGAGCGTGCCCCTGTTCACTCGAATTTATCTTTGGTCAAAAAGTTTTGTTCAGCCAGATTTCTTGAAAAAAGACATTGAACGCTCCTTTGGATTGGCAGACGGAAAGGGTAAAATCTTTATTGGAGCCGCCGGAATGGGTACCTCTAGCGAAGGGTCCAGTACCTTTATTCTGTTCATGACCGCATCAACGTCAACTGTTAAACCCATTAATTCTCCAACAAAGTGATCGTGCGCTACGCCGTCTGATTTGCACAGGAGATAGTCGTAAACCAGTCCCTTCTTTACACTAATGTCTCCAAAGTAGTGTCTTACGTACTGGTCCGGATAAATTTCAAGCACCCTGGTACCAGGTTCGCAAAATACAAGATTGGAAAAACCACCGCCATGCACAGCCACTATCAAGTCTGCCGAATTAAAAATCCTCGCCTGGTCAAGCACAGCAAGTTTAGACAGATAATAAATCTCAAATCCCAGCGTCTTTAAGACTGCTATCAACTCTGATTCATTATTAACCTTCCTGCTCCTTGCCGCATCTCCACGCGCGATATAGATTTTCTTTCCAGACTGGTTTCTTTTCTTTCCGATAGCATTGATGAAACTATCGTAGAAAAAGTCACAGAACACCTTTGGAAGGTGGTCTTGGATTCTAACGAGGGAAGCTACCATCAAGTAATCAGCCTCGACATGATGTACCTCTTCTTCATTTATGATCTTGCTTTCGTCGATGCCGAAGTGCGTTAAATAATCCTTGTTGTATTTATATTGATAATTCGGTACCAAAAAGTGATCAACCTTATCAAACAGTCCGCTCTTCTTTAACATGTACAGTTTAGCCATCGAATCGAATACCCAATGGTAGTAGTAGTGTTTTGATGCACCAAGAGATAGTAAACTGAATACTCTTCCCTTATATTTCTTAGGTTTGGTGAAAGCCTTTATTTTTAGCGCCGTATTTTCCTTTGCTTCTACCAAGGAATCATTCCATTGGAAGGAAACTTCATCGAGCAAATAATTGTCGCTTGAAATGACCGCGAAATTATTGATATCAGCGGCAAAAATTCTTCCATTTTTTATGGTGGCAATATAGTCACCGGGATATTGAACAGAATGCGCAGGTCTGCTGTAGGGAGAACAGTCGTCCAAAAATTTCGGATCAAGATGGTCAAGCGTCGAAGTATACGGTGGATTGATTTCTAATATTTCTACGCCCGTGACATCCTTGGAGCGAAGTTCTTTGACACCGATGGGCCTATATTTTTGGTTGATTTTTATGTGATTCGTAATTGCTAACCGAATTCTTCTCAGCGCAGCCTTTTTGATCCTTCGAATGATCTTTAACATACGGATTTGGTTTGGTCTGGTGTAGGACTATAGTTTGATTCCAACTTTAATGACTTTTTTACCCAAACTATTTTGGACGGACAAATAATAAACACCTGCGCTTAAATTGTAAGGAGCCAGGTCAAGGGTTACCTCTTGCATTCCCCTATCAAATTCAAACGAACCAAGTTCTATTTGCCTCCCTGTAAAATCCAACAGCGTAAATTTCCATTGGTCTCGCTGCTTCGCATCAAGCCTCACTGAAAATTCATTTTTATCAGTTGGATTCGGAAAGACTACAAACTGTTGCTCGTTAATTTCCGAAAGTACAGGTCGCGCAGCAATCGTAACAATAAATTTCACGTCAGTAGAAAGGCCGTTGGCATCAGACACCTTAATCGTAACGGGGTAGGTATTGGCATTGACTTCAATTGTACCTTTAATGAATCCGGTAGCCTTATCAATGTATAGGGACGCCGGCAAGTTCTTCGTCGAATATGATAATTTATCGCCGTCAGGATCTGATGCTTCGACCTGATAATTCCAGGATTGCCCTTCATATATGGTTACATCTTTCGGAGTTTTCACAATAGGTGCATGGCCCGCAACCGCTAGTCTTGCGCCGCTTGTAGTATACTGGCCTACTTCTATCCCAGATACCTTTGCATTATCTACTACTGATGTAAAAGAGATATTAATAAAACCGTCCGTTACATTCAGATTGTCCGCGCGAAGTTCAATTGCCTGCAAGCTCGGCCCATAGGTTTGAATGAGGTCGAGGTTGTTCCTTACAAACTGGCCGCCTTCAACATTGATATTGAATACACGGGACCCTGTAGTTGTGAAATAGATCTCCGCTAAATGCAAGTCTACTGCATAAGTTCCTGGACCAGGTACCGGGATTGCATATTGAAAGTTTCCATAACGTTCCGTCTGATAGATCTGATCTTGTGTCGTGTTGCTGATCGCAGAAGTGGTGGAATATACTGTCCCACCTGTGAAGAATTGGTCTGCTGCCCACGCCTCACCACTGAAATTCTGGGCAGTACCTCCTGAATTGATCCGGATAATGTTAACCAACTGCGGTGTAGTTCCATCAATAACGGTCAGCTGGAATACGTCTTCAACAAATTGATTATTAGCATCAGTTGCACGCAGTGTAATCATACCCGAACCTGTCGCGCCGCTAAGTGTGAAGGTCAGCTGCGTACCCACGATCTGTGTATTGCTAATCAACGCAGTATTAGTATTGTTGGGCACGGTGAAGGTGAGGTTATTAACCCCTCCATCATCACTGAACATCTGACCAAGCTGAACTACTAAACTCGTTTGCGTATTGACAATACTTTGATCCGGATACGGTTGCGTTACAACCGGAATGCTAGGGGCCGCGGCCGCCCATATTTCTATACCAGAAACACAAGCATGGCCGCCATTGGCAGATACATTGATCGCTCCGTCCAAAATATTCGCCCGGAATGGTCCGAGCTTACTCCATGTGCCGCCGGCGCCACTGTTGTAGACGGGCAAAACTACTGTGCCTTCAAGGGATATTGAATACACCTGGGAAAAATTGTCTTCCCAAACATAAACATATACATCATAACTGCCATTGGGAACGGCCGTTACATTTACATTCACTGTGTTGCCCCATATTGAGGAACGAATCATCGTAGCCCGGTTGGTATCCGTTGCTGGTATAAGTGGAATATTCTGCGCCGAAAATGCTCCACCTCCAACTTGACTAAAACTAAAATTAGCAGCACCTATACCGGATTGCCAATTGTTTCCATCGATAGTAAGTGCCGCACCATTCAGATTCAAGGCCCGGTAGAATGTCGTGAATGCCGGCTGACTAACATTGAGCGTGAAAATATCGTTTCCTGTAGCAATCCCATCGGAGGCTGTAACCTGGATGTCCAATACTGCCACATCTCCGACTGCAGGTGTTCCTGCAAAAGCTCGTGTTGTTGTGTTAAAAGATAACCACGATGGGAGCGCATTACCATTGGAAAGACTCGCTGAGTAGGTCAGGATAGTTCCCGCATCAGGATCAGAAAACGTATTGGTAGGAACCACATGGCTATAGGCTTGGCCTACTGTAGCCGTTTGATCAGCAATGGGATTGGATACAACTGGAGGGGTATTGCCTGGCGTGGCTGTGGCCGCCCATATTTCTATACCAGAAACACAAGCATGTCCGCCATTGGCAGATACATTGATCGCTCCGTCCGCAATATTGGCCCGGAATGGTCCGAGCTTACTCCATGTGCCGCCAGCGCCACTGTTGTAGACAGGCAAAACTACAGTGCCTTCAAGCGATATTGAATAAGTCTCGCTAAAATTGTCTTCCCAAACATAAACAAATACATCATAGCTGCCGTTAGGAACGGCCGTTACATTTACATTCACCGTGTTGCCCCATACTGAGGAACGAATCATCGTAGCACGGTTGGTATCCGTGGAGGGAATCAGCGGAATATTCTGAGCCGAAAACGCACCGCCTCCAACTTGAGTGAAACTAAAATTAGCAGCACCTATACCGGATTGCCAATTGTTTCCATCGATAGTAAGGGCTGCACCATTCAGATTCAAGGCCCGATAGAATGTCGTGAATGCCGGCTGACTAACATTGAGCGTGAAAATATCGTTTCCTGTAGCGGTCCCATCGGAGACCGTAACCCGGATGTCCAATACTGCTACATCCCCAACTGCAGGTGTTCCTGAAAAAGCTCGCGTTGTCGTGTTAAAGGATAACCACGACGGAAGCGCATTACCATTGGAAAGACTCGCTGAGTAGGTCAGGACAGTTCCAGCATCAGGATCCGAAAAAGTATTGGTAGGAACTACATAGCTATAAGCCTGGCCTACTGTAGCCGTTTGATCAGCGATGGGATTGGATACAACTGGAGGGGTATTGCCTGGCGTGGCTGTAGCCGCCCATATTTCTATACCAGAAACACAAGCATGGCCGCCATTGGCAGATACATTGATTGCTCCGTCCGCAATATTGGCCCGGAATGGTCCGAGCTTACTCCATGTGCCGCCAGCGCCACTGTTGTAGACAGGCAAAACTACAGTGCCTTCAAGGGATATTGAATACACCTGGGAAAAATTGTCTTCCCAAACATAAACATATACATCATAACTGCCATTGGGAACAGCCGTTACATTTACATTCACTGTGTTGCCCCATATTGAGGAACGAATCATCGTAGCCCGGTTGGTATCCGTTGATGGTATAAGTGTGATATTCTGTGCCGAAAACACTCCGCCTCCAACTTGAGTGAAACTAAAATTAGCAGCACCTATGCCGGATTGCCAATTGTTTCCATCGATAGTAAGTGCCGCACCATTCAGGTTCAACGCCCTGTAGAATGTCGTGAATGCAGGCTGACCAACATTGAGTGTGAAAGTATCGTTTCCTGTAGCGATGCCATCGGAGGCCGTAACCCGGATGTCCAATACTGCCACATCCCCAACTGCAGGTGTTCCTGCAAAAGCTCGCGTCGTTGTGTTAAAGGATAACCACGATGGAAGTGCACTACCACTGGAAAGACTCGCTGAGTAGGTCAGAACAGTTCCAGCATCAGGATCCGAAAACGTATTGGTAGGAACCACATAGCTATAGGCCTGGCCTACTGTAGCTGTTTGATCGGCGATGGGATTGGATACAACCGGAGGGGTATTGCCTGGTGCTGTATTGTACCGGCTTACCGCAATACCGGATATCTTTGCGTTATCGACTACACTCGTGAAGGTGATGTTGATCGTTCCATCGGTAATGTTCAGATTGTCAGCACGCAGCACGTTCGCCTCATTGATATCGCCATACGATTGGATCAGGTCAAGATTATTTCTCACAAACTGTCCATTCTCTATATTGATATTGAATATACGTGACCCGGGCGTGGTGAAATAGATCTCGGCCAAATGCAAATCCACGGCATAAGTTCCAGCGCTGGGAACTGGTATCGCATAGGAAAAGTTACCAAATCTTTCAGTCTGATAAATCTGATCCTGTGTCGTATTGCTGATCGCGGCAGCCGTGGAATATAAATTTCCGCCAGTGAAGTACTGATCGGCTACCCACGTCTCTCCTCCAAAATTCTGAGCAGTACCGCCGGCATTAATACGAATCACATTTGTCAACTGGGCTGACGTCGTTACTTTCATGTAGTCCCAGGACGCCGAAAAAGGAATCTTATTTCCGCACGATGCAATCACACCAACGGCAACGCCGTCGGTGTGAGCAAGCAATAAACTCAACAGGTTGCCGGAGACCGTGAAATCCTGACCTACCTGAACGGGAGTAGGCGTGCTGCTATTTTGGTAACGACATTTTACCAGTCCAGTTAATGCGTTTACTTCAATAAAAAGGTCAATTTGGGCGGTGGATAAAATACTTGGGACCGGAATCATTTGTTGATTGACAATTGATCCATTTTGTTCGCATAAAATTTGAAACCCGGGATTTCCGTTGTTCGCATGCAAAACAAATTTGAAGTAATTGTCTTGATCTCCATTACCGAAATAAATTCCTACGGACTGTGTGCCCAACTGAGCACCAGTCGCACCGTTGAAGAACGGTGAGCCCAGCAGTCGGCTGTGTAAAGTGAAAGTTGTAGTTGACTGTGCGATGGGAACACCAAACTGGAACGCATATTTCTGATTATTCGTAACTGCGTCGCCAGGTTGCGCAGGAACTGATAACACCCCAACAGCACCACCCGCGATCAACGCCGGATCATCCAAATCATATTGAGTTTCGTAGCTATTGACATAGTTTGTCATAACTCCGGTTTGCCCGATACCAAACAAACCAAAACCTGGGTTGCCATTTAGGAACGGATAGTCCAGCGGCACTTGTGTACTCCTACCGTTGTTCGCATCCAGGGCAAATTTATCCTGAATATCACTCAGACCATCATTGTCGTCATCCGGATCACCCATGTCTGAGATGAAATCCAAATCAAAATCATTTGGTTTGCTGGAAGGGGAACAAGGGTCAGTCTCATTCACTGTTTCATCGCCATTGCTGTACCCATCTCCATCATCATCCAAATTAAAATTGTCGTTGTCGCCTGTACAGGTAGTTGGCGTGCCAACAGGCTCAAAGATGGTTACGCCATTTCCGCCATAAACAACTGACCAAATTGTACCAGCGAATATTTGTCCGTCGCCTTGAGCAATTACGTCAAGCGGTGTGTCGCCAAAGCCAGTGAACATCTTCGTTACCTGCGTCACGGCATTTCCAGCCTCATTTAATTCAATGCGGTAAATACCACCATCCCAACAGGCTGCCAATAAATTTCCGGCCATTGCACCATTAAAAAAGGCCGTGGACGTATATTCAGCCATCCCGTTTGTAGAGTGCCCCCAGGAATAAAGAGAGCCATCGTTAACGCCTGGATTCCGATAGTCTGATTCAATAGGATTAGCCATTGAAACAGGATATGGCGGCCAGTCGGCCGTGGGGTTCTGCTCAAAATGTCCCAGGCCGGTTGCATTATCAAACCAATACCATCCTGCGCCAGCTGGGTTCGCGCGAATAGGATTTGGATGACCAGCGTAGTATCCCTGGTCCAGTTATAAAATGGAGACCATCGCGGTTGTTTACTTTATCATCCGTCAGTGTCGGTTCTGTTGAACCTGGTTCAGATAAAAGCCGATTGTTTGTAACGTTTGGCTTACCTTCATTTTCCGGATATCCTCCCCAACCTGCATTTCCACCATTTCCGATGGAATACATACGGCCGCTTTTACCGGGAGTTTTTGTAATGAGCATATCATAACTCAATCGAAATCCGGATGCATAAATTTGGACAGGTCCGCCGATGACAAGTTTCGCCTGATTAAGTCCATCATTTCCGCCAAATGGATCGTTCATGTCTGTTCCATCGGGAAGGTTTGGACGCGTCGGGTCATCTAATGTGGGCAATGTGTAAGATCCGCCAAACTGATTATTGATCACGTCCAGGTCGATTGACAGGATCGCTGCCGCAAGCGCATACTCTGCAAGAAATCCAAAGTTGTTAGAAGGTGAACCTGCGTTTGTATTTCCTCCTTGCGCAACGTAGAGTATGTTGTTTACTTCATCCAATAGTAAACCGTTGGGCGAATGGTTTTCCTCGCATCGCGGAAGTCCTCTGACCAGATGAGTCATGCTCCATGTACTTCCATTTTTTGTCAACTTGGAAATCGTTCCGGAGTTTGTATCAAGATCAATGTCACCCAACTCTCCTCCGCCACCAATTCTTGGATCACTGGAGCAGATGTATAATACTGGATTTGCCGCTGTACCAGTGGCAACAATTCCGGTTACCTGTCGTTGCACAAAACCTGTAAACAGTCCACCCCTATCGTTGTGATTCGGAATATCCCTTATAATGGAAATTAATTCCGTATTGGTGACAACATAATTGTTGGGTCCATTTTTTTGTATCGTGTACGCATAGATAAACCCATCTTGCTGGGTCACATATAGCCTGTTGTCGGGGCCGAAAGCCAATGTAGTCGGATTCGACACATTCACGCCAGCTAGCGTGCTGGTTGTAAAACTTATTCCCGTTTGGCCGGAGGCTTGAAAGAATAAGAGTACAAGTAATAGGACAAGAATTGTAGAATTTAATTTCATCGATTAGCCCGCCGGTTAAGTTTTTCTCTAGACAAAAGTCCCACAACCTAACACAGTGTTGCATAAGCAAAGATGACGGCAATCATTTCATCCGATGATTTCGCTCACTCAACGGTAAGAATAGCGGCAAATAAATAATTCTTGAAAGATTGATGACAAAAATCTTTTGTCATGATGACCAAAGTCTCTTCCATCAATTTCCCTATTTGGGAGCTAGTTTCATTTATGATAAGAAAAGCGCTTGTGGAAGAATTAAAAAAATTCGCAAAACGAATTTTACCTAGCCCGACAGTCGAGTGGCATGGTAATAAAAACAAAATAAATTTTGAAGAACCGTTTTTTTTTGCTAAGGTATCCCTATGGGAAAATTCGAAAACTCTTCACGAGTTAACATCATGACCCTCCCGGTATGGCTATGCTCTATTAAGACTACGCGCCTAAGTCGCCCAGGTTTTTCCGTTACCAGCTTCGCTTACTGGAACGCATCCCTTATATGCACCGGGTACTGCATTGTATTGCAACACCTGTGTAGCGCCGGGTTCAGAGGTGAAATATCCCAGCATGGTAAGTTCTTTTAACGTGAGGATGAACGGACGTTTTGGCGGCGTTCCATCGTCTTCTGTGTTCACTGCAGCGTCATGAACCTTCTTTACGTACGCAGCTTGTTGTTCACCACTAAGTCCTATAAAAGGGTCACCATATTCCTTCTTCGCTTCATCATCAAATGCTTTCAACTCGCTCAGGAATTTATCCTGATCCTCCTTCTTGTAACATTCATTTATGACCTGATCAATAAATCCAGGAACTCCAACGTCTTTTGCTCCGGGCGTATCCGTTTTAGGAATAATAATTTCCGCTACCTGTGAAACCAAAATCCCCTGATCAGAGGATAGGAAAACAGGTTTCCAGTCAATGGTAGGCTTGGCAGCACATCCCTTCAATATCCCCATTATGGCAGGCGCTGAAACAGCTCCACCCATGATCCAAGCGGTTCGTTTTAATGCTTCTCTCCGATCCATATAAAGTATCCTCTTTTTAAATATTATTCTTGTTCATTTCTTTCACAGCATGATCGACAGCCCTTGCCGTAAACGCCATATATCCCAATGATGGATTTTGGCAACCAGCAGAAGTCATGAAGGAACCATCCGTAACATATACATTTTTGCAGGCATGGACCTGGTTCCATTTGTTCAATACTGAAGTCTTGGGATCTTTACCCATTCGCGCAGTACCCATTTCGTGAATTCCTAGACCAATGCCGATTTCGCGATCATAAGTCTTGATATTTTTAAATCCACCTGCCTCCAACATTTCAGCAGCGTCATTCGCCATATCTTTTCGCATCTTCAATTCATTGTCGCGCAGTATCGCGTCGAAAGTAAGCGTAGGTAGTCCGAACTTATCTTTTTTGTCTTTATTGATAGTGACCTTATTATCATGATAAGGTAGTATTTCGCCAAAGCCATTCAATCCAACCGTCCATTTTCCTGGTTTGGATGCTGTTTCTTTAAGGCCAACGCCTATACTCAGCTCCTTCACCACACTGGCCCACCCCTGACGGCTTGCACTACCTTGATATCCGAATCCACGAATGTAATCGCGTTTATCTTTACCGATGTTTCGGTAGCGAGGAATATACATGCCATTTGCACGACGTCCGAAATAATATTGATCGTCAAATCCCTCTACGTCCGCAGCCGCGCCTACGCTAAGATGATGGTCCATAATGTTACGCCCAAGTTCGCCGCTGTCATTCCCGAATCCGTTGGGAAAACGGTTTGAAATTGAATTCATCATGATGAATGTCGATCCAAATGTCGAAGCGCAAAGGAAAATCACGTCGGCATAAAATTCCATTTGTTCTCCGGTTTCAGCATCCAATACTTTGACACCGGTAGCCTTTCCTTTTTTCTCATCATAAATCAGTTCATAAACAATTGAGAAAGGTCGCAAGGTCATATTGCCTGTCTTTTCCGCAGCCGGTAGCGTCGACGAGTTACTGCTGAAATAACCACCGTAGGGACAACCCCGAGAGCATAAGTTTCGATACTGACAGGTACCCCGTTGCGGGCTGTGTGGCAGGGGAGCAGTAGCGTTCGCTGTTCTGCCAATCGTAATGAGTCTTCCCAACTTGTCCTTAACGGCTTTTTTTAATTCAAGCTCAACACAGTTCAATTCCATCGGCGGCAAAAATTTCCCATCGGGAAGATTTGGAAGATTTTCAACCTGGCCACTTACACCTATAAATTGTTCTACATAATCATACCACGGCGAGAGTCTCATTGTAACGAACTGGCCAATCGATCGCTATACCATCTTTTGCATTGGCCTCAAAGTCAAGATCACTAAGCGATAACTTTGGCGTCCCCACGTAATCGATCTCCCCCCCACGTGATATCCTCTCATCCAATCGAAGCGGTTTACTTCGGTGTATGGGTTTTCCAAGATCGTTTACAAACCAGTGTTTTGTTGACTGACTTACAGTATAGCCAGTACGCGCCTGAACTCCTTGTTTTTTCAGATCCTCTTGTGTTGGTTTTCCTCCATTTTCAAAATCCCAGGGATCTTTTGTTGCGGTAGGATAATCGGGATGCTTCACCATGCGGCCTCGTTCCAGCACCAATGTTTTTAGCCCTTTTTCGGTGAGCTCTTTGGCTGCCCATCCTCCACTGATACCTGTTCCAACCACAATAGCATTGATAGGTATTCTTCTTTTCGGCGTCTACGTTCAGGTTCATTGAAAATTAAATTTGTTCAAAATTATACTATTCAATCGATTTTTGTAATGGAATTTCATTTAGCGGCAATTATTCCTTACGTGCGTGTGTGTTCGGCAGATGAAGCGTATTCCCAACACGATATACTGCTTACATGATTTCATCTAATTCCAGCCACCGCAAAGTTTTTTGCTCAATTTCGTCGGCGATGCTCTGAATTTCTTGCGACAATTTTTGAAGTTCTTGATGATCGGTAGATCCGCTGCTGATTGCGGTTGTTAATGTTTCTTTTTGTTTCTCCAATGACTCAATATCCTCCTGTAATTTGTCGTATTCCTGCTTCTCTTTAAAACTCGGTTTTCGTTTTGTTTCCGACACTACCACAGCACTTTCCTTCACCTGGGCAGGGACAGCAATTTCCTGCAATTCATTTTCGTCGACCCAGCTCTCGGTAGTCGGAATAATTTCCATTGAACAATCGTATCTTGACCATCTCCTTCAAAGACAAAAAGCTGATCCACCAGGTGATCCATAAAATAGCGTCGTGCGATACCAACAGGAGGCAACCGGAAAATTTTTCCAGGAAGTCTTCAAGTACATTTAGTGTATCAATATCAAAGTCGTTTGTCGGCTCATCAAGAATTAGAAAGTTCGGATTGGTGACCAAAAGTTTCAACAGTTGAAGACGCTTCTTCTCTCCCCCACTCAGTTTGTTGATGTAGTTGTATTGTTTCTCCGGTGGAAATAAAAAAATATCAAGAAACTTCGACGCAGATACCTGTGAGCCATCGGACAGCGTGATGAACTCAGCGATCTCCTTCACTTCCTCGATAAGCCGGTTCGCCGGATTCAGGCCGACAGATTCTTGTCTGAAATATCCAAATTTTGTCGTTAAGCCAGGCATGATTAAACCTTTATCAGCCTTCGTTTTACCCGTGAGCATATCCAGGAAAGTTGACTTCCCAATTCCATTCTTGCCAACCACACCAATGCGATCGTTTTTCTTGAACACATAGGAGAAATTATCTACGATCGTAAGGTCACCATACTTCTTTGAGATATGTTCTACTTCCAGAATTTTTCCACCTTGGCGCGTTTCTTTGATCTCCAGTTCGAGCTTATCCTTTTTTAAGATCCTGAGATGCCTTTTTCTCCAATTCATGATAATGCCTCGACGCGATACTTCGCTTTCGTTCCTCGGGCTTTGGGTTGCCTACGCATCCATTCCAGTTCTTTCTTCAACAGATTTCGCGCCTTCGTGACTTCAATTTTCAGAAGCTCTTCTCGTGCGGCTTTCTTTTCCAGAAAATAGGCATACTTGCCTTTGTATCGAAACAGTTGACCACGATCCAGCTCGATGATTTCGGTAACAACGTTGTCAAGAAAATAACGATCGTGGGTGACCATGATCAGCGTTATGTTTTGACCGGATAAATAATTCTCCAGCCATTCAATCGCAGACAGATCGAGGTGATTGGTCGGCTCATCCATGATGATCAGGTCAGGTTCGAGCAACAGCAGCTGGGCTAGAAAAATACGTTTCTTCTGTCCGCCTGACAGTTCACCAAATTTTTTATCGATGTCAGGAACGCCAAGTTTTTCAATGACTTCATGAACTTTATTTTCATAGTCCCAGGCATTCAGCTCTTCCATTTTTTCCAGCACTGCCTGCATTCGATCAGCGGAAGTTTCAGGGTGATGGATACAGTCTTCATATTCCTTGACGACTTTTGCAATTTCATTGGTATCGCTAAACAGTACGTCCTTTACGGTAAGATTGTCTTGCAGGGCAGGTTGCTGTGTAAGATATCCCAGACGGATTCCGTCACGGACGCTCACACTCCCGGCGTCGGGCTGGATTTCGCCTGTTAAAATTTTCAGCAATGTGGATTTGCCAACACCATTATTGCCCACCAACGCAAACTTCTCTCCCTGCGAGATCCCGAGGGATACATCCTTAAAAAGCCAACGATCATTGTAGGTTTTCGCAACTAATTCTGCAGATAGGTAATTCAATGGTATTTTATTTAGGGTGCAAAGATCAGGATTTACAGGATTAAAACCAGGATTTACAAGATAAAGGCATGGAGGATTATTTGGATAGTTTCACGCGGGATCGCAGCGTGGTAATTTTAGATTCAAGGTAACACACAACACAATGCGCACTATGAATGCAATTATGACCGGTTAACAAAAAATAGATGCTAGCTTAAAGATATTAGAGAAATTAAAGAAAATATCTTATGAAAATTCATCCTTACATCCCAGTTTTATTGATGCTCTGCTTTGCAGTCTTGAATTGCTATGCACAGCGGGCAAATAATTTTACCGTAACTGCCTATTATTTCGGTGGGCCTGAAAAAGTAGATAGTTTAGCCGTTGAAAACCTGACCCATATAATTTTCAGCTTTTGTCACCTGACAGGAAACAAGCTTACTGTTGATGATGACAAAGATTCTCAGTCAATCAAAAAATTAGTCGAGGCCAAAAAAAGAAATAAATCATTAAAGGTTTTATTGTCGCTCGGAGGATGGGGCGGGTGCAAAACTTGTTCTGACGTTTTTTCTTCAGCTGAGGGACGGAAGGAATTTTCACAATCGGTATTGGATCTAAACAAATTATATGGAACGGATGGAATCGATTTGGACTGGGAATATCCAGCAGTGGAAGGCTATCCCGACCATGCCTTTAAGCCAGAGGACAGACCAAACTTTACTGCGCTTGTCCGGGAGCTTCGAAACACGATGGGCAATAGATACGAGATCACGTTTGCAGCGGGTGGATTTCAGCAATTTTTGGATGATGCCGTAGAATGGAAAGAAGTGATGGGCATTGTCGACCGTGTCAACCTGATGACGTATGACCTTGTAAACGGAAACTCTATTGTTACTGGGCATCACACTGGGTTGTACAGCTCGCCAGAACAGCATGAATCCACGGACAACGCGGTACAATACTTGATTAAACTGGGCATACCTTCCAACAAACTTGTCATCGGCGCAGCATTTTATGGACGCATATGGGAAAATGTTTCGAATACAAAAAATGGCTTATATCAATCCGGCAAATTCAAGAAGGGAGTTAACTATAAGAATTTCGAACGGGAAATATCTCCTACAAAGGGATTCGTGCTTTATTGGGATGACGTTACAAAGGCACCCTACGCTTACAACGCTCAACAAAATCTTTTTGTCACCTACGATGACAAACGATCCATGGATTTAAAAGCAAAATACGTGGCGGACCAAAAACTAAATGGGATTATGTTTTGGGAACTAACGCACGATACTTACAAGGATGGATTGTTACAGACCATTGATAATGTAAAGAAGAGCTACAAAAGTCCGCGATAATCCCTATATAGAAAAATGCCACAAAGACACGAAGGCACAAAGGTTCACAAAGAATCTAGCCTCGTCTACATCTAACATCTAACATATTACATCTTACTACTTACATCATACACACACTAAGACTCCTTTCGCAATACCTGTAACGGAGGAGTGCTGATAACCTCACGAGAATTAAACCATCCGATTAGCATGGTGAGGAATACAACGCCGAATCCGATTATAAGCAATTCCACCCAGTCAAAAGCGAACGTTATTTCGAAGAAAAATTTAGCCAACAAAAATCCGCTCCCAAGTGATAATAAGATTCCTGTCAAGGCCGAGAACAAGCCCAACCATGCGTATTCAATCAACGTGATCTTAGTGATCTGACGCGTTCGCGCACCGATGGTTCGGAGCAATACATTTTCTTTGATGCGAACGAATTTGCTGTTGATCACAGCGCCGGCCAATACTACCAAGCCGGTGATTATGCTGAACAAGGCGAGAAAGCGAATGACCAAGCCCAGCTTATCGAACAAATCATTTACCGTACTTAAGATCAGACGAAGGTCGATGAGCGACACATTTGGAAACTGCATAACGAGCTGCTGCTGAAAGCTGTTGGCCTGTTGTTGATCATCAATACGGGTAGCAGTAACGAATATCTGAGGGGCTTTCTCCAGCACACCTTTCGGAAATACAAAAATAAAGTTAGGCGGATCTTTTGGCCAGTCCACTTTTCGGATGCCGGCAAATGAACTTTCATCGGCACCCCTTGTACATCAAATACCAGTGAGTCGCCGATGGTCGCTTCCAGATTCTCCTCCATACCTTCGGATATCGTCACCCACACTGAATCCTTCGCAGCTTTTTTTCTTTGCAGATCACCTTTGATCAATTCCTCGGAGTGATGCAGACTGTCGCGATAGGTAACCCGGTATTCACGCGTCAGCGCCCAGTTGGAATCTTGTCGGTAGTATCTTTCTGAATCGCTTCGATGGATTTGCCTTTCACCTCCTCAGCCTGCAGGTAATAATCGGAACCACCTGATTTACTTTGAGCTTGTTGTCTTCCATCAACTTGACAACACCCTCTCGTCTGTGTGGGCTGAATATCAAACAGGATGGTATTGGATTGATTTTCCTGGCCCGTGAATTCGACCTGCCCCAGCATGCTTTGTTCAACAATATTAAGCGTCGAAATAATAAAGGCGCCCAACCCAATCGTGACCAATAACACGCGTGTCTGGTTATTGGGCCGGAACAAACTGGAGAGCGAGTGTCTCCAGATGAAGCCCGCCTGTGTAGGAAAAAACTTTCGGACCAGGTACAACAATCCTATGGCAACCAGGGTAAGACAACCAAGAGCAGCAACCAGTCCAAGAAAGAAAAATGTACCAGTAAGAATACTTTTTGTTTGAAGGGCCGCAAACGCAATCGGAAAGAGGGCGATCAAGCAATGGCAACAATTCTCGTTTTTGAAAAATCTTTCGCGGAGTCGGCGACGCCCTCAAGCACCGTCAACGGGGGTACGAAGCGAACAGAAATCAGCGGAAGTATCGAAAACAGGACTGAAACAAAAGCACCAATGAGCAAACCCAGCAAGAGGGAATTCCAGGACAGTGTGAACCCAATGTCAAATGGAATGATACCTTTTAATAAAATGGGCATCACTTGTTGAATGCCGACGCCCAGAAACGAGCCTATGATGCTTCCGATAATTCCCAGGATAAAAATCTGAATGAAAAAAATATTAAATGCCTGCCAACCTGAAGATCCAACGCAACGAAGAACCGCGACCTCTTCGCGTTTTTCACGGGCATAAATATGTACAGAACTGGCGACACCAATACACCCCAGGATTAAGGCAATAAAAGCCAGCAACGAAAAGAAACGATAAATCGATGAAAACCTCGCCGAGATCCTTCCTTCCTTCCTCCACCGTCTCATAAGAATAGCCCGTACTTGTTTATTAATGGTTCAAATGTCTTCTAACAGTCGTTTTCGAGTTCTTCTCAGCTGCTGACTTTGAAAAACTGTTTGTAGTTAACGCGGCTTCCAAATTGAACCAGACCGCGTCGAATCCAGTTCCTTCATGGAAATATAAACCGACGGCGTAAACGATGCCATAATGCCACCACCTCCGGGAATTTTCGACACCGTGCCCGATACTTTAAATACACCATTCCCGATTTGGATCGAATCACCGGAGCTGACTTCAAACTGACTGGCCAGCGTTTCGTCTAACATGGCATAACTTCCCCTGCGACAACTTCTCATAAGCATCAGCCGGTGTTGTTTCAATTTTGCCGTAAAACGGGAAATCGGGCCTGACAGGGCGACTAGTCGGATTAACCGTGATTGATTATTGCTATTATAGAACAAAACCATGGACGCCATGTCAGCTTCGGAAGCTTGTTCGCAACTTTGAAGAATCAAATGCCGCCTGCAGATCTTTATCAAATCTTTTATCAGAATTGATTACCAGATCTGCGCCCAGTAGTTCCTTCGCATTGCGATCGATATCATCTTGAAGTGCATGATTAAGCGAGTCCAGCGAAACAACGGCTGCAATACCCGTAATCAAAGAAGTCATGAATAAAAACAAACGGGAAAAATTATGTCGCGCGTCGCGCCAGGCCATCAGCCAAACCCAGCGGTCCCTGAAAATTGATTTCGTCTTTCGCTTTAGCTTGATGATGTACTCGATCATGTCATTCAGATTAGAAAGTTACACCTGCACTTTTAAACTTGGCACTTGATACTCTTCGACCAATTTCCCACCGCGCATCCTAAGGATCCGCTGTGTTCTCTGAGCAAGTTCCAGGTTGTGTGTAACGAGCACTAAGGTGGTTCCCTTTTCCGTATTCATTCCAAACAAAAGGTCGGTGATGTGCGTTGCGTTTTCTTCGTCGAGATTTCCAGTGGGTTCGTCTGCAAACAAGATTTTAGGATCTGCAATGAATGCGCGGGCCATGGCTACCCGTTGCTGTTCACCACCCGAAAGTTGAGATGGGTAATGGTGCAGGCGATCTGAAAGGCCAACACGATCCAGCAAGTCTTTCGCCTTGTGGCCTACGTTGCGTTCTCCCCGAAGTTCCAGTGGTACCATTACATTTTCAAGCGCTGTCAACGTCGAGAGCAGCTGAAAATTCTGAAAGACAAAACCGACATATTGATTTCGAACGTAGGCACGATCATCCTCACTCCATTGCGTTTAATTTGAATCCCATCAGGGAAACGACGCCCGAAGTAGCGGTATCCAGACCGGCACAAAGCCCGAGCAACGTTGTTTTACCGCTTCCCGAAGGTCCGATAATAGCTAATGAGTTGCCCTGATCAACCCTAAAAGAAACATTATCCAGCACAATAAGCTCTTTATCAGCCGAACGATATATTTTTGTGAGATTTTCTGACTGCAGAATAGGAGTTGACATGGTTTTTGTGGATCAATACTTTGAAAGACGTTTTTCGGTCAAAAATTGTTACCGTTTGGCGTAAAAGACAAAATCTTTATACATATGGGGTTAAAAATGCTTTTTATCGCTTTACTGCTGGGCATCGTCCAACCGATCACAGCGCCTAAAGTAATTCTTTTTTATGGTGATAGTCTTACCGCGGGTTATGGATTGTCAACCGAAGAAGCATTTCCCGCGCTGGTGGAAAAAAAATTAAACAAAAATGAGAAAGTGGTCCGGGTTATTAATGCCGGGCTAAGCGGCGAAACGTCTGCGGGAGGCCTCACGCGTTTGGATTGGGTTATCAAACAACAGATCGATATTTTCATCCTTGAACTTGGCGCCAATGACGGGCTTCGAGGTTTACCATTGGAAGAAACTCAAAAAAATCTGCAGCGTATAATTGACAAAGTGAAAGGCAAATTTCCCAATGTCAAGATTGTCGTCGCTGGAATGATGGTGCCCCCGAACATGGGTCCCGAGTACACGTCCAAGTTTAAAAAAATCTTCCCCGATCTGGCAAAAAAAAATAACGCGACGCTGATCCCATTTCTACTTCAGGATGTAGCAGGCAATGAGAAACTAAATATCGAAGATGGTATTCATCCGAATGTCGAAGGACACAAGATCGTTGCTGATAATGTTATCAAGGTCCTACAGCCTCTATTGTAAAATTTCAACCGATTGAAAATTGAGAAATTGAAAGATTCGAAAATTAGGAGATTGGAATATTGAAAGATTGGAGGCCGGAAAAATTTTACAATTTTACAATTTTCTAATTTTATAATCTTCAATATTCCAATGTTCCTTATTTTGCAGCCCGATGGCTCGCACGCTTCTTATTTTCCTCTGGATTACTGTCGCATCGAGTGGCGGGTATTGTCAGCATACACCATACGTTATCTTAGTTTCCTTCGACGGCTTTCGTCACGATTACGTTGAACAGACTGATGCACCCAATTTTAAATCGCTAAAAAAAATTGGCTCTTATGCGGATGCCCTTATCCCGTCGTTTCCAAGCAAGACGTTTCCTAACCACTACACTATTGTAACCGGACTGTATCCCGGTCATCACGGCTTGGTTGACAATAGTTTCTATGATCCCAACAGGAACGAATTATATGAAATGAAGAACCGACAAAGAGCGACCGATCCGTATTACTTTGGTGGAACACCACTTTGGCAACTCGCCCGCAAGCACGGATTAAAATCCGCTTCTTTTTTTTGGGTCGGATCGGAATTATCGCAGCGAGAGCTTCGCCCTGACTACTATTTCCCCTATGATGAATCGGTTCCCGATACACAACGTGTTCAGCAGGTGGTTCAGTGGTTGATGCTTCCCGAATCCGAAAGACCTCATTTCATCACGCTGTATTTCTCATCTCCCGATGACGAAGGACATTCCTTTGGACCCTCATCAAACGAAACAAAAAAAGCCATTCTCCGATGCGATTCATTGCTGGGAATGCTTATCAATAATGTACAAAAGATTCCACTGCCGGTTAACATAATCGTGGTTTCAGACCATGGTATGCAGGAATTGAGAGAGCTACCGGAGACTTACATTTTCCTGGAAGAAATATTCAATCGCAAGGATACAAGCATTAAGGTGGCAAACGGAGGAACACAAGCGCATTTGTATGTCAAGGACCGTTCAAGGATTGACTCCCTTTATTTATCGTTAAAAGCAAAAGCCAAAAATTACTCATTGTACAAACGCGAAGAATTCCCAAAACATTGGCACTACGATACACCTCGCTCCGGGGATATACTCATCACTGCTAATCCTGGTTTCTATCTGATCGACCGTGAAAGAAAAAAATGGCTGGCTGAACTTCAACCCGGAAGCGCTTTTGGAGCACATGGATATGATCCTGCCTTGACGAAAAACATGAGGGGAATCTTTTATGCGGTAGGTCCGAATATTAAACCGGGGAAAAAAGTAAAAGCTTTCGAAAACATTCACATCTACCCTTTTATCGCCTCGATCTTGGGCCTTACAACGCCTGCGATAGACGGCGACATAAAAGTGTTGGAAAGTATTCTGGTTCGGTGAGTTCGTGGTATCGACTCCTCTCACCCTAACGATCCGTCATGTTGAGCCTGCACCCTATCTCGAAGTTACTGAACCTTCCGCGAAACATCCCGCGCTTTGTCCCAGGGACTCCTTCGGAGAGACTGCAAAAGTAAAGACCTCCACGTTGGTTAAACCAGACATTTCCAGAACACGACAATGAGTTGATGCCCGACGACTGCTGTTGATCGCCCAAAGGTAAATTTGAAGAACTTAGAAATCAACGTACTAGGCTACTCCCAACCTTGTTCTCCATCTTATCGCTTCGTGATTGTTTTATCCAGTTACGGCATTTCATTGGAAGGGGATTCTTCGCCCCTCGCGCATTCAACCCTACGATCTGAATGACAGGTTTACTGGGGGGTAAGGCTCCCGATAAACACGACCTCCGTGCTTTCGCGTGTCCGCCCTCGGCCAACTGCACTGATTAGCCTAGACGCCCACTGAATATTGATTGTTGATTTATTGTTTGTTGAATATTTAAAACACTCCTGATTACAAGGCTTTGCCTGACGGCTATGACCGGCAGGCAGGCTTAGTGACTTTGAGTCTTAGTGGCAAAAAACTGTGTCTTAGTCTTTTAAGATACGCATCTCAACCCTGCGGTTCATAGCCCGGGCTTCTTGCGTCATCTCGTTTGCAAGCGGCTGACTACCACCAAGCGCTTTTGTCTTAATGCGATCCTTCGCGATCCCTTTCGATACCAGGTACTTTTTCACCGCTTCAACCCGCGATTCAGACAACTCCATATTTGCTTTTGCACTTCCCTGATTGTCCGTATGGCCCTCGAGTTGAATTTCCATTTTGGAGTTTTCCTTCATCATCTGGGCAACCTCATCCAACTCACCATAAGACTTCGGATCTATAACCGCTTTACCCTGCGGAAAGATTAAATTATTGAGACGCATTGTCTCCCCTGACGGCGTTAGAATGATATCGCGTTGGACTTTTTTATCGGGACCAATATCCTTGGGATCAACGATAACTGTTCGTGGATTATAGCCTTTTGCCTCTGCAGTAATCTGATATTTGGCCGTACCAAAAATCGGAAAAGAAAACGTGCTGTCACTAAATCGCCCGAAGATGCTTCCCGTAGGAATACTGCTATACCTTACGTTGGCTTTAATACCTTTACTTGTTCGCGAATCGGTAATTTTTCCTTCTGCAAGAATTTCTCCCTGCGCATAACAACAACAAATGGCCAGACTAAAGACAAAAAAGATCGATGATATTTTCTTCATTATTGAGGGTTATTTAAAAGCTACGTCGACAACTTCCCGAAAGTTTGAAACTTTCGGGAAGTTGAGTAAGCACTGATCAGATCTCCAATTCTATCGTTTCACCTACACCAAATTCCCTGCCGGATTCCTTGTTAGGTGTTTCTGTATGCTTTAAGTGTTCAGAAAGCTCGTCAGGTTGCACTACTTCGTTTTTTTTGTCTTTACTTTTTTCGCTTTGCGGACTTTCCCCGAAGAGGCTTTGTTGTTCTGGTTTGACTTTTTGCCTTGGCTGACTTGGTTTTTGTTGGGGTTGCTGCTGCGGCTTTGGTGGCTCTGCGAAGAGGCTTGCTTGCCTGCCCTCCGTAAGATTTCTGGAGGGGGGGTCCCCCTTTTCGAGCCACTGGTTTGGATCCGGCTGGGCTGGCTCTTCTTTTTTTTTTAGCGACTGAGAATCCTTTTCGGTTTCAGACGCTTCCACATCGCTATCAGTTACTTCCTCTTCAGGGCCTGCTTCTTCGTCCTGTACGAGCGACACTTTTGTCACCTTAAATTGCGAGAGCCTGTTCCCCAACGCCTTCCAGCCCTTTACATCAATGATATCCTCGAGATTTACAATCTCGCTACTTTTACCTTTATCTTTTCCTTTCACGACTTCCAATTCTAATTCAGGAGTTTCCGAAGTTGTCGCGGCGACGAGTCGTGATCCAATGGTCTCCGATATAAATCCAAATTCTTTATCGACTGTACTGGTCTCCACCAGGAACCGTTTTACCATGTATTGCTTGCTATCCCCGTCGACATACACTGCAGAGACTGGCTTTTGCGGATTGAATTTTTCCACGAGCAAGGTCTTCTCCGGTTCATATCGATTCGTCATGTCATAATTTGTGATCTTATAAGAGCCATTTCGCATAAAGGCGATCAGTTGATCATCGCCGTCAAATTTACCCAGGTATTTTCCACGCTTGTCTTTGTTCAAGCGGCCTGTATCGGCATCATACCAAAGATCAAGCTTGCTCAGCGTGGACGTTCCAGCTTTTAATAATTCAACTTTGCGTATCGGATATTTTGTGATGGTGTTACCCCTCGCACTTCTGCCTTTGACTTCCAACTCGGCAAAGTCATATTCAAATACTTTTTTCCGCGCAGTGCTGGATTGCGATAATTTCACTTCCACGACTTCTGCTTCTCCATTCGGATTTCCACTCACGTAATGGATTTTAGAATTGGGATGCCCCTGCGTCAAATCATATTCCTTGTCGCGAATCACACCAGGAAGGTTGAATCGTTTCGCGAAACCTTTTCCAGACTTTGCATCGTTGTAAATGACATTGTAAACTTTTCGATCATCGCCTTTTTTCCAAATGCCTACGAACAAAATATCCTTTCCAACAAATACCCTTTCCTGGATACGGGCGACGTAGGCCTTGCCATCTTTTCGGATGGCTATGACATCGTCAAGTTCGGAGCAATCACAGATGAGTTCATCTTTTCTCAGGCCATAGCCAATAAAACCGTCAGCGCGGTTGACATACAATTTTTGATTATTCGCGATAACTTCCGTAGCGGTAACCGACTGGAAGCTCTTGATTTCCGTTTTGCGTTCTCTCCCCTTACCATACTTTTCCAACAGGTTTTGAAAATAGTTGATGGCGTAGTCCGTCAGGTGCTTTAGGTTGTACTCTGTCTCTTTCAGTTCCTTTTCAAGATCGCGAAGCTGTTCGTCTGCTTTGAAAGCGTCGAACTTAGAAATTCGTTTGATCTTGATCTCGGTAAGTTTTACAATATCATCGGTTGTGATCTCGCGATAGAACTTTTTCTTATGAGGTTTCAAGCCCTTGTCGATCCTGGCGATCACTTCATCCCAGGTCTCTGCCTGTTCGATATCGCGGTAAATTCTGTTCTCGATGAAAATCTTTTCAAGAGATGAGAATAAAATTTTCTCCTTTAATTCGTCACGCCTGATCTGAAGCTCGCTTTTTAATAAAGCAACAGTCTGCTGCGTGTTGTATTTTAGAATATCACCAACCGGTAGGAAACTCGGCTTATCCTCAACGATCACACACGAGTTTGGTGAAATGCTGATCTCACAATCAGTGAAAGCAAACAGGGCATCGATGGCAATTTCGGGTGACTGACCTGGCTGCAGGAGGATCTGAATCTCGACATCCCTTGCCGTGTTGTCGATCACTTGCTTGACTTTGATCTGGCCTTTTTCACTGGCTTTTACGATGGATTCCATCAAAGAAGTAGTTGTGGTGGAGAACGGTATCTCTTTGATTGCCAGTGTCTTTTTATCGATTATGTCAATTTTAGCTCTAACTTTTATTTTACCTCCCCTAAGGCCCTGATTGTACTCCGAGAAGTCAGCCGTTCCACCGGTTGGAAAGTCGGGATAGATCTTAGGTTTCTTTTCTTTCAGTATGTCAATGGAAGCTTTGATCAACTCACAGAAGTTATGCGGAAGTATTTTTGTGGATAGCCCAACCGCGATACCTTCAACCCCTTGCGCTAATAATAATGGGAATTTTACCGGCAGCGTTACGGGCTCTTTTTTGCGACCGTCGTAAGTAAGCTGCCACTCTGTCGTCTGCGAATTGTAAACAACATCGAGCGCAAATTTTGAAAGTCGAGCTTCGATATAACGAGGCGCTGCCGCGCTGTCGCCAGTTCTGACGTCGCCCCAGTTACCCTGGGTTTCAATAAGAATATCCTTTTGCCCAATGTTTACCATTGCCTCTCCAATTGCCGCGTCGCCGTGCGGATGGTATTGCATCGTATTGCCGATCACATTCGCCACCTTATTGAAACGGCCGTCATCCATTTCTTTAAGCGAGTGCATAATGCGTCGCTGCACAGGTTTAAAGCCATCTTCAATCCGGGGTACAGCGCGTTCCAGGATTACATAGGAAGCATAATCCAGAAACCAATTTTGATAAAGGCCATCCAGCTCAACGGTGTGAATAACATCTCCCGCACTACCTTTTCCATTACTACCTTCTGACTCGCTGGAAGCCTCTTTTGTTTTTGGTATAACTTTTTTCTTACTCATGTTTATTAAAGCAGACTTTCAATTTGGTGGCCTACATCTTTACGCGGACATTTTCACCGCAAAGGCGCTAAGGCGCAAAGAAAATTTATTGTGTTTACTCCGTTTGTTTTATCGACCAACAAATTAATGTTAATCGTATTGTGTAATCCTTTGCGTCTTTGCGCCTTTGCGGTTAATAATGGAACGAGCAAAGTCGAAGGAATTATTCGGTTACGACCTCTTCCTTTTCCGCCACCACATCAAGTTCAATGCGCAGGTTATCGATGATAAACTCCTGGCGCGTCGGGGTGTTCTTGCCCATGTAGAACTCCAATATCTTTTGAGGATGATCGTCCTTATGAATAATCACAGGCTGGAGCCGGATGTTTTCTCCAATAAAGGCTCCAAACTCATCGGGCGAGATCTCTCCTAATCCTTTGAACCGTGTGATCTCGGGTTTGCCTCCAAGCTTTGAAATGGCTGCCTGCTTTTCTTCTTCGCTGTAACAATAAATTGTTTCCTTTTTATTTCTCACCCGGAAAAGTGGCGTTTCAAGAATGAAGACGTGACCTGCCTTTACCAATTCGTGGAAAAACTGAAGGAAGAAAGTCATTAATAACAAACGAATGTGCATTCCATCAACGTCAGCATCGGTGGCGATGATCACTTTGTTGTAACGCAGTCCCTCCAATCCGTCCTCAATGTTCAATGCATGTTGAAGGAGATTAAACTCTTCATTTTCATACACAACTTTTTTGGTCAGCCCAAAACAATTCAACGGTTTACCGCGTAGGCTGAATACTGCCTGCGTTTCTACTTCCCTTGATTTTGTAATTGAACCACTTGCGGAATCACCTTCGGTAATAAAGATCATGGTATCTAATCCGCGCGTACTTTTTTCGTCGTCAAAATGAAACCGGCAATCGCGAAGTTTGCGGTTATGAAGGTTTGCTTTTTTAGCACGTTCATTCGCCAGCTTCTTGATTCCAGCAATTTCTTTTCGCTCACGTTCCGATTGCTGAATACGTTTTTTCAGCGCCTCGGCCGTTTCCTTATTCTGGTTTAGAAAAATTTCTAATTCTTTTGATACGAAATCACTAACGTAATTCTTCACGGGCACGCCGTCGGGCGACATTGCCAGCGATCCCAATTTCGTTTTGGTTTGTGATTCAAAAACCGGTTCCTGAATTCGAACGGCTACCGCGCCAATAATGGATGCCCGTATATCCGCGGCATCGAAATCAATTTTATAAAAGTCACGAACTCCTTTTACAACTCCTTCGCGGAAAGCAGCGAGATGTGTTCCTCCTTGCGTTGTGTTTTGTCCATTTACGAAAGAGTAATATTCTTCACCATATTGATTTCCATGCGTCAGCGCAACCTCAATATCTTTTCCTTTGAATTGTGCGATAGGATAACACAGTTCTTCTGCATTGACTTTCTGCCTCAGCAAATCAAGCAATCCATCCTTCGAATAAAATTTCTTTCCGTTGCAATTGATGGTAAGCCCTGCATTGAGGAACGCATAATTCCACATCAAATCATCCAGGTACTCTGGAATGAAGTGATAATTCTTGAACATCGTGTTATCGGGCTCAAACTCAACGAGTGTTCCATTTTTCTCGACGCTCTTGCCAATTTTTGGATCGCTGGTGATGACTCCTTTCTTAAATTCTGCCAGCTTCGTTTGTCCTTCGCGAAAAGCCTGAACCTTGAAATAATTGGAAAGTGCATTCACGGCCTTCGTACCCACACCGTTCAAACCGACTGATTTTTGAAACGCTCCTGAATCATACTTCGCGCCCGTGTTAATCTTCGAGACTACATCGACAACTTTGCCCAGCGGAATTCCCCGGCCATAATCTCTTACTGTTACCTTGGATTCGGTGACAGTCACGTCGATGGTACGTCCATAGCCCATCATGTGCTCATCGATACAGTTATCGATCACCTCTTTTACCAGCACATAAATCCCATCGTCTTTCGACGAGCCATCGCCCAATTTTCCGATATACATCCCGGGACGTAAGCGAATATGCTCCCGCCAATCGAGCGACCTTATACTGGCTTCATTATACTCAAACATAGCCGTCGGCTTTTCAGATTTCCCCATACACATAATCCCGGAACAGTTAAAGAAAATGAAAGGATAAAAAGATCAATTTTATTAGTCTAAAAAGTCTGTTAGTTAAGTCCGGGAGGGCCTGTAGAAAACCCTCCCGGACTCAGAAAAAGTCAATTCGGTCCTAATAAAAGAATTTTTGAAATCACAACAACATCTTCCTGCAAATTTCTAATTACAAAAATTTATGAAACACTTAGTGTTAAATGATTGATTATCAGACAGTAGTTTAAATTCTTTCAAATCAATGATTTAAGATTGGAGCGCTTAAAAATGGCGTATACCGGCCAGGCGGAGGCCCATAAAATGATCAGGGCCAGACTTCCATATATTATCAAGGCAATTCTATCGTAATCAAATTTTTCCGCGCTATTATAAAGCGAAATAAAATTCATTCCGATGATAAAAAATATGTTCAAGGCAATGATCAAGCCGTAGAACCACGTTCGCAATTCTTCATTGGTTTTAAAGACCCTTGCCATAACATACACCATAGCATTACTGACGGCGATAAGAACCATGGCTATATAGAAGAATAACTCGTTGCTTATTGCCACCTTAGTGTCTGTATCATCTTGAACCAAAACCTCTTGCGGCAAACTGGCATAGACGTACAACAAGGCTCCCAGCGTCACAAGCATCGAAAGAAACCATACAGCTTTAAGGAGTTTTAATACCATGTTTGTAAATTTGGCTGCAAATTAAACGATAAATAGTTTGAACTTTAATCCCATTGTTCTCTCCATTCCTATTTTTTTCATCCTTATCGGAATTGAGCTAATCGTTGAACGATTTACTCATAAAGATCTTTATCGTTTACCGGATGCGATCGCCAACATGAGCTGTGGAATCACGTCTCAGCTGTCGGGCTTGTTCTTAAAAATATTTGGAATAGGCATTTACGAACTCCTGTTTACCAATTTTGCGTTCTTCACACTTGACAATACCACCTGGTGGTACTGGGTGGTCCTTTTTCTGTTAGTTGACTTTGCCTACTACTGGGCTCATCGCATGAGCCATGAGATTAATCTTTTCTGGGGCGGACATGTGGTGCACCACCAAAGTGAGGATTATAATTTGTCGGTGGCATTAAGACAAAGCTCGCTGCAACTTATCTGGACATTCGCCTTCAATCTGCCAATCGCGCTGCTCGGTTTTCACACTTTGGACTTTGCGTTGATTTCGGCCTTAAATACACTTTATCAATTTTGGATTCATACCGAAACCATCGGAAAACTTGGGTGGTTTGAATATGTTTTCAATACCCCGTCACATCATCGGGTCCATCACGGCCGAGACCCGAAGTACATCGATAAAAATCACGCAGGTTCTCTGATCATCTGGGATAAGATGTTTGGCACTTTTCAGCCCGAAGAAGAGAAACCAACTTACGGAATAACCAAACCGATAAATAGCTGGAACGCCGTTTTTGCAAACGTCAGCCATTACGTTGAAATGGGTAAAGATCTAAAGCGAATTCCATCGTGGACAGATAAGGTAAAATACCTGTTTAAAAAACCCGGCTGGCTACCGGAGTCATTGGGAGGATACCGGCCAGCGCCTGCGGTCGACAAACTCTCTTACAAAAAGTACGATACACCAGCTCCTATGAGTTTAAATCTGTATGTGCTCTTTCAATACATTTTATGTTTGATTGGCACCGCCATATTTCTCAATAAAGCAGATCAATTTAATTTGGGCGAAAAGATTTTTATCACAAGTTTGATCTGTATCGTTGTGGTCAACAGTGGTGTCCTTTTCGAACAGCGAACGTGGGCGAAGTATTCGGAATGGATCAGGATCATCCTATACCCTCTCCTTTTGGCCGTGCTTACTTATATTAACGCGTGGTCGAGTTTGTTGTACATTTTGGCAGGGGCCTACTTCATTGTTTCAATTACCTGGTTTTACGCTATCCAAAGAAGGAATGTCTACATCCAAATGGTATAAGTACAGCATCGTTCCATTGCTTTTTTTGTTTTCATGCGGCAACCCACTCCCCTCATTTGAAGACTTAGATCTTCAGGCCTGGAAGGATGACAAACAAGCTTGTCATGGCGCGCGTTCGTCGATGATGAGCGCGATAGAAAGTCAATCGCAAAAATTATTAGCCCTTAGTCAACAAGAAGTTATTGAGCTTCTGGGCAAGCCGGACGAAAATGAGCTCTATAAAAGGAATCAAAAGTTCTTCTATTATTTCGTTCAGCCCTCCGCTTCGTGCACAAATTCTGGTCCTGCTAATCCGAAGAAACTCGTGATCCGATTCAATGCCGTGGGGTTGGCTAAGGAGGTTTCTCTTGAGTAAGTGAGAAGTAGTTTGTAGTTAGTAAGATGTGGTTGGGTAATCAGGTAATCCCTGCCTGACGGCAGTCAGGGGTGGCGCTTCGTAGCCAGGGAGTGTTAGCGGTAGTTAGTAGTTTGTAAGAGGTCGTTGGTAATAGGTAGTGAGAGAGTCTGGTTTGATTGTCCGAGGGAAGTGTTGGAAAAAGCGGCACTAATCTGACTACGAAGTTCGTGTCGACCCACGGCTTGGCCGTCTCTGCGACCTCGCATCGACAAAATTTTCCCAACGAGTTTGCAAAAAGACGATCGAAAGATTTTTTTTAAACCTGCCTCCGCGTTCCTCTGCGCTAAAATTTCAACGCAAACTGCGCTGAACCCTCTTCAATCTTGACTATTGCCGACCAGTTTGTTAGCCTACGGTTGTTTTGCCACTAAGTCACTAAGACTCAAAGTTTCACAAAGAAATCTCAGAATCACTTTGTGTACCTTAGTGTCTTGAGCCTTTTGAGAGAGACCGTGAATAGAAATGGTTGGCGATGATTCTGCGCGAGGTTATATTTGATCAACATTAAAAAAATCTCATGACAAACGTTGCTTTTATTGGATAAGGAACTGTCCGGGGGAAGTGTTGGAAAAGCGGGCACTAATCTGACTACGAAGGTCGTGTCGACCACGGCTTGGCCGTCTCCGCGACCTCGCATTCACAAAATTTTCCGACGAGCTTGCCAAAAGCGAGCGAAAGATTTTTTTTTAAACCTTCCTCCGCGTTTCTCTGCGCTAAAATTTCAACTGCGCTGAACCCTCCTTCAATCTTTACTATTGCCGACCAGTTTGTTAGCCTACGGTTGTTTTGCCACTAAGTCACTAAGACTCAAAGTTTCACAAAGAAATCTCAGAATCACTTTATGTACCTGCTTACCGTCAGGCAGGCCTAGTGTCTTGAGCTTTTTGAGAGAGACCGTGAATAGAAATGGTTGGCGATGATTCTGCGCGAGGTTATATTTGATCAACATTAAAAAAATCTCATGACAAACGTTGCTTTTATTGGATAAGGAACTGTCCGGGGGAAGTGTTGGAAAAGCGGGCACTAATCTGACTACGAAGGTCGTGTCGACCACGGCTTGGCCGTCTCTGCGAACCTCGCATCGACAAAATTTCCCCGACGAGTTTGCAAAAAGCGAGCGAAAGATTTTTTTAAACCTGCCTCCGCGTTCCTCTGCGCTAAAATTTCAACTGCGCTGAACCCTGTTCAATCTTTACTATTGCCGACCAGTTTGTTAGCCTACGGTTGTTTTGCCACTAAGTCACTAAGACTCAAAGTTTCACAAAGAAATCCCAGAATCACTTTATGTACCTGCTTACCGTCAGGCAGGCCTAGTGTCTTGAGCTTTTTGATAGAGACCGTTAATAGAAATGGTTGGCGATGATTCTGCACAAGGTTATATTTGATCAACATTAAAAAAATCTCATGACAAACGTTGCTGTTATTGGATCAGGAACAATGGGAAATGGGATTGCCCATGTCTTTGCTCAATATGACTACAAAGTTTCCCTCATCGACATCTCGGAAGCTTCCCTCACGAAAGCGCTGAATACGATTCAAAAAAATTTAACCCGGCAAGTTGAGAAAGAACTCATAACCAAGGAAGTAAAAGACCGGGCCCTGGAAAACATTAAGACTAGCACCGATGTAAAATCGGGTATCCTCGACGCCGAACTGATCGTAGAAGCCGCTACTGAAAACCTGGATTTGAAATTAAAGATTTTCAGAGACCTTGATGAATTCGCAAGTCCAGGAGCCATTCTAGCTTCGAATACTTCCTCCATATCCATTACAAAAATTGCCGGTGTAACGCGGCACCCCGAGAATGTCATCGGCATGCACTTTATGAATCCTGTGCCCGTGATGAAACTCGTTGAGGTTATTCGCGGAAAGCAAACCAGCGATGAAGTGACTCACCAGGTAATGACGCTTTCGAAAAAGCTGGGAAAAATACCGGTCGAAGTAAATGATGCTCCGGGCTTCGTGGCAAACAGGATACTGATGCCTATGATCAATGAAGCAATTTATGCTTTGCATGAAGGGGTTTCCGGTGTTGAAGAAATAGATACTGTGATGAAATTGGGTATGTCGCACCCAATGGGACCGTTGCAACTTGCTGACTTCATAGGACTAGATGTTTGCCTATTTATCTTAAACGTACTACACGAAGGCTTCGGTACGCAAAAGTATGCGCCTTGCCCATTGCTTGTTGATATGGTTGAAGCCGGTGAACACGGTGTCAAAAGCCAGACAGGATTTTACCTGTATCAAACCGGTAATAAAGAACTCAAAGTCGCGTCGCGATTTAAAAGGTAGGATATCATCCTGATTCTACCGTCGACAATTGATGCGTATTATAATTAGGTTTGATCCTTATTTAGCTTTTAACAGATCTCTGATCTCAGTCAATAATTTCACATCCGCCGGAGCTTCGGCAGGTTTAGCCACCTCTTTCTTTTTCAGGGAGTTCATGCCCTTTACCAAAAGGAAAATAATGAAAGCCAGAATAACAAAATTAATCGCTACCGTTAGAAAATTACCCCAAGCAAAGACCGGTCCCAGCTCTTTGGCCTTTGCCAATGGTAAATTGGGATCTGCGCTGACAGCTTCGGAAACTTTCTCCGATAGCGGAATATAAAGATTTGAGAAATCCGCTTTGAACACAATGCCTACCAAGGGCATGATTAAATCATTGACTATGGAATTGACGATCGTCCCAAAAGCTGCTCCGATGATCACACCGATAGCGAGGTCCATGACATTACCTCGTAAGGCAAATTCTTTAAATTCTTTAAGCATGAGAGCGGGGTTAGGTTCAGTAGATGGAAATTAATTTATTTTGCTTTAACAACAAAGCGACGGTTTAGTTACTCTTTGGTCTCTTGCCTAATAGACTCGTTCTCTGAAAAAATTGTACCTTTTCCTGAAGAAATAATTTGTTTATGTCGGCCAGGAAAAAGAAAGTCTCAAAAGAAAGAGCAAAGAAAGGTGGCCGGCCATTATCCAAAAAAGAGAAGCCACCAAGTCTTTCGAGCCAATAGTAATACCGTCAAGGCTCTTCGTGAAAGTCAGAAACGTTTGAGCCTTGCCTTGAATTCTGCTCACATGGGAATTTGGGATTGGAATGTAAAATCAAATTCCCTCTGGTTGTCTGACACAGTTCACAAAATCTTTGGTACTTCAAAAAAAACGTTCGACGGAACAATAGAGTCTCTTCGGAATTTGACACACGAAGAGGATCAAAAAATGGTATCCGAAGAACTTAAGAAATGCTTTGAAACAGATAAAAAGTATTTTGTTCAATATCGAATCAAAAAAGCCAAGTGGAGAAGTACGATGGATTGAAGCAGTGGGGAAAGTATTTCGGGATCGGAAAGGAAAAGTTGTCAGGATGTTGGGCTCCGTTCAGGATATCACGGAGATAAAACTAAGCAACCTCCAGCGTAAAGATTGGGAAGCACGGTATAAGCTAATTGCAGCCTCCGCCAGTCAAGTCGTTTATGACTACAACTTAAAAACCGGAAAAATTCAATGGAGTGGTACCATTCAGGAAGTGCTGGGGTACAATCAGCAAGAAATGAACGATGTACACAGCTGGGAAAAACTTATACATCGTGAGGATAGAAAAAAAGTGATGGCGACGATTAGAAATCGCCAAGCAAGGTCTCAGACCCTTTGACATGAAATATCGATTTAAGACCAAGTCGAAGTCCTACATTCATGTACATGACAAAGGAATCTTTCTTGCCAAATGACGAAGGGCAGGCTTACCGCATGTTGGGTACCATGCAGGATATTTCGGACAAAATACAAATCGAAGAAGACCTCATTGAAAGCAACCGTTTTAAAGAAAGCATGGAAAGTGCCATGCCCGGAATGTTATACGTTTACGATATAAAAAATAGGGTTATCGTTTATGTAAATCACAACATCACACGCACACTGGGATATGATTGGGAAGAAATTGAAGGCATGGGTAATAACTTCCTTCACAACCTCATACATCCCGATGACATTGCCCAGATACCGAGGTGGTCCAATGAGCCTAGTCGTACCGTTAAGTCTGCCGAATACCGGGTACGGACAAAAAACGGCGAGTGGCGATGGTTCTACAGCCGTGATACTGCTTTTCAACGCGACCAAAAAGGAAATGTAACTCAGATCATCGGTATCGCCCAGGATATCACGGAGCGAAAAAAGACTGAAGCAGAACTGGTTGAAAGCGAAGCGCGGTTCAGAACTTTGCAGGAGGCTTCATTTGGTGGAATTGGCATTACATGATAAGGGAATAATCATTGACTGCAATCAGGGTCTTAGCAATATTACCGGCTATCCAAGGGAAGAGTTGGTGGGAAGCGATGGTTTGAAATTGGTAGCTCCTGAATATCGGGAGCTGGTTATGCACAACATTCTTTCTCATTACGAAAAGCCTTATGATGTCGAAGGAATTCACAAGGATGGCACGCGCTATTCGCTGGAAGTTAGCGGCAAGAAAATTCCTTACAAAGGCCGTGACATCCGCGTAACAGAATTCAGAGACATCACCAACCGAAAACTTATCGAACAAAAAATCCTCGAGCAAAATGCCAGACTACAGGCCATTACGCATCGATCTTAAAACGAAAAAATGACCAGTTGGAGGAATTTACACAAATCGTTTCCCATAATTTACGGTCACCCATCGGCAATATTCTCAGCTTGCTGACTTTTATGGAAACCTCTACCTCGGAAGAAGACAAGGCTCAGCTTATGAGCTATTTAAGAGAGTCCACTTCTAACGCTCTGACTACACTGGAGGAGCTTAATGAGGTTCTTAAAGTAAAGCAGAACAGAAGCATTGAAAAACAATTGCTCGAATTTGAAAAGGTTTTTAACCAGGTTAGGACTATGATCAGTGCCAAGATTGCTGAATGTTCTGCTGAGGTAACGTCTGATTTTTCAAAAGCGCCCACTATTGTTTATCCCAATATTTACCTGGAAAGTATTTTCCTGAACTTGCTGACCAATGCTCTTAAATATCGCAAGCCGGATCAGAAACCAATCATCGAAATAAGAACATACTACGACAAAAAGGATATCGTACTGGAAGTAAAAGACAATGGGTTAGGCATAAACCTTGACCGCTACGGACACCAGATTTTCAAACTTCAAAAGACTTTTCACAAACACCCTGAAAGTAGGGGTATTGGATTATTCATGATTAAGAATCAAATTGAGGCCATGGGTGGCGAAATTTCTATTAAAAGCAAAGAGAATATCGGCACCACTTTTTTCATCAACTTCAACAAGCATCATTCCAATGAAGACTAGGTCACCCATCATCGCCCTCGTGGATGACGACAAAATTTTTCAGCTTATGTCAGCAAAAATGATACAATCGTTGGATCTCTCCCACACGATCCTCCAATTTGGAAATGGCGAGGAGGCCCTTCATTATTTAAAGGACAATATTGCAAAACCGGAAAACTTGCCGGACTTTATCTTCCTCGATATAAACATGCCTTATGTAGATGGATGGATGTTTCTGGCGGACTACGCGACGTTGAAGACTACCTTCGACAAGCAGATCCGGATTTTTATGATAAGCTCCTCCATCGATTCGCGCGATATCATCCGAGCGCAAAATAATTCCGATGTCCGCGATTACATCCTTAAGCCAGTAACACCGGAGAAGTTTAGGGAATTGGTTGCTTAGCGGAAAGCAGAAAGGTTAAAGCTGAAAGCTAACGCGTGGAGGGAGACGGCTTATCATCAACTCCGATTTGAATATTGAGTGTTGATTTATTGATTGTTGATTATTCAGGACGAGACAAAAACACTCAATAACCAATAAATCAATAATCAATAATCACGTGACGACATTCAGGGATTACGCAGTCCTTCGTAGCCGGTTAGTTCTACCCATCGCTTCCAATAATTTTCAGGTTTTCCTTGAGCTTTGTTTGATGATTATTGAATATGGAGTGTTAGTTTTATTGACCAACCTCTTAATAAACGTTAGCTAAAAATCCCGTTATGAATCAACGAATTTACGACCTTGAAGATAGGCTTGTAGAATTTTCATCTCACGTAATCGACGTCGTTGAAGCGCTTCCCGCAACCAGAGCTGCCAATTATATTGCAGGTCAATTGGTTCGCTGTGGTCTCGCTCCCGCCTTACTGTATGGAGAAGCCCAGGGCGCCGAGTCAAGAGACGATTTCATTCATAAAATGAAGGTTGGACTCAAAGAATTGAAAGAAACGCGGACGTGCCTCAAGCTGATCATACGGAGGAAAATGGTCACAAGTCTTGACGTCGTTTCAAAGGAAAATGAAGAGCTGATCGCAATTATCGCGAAAAGTATAGATACAGCGAGGCGAAATAAGGAGCCAGCCGGTCCGATTTGATATTGATTGTTGAGTTATTGATTGTTGATTATTTAGGACTAGACAAAAACACTCAATAATCAATAAATCAATAAATCAATAATCAATAATCACTTGACGACATTCAACGGATTCCGCAGTCCCTCGTAGCCGGTAAGTTCGACCCCAGCGCTTCCAATAAACATCTCGGCATTAATTTTAACAGGGATACGATTTTTATCGTCGGAGAAGTAGGCGGTAACGGAGTTCTCTCCATCAAAAACTTTGTTCTGTGGCATCACAGGTTTGAATACCAACGTTTTGATTTTACCGGCCTTTACTCTGATCGTTTGCTTACCGTGATAGACAATCTTCATTTTATAAAATTCATCTTCGAAAAAACCAGTGACCACATACGGTATCGCCCTTAACTTTAATCTTAGACAAGTCCATATTGCGGAGGTACAAAAATCCGGCTATCATGTCGCGAACATGGGCCGGCGCATCGTAAAATTTAGATTCTTTGAACTTGCCGGTGTTGTTGTCAATGGTTTTTACTTCGATCTTTTTCTTGACCTGATCAAAGTAGGTCCATTCATCTTTTTTGTAACGTCCTTCGCGGATCCTTCGATAAAACTGGTGGGGCAAAAGTGCTGCAGTATCGATATAAGCTCCCCATTGATCGTCAACATCGGCAACCCAATCCACCATTCCCACAGTTCTGCCATGGACGTCGATCTTAAAACAATCCCGGTTGTTTAGCCTGTAATAAGTATTGTGGATCCTGACACTTCCCTTACCCACGGTAAAAATCCCGTACGTCATTTTAAAGTTTATCACCTCGCCGCGGGTGAAACTTTCATTCCTTACCTGAGGATAGACGTCGTTTCGGTACCTAACAAATCCGGTAAGTAAGCCTAGTAGAACAAAACTAAAAATCAGCCTAATCATCGTTAAATACTTAAATTTACACAATGCGTGTTATTCCATTGTAAACGGTGTAAGAAATTCAAACGATATGCCAATACTGACGGTCGTTTAAACGGAAACATTATTTTCCCGCAGGGCATCATTAAGGGAAGTTTTTTTATCCGTACTCTCCTTTCGCTTGCCAATAATCAGCGCACAGGGTACATGAAAATCTCCAGCTGGGAAATTTTTTGCATAGGATCCCGGAATCACCACAGACCTTTCCGGAACGTACCCCTTCGTTTCCACGGGACTTGAACCGGTAACATCAATGATTTTTGAACTGGCTGTTAGCACCACATTGGCTCCCAGCACAGCCTCTTTCCCGACCCTGACACCTTCCACAAGAATACACCGCGAGCCAATAAACGCTCCATCTTCTACAATAACAGGTGACGCCTGAACTGGTTCGAGCACTCCTCCAACTCCTACGCCTCCGCTCAGATGCACATTTTTTCCAATCTGAGCACAGCTTCCAACGGTTGCCCAGGTATCCACCATGGTACCTTCATCCACATAAGCGCCGATGTTAACGTAAGATGGCATCATAATCACACCTTTACTTACATATGAACCATATCGGGCAATAGCATGCGGCACCACACGAACACCCAATGCTTTATAGTTGCGTTTTAATTTTATTTTATCGTGAAATTCAAAAGGGCCAACTTCGATCGTCTCCATTTGCTGAATCGGAAAATATAGGATCACCGCTTTTTTTATCCATTCGTTAACCTGCCAGCCAGACGCTAGTAGGCTCCGCTACACGCAGTTCACCTTTGTCCAATTTTTCTACTACAGTGCGAATAAGTTCCTGACTTTCGGAGGCTTGGAGGAGTGATCGATCTTCCCAAATTTTTTCAATGCGTTGTTTCAATTCCATTATCTTAGAGTTAATTCAGCATGCAAGAAATAAAAAAAAGAAGAATAGTCCTCGCCTCGGTTCTGAAACCCGTAAATGATCCCCGCATGTTTGAAAAAATGGGACAAAGCTTGTCTCATCATTATGAAGTTCACATCATCGGCACAAACATCCAATACCGCATAGTACTCACGATAGTATTATTTTTCATCCACTCGCGTCGTATTCAAGGTTCAGCCTTAATAGAGTGCTAGCTCCCTAAGGATTCTGAAAAAAATTCTTTACCTCAAACCGGCCCTGCTTATTATATGTACGCACGAATTATTGTGGATGGTTTTGATCGCCAAAATTTTTCTACGCTGTGCTGTCATTTATGACATCCGAGAAAATTATTTCAGGAATATATTATACACAAATTCCTTTCCCTCCATCCTGCGGGTTTTTATAGCCTTGTACGTAAGAATTAAAGAATGGATAACTCGTTCCACTTATAAATATTTTTTTTCTCGCAGAAGCTGGTTATGCCCAAGAGCTATCGTTCGTGAAAAAAAAAATGATCTCTTGAAAATAAGGTGAAGAAAAGCTTTACTGACCTGACAGCAAAAAATGGAGTGCGGATGACGGACAATATTCATTTGCTGTTTAGCGGAACCCTGGCACCCACTACCGGGATCTTTATTGCGATCGATCTCGCAACAAAACTTCATGCATTGGAACCAAAAATCCGTTTTCATATTATTGGGTTCAGCCCGATCCGCAGCGGTATATCATGAGATTAAGAAATCACATTAAAGACAAAAGCTTTATTCTTTTCAAAGAAAGCAGGAACCTGTTCCCCACTCGGAAATTTTGAGTGCCATCCAAAAAGCAGATTTTGGAATTATCGCCTATCCTCCAATCCATCCACCGAAAATACAATCCCCACCAAACTTTTTGAATATCTGGGCTATCGATTGCCGATCCTGTTAATTGACCATGCACCTGGGTGGCAAGATGCCGCCTATTCGCGGCGATTCCATTCCATCATGAAAGAATTGATGCAGCCAGGAATCCTGGATACCATGGGACACGCAGCATATTCTACTCCAAGCCTCCAAACGATGTTTTCTGGGAATCCGAAGAGGCAAAGCTACTCCAAACGGTCGCCAGTCTTGCTGAAATAATTCTCTAAATATTTTTTTAGACTAGTCTAAACTTTTATTTTTGTAGTCGTTTATTCTATCATTGGATACACGCATATGCTGAGCTTCACGGAAGAAAATTATCTAAAAGCCATTTATCAGCTCGCCGACGGCGGTAAAAGCTGTGTTAACGAATGAAATCGCTGAAACCATGAACACAAAGGCAGCTTCGGTTACGGATATGATCAAGAAGCTTTCGAACAAAAATTTAATTTCCTACGAAAAGTATTACGGTGTGAAGATGACGAAGCAAGGAAAAACCGAGGCGCTTACCATGATCCGAAAACACCGGTTTTGGGAAACTTTTCTGGTGCAAAAGCTTCATTTCAACTGGGATGAAGTGCACGAAATAGCGGAACAACTCGAGCATATCCAATCGCCCTTGCTGATTGAAAAACTGGATGCCTTTCTCAACTATCCGAAAGCCGATCCTCACGGTGAGCCTATCCCCGACCGGAATGGAAAGGTCAAGTTCAGGCACAGGGTTGCTTGCACGAACAAACCTTGGGTTACAACGGATGTCATTGTGGCCGTAAAAGATTCTGATTCAAGCTTGCTGAAGTACCTCAACAAGATCGGAGCGATTCCAGGAAAGAAAATCCAGGTGAGCAACAAAGAAGAATATGACGAAAGTATTGAAATTCATATCGACGATAAAAAACTAACCATCTCTAAAACAGTTGCACAAAACATTTTAGTGACGGTATAATAAGAAATATGGAAATGGGAAATACGATTACGAAAATCGTTGAGTGAAGTAAATTCTTCCATTGATACCACGCAGGGAAAGGTTGGCGAAAGCTGCTTGCTTTTATGGGGCCAGCTTACCTGGTGAGCGTGGGTTACATGGATCCCGGCAACTGGGCAACCGACATTGCCGGCGGAAGCCGGTTTGGTTACGCGTTGATTTGGGTTTTATTGATGTCTAACCTGATGGCACTTTTGCTCCAAAGTCTCAGCGCACGGCTGGGTATAGTCCGGCAGTTGGATCTTGCGCAAGCCTCCCGAAGTACGTACAATCGTGGCGTAAATTTTTGTCTCTGGATACTTGGCAGAAATTGCCATTGCCGCATGTGACCTGGCTGAAGTACTGGAATGGCCATCGGTCTACAACTATTTGTTTGATCTTCCCTTGCTCTGGGGCGTTAGCCTTACGGTATTGGATACCCTGCTCCTGCTCTTTCTGCAAAGCTATGGCATTCGAAAAATCGAAGCGTTCATCATTGCATTGGTCGCTATTATCGGTGGCGCATTTTTAGTTGAAATGTTTTTAGCAAAGCCAGACTTTGGGGAATTGGCAAAGGGATTTATTCCCTCCATTCCCAACGATCAGGCACTTTACATCGCCATTGGTATTATTGGCGCTACGGTTATGCCTCACAATTTATACCTGCATTCCTCACTGGTGCAAACCAGGCAGAATTCAACGTACGGACCAGGGAATCTGGTCGTCGATTAAGTACAACTTCATCGATTCAGCCATTGCTTTAAATGCCGCCTTCTTTGTCAATGCAGCCATTCTCGTGTTAGCCGCATCAACTTTTTTTAAGGCGGGACTGAATGAAGTCGAAGATATTCAGGACGCCTATAAATTTCTGAGTCCTTTGCTCGGTACGCAGTGGGCCTCCATTCTATTTGGTATCGCGCTCGTAGCGGCGGGACAAAGCTCGACCATAACGGGAACCCTGGCAGGACAAATCGTAATGGAAGGTTATCTTAATTTGCGTATTGCCCCCTGGTTACGACGATTGATCACGCGACTCATCGCCATCATCCCTGCGTTTATTGTGATTTCGGTTTATGGAGAAGCGGAAACCGGTGCGTTGCTTATTTTCAGTCAGGTGTATTAAGCTTACAATTAGGATTTGCCATCATCCCGCTGATTCATTTTAATAGCGACAAAGAAAAAATGGGTGCATTTGTAATCAAACCCTGGATGAAAATTGCCGCCTGGCTCATTGCGGTAGTGATTGTATCCCTCAATGTTAAACTCGTACTTCAAGAAGTGACCGGATGGCTAGCCGACGCCGGTGAAAATGCGTGGATCATCTGGGTGACTGTCGTGCCCGTTTGTCTGGCAGCCGGGGCGTTGTTGATTCTACATCACCTTCAAACCTTTGATTGAAAAACGAACCGCGGAACGCGACGCAAAAATTCCACATGGTACAGCCGTCAAGCTTGATGTATCTTCAAGCCTTATTTACAACCGCATTGCCATCACGATTGATTTTAGCAGAATGGACAATCTAACAATACGCAGCGCCTTAGCACAAGGTGGTATGACCGCGCGATATCTTTTGCTTCACGTGGTGGAGACCGCAGGCGCCATGGTGTATGGCAGTGATATTGAAGATCAGGAATCAGCAAAAGATACACAGGCGTTGGAAAATTATAGAAAGCAGTTAGAAGAAAAAGGATATGATGTCGAAATAAAAATCGGATTCGGAAATCCCAGAAGCACGATCCCTCAAAATGGTAAAAGAATTTCAGGCCGATCTGCTGGTCATGGGTGCGCACGGACATAAATTTTTCAAAGACTTGATTTTTGGTGCTACTGTGGATACGGTAAGGCATCGGGTGATATTCCGGTGTTGGTTGTAAAAGAAAAGTAAACAGTCAATAGTTCTTCTTTGTCGAGGTCAATCATGTCAAACTAATTTAGACAAGATTGCGCGAAAGAAATTCCACTCGAAAGGGGATCTGTCAATGCGCTCCCGGGGCGCGCGGCCCCCGCATACCAATATCAGCGCTGAACCCTGTCCGCACATGCCCCTTCCAGGCCAAAGACAGGCTTAGGCGCTAATATCGGTATGCTGAAAACAGGTTCTGCATACACTAACGGAGCCGTTAATTTCACCACGTGGAGCAATCGGATTTCCAGTTGACAAAGTCGTAATGGTCAACATTCAAAAGCCAATATGTGTAAGATTCCAATTTATCTCTAAATTTGAACTCACTTGAACATTGAGTGGTGAACATTGAGTGTTGAATGTTAAGCAAAATGTCTATTCACTTTGAAGATACTATTGTCGCCCTGGCAACTGCCCAGGGAATTTCCGCGATTGCCGTCGTGCGGCTTTCCGGAGCCGACGCAATTACCATAGCACAAAAATGTTTTCCGGGCAAGAACCTGGAAGAGCAGCCATCGCACACCCTTCATTTTGGCAACTTCTATCATGGCGAAAAAATAATCGATGAAGTATTGGTCTCGGTTTTCCGGACACCAAACTCATTTACAAAAGAAAATGCCGTCGAAATTTCCTGTCACGGTTCGCCTTTTATCATCAAAGAAATCATTAAAGCCTTGCTGCAGCTGGCGCGCGACTGGCGCAACCGGGGGAATTCACGAAACGCGCTTTTCTCCAGGGACGATTTGATCTTGCTCAGGCCGAAGCGGTAGCCGATCTTATCAATGCAGAAACAGACAATGCACGGCAAGCAGCACTTAATCAGATGCGTGGTGGATTTTCCAAAGAGATCAATCACTTGCGGGAGAATCTGATACACTTTGCTTCCCTGATCGAGCTTGAATTGGATTTCGGAGAAGAAGATGTGGAGTTTGCAAAACGTGATGACCTCAGCGTACTCATTTTTAAAATTCAATCGTATTTACAAGCGTTAATAGATTCCTTTGATCAGGGGAATGTCATTAAGAACGGAGTGCCTACCGTCATTGCCGGAAAACCAAATGCCGGAAAATCTACGTTGCTGAATGCACTGTTAAATGAAGAACGTGCTATTGTCTCCGAGATTCCCGGAACAACACGGGATGCCATTGAGGATGAAATGATCTTGGGTGGAATCAATTTTCGCTTTATCGATACCGCCGGACTACGCGAAACGCAGGATGTGATTGAAGCTATGGGTGTTGAACGTACGCGTGACCGAATGAAAAAAGCATCACTGATTTTATTCCTGATCGATCTTGTCAACACGACAGAAACAGAGATCGGTGAACAAATACGAGACTTGTCCGATTTCGGTATCCCCTACCTGATGATCGGAAACAAAATGGATCAGGCCGAAAATGGTTTGGTGAAAAAACTGGAAGACCAAAACTTCATTTTTATATCGGCATCCAACAAAACCAATCTTCCGCTTCTCAAGGAAAAGATCCTGGAAAAAATTCAGGTGAAAGAAGTAAAGACCGGCGATGTGATGGTGACCAATCTCAGGCATTATCAAAATTTACTTCAGACCAAAGAAGCATTGACACGCGTATTGAATGGAATGGAGTCCGGCATAACGGGAGATTTTCTGGCAATGGATATCCGTCAGTCGTTGCATTATCTCGGTGAGATCACGGGAACCATTACAACGGATGATCTATTGGATAATATTTTTTCGAAGTTTTGTATCGGGAAGTAAAGTCCCCAAACATCCCGAACAAAATCCAAATAACAGATTAATAGTCAGTACGTTACATAGATAACGCCCAGAATAGTCATGGCTTTTCTTGGGGCTTATTTAGGTGCTTTGTGTTGCTAGTTTGTTGCTCAAGTTTAAAGAGCAACACGCACGAAACAAAAATCAGGAAAACTAGGGAGCTGATGGCACAAGTTGTGAATCCAGACTCCGCGAAAAATATGGGTGAAGGTGGAATTATTGATGGAATTGGAAATGCGTTATTTGGCGAGCTTACCTTTAAAGAAGGTGTACCGGATAAAAATAACTTCCATCAATACAAAATGATCCGTCAAAACGAGGCACCGAAGAACGTTGACATTCATTTTGTAAAGAATGAAGTAGAGCCTACACGACTTGGGGAACCGCTCTTCCCTCCTGTCTTTGCTGCAGTGGCAAAGGCATTATATAAAGCAACTGGGAAAAGATATTATGATCAGCCGTTTGCAAAACAAATTGCAACCAATCCTGCCAGGATGTAGAATGCGGAAAATGAAATCTCCACACGAGCTCTTATTACATGATAAAATGACCTTATCATTCATACCGCAGGGTGTTGGAGTGGTTGGCGAGCGCGACGAATGATCGATTAAATAGCAAGGGCAATTATGGAAAACTGGGACAGTGCGCAGAAGCATCTATTAAATTCATGAAGGGTGGCCGCAATGCGACAAGCCTTTGAAGAAAAGTTAATACAAGAAAATCCTGCAGCCAGGGTAAGAAGTATAAAACCTGCCGAGACAAAGAGAGAAGAAGAGATTATTTTTCCGGAAGAACAGGAAGGTGCTATTTGAGGCGACCGGCTGAAAGCACCGTTTGATAGTCTTTTGATGGTGATACCGCTGATTACGATGCCTGATTTCTTTTCGATTTCAGCGCTGATGTGCTCATAATCCCGCTACGTCATGGATTCTGAATTAGAATATCCATTGAGGTTAAATATTTTCTGCAGACTCGCCTGTACAATCTTTTGTTCATTCATGTTTTCAGCTTCGGTTTCAATTTGTTGGTGTTTGTAGGCTTTTGTTAGGTTTTTGTTTGCGAAAGATACAGTGAGTGGTAGCTACTTGCGCTATCATAATTATAAAGTTCAACAAACATGACAAATTTGAAAGACTACGGGCGGGCTTTTTTACGGCTTAGGTATAGCTGGAATAGGAATACTGCATTTCTTCTTTAAAGGTTTCAGACCCATCATTATGCCGGTGCCGGCCGAATCGGTAGAAAACATTTCTATACTCATTTATCTTATCGCTATTTATATTCTGATCTCTGGAATCCTTATCTGCGTTGGAAAAAATGTAAGGAATGTGTCCTTGATACTCGGAGTTGTGTTTTTTATCTTTTTACTGATTGGGCATTTACCTGTTCGACTGAAATTAGGTCCACCCTGGACAGACGCGATAAAAATCCTTGCCTTGTCAGGTGGCGCATTTGTAATGGCATCAGCCTTCCCGAACGCAAAACCTAATATGTTTTTTGATAAATTATATAAAATAGCTCGAAGCGGAAAGTATTTTTTTGCCACAATGCTTCTGCTCTTTGGTGTTGGTCATTTTTTATTTACACCAGCGATTAGCGGGCTTGTGCCAAAATACATTCCATGGCCTTTATTCTGGACCTACCTTGGAGGAGTTGCTCTTTTTGGCTCTGCCATTTCCATTTTCATCAATTTCAAAATTAAATGGATTAGTCTATTGTTGGGTGTAATGTTATTCTTATGGCTGATCTTATTACATCTTTATTATGCGATTCGCTTTCCGAATTTCCAAGATGGTGAAAGTATTATTGCCTCATTTGAATGCCTTGCATTTTGCGGCATAGCGCTGGTGCTGTCAGGTATGCGTTCGTTGAAGCGTGAGCTGAAGACATAAACGTTGACACTCCATTACGCTGCTTCAATGCATGAATACGATAAATACACAAGGGCATTCTTGACGGCTCATCCTACGAGTGACCATCCAAATTTTGTTACCTATGCAGCAGAACTGTTACTAAGAAAAAGTAAGGACGTTAGGATATTTCTCGACCGACACGTATGCGAGCGTTGCTGGCATTTTTTCACCAGTAAACCATCAATCCTGAAAGCAGTGTACGTGCATCAATCCCGAATGAACGGGGTCGGGCATTATGACTTTAAGGGAATAGAACTTCGATCGACCTGCTCCCTCGACAAGCGATTCATTTTTGAATATCTTACTACACTCGCAGCGGAATCAAAACCCTTACGCTTTTCCCTTGACAAAATAAACTTGCTCTTTCTATGGGAACTCCCAGAATCTGAGGCTTTGGTCGATGAAGTCTTGGAGATAGTGATTAAAGCGTCTCCAACCCTGGTCAAATTCAGAACATACAGCAAATTCACTTTTTAAACAAGATTCTGATGGAGTGAAGTACAAAGGCGAAATGATATCTTTCATTGGCCGATACATTGAAAAATACCATCGTCTAAAAGATCACATGATTGTAATTATGAATGTGATATGCAAGAGTTTTAGTGATATGAGAATTCATTTTTTCAAACAAATGGTTCAACTCAATCCTGATTTGGATCTGTACAAGAATATGCATTTCGAGCTTGGTGGACTTTCTGGCTCAAGTCTTGTCCCTACTCTTGAAAGACAAATTTCATTTACCAAAGCACAAATTGATGCATTGAAAGCCTTGCCTAACCCACTAAAATTTGTAACGCTCATTTCTTTTCTTGAAAATCGGATTCTTTCTCTACTTGAACACAAAGAGCGTGAACTGAAAAATGATTTTGTTGGCTGGCAAGATTGAACCAACTTTTAAGAATTACTAGCAAACTTGGATTCTTAAAATTTCGAATCGGCTGTGAAAGAATAAACAAATTCACACATCATATTGAGTTTCGAAATCTAAATTGAGTCTTGCTGACCTACTCGACTTTATCTACCTTTGACTCATCAACAACGACCTAAAAATCTCGTTTGGGATGTTTAGGTTTCTTTAGCAATCGTTAGGTGATTTTTGTTGCTAGTTTGTTGCGCGGCCCGCCTAACGTATTGAGTATCTGCTTTGAGAAGATTTTGTATCGGTAAGTAGTTTATTATAAAGTAGTTACAACATATTCGCGATGATGGAGTAACTCGCTTCTCTTCCAATTAATGATGCTACTTGATAGCTTTGATAAGCTTAGCAGGAATTCCTCCAACAATAGTATTATCTGCAACATCTTTATTGACTACAGCTCCAGCTGCCACAATCGAATTCTCTCCAATAGTGACACCGGGCAGAATTGTCGCCCCTGCTCCTATCCACGCATTTCGTTTGATTAAGATTGATTTTAGATCAAGATCTTTTCTCTTCGCAGGATTAACCGGATGATTTTCAGTGATTAGGTTTACTCTAGGTCCGATCAACACATCATCTTCAATTGTGATTCCTCCGAGATCAAGAAACGAGCACGCATGATTGATGAAAACATTCTTACCCAACTTGATGTGCTTTCCAAAGTTGGTGTAGAATGGCACGAACACCGTTGTGCTTTTATCTATTTCAACACCTATGATTTCACTCAAGCGCTTTCGCATTTCATCTACTGTAGTCGAAGCATTCAAAGCTGGTGATAGTCGCTGTGTGCGGAATACAATCTCCCAGGCTTCGCCCATTTCATCAGGGCGGATCATTCCTCCTGTAAGCATCCGTTCGAAAATACTCGGCTTATTTTCCATAGTCGTTTTTAAACTTCCGCTGGTCTTATCGAAGTCGGATTTGTACCAGTGACGCGCTTAAAGAAGTTATTAAAATACGTTGGGTACTCGAACCCAAGTGCATAACCGATGTCTGCCACATTCCAGTCTGTATGAAGTAGCAAGGCCTTTGCTTCGCTAGCGATTCGCTCACTGATGTGAGTTGTCGTTGATTTACCTGTAGTTTCCTTTACTGCTCTGTTCAGATAATTCACATGCAGATTCAGTGTCGTGGCATAATCCTGAGCTGTCCTTAGCTTAAGAGGACGGCTTGCACTTTCGATTGGAAATTGTCTTTCTAATAACTCGAGAAACACATTCGTAATCCTGTGGGCAGCATTCTTCACCTGGTCAAAGTTCTCTGCAGGCTGAAGTTTCAATGCCTCATGTAATATTAGATTGATATAGTTTCGAATCAGGTCATCCTTAAAAGCATAGTCAGTACTTTGCTCTGCCATCATGTTTCGAAAAACTCCATTCAGGAATTCGCGTTTTTCCTCTGTGATTTCAAAGATGGGTGTCCCTCCTATCTTAAAGAGTGGTGAGTGCTGCAGACTCTCTGACCGGTCAGAAGGTTTATAAAAGTCTTCTGAGAAAAGACAAGTGTAACCAATATAACTTCTTGAAATTGTCTCCCATGAATATGGAATATTCGGATTAGCAAAAAACAGAATAGTGCCTTTCATGAGAAAGCTTCTATCAGCGTAGTTGATGAGGCTCTCGCCAGTCGTCAAACAGATTTTATAAAAATCCTTGCGACTATATTCACGAACACCATTAGAGTCTTCTTCGATCTGGAAGACATTAAATCCTTTTAGTTTCAGTTCATTATTGTAAGCGGAAACGGATCGTTCATTCGTCTTTTTCTCCATGCTGTTAGTCATTATCTGTAAAGTGCGTCTTATTAAAAAGGAAAGAAGGATATGACGTCTGTGCTTCCATCCATGCAAGCGCACGCTTTATTAATACTATTACTTTTCTCACGTCCAGGCGATTTAGGAAAGCAAAGCTACCATCCTAATATAATCGCGAGTTAAGAAATTCAAACATATTCTTAAGATAATCAAACAAACTTGTCGCTTGACCTGGGGTTTACCAGCTCGGCACTCCTAGCTGACATTATAGACAGCCAGCCAACAAAACATCCAAATTTCACGCATAAAAAGAGCTTTCCGGGCCGCATAGCTGGTTCGAATAGCAGCGCAAGGTTTGAAACTCTTAATGATCGGTTTGATTTTCATTAGTCTTTCGGGCTCCCTTCCTCGTTAGTTTGTGTAAGTAATTCAAATTAAAAATATGAAAGCGATAACAACATTAGCGGCCTTGTTCTTACTAGTCGTAGGACAAGCCCAGTCACAACAAAGGAGCGGAATAAATAAAGGCAACAGAACTATGAATAAGAGCGAAGAATACACATTCAAGCTAAGCGACAAGGTTACGCGCGAAAAAGTAACTTTTAAGAATCGTTACGGGATCACCCTGGCAGGCGACCTGTATCTCCCTAAAAATGCAAAAAGCAAAACACTGGCTGCACTTGCAATCAGTGGACCTTTTGGTGCAGTTAAAGAACAATCATCTGGTCTCTATGCACAGACAATGGCCGAACGTGGCTTTGCCGCACTTGCCTTTGACCCTTCGTATACGGGTGAAAGTGGTGGCGAACCTCGTCACGTAGCATCCCCTGATATCAACACCGAAGACTTCAGTGCAGCGGTCGACTACCTCGGTCTTCAAAAGAACATTGACAGAAACAGGATCGGCATAATCGGCATCTGTGGTTGGGCAGGTATGGGATTGAATGCAGCGGCAGTCGACAAACGTATCAAAGCTGTAGCTGTTACGAGCATGTACAATATGAGCCGCGTTATGGCAAGTGGATACTTTGATTCTCTTACGCCTGAACAACGCGCGCAAGCTCTTGAGCAACTAGGTGAGCAACGCTGGAAGGATGCGGAAAAGGGAACGTATGCAGCAAGCTCAAACAACTTGCCTGAAAAGTTGACTGGTAACGAGCCTCAATTTGTGGTTGACTATTTTAACTATTACAAAACACCTCGTGGTTTTCATTCGCGTTCCATTAACTCGAATGGTGTCTGGACTGCAACAAACCCATGGTCTTTCATGAATATGCCGTTGTTGACTTACATTAACGAAATTACTCCGCGTCCAGTGCTGATTATCGCTGGTGAGAAAGCGCACTCGCGATACTTCAGCGAAGACGCCTATAAGGCAGCAGCGGAACCGAAAGAGCTGGTTATCATTCCTAATGCAACGCACGTTGATTTATACGACAAGCTTGATGTGATTCCATTCGAAAAGATGGAGAAATTCTTCAACGAGAATTTGAAGGTTGAATCAGGAGTTAAAGCAAGTGCTGAACTTGTGGAAGGACAATAAATATTTACCCTAGCCGCTCACCAAAATGATCGGCTTGTTCTTCTTTAGCTGAAAGAATGAAATAGAAACAGATATATGCGCATTACAAATATTCTCGCCACATTGTTGTTTGTGTTCCCTATACTGATGGGTGCAGCCTGCGACCAGAATAATCCAGGTCCAGCGGCTGAGGATCAGAGTCCAACTACCGAAAATACCGAAGCCATGAAAGATACACTGGTGATAACAATCGGAGGAAAGGGATTTACTGCAACTCTCGTTGATAATCCAACAGCCAATGCATTCAAGTCTATGCTTCCTTTAACAATAAACATGACTGAGCTGAATGGAAACGAAAAGTATTTTCGTCTTGCGAAGAACCTGCCTACGAATGAATTCAGCCCTGGTAGCATAAACTCTGGTGACCTGATGCTTTATGGGTCTAACACTTTGGTATTGTTCTACGAAGATTTCCGAACATCTTACAGCTATACGAAGCTTGGGCGAATGACGAATGCTCACGGATTGACTGATGCTTTGGGAAATGGAAATGTCATGGTTACAATCGAGTTGAAATAGTTTAAAAAGAATCATATGATAAGCAACACAAAAATATTTGCAATGTTGTTCTCAGCTTTGGCGCTGATGAGTTGTAGTAATGACAACCCAAAAGAGTTCGGTCGCGAGCATCTAATTTTCCCACAAGGCGAACCCGGTCCAGCCACAAACTTTACTGGCAAAGCGTATAACTACGGACTTGTTCAGTCAGACTCAACTTACAACACGCTCGTAGGCAACGTATACTTTGAAGTTGGCGCACGTTCAAATTGGCATAAGCATCCTGCCGGACAAATTCTTATCATAACCGATGGGGAAGGTTATCATCAGATTGACGGTCAACCAAGACAAACGATGAAGAAGGGCGATGTGATTAAATGTCCTCCTGGCGTTAGGCATTGGCACGGTGCAACGGAGAACTCCAGCTTATCCCAAATGTATATCATTCCAAATACAGAAAAAGGAATTGTAGAATGGCAAGAGCCAGTATCAGACGAACAATACAGATCGGTTAACTAAGATAACCACAAATGGAAATAATACTGACGGATCACAACCTTCCAGCAAAGGCCCTGATGAGTGGTTCACCGGACAAGTTCGAATTGACTAGTATTATTATCGGGAGTCGGTTGGGTACAAAAGTTGCGAATTGGATGGAGACGGTTAGCGATGAACAAAATCAAAAAAAGAGGGATTGATAAGTCCAACTCTAGTTTGCCATCCGATATTCTTGTGGCGACATTCCCACCCGTTGCTTAAACAACCTTGTGAAATGTTGCGGATACTCATATCCCATTTCGAATGCAATCTCACTAATGGATTTACTCGGATCAAATATTCGTTCTTTAGAAAGGTCAATCACTTTTTCCTGAATGTATTCAAGCGCAGTCTTACCTGTCTCCTTCTTCACCAGGTCCCCGAAATAATTAGCTGACAGATTTAATTCTTTAGCAAAATATGAGACTGTAGGCACCCCTTCTGTTTTAGGCAGTTCAGATTGATAGTAAGTGTTGAGTAAGGATTCGAACCGTGTTAAGATGTCTTTGTTGACATGCCCCCTTGTAATAAATTGACGATCGTAGAACCGCAGGCAGTAATTAAGAAGTAACTCAATATTGCTTACAATAACATTTACACTATGCTTATCGATGTTTCGCTGCAATTCTTCTCTAATTTTTTTGAAGCACTCGAGTACAATTTGTCGCTCACGTTTTGAGATGTGCAGGGCTTCAGTAACGTGATATGAAAAGAAACCGTATTCGCTGATTCTCTTCCCGAGCGATGTCCCCTTTATAAAATCAGGATGAAATGCTAATGCCCAGCCACGAGGCTGTATTAATGTCGCTGCGTCCGGATCAAAACCAAAGACCTGACCTGGCGCGATAAACAACAGACTCTCTTCCTGATAATCATATTTATTTCTTCCGTAATGAAATTCTTCACACTTAACATCTTTCAAAAAAATAATGTAGATATCAGTCAAATATCGACTTGCTTGGACTGGCTTCGACTTGGATTGATCAAGAACACTAATCAATGGATGAAGTGTTTCCTGTCCTCTTTGGGAATTAAATTGAGCGACACTATCAAGTTTCTGAATGGCCATGCGACAGATTTAAAACAAAGATACTCAAGCCAAAGTCTTCTTTTTAAAGACCGAGCCAGATCAGTAAAAATGGTATATGAAGCTGTAAAACGGGTAGGTGGCTTGTCCTGATGAGCTTGCATCTTTGTAGAGTCAATTGTGAAGACTGCAGTAAACTAAAATAACTACGTATGAAAAGACGTGATCTCTTAAAATCAAGCTTAATAGCTGGTACCGGGACGATGATGACGGGTTCTATGGCTTCAACTGCAATGGCAAATACAGACGCGGGAAATAATAGTTCTCAAAGTGGCGGGTGTACAATTTTATCGAAAAAGCGTACGCTTGGCAGTGGGAAGGCAGCTTTAACTGTGCCTGCGCTTTACCTTGGTTGCATGGGAATGCAAAGCGGGCGCGGAGTCACTGCCGATGAAAAGTCAATGGAAAAACTCATTCGACAAGCTTACGACCGTGGGTGCAATTTCTTTG
>CAWEZB010000054.1:0-18239 GCA_963813425.1 uncultured Bacteroidota bacterium
GATGATTTCAGCAACGTATGTATTGTGACAGAAATACGCGGCGACACCGCGATGGACACCTGGTTTTGATGTCGGCCAATTTGATTTTTCACGCACCAGTTTGAGAACTCCCGCATACCGTTCTGCGTCGTAGTCATTCTTTTCGCCAACGGGATTGGTTTTCGCGCGTTCCAATAATTCCAAGTCTGAACGCGATTGGATCTTTGCCGGCAAGTTCTGCAACCTCATCCAGAAAAGATTGTTCTGCGCCCGCGATGAAATTCGAACGCGGTGCACGAAATGCTCCTATCGTTATGTTGGATGGTATTTCCCAACCCTCTGCGAGGTAATTGTCGACAGCACCAGCGGGAAACCGGTTTGCGTGGACGGCGTGTTCAGGAATTCCACCACCGCGAACCTGGAAGGCAATGAGATTATTATTTGCGTCTAGTCCTGCTTTGTACGTTGCTATGTACGTCGGCCTGTAAATTCCGTAGGTCATGTCGTCTTCGCGGGTGTAGACCATCTTCACTGGCGCATTGACTTTCTGAGAAATTAGGGCAGCTTCTACCATTTGGTGGCAGTAAGCGCGCAGACCAAAACCTCCACCCATCCTGGCCAGCCGTATGTGGATCTTCTCTTTGGGTATTCCGAGGCGGGCGACAAGCGTTTGCATTATAAATTCAGGTGCTTGCGTTGGACCATATATTTCGACTTTGTCAGCGGTGACGTGGGCAAAGCAGTTCACAGGCTCCATCGTGTTGTGCGCCAGGTAGGGAGCCGTGTAAGTGCGCTCTATAGTCTTCGCGGCATTTTTAAATGCTTCTTCGGGATCACCATCTTTACGTAGCACGTTGCCTGGTTTCTTTGACATCTCTACCATCTTTGCTTTGTGCGCATCGGTGCTTTCCAGACCTGCAGGAATGGTAGTTGTTTGCGCTTGACCACCCCAGCCCTTAACCACGATTGTTTTTTCCGGATTCTCTTGCCATTCTATCTTTAATGCCTTTTTAGCGTTCATTACCTCCCAGGTTGTATTTCCAACCACCACCACCAGTTCGGTGAAGGTAGTTGTATCAAAACCGTTACGTTCGTAATCATCTGCTAGTGTATTGATCGTAAATACATCTTTGATGCCGGGCATCGATTTTGCAACATTATCGTCAACTGATTTTACGGATAACCCAAAGGCAGGAGCATGCGTGATCATTGCGACGAGCATGCCATCTTGTTTGTGATCGATTCCAAACAATGGTTTTCCGGTCACAATACTTTTGCCATCGACATTCTTCTTTGACGTTCCAATGATGTTAAGCGCACTAATTTTTTAAGCGGCACATCTTTCGGGACGGGCAGCGTCGCAGCAGCGGATGCCATTTCACCGTAGCTTGCTTTCTTGCCACTCGTAACATGGTACAACGCGCCAGATGCTGTAGTGATTTCTTCCTCAGGTACATTCCATGATTTGGCAGCTGCGTTTACGAGCATTCTCCGCGCTGTTGCTCCGGCAGTTCGAAGGGGTTTCCATCCTTGACGAATGCCCTGGCTGCCTCCTGTGAATTGACGTTGAAAACGCTCTGGGTAAAAGTCGGCCTGCTCTACCGTAACTTTATTCCAATCGACATCTAACTCATCAGCCAGCATCATTGGCATCGAAGTCTTTACGTTGGAACCAAACTCAGGATTGGCGAGACATCAAGGTGATCGCTCCGTCAGCTGGCAATTTTGATATAAGCTGTTGAGTTCTGACCGATTCGCCGGCAAGAGCCAAGGCTCGCTTCGGCAATGTATTACCTAAACGCAGCGAGTTAAAACTTAGTATCATTCCCCCGCCGGCGAGAACGGAGACCTTCAGGAAATGATCTTCGACTTGTTATTGTATTCATGGTGTAGGAGTGCTTTAAGGTGAACTAGGATTTTGCGGCTGTCTTTATGGCGGCTTTGATACGCAGATAAGTCGCACAACGGCAGATATTGCCATTCATGGCTGTTTCGATTTCTTCGTCGCTTGGATTCGACTTCTTTTCCAATAAAGCGAACCGCCGTCATTATCTGACCGGCCTGGCAATATCCACACTGTGCCACGTCATGCTCCAGCCATGCCGTTTGAACAGGATGGTCGCCGTTCTCTGATATACCTTCGATGGTAGTAATTTTTTTATTCGCGACACTTGATACAGGTAACAGTGCAAGATCGTACAGCATTCCCTTCCAGGATGATTGTGCAGGCACCACATTGAGCCATGCCGCATCCATACTTTGTTCCGACCAGGTTCAGGTGGTCGCGAAGTACCCAAAGCACAGGTGTTTTCGGATCTACATCCACGACTTGCTTTTTGCCGTTGATGTTCAGGTTGATTGTTGCCATCGAATTCAAGTTTAAATCGAATATAATTTAAGAATAACACCTTGTATTGAATTACGAAATTCAAACAATTCACTTACTACCAGATAAACAGAGCATACGACCGCCTATTTTTTTGTTTGCTCAGCCTGTGCGCCCGTGTAACGATCACCGACAATTTTAATCTTTGAAAGATCTTCCGTCAGTTTCTTCAAATCTTCAGGCGCAAACTCAAAATCGGCAGACCAGAGATTTTCCTGCAAATGTGCGAGTCTTGGTCGTCCCTGGTATAGGAACTATGAACGGCTTTAGAGCAAGGAGCCATGCCAGGGCAACTTGTGCAGGACGTTAATCCTCGTTGATTGCCAAACGCTGCAAGTGTGTCAATCATTACCCAATTGGCTTTGATTGCATCTGGCTGGTACCGTGGGAGCGTAGGCCGGTTGTCGTTGGCAGGATTATATTTTGTGTTCTCATTCAGGTACCCTGATAGAAATCGCACGGCTCAACGGACTGTAAGGCACGAATCCAATTCCTAATTCTTCGCATAGGGGGATGACGTCTTTTTCCGGTTCTCTGGTCATGAGTGAGTATTCACTTTGAAGTGCAGTAACCGGTTGCACAGCGTGCGCTTTCCGAATTTTATCAGCACCTGCCTCGCTTAAACCGAAGTGTTTTACTTTCCCTTCTTTGATCAACTGTTGAACCGTGCCGGCAACATCTTCAATAGGAACATTAGGATCAACACGATGTTGATATAATAAATCAATATAGTCTGTCCTCAAACTTTTCAGGGAGTTCTCCACGACCTTTCTGATCTGTTCTGGCTTGCTGTTCAATCCCGACAGTTGATTGTTCTGAATATTGAATCCGAACTTAGTGCAGATCTGAATATTTTTCCGCACCGGACTCAATGCTTCACCAACAAGTACCTCATTCGTGTAGGGTCCATAAGCTTCAGCGGTATCGAAGAGATTGACGCCCATATCCACAGCCTTCCGGATCAACGTTATCATATATTTCTTCTCCGGGATAAAGCTTCGGTGGTAACTCATCCCCATACAGCCAAGTCCAAGCGCAGATACTTTCATGCTCCATTTTCCTGAACCCAATGTCCGCTCCTTAGTAATTGTTTTAGAAGGAGCGAAGGAACTGTTTGCTTTGCCTTCGTTGGTTGATCCCGCGAACGTAGGAGCGGATAGAATCGCTGCACTCATTGTGGCGCCAACTTTTATAAATCCTCTGCGGCCATTTTTCAATGGACCATGGTGATCATTTTTTTCACCTTGATTATTAAAATGTGTTTCTACCATATCTGAATTGTGTTGTTTACTTACACAAAGGTGAGACTGCTGTGATAACCTGGCTAATAAGATTCAAACCAAAGCTTACGAAAATCAAACAACCTTCCTGAACTTTGTAGGGCTGCTGCCCGTGTGTTTCTTAAAGAAGTTATTGAAATGAGTAGCTTCGGAAAAACCGAGCGCGTAGGCGATCTCCGCGACACCCCACCGGCTGTGCCGAAGCAGAATTTTTGCCTCCTGAACTACGCGTTCAGCAATAACGTGCGTAGTTGTCTTATCCAGGTTTTCTTTTACGGCACGGTTTAAGTGATTCACATGGACGTTAAGTTGATCAGCGAACTCAGATGCAGCGCGCAGTTCTATGGAAGGATGTTGATCATCAATTGGAAACTGACGCTCTAGTAATTCTAAAAACAAAGCAGAGATTCGTTGAGAAGCATTTGCTGCCTGCTTCTCTTCAGCCTCTTGAGGCTGAAGCCTCAAACCAAAATGCAAGAGCTCAAAAATAAGATTTCGGATAATGTCGTATTTGTACTTGTAGTCAGAATTGAACTCTTTCTCGATGCGATTGAACAGATCAGCGACCGTGTCAACTTGCTCGTCTGTCAATTCGAAAATATGCTTTCCGTTTGGTTGGAAAACTTCATATTGCGTTAGCTGACCAAATTGATGAAATAGCTGTTGATTGAATATGCAATAAACACCTTCCCGGATTTTATCCAGGTGTTCCCATTTATACGGGATTTGCGGATTTGAAAATGATAGAGCTTGTTTTTTGACAACGACTGTGCTATCCGCAAAATGAATCTCGCTCTGGCCTTTCACCAGCATTATCTTGTAAAAATCTCTTCTTCGGTATGGTATGTTTGTTGGTTTCCCTTCAACTAAAGGCTCAAGGCGAAACAGATTGAAATGGCCGATCTCACCTGTGAAGGTACCTGGCACCTCTGCAAACTTCCTCTTATAAAATTCCTGTAGTGTTTCAGCTTTTTCCATTATGCAAAATATCAAGCTTTTGAAGCCTGTGACTAATAATCAAATACGCTTCATATTCGATAACATTCATGTCATGCAAGTAAGCGAAGATGTACATTGTAGAGGATACGAATTTCAAATCCAGACTTACGATATTCAAATAATTATTGCCTGTCGATCCTGTACAATCTGCCTGCATCGGTAATAGCGTACAATGCATCGTCTGTACCCTGGGTAATAGCTCTGAAACGCTGATTCTCACCTGCAAGTAATCTTTCTTCGCCAACAACTTTGTTGTTGCTATCGATTACCAGGCGAGCGATATGTTGACCGCTCAGCGCTCCGATAAAGAGATTGTTCTCCCACTCGGGAACCCGATTGCCTTTGTAAAATGTAATGCCGCTTGGCGAGATCACGGGATCCCAATAGTATACCGGTTGTTCCAAGCCATTTTGCTGTTGGATTCCAGCGCCGATGGGCTCTCCACTATACTCGATACCGTAAGTGATCACAGGCCATCCATAATTCGCTCCGGCAATCACACGATTAATTTCATCGCCTCCGCGCGGTCCATGCTCACTTTGCCATAGGTCACCAGTTGCAGGATGAATCGCTAAACCTTGCGGATTTCTATGACCTATACTGTACAGTTCGGGTAATGCGCCCGCTCCGGTAAAGGCCGGATTCCCCGGTGCAGGTTGCCCAGCCGTGGTAATGCGTACAATTTTGCCTAGGGCTGCCGTAACAGATTGGGATAACGGTCGCGTATCTCAAATTTGAACGCTCTCCGGTGCTTACAAATAAATTTCCATTTGAATCGAACAGTATGCGGCCACCATAATGTGCAGTGCTGTTGGCCGCCGGAGCGGCACGATATATCACTATTGGGTTTTCAATGCTGGTCTCGTTGTTCGAAAGCCTGCCTTTGCAACAGCTGTTAAAGTACCTCCGGCACCCTGCTCGGAAAAAACCCAATAGACCATTCTGTTCGTGGTAAATTGTGGATCGATGCACAGTCCAAGCAGTCCACCTTGACCAGATGAATTGACTGATGGAAGTCCGGTAATAGGACTACCGATTGCACCTGCTTGAGTGACAATCCGAAGTTGTCCGCCTTTTTGTGTTACGAGCAAACGTCCATCTGGAAGATTGGTGATACCCCAAGGTGCGCTTAATGCTGACGTGATGACAGTTGCTTGAATTGCTGTAGTTGTTTGTACGCTACCGATTCGTGTTTGTCCGGAAAAGGCTGGCGCGTAGTTGGTGTTTGGGGAATTTGTTTCAACAGGTGGACCGACGGCAGGACCTGGATTATCTTTGACGTCATTTCCCTCCGAACAACAAAAGAGGATGAGCAGATTGAAAATAAGAAGATACTGTATTGGTTTCATGTGTTACAATATAAAATAATCATGCCAACTTCATCGTCATACTGACACTCGCGCATGCCTTCGAAATTGTATTTCTCGACATTTCGACATCTGATTCGTTTGTTCATTTTAATCTTGTTTTAGAAAACCTCGTGACTTTTTAGCTCATCTAAGTACTTTTTTTATTTACCGCCAATTCTTTTATTGTGTCAGCTTGAGTTTTTTCAACCACTTCTTTATTTCTTGTGCCTGCTTTTCTTTTTCACCCTCCATGACGAAATAAATTCCGTCCCTGTCAACTCCCCCTTTAGTTGAAAAGCCTTCCAGTACTTTACTCTTGGGACATAGTTTTTTAACTGTGTCAAAGTGCTTCCGATTCCATAACCGCCATTTGTATTGAAGGGAACAACTGTCTTTCCACTCAGATCATACTGGTTTAAAAAACTTTTCATTGGTGGTGGTAACTGCATTCCCCAGGTTGGAAATCCGACAAACACAACATCATATTTTTGAATGCTGTCGATCTTTGTTTTCAATGGAGGCAGGAAACCTGTTTCATTCTCTTTTGCAACCTGGTCGACAATTGCCTTATAATCTTCTGGATATGGATTTTTCAACTCCAACGCCACAAGCGTTCCACCTACATTCTCATGAATGATTTCCGCGATTGCTTTCGTATTGTTTGTGCGTGACAAATAGACGATCAAGTATTTTTTGCATCGAGTGAATCTCTTACGCCAGGCTTCGTGCCATTCACCTGCGACGAACAACTAATGACATCAAAACAAAAAACACCATCAATATTCTGCTTCATAGAAATTGGTCTTCGCTCTCGATTAGTTTTTCGGTGGCTCTGCTGGTGGAGGTGTCATCGTTCTGGTAAACGAAAGCGATCCCATTTTCCATTTGCCTGCCGTTAATTCTCTTTCACATACACTTCTGTGACGATAAACGGATTGGTGACTTCATTGCCACCGACCACAGCCAACAAGGTGATCCTATTTAGTAGAATCGCTGTGTTGCCAATTATTTGCACGGATACTTCATGGATATCCGCTTTCTTATAATGAATTCCTCCGCTTCCAATTACTTCCAGCTCTCGCTCTTTTCCCCACGATCCGCCCATGTGTACAAAGACAGACTTGTCATCGAAGAGATCTTTCAGTTTGTCCACGTTCTTATCGGCCATCCATTGCCATTTTTCTTTGGACAGTTTAATGACTTCCTGTTCAGCGGTAGAATTTTGTGCAAAGATTGCGCACTTATAAAGACAAATAGTAGTCCGTGAATTATTGTTTTCATATAAAATATTTTAACTGCTTTTGGATTGAATTCTACTAATGTTTAATGACATGAGTGTCCCGCACACTGCTAAATGTCAAGGCTAACAATTTCCAACCATTCCCTTGTTTTTTATACACCTCAGTCACCGTGAATTGAGTTCAAGGCGTCACTGCCGCGAACCACAGCTGTCAGCGTAATGCGGCTCCAAATGATGGCAGTGTCGTCAACTATTTCTACAGCAACATCGTGGACATCGGCTTTCTTATACCAGATGCTTCCGGTTTTAATGATTTCGAGTTCCTCGTCCTTCTTCCAGGTTCCACTCATATGGACAAATTTTGACTTATCGTGGAAGAGTGTAGCAAGCTTGTCCACATTCTTGTCTGCCATCCACTGCCATTTCTCTTTGGAGAGATTGATGATTTCCTGCTCTGCCGGAGTAGGGGAAGTATTAGGCGTTGATTGCGCCCATGATGATTGTATTGCTATCATTAAAAAGCATAAGTACAAGAACTGAAGATCTCATATGGAATTTATTTGGTTTGTTGAACATCGTTTGTAATTACAAAGGTGTTGTCATTTTAGTTAAGGACTTATACAGATTACTGGTTTGCCTACCAAATTCACTGATTCATGGTCAGTTGATATGGAAATCACCTGTAGAACAGCCTTAATTTTGAATGAAATCAGAGATACTATGGAAGAGATATTAAAGTTTGATACCGTCAGCCAATACAATATTTTCAACAATCACGAGACGTTACACCCGCTGGTCAGCGTAATTGATTTTTCGAAGGCAGCACCCAGGAAGTTAAGGCGTAGCTTACTTTGGTTTCTATGCAGTCTTGCTGAAGGATGTGAAGTGTGGTGATCTTCGATATGGGAAAAATATCTACGACTACCAGGAAGGTACGTTGGTATTTCTTGCACCTGGTCAAATAGCTGGGATCGAAACGAGCGAAGAGTTCTACCAGCCAAAAGGCCACGGAGTTGTTTTCCACCCGGATTTGATTCGAGGAACTTCACTAGGACGTCATATCGATGACTATACTTTCTTTAGCTATAATGTGAACGAGGCGCTTCACGTGTCGGAACGTGAGCGCAACTTAATTTTGGATTGTTTTTCAAAAATCAAATTTGAACTGGAGCATGCTGTTGACAAGCACAGCAAAACGTTGATCGCTGACGAATATTGAATTGCTCCTGAATTATTGCGTTCGATTTTACGATCGCCAGTTCATTACGCGTGACAATGCACATAAAGGAATTCTGGAAAGGTTTGAAAACTTACTCACTGACTTCTTTGCGTCAGACAAACCTCAGACAGTTGGGTTGCCATCTGTTGCATATTGCGCAAGTGAACTTAACCTATCGCCAAATTATTTTGGAGACCTGATTAAAAAAGAGACTGGTAAATCCGCACACGAGTTCATACAACTTAAATTGATTGATGTCGCCAAGGAAAGGATCTTCGATACCAATAAATCTGTGAGTGAAATTGCTTATGGACTTGGATTCAAATACCCCCAGCACTTTACGCGCGTGTTCAAGCAACATGTAGGCATGTCCCCGCAGGAATATAGGGCTTCGAATAATTAAAATGAGATCACATCATCATTAGTATAGAATCATATTATCCCTCGCTGAGAAAATACTCTTGTAGGCATATGGCTTTGAATGCTATATTTGGCTATCATGAGTCCACACGAACTTAAGGAATTCCTGCTCAAAGGTCACAAATCGTTTCTGCAACACCTTTCTATCGACTGCGTTATTTTTGGCTTTCACGACAATCAGCTTAAAGTACTATTGCTGAAATGGAAAGACTTTGGAGGATGGAGTATTCCGGGAGGGTTCGTCAAACGAACAGAGTCAATCGACGACTCAGCTCGACGCGTTTTGAACGAGCGTACTGGACTCAAACAAATTTTTTTGCGTCAATTCCAGACGTTTGGTGAAGTAAACCGGGAAAAAGGAAAGAAGCCATTCAAAATACCTGGAACTTCAAAAAGCTGGTACATGGATAGATTTGTTACCATCGGCTATTGGGCACTGGTTGAGTTTTCAAAAGTTATGCCGCGTACCGACTGGCTTACCGAAGATTGTCGATGGTGGGACATTCATGAAGTTCCCAAGCTTATTTACGATCACAATGTTATCGTGAATAAAGCGCTGGAAGCACTTCGTCACAACCTGAATGATCATCCGGTCGGTTACAATTTGCTGCCGGAAAGGTTCACGATGCCGGAGCTTCAACGTCTCTATGAAACAATTCTCGATAAGCGGCTTGATCGCCGGAACTTTCAAAAAAAAATGTTGTCCCTTGGTATCCTCCAACGCCTTAAGGAGACCAAGACTGGGCGAGAGGGCAAACGACCATTCTTATATCGTTTTGATAAGAAGAAGTATGAGCGTGCGATGAAGAAGGGACTGATGATGGAGGATTTTTAAAGTTTATTCATCGATTTGAACAACAGCTCAGCTATTATTTGAAGGCGCCGCTAAGATGGCATGATTCGCTTAGTCCTACTTTGTCAACTTTTTTCAGGACGGGACACGGTTCATGAATATCGAACAAGCCTGCCTGCCGGTAGGCAGGGAATATCGAATATCGAATGATGATCGAGCCGGTAGCCAGGGACCGCTGGAAATTCATCATTTTCTGACTGCATCGGCTTCGCGCAGGCGCTTGCACCACCGGTATAGGAGTTTACGCATAGTTGATTGAGGTTCGGAAATTTTTAGTTGCATCAGGAAGGTTCAGAACGGTTGTCGCTGCATTCAAATGTATGTTTGATTTTTGGATCTGTCCGGTGCCAAGAATTCTAGTCACTGTCAAGCAGTCGGAATAATATTATTTGGTTTGCCTATCCGTACGGTTGACAAAAATCCACTCAGCAAAAATTATTAAGATCAATATGCCATCAATAAGCCGGAAAAAATTCTTGACACAGATATCGCTTTCAACAGCCGCAGCTGTTGCATTCCCAAAACTTGGGTACTCTTCCTCTCGGATATTTCGCGAATCACGCCAACGTGGAAGAGTATGTTGAGGTTGAAATTACGCATGGAAAAATTCGTGGTGTAAGAACTGATGGCGTGAATATTTTCAAGGGAATACCGTACGCCGGCAGGATTTCAGGTGACAGACGATTTCGTCGGCCCGCACCGCTTGAACCGTGGGCAGGTGTGCGTGATGCCCTGCAACTTGGCGCTCCCGCTATTCAGCCTCCAAGACGCAACGAGCCGCCTCCTGCCGAGGATTGTCTTTTTCTTAATGTCTGGACTCCTGCTAATGATAATAGAAAACGGCCTGTGATGTTTTATAATCATGGCGGTGGGTTTGTGATTGGATCTGGAGGTTCACCTGGACAGGATGGTTCGAATCTCGCGAGAAATTTTGATGTTGTAGTTGTTGAAACCAATCATCGTCTGGGTCTATTGGGTTTTCTTTACCTGGATGAGATTGCCGGGTCAGACTATGCTGGCTCTGGCAACATGGGCTTATTAGATATTACCGAAGGACTAAAGTGGGTCAATAAAAACATTGCTCAATTCGGAGGAGATCCAGACAACGTAATGATTTTTGGTGAATCGGGTGGGGGAGCAAAGACTTCATGTTTATATGCAATGCCTGAAGCTGCTCCTTATTTTAATAAGGCATCTATAGAAAGCGGACCAGGTGTGCGTATGACGACGCGGGACACTGCGGCGGAAACGACAGCCAAAGTTTTAAAGGAGTTGAATATTCGGCCGAAAGATTGGAGGAAGTTGCTTGATGTACCTGCAGCTGATTTGTTTAGCATCCAGGCAAAGTTTCCCTTTGTGGCACCAAGCCTTGAAAAGAATAAACCAATGGTTGGTTTCGGTCCTGTCGTGGATGGTATTGTACTTCCGAATCATCCTTTCGATCCGACGGCCCCTGATATATCGCGTAACAAACCGCTCATGACAGGATGGAATGAAGATGAATACACCTTCTTTGCCTGGGAAAGAAAAGATACCAGCGCATTCACCATGGACTTTGCTGGATTGCAGACAAGACTTGAACCTCAGTATGGTTCGGATGCAAAAAAAATTATCGAGACATATCGCAAGTCAAGGCCGAATGCATCAGCGCCCGATATTTTTGTCGCGATTTCCTCCATTACCATGATGGGCCTGGGGTCTGTAAACATTGCCGAGAAAAAAGCAAAGCAAAATGGTGCTCCTGTCTATCTCTATAACTTTGGATATAAATCAGAGATGAAAATTCCAGGGACGGATTATGAAATGGGGACTCCTCACGCGATGGATATTAGTTTCAAATTCAACAACGAGGTTCCACCCAAGGAAGGTGAGGCACCAAGAATGAGTTTTGGCGGCAATCGTCCGGAACGATTTACTGCATCGCACAACTTTGCTGAGCTATGGACAAGCTTCGCACGAACTGGTAAACCAACAGCAAAAGGTGCGCCCGAATGGCCGGCGTATAACCTTGAAGTTAGACCTAGCATGCGCATTGATACAAAATGCGAAGTAATCAACAACAGGTATGGCGCGGAACTCGATATGTGGAGGTCTTTAGGGAAATTGTAAATATGACAGCTACATACGTTGTCGCTACACATTTAGGGCTATCAACGCTTGTATGGCTCTCCAGCCGCATGACTGGTGCATGTTGCAACCGTTGGAGCGTCCCCTCTTTGAGAGGGGTCAGGGGAGTGTGGAACACTTGAAAAGCAAAATGCAAAGTTATCCCACTTTGACGCACACCCCTCTAGCTCCCCGCCAACTGGCGGGGAGACGTGCGTACGTCTTCCACGTTGCATCTTTTTAGGATAGTCCGACTTTTGGCGGATAAAATTAGGTTGCTTATTTCAAAGCTGCGAGGAGGTTTTGTGCGGCTCCCAGTAAATTGACAAGTAGGAATATGATGCTAGATCCGATCCAATTTTCAAGAATAAGCCGACTCGCATTTTTTCTTCTACGACCTGGCGGCATTTGGATAAAATTTCAATTGTATAAGGTCGGCTGGGATCGGTGTCTTATTCCAATGTTTGTGGATGGCAATTGCCGCTCCGAGAGCAGACGCTTGAGGCACCGATGACGAATAAATCTCAAAGGAGGGAAATACAGCCGCCATCAGGTTCATGTAAATACTGTTCCTGCTAAACCCGCCATCAATAAAAATCTTATTTACTGGTTTTCCGCGCAATACAAGTTTTGTTGATATCAGCTGCTTCGTAACAATGTCAATCATCAACTGATGATAGGCTTCCTCTCGCTCGTCAAATTCGCCCGAGTGATTCTTTGAAAAGACATGAGTTCTATTTTTCCTTTTCAGCCTCTCGATACTTGAAACCCCATTGATGCCACGCGCTGATTGACTTGTTGTATTCAGTCGTCGTGAGTTGTTCAATTGGGATGTTATAGTATTCCGCCAGACGTTTGGTCTGTTGCTCATGTTCATACCCAGCGAACAACCTTGATGCTTTTACGGGATTACCTTGATAGGTGAGATAGCAAAGGCAATCTTTTCCTAATTCATGCTTGTTTAGCGCAACTATTATTGAACGGATTAAGGCTTATGCACCAGGTGCCGGTAGACAGAAGTACGAAAGGTTCCTGAAAGTTTATGAGGTACGGGATCAGCGCTGAAGAACTGTCGTGTAAGCCAACACCGATGCATATCGTTTTATCTTTATGTTGAATATTTACACACACATTGCTTTTTAATATTGGTGGAAGTTTTTCCTTCAAGCCTTCGTTGATAACCCAATCGTGATAGGCTTGCGTTGTGAAATCCCAAAGATTTGTGTGGCAGCCGATGCTTGTGATTTCTGAGTAAAATCTTTTCGTTAGAATCGAGCTAAGATATTGGGGAAGGTGAAGCGCATATTTAATTCTGGAAAATACTTCTGGCCTTTCATATTTTATTCGATATAACTGCATGCCTGAATTCAAACTTCCAAGAACCGGCGATGCAGTCTTTTTTGAAAATTCAGGCTCACCTCCGTATTGGTCGTAAAACTTTCTTTTTAAATTTTCCGGATAGGGTTTTAAATAATTGTACAAAGGAAGAATGGGTACCTCATTTTCGTCAAGGTAAACGAAGCTTGCTCCATATGCCGAAAAATTTACCGCCCGGATATCAAATCTTTCATCCGCCAACATTCTTTCGAATGATGTTCTAATCCAATCTGTCAATGCGTCGATGTCTTCGCAGGGAAAGCCGTCTTCATCTGTTATCTCCTGGAGCCGGACAGAATCCTCAAAGACAAGGCGATAGTGATCATCAAAAAGTAAAATTTTTTTATTTGTCTTGCCGACATCAAAGATCAGTATTACGGATTGCTTTGTCATTCGCTATAGCCCTGTGCTGATGGTTTTGAATTCTCTCTCTTTTATCATACCACGATGTCCCGTTATCTCGGGAAGCTCATTGCAGTACCAGCGTCGACGTTAGGTTGTCCAAACGTAGCTGACGTGTTTAAACTTTGTTTGAATCAGTGTTGTCATGATATTTCTTTTTTATCCTCTATGATAGCGAGTTTCCGTATCCTACCAGGATTACTGACATAACGATTGCGAGTATCCCAATAGTTATTGTAAGTTGGGTTTTTCGACTAACCCCATTCCACTCTTGCAAAAGAATGCCCCATACATTTGAAATAAGAATAATAAAGGCCATGTGAAGGATCCACGAGCTTGCGCCGTTTCCAAGTTTGCTCTCACCCATTCCATAAAAAAAGAATTGTAGGAACCAGGTTGTGCCGGCCAATGCAGAAAACAGATAGTTTGATGTCAGCGGGGCTTTTTCATTACCATAATCCTTGAAACTTCTGTTTCTGAAATTTAGAATGATGCACCAAATAAGATTAGTAGTCAATCCACCCCAGAGTAAAACAACGTAAGTAACGTTATTTTGAAACAGAGGATTGTGACCACTATCTACGGCCATCTCCGCCATAGGTTTGCCTGCCTCAATTCCGAAGTTGAAGCACGCACTTAAAATACCAGAAATGGTTGCAACGGCGAGGCCTTTGAAAAGATTGAATTCAATGATAGAATTTTTTTGTTCATTTGAATTCACGTCTTTCTCTTTAATCATACCTGCGTAGCCGCAAATGCCAATACCTACCAGGCAGATCACTACCCCAAGTAATACGAGTTGCCCGCCAGGACTGTCTAAGAGTTCATGGAAAGTGACTTTGCCATCGACGTGATTTAGGGAGTAGTATATTGGAGGTATCAAGGCGCCAAATGCGGCGCAATAGCCTAATGTTACTGAATTGCCCAACGACATGCCTAGATAACGAATACCCAGGCCATAAGTAAGCCCTCCAATACCCCAAAGTATTCCCATAAAATAGGTAAGGCCGATTACAGAACTTGGTGTTGACGCTGATAACCGATGCAAAAGAGGGGACTGTCAGCGCGGCGGCCAATGGCGGAACAATAAGCCATGAAAATAGACCACCAACCAGCCAATAGGATTCCCACGACCAATTCCTGACTTTTTTGAAAGGGAGATAAAAGCTTCCAGACGCAAATCCTCCAATAAAGTGAAATACTATTCCCAAAACTGCTTGCATGGTGTCGTGTTATGTACTTTCAATTTTAGTCAACGATTGCAAGTATGCCGTCATGAACTGTTATGATCGAACAGTTAATCCTTATTGAAGGTGTATTGTTGTCAAAGGAAAGTTGCCAGGAATTAAATCGAAATTTTCCATGTTAAGCATCTCTTCTGACTCTTGCCGTCTCCTAAATAATGGCGATGAATTGGACAACTAATTTCAAAACTAAAGTTTTGGGAAAGGTAAGGCTCAAGAGCGACCACAAAAGTGCCGGGGAGTATGCGTACTTTTTACACTTCTAAAATCTATTGGTTGAGTGTATCAAATCTACCCTCTATGTACTAATTCTTCCGCAGATCAACGTTTGACGTCGTGCCATGACACCTCATGACAGTCTAACGATTAAACTTGTATAAGTTTACCTGATACATCCTGAACATGAAAAAACTGCCTTTCTTCCTTCTATTTTTTTTAGTTCAATTTCTGGCATTTGCGCAAACAGATAGTATTTACCATCAATTTAATTCCCCGCCAAATTCTGCTAAACCGCGGGTGTGGTGGCACTGGATGAATGGAAATATCACCAAGGATGGAATTCGCAAAGACCTACTTTGGATGAAACGTTCCGGTATCGGAGGCTTTCAGAATTTTGACGCCAGTTTAATGACGCCACAAATTGTTGCGAAACGTCTTACCTACATGACGCCAGAATGGAAGGAAGCATTTCGTTACACAACAAAACTGGCTGATTCATTAAATCTGGAAATGGCAATTGCAGGTTCGCCAGGCTGGAGCGAAACCGGTGGCCCTTGGGTTAGCCCCGAAGATGGCATGAAAAAATTAGTGTGGACGGAAACGCGAGTGAAAGGCGGCGCTTCTAATATCAAGTTAGAAAAACAAGCAGGTATAACCGGTCCGTTTCAAAATATCACCAAACTACCTGGGTTTGGCGAAGCAGTTGATGCTTCAAAACTTCCCGTTGTTTTATAAAGATGTAGCGGTCGTTGCATTCAAATTACCTGCCGCTGATAAGTCGCTCACGGACCTGAAGGCGGTCGTGACTTCAAGTGGTGGAAAATTTACATTGGAGCACCTGACTGATGGAGACGTGAACAAAACTATTTTATTGCCGAGAGATTCTGCTGCAGGTTTTGCATGGATTCAATTTACTTTTCCTCAATCACAAACAATTAAAGCCATCACGATGGTGGGCGGCGGCTACGCAGGAATATTTGGAATGGGTGCGGACCCAAAAGATTCGCGTGCTTTGGAAGCAAGTGATGATGGATCACATTTCAAATTCGTCTGCTTGATTCCTCCTGGTGGCGTCTTGCAGCAAACGATCAACATACCGAGCACCACCGCAAAGTATTTTCGGGTAACTGTCAAGAATCCACCACCCAAGACTAACAACTTTTTCAGTAGCAGCACCTCCAGTTACTCCTCCAGGAACTGACATTGCGGAGATCGTTTTACATTCCGTCGTACGCGTTCAAATGTTTGAAGAGAAAGACGCCTTTGCCCCGGATGCAACACTGTTTGCGAAAATTACTCCTCCGACTAATGATGTTGTTGCCACAAATGACATTATGGATTTAACGAGTAAACTCAATGCTGACGGTACACTCAACTGGACCGCACCTCCAGGAGAATGGAAAGTGATTCGATTCGGATATTCATTAATGGGTATTACGAATCACCCAGCTTCCCCTGAAGCAACGGGTCTGGAAGTGGATAAATTAGATCCCGCCGCCGTTAAAAGATATTTCACCACTTACCTCGATCAATACAAAGATGCTACAGGGGGATTAATGGGTAAGAAAGGGTTGCAGTATATGGTTACCGACAGTTGGGAAGCTGGAGCACAAAACTGGACCGGAAATCTTCCTGCAGAGTTTCAAAAGAGACGTGGATACAGTATGATTCCATGGATGCCTGTTTTGTCAGGTCATGTCGTAAAGAGTTCAGATGCAAGTGAGCAGTTTCTTTTTGATTTCAGAAAAACGTTGAGCGATTTGGTTGCTGAATATCATTACGATGCACTGACAAAAATTTTGGCGGATCGTGGAATGAAACGATACACAGAATCTCATGAAAATGGCCGGGCGCTTATTGCTGACGGGATGGAGGTGAAAAGAACGGCCGCTATACCTATGTCTGCCATTTGGACTCCGAATGCTTTCATCAACCAAAATGATCTTACCTATCACACGGCTGATATACGTGAGTCTGCTTCAGTTGCTCATATCTATGGACAAAATATTGTCGCTGCTGAGTCGCTTACAGCATTGGGAATTCCATCTTCGGCATGGTCATATTCTCCTGAAACGTTAAAGCCTACCGCGGACCTTGCCTTGGCGCACGGACTGAATCGATTTGTTATTCACACTTCTGTGCATCAGCCAGTCGATGATAAAATTCCGGGACTCGGTCTCGGTCCATTTGGTCAATGGTTTACGCGACACGAAACCTGGGCCGAACATGCAAAGGTGTGGACTGATTATTTAAGTCGCAGTTCCTATTTGTTACAACAGGGAAAATTTGTAGCAGACATTGTTTACTACTATGGCGAAGACAATAACATAACTGGTTTGTTTGGAAAAGTTATGCCCTCCATCCCGGAAGGATACAACTTTGATTTCATCAATGCTGATGCGTTGATCAACCTGCTCACTTTCAAAGATGGAAAATTCGTGACACCCTCTGGAATGAGTTACCAGGTTCTGGTCCTGGATAACAACGCCAAAAAAATGTCTTTGCCAGTATTGAAAAAGATAAGTGCACTTGTAAAATCTGGCGCTGTGCTGATCGGTTCAAAACCCGAAGTTACACCCAGCCTGTCGGATGATCAGAATGAGTTTGCAAAACTGGTAAATGAAATCTGGAACTCCGGCAATCAAAAAGTATTTAGAGACAAGCCCTTAAATGAGGTATTGTCTTCATTGGCGATAACTCAAGATTTTACCTATACTAAGCCACAGGCAAACACAAAACTTCTTTATTTGCATCGGCGATCGTCCAACCTCGATATCTATTGGATAAACAATCGAAACGACCAGGAGGAAAATGTAGATGTCAATGTCCGGATAGTAGGAAAAGTACCAGAGCTTTGGCATCCAGAAACCGGCAAACGGGAGCCCGTCTCGTACAGCATCAGCAAGGGCGTCACGAAAGTAAGACTGCATCTCTCTCCATATGACGCCGTGTTTTTAATGTTTAGAGACAGGGCTACGCAACCTGCGGTTACGCTAACGCCAACGCAAGAAAAAACACTCGCAACGCTCGACGGGAGCTGGAAAGTAAACTTTCAAAAAGATCGTGGGGCGCCACCAGAAGTTACCTTAAACAATCTTGCATCCCTTACAGAAAACCAGGAGCCAGGAATAAAATATTTTTCAGGTACAGCTACTTATACTAAAAC
>CAWEZB010000055.1:0-17186 GCA_963813425.1 uncultured Bacteroidota bacterium
GAGTCACGAAGAATCGAAACATGTAAAGCAAAACATTATTGTATTTCTCTGTGCCTTTGCGCCTCCGTGGTTAAGTGCATTTCACTCACAATTCCACCCAGATCTTTTCCACAACCTGGTGGCTAAGCATGGTTTCCTTTTTTGCTTTGTTGATGATGGAGACGGACCCATCAAATAATTCTTTTCTTTTGATGGTAATGGAATCACCTATTTGAAGGCCCTTGGAATTAAGGTGGTCCAGGAAGGATTTTGCATCGTTGCTGACGGCACTGATCTTAACGGATGATCCTTCTTCCGCCTGACTCAATGGAATGGTCTTAGGAGAAATTATTTTTCCGTTAATATCCGGTATGGGTTCTCCGTGGGGATCTGCCTTGGGATATCCTAATAATTCATCTATTCTGTTATAAAATCTTTCCGAGTCAACGTGCTCCAGCTGTTCGGCAATTTCGTGCACCTCTTCCCATCCTAATTTTAATATTTTCACCAGAAAAAGTTCGGCGAGACGATGCTTTCGGATAATGGATAAGGCTTCTTTTTTTCCTTTTTCTGTGATTTTGATTCCCCGGTAGGGTGCGTAAGACACCAGCTTCTTAGAAGAGAGCTTTTTGATCATGCTGGTAACCGTCGGAAGCTTCACATTCAGCTTTTTTGCTAACTCTGACACCGAAACTTCGCCAGGCTCTAGTGACAGGCTATAGATCGTTTTAATGTAATTCTCTTCCGTTAAAGACCCCATCCATTCAAAATTTCATGAAAATTTACGCATGAAAAATAAATTATTCAAATATATAAGTTAGATTAATCTAACTTTTTAATTTTACATCCCGTATAGTTTAAATATGAGACTCTTACTTGTTTTGTTGATAGTATTGGGATTGTCGGGAATTTGGATTTCCTGTGAAACCTTTGAGCCCGATGCCCCGGCAGTTGACACGCTGCTTGATGGCCCGGTAGAAGGTCTTTCGGAAGCGGAGAACCTGCAATTTTTGCGAGGTGATATTGCTTTTAACGATGAGATTTTTACTGCCGAGACAGGCTTGGGGCCCTTGTTCGTGGCTAATTCGTGTGGAAGTTGCCATCCTGGCGACGGGAAAGGCCATCCATTCACGACGCTGACAAGGTTTGGTCAATATGATGAAACGGGAAATCAGTTTAAAGACCTCGGCGGGCCGCAGCTACAGAACAGGGCCATTCCCTGGTTACAAGCCAGAAGAACTTCCTTCGGGTGTTGGATATTCAAAACTAACGCCGCCCGCCAATACTGGATTGGGTTTTATCGACGCGGTAAGTGATGAGGAAATTCTCTCATGGGCAGATCCCGAAGATGCAAATGGTGATGGAATCAGCGGCGTTCCAAATTGGATTGGAATGAAAGAATATTTGTACGAGCGTCCTGGTTACGTGGAGGTCAATGGAAAATACATCGGCCGTTTTGGAAAAAAAGCGGCTGCATATGATTTGGATCAGCAAACAGCACAGGCGTACAATGAAGACATCGGGATATCTTCCTCGTACGAGGCATACGACACGCATTCGGGTCTTGAAACAGACCCGGAAATTTCTGATCAAGCGGTACAGGACGTTGTGTTTTACTTGAAGACGTTAAAAGCGCCGATACAGAGAAACAAAAATGATGATTCGGTCCTTGCAGGTAAAAAAATATTCAATGACGTAGGGTGTGCCGGATGCCACAGACCCGAAATGAAAACGGGCCGCATCGTCTATTGCTGCTATTGCCAATAAAACTTTTTATCCTTATTCCGATTTATTGTTGCACGACATGGGTGCGGGCCTGGATGATGGATACACGGAAGGTTCAGCAAAGACGTCAGAATGGAGGACGCCGCCTTTGTGGGGATTAGGACTGTCAAAGAATTCGCAGGGTGGCGAATATTTTCTGCTTCACGATGGAAGAGCCAATAGCATTGAAGAAGCAATTCTTCTTCACGGTGGTGAAGGAAGTTTCAGCCGCGAAAATTTTGAGTCGCTATCAGATTCCGACAAATCAAACCTCATCAAATTCCTGGAGAGTCTTTAAATATGGATAGAAGAAAATTTACTAAAACATGTATGATGTGTGTCTCGGCATCGGTACTGTTTCCAGTTTTGTCGGGATGCCAATCCACCTTCTACACCGACGGGAGTTGTTGAAGGCAATGGAATTTCCGTTTTAAAATCGGACTTCACATATCTCAAAAAAGATCAGCCACGTTCAGCGCGACTACATCATCGTTAGAAACGCTGCGCTGGAATTTCCAATTTACCTGTATAAGTTTTCAGATGAGGAGTATTCCGCAATATTGATGAAGTGCTCCCATCAGGGCAATGAACTGCAAGCTTCAGGTGATCATTTGCATTGTCCTGCGCATGGAAGCGAGTTCAATAACAAGGGACTCGTAGCACAAGGTCCTGCTGAAGAGAACCTGCGAACCTTTAAGGTCACACCAACGGGAGACAAACTGTTTATCGATCTGAGGGCATGAAAAACCTTATCCGCTTCCTTCTCTTGTACCTAATTTTTTTAGCCCATCATGCAATGGGACAGATTGATACGACGCTGTTGAAGCGGACACAGAAGGATACGAGCAAGATGCAACTAAACATGGATGCCGTTTACAATCGCCCATTTCTCTCCGTTGGAAAATTGCCGGTTGCCGTAGGTGGATACATCGAAGCCAATTGGCAGCACCTGGGAACGGATGGGGTATCCGAAGGACATCAATTTCAAATGCGAAGGCTAACGATTATTTGTTGCGTCCAGTATTTATAAGAGAATTAAGTTTTTATCGGAAATAGAATTTGAAGACGGTACTAAGGAAATCAACATCGAATTTGCTTCCATTGATATCGAGTTTCATCCGCTTTTTAATTTGCGTGGAGGCGTCGTGATGAACCCATAGGCGCATTTAATCAAAATCACGATGGGCCTAAATGGGAATTTGTTGACAGGCCGGTGTCAGCGACGCAAATGCTTCCTGCCACGTGGAGTAATGTTGGGTTTGGCCTTTACGGAAAATTATATAAGAACGATTGGGTTTATGCCTATGAAGCTTATTTGACGAATGGATTTGACGACAAGATCATATCAAATCCTGAAAACAAAACATTTCTTCCCGCAACAAAAGCCAATGCAGATCGATTTGAAGAAAGTTTTAACGGCGTTCCGTTGATCACGGCAAAAACAGCCATACGTTACAAAAAAGTAGGAGAGTTGGGTGTCTCGTATATGGGGGGGGTGTATAATAAGTTTGAAGATGATGGTTTGGTATTTGACGAGCGAAGAAGCGTCAATGTATTCGCCTTGGATTTCAATACAACCATACCCTTAACAAACTTGTGGATCAATACAGAATGGGCGTGGGTTAATGTTGATGTGCCCAGAAACCTACAGTCAGCAATATGGTAGCAAACAGCAGGGAGGATTTATCGATTTCGTGCAGCCCATAGTACGCAGAAATATTTTTGGATTTGAAAAGTCTGTTATCAATGCTGCGCTTCGAGTGGAATATGTCGATTGGAATAGGGACAACTTTAGTGAGACGGGTGGTAAGATCAGGGAAGATTTTTTCTCTATCGTACCGGCTATCAGCTGGAGGCCCACTTCCCAAACCGTGGTCAGACTAAATTACCGTTACAATTGGCAAACTGACATTTTTGGTAATCCACCCTCCAAAACGGCAGGGTTTCAGTTTGGTTTCTCATCGTATTTCTGATCATGCGAATCGGGAAGGCATCGCACCTCCTGGTTTTCGGGGATTTGGCGTATTAATTGGACATCGTTATTAGCTTTTTCTGACAGGATTAAAAAACAAACCCTGTTTTTTTCGGTTAGCATGTAAGACCCTCCTGTTATGGCTAATGTGCTGATTGTTGATGATGACGAAGATGACAGAGATTTGTTCTGCATCGCAGTTCACGAATTGGAACCCAAAATAAATTGTATTCTGGCCCGGAACGGTGAAGAAGCCCTGCAAGGGCTTCGCTTAGAAAAATTTCCAAAGCCGGACCTGATATTCCTTGATCTAAATATGCCACGCCTCAACGGCTTTCAATTTCTTACGGGAATTAAAACAAGATATTCAGTTAAAAGGGATACCGATTGTAATCTATACGGCGTCCAAACACCAGGAAGATCTGGACGAAACGAAGGAGCTAGGAGCTGAACATTTCTTCGCAAAACCCAATAGCTTTATGGAGTTGTGTCAAATTGTTCGTGACGTATTTGCCAAGGAATTGATTCACTTAAAATAAGCCACCCGTCGAATCGCCTTCTGGAACTAAAAATAGGAAATTAATTTTGAGGGCATATTTGTCAATGACATTATCTGACTTGCTGCATTTAAAGCAACGGCTTCCCTAGGCATGCCATACACAACCGAACTGGCTTCATCCTGAGCAATGGTGTGCGCTCCTGCATTTTTCATCGCCAAGAGGCCGGAGGCTCCGTCGTGCCCCATGCCAGTCATGATGATACCCATGGCATTTTGTCCTGCGTGGCGCGCTACTGAATCGAATAACACATCGACAGACGGTTTGTGCCGGTTTACGAGCTGGCCGTCCCGAACTTTTATAAAATACTGTGCACCGCTGCGGTATAGTTCCATGTGCCTTCCGCCCGGCGCGATGTAGGCATGGCCACGCATTACACGTTCTCCGTCTGATGCCTCTTTTACAGTCACTTCACATTCGTTATTCAAATGGTCGGCAAATGACTTTGTAAAACCTGCCGGCATGTGTTGTGTAATCAGTATGCCTGGTAGATCGGGTCTTATATTTTTAAGGATAAATCGAAGAGCTTCTGTTCCTCCGGTTGACGCACCAATTGCAATTACTTTGTCCGTGGTTTTATAAATCGTGCTCTTAGGTTTTTTTTCAAAGCGTTGAAATTCAGAGCCACACTTGTTGATGGATTTTCGCTTCATGGGCACCATGAATGCAGCTTTTATAGCATCGGTGATGCGTATCTTTGATTCTTCCAGGTGTTCTTTCGTATTTCTGATTTCGGACTTCGCGACAATCTCGACCGCACCAAGTTCAAGTGCACGCAGTGCAAGGTGACTTCCGCTTTGCGTCAGACTGGATATGATCACAACGGGTATCGGATACTGTGCCATTAATGATTTGAGGAACGTAAGTCCATCCATGCGTGGCATTTCCACATCCAACGTTATGACATCGGGAATCTCTTCGCGAATTTTAGTGGCAGCAAAGTAAGGATCGCCTGCCGTTCCGATAACGCAAAGCTCTCGATCTGAATCAATGATCTCGCTCAGCGTTTGGCGAACAAGCGCTGAATCATCAATAACCAAAACCCTTATCGATTTCTTCATTTATTTCTATTGCAGTCTTTGATAATATTTCCACGCGTACCTTACCCGTGGACGTGTTAAAAATTATTTTTCTTCCATGATTTCCGCCAACATGCTTTGCGACTACGCGTATCTCAAATGCCTTTAATACTGCTAATGCGATGGCAATGTTTCGTTCCCCGACCTTGTAAATATCATTTGTGGTAAAGAGAATTACATCCTCCAAATACCTTAGCTTCCAGCGTGTCAATCTTGCATTTCGATTTAACATTGATCGAATGAGCGAAGCAGTAGATGTCAATCCCCGATTTAGAGTTGTTTGCCTCATCTGATGGAATGCCGGGAAGTAGAAAATGATTTAATCCACCGACTCCAGTTTCTTTATCCCGCAAGCAAACGGAAACGCACGAGCCCAGTACAGTCGAAATTAAAGCGGGGGCTGACGTGACAATAGCCTGCCCGGCAAAAATCGTGTATTTCCTGAGCGTTGTCACGAGGCAAGTTGGTAGACGGTGGGTTGGATTTGACGCAACGGGATCTCCATGCCCATGATCGATTCACTATGTCCAAGAAACAGCAGTCCGCCAGGACGAAGATGAGAAATGAACTTTCGAATTACACGCTCTTGTGTTGCCTTGTCAAAATAGATAAGAACGTTGCGGCAAAAAATAATATCGTAATCATGTTTCAGCAGCCCATATGCATCGTCCATGAAATTAATCCGTTTGTAAATAATTCTTTTCCGATACTCTGGCTTGATGCGAACAAGGTCTGGCTGGGTTTTGCTCCGAAGAAAATAGGCGCGTTTTAATTCCATAGGAAGCGCCGCGATTCTGTCGGTGCTGTACACACCTTTGAATGCAGTTTGAATCATGCGTATAGACACATCGCTGCCCAGCAGGTTATATGAAAACTGAGGATTTCTTCTGCGGAATTCTTCCAGGACCATTACGATGGTGTAAGGTTCTTCACCCGAAGAACATCCTGCTGACCAAATGTTCATATTCCTTCGGCCTTCAACCTGACTCCATTTCGCTAAATACGTCGTCGCTAAAAACTTGAAATGTTCCGGCTCCCGGAAGAAATCGGTTTTGTTCGTCGTGATAAGATCAATCACATGAAACAGATCACCATGCTTACCCGGAATCGCTAAAAATGAAATCCAGGAACTGCCTTGTAATTATCCATGCCCAGGCTCTTGACTTTTTTATTGAGCCGGCTTTCCAGCATGGACCTTTTGTTTACGGGAAGTTTGATACCATACTCGCGCGTGACGTATGTACTGAGTCGGCTAAAACTTTCATCATCCATGCGAACGAAGAGGTTTTCCATTTCGAGTGCCATTGGTCGGTTAATCGTTATCAGTTATCGGTCATCCGTTATCGTTAAGCGTTATCCGTATCCGTGTTTTTTGGGGTTGTTTGCCTACCGTCTCGTCTCGGGCAGGCTACTAACGGATAACGGATAACGCTTCGTCGATAACTGGCTATTATATATCTGTAAAATCGTTATCGGAAGGTCCATCATCAAGCTTAAGATCAAAACCTTTAGCGTGACCGTTACCATTTCCGTTGGATGAGCTTATCACATCCTTGTAATTCATCTTGACCGGCTTCCGCAGGTGAGATGTTTTGGAACTCTTCACATGTGCTGAGGCGCGGTTATCCAATTTGAAATAGCTCACGGCAGCTTTTAATTCTTCGGACTGGCTATTGAGTTCTTCTGCATTCGACGACATCTCTTCTGCTGCAGAAGCATTGCCTTGCGTAACTTGCGATAATTGTTGAATTGCACCGTTCACTTGATCGGCGCCAGTATTTTGTTCCACACTGGCTGCTGCAATTTCCTGAACCAATTGGGCCGTCTTGCTGATGTCCGGCAATGTATTCAGAAGGAGTTCCTTTGACTGTCTGGCGGCTTTTACCGTTTTAGAAGAGATTTCAGTAATCTCTGCAGCAGCTTTTTGTGACCGCTCGGCCAGCTTCCGGACCTCTGCGGCAACAACTGCAAATCCTTTACCATGCTCACCGGCACGCGCTGCTTCCACGGCGGCATTCAATGCTAATAGGTCTGTCTTTGAAGCAATCTCTTCAATAATTGCAATCTTCTCAGCGATGTTCGTAATAGCTTCTACAGTTTCTGAAACTGAGTCACTGCTTACCTGGATATCTTTTGCAGCTTTGTTGGAAATCTTTTCGGTCTCACGTGAGTTGTCGGTGTTCTGTTGAATGTTGGCAACCATTTGTTCCATCGAAGAAGAAACTTCTTCCGTGGCGCTCGCTTGCTCCTGAGCACCTTGTGACATTTGCTGAGACGCTGCAGCAACCTGCTGACTTGCCGCTGATACATTTTCAGCGCCATTGTAAATTGTTGTGGCAATCTCGCGTAGGTTTTTCACCATGGCCTCCAGCGCGTTGTCAAGATCACCTCCCTTATTTTTTATCGAAGCGAAATCAATGGTCAAATCACCTTTGGAAACGAGCTTTGCAACGTCAACGCTATTGCGTAGTTTCTCGACCATAAACTGAAGCTCTGTCAACATCTCGCCAATTTCATCCCGGTTGCTTGCTTCCACATCGGCAGAGAAATCTCCTTGTGCAACTTTTTTGATAGCTGACTTAGCGATGTTGAGTGAAGAAACGATGTCCTTCAGCAACCACATGGCAATGATTGCGCCCAACAAAATTGAGATACCAATGATGATACTCATGGTCTGAACGGCTGTGGTGTACAATTCATCAGCGACTTTTACATCGTTTGCCATTTCATTTTCAATATTTGTTTCAAGGTCGCCTAGCACTGCATCAGCGGCCTCATCCACCACTTCCATGTCGCTTTCAGATATCGCTTCGGCACGCGTGTTGGTATTTTTACTTCCCAAATCACGTACGCGTAAGTGAAGACTATAGAAAACCGGGTATTGTGATTGATAACGGTCAAACAATGCCTTCGCCTCACCATTTAATACGCCGCCTATCGACGTTGCTAAAAGTTCAATTTTATTTTCTATTTCTCCTGCGGTGCGGATAACCATGCTACCAGCTTCTTCGGTTTGTGCTTCAATTAATTCGTGCTCTGTCGTCTTTAGTTCTACCAGCAAGCTTTTGATCTGATACACCTTTTGTAAAAGGTCTTTGGAACCAGCAGCACTTAGTTTAGCGATAAGTTCGTCAAGGGTAGTTCCGAGTTTATTAAACTCTGACTGTGCTTCATTCTCGGAGAGCTGCGCGGCAGCCGTTTCAGAATTTTGTCCCGAAAGTTGCACGACTGTGTTGTTGATGGTCAGCAACTCATTGATCTTGGCGCGCAACTCCTGTACTTTTGCTTTGTTAGCAGGATCGACCATACTGTTGTCCAGAATATCGAGGTTGCTATTCAACGTTACTGTCTCATTTTCTATGTACCGGACGAAGGAATTCTTTTCTTTTTCGTCATCGGTTTGTAAGAGCCGTTTCTGAGTTACTTTTATTTCCATGAGATTTATTTCGATCTCGCCGATAACTTGAATTTGTACGGCGTTTACGTCAGTGATCTCATTCATCTTTTCGTTTATCGTCCTGATCCTGGTAAGGGATATCGTGAAGATCACCACCATCAATACAAGCAGTATTGAAAAGGCAGCGATAAGTTTGGTGCGAATTTTTAAATTGGTAAACATGTTTCGGTTCTTAGTTGAGGGAATGGTTTAATTGTACTATTTCAGCTGTTGAGAATATTTTGGTCACGTCCATGATCATGGTAATATCCCCATGGTTATTTACAATTCCGGTAATTGGAGCGTCGGTTTCATAATTTTCGAAATCGAGAGACTTCTGAATATCTTCTGACGAAAGTTCAATGACTTCTTTTGCAACATCAACCAACGCACCGACTTGAAGATTTTTATCGTCCGTGGTTTCAAGATCGATTACCATTATGCGACTTCTTTTCGTGATTTCAGCTTTCGATAGGCCAAGTTTGAGTCGAGTGTCGAGTAAGGGTAATACTTTTCCTCGCAGGTTGATAATGCCCAACAAATATTGGGGAGCATTCGGAATCTTTGTCACTTGTTCCAACTCGACGATTTCTTGTACACTATCTACACTGATTGCAAATTTTTCTGCACCCAATGAGAAAGTAAGAAAGGCATGTGTTTCGTTAGTTTGATTTTTCATACTTATCGGAAAATTCTTTATGGCCTGTTGATAAAAATAACCTGGCGGGATCTAATACGAGTGCCAGCGTTCCATTGCCCAGAATGGTGCTTCCGGAAATAAAGTCCTGCTGTTTATATACGTCGCCTAATGGCTTCATTACGGTTTGCATCTTTCCTTCAATTCTGTCGACGGCGATGCCTTTTTTTATTCCATTGACCAATACGGAAATAATGTCTGTTGTCTTTGGCGGATTGACATCGTTGTGGAACCGTTGTCGCAGTGAAAGCACTGAAAGAGGTTCCTCATTTACGATGACAGTCTTGTCGACCTTATCTTCGCGGTGTATGTCGGCATAAGGAATTCGGTCGATGCGCTCGATTACATTTAAAGGCACTACGTAGCGCGTATCCGCCACGTTAACTAACAATCCTTCAATGATTGAACGCGACAACGGCAGTTTGATATGAATGGCGGTTCCCTTTCCCGCGATACTTTTTACAGTAACACTCCCCCTGAGTTCATTGATCTTCTGCTTCACAACATCCATTCCTACACCTCTGCCGGAAACATCGGATACCTGGGTGGCCGTTGATAATCCCGGATGAAATATCAAATTGAATACCTCTTCATCGCTTGGATTTTCGCTGGCTGAAATCAGCCCTTTTTCAACAGCCTTCTGAAGTACATTCTCTCGTGAAATTCCCTTGCCATCATCGCTGATAATAATGTTAACATACGAGCTCGAGTTGAAAGCTTTTAATTTCACGGTGCCGTGCTCGGATTTACCAACAGCTTTACGTTCGACAGCAGGTTCAATACCGTGGTCGATCGAATTCCGGATAATGTGGACCATGGGCTCTGCCATCATTTCGATAACATCCTTGTCCATTTCTGTATCGGCACCTTCGCTAAGAAAATTGACTTTCTTGTTGAGCTGCTTGGAAAGATCCCGTACCAGTCGTTTAAATTTTGTCACCAATGTTTCAACGGGTACCAGGCCAATTTCCAAAGACGTGTCACGCAGGCGACCCGTAATCATTTCCAATTGTTCAGTTACGTCGTTGAGCGCGGTACTTTGAATGGAAGAAGCAGTCGTTGCAAGTTGCGCTTGTAAAATGATAAGCTCGCTGATCCAGTTCAGCAGATCGTCAACTTTTCGCTTGCTCACTTTGATGTAACTATCATTAACGATGCGTTTCTTCGTGCTCCCTGACTCGATGGTATCCTCGTCCTCGTCTTTTTGTTGATGATACGTTTCCAGGCGAAGGGCGACGAACGTTGCTATCTTGGTCTGATCAGCTGGAAAGTTGCCTAGTGTATTAAGGTATTCGGAAAATTCTGGCTGCTCAAATAAATCGCAAGGTGTGAGCTTGAAATAGCTGACAACACATTCGTTTTCTACGAATATGAAGTAGCTTTCAAGCTCTGATTGGGGAGTTGTGGTCGTTATATAGACTTCCCAATGGTCCACCTCGCTGGAAGGTTTTTGTATAAGTATTACCTTAGACGTTCCCAGTGCCGCAATATCTTGAACAATAAATACAAGAGGATGATTGCCATCTTCTGTTATGCTAATGGTAGGTGAAATACGGATGAAGAAAGTAGCCAGTTCATCTTTATGAATCGCGTTTGTGATTTGTGAGGTATCAGCAGATGATTCTAATTCTGCTGCCTTTAAAAAATTGACGGCTGTTTTTAGATGTTCTTTCAATATCTCGGCGTCGTTGATCCTGGCCACATCTTTTTCTTTTAAAAGATCGCGCACTTTGTCAAACGCGTGTAGTGTGAGGCTGATCAACCCATCGGATATCTGCATTTTGCCCTGTCGTACGAGATCGTACAAGGTTTCCAGCTGATGGGACAGTTCACCGATATTTTCGAAACCGAACATATTGGCCCCGCCTTTAATGGTGTGCATCGTACGAAAAACCTGTTCGAGCGGTGCAGTTGCCTGAGGATTCAATTCGAGTTGCATCAGACCTTCGTCCAACTCATTGAGGAGGTCGAGTGCGTCTTCAACAAATCTCTTTTGATTACTGTCCATTGCGCATAACATTTTCGATCTGCGCAAAGAAGGTTTCGGAACGGTATGGTTTTTTTATCCATGCACTGAGCCCCGCTTCCTTTGCACTTCGCATCTTGTCCGGATTTGATTCGGTGGTGAGAAATACCACGGGAACTTTAGTTACCAATGGATTTTCCTTTATTTTTTTCAACAGTTCGAAACCTGTGCAGTCGGGCATATTATAGTCCGTTAGCACCAGGTTTACATCGTTGGCTCTTTGTGTTAATACTTGATAAGCTTCATTGCCGTTCGCAGCGCCTAACGTTTCATATCCTTTGCGTTGAAGTGTGTCACAAACAAAATCACGGATACTGGCAAAGTCATCAACAACTAAAATGGTTTTTTTCATTGGGGGTTAGTGTTCGGTTTGGCTAAACGTTGTAGAGCAATTATGTAATCTTTTTTATTTGAGAAGGCGAAAGGAAATACCGGTTCCAATAAATGAATCTGGTGCGATATCGTTGAGACCAAGGCCGGCGGAAACATTCCCATTGAACCACTGGTGTAATCTTAAATGTTAGTCCTGCATCTAGACGATGGTCTGCTTTGCTGCTTTCAGGAAAAAAGCTATAAGATTCTATATATGCTCCGAGCTTATCGGTAATTGCGTAACCAAGAGAAAGCGTATAGAGGAATGCTGCCTCAGGAGTTTCCCCATTCCATTCAGCCCCTAAGGTTGTAGCTAAGGGAAAATCTTTCGCTTAACGTGTGTGCAAATGTAAAACGGAAATCGGCGGCGGTATAATCAGGGGCAAATTCGGATGAGCCTGTCTTAAGATTTATGTGTCCTATAAATGCGGCCTGCGGCCAGAACTTTTTCTCATCGGCTATTTTGATTTTTACGCCTAATGCCAACGGACTTACGCCATTGATTTTGTTAATATTGGATTCATTGAATTTAGCACGCTGTCCTAAATATTCGGAAATAAGGCGCAGCTCGAAGTTTTCATTGATACCATATTTCACCAGTGCAGTTGCATAGGTATAGTTAGTAACCTTGATATTTTCAATTACATCAGTTTCTATTGCGGTGCCTAATTCGACTTGTATGCCCCCGGTCGGCACGAGAGATGGAGCCTCGGTTTGATCCGGGCGATCTGTAACGATCTCAGGCTTTGTGGTTTGTGCAAAAGTTTGAGTTCCTAAGCCGATTAAAATAAAAAACAGTAGAACTTGTTTCATGAATTAAAGTTTGATTAATCAAAATTCAATTCTTCAGACCTAAGTTTGTAGCGACAATGATTATGTGGGAGGATAAATTGATTAGGTGTAACGACTAAATAGGTATTCGTACTTCCAGTCTTTGCTTGTCTTCCGCGATAAATACTGATTCGATTGTCGTATTCAACTGATTGGCTAGCTTTTTTGCAGCATAGAAATGAACCATTTGAGGATATTTGACAAGGTCAGTGTAAGAAAATGAAGGGTTTCGTGTCGCTATGAGTATTTCGTCGGTCAGCTTAAAGCCAACCGTTACAACAGTGATTCGTAATTGCTTTTCCGAGCGTGTAAGTTTGAAGTTGATTTGGCTGGGAATACTTTTTATCGGCAATGCCAACGTGTGCAAAAGAAGGTTATCCAGTAATTCGGTGATCGCATCTTCCCGCACCGCGGAGAGCGTTCCCTTTGGTGATGAAAAATTGAATTCGAGAAAATCTACAAAAGCGTTTTTTTCAATGATCTTTCGTAGCCTTGTTTCAATGGTATGGAAAATTATTTCGTCGTTGGCGATTTTTTCCTCCTTATTGTATTGAGCCATGTAGGCAAGCTGAAACAACCTTTCATCGAGAACATTTGCATGTGAGTCTACTAACTGAATGAGACGATCCAATTCATCGTTGTTTTCCCGAATCTTTATTAAGTCAATTAAGCCTTTGATTGTCGCTAAGGGACCTCGAAGATCGTGTGCCGCACGGTAAATAAACTTGTCTATTTCAACTTTAGTGTTTTCCGGATTTTCGTTCGGAACCGTGGGCTGAGTTTTGCGGACAACAAGGACTATCTTGTTATTGATGTCGCTGATAATTCCCATGTAAAAGCCAGATATGCACGCGACAATTTTTGTATTTTCTTTTGTAAGCAATACATATCTCTTTTCTCCCGAGAACCCTGTGGCCAAGTCTTTCTGCAGTGATGCTACAAGTCTTTTATCATCAACAAGACAGTTAACATCTCGTTCTTGAAGTTCATCCCGGGTATAACCTAGTAAATCCAGTACATTTTGATTGATGCCCTTTATTATAAAACGATTGTCTAAGACAATGGAATCTGTTAGAATAGTCGGCAACATTTCCTGAATGTTATCGACACCAATTAAAAAGGGGCCATCACTAATCATCTTGTGCGATTTCGTTTGCAATTTTAGTCATTCCATTTGTATGCATACATAACAAATGAGTAGGTGGGCGGAATCTTGAGTAGTCGGAACGGCGGATTTTACCTTCGGTCGAAACAAAATATGTGATTCGATATGTTAGAACCTTGGATTTTTCAACAATTCGGAATGTCGACAAAATATTCTATACTGATAAACGACTATTGAGGGGTCGACAACCGTACCGAGACAAAAAAAGTATTCGGATTTGTCCTATATTTAAATGTCTCAATGACATTTTATTATGATGGTAAAAGATCCACAACAACTGTTTGTAAATATGGCGCTTGACGCCTGGAATATTCAGATCGACAGAACGAATAAATTGTTCAATTCACTGTCCGATGACCAGTTAGGTCAGGAGGTAGCGCCCGGCAGGAACAGCGGAATTTACCTACTGGGACATCTGACAGCAGTTCACGATGCATTATTTCCCTTGTTAGGCCTCGGAGAAAAATTTTATCCGCAATTGGACGAAATATTTATAAAGAATCCAGACAAATCCGGTTTGGCGAAACCTGCGACGAAAGACTACTACGAAATGCTTGGAATGCTGTGAACGAGAAACTGCAAAAACACTTTAACCATTTTTCTATTGAAGAATGGTTTCAAAGACATACAGCAATTTCCGAAGCGGATTTTGAAAAAGAGCCTCATCGCAATAGATTGAATGTATTGCTTAACAGGACCAGCCATCTGGCGAATCATTTAGGTCAATTGATATTTTTGAAGAAGTGAATCATTTAAAAAATTTCATAGGCAATCGGTTTATAAGAAAAGTTATTTGACATTCCCGCGGAACAAGACGTCATGCCGACGATTAGATCCATTTTGGCTTCGAGGATGATGAAGTCACCAGCTTTGCTTTTTGGCGGTAAAACAGATAGCTTTCCCGTTGTGCCGTCAACATTAACATGCATAAAAATATTGAAGCATGTCGGGATGTCGTCACCATGAATTCCAAATTCGCTCAATGCTTGTTTAAGATTTCCAAAACAACCCTGATGAGGATCCGTATGCCCATAGGTGATCTTAAACATTTCCGCGCTGCAGGGTGCCAGTAGAAAGTCATGCCGTCCTACAGTGTCTTCGAGTATTTGAAACATCACATTGCTTCGGTTGGAGTAGAATGAGTTTCCCTTTGTCAGGAATATTGTCTCCTCGTAGTCCAATGTTCTTCCCGAGGAAAGATATTCTGATTTGTCATGAAGGTTAAAGCAGACGAAATCCGAAACTTGTTCGCCTTGCACGTCGACGACCTTAAGTTTTTGGCCCTGCCTTAAATTAAACGCCGTCCCTGATCGAGGTGGAATCACTTTTAACTGTTGCATATAGATTAATGTAGTAATGGGCAGGTCCATTCTGCGTTATAGCGGATCCCGCTATATTGATAAACTTCCGAGGCTTCACCGAAGTCAGCTAACATCGGATTAACCGAACCGGAAAATTCAACATCACGTTTTCTGACAACTTCCTTCATTCTAGTGTATCGGTCTGACTTTCTAAGTTTTTCAAATTCTGCATGCGGATTAAAAATCAGGGCTGGGTATTTAAATTGTCGCGACCGTCGGCTGCTTGCGGGATGGAGCCCTAAAATGAAGAACGCTTCTTCTTTTAAACTGAAACTATAGCGCGGTGAATTTGGGTCGGAATCAACCCGCGAGTCATGTGTGTAGTTTTGCTTATCCAGGGACGCCAAAGAATTTAGGCGCTGCCAAAGCAGAGTATCGAAGAGGGTCTCATTGATCTCTACTGGTTCCTTGAAGATAACTGCAGCACTGTGATAAGATTCTTCCGAAGCCCGGTACCTGTCAACGAAGCTATAAAGATATTGTAAGATTGTTTTGTCATCTGCTGGGCAGGCCATATGCGACGAGACCATGCATTGAATATGGTTTCTGGAAAGGGCAGCTTTTGCGGCTACGCACGGAAAATCTTTTTTTCTTAGAATACTCTGAATATTCTTTTATGATTAATTCATGTGATTTCATGTCTGCACGGATTTATTTACTGTCAGTCCATAACGATGAAGAATATCCGCCTTATTCTCCACATTTTGGGGTGCAATTTGATGTCGCAAATGCGTTGAACTGAATTCTAATTTTCGTAATAGTTTAATATGCTTTCGTACTTTTATCATATGTCTTAACCCTTGAGCAAAGCCCCAGTATGATATTCCCCTTCGGTGATTTGCCAAAGATATCTCGTAAAGTATGCTCCAATGACGAAGAAGTATTCTGATGGCTTGTACTAGTGAGTTGCCATTTCCGTACACATGGTGTGGTTCCGCGCCGCTGCCGTTAAATTCCAGAATCGAAAAATTATTTCCATTCTTTAACGACTCAATATTTTCACATTTGATGTCATACCTGCCGAAGTAAAAATTTCCAGCACGGCTGATGTTGTCAATTACAGCTAACAATTTTTCATCCTTCTCATGTTCAAGGCTAATGAGTTTTCCTCCGCGACTCAAATTCAAAGCCTGGCACAATATGTAAATTTGACCCAGGGGAATGACGTGTTGCAGCGTTGCGGCGTGTTTCGATTTCATTTCATCAATCCGGAATTGCACGCGTGGGTAGTTCATGATCAGCTCCCGTAGTGTAGACACCCCGTCGCCGGTTACGGACAAATGCTCCTTCCTCACAAAACCTGTGATGGTCCCATGTTTTTCGTTGGGAAAACGATAATAAAACACACTGACCTCTAAAGGATAATGAACAAATTCCTGAAGGAGGTAATCGACCTTTATGTTCTCGTGATATTGAATTAATTCAGTAGCGGAATGAATTCTTCTGAACATAAACCCCATTCTGCCTACATCTGGTTTCACAGCCAAAGGAAATGAAAAACCTTGCGACGATACGAGATCCATGACATGGTGCGTGGGCATGGATGCCTGAATCAAAGTTGTTTTTGGATAAGTCCCCGCTGGTAACTGCTTGTACATTTCAATCTTGCTTTCTCCTTCATAACCTCCGAATGTCAATGTGGGATTTGAAGCTGTGAAAAACCAAAGGGACCTTGCTTTAATGCAGTGTCCGATCCAGAATGGAATCATAGGGATATATTTTACTAGCCAGTGCCAGGTTTCCCAATGCTGGAGTTTATAAAGGAATTTTTTCAGACCGTCTGAATGCAAAAGGTTTTTCATGAAATTTCCAGGTGAACAATGTTAGTTACCAACTATTAACTGTCTGCATCCTGTTTTGTTCAGCTCGTAGGAAGGCCGAACCGGAAATGCTTCATGTAGAAGGGAAATGGATCTTTCCCGCTGGTACAAACGCCTTGAAGTTGAC
>CAWEZB010000056.1:0-40418 GCA_963813425.1 uncultured Bacteroidota bacterium
CCCAAATGACATTGAATCAATCGAAGTTCTCAAAGATGCATCGGCGACGTCTATCTATGGTTCGCGCGGCGCCAATGGTGTCGTGCTAATTACCACAAAGCGTGGGAAGGATGGCCAGTCCGTTGTAAACCTGGAAAGCTCCTATTCTGCCCAGACCATTGCAAACAATATTGATATGCTAAGCGGCTCCGACTTTGGAAGGTATCTGAACACCCTGGACGTGAGTCAGGGAGGAAACCCGCGATATACAGACGCGCAAATCAATTCGTTTGGGAGTGGTACTGACTGGATGGACGCTATTCAAAGAACCGGGAGCATCTGGAATAATCAACTTACAATTAGCGGCGGTAACTCCAAAACACGTTACGCCGTGATCGGAAATTATTTGGATAATGAAGGTATTATCATTAACACCTATTTTAAACGCTACGGTCTGCGTCTCAATCTGGATAATGATCTTTTTGATGGAAAGGCTACATTAAGCAACAGTTGGGCTTTTCCACGTATGGTTGGAAATAACGTTCCGACTGACCGCGGCGGTCCCGGAGGAATTATCATTACTGCGCTGGGGCTTGACCCAACGGGGCCGGTATATGATCAGAATGGAAATTATAACTATCCATTGTATGATGGCCGTTTCACTATTAATCCTGTCGCCGAAGCTAAGGAAGGTGTTGACAAGGACGCCACGAACAGATTTTTCGGTACGACTGCGCTTACGATACCAATTACCAAAGACCTTAAATTTCGAACAAGTCTCGGGCTAGACTTGCTGAATGCCACACTTAATACTTTCTATAATAGCAAGACGAACTTTGGACGACAGACTTCAAGGGAGTTACAGCGTTATGATCGCAACCTCGTCAATTTCTTGAATGAAAATATCCTGACGTATTCCAAGTCACTAACCGGCGGCCATCACCTGGAAATACTGTTGGGATACACTTACCAGGAAGAGAATAACGCCTCGGCTTATCAGGCCATTAGAGGACTGGATTCAGATGACTTCGAGTCGCTGAATTTTCAGATGGAACCGAGCCTCAGATCGGAAGTTCCAGTCGCATTGATTGGGGATTAAAATCGATCTTAGGAAGAATCAATTATAATTTCAACGACCGCTATCTGCTTACGCTGACAGCGCGACGGGATGGTTCAACAAAGTTTGGACCTAATAACAAATGGGCCACCTTTCCTTCTGCAGCATTAGGGTGGCGTGTCGTGAACGAGAATTTTTTTGAGAACTCTGGACTTAATAATGTGTTTGATGATTTCAAATTGCGTGCTAGCTATGGCCTTACAGGTAATTCGCGAATTCCTGCTTACCAATCGACATCTGATCTAAGCCCGAGGTACTATGTCTTTAATAATGTCCTCGTGTCCGGTTACGCCGCAACGCGTATGCCCAACGCAGATTTAAAATGGGAGCAAACCAGAATGTTCAATGCCGGTTTAGACATGGCCTTCTTTAATAATCGGCTTGGCGTTACGGTCGACTACTTTAGTAACCGAACAACGGATCTTTTGCTTTATGTCTCGATACCTCAAAGTACAGGTTTTGGAACGTTGTTAAAGAATACCGGATCACTCACGAATACAGGATTTGAATTTTCCTTAGACTTCAAAGCGATAAGGACAGAAGATTTCACATGGGATATCAACGGTAATGTTTCTGTATTGCGAAATGAGATCGAAGACCTTGGAGACAGCGCGCCATTCTATGCTACCAGCACGAGCGGTCACTTAGGTGTCGATGGAAGTTGGGTAGAAGCTGGCAATCCTATCGGTGTATGGCGTGGATACAAATACATCGGGATCAAAGAAGATGGTAGCCCGAATTATGAAGACAAAAATGGAGATGGTAAATACACGGCGGAGGACTATTCAATTATAGGTGATCCTAATCCTGATTTCACATGGGGTCTCAACTCGACGCTGAAATACAAGGGATTTGATTTTACAGTGTTTTTCAGAGGCGTGCAAGGAATTGATATTCGGAATCTGCAACAATCAGAAATTGGAGATGGAGCGCAAAAGATCAATCAGATCTCAAACATTTTGACCGATTCATGGACAACTCAAAATCCAAATGCTTCGCGTCCGGCCGTTGACGCAAAACGCGACTTCGCATCATACAGGCGCTCATCGTTCTTCATCGAAGACGGATCCTTTATACGTCTTCAAAATATTTCACTAGGCTATACATTGCCTGTTTCGAAGTTCATCCGCACTGCGCGGATTTATGTCAGTGCACAGAACCTTTTTACTATAACTGATTATAGCGGGTTTGATCCTGAAGTAAATAATCAGGGTCAGAACAACCTCAACCGTGGGGATGACTACGACGCATATCCCCGTTCACGGTTGTTCACTGTTGGTGTTAATCTCGGTTTGTAATGAAGGAGCAAAAAAATTTAAAGGAAGAAACAATGAAAAAATATTTCAAAACAAAATACAGCAACTGGTCCCTGGCCATGATTTTCACTTTCGCCCTGCTGCTGGGTTGCTCAGATTTGGAAGAGACACCTGACTATATCAATCCCAACACTTTTTATAAATCTGCGACAGAATTACAACTGGGTGTAAATGCCATCTACGATGACCTGACGATGGGAAGTGGAGATTGGTTTAATTATTTCTATAACCGTTATGTATTTGAATGCCTTATCGGATACCAGGTGGGATGGGAGAAGCAGCCGTTGCAATATAACCTGGGAAATGTTAGCCCACAGGATGACGTCATAGAAGCGTACTGGGGACAAAGCTATCGTTCGATCAATCGTGCCAACGAATTGCTTGAGGCAGCCGAAAAAGTAGATGATCCCGCGAATGCGGCAACTATTGAACGCCTGAAAGGTGAAGCGAAATTTTTAAGAGCGTTTTACTACTATGGGCTCCTAAGCTATTTTGATAATGCTCCCATATCTTTAAAAGGAACAAAAGACCTCACCAACCTTCCCTCAAATAGCGGCGGTACCCGGGCACTCATAGATCAGATCTACGCCGACTGTAACGCAGCTGCAGAAGTATTACCGGAATCATATTACGGGTGCGAACACAGGAAGGGCTACACTATGGGCCGCCAAAACATTGCTGATGAAAGCACAGTTGTGGGATCAGAAATGGAGTGATGCGAAAGCAACAGCAGAAGACATCATGAATAACAGCGGCATTACGCTGTTCGCAGACTTCAGCTATAATTTTGATCTCGAACACGAAAACATGAACGAAAGAATTTTTGAAGGGCAAGTTTCGGCAGCTGCGAATGCAAATGAGTACAGCAATCACTCTGCGCACTTTAATCCTGAGGATTACCCCACAGAATTTGGCGGTGCTGGCTGGAGTTGGCTGAGCGCGACACAGGATTTCAGGGGTTCTTATGATATCGCTGATAAACGTATTCCCGGCACATTCATTGAATCTTATCCAACTGCACGTACTAAAAAGGATAGCAATGGTAACTATCCAATAGTAAAGTGGAGCGCGACCGCACCTTTCAATTTATCACGGTTCGGAGGTATTGTTGACCCGAACGCAAATCCTGCGGACCCTGCCCAACTTGTATTTGGCAAAGCGTGGTCAGCCAAACTCACGGAAGAAAATATCTCTGCATACCAATACACAGAAAGAAATACGATCTACATGCGTTATGCAGATGTGCTGCTTGGACATTCAGAAGCCTGTAATGAAAGTAGCACCGGAGATCCGTACGTGGGCATCAACGAAGTAAGAGACCGGGCAGGCCTTACCCCGCTGTCTGGATTAGGTCAGTCTCAGCTCAGAGATGCGATCGTTAATGAGCGGATGCAGGAATTTGCTTTTGAGCAGGTGTTGTACCCCGAGTTGAGACGCAAGAGTAGTTTTAATGGATCGTCAGACTATTTGGGAAATCACATCAAGCATTTTATTTCCAAGTACGGTGTTGGTCGTGAATTGAAGGCAAGGGATTATGTCTTACCTATTCCATTAAGGGAAGTTCAGGGAAATCCGAATGTCACTCAAAACCCTGCATGGCAATAAATACTGGATCATTTGATATGTGAAGAGGCCATCTTTTAAGGTGGCCTCTTTTCGTATGAATTGTTCTCTTTTTTATGATAGAAGAAAGATTTGGATGATACGTTGATACATCAAAAAGAACAGAAGATTTTACAGATGTTCAAGCGCATTTCCTTTGGTCGTCAGGCGCTGCACGTCTCACGATGCTCAAAAGAAAAATTCATCGAGCAATCGCATAAAATAATCCATTGTTAGAGGAATTTTCTCCATTTCAAACGAATGAGGATTATTCGAAGTTTGGATAGTGAATTAATTAACTAAGTCTGTATAAAAAAAACTCGAATGATCAGGTATTCGGTCGCTTTTATTCTCATTATCCAAATGAGTTATGCTTTTGGACAGAAAGATGTAATTGATCTGTCAGGGCGGTGGTCGTTTCAAATTGATCGCGCTGACAAGGGCATTCAGGAAGAATGGTTTTCGAAAAAACTAGAGGATCAGATTATTCTGCCTGGATCGATGACAACGAATGGAAAAGGAGACGAAGTGTCTGTCAATACTCCGTGGGTAGGATCAATTTTTGACTCATCTTATTTTAAGAATCCCGAGTATGAAAAGTTTCGGGTAGAAGGTAACATTAAAGTTCCTTTTTGGCTGCAGCCTGTAAAGTATTATAAGGGACCAGCATGGTATCAGAAAGAATTTTCAATCCCCAAAAATTGGAGTGATCAATTCATTGAGCTTTTTATTGAACGCGCGCATTGGGAAACGTCGGTCTGGATAGATGGTGTAAAAATCGGAATGCAGAATAGCCTCGGAGCTCCTCACCGATATGATGTTCTGAATAAGTTGAAGCCAGGAAATCATACACTCACCATTCGAGTTGATAATCGTGTGAAGGAGATGAACGTGGGACAGAATTCGCATAGCATTTCAGATCATACACAGTCAAACTGGAATGGAATGATTGGAAAATTAGAGCTTCGGTCCAGGCCTCTGATTCGCATTTTAGATCTCAAGGTATTTCCGGACGTTGCCAATAAAAAGGTTCTGGTGAAACTTAATGTGGAGAACCTCTTGGGTAAACCGGCAATGACTACTGTTCAGTGCATGGTTCAATCTTCCAGAGAAAAGCTGAAATCGGTTTCAAAAGAAGTCAAGTTGGGCCTTCTTGTGAATGAAATTGTATTTGATTACCCCATGGGCGACAATCCGGCATTGTGGAACGAGTTTACACCTAATGTCTATACGATGGAGGTGAGCCTGATGTCTGGTGCTAAGGCGGACAGAAGACAAATTGCATTTGGGATGCGAAATATTTCTTCAGTGGGAACACAATTTGCGATCAACGACATTCCAATTTTTCTGAGAGGGACTTTGGAATGCGCAATTTTCCCAAAGACAGGTTATCCGCCAACGGATAAAAAGGAGTGGGCAAGAATTTTTTCTACAATCAAATCTTTCGGGTTGAATCATGTTCGCTTTCATTCCTGGTGTCCCCCGGAAGCAGCTTTTAATATGGCGGATAGCCTTGGAGTTTACCTTCAGATCGAATGCTCTTCCTGGGCGAACTGGGGCACGGGGCTTGGAGATGGGACATCCATTGATCAATACATCTATGACGAGGCCAATAGAATTGTTGATACGTATGGAAACCATCCTTCATTTTGTTTTATGGCTTACGGAAATGAACCCGGAGGCAAAAATCATGTGAAGTACTTGACCGATTTTGTAAACTATTGGAAGGACAAGGATTCCAGAAGGCAATATACAACGGGCGCAGGCTGGCCGCCTATTGCAGAGAATGATTACAACAATCTTCCAGAACCACGTATCCAGCATTGGGAGGAAGGATTGAATAGTATTATAAACAGAAGACCTCCGTCATTTGATTACGATTGGTCTGATACGATTTTGAAATGGTCAATCCCAACCGTGAGCCACGAAATTGGTCAGTGGTGTGTTTACCCTGATTTCAAGGAGATCACGCAGTATGATGGTGTGCTGAAAGCCAAGAACTTTGAGATATTTCAGTATACACTGGAGAAGAATGGCATGGCAAACCTTGCCGATAGTTTTCTTCTTGCTTCTGGTAAACTTCAAACCCTATGTTATAAAGCGGATATAGAGGCAGCACTACGCACCAAAAATTTTGGAGGCTTTCAGCTGCTTGACCTTCATGATTTTCCTGGACAAGGTACAGCTCTGGTAGGTGTTTTAAATCCATTTTGGAAGGAGAAAGGGTATGTAACCGGAAAAGAATATAGCCAGTTTTGTAATTCAGTAGTTCCGTTGATTCGATTTCAAAAGATGGTATTTCTGAATGATGAAGCGCTTGATGTACCGGTAGAGGTTTCAAATTTTAGCGGCAGTTCGATCACGGGCACTGCGCCTGAATGGAATATTGCAGATGCTTCAGGTAAGGTATTATTCCAGGGGTACATTAAGTAGATCAGACATTCCAATTGGAAACGGTTTTTCTATTGGAAGAATACAGCAATCGCTAAAGACGGTTCAGGAACCGTCGAGGTTAGTAGTCAGCGTTTCGCTTGGCAAATTCCAAAACTCATGGGATATTTTTGTTTACCCGACTGCATTGCCAGAATTAAAGGACAATATTTTGATCGTTGATCAGCTTGACAGTAAGGCAATAGAAACTTTGAATAAAGGAGGTAAAGTCTTGCTTACGGTCAAGAAAGGTTCAATCAAACCTGAAGTGGGCGGTGATATTGCCATTGGATTTTCAAGCATCTTTTGGAATACAGCATGGACGAATGGGCAGGCACCCCACACGTTAGGAATACTGTGTAATCCCAAGCATTCTGCTCTATCCAATTTTCCGACTCAATACCACAGCAATTGGCAATGGTGGGATGGGATGAGTCATTCCAATGCTATTCGTCTTGATGCTATTGATAGTAAACTACAACCCATCGTGCGGGTAGTAGATGATTGGGTTACGGCACGACCATTGGGATTAGTTTTTGAATGCCGTGTTGGTAAAGGAAGGTTAATGGTTTCCGGAATTGATCTTGTTACCGATCAGGCTAAACGAATAGAGGCAAGGCAATTATTGTATAGTTTAAGAAAATATATGGGTACCAATGCCTTCAATCCACAGACACAAGTGGCAGCAGATAAAATTAAAAACCTCTTTCAATAGGAATATTAAGTATGGACACCGCCAACCTTTCCTAAGAAATGACACCTGACGAGATAGGAACTATTTGAGAATTGAAAACCGATAGATCGTATTGGAATGAAATCTTTCACCTGGTCTGAGAATGGTATTCGGAAAATTGCCATGGTTTGGAGAATCGGGATAGCTTTGAGTTTCTAACGCTACGGCTGAATGCTTACCATATGGGATACCATGAGCCCCAGTAAGGGATCCATCCCACCAATTCGCAGTATATACCTGAAGGCCTGGCCGGTCGCTAAAAATTTCCAACATCCTGCCGGAAGATTGTCAGATTTGTTGATGAGGGTAGCTGCTGACCTGACACCATCTTCGGGATTGTCTATGACGAAGTTATGATTGTAACCTCTATCAAAATCAAGTTCCTTTATGTGTGTGCCGATCTTCTTACGCTGCCGGAAATCGAGGGGTGTACCTTCACAAAGAAGTAATTTCCCTGTTGGCACATTGTCAGCGTTTTTTTCAGTGAAGAACTTGCCGTTGATTTCCAACTCATGATCGTAAATGGTTCGTTCTGAAAACCCTGAAAGATTGAAGTACGAATGACTGGTAGGATTTATGGGCGTCGATTTATCCGTATTCGCCTGGTAGGATACCTTAAGTTCGTTAGACTTTGTCACCGTGAACGTCACCACAACGTGAAGATTACCCGGGTAACCTTCTTCTCCAGTCGGGTGAAAAATAGGATAAGGCCAGGGAACATTGATCAGTATCAACTTTTGTCCTTTCAACCTTCCAGATTTTCCTATGGAAACCGTTGTCTCCGCCATGAAGATGATTTGGGTAATCATTGATCGTGAGCTGATAATTCTTTCCGTCAAGTTGAAATTTCCCATACGCAATGCGATTCGCATAACGACCGATTAATGATCCCAGGTACGGATGGGGCGTTTGATATTCATCAAAACTTGAGAATCCAGCAACAATATTCTGCACCTTGTGATCTTTATCCGGTGTTTCAATGGCTACGATCGTACCACCATAGTTCATGATTTTTACTACAAGATCCCCAGCCTGGAGTGAGTAAAGGGTTATTGTTTGCCCTTCTTCAGTAGTACCAAAGTAGGCTTGCTGTATATCAAATATTGGTGCGTACAAATTCTCCGGTGATGTTCATACATTTTTCTAATCAATCAGCACAGTATGCTCCATCATTTTTTTGTGGACGATCGCTCCAAAATGATTGATGTCATTTTCAAGAACAGCATTGAAATGCTCTTCTGCTTCCCGTTGCCGTCCATTGTTGAGACCGAGACAACCCAGAGCAATTAGATAGTGACAATGATTTGTGTTTCTCTGGTCAAGATCTTGATCAAATACAAGTAAGTCAGGTAACGATACAGCAAAGTAATCGAGCTTAATTTTATCATGAATGTGGTCAGTCCCGAAAGAAACAAGCCGTTTGAATATTTTCTCTGCTTTTTCAAGTTGACCAAGTTTTTTCCAACCTAGTCCCTGATAGAATATTTTATCAGGTTGTTGATCGTTATAGTAAATAGCCTGAACGGGCTCACTTAGTCCATGGGTTGCTTTTGTGAAGAATTCATTGGCCTTTTCAGCCATGCCCAACGCCTCGAAGCAGCAACCCTTCAGATAGAAAATATCATTTTCTTTCGCACCATAAAGTTTTCCTTCACCCAGATTGTGCGGATACACTTCGGCTGCCTCTAGCAAAGAAAGTGCTTCCGTGTACTGACCTTGAGAAATGGCTTCTTTTGCAAGCTCAATATGACAGACAAGATATTGACCAACTACTTTACCTTCTCCGCCTTCCCATGGATGAAAAATTCTTGCGGCTATTAATGTCCGCGCTTTTTCATATTGTTCAATGTGATTATAGAGTATTATTCTCTCGAGGTAGAGATCATCTCTGGCTTCTGTAAGCTGAATATGTTTTTCCAATAACTCAAGCCTTTTAGTATGCGGCTTATTTAACTTCTTGCATAGTTGGTCGAGTTCCATTAGCACGCGGGCGTCTGTTTCATCAAGGGTGAAAGCAGTCTGAAGTGCGAGGAGTGCTTTTTGATGATTGTCTTCTTTATTGTGATATGCAAGAGCCAGATTTCTGAATACCGTAGGAAAAGTCTCATCAAGTTGAGCTGAATTCTCCCAGCATGAGATGGCATTGCTGTATTGTTTGTTGGCATACCAAAAGTTTCCAAGGTAGTATGGTGCTTTGGAATCTTTCGGATTCAACGCGATTGCAGATTGAAGTATTGGCACATCTTCGATCCGGTTGGGAAAGCAATAATCTGATTTTACTTTGCTTCCCTTTTTATAAAATGAAATGGCACTCTTCTCGTCACCCCTTTTCAGGGCAAAAAATCCGAGATAGTAATACACCATTGGATAGACTTCATTGTTACCAGACAATGACAGCATAAGAAAATCATTTGCCTCAGAATACAATCCCATCTCAGTATAGTCGAATGTATATTCAATGTAGTTGTGAACATAACCTCGGATAAGCCCTTGCAGGTTCTCAAGTTTGGTTATAGCAACTTCATCATCTGCGTTCTTGCGCAACAAATATTCTTCGTATAAACACCCATAGTTAAACTTGTCCAACGCAAGAGACTCGCTTATCCATGCCAATGCATCTCCATATCTTTTTAGTTTTCGTAGCATAACAGCCTTCAGATGCCTTGCTGTATGACTGTTAGCATTCCGGATAAGTGATTTATCGATTAGCTGCAGAGCTTCTTCAAAATTTTGCTGTCGTGATGAAATCCTGGCAAGATTTAAATATGCCACATCCTGCCATCCGGCGCTCCATGTTGATTTATAATAGGCTTCGTAGGCTTCATCATGTCTACCCAAATGGGCAAGGCATGTCCCTAAATTAAAATAAGGTTCACTGTCATATGGATTCGGATTTCGTGCGGTCAGCGTGCGAATGGCCTTAGTAAAGTAGGGTTCCGCCATTAAAAACTGACCTCGTTTCAAGTACCATAGACCCATCGCGTTATTATTGCGCGCATCGCCTGAATCCCTGCGAAGCGCCTCTTCATAATAGTCTGTGGCTTTGTAGGTAGCATGACGATACTGCTCAATGTGTAATCCCGTTAGAAATAATTGCTCTGTGCTTTCAATGACTGCAGGATCTTCGGCAGGCCGCGCTGGTTGAGGAACTTCCTTTTTCTCTTCAACTTCTCGTCGGTAGCTTACCAGTATTTTTTCATGGGCATCGTAAAGCGTAATGCTTATTTTTTCAAGAGATATATCGCTATTGAAGGGAACAGTTCGGTGAAATGGGCTCGCTGGTGAAATAGAAATTTTTTCTGACCAGATTTTGTGATTGTCAAATACCAGTATTGCGGTCGCTTTCTGATATTCGGCTGTAGCGAAGAACTTTATGGATATGTTACCCTCTTTTACTTCCAGGTTCACGGCGGCTTCCTTGGTGGCATTCTTCACAACGCCCAGCTCACTGTACGGCATGAAGTATTGTGTAAATGTTCTTTCTTCGTTGGGTTGGATCCAGGAGAAATCCGGTTGGTTGTCTGTGAATACACCTGTCATCAATTCAATGTAGGGACCACCTTCATCGGTAAGATTCCGATCCCACGCATAGCCAAATTCACCGTTACCCCAGGTCCATTGTTTTTTCCCAGGGGATACGTGGTGATTCGCTACGTGCAAAAGTCCCCCTTTTGAATCATGCTCATAACCCCCCATAAAATCATATTTTGATTTTATGGCCATGTAGGAAGTGGGAACAGGAATATTCTTGTAACGCGAAATATCAACGCCTGCGGAGTAATCAACTTTATAATAAGTACCCTTAGCGATAGGAAATTCAGATACATCACGTTTGCCGTGATCAAATACAGCATGAACGTCAGGTGGAAAAACAGTTTGGTAATCATCATTCACTTTTACAGCTGGATTTGCCCACCATAAAAATGTCTGTGGAAATGGCGTACGGTTGTAAAGTTTGACGTTAATTTCCAGGTAAGCTTTATCGGGATAGAGTCGAAAGCCTGCCATGCCTTTTGTACGAAACATTCTTTCAACTTCATTTACCCAAACTGTTTTGCTTCCATCATCATGCTCCTCAATTGTGAAATCGATTGGATCAAACGTACTGGGACGGTGGTGCTGTGGCCAATTGAATTCAATACCCCCTGAAATCCATGGGCCGGTTAACCCTACTAGGGCCGGTTTAATTACCTGGTTATAATAAATAAAGTGTCGTTGCTTGATCTTGTCATAAGCCATTTGGACTCTGCCACCAAGCTCTGGTAAGATCATGATTTTAAGATATTGGTTCTCTAAGTAGACTGCATGGTAGGATTTGTTTTTTTTATCATCTAATATTTTTTCGATCACAGGATGGGGATACACCACTCCGCTACTGCCTTGGTAAACCCTGTTCTCAAGAAAGATTGGATTTTTTTCTGGTTTACCTATTCCGTAAGTCGGAATTATGACACTTTCTTCCCAAGCAGATACAGTGATGTTGCTTTTCATCTAAAACGATTGTTGTTTAGCAAAACTATGGGGATGTAGACCCACATTGATGGACTAAATTTCTCTTTTGATGGACAATCCTATTTTAAAATCAAATGCAGACGATTCGCAAGCGTGAAGGTTTTCAAGGACAACGGGCTATCGTATTGCCTAAGAAAATACTAGAGGTCTGCGGTGATACTCCGCCGATCAATTCGCTATATGTCACTGACATTGGATTTTATCCTCGAGCGGAATACCACTATCGTGAACGACCAGGTGGAATATCACAAAATATTTTAATCTATTGCACGGAAGGCAAGGGATGGTTGGAGGTTCCTTCGGGCCATTACGATGTAAACCCAAACGAGTTTCTGATCATACCTGCCGACACGCCGCACAAATACGGAGCTGATGAAAAAATTCCATGGACAATCTATTGGATGCATTTCAAAGGCATTCAATCGCCCTATTTTGCATCTTTGCTATCAAAACAAAACAAAGATTTCGTCAACTATTCTCCTTTTCTTGACGAGCGAATAAAGATCTTTGATTCCATCTATAAAACACTTGAATCTGGCTATAGTCTAGATAACTTGACGTACTCAAATATCAGCTTTAGTTATTTCCTGGCATCGTTAAGTTTCACTGACAAATTTGCGTCGGCACGCCACGTAATTGAGAAGGATGCTGTAGATTTTTCCATCGAATTCATGCAAAATCATTTAGAGGTTCAATTAACGTTGGAATCCCTGGCATCGTCAATTAATCTATCTGTCTCACATTACTCCAGTATATTTAGAAAGAAAACGGGCTATTCTCCTGTGGTTTATTTTAACCACCTCAAAATTCAACATGCTTGTCAGTACCTACAGTTCACAACATTGAGGATCAATGAGATCGCATCTAAATTGGGTATAGATGATCCCTACTATTTTTCGCGCATGTTTACGAAGATAATGGGTATTTCTCCATTGGAATATCGGAACAAAAAGCATTAGTGGGGTCCCATGCATAAACCGTTAAAGCGTAAGATAATCCATTTTTAAAACGTAATTCTCCATTCAAACGGTTGCTTCAATCTATCACTTTTGTAGCAAACGGTTTCGTTAAATGGGGAAGAGCATTTACATTTCAGTAGTTAGCCTAATACCTACATTTGGCGGTTGTTTATTCATATTTGATCTTGCCGTAATTTCCGCCACCATTCTCTTCATTCAACCTTATTTTCATCAAAGTGACACACTATTAAGGGTGACGCGTAATGACAAGGCAGTTGCAGGTGCAACCTGCCTGCTATGGGTAGTATGTTTGACCCTCGCATATGCCTTTCGGGTTCTCATCATCCGAATTAAATTTTGATTTATGTCAACCATTATAGCGGAACCTGGGCACTCATCGATTTCTACTAAGGACTATAAGTTCAACACAGGTTACATCCTGGGAATATCATTCATTTCTGCATTGGGAGGTTATCTTTTTGGATTTGACTTTGCAGTAATCTCAGGTGCACTTCCATTCTTGCAAAAGGAATTTGAACTAAATGCCTATTGGGAAGGATTTGCTACGGGAAGCCTTGCGTTGGGTGCAATCTTAGGTTGCCTGATTGCCGGTTGGATATCGGATAAATTTGGTCGCAAACCCGGCTTGTTGCTAGCTGCATTTATTTTTGCGATATCATCGATGGCAATGGCATTCTCACCCTCGCGCGACCTATTTATCCTTGCGCGGTTTTGTGCGGGTATCAGTGTCGGTATGGCTTCGATGTTATCGCCCATGTACATAGCTGAGATTTCACCTGCTCACTTGCGCGGCCGCATGGTGGCGATCAATCAGCTGACGATTGTTATTGGAATTCTTTTTACAAATCTGATCAACTATACAATACGCAATAGTGGGGACGATGCATGGAGGTGGATGTTTGGTTTTGGGTTAGTCCCCTCCGCATTGTTTTTTATTGGCGCATTGTTTTTGCCTGAGAGCCCACGGTGGCTGGTGAAAGCGGGCAAAACTGAAAAGGCAAATGATGTACTGAACAAAATCGGAGATCAAGGTTTCGCAGAACAGTCACTGCGAGATATTGAGAAATCAATGAAGGGTGTGGTCAAAGCAAGCTTTTCTGATGTCTTTAAGAAAGGCGTGTTGCCTGCTGTATTGCTTGGAGTTGGGCTAGCCGTTTTTCAACAGTTCTGTGGCATCAATACCGTGTTCAATTATGCACCGAAGATATTCGAAAGCATTGGCGCCTCTCAGGACGATCAGTTGTTGCAGACAGTATTCATCGGTGTCACAAACCTGGTCTTTACCATTGCTGCGATGATGCTGGTGGATAAGTTAGGACGCAAGCCATTGATGCTTATCGGTGCAGGAAGTCTGGCGATGCTCTATATAATTATTGCGCAAATGTTAGGTGCACAGTCAGTCCACGTTTCATGGTTTCTGTTGACTGCCATTGGTCTGTACGGACTTTCATTGGCACCAGTAACATGGGTATTGATCTCAGAAATATTTCCGAATAAAGTCCGAGGCGAGGCCACATCAATTGCAGTGGTCAGTTTGTGGGCTGCATATTTTATCTTGGTATTCACATTCCCCATCATGTTCGAGAAGATTCAAGACCGGTCGTTCTATGTCTATTCAGCCATATGTTTCCTTGGATTCGCATTCGTATGGTTTAAGGTAAAGGAGACGAAAGGCAAGACACTAGAAGAACTGGAGGATGTTATGTCTCAGAAATAAATTCGATAAAAACATTTCACGCCCCGGCACCTCAGCCATTACGTTAGTGTTTCATTAGTGTAATTTATACATTTGTTCGAACGAAAAGGGTAGCGACAACCCGGTTCTTAGATGATCCCCCTCCCTTTCAAAACAGATAATCACTATAAAAGAAATCTTTGATGAACAGAAAAAACAAATCCCTGTTGCCTGCTCTGGTTTTTGTCGTCTTATCAGGATTACTGGTAGATGCCAATACTTCTTTAGGCCAGGCTCCAGGTGAAAGACCAAGACCAGTCCTGCCTCCCATACCCATAAAAGGAGATACGACACATACCCTATCTAAACATTTTACACTGGCCTCTAACGTCAAAAAGGCACCAGACGCCAATGGATTCATTCAACGTTGGCTGGTGCTGGAACCCGCTCAGGAAAGACATTGCCCGAAATAATATACTCACCGAAAAATATCTCAGAACAACCTTTTCCACAGATAATTTTTCCACCGATTTCGCTGTAGTTCCTAAAGATGGCAAGAAAGTAAAGGTGGGAGGCCAGGAACTAAAATGGTATGCATTAGACAGTAAGGCGTACAACTTTAATTTATACCATTTTACTTACGCCATAAATAAACCGCCATACGGTGTCCTCTTCTGGCTTGTCACCGTCATCAATTGCCCGGAAGAAATCAAAAATGTGAGAATGGCTGCTGGCGTTAATTCGGGCGGCATGTTTTGGTTGAATGGCAAGGAAGCCCTTATACTTTCCGGTGACAGGGATATGATTGTCGACAATGTTACCTCTCCGCTTTTAACTCTTAAAAAGGGAAAGAACATCATCCGGGGGGCAGTAATCAACGGACCGGGTATGTGTAACTTCTCTGTTCGTTTTTTGGATGAAAAAGGATTGCCGGTAAAAAACTTCAGTATTAGTTACGAATAAAATTTGCTGGTCTATTTAAAGTATTAACACATGAAACGAACGAAAATAATCGGCATGACTGCCTTGTTATCAGCATTGATAACGCAAACAACAATTGCGCAGATCGGAAAACCATTTATCCATGACCCGTCAACTATTGTTGAATGTGACGGAAAGTATTACACCTTTGGCACAGGTGGAGGTGGGTTAATATCCGAAGACGGGTGGACGTGGAATGGCGGTGGTGTGAGACCGGGTGGTGGAGCAGCCCCCGATGCCATGAAAATTGGCGACCGCTACCTTGTAGTGTATGGCGCAACGGGTGGTAGTAGTAATCACAAGGGTGCTATTCTTACCATGTGGAACAAGACGCTTGATCCAACTTCTCCCGATTTTAAATACACAGCTCCTGTTGTGGTTGCCACATCCGATGGCTATGAAGAATGTGATGCCATCGATCCCGGTCTTATGCTGGATCCCACCACTGGCCGCCTTTGGCTCTCTTACGGCACCTATTTTGGATTCAGTCGTATTGTAGAATTGGATCCTAAAACAGGCGAACGGGTACAAGGCAATGAACCCGTTGATGTAGCTATTGTATGCGAAGCCACCGTTTTAGCCTATCACGATGGATGGTACTATCTCCTTGCCACACATGGCAGCTGTTGTGATGGCTCCAATTCCACCTACAATATTGTTGTGGGCCGTTCTAAAAACGTAACCGGCCCTTTCGTAGATAATGTGGGAAGAAGCATGCTCGAAGGTGGCGGCAAAATGGTTGCTGCAACTAGCGGAAGACTTATCGGGCCTGGCCATTTTGGACGGATGGTCCTTGGCGATGGGATTGAAAAGATGTCTTTCCATTATGAAGCAGATTTAGATCAGGGCGGCCGCAGCGTATTAGGCATCCGTCCATTGCTATGGAAAAATGGATGGCCTGTTGCAGGAGATAATGTAAAAGAAGGAACTTATGAAATTGAATCGGAGAGGAGAGGATATGGACTGGAACTGGCAGTTGATTTAGTAAGAACGGCTGGTGGCATGCGGGGATTTAACCGTAACATTGATGAACCGGTAAAACCAGTTCCATCTCAGGAATTAGCTGATGTAATTAACACCTGGCCTACCGGGAACATTGATGCAAGAATAGGTGATTATATGTCCCGCCCGCATCAAAAATGGACCATCACAGCTGCCCCTGATTCAAGTGGATATTTAGGCGCCCCGTATTATAAGATAGTAATAGCAGGAACTGGCAGGGCGTTAGCAGCAACCGCTGATGCTGAAGTATTAACAGTTCCGGAATTTACCGGTGCACCGGAGCAACTATGGCGAATCGATCAACTGACCGATGGGACGTATAGAATAATGCCCAAGGCAGTTCCAAATTCAAACGAGAAGCTAGCACTGGTTTCTTCCGGAGACAGCACACCGACCCTTGCAAAATTTGATATGAACAGTGACAACTCGAAATGGAATTTTAGAGCTCCCTGAAATAAATGGAGTGGAGCAGGTCTGACATAAAATAAACTACAAACAATAATTTGACGATGAAAAAAACTTACGCGCTAGTTGTCTTGCTGATAATTACTGGATTTTGTTTTATGAATCCTGTATCGGCACAGGAGACTGCGCCTACATCAACCGTTACATCAAGAGTTGTAGAGGACGGAGGAACGGGTCCTTTTAAAGCCATTATGGTCTCGGAAACTTCTCTCCCAACGCATACAATTTTTAAACCGTCAGACTTAAGCGCTGTCACAAAGAAGAGTAAACTTCCGATAATCGTGTGGGGGAATGGTGCTTGCGCCAATTCACCCTGGGAACATATAAACTTTTTGTCAGAAGTGGCGTCTTATGGCTTTATGGTAATTGCCATTGGTCCTATGCCGCAGGAAGGTGAGCATACCCGCGACCGGTCAACTTCTTCTCAAATGACTGATGCCATCGACTGGGCTATTGCTCAGAACAATGACAAAGCCAGTCCTTATTATGGCAAGTTAGATATCAAAGAAATTGCAGTGAGTGGTATGTCATGTGGTGGGCTCCAGGCGCTGGAGACTGCTCCCGATCCACGCGTCACCACTACGGTTATTTGTAACAGCGGAATTCTGGCTAACCCCGGAGGTGGAATGCCCGGTATGCCACCGCTAACGAAGGATCAATTGTCTAAGATACATACACCAACACTTTATCTTCTAGGTGGAGAAAAAGATATCGCTTATGCAAATGGTATGGATGATTTCAATCGCATTAATCACGTTCCTGTTTTCGTAGCGAATATGGATGTCGGACATGGAGGAACATATGGACAGCCTCACGGCGGAGAATTTGCTAAAGTTGCTACGGCATGGTTTCAGTGGCAGCTGAAGAATGATAAAGAGGCCGGCAAAATGTTTACTGGAAATCCAAGTGGGCTTTCAAAAAATCCTAACTGGAAAGTGGATAGTAAAAATATTAAATAACTATAAAGCGAACTGAACTTCCCTTCGCAAGTTTGATCTCAATATTTTAACAAATGCAAACAGGTATTTCCATGAGAATTTTATTCAACCATATTTTCCATTTTATTATTGTAGCCGGATTTTTCTTCAAGGGTGTAGTCCAAGTAGTAAAGAAAATGACACTTGTAGACAGCTATGGCAACATTTAAACATGAGATGGCTATCAAAAAGGAATCATATGCCACGGACAGGGTAGTGAAAACAAATCTTGTATCGCTGACTAAAGCGCTGATTTGTAAGATCATCGCTGATCATCATCGCCCATTACATCGTACCCACGCCACTTATATTCTTTGGCAAGGGCGGTGGCCGCTGGCCACGCTATCTGATGCTGGATGCTGGCTACCCACTTTTTCCGATTTTCTTCTGTATCAAAAGATATTTGAATCTGGTAATTGTAGGTTGTACCCTCAGCTTCTATTTCTTTTGAAACATTTTCCGGGAATAAGCGCAGGAGTTTTGAACCGACATATCCCTGCTGAACAGTCATCGCCGGTACATACACAGAGTAATACATTTTCTCAAAGGCCTCCGCATTTTCTTTTGGAACAATAAAATCCATCTGCAATGCCATTGCCTTGGGTTTTGCTATGCTCTTGTGTTTTGAAGGAGAGATACCAATTACCAGCAGCTCAAGATCGTCTGTTCCATCGTTGGATATTGTCAGCGTTTCGCCTAAACTTCCATAGAAGGCATTATCAGCTTTGAATGTTGACTTCTCGTCCTTGATTGAAACTGCTCCTTTTCCTTTTATTACATAATAGACTTCCTCAAGACCTTCAAGCTGTCGCGGCGTAGAACTTCCTGCAGGTATTACAACATGATCGACATGCGTCCAATCTGTACTAAATACTTCAGGACCTATAACCCTTCTGTGAAGAACACCATTGCCTGAATAAGTCGGATTATTTGCCTTGAGCTTATCCCGTTCTAATCTCGCAGACACAAAGACTGGTATCGGATCGATCGTTGCCCCGACACGCGTATCGCCAAGATCAAAATTATCAGCACGGCCTTTGTTAAGGCTCACGGCAAAATTCAACCAACGAACGCGTTCATTGCTTGCGTTGTAAATGGCATGTGAGTCTCCCATTTTACAGGGAACAATGGCAGGTGCTTTTATCTTCGATGAACGACCGTTGATTGTAAATTCCGCTTCACCATTTAGGAGCACATACATCTCTTCAATGTTATGGTGAAAGTGATGGCCAATACCTGACTTCGCTTCGATAACACCGGCATGCAGATAGAGAAAGTTTGTTGATAATTCCGTGCGACCAATCAATTGTGTAAACCCCATTTTTCCAGCGCCTGCATGTACGGCCGACAACTCTCTGTATTGTGTTGGGTCATTTGGTACGACCCGATTTTTAGCAGGTTGAGCGTTGGCATACGTTGCAGCCGCTGCCAGGAATAAAGTGAACAATCGTTTCATAGGTTCAGGTAGTTTAGGTTTGTACGATTCTGAAAGTCCATAAGCTTGGCTATTTGTTATCATCTGGAAGTGCATACACTACATATCCCTTTGGCAAAGCTCCAGGTTTTTTAGAATGATCATAGGAATCAGCTGTAAAATTTGCAGTAGCATTAATCACCAGGTATTGTTTTCCATTCAGCGTATACATACTGGGTTGCCCATTAGATTCATGGCTTAGTGTTGTCTCCCATAAAATGTTACCATTATCTGCATCGAATGCGTATAGCTTGCCTCCCTTGGCGGTGGCAAATATAACCCCCGTTGACGTCACCACCATTCCTTTTCTAAGAGTCCCGGCTGGCGCACCCAGGTTTTTGTCGCCCTTTGCATATAGTGAATCTTCACCAATCGGTTTTCTCCATTTTATTGTTCCGTTGTTGAGATCATAGGCCAGAATAGAAGACCATGGAGGCGCAGCCAAACCCATCCACTCAAGACCATAGTCTGTAGAATAGCGATCCGCAGGATGCTCAACTCCTTCAGGATAGTCCATCATTGGCGCATTTCTTTTTGCATCAGGTTTGATTGTTGCGCCACCAGAAGCTACAACAGGTCCTTCCGGTGGGGGTCCGGATCCTCTTCTACCGAAATTAAAACTCCTGGGATTACCTCCCACAAAGCGGTATAATCCCCGTAAAGTTTCTTCATCAACGTGTGCAAAACCTGGCATTTGTCCGCTGCCATTCGTTACAATACCCTTAAACTCATCCCAAAAAATCCGTTGTCCCGCATTAACAATTGAGGGCCCTACTCCACCAGCCATATCTTTGCCGTGACAGGTCTGACAATTACCTACATAAAAAGATTTTACTTTCTTGAGCTCATTCTCAGAGAGGTCAATTTTTGGAGGCCCGACCTTTTCGAGCTTGTAAATCGATGCATACTCGTGCGTCATGATGTACAGAATTCCATTTTTCGGATCAGCACCCGTATTTCCATAATTGGCGCCACCCAACGCACCTGGCATCATGATCGTTTCATATTTATCGGAAGGAGGAACATATAAACCTGACTTGGCTATCTCAATCCTTTTGTGCCAGTGTTGCTTTATACTATCAGAAAAATATGGATTCAGGTTGTCTTTGTTTACTTCATGCCGTGTAAAGCTAGGTAGCGATGGTATCGGCTGCGTTGGCCATGATTCTTCGCCGGGCATTTCACTCTTTGGGAAAGGTTTTTCTTCAATAGGAAATACTGGTTCACCCGTCACCCGGTCGAAGACGAACACGAAACCATGTTTGGTGGCAACCGCTACGGCATCAATTTTTTTGCCGTCACGATTTATCGTCAGCAATTGTGGTGCAGGTGACAGGTCATAATCCCAAAGATCATGATGCACGGTTTGATAATGCCACAACCGTTTCCCTGTACGCGCGTCCAGTGCTACAAGGGAGTTGCCAAAAAGATTGGCGCCTTTTCGGTCCGCACCATAATAGTCGTATGTTGGAGAACCCAACGGTAAATAAACGATTCCACGTTCCGTATCCACGGACATCTCGCTCCAAACATTTACAGCGCCAACGTACTTGTAGGCATCTTTTGGCCAGGTATCATACCCGAATTCCCCTGGATGCGGAATGGTATGGAACGTCCACGCCAGCTTACCGGTAACAACATTATAAGCCCTCACATGACCGGGTGGCGAGAAATAGCTTTCGCCGGGAGCAGAACCTACAATTACCATGTCGTCATAAATAACACCGGGCATCATGGCTTGCATTCTGCGGATGGATGAAGGGTCACGGTCGAGGCCTACACGCAGATCTGTATAACCACCATCGCCAAAAGTTGTAATGGTCTTTCCGGTAACGGCATCAATAGCCTGCAAGCTGTTATTAAGTGTAAATATGAGGCGTTTTTCCTTTTTGTCTTTACTCTCCCAGTAGTTAAGCCCTCTTCTGGATAATCCAAAAAGATTCGCGTGTATCCAGATTTCTTTGCCCGTCAGGGCATTGATTGCCACAAGAGAATAATTCTTGGCTAGTACATACATCGTAGTATCCACCATGATTGGACTGAAGAAATAAAAACTATTGTCGCCCGCAGGATAGGTCCAGGCGACCTTCATTTCGTTGACATTCTCTTTGGTGATCTCGGGAGCGTTGAAATATTTTGACTGGTCAGGGCTGCCTCCATATTGGGTCCATGTTGTATGATCATTGGATGAAGACTCTGGTCTGCAACTTACAGAAAGCGTCAGTGTTAGTAAGATAAAAGCAACGTTGATTTTGCTTGACAGTTTTTTGGCGCACATGATGGATATTAAAGCTTGTCGGTTGTATATTAGAGAAGCGGGTAGCCGCTTTCTCATCATAGTTGTTAGAAATTTAAATAGCATTACGATATTTAGGTGGAATTTGAGACTAATTAATCACAAGCAGAGAACTCGGCGGAATGAAAGGCAGGTTGCGAAGTGCGAAGAAACTAGTATTCACTAAATTGAAATTCAAATAGAAAATGACGAATTCTATTCTAAAAATATTTCCAAAGATCCGTGCCGCTCATTAGAAGACAAGACAAGAAGACCTAATACATAATGACTAATTATATAATGAAGAGACAAAAAGTAATTCTTTTATCCGCCGCTTTGGTTTTGTTTTGTGGGATAGTAAGTGACCTGAACGCACAGTCAAGGCGCAAGCCATCAGCGAGCGCACCTGTGTTTACTAATGTTGTATATGAGGGAAACGATGATGTATATAAAAATCACCCTTTATCGCCGACGGAATTTTATAATCCAATTCTGCAAGGATGTTATCCGGATCCTGCTATTACAAGAAAAGGTGATGACTACTACATGGTATGTTCGTCGTTTGCCATGTTCCCTGGTGTACCGATTTTTCATTCAAAAGATCTGGTTAACTGGAAGCAGATAGGCCATGTGTTAGACCGCACGTCACAATTGGATGTGCATGATACTGGAATAAGTGCCGGTGTCTATGCTCCAGGTATCACTTATAACTCTATTAACGATACATTCTATATGATCACGACTGCATTTGCAGGTGGATCGGGAAATATTGTCGTAAAAACAAAGGATCCGCTGAAAGGCTGGAGTGATCCAATAAAACTGGCTTTCAATGGAATAGACCCTTCTATATTTTTTGATGACAACGGGAAAGCCTACGTTGTTCACAATGATGCACCAAATCAGGGAAAAGCACTCTACGATGGACACCGGGTTATTAAGATATGGGAATATGATATTGAAAACGATAAGGTAATCGCGGGTACGGATAAAATTATTGTAGATGGTGGTGTTGACTTATCAAAAAAACCAATTTGGATTGAAGCGCCACATATTTATAAAAAGGATGGCCGGTATTTTTTAATGTGCGCTGAAGGAGGCACAGGCGGATGGCATAGTGAAGTCATCTTTGTAAGTGATAGTGCTAAGGGACCATATAAGCCAGCGCCAAGCAATCCAATCCTTACCCAACGCTATTTTGCCAAAGACCGCGCAAACAAAGTGGAGTGGGCTGGGCATGCTGATTTGGTATCGGGACCCGACGGTAAGTACTATGGAGTGTTTCTGGCTATCCGCCCAAACGAAAAGAACAGAGTAAACATAGGACGTGAAACTTTCATCCTCCCCGTTGACTGGTCGGGCGAATTCCCCGTGTTTGAAAATGGGCTAATACCGATGGAGCCGAAACTAAAAATGCCTGAAGGAATAGAAAATAAAACAACACAAGCAGGTTTTTTTCCTAATGGAAACTTTACCTACAATGAGAACTTTACATCGCCAACGCTGGACCATAGATGGGTAGGGTTAAGAGGTCCACGCGAGGCATTCATGTCACAGACAAAGCAAGGCTTGAGAATTAATCCGTTTGAAACGAACATCAAGGAGTTCAAACCAACTTCTACGCTTTTTTATCGACAGCAGCATAATAACTTTTCTTTCACTACTACGATGGAATATAAGCCCGGTCTCGAAAAAGATTTGGCAGGGATCGTTTGCCTTCAAAGTGAAGGTTCGAATTATGTATTTGGAGTGACCAAAAACGGTGAGGACTATATCCTGTTGTTGGAGAGAAATGAAAGGAAGGATAAAGGAAGTCGTGAGGTAAGCTCCAGCATTCTTGCAAGCACGAAAATCGACATCAAAAATCCAACCCGATTAAGGGTGGAAGCTAAAGGAGATGACTATGCATTTAGCTACGCTACCGGGCAAGGTAATTTCATAAATTTGGGCGGAACGGTTTCAGGCGATATTCTTTCCACTAATGTGGCTGGCGGTTTTACGGGATCTTTATTAGGATTGTATGCTACGTCTGCCAATGATGCCAACCCTGAATGAGAAACAATTTGCGTGCTAAAGGACGGTCCTCACAACGTTGAGCCCATAGGCAACACGAAATATCAGCGAAGTATAAAACGGTCCCAAAAAGAGGGCACGAGACAACGATATCAAAATTTATACTATTTTTATTCAAACGTTTGAACAGAATTTCCGGTTGACGCTATTTCGGAAGATTTTGAGATCTTATTTGTTGTTAATCCGGCTTCAAAAGGTAGGTTCTTGCGGCCGTTGTCAATTATAATATATGCCAATACTTCAGACTGATACTATCTCACCAACATTTACAGGTTCTAAAAAGTCACTGCTATTTCCTTTGATCCTTGTCACTAGCCTGTTTTTTCTCTGGGGCCTTGCTTATGGTTTGTTGGATGTTTTGAATAAACACTTTCAGGAGGCCCTCGATATTACGAAACAGAGGTCCACGTTGTTGCAGGCTGCCTACTTCGGAGCCTATTTCCTGATGGCCCTTCCAGCCGGCCATCTGATAAGGAGATGGGGATACAAGAATGGCATTATCACCGGTTTGGTTCTTTATGCACTGGGTGCATTTTTGTTTTTTCCTTCCGCATCAATGGAAAGCTTTCCACTCTTTCTCTTTTCATTGTTAGTGCTCGCATCAGGACTTACTTTTCTCGAAACCGCAGCCAATCCTTATATAACAGTACTTGGTGATCAGAAAACATCTGCTTTCCGCTTGAACCTTTCGCAGAGCTTCAACGGAGTAGGGTCTTTTATAGGTCCCATTATCGGAGCACAATTCTTCTTTTCGCATGCTTCAGATTCTTCAAATCTTGATGCTGTTCAATATGTATACTTGGCAATCGGTATGATTGTGCTGATCATCGCAGGGTTGTTTTCAGTCACCACGCTTCCGGAAATAAGAGATCGCGCCATAAAAGCGGAGGTTCCGGTAAAACCATTATTCTCCTATGCTCACTTCAAATGGGCGGTGGTGGCACAATTTTTTTGCGTTGCAGCACAGGTCGGTGGAGCAGCATTATTTATCAACTATTGTACGGAGACTGGTTCGGGGATGACTAACGAGCAGGCATCCTATCTTTTGTCAGCTGGGCTTTTACTTTTCACGATCGGCCGCTTTACTGGCACTGCGTTGATGAAAGTAATTGCGCCTAATAAGTTGCTTGCGATATATGCACTTGTAAATGTTACTCTTTCATGTGTTGTAGCATTTGTAGCAGGTGACGTGGGCGTTTATTCTCTAGTTGCAATATTCTTTTTTAACTCGGTTATGTTTCCCACGATTTTCGCCTTAGGTGTAAATGACTTGGGCCCTCATACAAAAACAGCATCTTCTTTTATTATTATGGCTATCGTGGGTGGTGCAATTGTCCCGTACGTTATGGGATCATTCCAATCAACCGCTCTGGCGTTCACGGTGCTTATATTTTGCTACATTATGATTGCTGCTTTTGCTATCAAGGGGCACGAGGTAAAAAAGGCCAGATGATAATGTTGAAAACAATTCTCCTTAGATTTATTTTGATGTCCATTCCCTTCAGGGGTTTCAGACGCTTCTGCGCAACGATTAAAGATTATTTGAAGAGGAAGTGGTCATCTATAAAAATGCCAGGTTTATTAGATACTTCTCAAAATGAAAAAAATATTTTTCGCGACTTTATTTTTTGTAACCGCTGCATTCTACTGTTATCAAAGCATTACTGCAGTAAAGCGGCGGTACAATGAACCGGTTGCGTCCGCATCAAATGCGATGCTGATATCTCAAAACAGACCCTTAACGGTTTTGATCGTCGACGGCTTCAGCAACCACGACTGGAAACAGACAACAGCAGTCACGAAGTGGATATTGGAAGGCAGCGGTCTGTTTAGGGTGAGCGTCTCGACCATTCCGTCGGATAGCATACAACGTTCACAATGGGCGCCAAAATTTAGCGACTACGACGTGGTTGTTCAGAATACCAATAATATTCAGGATACTACACTGCGATGGCCGATCCGCGCCGAGCGTAGTCTGGAAAAGTATGTGAGGGCGGGTGGTGGATTATATATTCTTCACTCGGCCAATAACGCATTCTCACATTGGAAAGAATATGATAAGATGATCGGTTTGGGATGGAGACGAGCCACCGCGGGTTATGCGCTTGAAATTGATGCAAAAAAAAATATTCTTCGTATACCACCTGGGAGCGGCATGGGGACCGGACATGGAGACAGATTTAATGCGTTAATAACGATTCTCAATAGGCATCCTATCAACGAACAATATCCTGAGGAGTGGCAAACGGCAAATACAGAAGTCTATCACTTCCCGCGCGGGCCAGCTGTAAATCTTACGGTGTTATCTTACGCCTTTGATAGCACAGGTACGCAAAGAATGTGGCCCGTTGAGTGGATCGTGAGATACGGCAAAGGTCGTGTTTACAACTCGAGTATGGGACACCTTTGGCAAGGTGAGACCTACCCACCTGCGTACCGTTGTGTTGGGTATCAAACCACTGTAGTGAGAGCGGCCGAATGGCTGGCTACGGGAAAAGTGACCTATCCCATCCCTCCAAATTTCCCGACAAGAAGTGCACCTAGCCTTAGAAACGAGGATGACTTGGATTTACATAAACCTTAAGACAGATTAGTGTCGCCAATCAAGAGGATTCCAATCGAGGATCAGAAGCAAACCTTCCGATAACAGAATATGGATTCTGCCTTCCATAGACAGATATATTTATTTAAAGAGCTTTTGTGCAATAGTGGTCAGGTACAACTTACAATTCATCCATGTATGGCCTCCTTCGGAGATTAACGTTTCGTGTTTGATTCCTTTCTCATCCAATACTTTCAGGTATTCGGAAATCACAGGATACAAACCGTCTTCCTTTCCTACACCAATCCAGAATAATTTTAACTTCTGATTAGTGGGTGATGGGTTCGCAAATGCAGTTTCATTATTGCGTTCAAATTCTTCTTTCAACATACCTGGTGCAAAGCCGCAAATCCAGCTGAACATCTCAGGATTATTCAAGCCAAGATATAAGGTCTCGCCGCCTCCGCCGGAGAATCCGGCAATCGCACGACTGTCTTTGTCGTTTTTTACGCGATAGTTTTGTTCTACATACGGGACCAGATCGTTTAGAAAATCTTTTTTGAATTCCTGAAGATTTTCCCAGTTCCGCAGACTGCCTGAAGATTTACTTATTGCCGGGTATGCGCGTCCATAGGGCATCACGATGATCATCGGTTTGGCTTTTCCTTGCGCAATTAGGTTATCAAGAATAACATTGGCTCTCCCTACTTTCGTCCAGGTTTCTTCTGTGTCTGTCGTTCCATGAAGCAAATACAGAACAGGATATTTTGTGTTTATATTTTTTTCGTAAGCCGGCGGAGTATAAATCACAACGGGCCTTATTCCCAACGCAGGCGAATTATAGTATCGATAAGAAACTGTTCCGTGCGGAACATTCTGAAGCGTATGCACTAGCGGATTATTCCCTGTTATCTCGACAAGACTATTCTGAAAACCTTCGTTTGGAAAGATACTGGTGTTTCGTGGGTCTGCCACCGAAATGCCATCCACTACAAAGCAATATGGATACATGTCCGGTTTTACTGGCCCCACTTTAACTGACCAGACACCGGATGAATCTTTTGTCATTGGAATATGCGCTTTTTCGAACTGCGCATTAAGTCTAACTTCGTTTGCGTTGGGAGCCAGGTAACGGAAGACTACTGTATTATCTGGATTTACCTGCGGTGAAACCACGACCACGCCGCCTTGTGGCTGGCAATGGACTAAACCAGAAATAATCAGCAGTATCCCGATCAGTTTCGATCTTTTGCTAAACTCTTTTGACATTTTACTTTGAGTTTTGTACTCCGAACTTGTCAGAGTGATGTGAACAATCCAACTACTCAATTTTTAAACAGAAGAGGTGCAAGCTCATGCAGGCTGCGTCTCCAGGTTTGAAATTCATGAGCTGTACCTTCAGAAATATAGGACACAGCGTTGAAACCTGCTTCCTTAAGCGCTGCTGCTGCAGTCTTAACACCATCGGGTTTCTCTTTGCTGCCACAGCTCAGAAAGACGAGTTTTACTTTCGATTTCTCCTTTATATCTTCTGGTTTGTAAGTGCCCCCACTTAGCAGTCCGAAGTGCGAGAAGACTTCAGGTTTGTTGATTGTTATCATGCGGGTTTCCATGCCTCCCATAGAGAGACCGGCCATAGCGCGATGAAGTTGATCAGCGATCGTACGAAAATTGGTATCTATATAAGGGATCAGTTCGTCTACTAACACTGTCTGAAATGGAGTGATGTCAAAATTTCTTAAACCACCGAACTTAATATCGTTCGTCATTCCGTAAGTCATTACAATAATGAAGGGCTTGATCTTGCCTTCGGCAATCATGTTGTCCATGATCAGGTTGGCATGTCCTTGGTTACTCCATGCCGTTTCATCCTCACCCCAGCCGTGCTGGAGATACAATACCGGATAACGTGTTGATTGATTCTTATCGTAGCCGGGCGGCGTATAAACGAACGCACGGCGTGACGTGTTGGTACTCTTGGAAGGAAAGAGAATTTGCACAACGTTACCATGAGGTACATCTTTAAGGGCGTAAAAGTCTTGGTCATGTGCTGGTATTTCTATCCCACTTTCCCAACGCACAGAACCATAAAAATTCAGGGCACCGGGATCATTAAACTTCCCTCCATCGATGTTAACGTTATAGTAATGAAATCCCTCGTCCAACGGTCCGGCTGTGGTTCCCACCCAAAAACCGTCAGCTGTCTTTGTAAGTTTTGTACCTCCTCTTCCACGAAGTCCCAAGCTCACCCTAACACTATCAGCCGCGGGTGCATTAATTTTGAATCTAGCATAGCCTTGCGAGTTGACCTGCGGATACTCTTGACCTGGCTGATTTAGTATTGAAGGCTTAAAGTCTTCTTTTATTTCCGGCTGACTGGATTGAGCGAAACACCCCGAGCCTGCCAATAACAAGCCCAACACAATTATGTAATGGTTCATATATTTCTTTTGTTTCTTCAATACCTATGGAATCTGAATAAGTGTTATTTATACAATTATACACACGACAAATTAAAAAATCAAATATCGTTCGTCATGGTAAGAGAGGACAGAGAAAAAAAGTTTGTTCCACGATTTTGCTATGCACAACAAATTGATATCCCAACGACTTGGAATTTATTTTTCAAAATCGACTTTTAATCGTTACTGCACCACCAGTTATAAAATGGTCGGAAACAGGTGCTAGACGGACAACCAGATAAGTATTTTACACGTTTTTTGTTCAAACGTTTGAACAAAATCGGAAATTGATGCTCTTTTGCTATGCACAAACCTGTGACGGAGCAAAATGAAGGCACAAAAAAATTGAAATAAGATGTACAATCTCAGCACCTTAGATATTAAAATATTGGAAGTCTTATCGCAGAAAGATTTTTCCACGATTTGGGACGTCCATGATCAACTAAACAGTTACGATATAATTTTAGTCATGCGCGCGATGCACACGCTACGCAAAGAGGGATATTTGCGTCAGGAGTTTCGGGGAACGCTCACCCTTTATTATCTAAAGCGGAAGGCTAGTGTTTTCGGTGAGTTCAAAGTCAAGAGGAATTTTCGCCCTCGGTAAAGTCGAATTGGTATACTGGCATCAAGTATTCAACGGTATTAAAATTTAAACCTCCCTAAATCAATCTTTGCTCTGAATTTTAATAAAATAGACATCATCAACACTATGCCTGCTAAACCTATGACTGGTAATGTTATCAGAAATATATCCATGAGCTTTCTTATGCTCGTGACTATAATAAGCGCCAATTCCCAGCCTCCAAGAGGACCGATTATCGTATCACCTCAAGTCAATTCGGATAAGACGGTAGTCTTTCGTTACCTGGCACCACTCGCCAGGGAGGTAAAACTGAGCGGACAGTTTTTAAAGGAACCTGTAATCATGCAGAAGGATTCGTTGGGAATTTGGAGTGTTACCGTTGGTCCCATCAAACCGGATATTTATCCATATAGTTTTAATGTTGACGGCGTGACCGTGATGGACCCGGCGAACGTTTCTTTTTTCCCAAATGAAAGGTTCAAGGCGAGTTTGGTTGACGTACCCGGAGATAAGCTCACTCATTCATGCGATGCGTGACGTCCCGCACGGGACGATTACATACGAGTACTATCCTTCCGTGGAAGGGAGCACAGGCTCACTGGTCGTCTATACGCCGCCAGGGTACAGTAAGAATACATCGACAAATTATCCCGTGTTATATCTGATCAGTGGAACGACGGATACGGAAGAGACTTTTTTTAAGGTTGGCCGTACCAACTTGATTCTCGACAACCTGATTGCTGAAGGTAAAGCAAAACCCATGATCATCGTAATGCCTTACGGCAATCCGATGGCGAGAATTTCTGAGCAGCAAGGCAAACCCAAGCCGACGGATTTAATGTCGAGGGAAGGTGAAGACGCGATCCGGAGGGCCAAGCTTTTCGAAACGGATTTAGTGAATCATGTCATCCCCTACGTTGAGAAAAATTATCGGGCTATCAGCAACCGCGACAGTCGTGCGATCGGTGGTTTTTCCCGAGGCGGTGGTCAAACCCTTCGTACTGCATTTGGCAACATGGATAAATTTTCCTGGATCTGTTGTTATAGCGCTTACCTGTCAACACCTGAGATGGAAAGTAATTTCAAACAAATCGGCGGTAATCCAGAGAACACTAACAAGCAACTTAAACTCCTGTGGGTGAGTGTTGGCAGTGATGATTTTTTGTATAAGTCTACCGTTGAATTCATAGACTACCTCAAATCAAAAGATGTGAGATATAAAAGTCTCATTACTCCGGGCGGACATACCTGGATGAATGTGAAAACCTATCTGACGGAAACTGCCCAATTACTTTTCCAATAAGCAACACCTGGATGTTATGAAACAAATCGTTTACACCCTGCTGATATTTCTTCCACTTGCTGCCAACGCGCAGCCACAAAGACGGCCGGCGCCCAGTTCACCCGATGTACATGCAGATCACAGCATCACATTTCGATACTTTTCACGCACTGCACAACGTGTATATGTGAGCGGTGAATTTTTAAAAGCGCCTGTAAAGATGAGTAAAGACACGTCCGGCGTCTGGAGCGTTACGGTGCCACCGGTCACACCAGAAATTTATCCTTACAGTTTTTGGGTGGACAGTGTTCAGATTGCCGATCCAAATAACACATATTTATTTGCCAACGAGCGGTTCAAGCGCAGTATCGTAGATGTGCCCGGGGATCGGCCGTTGATTCATGCGCTGCAAAATGTGCCGCATGGAAAAGTCACTTACTGTTACTACAAGTCATCCACACTTGGCACTACGCGCACGCTGCTTGTATATACCCCGCCTGGATTTAACGCGAATGAGACAACCAAATATCCGGTTCTTTACCTTGTTCACGGTGGATCGGATACGGAAGAAACCTGGACCAAAGTAGGTCATGCCAACCTCATAGCCGACAACCTTATTGCTCAGGGTAAAGCAAAACCAATGATCATCGTTATGCCCTATGGAAATGTGCGGCCCAGTCCAATGGCAGACTTCACAAAAGATGTGGTCAAAGATATCATCCCGTTTGTCGAAGCAAACTATCCCGTAGTCAAGGGAAGTAATGGGAGAGCGATCGCGGGTTTTTCTGTCGGGGGAGGACAGACACTAAATATCGGATTGACCAATCCGGACAAGTTTGCTTATGTGTGTTCCTATGCACCATACACGGAAACGGATGAATTCAAAAAGAACTTTTCCAATTGGTCGCCCGATGTTTCAGCAACGAACAAACAACTGAAGTTATTTACGATCAGTGTAGGAACCGAAGATTTTCTATACGAAAGTGTGAAGCAAAATATCGCTATGTTCCGTGACAAGAAACTTAATCTGGAGACATTCATTGTGCCGGGCGGCCATACCTGGATGAATTGTAAGTTGTTCCTTGCGAACAGTCTGCAGCAATTATTTAAGTAACAAGTAACGTTAGCCTTTTTGTTGATTGTGTGGTATAATATTGAATAGTCTTTTCAGAGAGCTTAAGCAACGCACGATCTCGACTATGGAAAGTCCTTCAAGCTCATGAAGCCTGAATATTTTTTTCGGTTTTTCAGGGAGGTCATTCATTACGCGTTCAAGCGCTTCCATCGACTTGTCCGAATGTCTTGTATGGATGCGTTGTGAATCTATATAGTTCAACACGCAATTTTTTGTTGCTGCTTGAAGGGACGATGGCAAATGGCTTATTGAAAGCGTTGTGCGGTTGTCCCAGAGTGAGATAAAAATATTTTGGACAATCTCTTGAGTTGCGTCCATTGAAGGGACCATTGCGTACGTCATGCCATGCACCTGCTTCCAGTAACGCTCAAAGAATTCTGCAAAGGCTTTTTCATCATCATGCCGGATAGCCGAAAGCAATTCATCATCTGAGTAGGATGCAATAGGCATTTTGATGGATTAAGTGTCAATTATACAATTTTAATTAAAATGATACAACTGTTTCCCGCTTTTTGGTCAAACGTTTGAACTAAAATGAATTAACAAGGCTGAATTTTGACATTGAAACAAATTTCGAAGCAAAATTTATCTTCACTCCGAAAAAAAATTGTCTAGCTTAAAAGAGTGAACGAATTACATCGTTCCCTGAAATGAAAAGACAGATTAGCAACGAAAAATTGTCCACGAAATAGTGACCCTGGGATTTGTGATTCAGACCGACGCCAACCTTTCGCTAAGTCAAAACTGCAAAATGCTACTAAAAAAGAAAAGCTGCACCTTGAGCACATTGTTGGTAAAGTTACGTTAGCAAAGCGTTCCCCAATCCAAAAACCATCCTAAACACCGAAAAGGTTCTGAAAAATTACTGATATTTCCTTTCGTAGTTATACACCAATAGGTTATCCGTCTATTTTTGTATCAACCGATCTTGCATACAAGTTGTTGACATTCGGTTATGTGACCAAGATTATTTGATAAAACCACAAATCCGAAAAGGAGTTTGCACGACATTGATGAAAAGAAACGCTACCATAGTCGACATCGCGACTCATTTAGGAATAACCCCTTCTTCAGTCTCAAAGGCATTTAGTAATCACCCACGAATTAGCGCCGAAACTAAGGCCAGAGTTATAAAAACAGCAATTAAACTTGGCTACGTTCCAAACTCGCTTGCGACAGGACTGAGAAAAGGAAGAAGCGGGCTTATCGGCGTAGTTGTGCCCGGCATTCATTACAGTTTTTTTTCCACAGCAATAAAAGGAATAGAAGAGCAGGTTACAGCAAATGGCTACAACGTTATAATCGTTCAATCGCGTGATTCCTTTGAGTTCGAGAGGAATCAATTGCAAAATCTTCTTCGTGCGCAAGTTGAAGGAATAATAGCTTCCATAGCGATTACTACTAAAAATTACAAGCCTTTTAAGGAGGTTGCAGCTCGTGTTCCTGTTGTTTTGTTTGATCGGACGTTCTCTCGATCAGGCTTGAGCGAAGTCACAATCGATGACTTTCAAGGTGCAGTATCTGCAGTGGAGCACCTGATATCGATGGGGTATAAACGAATAGCGCACCTTGCAGGCTTCTCCCACATCCGACCATTTTCAAAACGAATTGAAGGGTATAAACATGCATTGGAAAAACACGGGCTACGCTTTCGACAGGAATATATCTTCGAGTGCGCACCAAACAGCAATGAGGGGGAATTTGCGATGGAACATCTACTTAAACTGAAGACACCTCCTGATGCAATTTTCGCAGCCAGCGACTTCTTAGCATATGGAGCAATGCAAGTAGCAATCAAAAACGGATTTAAAATACCACGGGATTTGGGTATCGTTGGTTTTAGCAACGAGGAATTTTCTGCGCAAATTACCCCAGCTATCAGCACGATTGAACAATACAGCGAAAGACTGGGATCAATTGCAGCAAATCTTTTAATAGATCAACTGGCTGTTGAAAAAAAGGGAGGAAATTATGTCGTTGAAAAAGTAGTCGTCGCCCCGAAGCTAATTATAAGGCAATCCTCTCTAAGAAAATAAAAGTGCTTACCTGGGATGCCGATCCTTTGCTCAATAAGGACACATTGACACCTTGGAAAACGTTCAAACCGTTGTATTGTTAGCCGTTAAGATTTCTCCTCGCTACTTGTTCAATATCTTTCGTCGAAGTTTACTGGAAGTTCTTGTCAGCAAAGTTCATCTAGATTGCAATTAGTTCAAACGGTTGCATCCTCGATTTAATTACTGTCACTACTGTGCTTTAGCCAGCTTCAAACCTAACCCCAAAAAAACAATGAAAAAACTTTACCCAAACTTGTTGAGATTGTTCTTCATGATAAGCATGATGGCATTCTCCATGGTGTCTTATGCTCAGCGTATTGCTGTTTCGGGAACAATTGTAGACGAAACAGGCGACCCAGTGCCTGGTGTCAACATCATCGAAAAAGGCACTGCTAGCGGAACGTCCAGCGATGCTGAAGGCAAATATTCCATCAACGTGGCCGATGGCAGCGCAATACTGGTGTTCTCCTTTATAGGATTTAAAACCGAGGAAGTTTCCGTAGGAACTCGAAGTGCAATTAATATTACCCTTACAGCCGACGCAACATCTCTTGAAGAAGTTGTTGTAACGGGTTACAGCGAACAGCGCAAAAAAGATATTACAGGCGCTGTTACCGTAGTGAAAGTGGACGAATTAAAAACTTTGGCTGCTTCGAACTTCGGCACGCAGCTGGCGGGTAGAGCTGCTGGCGTTACCACATCTACATCCGGCGCTCCTGGTGATGGAGTAAACATCCGTATCAGAGGTTTTAGCTCATTAGGCCGTGGCGGAAGCGATCCGCTGATTATTATTGATGGGGTACAGATTCAGGGCGATAAGGCATTGACAGGATTGAATCCCAATGATATCGCAAGCGTTCAGGTATTGAAAGATGCGTCATCTGCTTCTATTTATGGAGCCCGCGCTAATGCAGGCGTTATCATCATTACCACTAAACAGGGAACACCAGGCAAAGTTAAGGTATCCTATGACGGCTACGTTGGTCGTCAGACGCCTGTTGAGGGATATGACAAATTCCTCATGCAAAGTCCGCGTCGATTATGCAGAGGTAGAATATAGAGAAGCTGCCGCTTCTCCGACCTTCAATGGAAATTACAGACCGCTTTATGGTGGCACCAGCACATTTCAGATGCCTAACTTTATTTACCCGGTAAAGGCGGATAATTCACCGTACGCTACACTGGCTGAAATTGAAGCAGCTAAAGGGCCGTATAGCTACCCTAATAACCTGATTATTCCTTCAAACCCTTCCGGTACTAACTGGTGGGATGAAGTATTCGGTCCAGCCTACATCACGAGTCACGACATTGGTATTTCAGGTGGAACTGAAGCCTCTACATTCAATATATCTGCTGGCTATTTCAAACAAGACGGTACGATGAACCACACGGGTTTTGAACGTTTTTCTATGCGGGCTAATAGCCAATTTACCGCTGGCAAATTTAAATTTGGTGAATCCATTTCGTTGGCCCGCACAAGCCGCGTAGATCAACCAGGCGGCAATCAGCAGGAAGGGAACGTCATGACCAACATCATCAAGGAACAACCTATTGTACCGGTGCGCGACATTGCGGGTGGTGCTGGAAACGGAAAATCAACTGGCCTGGGCAACGCAACAAATCCCGTGGTTTGGCTAGAACGCAACAAGAATAACGCAACTGTACAGAACCTGGTACTAGCCAACTTTTTTGGACAATTCAATTTCACGGAATACCTGTACGCGAAAACAAGCTTCAGCGTTGACTACCGCACCCAATTCTTCCAGAATTTCGTGTTCCCAACTTTTGAAAACGCTGAGCCCAGCACAACCAACAGCTTTTTTGAGCAAAATCAAAATACAACAAACTGGGTCTTCACCAACACCCTTAATTTTGACAAGTCCATTGGAAAAGGAAACCTGAAGATCCTTGCAGGATACGAAGCATATAAATCGGATTTCAGAAACCTTCAAGGCCAGTTATCCGGGTATGTAACAACGGACCTCGATGCCCGTTTCCTTAACGTCGGGCTAGGTGACCTTGCAAGCCGCCAGGTTCAAAGCAACGGCGCAATCAATACAATCTCATCGGTTTTCGGTAAGATCGATTATGAATATGATGATCGGTACATCGTCAGTGTTACTGCCCGCCGTGATGGTTCTTCTAATTTTGGAGAAGACAAGCGCTATGGGGTTTTCCCTGCCGTAAGCGTTGGCTGGCGCATCAGCTCAGAGTCGTTCATGCCGCAGAACACCTGGTTGGATGAACTGAAAATCAGAGCAGGATATGGAGTGACAGGAAATCAAAATGCACAAGCAGGAAATGCGTACCAGCAATATTCGGGTAGTCCCGCCAGTACTGCATACGACATAACAGGTGCAAACACGGGTGTTCGGCCAGGTTTTACGTTAACACAACGCGGAAACGAGTTGACCGAATGGGAAGAAAACAAATCCACCAACATCGGGCTTGATGTCGTTCTCTTTAGCGGAAAACTATCGGCTGTTTTTGACTGGTATACACGCAATATCGAAGGTCTTCTTATTCAGGCAACCCTGCCAGGAACGGCAGGAGCTGCAACGCCCGCATTCACCAATGTGGCTTCCATGGAGAACAATGGCTGGGACCTTGCACTTAACTGGAGAAGCCAATTCAACAATGGGATGGGACTTACCCTTGGTCTTAACCTGACCCACTACAAGAACAAAATCACGAACATTGACGGTGGCTCCAACTCCTTCTTCCCGGTTGGAATTGACTCACGTTTCGGTTTGGTAAATATCAACCAATTGAATTACCCGATATCTTCGTTCTATGGCTTTCAAACAGATGGTATTTTCCAGGATGCCGCCGATGTAGCGGGACATGCTACACAGGACGGTGCTGCGCCCGGCCGGATGAAGTTTAAAGATATTACCGGAGATGGTATTGTGGACAACGCCGACCGCGGCCCTACCGGTTCGCCTCACCCCGACCTGACCCTCGGATTTAACATAGGATTAGATTACAAACAATTTGATTTCACTATGTTCCTGTACGGATCTTTCGGCAACGAGATATTCAACTACAACAAAATATTCCACGACTTCCGTCTGTTTAATACTAACGTAAGAACAGACGTGCTGACAGACTCCTGGACACCTGAAAATACGGGTGCGTCAATCCCTCGTCTGGATGCTTCTGATTCGTATAGCCGCGTACCAAGCGATTACTATGTAGAGAGTGGTTCCTTCCTGCGCGCAAGAACCGTTTCCATTGGCTACAATATAACACCTAGCAAATCGATCGGTTTCAGCAAGCTGCGAGTTTACATACAAGGGCAGAACTTGTTTACGATCACCGACTACAGCGGAATTGATCCGGACCTTTCTAATGTGAACGTTGGTCAGGCAGATGGTCAGGGCCGTAAGAACAACGATCAGTGGACCGGCTTTGATTTTGGAAATTACCCATCGTCAAGGGTATATATGATTGGTGTAAATGCAACATTCTAACTTTTATCAAAGAAACTTATGAAAAAGAGAATTTTATACGGTACTATCTTTTCACTGTTTGCGGTCGCATGGTCATGCAGTGATTCCTTCTTGGATGTTAAGCCAAAAGGAGTTTTGAGCGATGCAAGCCTTGCCAATAAGGCTGGGGTAGAATCTCAACTGGTTGCCGCCTATTCCATATTGGACGGCTGGTTCAACCAGGGTGGTATTGCCTGGGGAACCGCTGGCAGCAACTGGATATTTGGAAGCGTTACCTCCGACGATGCCTATAAAGGATCAGAGTTAGGTGATCAGGGTGAAATTATGCAAATCGAGCTGTTTCAGTGGGATCCGCAGAACGTTTACTTCAATAATAAGTTTACGACTCTGTATGAAGGTGTTGCACGTTCCAACAGCACGATCAACATTCTCGCCAAGGCGACTGACGTATCTGACGCCGACAGAAGCAGGATCAAAGGGGAGGCACTTTTCCTCCGTGCCCATTACCATTTTGACGCTTACAAGTTTTGGAAAAACATCCCGTACTTTTTCGAAACGGATGACCCTACAAAAGTAATAAAGCCAAACACAGACGATGCGATTCCGAACATCGTTAAGGATCTTAAGGATGCGATCGAACTACTCCCGGAAACACAAGCAGACAAAGGCCGGATTACGAAAGGAGCCGCACAGGCTTACCTGGGCAAAGTATATATGTTTGCCAATGACTATACCAATGCGAAAGTATACCTTGAACTTGTCTACAACAACCCCGCCTATAAGCTTTCCTCCTGTTTCCACGATATTTTCACCATGGCAACTGAAAATAATTCCGAGAGCCTGCTTTCTATCCAAGCCTCTGTGAACGATGGATCAGGCGGTGGTGAGAACGCTAACCATTCAGACAGGTTGACATACCCACATAGCGGGAGTCCGTTCGGATGCTGCGGCTTCCATCAACCTTCTCAGAACCTGGTGAACGCTTACCGTGTAGATGCAGTGACGGGATTACCATTGAATGACAATAGTTCGAATGCAAATCCGGGACCTGCAGATTTTGTAGATCCACGGCTTGACTTTACAGTTGGCCGCAACGGTGTTCCCTTCCTTGACTGGGGCATTCATGCCCAGAGTTGGATACGGAGCCCAAGTTATTCAGGTGAATACAGTGGCAAGAAGTTTATTCGATTAAAGGGAGACCCTGCCCAGGGTTCCGGATGGAATACAGCTCACCTGACCCCGTTGAACATTCCGATCCTGAGATTGTCCGATGTTTATCTTTACCTGGCTGAAGTAGAAGCGCGTGCTGGCAACTATGCAAAAGCCCAGACAATTGTTAATCAAATACGTACTCGTGCTGGAGGCTGTGCGCAAGGTGCTGGAACAGCAACTTCACCGAATATCACAACAAACCTGAACGACCCTGCAATCACATGGGCCAAGTACAAAGTTGGAGTATACACAGCCCCTTGGGCAAATCTAACAGAAGCGTTGAATGCTATTACGCTGGAAAGACGACTTGAACTGGCGTTGGAAGGCCATCGCTTCTTTGACTTGAGACGTCTTGGTATCGCCAAGGAGGTTATTAATGCATATATCGACGTAGAAAAAACAAGACGCGATTTCTTTAGCACCAGCACAAATGCATTCCAGGATCGCCATATGTTGTACCCTATCCCTGGACAGCAGCTTGAGCTAAGCAAGGTAAACGGAGTTCAAATTTTAACACAGAACACTGGATTCTAAGAGTTTTTTAGTCAAGATTCTTTAATTCAGATCTGACTGGTTATAACAATAAAAGGCTGAGGATTCTTCAGCCTTTTATTTTTTATACCCAAGACAGAATAACTTGGCGTGATTCCAATTTGGCGATTCTTTGTCATCATGAAAGCGATGACAGTCGCCTATAATTTTATAATTTTCGATTTAATTTCCGATCGTAAAAAAGCAGATAAGTGGTTCCGGTAAAACTATATTGTTCCCTTCTCCTTACCGCAGTTCTTTTTGGATGTCAGAATAATCATGAAAAGGCCGGACAAACATTATTCACCAGCATGCAGCCGGACGAAACCGGCATCTCATTCTCGAACGACATCCAGGATACTGATAGTATGAACGTACTGACGTACAGGAATTACTACAATGGAGGAGGGGTATCCATTGGCGATATCAATAATGACGGTCTGCCGGATATTTACTTAACAGCAAACATGACGCAAAATAAGCTCTACCTGAACAAAGGGGGCTTTCACTTTGAAGACATCACGGAAAAAGCTGGCGCTGGAGGCACCCGCTCATGGAGTACGGGCGTTACAATGGTGGATATCAATAACGACGGATGGCTCGATATTTATGTTTGCAATTCAGGTGATGTAAAAGGTGACAACCGGGAAAATGAGCTTTTCCTAAACAATGGTAATCTCACCTTTCGGGAAGCAGCAGCCGATTTTGGTTTGAAAGACCCAGCTTACTCAACACACGCTTCTTTTTTCGACTATGATCAGGATGGGGACCTGGATTGTTACCTCCTCAACAACAGTGTCAAGGATCCTAGCAAGATTGAACTCAACCAAACGAAACGGGAAGAACGCGATCCCGAAGGCGGTGATAAGTTGTTCAGGAACGACACGCCGAAAGAAGCGTATCCAAACGGTAAATTCGTTTTTACGGATGTAAGCGAGGCAACCGCCATATATGGAAGCGCCATTGGCTTTGGCCTCGGTGTTTCAGTCAGCGATGTTAACGGAGATATGCTTCCGGACATTTACGTCAGCAACGATTTTTGGGAGCGTGATTACTTGTATATCAATGCAGGCGCCGGAAAATTTTCAGAAGAGCTGCCGTCCCGTTTTTGTATGATCTCCGGATCCAGTATGGGTGCAGACATCGCCGATATAAACAACGACGGTGCTCCCGAGATATTCACGACCGAGATGTTGCCACAAGACAATTACCGGATAAAGACACAAACAAGATTTGATGAATTTCACCTCGAGAATACAAAAGCAAAGGCAAGTTACTATTATCCTTTCCTGCAAAATTGCCTTCAATTGAATACTGGCGATGGGCACTTCCGAGAGATAGCATTCATCGCTGGCGTAGCGGCTACCGACTGGAGCTGGGGGTCACTCATTTTTGACTTTAACAACGATGGATGGAAAGATATTTTTGTTAGCAACGGCATTTATCAGGAGATCACTTCGATGGACTTCGGAGATTTCATGTCAGACAAAGAGAATATCAAAAAACTAATTGTCGAAAAAGGACAATTCAATTTTAAAGACGTTGTTTCGATGCTTCAATCGAATAGAATA
>CAWEZB010000057.1:0-17338 GCA_963813425.1 uncultured Bacteroidota bacterium
ATCTGCACAGCAATCCGACGCAACAGCAATAGGTTTACCTTCCATTCATAGAGATCACTATGTTGTGAGTCATCCGATAATTTCATAATGGCCATTCCAATCATGGCCAACAAAAAACCCCGGTCAGAAATGGAATAGTTTTCAAACTGACTTTCCAGATTCAAAGTGAGGATTTGCGTTTCATTCAGTGATTGACAATTACGGATCATCTCCGTTAGCGCCCGGATGGAGTGGAAAGTAAAGGCTTATTTTTCATGGTATTCTATTAGTCTTGTGGAATTCCTTCAATCCAAATTTGCTCTTGACACATTTTTCTTTTGCGCGATCTGCATTTTACCGTTCAGCTTCTTTTTTTTCCAAAGAGATCCTTCTTTGTCAACTTGTTCATCTTCTCCTCCAAGAAAAGATTATAATTTGTATCAGCAATGTGAAAATGCTTTACGTACAAATTTTCTGAACTGAAAATCTCGAATTTCATATTTATCATAATCATAGTATTATCAATCAAGCAATATTATCCTCTACTTCTCTAAAAAGTTAAAATGAAGAAAGAAACGGGTGATACAGGATTTAGATGCTCCCGTATCGCACTTCTTGTCAGCCTCTTCTTTCACCTTTTTCATTTTCGTGTCTTTCCCTTGTAATCCTGCAATTACCGCGTGGCTTCAATTTGACTTTGTGTCGTTTCTATTTTTAATTCCCGTCCATTTTGTTTCACGGAAGTAGACCACGAATTGACAAAACAAAGTTATGGTGCAGGGTAGTCTCCTAACAGGTTTGAAAATCGACAGTATTGGTCTAATAGTCGGTTTGTGATAGAAGTCATAACTGATGCAGCAAATCATGAAGTTAAATGGGACTTCTAACATTTTTTAGACTGTAGCAATTAAATAATACGCCCCGTAGGTATTTGAAATATTCGGTAAGGTGAAAATGAGTTTTAGATAGGGCAAGCAAATGAAACCAACGTTACTACTATATCATGTGAAATACCTGAAATGAAATACCAGACGAAGAGTGCACCTCAAAGTTATGAACGTCCCGAATTCTGACACTGCTTTGAATACACTCGGCTGAATCCAGAGCAAAGCCCGATTCTCGCCAAGATGATAAAAGCCTGGCAAATTATTTTAGTTGGGGCAATTTATAATGTTGAGACAGGCGCGGTCAATTTTTTTGAGGATAAAATGATAACCTCAGACTCTTACCAACGGCAACACCTGGTAGGAAACATTTTGACGTAGCGAACAACTCGTATAGATAAAGTAATAATAGTTTACGTTCGCAACTGACGATTATAAGGGTTCATTACTATCCTCCTTTGAAATTTTGCACACACAGTTTGCTGGGCTGGTGGACGATTAGATTTGTATCCCGTAAAACTCTCCGTCCAAAGGAAGGCGTATGCCAAAGCAAGACGAAATATAAGACCAAGTTATTAAAATGGGCCGGAAAAAAGATGATGCCAGGGACGGACATTTATGGGATTTACATTATTTTTGTTCAAACGTTTGAACAAAAACGGAAATAAGATGTACAATCTCAGCCTCCTAGACACGCAAATATTGGAAGTCGTATCGCAGAAAGATTTTTCCACGATTTGGGAGGTACATGCCAAATTAAACAGTTACGATATAATTTTAGTCATGCGCGCGATGCACGCGCTACGCAAAGAGGGATATTTGCGCCAGGAGTTCCGGGGAACGCTGACACTTTATTATCTAAAGCGGAAGACTGGTGTTTTCGGTGAGTTCAAAGTCAAGCGGAATTTTCGCCCTGGATAAAGTCAAATTGGTAGGCGGGCATCAAGAATTCAACGGTACTAATTTAATTCTAAAATATTAAACCTCTCTAAATCAATCTTTGCTCTAAATTTTAATACTACAAACCTCATTAACACTATGCCTGCTAAACTTATGAAGGGTAATGTCATCAGAAATATATCCATGAGCTTTCTTATTCTCCAGATTATAACAAGTGCTCATTGCCAGCCACCAAGGGGACCGATTGTCGTTTCACCTCAGGTCAATCCGGATAAAACGGTAGTCTTTCGTTATCTGGCACCACTTGCCAGCGAGGTAAAACTGAGCGGACAGTTTTTAAAGGAACCTGTAATCATGCAGAAGGATTCGTTGGGAATCTGGAGTGTTACAGTTGGTCCCATCAAACCGGATATATATCCATATAGTTTTAATGTTGACGGCGTAACCGTGATGGACCCGGCGAACGTTTCTTTTTTCCCAAATGAAAGGTTCAAGGCGAGTTTGGTTGACGTACCCGGAGATAAGCCACTCATTCATGCGATGCGTGACGTTCCGCACGGCACCGTTACATACGAGTACTATCCCTCGGTGGAAGGGAGCACCGGCTCACTGGTGGTCTATACGCCGCCTGGATACAATAAGAATACATCGATAAATTATCCCGTCTTCTATCTGATCAGTGGAACGACGGATACGGAAGAGACTTTTTTTAAAGTAGGCCGCACCAACCTGATTCTTGATAACCTTATTGCTGAGGGTAAAGCAAAACCCATGATCATCGTGATGCCTTATGGCAATCCAATGGCGAAAATTGCTGAGCAGCAAGGCAAGCCTAAACCGACGGATTTGATGTCAAGGGATGGTGAAGATGCTATCCGGCGGGCCAAGCTTTTTGAAACGGATTTGGTGAATCACGTCATTCCCTATGTTGAGAAAAATTATCGGGCTATCAGTAATCGAGACAGCCGTGCCATCGGGGGTTTTTCCCGAGGCGGCGGACAAACCCTTCGTACTGCATTTGGCAACATGGATAAATTTTCCTGGATCTGTTGCTATAGCGCTTACCTGTCAACACCTGAGATGGAAAATAATTTCAAACAAATCGGCGGTAATCCGGAGAACACAAACAAGCAACTTAAACTGCTGTGGGTGAGTGTTGGGAGTGATGATTTTTTGTATAAGTCTACCGTTGAATTCATGGACTACCTCAAATCAAAAGATGTGAAATATAAAAGTGTCATTACTTCAGGCGGACATACCTGGATGAATGTGAAATCCTATCTGACGGAAACCGCCCAATTACTTTTCCAATAAGCAACACCTGGATGTTATGAAACAAATCGTTTACACCCTGCTGATATTTCTTCCACTTGCTGCCAACGCGCAGCCACAAAGGCGGCCGGCGCCCAGTTCACCCGATGTACATGCAGATCACAGCATCACATTTCGATACTTTTCACGCACTGCACAACGTGTATATGTGAGTGGAGAATTTTTGAAAGCACCTGTAAAGATGAATCAGGATACGTCCGGCGTCTGGAGCGTTACGGTGCCCCCGGTGACACCAGAAATTTATCCTTACAGTTTTTGGGTGGACAGTGTTCAGATTGCCGATCCAAATAACACCTATTTATTCGCCAACGAGCGGTTCAAGCGCAGTATCGTAGATGTGCCCGGGGATCAGCCGTTAATTCATGCACTGCAGAATGTGCCGCATGGAAAAGTCACTTCCTGTTACTACAAGTCATCCACACTTGGCACTACACGCACACTGCTTGTGTATACCCCGCCCGGATTTAACGCGAACGAAACAACTAAATATCCGGTCCTTTACCTTGTTCACGGTGGATCAGATACGGAAGAAACATGGACCAAAGTAGGTCATGCAAACCTCATAGCCGACAACCTTATTGCCCAAGGTAAAGCAAAGCCGATGATAGTAGTGATGCCCTATGGAAACGTAAGACCCAGCCCGATGGCAGACTTCACCAAAGATGTGGTCAATGATATCATCCCGTTTGTCGAAGCGAACTATCCTGTGGTTAAGGACAGTAATGGGAGAGCGATCGCGGGCTTTTCTGTCGGCGGAGGACAGACACTAAATATCGGGTTGACCAATCCCGACAAGTTTGCTTATGTGTGTTCCTATGCACCATACACAGCAACAGATGAATTCAAAAAAAACTTTTCCAATTGGTCGCCCGATGCTTCAGCAATGAACAAACAAATGAAGTTGTTTACGATCAGTGTAGGCACCGAAGATTTTCTCTACGAAAGTGTGAAGCAAAATATAGCTATGTTCCGTGACAAGAAACTTAAGTTGGAGACATTCATTGTGCCTGGCGGTCATACATGGATGAATTGCAAGTTGTTCCTTGCGAGCAGTCTCCAACAATTATTTAAGTAAATATCATATGAGGTTGTCGGCTATAGAGTGGAATTTTGATTCCAGAGTCTTTTGTTTTATGTTCTTAGTTAAATAAAGCCGGTTCGCTATTCGGTACGTTGAAAATATGATTTGTTCATTTACAAAGTTTACGTGAGTTACGGTGAGTAAATCGCCCTACATCATATCGAATTCTTTTAACAACATTGCCACTCTACGTCTGGGCGCCGTCATAAATAAGATATTTATTTAAAGAGCTTTTGTGCAATAGTGGTCAGGTACAACTTACAATTCATCCATGTATGGCCTCCTTCGGAGATCAACGTTTCGTGCTTGATTCCTTTCTCATCCAATACTTTCAGGTATTCGGAAATCACAGGATACAAACCGTCTTCTTTTCCTACACCAATCCAGAATAATTTTAACTTCTGATTAGTGGATGATGGGTTTGCAAATGCAGTTTCATTATTGCGTTCAAATTCTTCTTTCAACATACCTGGTGCAAAGCCGCAAATCCAACTGAACATCTCAGGATTATTTAAGCCAAGATATAAAGTCTCGCCACCTCCACCGGAGAATCCTGCAATCGCGCGACTGTCTTTGCCGTTTTTTACGCGATAGTTTTGTTCTACATACGGGACAAGGACGTTCAGAAAATCTTTTTTGAATCCCTGAAGATTTTCCCAGTTCCGCAGACTGCCTGAAGATTTACTTATTGCCGGGTATGCGCGTCCATAGGGCATCACGATGATCATCGGTTTGACTTTTCCTTGCGCAATTAGGTTATCAAGAATAATATTGGCTCTCCCTACCTTCGTCCACGTTTCTTCTGTGTCTGTCGTTCCATGAAGCAAATACAGAACAGGATATTTTGCGTTTATTTTTTTTTCGTAAGCCGGCGGAGTATAAATGACAACGGGCCTTATTCCTAACTCAGGCGAATTATAATATCGATAAGAAACTGTTCCGTGCGGAACATTTTGAAACGTATGCACTAACGGATTATTCCCTGTTATCTCGACAAGACTATTCTGAAAACCTTCGTTTGGAAAGATACTGGTGTTTCGTGGGTCTGCCACCGAAATGCCATCCACTACAAAGCAATATGGATATATGTCCGGTTTTACTGGCCCCACTTTTACTGACCAGACACCGGATGAATCTTTTGTCATTGGAATATGCGCTTTTTCGAACTGCGCATTAAGTCTAACTTCGTTTGCGTTGGGAGCCAGGTAACTGAAGACTACGGTATTATCTGGATTTACCTGCGGTGACACCACTACCACGCCACGTTGTGGCTGGCAATGGACTAAACCAGAAATAATCAGCAGTATCCCGATCAGTTTCGATCTTTTGCTAAACTCTTTTGACATTTTACTTTGAGTTTTGTACTCCGGACTTGTCTCGAGTGATGTGAACAGTCGAACTGCTCAATTTTTAAACAGAAGAGGTGCAAGCTCATGCAGGCTGCGTCTCCAGGTTTGAAATTCATGAGCTGTACCTTCAGAAATGTAGGACACTGCGTTGAAACCTGCTTCCTTAAGCGCTGCGGCTGCAGTCTTAACACCGTCGGGTTTCTCTTTGCTGCCACAGCTCAGAAAGACGAGTTTTACTTTCGATTTCTCCTTTATATCTTCTGGTTTGTAGGTGCCCCCACTTAGCAGTCCGAAGTGCGAGAAGACTTCAGGTTTGTTGATTGTTATCATGCGGGTTTCCATGCCTCCCATCGAGAGGCCGGCCATAGCGCGATGAAGTTGATCAGCGATCGTACGAAAATTGGCATCTACATAAGGGATCAGTTCGTCTACTAACACTGTCTGAAATGGAGTGATATCAAAATTTCTCAAACCACCGAACTTAATATCGTTCGTCATTCCGTAAGTCATTACAATAATGAAGGGCTTGATCTTGCCTTCGGCAATCATGTTGTCCATGATCAGGTTAGCATGTCCTTGATTACTCCATGCCGTTTCATCCTCACCCCAGCCGTGCTGGAGATACAATACCGGATAACGTGTTGATTGATTCTTATCGTAGCCGGGCGGCGTATAAACGAACGCGCGGCGTGACGTATTGGTACTCTTGGAAGGAAAGAGAATTTGTACAACGTTACCATGAGGTACATCTTTAAGGGCGTAAAAGCCTTGGTCATGTGCTGGTATTTCTATCCCACTTTCCCAACGCACAGAACCATAAAAATTCAGGGCACCGGGATCATTAAATTTCCCGCCATCAATGTTAACGTTGTAGTAATGAAATCCCTCGTCCAACGGTCCCGCTGTGGTGCCCACCCAAAAACCGTCCGCTGTCTTTATAAGTTTTGTACCTCCTCGCCCGCGAAGTCCCAAGCTCACCCTAACACTATCAGCAGCAGGTGCATTAATTTTGAATCTAGCATACCCTTGCGAGTTGACCTGCGGATACTCTTGACCTTGCTGATTTAGTATTGACGGTTTAAAATCTTCTTTAATTTCAATCTGACTGGATTGAGCCAAACAGCACGAGCCTGTCAATAATAAACCGAATACGAATATGTAATACTTCATATTATTTTCTTTTTAATTCTATTTTATATTTTTTTGAACGTCAACAGCCACGCAACCTGAAGTAATGAAATTTTCATTACGGTTTTAATTCTATTGAGTTTTAAAATCAAAAGGCCAATTTTTTTCTCAACTCGTTAACTTTCGCGACATAGGTATGTCGAGCAATGAACTTTTTACAGTAGTCCAATCGTTGTCTATGGGTGGGTTGTGAAGCAATGTAATTCAACGCACAATTTTTTATCTCTGCATTAAAGTACGATGGCAAATGATTTGTTGAAAGTGTTGCGCGATGCTCCCACAGCGAGATGAAGACATTTTTAACAATCTCTTGTGTTGCATCCATTGAAAGGACCCATGCGTACGTCACGGTATGAACTTGCTTCCAGTAACGTTCAAATAATTCTGCAAAGGCTTTTTCATCATCCTGCCGAATGGCCGAAAGCAATTCATCATCTGAGTAGGATGAAATAGGCATTTTGATGGATTAAGTGTCAATTATACAATTTTAATTAAAATGATACAACTGTTTCCATGTTTTTTGGTTAAACGTTTGAACAAATCTGGATGGTGATCGTGATTTTAGCAACAAATTTTCGAAGCAAAATATATTGCTTCACTCCGAAAAGGCTCGGCCGGTCTAAAAATGGAGAACGAATTACGTCCGTTCCCTAAATGAAAAGAAGGCAAACTGGCAGCGAAAAAATTGTTCACAAACCAGTGAGGCTGGGGTTTGTGATTACAGGCCACCCCAACCTTTCGCTGAGTCAAACTGCAAAATGTCTAAAAAAAGTAAATCTACACCTTGAGCATGTTGTTGGTAAAGTTCCCTAGCGAAGCGTTTTCTTTAATCCGAAAATCGTGTTGAACATCTAAAGATTCTCAAAAATTCCTGATATTTCCTTCCATAGTTGTACAGCAATAGGTTATCCCTTCTATTTTTGCATCAACCGATCATGCATACAAGTTGTTGACATTCGGTTATGTGACCAAGATTATTTGATAAAACCAAAAGTCCGAAAAGGAGTTTGCACGATATTGATGAAAAGAAACGCTACCATCGTCGACATCGCGACTCATTTAGGAATAACCCCTTCATCAGTCTCAAAGGCATTTAGCAATCACCCACGAATTAGCGCCGAAACTAAAGCCAGAGTTATAAAAACGGCAATTCAACTTGGCTACGTTCCAAACTCGCTTGCGACAGGACTGAGAAAAGGAAGGAGCGGGCTTATCGGAGTAGTTGTGCCCGGCATTCATTACAGTTTTTTTTCCACAGCAATAAAAGGAATAGAAGAGCAGGTTACGGCAAATGGCTACAATGTTATTATCGTTCAATCCCGTGATTCCTTTGAGTTCGAGAGAAATCAACTGCAAAATCTTCTTCGTGCACAAGTAGAAGGAATAATAGCGTCCATAGCGATTACTACTAAAAATTACAAGCCTTTTAGGGAGGTTGCAGCTCGCGTTCCTGTTGTTTTGTTTGATCGAACGTTCTCTCGATCAGGCTTGAGCGAAGTCACAATCGATGACTTTCAAGGTGCAGTAGCTGCAGTAGAACACCTGATATCGATGGGGTATAAACGAATAGCGCACCTTGCAGGCTTCTCCCACATCCGACCATTTTCAAAACGAATTGAAGGGTATAAACATGCATTGGAAAAACACGGGCTACGCTTTCGGCAGGAATATATCTTCGAGTGCGCACCAAACAGCAATGAGGGGGAATTTGCGATGGAACATCTACTTAAACTGAAGACACCTCCTGATGCAATTTTCGCAGCCAGCGACTTCTTAGCATATGGAGCAATGCAAGTCGCAATCAAAAACGGAATTAAAATACCACGGGATTTGGGTATCGTTGGTTTTAGCAACGAGGAATTTTCTGCGCAAATTACCCCAGCTATCAGCACGATTGAACAATACAGCGAAAGACTGGGATCCATTGCAGCAAATCTTTTAATAGATCAACTGGCTGTTGAAAAAAAAGGCGGAAATTATGTAGTTGAAAAAGTAGTCGTCGCCCCGAAGCTAATTATAAGGCAATCCTCTCTAAGAAAATAAAAAAAAGCGAAACAAGGATGCCCACACCCCTGCCGATGAGCACAGAATTTTTATAAACAAATTGTAAGTCATTTACAGACACCGTTACACGCTAAAAATTTTCCGCGCACTTTGTTCAAAATCCTTCGTCGAATTTTACTGGAAGTTCTTCTCTTTAATGTTCATTTAGTTTGCAATCGATTTAAATGGACTATGTGCTCAAAATCTCTTCTTATTCATGTTGATCCGTTTCTTGCTCTCCTCGATTTAATTCCTGTCACTACTGTGCGTTAAAGCCTGCTTCGAACCTAACCCAAAAAAAACAATGAAAAAACTTTACCCAAACTTGTTGAGATTGTTCTTCATGATAAGCATGATGGCATTCTCCATAGTGTCTTATGCTCAGCGTATTGCTGTTTCGGGGACAATTGTTGACGAAGCAGGCGACCCAGTGCCTGGTGTCAACATCGTCGAAAAAGGCACTGCCAGCGGAACGTCCAGCGATGCTGAAGGCAAATATTCCATCAACGTGGCCGATGGCAGCGCAATACTGGTGTTCTCCTTTATAGGATTTAGAACCGAGGAAGTTTCCGTAGGAGATCGAAGTGCAATTAATATTACCCTTACCCCCGACGCAACATCTCTTGAAGAAGTTGTTGTAACGGGTTACAGCGAACAACGCAAAAAAGATATTACAGGCGCTGTTACCGTAGTGAAAGTGGACGAATTAAAAACGTTGGCTGCTTCGAACTTCGGCACGCAGCTGGCGGGTAGAGCCTCTGGCGTTACCACATCTACATCCGGCGCCCCTGGTGATGGAGTAAACATCCGTATCAGAGGTTTTAGCTCGATGGGTCGTGGCGGAAGCGATCCGCTGATTATTATTGATGGGGTACAGATTCAGGGCGATAAGGCATTAACAGGATTGAATCCCAATGATATCGCAAGCGTTCAGATATTGAAAGACGCGTCATCCGCTTCTATTTATGGAGCGCGCGCCAATGCAGGCGTTATCATCATTACCACTAAACAGGGAACACCAGGCAAAGTTCGGGTAACCTATGACGGCTACGTTGGTCGTCAGACCCCTGTTGAGGGATATGACAAATTCCTCATGCAAAGTCCGCGCGATTATGCAGAGGTAGAATATAGGGAAGCTGCCGCTTCTCCGACCTTCGACGGAAATTACAGACCGCTTTATGGTGGCACCGGCACATTTCAGATGCCTAACTTTATTTTCCCCGTAAAGGATAATAATTTACCGTACGCTACACTGGCTGAAATTGAAGCGTCTCCACGTTCCTCGACGGATCCAACGCCAAGAGGGCCGTACAGCTACCCGACTAACCTGATTATTCCTTCAAACCCTTCCGGTACCAACTGGTGGGATGAAGTATTCGGGCCAGCCTACATGACAAGTCACGACATTGGTATTTCAGGTGGAACCGAAGCCTCTACATTCAACATATCTGCTGGTTATTTCAAACAAGACGGTACGATGAACCATACTGGTTTTGAACGTTTTTCTATGCGGGCTAATAGCCAATTTACCGCTGGCAAATTTAAATTTGGTGAATCCATTTCGTTCGCCCGCACAAGCCGCGTAGATCAGCCAGGCGGCAATCAGCAGGAACAGAACGTCATGAGCAACATCATCAAGGCACAACCTATTGTACCGGTGCGCGACATTGGGGGCGGTGCCGGAAACGGAAAATCAACTGGCTTGGGCAACGGAACAAATCCCGTGGTTTGGCTGGAACGCAACAAGAATAACGCAACAGTACAGAACCTGGTACTGGCCAACTTTTATGGACAATTCAATTTCACGGAATACCTATACTTTAAAACAAGCTTCAGCGTGGACTACCGCACCCAATTCTTCCAGAATTTCGTGTTCCCAACTTATGAAAACTCTGAGCCTAACACAACCAACAGCTTTTTTGAGCAAAATCAAAATACAACAAACTGGGTTTTCACCAACACCCTTAATTTTGACAAGTCCATTGGAAAAGGAAACCTGAAGATCCTTGCAGGATACGAAGCATATAAATCGGATTTCAGAAACCTTCAAGGCCAGTTATCCGGCTATGTAACAACGGACCTCGATGCCCGTTTCCTTAACGTAGGGCTAGGTGACCTTGCAAGCCGCCAGGTTCAAAGCAACGGTATGGTTACTACAATCTCATCGATTTTCGGTAAGATCGATTATGAATATGATGATCGATACCTCGTCAGTGTTACTGCCCGCCGTGATGGTTCTTCTAATTTTGGATACGACAAACAGTATGGGGTTTTCCCTGCCGTAAGCGTTGGCTGGCGCATTAGCTCAGAGTCATTCATGCCGCAGAACACCTGGTTGGATGAACTGAAAATCAGAGCAGGATATGGAGTGACAGGAAATCAAAATGCACAGGCAGGAAATGCGTACCAGCAGTATTCGGGTAATCCCGCCAGTACTGCATACGACATAACAGGTGCAAACACCGGTGTTCGGCCAGGTTTTACGTTAACACAACGCGGAAACCCGGGAACGGAATGGGAAGAAAACAAATCCACCAACATCGGGCTTGATGCCGTTCTCTTTAACGGAAAACTATCGGCTGTTTTTGACTGGTATACACGTGATATCGAAGGTCTTCTTATTCAGGCAACCCTGCCAGGAACGGCAGGAGCTGCAACGCCCGCATTCACCAATGTGGCTTCCATGGAGAACAATGGCTGGGATCTTGCACTTAACTGGAGAAGTCAAATCAACAATGCGATTGGACTTACCCTTGGTCTTAACATGACCCATTACAAGAACAAAATCACGAACATTGACGGTGGCTCCAACTCCTTCTTCCCGGTTGGAATTGACTCACGTTTCGGTTTGGTAAATATCAACCAATTGAATTACCCGATATCTTCGTTCTATGGCTTTCAGACAGATGGTATTTTCCAGGATGCTGATGATGTAGCGGCACATGCTACACAGGATGGCGCTGCTCCGGGCCGGATAAAGTTTAAAGATATTACTGGAGATGGTATTGTAGACAACGCCGACCGCGGCCCTACGGGTTCGCCTCACCCCAACCTGACCCTCGGATTTAACATAGGATTAGATTACAAGCAATTTGATTTCAGTATGTTCCTGTACGGATCTTTCGGCAACGAGATATTCAACTACAACAGAATATTCACCGACTTCCGTCTGTTTAATACTAACATAGTAGAAGACCGGCTGACAGACTCATGGACACCTGAAAACACGGGTGCTAAATACCCTCGTCTGGATGCTTCTGATTCGTACAGCCGCGTACCAAGCGATTACTATGTAGAGGATGGTTCCTTCCTTCGTGCAAGAACCGTTTCCATTGGCTACAATATAACACCTAGCAAATCCATCGGTTTCAGCAAGCTGCGAGTTTACATACAAGGGCAGAACTTGTTTACGATCACCGACTACAGCGGAATTGATCCGGACCTTTCTAATGTGAACGTTGGTCAGCAAGATGGTCAGGGCCGGAAGAACAATGATCAGTGGACAGGCTTTGATTTTGGAAATTATCCATCGTCAAGGGTATATATGATTGGTGTAAATGCAACATTCTAACTTTTATCAAAGAAACTTATGAAAAAGAGAATATTATACGGTACTATCTTTTCACTGTTTGCTGTCGCATGGTCATGCAGTGATTCCTTCTTGGATGTTAAACCAAAAGGAGTTTTGAGCGATGCAAGCCTTGCCAATAAGGCTGGGGTGGAATCTCAACTGGTTGCAGCCTATTCCATATTGGACGGCTGGTTCAACCAAGGTGGTATTGCCTGGGGAACCGCCGGGAGCAACTGGATATTTGGAAGTGTTACCTCCGACGATGCATACAAAGGATCAGAATTAGGTGATCAGGGTGAAATTATGCAAATCGAGCTGTTTCAGTGGGACCCGCAGAACGTTTACTTCAATAATAAGTTTACGACGCTGTATGAAGGTGTTGCACGTTCCAACAGCACGATCAACATTCTCGCCAAGGCGACTGATGTATCTGAGACCGACAGAAACAGGATCAAAGGCGAGGCACTTTTCCTCCGTGCGCATTACCATTTTGACGCTTACAAGTTTTGGAAAAACATCCCGTACTTTTTCGAAACGGATGACCCTACAAAAGTAATAAAGCCAAACACAGAAGATGCGATTCCGTACATCGTTAAGGATCTTAAGGATGCGATCGAACTACTCCCAGAAACACAAGCAGACAAAGGCCGTGTTACGAAAGCAGCCGCACAAGGTTACCTGGGCAAAGTATATATGTTTGCCAATGACTATGCCAATGCGAAAACATACCTTCAGGCTGTGTACGACAACTCAGCCTATAAACTTTCGCCTTGTTTCCACGATATTTTCACAATGGCAACTGAAAATAATTCCGAGAGCCTGCTTTCTATCCAGGCTTCTGTGAATGATGGAACAGGTGGTGGTGAAAACGCTAACCATTCAGACAGGTTGACATACCCACATAGCGGCAGTCCGTTCGGATGCTGCGGCTTCCATCAACCTTCCCAGAACCTTGTGAACGCCTACCGGGTAGATGCAGCGGGATTACCATTGAATGACAATAGTTCGAATGAAAATCCGGGAACTGCAGATTTAGTAGATCCACGGCTTGACTTTACAGTGGGCCGCAACGGTGTTCCCTTCCTTGACTGGGGCACTCATGCCACGAGTTGGATACGGAGCCCATCTTATTCAGGTCTATACAGCGGCAAGAAGTTTATTCGATTAAAGACTGACCCTGCCCAGGGTTCCGGATGGAATACAGCCCACCTGACCCCGTTGAACATTCCGATCCTGCGATTGTCCGATGTTTATCTTTACCTGGCTGAAGTAGAAGCGCGTGATGGCAACTATGCAAAGGCCCAGACAATTGTTAATCAAATACGTACTCGTGCTGGAGGCTGTGCGCAAGGTGCTGGAACAGCAACTTCACCCTTAATCACAACAAACCTGGACGACCCTGCAATCACCTGGGCCAAGTACAAAGTTGGATTATACACGGCCCCTTGGGCAAATCTAACAGAAGCGCTGAATGCTATTACGCTGGAAAGACGACTTGAACTGGCGTTGGAAGGCCATCGCTTCTTTGACTTGAGACGTCTTGGAATCGCCAAGGAGGTTATTAATGCATATATCGACGTAGAAAAAACAAGACGCGATTTCTTTAGCACCAGCACAAATGCGTTCCAGGATCGCCATATGTTGTACCCTATCCCTGGAGCAGCAGCTTGAGCTGAGCAAAGTAGGCGGAGTTCAAATTTTAACACAGAACACTGGATTCTAAGAGTTTTTTTAATCAAGATTCTTTAATTCAGATCTGACTGGTTATAACAATAAAAGGCTGAGGATTCTTCAGCCTTTTATTTTTTATGCCCAAGACAGAATGACTTGGCGTGATTCCAATTTGGCGATTCTTTGTCATCATGGAAGGGGATGACAGTCGCCTATAATTTTATAATTTCCGATTTTAATTTCCGATCGTAAAAAAGCAGATAAGTGGTTCCGGTAAAACTATATTGTTCCCTTCTCCTTGCCGCAGTTCTTTTTGGATGTCAGAATAATCATGAAAAGGCCGGACAAACATTATTCACCAGCATGCAGCCGGACGAAACCGGCATCTCATTCTCGAACGACGTCCAGGATACTGATAGTATGAACGTACTGACGTACAGGAATTACTACAATGGAGGAGGTGTATCCATTGGCGATATCAATAATGACGGTCTTCCGGATATTTACTTAACAGCTAACATGACCCAAAATAAGCTCTACCTGAACAAAGGGGGCTTTCACTTTGAGGACATCACGGAAAAAGCTGGCACTGGAGGCACCCGCTCATGGAGTACCGGCGTTACAATGGTGGATATCAATAACGACGGATGGCTCGATATTTATGTTTGCAATTCAGGTGATGTAAAAGGTGATAACCGGGAAAATGAGCTTTTCCTGAACAATGGTAATCTTACCTTTCGGGAAGCAGCTGCCGATTTTGGTTTGAAAGACCCCGCTTACTCAACACACGCTTCTTTTTTCGATTATGACCAGGATGGGGACCTGGATTGTTACCTCCTCAACAACAGTGTCAAGGATCCGAGCAAGATTGAACTCAACCAAACGAAACGGGAAGAACGCGATCCGGAGGGCGGTGATAAGTTGTTCAGGAACGACACGCCGAAAGAAGCGTATCCAAACGGTAAATTCGTTTTTACGGATGTAAGCGAGGCAACCGCCATATATGGAAGCGCCATTGGCTTTGGACTTGGCGTTTCAGTCAGCGATGTTAACGGAGATATGCTTCCGGATATTTACGTCAGCAACGATTTTTGGGAGCGTGATTACTTGTATATCAATGCAGGCGCCGGAAAATTTTCAGAAGAGCTGCCGTCCCGTTTTTGTATGATCTCCGGATCCAGTATGGGTGCAGACATTGCCGATATAAACAACGACGGTGCTCCCGAGATATTCACTACCGAGATGCTGCCACAAGACAATTACCGGATAAAGACACAAACACGATTTGATGAATTTCACCTCGAGAATACAAAAGCAAAGGCAAGTTACTATTATCCTTTCCTGCAAAATTGCCTTCAATTGAATACTGGCGATGGGCACTTCCGAGAGATAGCGTTCATCGCTGGCGTAGCGGCTACCGACTGGAGCTGGGGGTCACTCATTTTTGACTTTAACAACGATGGATGGAAAGATATTTTTGTTAGTAACGGCATTTATCAGGAGATCACTTCGATGGACTTCGGAGATTTCATGTCAGACAAAGAGAATATCAAAAAACTAATTGTCGAAAAAGGACGCTTCAATTTTAAAGACGTTGTTTCGATGCTTCAATCGAATAGAATACCGAACTACGCATTTTTAAATCAGCGCAACCTCACGTTCAAAAATTCTGCCGATGAACTTGGACTTGAAGAGCCATCGTTTAGTAATGGCGCCGCGTATGGTGACCTTGATAATGATGGCGACCTGGACCTGGTGGTGAATAACGTGAACATGCCCTGCTTTGTGTATCGGAATAATTCTGAAAAAAGTTCTTCCTCTAATTACCTGAAGGTGCAGTTCAAGGGAAGTGATTCAAACCGTTTTGGCATTGGCGCCAAAGTGATTGTTTATACGCAGGGTCAGCAGCAGGTACTTCAGAATTTTCCTTCGCGCGGCTTTCAAAGTTCGACAGAACCGAACCTGGTAGTAGGAATTGGTAACGCTTCACAGGCAGACTCGCTGATCGTGATCTGGCCGACGCTGAAAATGCAAGTGTTGAAGGCCGTGAGGAGTAATCAAACCATTGTGCTGGATCAAAATGAGGCCCTGGCTACCTTTGTAAAACCATTTGTCAAAAGCGATTCACTCTACAAAGATGTTACTAGCGCTCTACTAAAAGGCAATTACAATCACAAAGAAAATAGTTACAACGATTTTAACCAGGAAAAACTGTTGCCAAGAATGTTGTCAACTGAAACCCCTAAACTACTCGTGGGTGATTTGAATGGTGACAAGCTTGATGATTTTTTGCTCTTAACGGCCAGGAATGACGATGATAAATTGTTTATCCAGCAAAAAGGAGGAACATTTCAGCAGACCGTTCAAAAAGCGATTGCGGCAGACAGCGTTATGGAAAGCACTTGTGGCGCGCTCTTCGACAGTGATAACGATGGTGATTTGGATATCCTGATCGGTTCCGGAGGCTATGAGCACCGGGGAAACAATACTGATTTTTTAATCAGATACTATCAGAATGATGGAAAGGGAAATTTCGAAAGTAGAATGGACCTTGCTCCACGGGCGTTTGGCAATTTTTCATGCATCGTGGCAGAAGATTTTGATGGAGATGGAGATCAAGACATTTTTATGGGCGCACGTGTGATCCCCGGAAATTATGGGCTGAAACCTCGTAATTTTTTGTTTCGAAACGAGCTCAATAGCTGGAGCGAAATCACCCCTCGAACATTGGGAGGCCTGGGAATGGTTACTGATGCAGTCTGGAGCGATGTGGATGGCGATGCAAAAAAGGATCTGATTGTAGTGGGTGACTGGCTGCCAGTCACGGTTTTTAAAAATGCTGGGACGACATTAATGGAAGCCGTATCGGTGCCCGATACAGAAGGCTGGTGGACCTGTATTGAAAAGAGCGATTTGAATAAGGATGGACGCGAAGATTTCATCCTGGGAAACTGGGGCCTAAATACAAAATTCACGGCTTCGAAAACCCGGCCGCTCACAATGTTTGTGAAAGATTTCGACCAAAACGGAAAAAGTGAATTTATCATTAACTGGTACCCCCCGCTTGACGAAAAAGCATATCCGTTTGCTGCAAAAATAGACATGACCTCACAGCTTCCAATGCTGAAGAAAAAATCACTCAAGTACCAAGATTACGCTTCCAAAACATACGAAGACCTCTTCACCGAAGAGCAACGTAGTGGCGCTCTCGAATACAAAACCACACACCTTGAAAGCGCTATTTTATGGAATGGTAATGGTGCGCTTACGCTGGAAGCATTGCCTTTTGACGCGCAGGTATCACCCCGTATTTGCCATTGTCGCTAATGACCTGGACGAA